>NZ_BIFW01000018.1 GCF_003967595.1 Companilactobacillus musae | reverse complement strand
TAACGCGTAGTGCTAGCTTTGTAATATAGAAATATTAAGTGATTTTCAAGCCACTATTTCCGGTCAAAATCTGTTTATGTACATTAATAGTCATCCAAAGAAACATGGACTCTAAGCGGACTTCGAGGCCGCTTGGAGTCCTAATTCCAGGATGCTCGAAGTGACCAATAATATTCAGATTATTAAAGAAGGTTTCAATACGGCGACGTAAATTCTTGAGAGCGTTACTATTAACAACATTGCGATTGATCATATTCTTATGGATTGGTGTCCATAAATTTATGTTATAAACCTCTAAAAGCCAATTTTTTAATGCTTGACTAAGGTAACCACCATCTGCCAATACCAACTTATTTGGTGCTGTTAACAGAAGTTCTTCCGCTACTTTACGATCATCAGTAGATGCACTAGTGACTTCCCAACTTAGTGGAAATCCTTGATCATCTATGACAACATGTAACTTAAAACCATAAAAATAGATATGCTTAATAGCGTTATATCCCTTATCGGCAAAAGGTCTCAGTACCTTCGCTACATTACTTCTTCTAGCATAAACAAGTGTAATTGGGGCACTATCGATTATTTCATAAGACGATTGTTGTTTGTATTGGTTCAATAAGCAAATACGGATATACCTCTCGAATGGAATCAGATCACGGCAACGTCGATTATATCGACTGCGCTCAGGGAGCGGAATACCAGCCTCTGTCATTATTTTATGAAAATGAGTTTCGGATGGATCTCTTAAATCGATTCTTAATAACATTGATGCGAGGATGACTAGATCACTTGTCTTTTCCTCACGGTAGTTACACCGATAGCGAAATTTCTTATCAATCGTTAAGTAAATAGGTTCAATGATATTCATAAATTTAGTTAACTTAGCTTGAATTAAGCCAGGTTTTGCGATATTTTTAGGTTGGTCCTGCAATTTGGAAACCTTCTTTAGACGGATGTTTTCCCCAATTGTGGGGCTTTTTGTATCTAAAGGGTCAGTAAAAAACAAAAATTATTTTAGGTAATTGTTACAAAGCTAGCACTACGCGTTAT
>NZ_BIFW01000017.1 GCF_003967595.1 Companilactobacillus musae | reverse complement strand
CCTCCTAGAACGGCTAAAAGCCGTTCTACGTCGATTTACCGTTGACGGACAGTAAATTATACGGTTAACAGCTAAAATGGCTTAGAGAGCAAATTAGGGGCATTTAAAGCCAATCTTTAAAGCCAATAAAGTCCGAAGGAGTTGGCGACTGGACTTTATTGGCTTTAAAGATTCCAACTGACGCAAGTCAGTTTTGTTTGAGCAAAGCGAAATCTGATACAGGTTCTAATGGGTTTAGCACAGCGTCATCTTTGATGACGTATAAGTGCGCCTTTGACATTTTCTTCGGATTTTTTCATTGCTATTTTTAAAGCAATGCGCACTTACACTCCAAATAAATTGGAGTTGTGCTAAGACCATAAAAACCTGTATTAGAAGTCGGCTAGCCGACAACAAAAAAGGCGCTCAATTGAGCACCCAATTTTCATTTGCTAATTAGTCTTGTATCTCACCGGTCTCTTTGTTTATATCGCCTCTGCCGTACTTGCGTTCCTGATAAACAGCATCGAAATACAGCCTTATCAGTCCAGTATGAGCTTGCAAGACTGAATTAATCACCTTCATGCTGGGTAAGCCATGTTCTGAACCATGGCCAAGAACAAAACGCCGCAATTCACGCATGTTAGCCAAATTGTGATCATCAATCAATTCACAAACATCATTCAGCAAATCGTCTTTATCCTCAGCGTCCAGCGTAATGTAACGGTCAATATCAAAATTGTTTAGCAGAGTAATATCTGCTTTTTGATATTTGTGCTTATTCTTAGCTACGGCGTCCTTTGATTCATGCGTTAAATACAAATAAAGATTTTCTACGCTTTGAGCAACAATCTGAACCATCGCGATACTTTTATTGCCCAGTGCTCGTCTAATTTTTATCCGAACGCTATCAGCAGTCACAGGATTTTTAGCAACGTAAATTACGTGATAGTGTGCTTTCTTGTATTGCTGACCGGCTACTTTGCTCAAGTCCTTGTCATGCAACGGGCTGATTGCTATTGGAACTCCCATCAGTTCAAGTTTCTCTTGCCAGTCAACCGGAATAGATTCTGGGTACAGTAGGAACGTGAAGTATCTCGCTTTTTCTTTAGCCATTTGCTATAATTGCCTTTATCAGAAGCACCCTTAAGCAAAAATTCCTTCCCGTGACAAAGATGGATTTTTGCTTATTTTTTTTGCCCTGATTCCTTTCTTGCGTATTCTTCTAACGCTAATACAAAAATTGCAGATTTAGAAAAACCTTTTTCTTTAGCAAATTTTTGAACTAGAGCATATTGAGCGTCGGTTAGACCAATCGACACTCTTTTTTTGTTTGATGCCATATTTTTACCTCCGACAGAAAATCCTATTTGTGCAAATATCTTACATCAGTTGCTCAAAAAGGGCAAACTATTTTACATTTTCCAAAAAATGTCGCCGAAATGTCGCCGAAATGTCGCCGAGAATAAAAATCCTGTATCCATTGGGAGAGTAAGGATCAAGTGGCCTAATACGTCAGTTTGGCACTCGGCACTCAAAGGGGGGTCGTAGTACGGTCGCAAAATTCGCTCCCTCGCCCCCCCTGATTTTCAAATTTCTATCCCACACGAATAAAACCATGGGCGCTGCCCAAACCCGCAAGCTGTGTCAGCTTGACCCCATAAATGAGCGGGAGCTCCCGCTCAAACTCACCCCGCACTCGCCGTGAGGCAGGCAAAAAAGCAGGTGTGCTTTTCTTTGCATGCGCAAAAGTGTCTTGGTCTAGTGAGTCCATCAACTCCTTAAAGCCTCCTAGAACGGCTAAAAGCCGTTCTACGTCGATTTACCGTTGACGGACAGTAAATTATACGGTTAACAGCTAAAA
>NZ_BIFW01000016.1 GCF_003967595.1 Companilactobacillus musae | reverse complement strand
TTACTCGATTAAGTCCTCGATCTATTAGTACTGCTCAGCTCCATGTATCGCTACACTTCCACCCGCAGCCTATCTACGTCATATTCTCTAACGGATCTTACTTCCATAAAGGAATGGGAAATCTCATCTCGAGGGGGGCTTCACACTTAGATGCTTTCAGCGTTTATCCCGTCCATACGTAGCTACCCAGCGATGCGCCTGGCGGCACAACTGGTACACCAGAGGTATGTCCATCCCGGTCCTCTCGTACTAAGGACAGCTCCTCTCAAATTTCCTACGCCCGCGACGGATAGGGACCGAACTGTCTCACGACGTTCTGAACCCAGCTCGCGTACCGCTTTAATGGGCGAACAGCCCAACCCTTGGGACCGACTACAGCCCCAGGATGCGATGAGCCGACATCGAGGTGCCAAACCTCCCCGTCGATGTGAACTCTTGGGGGAGATAAGCCTGTTATCCCCAGGGTAGCTTTTATCCGTTGAGCGATGGCCCTTCCATATGGTACCACCGGATCACTAACTCCGACTTTCGTCCCTGCTCGACTTGTCAGTCTCGCAGTCAAGCTCGCTTATACGTTTACACTCTGCGAATGATTTCCAACCATTCTGAGCGAACCTTTGAGCGCCTCCGTTACATTTTAGGAGGCGACCGCCCCAGTCAAACTGCCCACCAGACACTGTCCCTCATCGCGCTAAGCGATGTAGGTTAGAGCTTTCATATAACAAGGGTAGTATCCCACCAACGCCTCCTTCGAAACTAGCGTTCCGAAATCAATGGCTCCTACCTATCCTGTACATGTCACACAAAAACTCAATATCAAGCTACAGTAAAGCTCCATGGGGTCTTTCCGTCCTGTCGCGGGTAACCCGCATCTTCACGGGTATTATAATTTCACCGAGTCTCTCGTTGAGACAGTGCCCAAATCATTACGCCTTTCGTGCGGGTCGGAACTTACCCGACAAGGAATTTCGCTACCTTAGGACCGTTATAGTTACGGCCGCCGTTTACTGGGGCTTCAATTCTCAGCTTCGCAAAAGCTAACTGATCCTCTTAACCTTCCAGCACCGGGCAGGCGTCAGCCCATATACGTCATCTTACGATTTAGCATAGACCTGTGTTTTTGATAAACAGTTGTTTGGGCCTATTCACTGCGGCTGGCTGTTACACCAGCACCCCTTCTCCCGAAGTTACGGGGTCATTTTGCCGAGTTCCTTAACGAGAGTTCACTCGCTGACCTTAGGATACTCTCCTCGACTACCTGTGTCGGTTTGCGGTACGGGTAGTTTATTTCTAACTAGGAACTTTTCTCGGCAGTGTGAGTTACTGTGCTTCGCTACTAAAATTTCACTCCCCATCACAGCTTGTCCTTAAAGGTAAAAGCATTTGACTCTTACCAAGACTTACTGCTTGGACGCGCATATCCATCAGCGCGCACACATCATCCTCCTGCGTCCTTCCATCGTTCAAACAAAATAAACTAGTACAGGAATATCAACCTGTTATCCATCGATTACACCTCTCGGTCTCATCTTAGGCCCCGACTAACCCTGGGAGGACGAGCCTTCCCCAGGAAACCTTAGTCTTTCGGCCGACCAGATTCTCACTGGTCTTTCGTTACTCATACCGGCATTCTCACTTCTAAGAACTCCACTGCTCCTCACGGTACAGCTTCAATGCTCTTACAACGCTCTCCTACCACGTGTCTTACGACACATCCACAGTTTCGGTATCATGCTTAGCCCCGGTACATTTTCGGCGCAGAATCACTCGACTAGTGAGCTATTACGCACTCTTTGAATGAATGGCTGCTTCTAAGCCAACATCCTAGTTGTCTATGCGTTTCCACATCCTTTTCCACTTAGCATGAATTTTGGGACCTTAACTGGTGATCTGGGCTGTTTCCCTTTCGACGGTGGATCTTATCACTCATCGTCTGACTCCCGGGTATAGATTGATGGTATTCGGAGTTTATCTGAATTCAGTAACCCAAGACGGGCCCCTAGTCCAAACAGTGCTCTACCTCCATAATCCTAATCCCCGAGGCTAACCCTAAAGCTATTTCGGAGAGAACCAGCTATCTCCAAGTTCGTTTGGAATTTCACCGCTACCCACAACTCATCCCAGCATTTTTCAACATACACGGGTTCGGTCCTCCAATGCGTTTTACCGCATCTTCAACCTGGTCATGGGTAGGTCACTTGGTTTCGGGTCTACATCAACATACTTAGTCGCCCTATTCAGACTCGCTTTCGCTACGGCTCCGACTTTTCATCTTAACCTTGCATGTTAACGTAACTCGCCGGTTCATTCTACAAAAGGCACGCGATCACCCATAAACGGGCTCTCACTACTTGTAGGCACACGGTTTCAGGATCTATTTCACTCCCCTTCCGGGGTACTTTTCACCTTTCCCTCACGGTACTGGTTCACTATCGATCACTAGGGAGTATTTAGCCTTGGGAGATGGTCCTCCCAGATTCCGACGGAGTTTCTCGTGTTCCGCCGTACTCAGGATACTGAATGGAGTGGGTCAGATTTCGTTTACGAGGCTTTCACTCTCTTTGGCCAAGCTTTCCAGCTTGTTCAACTATCATTACCTTTTGTTCTCACAACATCAGTCCTACAACCCTAAAGAGCAAGCTCTTTAGTTTGGGCTATTCCCGTTTCGCTCGCCGCTACTCAGGGAATCGAATTTCTTTCTCTTCCTGCAACTACTTAGATGTTTCAGTTCATTGCGTGTTCCTCTTGATTGCTATGTATTCACAAGCAAGTAAATATCCATTACGATATTTGGGTTCCCCCATTCGGAAATCCCCGGATCAAAGCTTACTTACAGCTCCCCGAGGCGTATCGTCGTTAGTTACGTCCTTCATCGGCTCCTAGTGTCTAGGCATCCACCGTGCGCCCTTTATAACTTAATCTTGACAAAATATGGAAATACATCCATTTTTATCGCGCAGTTTTCGGTGTTTCTTTAATTCATTAATTCTTAATATCCAGTTTTCAAGGTACGAGTTTGA
>NZ_BIFW01000015.1 GCF_003967595.1 Companilactobacillus musae | reverse complement strand
CTCAAAACTAAACAAAGTTTTAACAATTGTGTATTTCCGTTGGTACCAAAGTACCATATCCTTAGAAAGGAGGTGATCCAGCCGCAGGTTCTCCTACGGCTACCTTGTTACGACTTCACCCTAATCATTTGTCCCACCTTAGGCGGCTAGTTCCCCGAAGGGTTACCCCACCGACTTTGGGTGTTACAAACTCTCATGGTGTGACGGGCGGTGTGTACAAGGCCCGGGAACGTATTCACCGCGGCATGCTGATCCGCGATTACTAGCGATTCCAGCTTCATGTAGGCGAGTTGCAGCCTACAATCCGAACTGAGATCGGTTTTAAGTGATTTGCTTACCCTCGCGAGTTCGCAGCACGTTGTACCGACCATTGTAGCACGTGTGTAGCCCAGGTCATAAGGGGCATGATGATTTGACGTCGTCCCCACCTTCCTCCGGTTTGTCACCGGCAGTCTCACCAGAGTGCCCAACTGAATGCTGGCAACTGATAATAAGGGTTGCGCTCGTTGCGGGACTTAACCCAACATCTCACGACACGAGCTGACGACAACCATGCACCACCTGTATCCATGTCCCCGAAGGGAAAGACTAATCTCTTAGCTTTTCATGGTATGTCAAGACCTGGTAAGGTTCTTCGCGTTGCTTCGAATTAAACCACATGCTCCACCGCTTGTGCGGGCCCCCGTCAATTCCTTTGAGTTTCAATCTTGCGATCGTACTCCCCAGGCGGAGTGCTTAATGCGTTAGCTGCAGCACTGAAGGGCGGAAACCCTCCAACACTTAGCACTCATCGTTTACGGCATGGACTACCAGGGTATCTAATCCTGTTTGCTACCCATGCTTTCGAATCTCAGCGTCAGTTACAGACCAGAAAGCCGCCTTCGCCACTGGTGTTCTTCCATATATCTACGCATTCCACCGCTACACATGGAGTTCCACTTTCCTCTTCTGCACTCAAGTTTACCAGTTTTCGAAGCACTTCCTCGGTTGAGCCGAGGGCTTTCACTTCAAACTTAATAAACCGCCTACATTCTCTTTACGCCCAATAAATCCGGACAACGCTTGCCACCTACGTATTACCGCGGCTGCTGGCACGTAGTTAGCCGTGGCTTTCTGGTTGAATACCGTCAGTACGTGAACAGTTACTCTCACGCATGTTCTTCTTCAACAACAGAGTTTTACGATCCGAAAACCTTCTTCACTCACGCGGCATTGCTCCATCAGGCTTTCGCCCATTGTGGAAGATTCCCTACTGCTGCCTCCCGTAGGAGTTTGGGCCGTGTCTCAGTCCCAATGTGGCCGATTACCCTCTCAGGTCGGCTACGTATCATTGCCTTGGTGAGCTATTACCTCACCAACTAGCTAATACGCCGCGGGTCCATCCAAAAGCGATAGCAGAGCCATCTTTCAAACTACGATCATGTGAAAGTAGTTGTTATGCGGTATTAGCACCTGTTTCCAGATGTTATCCCCCACTTTAGGGCAGGTTACCCACGTGTTACTCACCCGTCCGCCACTCACTCGAATGTGAATCATGAAGCAAGCTTCAATCATCACGAGAGTGCGTACGACTTGCATGTATTAGGCATGCCGCCAGCGTTCGTCCTGAGCCAGGATCAAACTCTCATATTAAAAGTTTGTGACTCATAAAAATTATACTAGCGAATTGACTTCGTTGTAAATCCAACAAATAAATGTTGGCCTACACAATTTAGTGTTAAAACTTTGTTCAGTTTTCAAAGGTCTACCAGCTGATTAAGCG
>NZ_BIFW01000014.1 GCF_003967595.1 Companilactobacillus musae | reverse complement strand
AAACGATTGTGAACTTCAATCGGTTCAAATTCGTGCCCACTACGTTCCAGCCCAATCGGCTTTGTTGTGGAAGACGGAAAATTTATATAAGTCCCATTGATTCGATTTTACTCTTCCACAGCAGTTTCTAAGTCAAACAATGAAGCAGTATTGCTGAAAATATGTTTAGCAGTATCGGACTTATTCATTGTATAAAGATGAACGCCATCAACATCATTGGTAACTAAATCAACGATCTGATCAACGGCGTAGGCAATGCCAGCTTCTTTTAGTGAAACAGGATTGTCCTTATATTTATCCAAAATATTAATAAACTTCTTAGGCAAACGAGCAGCACAGTTTTCGATAACGTGTAAGGCTTGTTTGCGATTAACAATCGGCATGATACCGGCAAGAATAGGAACGTTGATATTGGCAATAGCACATTCTTCTTGGAAACGATAAAATTGTTCGTTGTCATAGAAAAGTTGAGTAATTAATTGATCACAACCAGCATCAACTTTATTTTTCAAGTGCTTGATATCGTCGATTCGATTTTTTGAATCGGGATGAACTTCGGGATAACAGGCACCGGAAACTTCAAAATATGGTTTCTTCTCTTTAATATAAGTTGTTAGATCACTAGCGTAAGTAAAATCATTTTCTGGTGTGTAACCGTCAACGATATCACCACGTAGAGCTAGTACTTGATTGATATGCATTGTGTCGAGTTGCTCCAAAACGTCATCAACTTGTTTTTTGGTGACATAGGCGGCTGGCATATGAACCATTGTGTTGCATCCAAGTGTATCTTTTACATATTTAGCTAAATCAATAGTAGTTTTTTCGTAGTTTAATTTATGGTTACTTGCAGTAACACTGATAAAACTAGGATTAAGTCCCTTTAATTGATCCAGAGTAGCGGTTAATTTGCCAACTCCAACTTCGGAGTTAGGGGGAAAGACTTCAAAGGATAAAGTTGGAGTTTTTTTAGTTTCTGTCATGGACAAGTAGTTCCTCTCTGACTTCTTTAGCGGCTGTAGTTAAGTTCTCAACACTAGCTTTAGCCTCTTTAACACCACGTGTCTTAAGTCCACAGTCGGGATTGATCCAAACTTTTTCTTCAGGGACTTTTTCAAGAATCTTGTGGATAGTAGTCTTAATTTCTTCAACTGATGGAATACGTGGTGAATGAATATCGTAGACACCAGGTCCAACTTGAAGTTGGAAATGTTCCTTTTGTAAGGCGTCCAAAATTTCCAAGTTAGAACGTGAAGCTTCAAAGGAAATAACGTCAGCGTCTAGGTTTTGAATAGCAGGGATAATATCAGTAAATTCAGAATAGCACATGTGAGTGTGAATTTGGGTCGTTGGTTTAACTTTGCTGTGAACTAGACGGAAGGCAGGTACGGCCCAATCAAGGTATTCAGAATACCAATCGGTTTTACGAAGTGGCAATTTTTCACGTAAAGCAGCTTCGTCAATTTGAATGATTTTGATACCGTTCTTTTCAAGATCGAGAACTTCATCTTGAATGGCCAAGGCAATCTGGATAGTTGAATCTTTAATTGAGATATCTTCACGAGGGAAGGACCAATTCAAAATAGTTACTGGACCTGTTAACATTCCTTTGACGATTTTGTCAGTTTGTTCTTGAGCATATTTAGACCACTTGACGGTGATAGGATGATTTCTAGCAACATCGCCCCAGATAATTGGTGGTTTAACGCCACGTGTACCATATGATTGAACCCAACCATTTTTACTGAAGAGATAGCCGTCAAGATTTTGTCCAAAATATTCTACCATGTCGTTACGTTCAAATTCACCATGGACTAAAACATCAAGGCCGATATCTTCTTGCCATTTGATCCATTCGTTAATATGACCAGCAATGAATTTGTCGTATTCATCCTGGGAAATTTCTTCATGACGGAATTTGGCACGAGTTTTTTTGACTTCTTTGGTTTGTGGGAAAGAACCAATAGTAGTTGTAGGAAGCAAAGGTAAATTGAACTCTTGTTTTTGAATAGCAGCACGTTGTGCCAAGGCAGGATATCTGACAAAAGAATCTTCAGTTAGTTGAGCAATTCTTTGATGGACTGCCTTATTAGGTTGAACACGTGGTTTTTCAAAAAGAGCTTTATTTTTAGCTTCAGCAGTTTGACCTTGTCCATTTAAAATGGCTTGAATGTCATCTAATTCAGTTAGTTTTTCTTTGGCAAAAGCAAAATGTTGCTTGATTTCAGCTGGGAAGGTTTCATTTTCGATAGTAAATGGTACATGTAATAGAGAACATGAGGTTGAAATAACGATATTTTTGGCAGGTAAATTCTTGATTAAAGTAACAGTTTCTTCGTAATGATTACGCCAAATATTTTTACCGTTAACTACTCCAGCAAAAAGAATTTTATCATCTGGGAAGCCTGATTGAACGAGTTCATTAGTCTTACGTCCTTCATGAAAATCTAGGCCGATTCCTTCGACATCAAGATTGATTAAATCATTATAGACATCGCGAACATCGCCAAAATATGTTTGAAGTAGAACTTTAAGACCAGCTTTGTTTTGTAACAATTTAGTATAAATTTCTTTAAAGAGGATTTTCTTTGAACCAGTAACATCTTTGACTAGTTCAGGTTCATCTAATTGAATCCATTGAGCACCTTGTGCTGACAATTTAGTGAAAACTTCTTGATAGGTTTTGACCAAATCATCAACGAAATCATTAGCTTCAACGTCATGGAATTCACTTAATGAAAGAAGGGTAAAAGGTCCAACAATGACAGGACGAGTTTTGATGCCGTTATCTTTAGCTTCTTGATATTCGTCAAAAATTTTAGTGTCAGTTAATTTAATATCAGTATCTTTAGTGAATTGAGGAACTAAGTAGTGGTAGTTGGTATTGAACCATTTTTTCATAGGGAGAGCTTTTATATCACCTTCGGGACCTTGGTAGCCACGTGCCAAAGCGAAGTAACGATCTAATTGTGATAGGTTGAGCTTTTTAACAGCTTCAGGAATGATGTTAAAGAGATAAGCTGTGTCGAGAGTAGTATCGAAGAATGAAAAGTCATTGCTAGGAATACCGTCTATACCAGCATTTTTAACCAATTCCCAATGTTTTAAACGTAATTCTTTGGCAAAATCCTGTAATTCAGTTTCAGTGATTTCTTTACGCCAATATTTTTCAGTGTTGAATTTTAATTCACGGTTTTCGCCGATTCTTGGAAAGCCAATAATTGATGTAGTCATATGAAAGTCCCCTTTTTATGTGGTAGTTATTTGTTGTTTATAAATTAACATTATATTTAAATATTGAATAACTGATAAAAACAGGGATGGGTTATAGTTTAAAACTATAAGGAAGACTATACTAAAGAAAAAACTTTCGAGGTCGCTATGCGTATTCAACAATTAGAGTATTTAGAAACAATCGTCAAGACTGGTTCAATCAACGAAGCAGCTAAACAGTTGTACTTAACGCAACCAAGTTTGTCCAATGCCATCAAAGAATTAGAGAATGAAATGGGAATTCAAATTCTACTAAGAAGTAAGCTAGGGGTAACTTTAACCGATGATGGTCGGGAATTTATGATTTATGCTCGTCAAGTTCTCGATCAAGTTCAATTATTAGAAGGACGTTATGAGAAAAATACGATTCAAAAGAAAGCTTTTTCCGTTTCAGCACAACATTATGCCTTTGTAGTGCATGCTTTCGTAGAACTAATCAAAACCATTAAAGCAGATGAGTATCAATTTACTTTGCGTGAAACTGAAACTGAGAATATTTTGAAGGATTTGTCGAGTTTCAAAAGCGAGATAGGAATTTTATATATGAATAGTTTCAATAATCGGGTTCTAAAGAAACTATTTAAAGAATACGATTTGGAGTTTACACCTCTATTTAAGGCATTACCCCATGTTTTCGTAGGACGCCAGAATCCTTTGACAAAAAAGAAACGGGTGACTTTGGAAGATTTAACTGATTACCCATATCTTTCTTATGAACAAGGTGATAACAATTCATTTTATTTTTCAGAGGAAATCTTGAGTACATTAGATAGGAAGAAGAATATTAAAGTCAGTGATCGTGCCACGATTTTTAATCTAATGGTAGGATTGAACGGATATACGATCAGTTCAGGAATTATTAGTAATAAATTGAACGATGACAAAATCGTAGCTATTCCATTAGATGTTGATGATTCAATGACTTTGGGATGGCTGAAACATAGCCAGCTGGAATTGAGCCCAATTGCTAAAAATTATTTGGAAATGTTAAAAGAGCATATTAGGGGATATGGTTTTGAAATTATTAGTGATTAGTTGTATGTCATTTTTCATATTTTAAATATTTTCTATACCAATAATAAAACTCAATCCCTAATTGGGAGTAAAAAATCTGTGGATGCTCAGTAGTGAAATTTATCTTAACTTGCGTAGCAAGATTAGATAAAGGACAATCTTCAAGACAATTGTGTATTTCAATTGGCTCAAAGTTGCCCCACTACGTTCCAGCGTCCACAGATTTTTTACGGATAGTGGCATTAACTAAGTAGTTTTATGGCTCGAATATTCAAAATGACAATTGATAAATCACTGAAAATAGCTCGTCCTTTTTTTAAATCAACATTTTGTAGTAATCCTTTTTGATGTTCATAAAATCCAGATTTATCGTTGAAATAATTGACATCAACTTTTAAATGATGGGTCTGCAAATACCGTAACTGACGATAGATTAAATCTTCTGTTTCGGAGTTAGTATATTTTTTGCGGGCATAGTGTCGAGATTCTTCGTTGATCAAGTCTTTGAAACCTTCTAAGGCTCCAAAGGGTGCGAATTGAAAAGCACGATCGAGTTGATTCATTGGAAGGTGCCTTTTGGAATGATGGTAAGGTAGATTCATAATGTCTTGATAGGCTGATGTATCATTGAAAATCTTTTGCTCAATTAGCTTTTTTTCGTCCATTAGGCGTGATGTCCTCCTATCTGATTGTTTCGCTCGATTGTGGTCGAACCTTCTTCCAAATCAGATGCCTTTAAGATGATATTACGATTTCGAAATCTTTTTTGAAGATTCAAAATGGTTTCTTGGATTTGACGGTCCTTTTGACGTTTGTCTTGAGCGTTTTTATCTTCAATAATTTCTTTTTCAGGATTACCAAAAAGACTGATTTGTTTGAACTGTTCTTTTTGAGCAACTGTATTTTCATCAACTAAATTATTAGCGGTTAAAGTTATTTTTCGAATTAACATTTTATTATTCGTAATTTGTTCATAGAGTTCTCTGAAAGTTTTACGTAATTCATTAGAAGAGGAAGTAGGGCAATCAAGTTTGATATGTTTATGATCTGGTTTAGGTGTCTTGCGACCGTAGTAATCAGTAACTAACTTACCAGTAAAACTGCTGTCAACTTGGAGACTTTTGATATCGTAGTCGATGATAATACCGATTTGATTGGTAACGACTTTCTTTTGGACTAGTTCCAAAGCTAAGTTATCACTCATACCACGAACAATTTTGCGACCATCTGCGTATGAGGTTGGTTTCATCAAAACTTGACTAGAGTATAGTCCGTGATCGTCAGAACGATAATTTTTAATATCCTCCATAGTGGCTGATTCGTGTCCCCAGGCGTGATCAATAATTAGTTCAGCATTCTTGCCGAATTCACGGTAAAGCAATTCTTCATTCTTGTCGTCAGATAGAGAACCCAAGGTACAACGTACAATATCACCCATATTTTCTAATCCCAATTTTTCTAAACGTTTGGCAGTCCCTTTGCCGATTCTCCAAAAATCAGTTAAAGGTTGATGTGCCCAGAGTAATTGGCGATACTGTTGTTCATTCATTTGGGCAATTCTAACGCCATCGCTATCTCCAGGAATATGTTTAGCTACGATGTCCATGGCAACTTTGGCTAGATAAAGATTCGTACCGATACCGGCAGTAGCGGTGATTCCAGTCTCAAGTTGAATCTGTTGGATAATATTTTTGGCAAGAGCATGTGCGGAAATATTATGTAGCTCTAAATAGTCAGTAACGTCCATTAGAACTTCGTCGATTGAATAAACATGAATGTTTTTAGCAGCGATAAAACGTAAATAGATTCCATAAATTTCAGTGCTCTTGTGCATGTAGTAGTTCATTCTAGGTTTGACGATTTCATAGCCGATTTTTAATGTTGGAGCATTAAGTAGATGTTGACGATTGATGGAAGAGTATTTGGTTAAACGGTGATATTGATTGTCATTAATACGTTGTCGATTAAGCTTATTAACGATTTGTTCAACTTGAAAAAGTCTAGGCCGACCGGGAACCCCGAATTTTTTAAGCGCTGGTGAAACCGCCAGACAAATTGTTTTATCAGTTCGGGAATTATCAGCCACTACTAAATTATCATTTAAGGGATCAAGACCATGTGCAATACATTCGACTGATGCATAAAAAGACTTTAAGTCAATGGCCATATATGTACGCTGTTTTTCCATTTTGATATTGACCCCCTAAATTAAATGAAAATAAACGGATGCAATAAATGCACCCGTTTATTTTTATAAAAGCAAACTTCTGTTCGCCTTTTATTATATCATTTTTGAGAGTTATTTCTACAAATCTTTAATATAGAATCCATCCATTGTGCCACTGTGGAGGCTAGGTTTAATTGGACCAGGTAATTTAGTAAAGCCTTCTTTGAAGTAATTAATTTTCTATCTTAGCACAAGGTATAAAAAGAAATGAAAAATATTAATTATTGTCCAATGAATCGGCAACAGTCCAAGTTAGAGTACCAGTATATTGACCAGCGGTGCTAGAACCGAGTTGTTTCAAAAGTAGACCACTATTTTTAGTCCAATCATCAGAGATATTATCAGTGGCACTAGTTTCATGAGTGGTAGTGTCCTGATCAACTAATGTTGGTGTAGAGCTGAGGGTATTATAAGTTGAATCAGTATTTTTTCGATATACCAAAGCTAGATTATTGTTAAGAGTTTTGCCGTCAAGATATAGTCCATTGGTTGAAACGCTGAGTTGCCAGGGTTCACGTAAACTTGTAACGCTAAGATCAAAGTCACTCTTACGTTGTAAATATTCAGTTGTATCACCATAGTTGATATCCTGAAATTGTAGATTATTAGAAACAGTCATACTTAAGGCTTTATTGGACTTGGTATTTACGTTGTAAGTGAGAGTGTTAGAAACCAATCCATTTGCCTGGTCGATTGCCTTTACAGTTACTTTTTGGGTTGAGTTTTCAGTGAAAAGATTCCAGAAAGTATCGTCGTCATTGATTAAACTTTTGAGGTCAATTGTCTGATCAAAATTATTGCCAGAAGCACTGGCTCCAACGGTGTAAGTTTTGTCTCCAGCAGTGATTTGATAAATAATGTTAGTTGAATCAGCAAAACTGTGATTATCGCTGTAAGCCAACTCGGTTGGAAGATTTAAAGTTGTGTTGTCCGCTTTATAAAGCAGATCTAATTCATCTGAAGAATTGGTATTAGTTAATTTGAGTGTGTAATTAGGGCTAGCCAAAATTGTAAAAGCAGGACTATTGGTTGTAGAAATTTCATTAGAACCGGTAAAATTGGCGACGGATTTAGCAACATCAATGTCACTTGAGGTATCATTTTTGGCGGTAGCATTAATAGTTATCGAGGCTGTTTTACCAGCTGAACTGGTTGTTGTGCCAATAGTTTTAGCCAAGGTGTGTTGAAGGGTACTGTTGCTTAATTCACTGGAACTGATATTTTCAGTAGTACCATCTCCATATGTAATCGTAGCAACATTGCCAGAACTATCAGGCGTTACAGTTACGTTATCAGGAATTTTGATTTTAGCGGCAATATCTTTCCAATCTTCAGTACCAGAAAGATAAGTTAAGTCGTAATTTAGTTTTAGGGAATCACCGTTAGCGACAGTATTATCGGTTGATGTTTCAGCGATGTTTTTATTGCCTAAAGTTGTATCAACAATGTTGCTATCGGCCTCGGCATAAAGAATGTCAGGAGCTGAATCTAGAGCAACTAATTTTGAAGCAACATTGGATGAGGGACCGTTTGCGGCAGTGAAACCCCAACGAACTTTGCCATCAGAGGAATTTAATTTAGAGGTATCAACAGTAATCGAATTAGATAATTTCTTAGTAGTACTCTTAGTGGAAGTATTGTCACTGTAATCGATGTTTTTATCATTATAAGAGTACTCAATTGTGGCCTTGGTACTTCCTGATGCAGCGGGAATCCATTTGATCGTAACGTGATGCCAACGGAAGTCATTACCGTACTCATCAGTTCCGTCAGTCAATTGAGCTGCTTGAGGACTATCGTGGACAAGCACAAAGCCATTAGACCAAGGATTATAAGCATTTTGCATTGTTGTACTAGCTGTTAAATCAGTTTTTTGATAGGAGTCGGCTAAGCCTGGATAAGTCATAGCGATATGTCCGTATGCACCACCGGCCCCATATCTGGCGGTACTAGGGAAACCTAATGTAGTTAGATTAGTAAGCGAAGTACCCAGTTGAGTATCATAGCCATCAAGTGAAAAATAAGAAGTGCCATTGAGGATTTGAGTTAGAGAAGCAGGAAAGGTAATTCCATTATTATTGATAGGTGCTGTTGGAGTATAAAAACTGTTATTAGCAGTGTCAAATTCAAGAGCAATGCTGTTTTGAACGGCAGTTTGTTGGATATAGCTTTGTTTAGCAGTGACACCAGTAGTTAGTGAGTACTGTGAGGCATCGTATCCGTAGACACCCATTCCTTCCAATCCAGCACCTAAAGCACCAATACCTTTGTCATCATTTTGAAGAACAAAGGCAATGCCTTCACTGTTAACATCTTGAGAACCGGCGCCAGAGCCGAAATAAAGCCAAGCAGAAATTGTCTGTTCCTTATTTATATCGAAAGTTTTTTCATTTGACCACATTGAGCCATAAGTATTTTTACCACTGGCTAAGGCGATGATGTTGCTGGTAGTAGAATTTTTGCCAGAAGTATCAACTACTTGGGCGGAATTGGTAGTATAGATATCTTTTTTATCAGGAACTGTGGGAGCAGAGTTAGACATATATTTGTCGACTGCAATACCACTTGGAGCTTCTTTTAAAACTGATAGATCAGTACTGTCAGTAAAATCAGCCAGAACCTGAGTATTATTAAATGAAATCAAAATAAAAACACTTATGAACAGAAAAATCCCCGTCCATAAGTTTCTTTTTGTTTTACTATGCATGACTATTGCCCCCAAACAAGAACAATTTATTATAGTCATTATATACACTGAAAATGTATTATAAAACAATAATAATATTACAATATAATAATAATTAAGATACAAAAATATATAATCAAGGAAAATATTAACTAAAAATTGATTAATTAGCAATTAAAAAATAATTACTTAAAATCATAGAATCCCAACAAGTTTTCCCAAAAGATGTATGATAATCGTAACAACAATAAACTTTAGGAGACGATCACATGGAATTCACTAAAATTGATTTGGATACTTGGAATCGCAAGGAAGTTTTTAATCATTTTATCGAACAAAAGACGACTTATAGTATGACCCACAAGGTTTCAATTGCTAAAGCTGTAAAGTTTGCTAAGGATCATAAATATAATTTTTATCCTTTGTTTATCTATTCAGTTTTGAAAGTTATTAATTCAGATTATCTATATAGAATGGATTTTAATGAGCAAGGTGAACTGGGATATTATGATAGCAATGTGCCATTTTATTCAGTTTTTGATAGTAAGACTGAATTGTCTTCAAATATTGATACACCAGATGCCTATACTTTTGCTGAATTTAATCGTGACTATTTATTGGATGTTAAAAAGTATCGTGGTTCAGGTAAAATGTTCCCTAAGCAACCGGTACCTAAGAATATCGTTAATATTTCGATGATCCCTTGGGCTACTTATTCAAGTTTTAATTTGAATATTAATAATAGAGATAATTATTTATTGCCAATTGTAACGGCAGGAAAATTTGAAAGAATTGATAACGATATTAAATTACCAGTAACCTTCCAAATTCATCATGCTGTTTGTGATGGTTATCATACTGCTCAATTCTTTAACCGTTTAGAAGAAGTTATTGGACAGCCTGAAAAATTGTAATCTGTTAATTTACTTGTTGTGGAGAACGTTAAGGTTCATTGTATGATTTTATAAATAAGCTTATAATGAAAAAGAGATAAGCTTTTTCAGTAAACATGAAAAATAAGTGTTACCTAAGGAGTAAGACATTGCACGTCTGTGTAGGTCTTATTTTTTATTGGAAAATTAATTGAGGGAAGAAGTAGGGGAATGAGTAGAAATCGTAAACTGTTAGTTACCTTTGCCTTGGTTTTGTCGAATATGATGGCAGGACTAGATGCAACGATAATTAATACGGCATTGCCAGCAATCATTAGTGATTTGCATGGGATTCAGTATATGGGCTGGATCGTAGCTATCTTTTTGCTAGGGATGGCCGTTTCAACACCGTTATGGAGTAAATTTGGTGAAAAAAAGGGTAATAAAGTTGCCTATATAACTGCCACGATTGTTTTCATGATTGGAGCACTTTTCCAAGGATTAGCACCAAATATTATTTGGTTCATTACGGCTCGTAGTGTCATGGGAATCGGAGCTGGTGGAATGAATACTATTCCATTCATCATTTATTCACAGATTTTTAAAAATATTAAACGTCGTTCACAAGTTATTGGTGTGGCTTCCGCTGGTTTCAGTGGAACCTCAATTGTTGGTCCTTTGATTGGTGGCTGGATTGTTGATGCTTTCAGTTGGCATTGGGTCTTTTATATCAATTTGCCACTAGCTTTATTATCAATTATCATTGTCGCCTTATTCTTTAATATTAAGGAAAAGTTGAATCAAGCCAAGGTCGATTATCATGGTGCTATCTTGATGGTTTTAGGATTGACTTCGTTTTTGATTGGAATCCAATTATTAGGAGTTTCTTCAATTTTTGTTACATTAATTTTTATCGTGATTGGAGGTCTTTTGATATTTTGGATGTCGCGAGTTGAAAATAAAGTGGACGATCCAATTGTTCCTAATCGTTTGTTCAAAAACGAGAAGTTAGTGATTGATTTAATTCTGTTTGCACTTTTGTGGGGATCTTTTGTGGCTTTCAATATTTATATTCCAATGTGGGCTCAAGGTATCATGGGTCTTAGTGCGTTGATCGGGGGGATGACCCAAATTCCAGGGGCAATTGCTAACTTCATTGGTTCTGAATTAGAGCCTTTGATCCAAAGAAAGATGAGCCGCTATGCAATTATTGCAATTGGAACAGTATCATTCCTGATTTCATTTGCAGGATTGTATTGGGCTAGTCAAAGTGCCAGTTATACATTCTTATTAATTATGGGTATTTTTGAAGGTTTTGGTGTTGGTATCTGTTTCAATGCCTTGTTGATTGCCGTTCAATTTGATGTAGAGCCACGTGATGTACCAATTTCTACATCATTTGCCTATTTAGTTAGAATTTTGAGCCAAACATTCATGTCATCAATTTATGGTGTTATTTTGAATTTGGCTTTGATTCGAGGAGTTAAAGCAAGTAGTGGTCATATTACAATGTCGATGATGAATAAGTTGAGCAATGCTTCAGTTGCCAAAGAATTGCCTAAAGCTTATGTTCCTGAAATGAAAACAATCTTCTTTCAAGGAATTCATAACATCATGTTGACGGCTTTGATTTTGATTATTTTGGTTATTCTGATTTTGGGTTATTTATTCAGACGTGAAGCTGTTAAGAAAACACAAATTAAAACGAAAACAACTTATTGATAAAAATAGCGTTTATTAAAAGATTCAGGATATATTTTTACATATCTTGAAAATCTCTTAATAGACGTTATTTTTGTTTTTAGATTTAAAATTCAAAATTAAATAAAATACTATTCCATCGGCTTTGATATGGAGGTCAGCAGACAATCTATAATCGAACGGATCTTTTTATAAAATGGTTTTGATTCCCATAATAATAAGTAAAATAGCAATAAAGTATTGAACCAAATAGACGTGTTTACTTTTAGCTAATTTGTTAACTAAAAGTGGAGCAATAATAGCACCGATGATTGCTCCAATGATTAAAGGTATACCAGCTTGCCAATAAATATTACCTGTCGTCAGATGCATTATTGATCCCAGAAAACTCATACCGACTAGAACATATGAAGAAGTAGCTGTGGCATTAAAAGTATCTAGTCCTAAAATCAAAAGGCCAGCTAAAACCGGTCCGCCACCGCTTAATCCAGCAATTCCTACCATTAATCCACTTAAGACACCGTACATTGCGGCCGCAAATTTACCATGGGTCTTCTTTTGCTTAGAATGTAAGTTTTGCTTGATGATTATCTGAACACCCAAAACTACCAAAATGATGGCAATTAACCATTTGTATAATTGTTGAGGAATATAGGGTGAAATTAAAGCACCAATTATAACTGCCGGTAAGGAAGCAATTAACATTTGATTTCCCAAGTGAAAATTAACTCTGCCTTGATGGATATAAGCAATGGTTCCAATAACTAGTGATGGAAAAGCTGTCACGATAGAAGTTGCAGCCGCCGTTGCCGGTGGTAAATTGAACGATGAAGATAAAATTCCTAAGTAAAAAGCAGCTCCACCACCGCCTAGAGCGATTACGATAGTTCCGATAACAATACCTAAAATAATGAGTAAGAATGTAGCCATAAAAATATCTTCTTTCCTACCAATTCCTATTACTTGTCTAATAAACTTGATGTGATTAAGATAAGATTTAATTAGAATTGTAAAATCTACTTACAATATGTAATATATAATTACAAAGTGTAAAAATCAAGTAGGAGATAAGTATGACGTCACGAACTTTATCAAAAGAAAAAATTGTTGCGGCAGCAGTGGAATTGATTAAGGATCAAGATAATTTAACTTTTACCAATTTAAGTCGTAAATTAGGTACTCGTTCACAAGCAATTTATAATTATTATTCTGATGTAATGGCTGTCAAAGTGGCAGTCGCGATTGATTTTTATAATAATTTAGCAATTAGATTGCAGGCCGATTTGTTAGGACTGTCAGGAAAACAAGCAATTATGGTATTTTGTAATGTCAGTGTTCAGTATGCTTTGGATAAGTATTTGGTAGCGCAACAGATTCTTAGTATTCCATCGGGAAAAATTCATGATGAAGAACTTGATAACAGTGCCCTAAATGTTCATGGAATTATGTTAAAGTTACTAATGCCATTGAATCTGGATGATAAAGAACAATTAGTTTTAGCAAGAATGTTGCGTAATTTAATACTCGGAGAAGTCGTGCATGTAGGTAATGGGCGCTTTGATAACAAGTTGATAACAGCTCGCGATAGCTTTAATCAAATGTTAAAAATGACTTTGGAATCATATTAGACGGTAGTAGTTAAAAAGTACAAAAAAACATCTATCTAGAGTCGAATATCAGGATATCGATATTCGTTAACTCTAAATAGATGTTTTTTTAATGGTCATAGATATTTTTTAAACCGTTTAAGTCAGCCTCTGATAATTTACTAACACCTTGATCAACGGGATACATGACAGAATTAGTATAAGAACTATGTGCTAATCCTAAAGCATGCCCCAGTTCGTGCATAGCGACAGAATTTTTGATCGACATATTAGGATAAGTCATATTTAAGCCCGCACGACCACTATTAATGGCATAATCATTTAATTGAAGGGCTGAAGGTCCACCGTTACCAAGTTCTACTGAATTGGCAGCAATATTATCAATCTTCTTATGATAAACGAAGAAAGTTATATTGTTCTGATTTGGTTCAGCTTTTCCGGGAATTAGTCTAACAATACCAGTATTGTTATAAGACGAAACGGCATTATCAAAGACTTGGCGTGCAGCTTGAGGAACGTTATTTTTGTAATGATAATAATAAGTACTTGAAGTGTGCATATTCTTTAATGGTTCTTCAGTGGGGGTGGTTACTTTACCGACTTGGTTTTCGGAGCTAGTTTCGGTTTTGCCACTGATTTTTTTATCAATATTAGCTTTGATTAGATAAACATAAGGTTGAATTTGTGAATTAGTAGCTTTCAATTCACTTTTAACTTTAGGAACAATTTGAGGGTTAGTCTCGACGACTACAAAAGCGGCTGCCAGGAGTACCAACCACACAATCCATGAATTTTTCCTCATAATAACTCCTTAAAAACACATTTTGTGTCTAAGTAATCATAATTTGTTATGTTACAATTGTCCACTTAAATGTTTCCTAAATAGAAATTATTTTTTGCCTTTTGACTGCAAAGAACTTCGCTTGGGACTGACCCAAGTACCAGAGCCCAAACCCAAAATAGCTTTAAGAGCAGGAATGAATGTCATTACTACGGTTACGGGATTGACCATCCAATAAAAGAGCATATATAAAGGTGCGAAGAAGGCATATTTCAACTTGGCACCGTGATGATCTAACACTAAAGCCGTGATTAGTTGTAAACAGCCAGCCATGATTTCAAAAGTAACAAAGATAAAGGAAATCATAAAAGCATGAAAAAGTCGTTCATAATTTCCGTTTAAAGCAAGCCAAATTATCGTAATCAAATAGATAACAGAAGTTATCATGAAGAAAAAGGACCAGATAATAGAAAGACTAGAGTCAACAAACATCGACATTTGATAACGTCTTTTAATGGGGTGAAATAAGAACTTTTTTAAATTAGTCAACCAAACCTCAGTACCACCCTGGGCCCAACGGCAACGCTGTTTGTAAAGCTCGCCAATAGTTTCAGGAACATTCATATGGAAAACGATATTAGGAGCAAATCGAGGAATAGCTCCAATAGTTTGATGATCCCAAGCGATACTAATATCCTCAGTTGCGCGATCTTGTCTAAAGCCACCAACGTCAATTAAGAAATTCTTTTTGTACAAAGTATTGGCACCACTGTATGCATACATAGAATCATTGACTGAAGTTTGGCTTCGTTTGATAACGCCAACGATACTTGAAAACTCTACGGTTTGCGATTTTCCTAGAAGAGTTGTCCGATTTTGAACATCCATATTGGCAGTAACAGCAGAAGTATTCATATCGCGACTGTGAACAAAGAAATTCATATATTTCATCAAAGCATCTGGTTCAGGAATTGTATCGGCATCGTTACTTAAAATATATTCGCCTTTAGCAAAGTGCATACCAATGTTGAAGGCATGTGCTTTACCTTTATTTTTAATGATATTGATTGTTCGAAGACGAGGATATTTTTCCTGAAGTCTTTTAATGATATCAGCGGTATCGTCAGTAGAGCCATCGTTAGTTACAAGAACTTCATAATTATCATAATTTATATTTTCAAAAAGATAAGTTAAAGTTTCTTCGATAACAACTTCTTCATTGTGAGCTGGTACCATGATCGTAATCATTGGTTGTTTATTCTTAGGAATGGGTTTCCAATCGAGATCTCGTTTGTTGCTTTTTAGAAAACGATAATTCAGTGCTCCACAAAACCAGAAAAAAGACCCTATGATTGGATATAAACAGAGAATCAATAAACAAATGTTAACAAATGTTTCTAGGGGAGTACTTCCTAGAATATGATCAATAAAGATATTTTTCATTTTTTCTCCTAATGAATATCGTCCAAGTTTTGGTGAGCATAAAGTTTTTTGATTTCGTGAGTTTCAAGATTTTGGTCTGGCTGAACGTCATAAGTCCTGACATTCTCCCGAAATTCTTGGTCGCCGAAACGTTGATCAATAAAATCATCAATAACTTTTTTACGTTTTTTTTGATTAATTGGGTTATAGGTAGGCCATTGTTCAACTAAACGGTCACGTTTACGATTTTGAATTAAGGTCATACTGATGGAGAAAATTGCAGTCATAAAAAAGGCAAAAATTAAAATTAAACCAATAAATAATAGTTCATATAATCCTTCATGATAGGCCCAGATATGAGGGATACGATTGTCAAAGCTAGCCCAAAATGAAGTAATAGTTATAGCAATAGGAACAATTACAGCAATCCAGCCAATGATGGCAACAAGGGTCTGGCGAATCTTTAAGAAGATGTGTCCAGATTCAAAATATTGGTCTGTATAAAGCTGTTGTTTATTCTTTTCATCATCATTTTTCATGGTTATCAGTGACCTCCTTTTGGGGATTTTGGGGATGTCCGAAGAGATATCCTTGACGTGTCTTGATATTCAGCTGTTCAGCCAGAGCTGCGTCGTTTTCATCTTCAATTCCCATTAAAATTAGATTGATATTATTTTCTTTAGCAATTTTATTCCAAGACTGCAAATTAAGATCTAGCCAAATGGTTGGGTCCTCTTTTCTAAAATTACGCATAGAACATTTAATATTGTCGATAAAAGGCAACATCCATTCAATATCCTTTAAATCTTTAGAATCAGAACCAACATTGTCAATGCTGAATTCCATGCCATAGTTTTGTGCTTCACGAATACGTTTTTCAAAAAGATATTTATTTTGGAAGTGTTTGGCTTGACCAGGAGTATATTCGACTGAAAGTTTCATTGGTTCGATTTTTGAGATAGCCCAGCGGACGAAATATTGAAAATCAGAACTGATGATTTGATTGTATTCTAAATTGATCGACAAGGTGATTGGTTCAGTTGGTAATGATTCAAATGTGTTTTCCAATAAAAAAACAACTCGTTGTAATGGCAAAGAATCAAGATTGGAGGGCAAAGACCAAGTGGAGTTAGCGTTTTGTTGCCGCAACAGACACTCATATCCAATCGTCTTACCAGAAAAATCGACCTGTTTTTGAATGAAATAACGTAATTTAAATTCTTTGTTTTCTAAATAATTATTATTAGATTTGCGCGAACGCCAATAAACAATAGTAATCGTAATAGCAGCGATAATCACAGTGAGAATGACTATCCAGAATAAGATAGATCCGAATTCAGAAAGACTCATTTTAATCTCCTAAGCAGTGTTAAACATAAAATTAATTATAACTCATGGCCGATAGAAGAGGATTCTTTATTTTAAAAAATATTTGGAAAAAGAAAACCTACTAATTTATAGTGTGTTGTTTGTTATTGTGAAGTAGATATTTTAAATCATTGAGAGAAGAAAAATAATTGATTTTCATTTTTTTAAAAATCTGAATATGTTTTTTGTCGATTAAATAGTAAAAATACAATTATTTTGTAAAAATGTATTCGGACTAAGCCCTCAAACAAAATTAGTTCGAATAAATATTGACTGCTAACCTGTTTGAACATATAATGTAAACGTGATCACAAATGATGGTTTTTGAAAAGGAATGAACACTTATGGATAAGCAAACATTGATTTCATTAGTTGCCCCAGTTAGTGGTAAGCTACTCAAGTTATCCGAAATACAAGATCCGGTGTTTTCTCAAGGACTGATGGGTCAAGGCTTTGCAATTGAACCAACATCAAGCAAGATTGTCGCACCGATTGATGGGACAGTCACTTTAGTTTCAGAAACGAAACATGCTTTTGGTATCAAAACAAAAAATGGTGCCGATATCTTGGTTCACTTAGGTGTTGATACAGTTGAACTTGCAGGTAAACCATTTAAAGTTTCAATCAAACAAGGTGATGAAGTAAAAGTAGGTCAGCCTGTGGTTGAAATGAATTTACAGATGATTAAGGATGCTGGTAAACAAACTAGCGTGATCCTAGCAATTACAAATAGTAATGATATTTTAGAGCAATTATTAACCACTGGTTTTGATCAAGAAGTGAAAGCTGGCGCGACTGTTGCTATGGCAGCAATCAAATCTTCTGAAAAAAATCCGGTCAAAACTAAAAATACAGGTAATAAATACGATTCTCTAGCAGCCGATATTGTGGAAAATGTTGGTGGCGTAGAAAATATTAACAGTGTTATCCACTGTATAACTAGATTACGTTTTTATTTAAAAGATGATTCTAAAGCTAATGATTCGATTATTGAGAATTTGGATGGAGTTATCACGGTAGCTAAGGCTGGCGGACAGTATCAAGTCGTTATTGGTCAAGCAGTAACTGATGTATATGATGCAGTGATTGGACAAATTGGTACAGAGTTTAGTAATGATACTGCAACGGCCGAAGCAGTGGCAGAAACTACCAAAGATGCTAAAAAAATTCATGGAGTTTGGCCTAATATTAAACAAGGGATTAGTAATTTTATCGGTGTTTTAACTGCGTCAATGATTCCTATCATTGGTATATTAGCAGGCTCTGGTATTTTGAAGGGTATCTTAGCTGCCTTGACAGGTTTTAAGATTCTTTCAACAACAAGTGGTACTTATGTCATTTTAAATGCCGTTGGTGATGCGACTTTTTATTTCTTACCAATTGTTTTAGGATTTACAGCCGCTAAAAAATTAGGATCTAATCCGATTGTTTTAGGTATAGTAGGTGGCATTTTAATTTATCCACAGATAGTTACTTTAGCAGGTAAAGCAAGTACTGCTAGCACCAATTTCTTAGGAATACCAACTACTTTAGTATCTTATACTTCTTCAGTATTTCCTATTATCGTAGCCGCCTGGTTAGGTAAATACGTTGAAAAATTCTTGAAAAAAGTAATTCCAACATATATTAGAAGTGTCTTTGTTCCTATTTTGGAGGCTCTAATTTTGAGCCTGGCTATTATAATTGGAGTAGGACCAATTATTACACTTATAAGTAAGGGATTGTCGAATGGTCTAGTTGCCATTTATGATTTCAGTCCAACATTATCCGGATTTATTCTTGGTGGTGTTTATCAAACAATGGTTATTTTCGGATTGCATTGGGGACTTATTCCAATTGTTATCAACGATATTGCCACAAATGGACACAGTTATATTAACTCAATTCTTTCTATTACCATGGTTGCTCAAGGTGGAGCTGTATTAGCTGTTTTCTTGAAAACTAAGGATAAACATCTCAAGGAAATGTCTTTAGCAGCAGCTATCTCAGCTTTCTGCGGAGTTACCGAACCGGCGCTTTATGGTGTCAATTTGAAATATAAACGAATTTTTATTGTTGCAAGTATTGCTAGTGCCATCGGTGGTGCTTTGACTGGATTCTTAAGAGTTGATAATTATGCTCTATCTGGTGCCCTGATTGGTTTCCCAGCGTTTATAACTCCAGGAGTTGGAATCGGTAGTAACTTCTACGGATACTTGATATCACACTATGCAACGCTCTTACTCTCCGTTGTTTTAGTTTATCTATTTGGTTATACTGATAAAATGTTAGCCAAGAAAAATGATCCGATGAACTTGGAGAACGCTAAAATCGCTTAAAAGTTAAGGAGATGCGAAGATATGGAAGCAAAAGAATACAATCTTGCTATCTCTAATCACGAATTTAAAGTTAAAGGGTATTGGCTCGACCAAGTTGATGATTTTGGTCAAACAGTAGATTACCCAATAGTGATTATATGTCCTGGTGGAGGATTTACATTCCATTCAGAAAGAGAAGAAGAACCTATTGCTTTACGATTTAATTCCTTTGGAATGCACGCAGTAGTTTTAGAATACAAGCTGATCGATCAAGATCCAGTTTATCCGATAGCCCTACAAGAGTTGGCTAAGACTATTGATTGGGTAACACGACAAGCAGAAAAACATCATGTAGATAGTAAAAGAATTATCTTAGCAGGATTTTCTGCTGGTGGCCACGTAGTAGCCGCTTATAATGGATTGGCAACTGATTCTAAATTACGTGAAAAGTATCAGTTAAATCAATATATTGGTGAACATGCTGGATTAATCTTAGGATATCCAGTAATTGATATGACCGTCAAAGGAAGTTTCCCAAATGATGATAAAATTTTACATGAAATCAGTGAGGATCGAACTTTCTGGAAAGCTCAAGATTTATTAAATAAAAATTCCAAGCCAGCCTTCGTTTGGCAGACAAGAACTGATGATCTAGTCGATGTTATTAATTCCTTGATGTACGTCGAAAAGATGACCCAATTAGGATTGTCAGCAGAGTATCATATGTTCGGCTCAGGAATTCATGGGTTAGCATTGGGAACCTATGTTACGAAGAAACCAGGCAAAGATAAATATCTAAATGCTTGGACAGCCAAGTGGATCGAGCTTGCTTTGAATTGGCTAGAAATGATGAAATTGATTGGTTAAAAGAACACATTAGAGTGATCTTGAACCAATTGAATTTGATCTTATATAAGCATATAAAGAAGCATCTATATTAGAAGTTTGTGATATTCATGAATATCGTTTAATTCTAAATAGATGTTTTTTTGTATCTAGAATTATATGTAAGAAGGACTAGTACATCAGTCCGGAGTGACAAAGCAGATTGGCTCAGTGGTGAAATTTTCCTTAGCAATTTATTGCTTAGGAAAAGGCCAGATTTTGAAACAACTCTGAACTTGAGTTGGTTCAAAACTGTGCCCACCACGTTCCAGCCAAATCCGCTTTGTCGCGGAGGACGGAATCCTTAAATACGTCCAACCTATTCAATCTTTATCATAAAATAATAAAAATATTTATATTATTCAAATTGAAAACGTTTAACATTCCTAAGCCGTTGTTTTATTATCTAGCATTGTTATACTAAACACGTTAACCATAAGGAAGGTGAATATTTATCGTTAATTGACAGCAGTAATATTTCGGCTATTCGCGAGGGTAGCGTAGCAATGAATTCAAAATGAAATCAAAGCGAAGGGAAATATTACTCATGAAGTCTAAAAGGGTTCTCGGATCCATTGAATTAAGCATTGCCGCCATTATTTGGGGAGCGATGTTCGTAGTTGTAAAAATTATCGTCGATGAGGTACATCCAATTCAACTAGTTTGGTTGGAGTACTTGATCTCATTAGTATTTTTAATCGGATACTCAGTTTTAAAAGGAGAAAAATGGCATATCAATTGGCCTGATTTGAAATTAATCTTTTGGATCGGAATAATCGGAAATACTATTTCTCTAGTTGCCCAAGAAATGGGTACAGGTTTGTCAAATGCTCAAACCGGTTCTGTTATAACTTCAACCATTCCAGCATTCATGATTATCTTTGGATGGTTAATTTTGAAAGAACGACTTGATAAGGTTAAAATCCTTTCAGTTATCATCGCCATTTTAGGTGTTGTGATGATTGTCGGATTGAAGATGACTGGTAGTAACGTTGTTATGGGAGTTATGCTCCTAGTACTCACTGCCATCACCTGGGCCTTGATGTCTGTCTTAGTTAAAAAAGTAAAGACTTACAGTTCTTTACAAATTACTATTATGTCAACCGTAGTAGCAGTAGTTACTTTGACGCCATTTATTTTGAGCGATATTTCATCACTCACAAGTATTAATTTCTTAGATCCAAAAGTTATTCTCAGTTTGCTTTATATCGGTGCCGTTTCAACTGCCGTGGCTTACGTAATGTGGAATAAGGGTCTAAAAGTTATCAGTGCCAGTTCATCAGGTTTGTTTTACTTGATTCAACCAATCGTTGGTTCATTCTTAGGTTGGTTGTTGCTTGGTGAACAGATTTCAGTAGGCTTTGTCATCGGTTCAGCCATGATTTTAGCCAGTGTATGGATCTCAGTTAAATTTGACGGTTCAGCTGAAACAGCTATTGCCAGTGCTAGTGCAGGTAGTTTAAATTAAAAATTGAATATAAAACTTTAGACGAATCCAATTGGATTCGTCTTTTTTAGTGCGTAATTTTAAAAGAGAATCAAGGATAGGAGCATACTGATGAGAGAATTAACATTGTTGATATTGGCTTGTTTACATATCCCACAAGTTGGGCATAAAACAGTTTTAAAAATCTCAAAGAGTCAAAATGATCCACGATTTATGATGGATAACCTGTTAATTAGAAAAAATATTTCAGTCAGTGAATGGAAAAATTACCTGGAATTGGCCGAATCGGAGTTGAATAAAGCTGAAGAACTAGGAATTAGAATTATCAATTATCGTGAAAAGGGTTATCCACAAAGCCTGTTAAAATTAAAAAGCTTTCCAGTTGTAATTTATGCACAAGGCAATCTAAAGTTATTGAATCAATCTAAGATAGCCGTGATAGGAACGCGTAAACCTTCAAAAGATGGACTAATTGAGGGGAAGAAAATTGTAAAGTCTTTGGTTCAAAGCGGCTTTGTGATCGTCAGTGGCTTGGCTAGAGGATGCGATACGTGTGCGCATCAAACATGTCTAAAGTCCAAGGGACAGACGATTGCTGTTTTGGCAGGTGGTCTGGATCAACCAGTTTACCCTAAAGAAAATCAAACTTTAGCTGAAGAAATACTAGAAAGTGGAGGTTTGCTGTTTTCCACATATGCGTTAGGTACAAAAGTGAGACCACAGTATTTGGCCGCTAGAGATGAATGGCAAAGTGGTCTAAGTTTAGGTGTAATTGTGATTGAAACGGGAACTATTGGTGGAACTAAACTAACTATGAATTACTGCTTAAAACAGCTAAAACCATTAGCAATGTTGAAAGATAATAATTTTCCATCAATGCGAAATATTTTTAAAATTGCTTCTATAAATGATTTGAAAATTTTTATGAATAGTTTTTGATTTTTCAAATGGAAAATTGGATTGAGTAGCAATGTGATATAATCTTTTTTGTTTGTAAAAAAGAAGGTGTGAGAATGATTTATTCACCATTAAATGAATGTGATGTTCCAACTATCCGTTAATCAACGGGTAGTTCCGTTGGTTAATTTCAGATGAAGTTAAATAACGGAAGGAAATTTACATGAATTCAAAAAAAGTTTTAGGTCCAATTTTATTAAGTCTATCTGCCTGTATTTGGGGAGGTATGTTTGTAGTTGTTAAATTAATTGTGGAAAAGATTCATCCTTTACAGTTAGTTTGGCTGAGATATATAGTCGCTATTATCTTTTTGATTGGTTTTTCTGTCCTAAAAAAAGAAAAATGGCATATTAATTGGCATGATATTAAATTAGTATTCTTGATTGGAATAATCGGAAATACAATTTCAATTGTTTTTCAAGAAACAGGGACTTGGCTATCTAGCGCACAAACTGGGGCCGTTATAACGTCATCGACACCTACATTTATGATTGTGTTTGCGTGGTTGTTATTAAAAGAGAAATTAACAAAAGTGAAAATTATCTCTGTAGTTATGGCAACTTTGGGTGTTGTGATGATTGTCGGAATTCATCTTACAGGGAAATCTATCTTAAAGGGTGTTATTTCACTAATAATTGCAGCACTTACTTGGGCCTTGATGTCTGTTTTGATAAAAAAGGTAGATACTTATAGTTCCTTACAGATAACTATTATGTCAACAATAGTGGCTATTATTTGTTTAACACCCGTAGTTTTATCTGACACGGCAATGCTTTCAAAAGTAAACTTTCTTAATCCAGAAGTGATATTTTGTTTATTATATTTGGGAGTAATATCAACAGCTGGTGCTTTTGTAATGTGGAATCAAGGACTGATGCTAGTTGATGCAAGTGTTTCAGGATTATTTTTCCTATTACAACCAATTGTGGGAACACTCTTAGGTGTGTTATTGCTACATGAGAATATAACTTTGGGTTTCATTTTAGGGACACTTTTTATTATTGGGAGTGTTTGGATCTCTATTAAATTTGAATGATATTTTTAAGTAAGAAGATGGTGTATGTGACTGTGAAAAAAAAGTCACTGCACTATTTTTTTATAAAAATTAATGTTTATGTTCCATAATTATTTTTGGGAATGCTATAATCTAGAATTAATAAGGCCTCCTCAAGAATCAAATGTTCCGATTATCGTTGTAAAATGATAGTCCCGCTGTCGAATTTCAAGAGAGATCCAGTGAAAAAAGGAATAGTATTATGAATTCAAATAAGTTAGTTGGTTCAATATTGTTAAGCGTCGCTGCCTGCATTTGGGGTGGAACGTTTGTAGCCGTAAAGGTAGTCGTAGGTGAAATTCATCCGCTGCAATTGGTTTGGTTACGGTATGCCGTAGCGATAATCTTTTTGATTGGTTTTTCATTGATCAAGAAAGAGAAGTGGCAATTTAAATTTAAGGATCTGAAGTGGTTTATTCCGATTGGATTAACTGGCTATGCAGTTTCGTTAGTTGCACAGGAAACTGGAACTTGGTTTTCCAGTGCTCAAACGGGTGCAGTGGTGACGTCGGCTACGCCAACATTTATGGTTATTTTTGCATGGTTGATTTTAAAGGAAAAGTTGAATCGGATTAAAATAATTTCACTGATTATGGCAACTTTAGGTGTTGTGATGATTGTTGGAGTTCACCTCTCAGGAAAACATATTTTAATTGGCGTTTTGTTTCTGATCTTGGCAGCTTTGACATGGTCTTTAATGTCAGTTTTGATTCAAAAATTACCTAATTATAGTGCGTTACAAATTACAATTATTTCAACAATAGTCGCAATGGTCTGTTTAACACCATTTGTCTTGAATGATGCAACAGCTCTAACGACAGTTAATTTTCTCGATCCTAAAGTCTTAGCTTGTTTATTCTATGTTGGAGCTTTATCCACAGCAGCTGCTTTTGTTATGTGGAATAAAGGTTTAACGATGGTCAGTACCAGTGCATCAGGTTTATTTTATTTATTACAGCCGGTTGTAGGAACATTGTTAGGTTGGTTGTTATTAGGTGAAGGATTAACTTGGGGCTTTGCTTTAGGGTCAGTTTTGATTTTGGGTAGTGTTTGGGTTTCAATTAGGTTTGCAGACTAAAAAAGACGATCTCACAATGAGATCGTCTTTTTGTTATCCTTCAGCTTTATGGATATCACCAAGGATATCGCATTTTGAAAAATCATAGTTCATATAATCTGTATTTTTGGTAGGTAAATGTTGTTCTAAGGTATCGAATTGCTGAACTTTAATTTCACCACTAGCTCCACCGAATCCTAAAACATGACCACCAAATTTATGATTGTCGGCTAGAAAATGATGATGGAATCCACCAACGGCAGCCCCGTCAAAAATCTGTGGAGAGTAGTAACTCAATAAAGTACCTTCAATTGATTCTTCTAGGAAGATACTTTGATCTTCGGCAGTTTTGCTTAAAGTAGCATAAGGTTTTTCTGATTTTTTAACAGCTCTAGTTTTAATATTAGTAAAAGTACCATGGATCTTAGTTGAGAAGAAAGTATTGGAACTAGTCATACTCAAAATTTTTTTCTCAATTTCTTTAGGAGATAATCCGTCGATATCAGTTAAATGACGATATTCGTCAAAGTGACTATTAGCAAAAGGTAAGGTGAAGTCGTCTTTAACAACATTTACGTTGCCGTTGCTATCTACTTGGTAAGGAACACCATCAAGAATGATTAATTCCCCGTTAAGTCCTTCGCCGGTACCGATACCAGTATCACCATGTTCAAGCAATTCTTTCATAGTGATGGTTCCGTCTAATAGTCCTGGGACCAACAAAGCTAAAGTTCCATGTTGGTAAAGGATATTTGTTTTTGACATGAGAATTCTTCTTTCTATTTTAGTTCAAGACGTCATCAACCAACTTGGATGATAATTTGATATTGTCAGAATAATCAACGGGAATGTGGATTACAACTGGTCCCTTTGTAGCAAAGGCTTTTGCTAACATTGGTTCAAGATCTTCAGCTCTATCGACACGCATACCAGTAGCACCAAAACTTTCAGCATACTTAACGAAGTCGACTGAACCCAATTTAACACCAGCATCATGTCCATACTTAGCAACTTCTTGGAAACGAACCATGTCATAATATCCGTCATCCCAAATTAATTGAACGATATTGAGATTTAAACGAACAGCAGTTTCTAGTTCTTGACCAGAGAAGAGGAAGCCACCATCACCAGCTACTGAAACGACTGGTTGTTCGGGACGTTCCAAAGCAGCAGCAATTGCCCAAGGCAAGGCTACACCAAGTGTTTGCATACCATTACTGAAGAGTAAGTGTCTTGGCTTGTAACTTCTAAAGTGACGTGCCATCCAAATATAAAGACTACCGACATCAACGGTAACAGTAGTATTATCATTAACTTGGTTTTGGAGTGCATGAATGATTGCTAGGGGATGAACACCATTTTTATCAGAGTGGTTTTCAGGGATAGCGTCTTTTTTGGTGAACTTCTCTTGTTGATCAGCCAAATGCTTGTGCATATCGGAACCTAAGTCGATATCAGCAGGCAATTGCTCACTAACTTCGTCTAGTGTTTTAGCAATGTCAGCTTGAACAATAAGGTCAGGTTGATAATCATTAGTGATTTCAGGAGTAATACTATCAAGATTGATGATTTCACCGGTACGACCAACATTCCAGTTACGGGCTTCATATTCGATAGGATCGTAACCGACAGCGATAATCAAATCACTTTCTTTAAGGATAGTATCACCGATTTGATTACGGAATAGTCCGACACGACCATAATAATTCTTTTCAAGGTCACGAGAGATAACACCGGCGCCTTGGAAGGTTTCAACAACAGGAATTGAGAATTTGTGCAAGAACTTGTGGATCTTGTGAGTTACTTCATTGGTAGATGAGCGCATACCCGCTAGGATAACAGGAAGTTTAGCATTTTGAATTTTTTCAATAATCTTGTTAACAGTTTCTTGGTCAGCACCACCTTGTTCAATTGGTGATAAGTTGTGGATTGTTTCGCGAGTAACGGTATCATTCAAAACATCTTGAGGAATTGACATGAAAGTTGCTCCGGCCTTAGCAGCAGTAGCATTTTGGTAAGCGTTTGCAAAGGATTCCGACAAATTATTAGCATCTTGAACTTCCACGCTGTCTTTAGTAGCAGCCGATAATAGTTCTTTACTTGAGATACTTTGGTGCGTTAATCTAGCAATATCGTTTCTGGGAACTTGACCACCAAGAGCAACAACTGGATCACCTTCAGAAGTAGCTGTAATTAAACCAGTAGTAAGGTTTGAAACTCCAGGACCTGAAGTTGTAGCAACAACACCGGGCTTACCAGTTAAACGTCCAATACCAGCAGCGATGAAAGATGCATTTTGTTCGTGACGTGTAATAATAAGTTTAGGAGTTTTGGGATCATCGTTGTGTTCGAGTGATTCAAATAATTGATCGATCTTAGCACCAGGCAATCCGAAAACATATTTAACTCCTTGATTGATCATGGTTTGAATCAAGGCTTGAGCGCCATTAGGTTGTTCTGACATTATTTCTGACCTCTTTTTTTATTAAGTTTTGTTCTATAATCATTTATAGATAAAAAATAAATCATTCGTGTTGATTTGTCAACACAGAAAACTTTTCATTGGAGTGTAAATAAATGAAAAACATTGGCTACTTAGCACAAGATATTTCTATCTTACATAGACAGTATTACAAGGATACTAGGGAAAAATTCAATGAAATCAACCTTAATCCGACTGCGGCATGTATTTTGCTGGCTGTAAGTGATTATGAAAATATTAGTCAAAACCAAGTGGCTCGTTCTTTGGTAATTGACAAGGGTTTGGCGACCCGTGAGATCAATAAAATGGAGAAACTCAGCTATTTAACAAAGACTGACGGAGCTGGAAAAACAAAAATTTTGAACTTGACGACTGAAGGGCAAAAAATTGTCGATACTGTTCAAAAAATTCGTAGTCAATGGTGGGAAGATCGTTTTGCGGCATCAGGAATTACTCCAGATAGCCCATTAGTTTCTTCTATTGAAGCAGTAGTTTCAACTATCGTCGGCCCAGTACAAGAGTAAAAAAACATTATTCATACCTATTGAGTATGGATAATGTTTCTTTTTTTATATTAGTAACTAAATTTTCAGGACTAAGTACTTTAACGTTTTTACCTTGGCTTAATAGCCACATCATTATGCCACGTTCACCAAAGACTTCAGCCTCAATAATTACGCTGCCGTTGGGACTAGATTGTGCAGTTTTGTTTTTTAAAGTAAGAGGTTCCTCAACGTTATTGGCATTTAAACGTTGGATAATTTTGGCAGTCGGAATTCTATCTAAGACAGCTTCGACAATTCCCCAGAATTGGAATTTAATCTTAATTAGTTTACCGGGATACATGAATTGAATCTTTTGACGGAAATCGCCATCTTCAAAACGGTCCTTATAATCTAATTGTATATCGTCGGTGACGTTATAATTTTGAATACGATCTATACGATAAAGTAGGTTAGATTGGTATTTAGGATTGTATGAAACTAAGTAAAAGTAGTATTCGGAGAAGATTATAGCCTGCGGTAAAACGTTACGTATAACGGTCTCTGAATGTTGTTTGGTATAGGTTATTTGAATAGACTTTTTTTGAATGATGAAATTACTAAGGGTCCAGACTTTGTTCAGTAAATCTTGTTTATGTTGTAAAGATTTATAATAGAAAAGTTCATTTTTGATTAGAGGAGTAACTTTTTTCTTACTATTAGTATCAATTAGATTCAACAAGCCGGTGATAGTGTTATTTAGTTCAATCTTATTTAAAGAACGACTTGCCAATAGAACCTTGATGAGAACGAGCACTTCTTGTTGATTCAAAAGATGTTGATCACTTTTGAGGCGATAACCATTGGAATTAGAAACGTATTCTAACTTATAAGGAATATTTAAATTGTCAAAAGTAGTTTTGATTTGGCTAATATCCCTTTGAATAGTTCGCAAAGAAGTTGAGAAATCATTAGCTAAATCACGTTTATTTACTATTTGATTGTTCATTAACTTAATATAAATGGTCAATTGTCTTTGAGCTGAATTCATAAGTTTCTCCTTAGATAGACATATAGTGTCTACTTTTAATTATATGCTGAAGATATCAATAGTTAAACAGGAGCAATTTAAAATGACGGAGAAAATTGATTATGAATTATTAAATACTTCATATAAAGAATTGGCTGATTTAGTAGGTGTGGATAACATGTTGAAAATTCACGATAACTTTTGTGGAACTCAATTACAACTGCCTATGCGTTTATATGATCCTAAGGCTGTTAAAAAAATGATTCAAAAAGAAAACTTAACAGCTGAAAAAATTAGAAAACTATCTTTGAAATATGGTTTTTCACCGCGATGGTTTAAGCAATAAAAAGAGCGTTTGACAACGCGTGATTTTGCAATCATGTGTACTCAAACGCTTTTTTCCATAGTTTTAATTTTTTCAATCCGAATCATTTTCGTAATATTCTTAGGCAAAATTTGCTTTAAATTGTTGCGCAGGTTCAAAACAACCATTGAGTGATCATAATTATTCAAATTTAAAATTTGAATCTCATCAGATAACTTAATATCAATGTTATTCAAAATTTTAAAGAGATAGTTATCTTCGGTAAAGTTGATTATCTTGAAGGTTGTGTCGGAAATATCTTGATCTGACAACAATGAATGCTTGGGAAATTCGGGAACTGAACAATTGATTGGAATGACGTTCCCATGCGGACAGATTTTAGGATAGTCCAAATAAATATTTAAACGATCAATCAAGAGTAAATCGGGATGATCCGATAATTTAGTAGCTTTTTCATATATGTCGCTCAAAGGAATATTGAGTTTCTCATAAAGCCACGTTTCAATCAAACGATGTTGTTGAATCAAAGGGATAACTGCATTCAATCCCTTTTTAGTCAGCTTGGTACCATAATATTTCGTATATTTAACTAAGCCTAACTTTGCTAGATGTTGAGTTCTATCAGAGATAGAAGCCTTACTAACATTAGCTTTGACAGCAAGATCAATGTTATTGACATTTTGAAAGCTACCACCTAATTCAAATATCAATCTTAAAAAATTTAAATCATTCAAAATCATTCACCACTTTTTTTGATTAAAATATTGCTCCCATATATGGAAGATTCTATTTTGATGGTCCTTTGAAGATACGATCATCAGACAGAAGTAAATTAGTGAATATCCTTGAGTACATACCAATCAGTACTTCAGAGGTAATCCAATTGTTAGTTAGGTATTCTTGGTTATTGACTTCATTGCGTACTTGCTTTTGCGTTGAACTTTTCATAAATATTCCCCCATAAGTAAATGTGTTCAGCCACTTAATTAGTACGACCTAATAATAGATATAAATAAAAATTATAAAGGCCTATTAATATACTATTCGTATGAATGATTACTAATAATTCAATATTAAATGACTGCAAATTCCGTCTTTAACGTTTTTAATATAGCATATTTATTTTGAATAAAATAGTTAAGCAGGGGGTAATCTTATTTTTATATACCTCATAATAATTGATACTATCCCTTTAAAACGGGCAAGTAAACGGTTTCTGAAAGATTTTCAAAATATTTGACATTTTCACTTTTTTATTAGGTAGCTTTAAAAAATAGTTTACATACTATTAAATTGCGGTAGAATGGTTTTTGGAAAGACAAGTACAAATGTAGCTTGCCTGAGAAAAATGAATTGGAGGACAGACCAATGTCAAAGCAAAACAACACTTTTGAACGTGTTCTAGTTGGTGTCGATGATTCAGCTGATGCTCAATTGGCATTTAGATATGCTATGCATCGTTGTATTAAAGATGGATCAACATTGATCATTACATCTATATTGGAAAGTAATGAAATGAATGTCTATCAAGCTTTAACTAGAGATTATGTTCATGGTGAACGTGCTGAACTTGAAGAGCACTTAAAAGACTATCGAAAAGTTGCGATTGAGGCCGGAGTTAAGGACGTTGAACTTATGGTTGCCGAAGGGGATCCTGGTGAAACAATCGTGAAAGATGTTATTCCATCATCAAAAGCAGATCTTTTAGTTATCGGTTCGATTTCTAAAAAAGGAATCAGAAAGTATTTTGGTTCGCAAGCTGCTTATATGGCGAAATATTCACCAATTTCAGTGATGATCATTCGCTAACTTTCATAAAGAAATCATATTAAGGGGAGATTAATACTATGGCTGAAAAGCGCAAATTAATCCAATATGCCAATGGTCCTTCACTAGAAGAAATCAATGGTACAGTTTCAGTTCCAAAGGACAAAGGGTTCTTCAAAACATTACTAGCATATTCGGGTCCAGGGGCATTGGTTGCCGTTGGATATATGGATCCAGGTAATTGGTCAACATCAATTACTGGTGGTCAAAATTTCCAATACCTATTAATGTCAGTTATTCTTATGTCTAGTTTAATTGCCATGTTATTACAATATATGGCAGCTAAACTAGGCATCGTGAGTAAGATGGATCTGGCACAGGCTATTCGTGCTAGAACAAGTAAGTCATTAGGTATCGTTTTATGGATCTTAACCGAATTTGCTATTATGGCGACTGATATTGCCGAAGTTATCGGTGGTGCCATCGCTTTGTATCTATTATTCAATATCCCATTGGTAATTGCCGTATTCATTACTGTTGGTGATGTTCTAGTATTGCTATTATTAACAAAAATTGGTTTCAGAAAAATTGAAGCCATCGTTGTATGTTTAATTCTTGTTATTTTATTCGTATTCGTTTATCAAGTTGCTTTATCAAATCCTGATTGGTCTGCAGCATTTGCTGGCTTAATACCAACGGGTAAGACATTTGGAACTAGTCCACATATCGGTGGTCAAACACCATTAACTGGTGCCCTAGGTATCATTGGTGCCACAGTTATGCCACATAATTTATATCTACATTCAGCTATTTCACAAACAAGAAAAGTTGATCATGCTGATGAAAAATCAGTTGCACAAAACGTTCGTTTCTCAGCTTGGGATTCAAATATTCAACTAACAGCTGCATTCTTTGTTAATGCTTTGCTACTAGTTATGGGTGTTGCCGTATTTAAGAGTGGTGCCGTTAAAGATCCATCATTCTTCGGTTTATATCAAGCTTTATCAGATACTTCAACTTTGAGTAATGGTGTTTTGATTGCTGTTGCTAAATCAGGTGTTCTTTCAACATTGTTCGCCGTTGCACTTTTGGCATCAGGTCAAAATTCAACTATTACTGGTACTTTGTCAGGTCAAGTTATCATGGAAGGTTTCGTTCACATGAAGATGCCTCTATGGTTGAGACGTTTAGTAACACGTTTGCTTTCAGTTATTCCTGTTCTTATCTGTGTTATGTTGACAAGCGGTAAGAGTTCAATTGATGAGCACGTTGCCTTGAATGATTTGATGAATAACTCACAAGTGTTCTTAGCATTCGCCTTACCATTCTCAATGTTGCCACTATTGCTTATGACAGATAGTGCTACTGAAATGGGTAACAAATTTAAGAATGCTGCTTGGATTAAGCTATTCGGTTGGTTCTCAGTTATCGCTTTGACAGGTTTGAACCTTTACGGACTACCTGGTCAAATTCAAGCCTTCTATGGTGATAACATTACCGCTGCTCAAACAACACAAGCTAATATCATTGCCTGGATTTTGATTATTGCAGTTCTTGCATTGTTAGTTTGGACTTTAATTGACATGCATAAAGGTAATGAAAGACTTAAGGAGTCACTAGCAGCTGAACATGTCGATTCAACATATGCTCATTTAGCTAAATTATCTGCTGAAGCAGGTTCAACAGAAGAATTCGATGAAGAAGCTACTGAAGAAAGAAATTTAGAACAAAGATAGTTATTATTAATTAAGATAAATAAAAAGTACTTTAATTGGAAGATTCCATCGTTCGTAAAAAATCTGTGAGCCACTGGAACGTGGTGGAATCTTTAAATGAAAGAAGAACGGTACCTATTAAGCATTCAAGGTAGTAAAATACCTGAAACTTTTAATAGATATTGTTCTTCTTTTTTACTGCATAAAATTATAAATTAATTCAAATAAATAAAACCTATTAATTCGACAAAAATATCTATACAGAGAACGTTTTCGTGTGATATATTCATCTGGTTGTTTATTATTCCTTAAAGGAGGAACAAAAAGACTAATGAAGAAAAGTCTTTATAAATCAATTATATTAAGCGTTGCTGTATTAGGATTAAGCGCACAAATTACAAGTTTAACTACTGTTAAAGCTGATGAAGTTACCGTAGCAAAAAGCGAACCAGTAAGTAGTGAACCAGCTAGTAAAGAAAGTACTGTGTCGGATAATAAAATTATTCCTCAAGAATCTGAAAATTCCAAATCTGAAAATGGTGCATCAAATATTGAAGTAGAACAAGGTCAACAGTCAAAAAAAACTGAAAAAGATATTGCTTCTAGTACTGATAAGACCCTGCCTTTAGTTGATTGGGAAACCCCTGAAGAAAAGAAACTAGATAATGATCAACCGGAAACAATTGAAAGTTCACGAATTAATGCTAATGAAACAACATATAGAACTGATGTTGAAGTTCCATATGTTGAACATGATAAAGGTGTTATTCTTGATGAAAATAATAATGTTATAGATGCTCATAAGATATATGACGGTAATACTATTACAACTTCGGGTGAGTATACTGGAGATATCTATCATATTTATTATGATGTTTTGGGAAGTAAGAAAGATACTGTTAAAAATCAAAAATTAAAAACTTTGACTGAACAAGCAATGTACTTTTTAAAGAGTGAAAATTACGGATATAGTAATTATTCAGAATTGGTAAATTATTTTATAAAGTACCAAGCAGCTTATGATAGAATTAATTCTCTTAACGATGATGGGACACAAGTAGTTAACAGCACGGGTCATCATAGTTCATCAAATAATCATCGTATAGTGACCGAGGCTAATGGCACTAATCAAGTAAGCAGCTTAACGATAATTACTAACAAACAGGCAACTCTTTTCACTGAAAAAGGTGATAAGGTCACAAACCGTGGTTTATACAATAAAACTATTTGGCAGGCTGATAAAGTTTCAATTATCAATAATCAATTAATGTATCGTATTTCACCAACTGAATGGGTTTCAGCAGGTGATGTTAATTTACTGAAGTAATAAAAAAGACGACTTAAAAGTCGTCTTTTTCTATGCATTTTTAAATTATAACGCCGTTACAATGATCAACTTCATGTTGAATTATTTGAGCAATAAAATCAGAAAAATCTTGTGTTTGTTCATTGAATGCAACATCTTGATATTTTACCGTAATTTCTTTATAGCGTGTGGTTGAGCGTTCACCAGTTAATGAAAGACAACCTTCTGATGTCTGATATGGTTCTTTTTTACTAATAATAACTGGGTTGATCATTGGTACTGCCAGAGTACCTAAAGCAAAAACAATAATTCGTTTATTGATGCCAATCATATTGGCAGCCATACCGACACAATTTTCGGCATTAGCAGTTAGGGTATCTTGAAGATCTTTGACAATTGATAAATCAGCTTTGGTAGCTGGCAGAGATTTTTGAGCTAAAAAAGTTTGATTGTGGTTTATTGGTTTAATCATTGAATGCGCTCCCGTAAATATTTGCTTACTAGTATAATCTAACATAGAGAGTGGAAATGGGAGGAATATTGATGAATTTATTATTTGCGATTGACGATAACGTTACCCAACAATTGATGACAACTTTATATTCGATTAAAGTTAATTCTTCAGCAGAGAACTATTCGGTCTATGTAATTCAGGATCAAAAATTACGTGAAACTGACAAGTTAAGAGCTTTTTGTCAAAAGTTGGGGATGCATTATCATCCTGTGATTATTGATGATGATCAATTTGACAATGCACCGACAACTGATCGATATCCCAAAACAATCTATTATCGGTTACTGGCTTATAAATATTTGCCTAAGAATATTAAAAGAATCCTTTATTTGGATATTGATATTTTAGTGATCAATGATTTAAAACCATTATATATGTTAGATTTGAAAGATTACTGGTACGCAGCAGCTAGTCATACTTCGTTGGATGTTACCGACAATTTAAACAAGCTCCGTTTAGGAAATTATGAAATGGAAAGCTATTATAATTCAGGAGTTATGTTGATGGATTTAACTGCAATCCGAAAACATGTTAATGCGGAAGATATTTTCAATTATATTAATAAGAAGGGACAAACTTTATTTTTGCCAGACCAGGATATTTTGAATGGATTGTATGGTCAGAATATTATGAAGATCCCTGATGAAATTTACAACTATGATGCTAGAATGAATCCACTATATTTTGCTAAAAGTAATGGAAATTGGGATATAGATTGGGTCATTGATAATACAGTTATCTTGCACTTCTGCGGTCGAGATAAACCCTGGCGTTCAGATTATAAAGAAAGATATTCAGGATTGTATAAGCACTATCAACATCGTGCTAAAGGGGAGCTATTGGTACTCAGGAACTAAAAAAATCTCAGTGTAGTGATTATGGCTCTTACTCAAGTTCGGTTACAACTAAAATTAACTAATAGTTTGAAGGATGCCGTCGTCCATGAAAGCTCTGTGGACGCTGGAACGTGGTGGGCACGAATTTGA
>NZ_BIFW01000013.1 GCF_003967595.1 Companilactobacillus musae | reverse complement strand
GAATCCTCTGACTCTTATCTATATCCCAATATCAAAATAGAGAACCCAACAATATCATGTTCTCTATTGACTAATGGCAGAAAAAAGGAGAATTCCACACATCTGCAGAATTCTCCAAGTGGTAAGGTGCGACGATTTTCCAAACGCTTTCGCGCCAACCTTCTACCCTTACCTCGGTTTGGCACCGTCATGTAGTATCGCACGGTTCAACACTGGAAGTCAATCTTTTAATTAATCTAAGTACGCATCGATAAAATAAAATGCTTGTAACCCTTGCGGCTGTAGTATTTTATTTTGCATTGTTTCACATGGAACATATTGTATAGATACATACGTTCGCCACAATATATAGTAGTCTTTCTTAATAGATTAGTTCTGTAAAGAATTCGCCAGATTGAAACATAACTCATGACTTAAAATTGCTGATTCCGGACTAACTGGATTTTCAGCATTCGTAGAAACTGCCCTTAGAAAGGCTTTAATAATTGGATCAAAGCCTCTAGTTACTAAAGTATTCTCCCAATCTGGGCACGATGTCTGTGTTATAACCCCAGTTTGATAGGTTTCTAGACGTCCCAAATCAGTTACGACTTGACGTGTCTGATTGCCTTGTACTGTTGTCAATTCAAGGTTGCTACCACCGATCATATTAGTAATAATCTGAGCCTGACTTTTTTCTCCGGTTAAAGTAATATACCCTTGTTCTAAATTACCATCATTAGTAACTAAAAAGTTATTGATATCTTTTATTTTCTCATCCATCAAGTAAACAGCCGTATCAACTGAATGAATCATTAGATCAAAGATGGCAAATTTAGCCGGTTGTACTGCATTTTCACGAATCTTCTCTGAGACTATCGTTCTTTTATCTCCAATTTGTTTTAATGCTTGATTAAATGGCGCAAATCGACGATTAAAACCACAAGTTAATATAAGATTTTTCTCTGATGCTAATTTATACAACTCTTTAACTTCTGATAAATCTTCAGAAACTGGTTTATCAACGTAGACATTAATCTCATTTTCCAACAACTGTTTGATAATTTCAAAATGTGTCTGAGTTGGCGTATGAACAAAAACAGCCAATGGTTTTTCTTCTATCAACTCTGTTAAAGTTTGATGAAAATGTTTAAATCCATACTTTTTTTCAAGCATTTCACCCTTAGCTTTATTCCTAGTTGTCAGATGCCATTCATACTTATCTTGCAAAGTTGCCATAACTGGCAAATAAGCCTTTTGTGCAATATTTCCTAAACCAATTACACCAATTTTTTCCATACTATCACCTCAGATTAATATTCATTAAACAGTTTTAAATGCTCTTTTAGATATTTACCAGTTAAACTATCTGGATTATCTGCAATCGCTTTCGGATTACCCGTTGCTACAATCTTACCACCGTTGATCCCACCTTCGGGACCTAAATCATTAATATAATCAGCATTGGCAATAATATCTAAATCATGCTCAATAACAATAATTGTAGCGTGCTTTTTAAGAAGCCTGTTAAAGACATCCATCAACACACCAACATCTTTTGGATGCAAACCTACACTAGGTTCATCGAAAACAAATAGTTGATTCTTCTGACTTTTCTTCATGTAAGTTACCAATTTAAGGCGCTGTGCTTCACCACCAGATAAAGTTGGTGTACTTTCACCCAATTTGAGATAACTCAAACCAATGTTGATCAATACATCTAAAGTATTTTTAATATTTGGAACATCCTCAAAGAACTCTGCTGCTTCTTTAACAGACATATCCAATATTTCAGCTATATTCTTACCATGCCAAGTAATATCCAAAATATCTTTCTTATAGCGATTTCCATGGCAGACCGGACAAGTCTGTACCATATCTGGTAAATATTGAATATCTAATGTAATAACACCTGTTCCACCACAGTTTGGACAAGCACCTTGCTTGTTATTATATGAAAAATAAGTTGGTGTAAATTTTTTAGCCTTGGCTTCTGGTAATTCTGCAAATAATTTTCTCAAGTGATCCAGGATCTTTGTATAAGTGCCAACCGTTGAGCGAACATTTTTTCCTATTGGTACTGAATCGACTTTAACGATATTTTTTAAATCGGCCGTATCGACTGATTTAACGAATTTAGGCAGTGCTTCACCTTCAATCTTATCTTGTAACGCTGGCAAAAGACTTTCAAAAATCAAAGTAGTCTTACCAGAACCTGACATCCCTGACACAACATTAAGTGACTCTTTACTAAATTTGGCCGTCATATCATGAATGTTATAGCGATCGCCTATCTGAATATCAATTTCACCTTTAGTGAATGGTTCACTTTGACTATGTTTAATAATATTGGCTTTTCCTGTCAAATAGGGCTGAATAACTGAGTCAGGATGGTTCTCTATTTCAGGAACTGTTCCATGAGTAATAACCTGACCACCATCTTTTCCTGAATCAGGACCTATCTCTATTACATAGTCAGCTGCTGCGATAATACTTGTATCATGATCAACAACTATTAAAGAATTACCCAATTTAACCAATTCTCGTAAAATTTTGATCAAGCCAGAAACATTAGCTGGATGTAATCCAACACTAGGCTCATCCAAAACATAAAGAACTCCGGTCATTTGATTACGAATCGTTCGTGCCAATTGAATTCTTTGTAGTTCACCAGTTGAAAGAGTATTTCCGGCTCGTGCAATCGATAAATAATTTAATCCTAAGTCGACAATCGGTGACAAAAGATCTAATAATTCTGTTGTCAAATTTTTACCCAAAGCTTGCATATCTTCAGGCAACCAATCCATAATCTCTTGGCAAAAATCTCGTAATTGAGAAATCGTGAATTGACTAACTTCAGCAATATTCTTACCTACTAATTCATTGCTAAACAATTTAGGATTAAAGCGACTACCATGACAATCAGGACATACTTTTTCAGAATAAAATCTTTCCAAACGAGTTAAAGTATTTTCGTTCTTGGTACTCTTTAAACTATTTTTAACAGCCGTAATGGCATTTTCGTACAAAGCATTTAATCTAAAAGAACGTCCCGTTTTAGTAGGTACCAAGATTTCTTTTTTTTGTTCTTTGCCGTTTATGACAATATCTTTTTCTTTATCAGTCAAATCTTTAAATGGAATATTAGTTCTAACACCTAATTCCTTAATAATATCTTTTTGAAGTGTTCGTCCGGGCAAATTCCACGACCTAATTGCTCCTTCATCAATTGAAAGATTTTGGTCAGGAATGATCTTATCTAATTCAATTTCTTTTAAGAATCCTGTCCCCTGACAAGTTGGACAAGCACCTTCAGAATTAAAGGCGAAGTCTTCAGCACTAAAGGCCATAAATTTAGCACCACAAACCGGACAGGTCATCATCCCCATCTCTTCATCAGTCGATGGCAGATCCATCACTTCAGATATTTTTAGAGTGGGCTCTAGTCGATGACCATTAGGACAAACAACTGAAGCTAATCTTGAATACATCAATCTTAATATATTCAAACTTTCTGTCATTGTACCGACAGTCGAACGCACACTTGGAACTACTGGTCTTTGGCGCAAAGCAATCGTTGATGGCAAGTTCTTAATATCTTTAACATCAGAACGCCCCATTTGAGTAATTCTTCTTCTTGTATAAGTGGATAATGCATTTAAATACTTTCGGGCTCCTTCGGCGTAAATTGTATCCATCGCTAAAGAAGATTTTCCCGAACCAGAAACACCAGTAATAGCCACAAAAGAATTCAACGGTATCTCTACATCAATATTCTTTAAATTATTGGCATTGGCTCCGAAAACCTCAATGTTATCTGGAATATAGTTTTTATGTCTAATTGTCATAATTTCCCTCTTCCCTCGATGAATTCGATTATAACATTTAAGAGATATATTTAAATTTCAAAGCATTTCATTCTATTCGTAGCGTTATAACGATTAGTGAATTTCATTTATCGTACGATAACTAATCTTCTGAAAATATAAAAGCAAACTAAAACGGCATCAATCAAGAGATCGAGGCTTATCGCCTATAAACTCTTAATTGATGCCGTTATTTTATTATTTAGCAGGTACTTTAGCAATTTTACCTTGTTCAATATAAACACTCAAAATACCAATATCAGCTGGGTTGACCCCACTAATACGACTTGCTTGGGCAATTGTTTGAGGATTGATCTTACTTAACTTTTGAACTGCTTCAGTAGCTAAACTATCAATTTTAGTATAATCAATTCTTTCAGGAATCTTCTTTGATTCCATCTTCTTGAGACGCTCAATACGCATCTTTTCCTTCTTGATATAACCGTCATATTTAGTAGCAATCTCTACTTGTTCGGCAACACGACGATCAACTGGATAGTCAGCTTCTCCAACCATATCAATGATATCTGTGTAATGAACTTCTGGTCTTCTCAAGAAATGATCAGCCAAAACTCCATCTTTTAAAGGCTTTAAATCATGTGCCTTCAAAAATGGTAATGCTTGTTTAGGAGTAATCATCTTGTGTGAAAGACGTTCTAGTTCAACCTTGATTGTTTGACGTTTTTCTTTAAAGACGTCATAACGGTCCTGATTGATCAAACCTAAGTTATAACCATAGTCTGTTAAACGTAGATCAGCATTATCGTGACGTAAAATCAAACGATATTCAGCACGACTTGTCAAAAGACGATATGGTTCATTAGTTCCCTTAGTTACTAAATCATCGATTAAAACACCAATATATGCTTCATCACGACGTAATATAAATGGATCTTTACCTTCAGCACGTAAAGCAGCATTGATTCCAGCCATAATTCCTTGCCCAGCTGCTTCTTCATAACCCGAAGTACCGTTCATTTGACCAGCAGTAAAGAGATTCTTTACAACCTTAGTTTCTAGATTCAATTTCAATTGCCATGGTTCAATAACATCATATTCAATAGCATATCCTGGACGCATCAATTTAGCATTTTCCAATCCAGCTACTGAATGAAGCATCTTTAATTGAACCTCTTCAGGCATTGATGTTGAAAAATCACCAACATAATACTCTTGAGTATCTTTACCTTCTGGCTCTAAGAAAATTTGATGTCTTGGTTTATCGGCAAAACGAACAATCTTATCTTCGATTGAAGGACAATATCTTGGTCCAACACCTTTAATTACACCGGAAAACATTGGTGCACGATCAAGATTTTCACGAATGATCTTGTGTGTTTCAGCATTAGTATAAGTCATCCAGCATGAGATTTGATGTTGAAGATAACTTGAATCTGGTGTTTCAAATGAAAAATGATTTGGTTCTTTATCACCAGGTTGTTCGATAGTGTCATCGAAGTTAATTGTATTCTTATTAACACGTGGTGGTGTACCAGTCTTAAAACGAGTCAACTTAAAACCATGTTTTTCAAGATCTTCAGAGAGTTTAATTGAAGGAATACTGTTATTAGGACCTGATGAATACATCAACTCACCAATAATGATTTTCCCTCTTGAAGATGTACCAGCAGTTAAAACAACTGACTTAGCGTGATATTTAGCACCTGTTGCTGTAACGATACCTTTGCAGACGCCATCTTCAACGATTAATTTTTCGGCCATACCCTGACGTAATGTCAAATTAGGTTCATTTTCCAATGTGTCCTTCATAACTCGGTGATACATGTTCTTATCAGCTTGTGCACGTAAAGCACGAACTGCAGGACCTTTACCAGTATTCAACATTCTCATTTGAATATAAGTCTTATCAATATTACGACCCATTTCGCCACCCAAAGCATCGATTTCACGGACAACGATTCCCTTAGCGGGACCACCAACAGATGGATTACATGGCATAAAGGCTACCATATCCAAATTAATTGTAACGAGTAAAGTTTTTTCACCCATTCTTGCTGCGGCCAATGCGGCTTCAGAACCAGCATGACCAGCACCTACGACAATGACGTCATAAGTTTCTGAATCAAATTCCTTAATTTCCATTTTTTACACCTATACCTATTTTCCTAAACAGAATTGTGAGAATAATTGTGTGATCAATTCATCTTGATAACTTTCACCGGTAATTTCGCCAAGAGTATCCCAGCAAGCCGTCATATCAATTTGAACAAGGTCGATAGGCATTCCTGCCTCAATCCCCGAAATAACGTCATTCAGGCTATTTTTAGCTTTACGTAGCAAACCAGCTTGACGAGCGCTTGTAATAATAACATTGCTGCTATTATCTTCAATTCCAGCATTAAAAATCTTACTGATTGTTTGTTTAATAGTTTCAATACCATCATTTTTAATTGCTGAGGTTTGTAAAATAATATCGTCAGCTTTTAATTGAACAACTGAATTAGGAGTTATCACTGGCATCAAATCATTCTTATTAAAAATAATGATTCGACGTTTATTGGCAGTCGCATCAAGTAATTCAAGATCGTCTTCTTCAAGCTCACGACTAGAATCAAGTACAAGAATTACTAAGTCGGCACCCTTTAGGGCAGTCTTAGAACGTTCTACACCAATTTTTTCAACCTTATCTTCAGTATCACGAATTCCGGCCGTATCGATCAACTTCAAAGGAACACCATCAATATTGACGTACTGCTCAACGACATCCCGAGTTGTTCCAGCAACATCAGTAACAATCGCTTTTTCCTCATCCAAAAGACGGTTCAATAAGCTAGACTTACCAACATTTGGTTTACCGACAATTGCGGTTGCTAAACCATGTTGTAAAATCTCACCACTATCAGCTGTCTTCAAAAGACTATCAATACTAGAGCTAACTGTCTTAGCCTTTTCTAATAACATGTTAGTCGTCATTTGATCAGTGTCGTATTCTGGATAATCAATATTAACTTCAACTTGAGCTAAAGAATCCAGGATTTCTTGACGCAAATTAGAAATCAAATGATGAAGATTACCGTCCAATTGATTTACAGCTACTTGCATAGCTTTATCAGTTTTTGCACGAATCAAATCCATAACTGATTCTGCTTGAGTTAGATCAATTCGACCATTTAAAAAGGCACGTTTAGTAAATTCACCTGGTTCGGCCATTCTTGCTCCATAACCAAGCAATAATTGAAGTACTTTATTGGTTGCAACTATACCCCCGTGGGTATTGATTTCAACTACATCTTCACGGGTAAACGTCTTAGGGGCACGCATTACTGAAACCATAACTTCATCAACTAAATTTCCATTAGCAGGATCAATAATATGTCCGTAATTTATTGTGTGACTAGCAACTTTTTCTAAGTCACGGCCCTTAAAAATTTTCTTAGCTACTTCAACAGCTTGATCTCCAGACAAACGAACAATGGAGATAGCACCTTCCCCAGGAGGTGTTGAAATGGCTGCAATTGTATCATATTCATTCTCTGCACTTGCCATAAATGAGCTCCCTTCTCTATTTTGAGCATAAAAAAAGTGCATAATCCGCCAATGTTTTGACGGAAAAGCACCTTGACTACTTTTCTATATATAAAATATATGAACAATTTCTAAAACATCTTAACCAGATTTTTATCGATTGTCAATTATTTACGATTTTTATAAACACGCTTCTTAGCTTTTCTAAGACGACGTTGTTTTTCTTTCTCTGCCTCTTCAGCTTCGCGTTGTTCACGACGATACTTGAATGGGTTTTGGAAAGCCAATGTCTGTAGAACTTGGAATGCATTAGTGATAACCCAATAAATTGTAATAGCTGATGGGAACGTTAATGCGGGTACGAAGATAAAGATTGGCATGACCCAAGTCATGATCTTTGTCGTCGCATTTTGCGTTGGCTGTGAGTAGCTAGAAATGTAAGTACTTAAGAAAGTAAATACAGCCGCTAAAATAGCCATAATGTAATATGGATCAGCCTTACCTAGCTGCATCCATAAGAAACTACCATCACGCAATTGCGTTGTCTTATAAATGGCTTGGTACAAAGCAAACATAACAGGTAACTGAACTACCAATGGTAAACATCCAGCTACTGGATTTACTCCGGCTTCACTATATAGCTTTTGTGTTTCTTCCCGTAATTTTTGTTGTGTATCAACATCTTTAGCAGAATATTTCTTTTGAAGAGCCTGCATTTGTGGCTGGATCTTCATTTGCTTATTCATACTTCTGATTTGGAACCAGTTTAATGGCAACAAAATAACTCTAATAATCAGTGTGAAGATGATGATTGCCCAACCATAACTATTACCAACCAGTGAAGCCAACCAAAGGATAAATCTTGAGAAACTATAAATTACGTAGTGATCCCAAAATCCTGTGCTTTGGCTTGTAATTGGTTCATTAAGGTTTGAACATCCAGCTAAAACTAAGACAACACTAAGCATTAGTGCTATACCTATGTATTTCTTCAAGCTTTTTTTATTCACGTTTACACCTATTAATTAATTATAATTTTCGACCCTAATTTAATACTTTACCTAATTTCAATAAATGTACAATATTTTTCTTTGTTTCAAACATGTCCAAATCTACAGCCGGTTTTCTTGCAATAATCAAGAAATCTAAACTTGCCGGAATTTCAGGTTTCAATTCCAATAATGATTGACGAACGTATCTCTTAATACGATTACGTCCAACCGCAGTATGAGAAACCTTTTTACCCACTGACAAACCAACTCGCCAATGTTTTTGATCTTTCGGCATCTTATAAAGAACAAAGTTACGATTAGCAACTGAATCCCCATTAGAATAGACATACTGAAATTCATTTTCTTTTTTTATACGATAGCTTTTTCTCATATGTCACCAGACTACTCTCGTTTTGTAATAAAAAAAGACCACCAAATTTGTTTAGTGATCCTTCAAAACTAAGCTGATAATACTTTACGACCCTTTTTACGGCGTCTTGCTAAAACTTTGCGACCATTACTTGTACTCATTCTTTTCATGAAACCATGGACGCGTTCACGGTGACGCTTCTTTGGTTGATATGTTCTCTTTGTAGTCATCAATAAACCTCCTGACTTATTTTTATCTTTAAAATATTCACTTCTTCAGACAATTGCTTAACTATAATATCATGTTATGCCAACTTTTTAAATAACTAATTTCCTATTAATGCAAGTTTTTTTAGAAAGTTTTTCGCAATTTCCATTGTGGATAATTTGTGGAGCTATTTGACAACTTATTTTTTCCACAAGAGTTTAAACAAACTTTTCCAACGGTTTTTTTCACTGTGCTTTAGTTTTCCACAGGATCTGTTGAATTCTTGTTTTTTGTATGTAACAGGCTAAAACAAGGGGTTTTCAAGCTTGTTAATTGTGGATAACTATGTTAATAATAATTAGTTCATTTTATTTTCCACAAGGTTGTGTATTTATAAATTACCTGTTGTTATTTACTCCAAATTTAAACGTGTGTTCTGTGGAAAACTATTTAATAGAATGATAAACTATAGAATGTCATTTTAGGGAAAAACTTATCCACAACTAAAGATTGGGGGGAAATAATTGCAAAATATAAATAACTCAACTGATCCAAAGCTAACCAAATTTTGGGATTACTTTACAAGTAAACTCAGATCCCAATTAACTCCTGTTAGCTATTCAACTTGGGTTGAAAGTGCTAATCCCTTATACATTGACGGAAATAACATTTATATTTCTGTCCCAACTAAACTTCATAAAGATTATTGGGAACGCAACTATACAGAAAAAATTGCTATTTACTCATATGAATTAAACGGAATTGAACTTAATCCAATAATCGAAAATGATGAAGAAGCCACAAAAAAAGAGGAGCAAACAATTGCTCCCCAGGTTGAAACTCCTACTGAAACAGCTCAACCAAAACACGTATTTCATAATTCCCATTTGAATCCGAAATATACTTTTTCTTCTTTTATTGTTGGTAGCGGTAATCAAATGGCACATGCAGCAGCTTTAGCTGCTGCCGAAGATCCAGGTGGAGTATATAATCCACTATTTATCTATGGTGGTGTTGGTTTAGGAAAAACTCACTTGATGCAAGCAATAGGTCATCAAATGATCAAACTAGACCCACTTGCAAAAGTTAAATACGTTACTAGTGAAACTTTCGCTAATGACTTTATTAATTCAATTCAAATGAGAACTCAAGATGATTTCAGACAAGAATATAGAAACGTCGATCTACTATTAATAGATGATATTCAATTCTTCGCTGAAAAAGAGGGTACCCAAGAAGAATTTTTCCATACATTTAATGAGCTCTATGAAAATGGTAAACAAATCGTAATGACATCAGATCGTTTACCTAACGAAATCCCTAAATTACAAGCCAGATTAGTCTCAAGATTTACCAGCGGTTTGTCGGCTGACATCACGGCACCAGATCTTGAAACTAGAATTGCCATTTTACGTAATAAAGCTAAGGCAGAACACTTAGAAATTCCAAATGACACCTTATCTTATATTGCGGCACAAGTTGATACTAATGTCCGTGAGCTTGAAGGCGCTCTAATACGCGTTCAGGCTTATTCAACGACTAAAAATACTGATATTACAAAATCAGTTGCGGCTGATGCTTTGAAAGTCTTTAAACTATCTAATGATAAAAAAGGGTTATCTGTTGCTAAAATTCAAAGCAAAGTCGCCAAATATTATCATGTTTCTGTTCAAGACTTAAAAGGAAAGAAACGTGTTAAGTCAATCGTAGTTCCTCGACAAATCGCGATGTATCTGGCACGTGAACTAACAGATCGATCTCTTCCTCAAATTGGTATGGAATTTGGCGGTAAAGATCATACTACTGTTATGCATTCATGTGATAAAATATCCGAGTTAGTCATTAAAGATGCCGATTTAAAACGCTCGGTCAATGAACTAAAAGATGACCTCAGAAATTAACATGTTTATAACTTTTAGTTTTTCCCAAAGTTTTCCACAGCTGTTAATAACATGATTTTTTCAAAGTACGTCTAGTGTTAGAATAGTTTTCCACAGTTTTCACAGTGCCTACTACTACTTCTATCTTTATATTAATTAATTAAAAAGGGAGTTAACTAATGAAATTTTCTATTGATCGATCAAAATTCATTAACCAAACAAGTAACGTTCAAAGAGCGATTTCGACAAAGACAACTATTCCTATTTTGACAGGAATGAAATTGGATCTTTCAGAATCTGGTCTAACTATCACAGGAAGCAATTCTGATATTTCAATTACTTCGTTTATTTCTAAAGAAGATGCTGATAATGAACTAAAAATTGAAAGCACAGGTTCAATTGTCTTACCAGCTAGATTCTTTAATGAAATTATCAAAAAACTTCCCGGTGACAATTTTGAACTAGAAGTTTTAAACAATAATCAGACTTTAATTAAATCAGGTGTTTCAGAATTTACTATTAATGGTTTAGATGCTGTAAATTATCCACACCTTCCTGATGTTGAAACTGATAATCAATTGGTTTTGCCAACTGATGTTTTCAAAGAAGTTGTTAATCAAACTGTTATTGCTGTATCAACTCAAGAAAGTCGTCCAGTTTTAACTGGTGTTAATTTTTTAATCACGAGTGAAGGTTTAACAGCTGTTGCTACTGATAGCCATCGTTTAGCACAACGTAAAATCGATATTACTAGTGACGAAGACTACAACTTAATCATTCCTGGTAAGAGTTTGACAGAACTAGTTAGAACTATCAGTGATTCTGTTAAAGAAATCTCAATGTCAATCTCTGAAAACCAAGTTCTTTTCAGTTTTGACAATATCATGTTCTATTCAAGATTACTTGACGGAAGATATCCTGAAACTGATCGTTTGATACCTGATGAATCCAATACTCGTTTAACCTTTGATTCATCAAAACTATTAGCATCAGTTGAACGTGCTTCATTGCTTTCTCATGAAAGTAGAAATAATGTCATCAAATTAGAAATCAAGGCTGTTGATAAAAAGGCTACCCTTTATGGAAACTCACCAGAGGTTGGTACTGTTGAGGAAGTTCTTGATTTTGAAAATCTTGAAGGAAATGATTTAGAGATATCCTTTAATCCTGATTATTTGAAAGATGCTTTGAGATCGTTCGGAAGTAACACAACTATTGAAATGAGTTTTACATCACCATTACATCCATTTACTTTAAGACCAATGGAAAATCGTGATAATTTTGTTCAACTTATTACTCCAGTACGAACATTTTAATGTGAAATAGCAAAAATAGACTGAACTTTCGGTTCAGCCTATTTTTTTTTACTTTATATAATTAAACGCCGTAATTTAGCGTTGGGACTTTTTTAAGGTAATTTTAGTGGGTGGATACTCATTATTTAAAAAATTGCTCAAATCGCCTGATATTTCGTTCTAAGTTGTCTTTTATTGTGAAAACAACTATAATATTGATATGTCATTAATGGATAAATCTAATAAATAGGGTGTTAACTATGTCTGAAAAAATTAAACTAGAAACTGAATTTATTACTTTAGGTCAACTTTTAAAAGATGAGGGAGTCATTGCAACTGGTGGTCAAGCCAAATGGTTCTTGAGAGAAAATTCAGTCCTTGTTAATGGCAGTCCTGAAGATCGTCGTGGTAAGAAATTACGCACTGGGGATGTTGTGGTTGTCGGTGATCAAACTTTTGAAATTGAATAAATGTTTGTAAAAGAACTTAAACTTCAAAATTACCGCAACTATGAATCCTTACAAGTCAATTTTTCACCCGCAATCAATGTTTTTTTGGGAGAGAATGCTCAAGGCAAGACCAATTTATTAGAGGCTATGTATTTTTTAGCTTTGACGAGAAGCCATCGAACATCAAATGACAAGGATTTAATTAGATGGGGCAGTGATTTTGCAAGAATTTCAGGAACAGTGATCAAGGATAATTCCAGTCGTCTGAAATTGGATCTGGTCATAAGTAAGTCTGGAAAAAAAGCCAAATTGAATAATTTAGAGCAACGTAAATTATCCAGTTACATTGGTAATTTAAATGTTGTTCTTTTTTCTCCAGAGGATCTTTCAATTGTGAAAGGTAATCCAGGAATTCGTCGCAAATTCATTGATATGGAATTTGGCCAAATGTCGGCGCAGTATTTGAAGACGATGAGCCAGTTTCGATCAGTTTTAAAACAGAGAAATGCTTATTTAAAAAAACTTCAGCATCATCAAGCTCACGATATGATTTATTTAGATGTTTTATCAGATCAATTCTCAGCGTATTGTGCGGAAGTTATTTTTTCGCGTTTACAATTTTTACAAAAGTTACAAAGTCATATTGAAAATATTCATGCAAATATAACTGAGGACAATGAAAAGTTAAAAATTGTTTACAACACATTTTTCAAGACTGACGGAAAAACCCTTGAAAATATCTATAATATTTTCAAAGAAAATTTCAAAAAAAGTTATCAAAAAGAAATTCAACGTGGAGTAACGCTTTTTGGTCCTCATCGTGATGATATTAAATTCATGGTCAATGATAAAAATGTTCAAGATTTCGGATCTCAAGGTCAGCAACGTTCAGTCGCATTGAGTTTGAAGTTGGCAGAGGTTGAGTTGATTAAAGATCAGGTAGGGGATTATCCAATTTTATTATTGGATGATGTTTTATCAGAATTGGATCATAAGAGACAGACACATCTTTTGTCGTCAATTAAAAATGGAATTCAAACTTTCATTACGACGACTTCAATAGATGATGTCGATCCGGAATTGGTTAAGAATCCTAATATTTTAAATATTAATAATGGCAAAGTTCAACAGGAGGAGATTTAATGGCTGAAGACAGAAAAGCTGAGCTGGAAAAGAAAGAAGAAAAAGTCGAAGAATATGACGCGAGTCAAATTCAAGTTCTTGAAGGACTAGAGGCTGTTCGTAAACGTCCCGGTATGTATATCGGTTCTACTAGTAAGCAAGGTTTACACCATCTTGTTTGGGAAATTATTGATAATGGTATTGATGAAGCTCTAGCTGGTTTCGCTACAAAGATCGAAGTTACTGTTGAACCAGATAACTCCATTACAGTTACCGATGATGGACGTGGTATTCCGGTCGATATTCAAAAGAAAACTGGAAAGCCCGCTCTTGAAACGGTTTATACAATTTTGCACGCTGGTGGTAAATTCGGCGGTGGCGGATACAAAGTATCTGGTGGACTTCATGGTGTTGGTGCCTCAGTTGTTAACGCCTTAAGTAGTGAATTGGACGTTGAAGTTGTCCGTGCCGGTAAACGTTATGGTATCGACTTCAAGCGTGGCAAAGTCAATCATGCAATGCATGTTTTAGGCGATGCTGAAGAATTTGAACATGGTACGCGTGTTCATTTTGTTCCTGATCCAGATATCTTTACTGAAACTACAGTTTACGATGATAAGGTTTTAACAACTAGAATTCGTGAATTGGCTTTCTTAAATAAAGGTTTAAAACTTACATTTACTGATAAAAGAGCTGATACTGCTGAAAAATTAGTTTTCCACTATGAAGGTGGTATCAGAAGTTACGTTGAATACATGGATAAGGATAAGGAAGTTCTATTTGATGAACCAATTTATCTTGAAGGTTTCCAAGACGGAATAACTGTTGAAGTTTCCTTGCAATATACCGATGAATATCATACTAACTTGATGACTTTCGCTAATAATATCCACACTTATGAAGGTGGTACCCATGAAGTTGGTTTCAAGACCGCTTTAACACGTGTTATTAACGATTACGCTCACAAAAATAAATTATTAAAAGATACTGAAAAATTATCTGGTGAAGATGTTCGTGAAGGGATGACTGCTGTCGTTTCTATCAAGCATCCTGATCCACAATTTGAAGGTCAAACTAAAACTAAACTTGGTAATAGTGATGCTAGAACAATTACTGATCGCTTGTTCAGTGAACACTTCTCCAAGTTCTTGATGGAAAACCCTGGTGTAGCTAAGAAGATCGTTGAAAAAGGTTCTCTTGCTACTAAGGCACGTCTAGCTGCTAAACGTGCTCGTGAAGTAACTAGAAAGCAAAATGGATTGGAAATTAGTAACTTGCCAGGTAAATTAGCTGATAATTCAAGTAAAGATCCTGAAATATCAGAATTATTTATCGTCGAGGGTGATTCAGCCGGTGGTTCTGCTAAAACTGGTCGTTCACGTTTGACTCAAGCTATTTTGCCAATTAGAGGTAAGATTTTAAACGTTGAAAAAGCTTCAATGGATAAGATTTTAGCCAATGAAGAAATTAGAACGTTATTTACAGCTATGGGAACTGGTTTTGGAGAAGATTTCGATATTTCCAAAGCTAGATATCACAAGGTTATTATTATGACCGATGCCGATGTCGATGGTGCCCATATCAGAACTTTACTTTTGACTTTACTTTATAGATATATGCGTCCGGTTGTTGATGCAGGATACGTTTATATCGCTAAGCCACCTTTGTATCAAGTTCGCCAAGGTAAGATGATGAGATACTTTGATACTGATAAAGAAAAAGATGACTTTGTTGAACAATTACCACCAAAGCCAGAACCAAAGATCCAACGTTACAAGGGTCTTGGTGAAATGGATGCCGATCAACTATGGGAAACAACAATGGATCCTGATAAGAGAAGATTGGACCGGGTTAACCTTGATGATGCTATTGAAGCTAATGAGATTTTCTCAATGTTGATGGGTGATAAAGTTGAACCTAGAAGAGAGTTCATTGAAGCAAATGCGCGTTATGCAGAAGTAGATTACTAGGGAGGATGGCAATTTAATGGCAGATCATAGAATAGAAAATGTTAACCTGACTGAAGTCATGAAGAACTCATTCGTTGACTACGCTGCCAGTGTTATCGTGTCACGTGCGTTACCTGACGTTCGTGATGGTCTCAAACCAGTTCATCGCCGTATTCTTTATGGTATGAATGAATTAGGTGTTACACCTGACAAACCATACAAGAAGAGTGCCCGTTTCGTTGGTGATATTATGGGTAAATATCACCCTCATGGGGATTCGGCTATTTATGAATCAATGGTAAGAATGGCTCAGGATTTCAGTTATCGTTATCCATTAGTTGACGGACACGGAAACTTTGGATCAATTGATGGTGATCCACCTGCTGCTATGCGTTATACCGAAGCTAGAATGAGCAAGATGGCAGTTGAAATGTTGCGTGATATTAACAAGGATACTGTTGATCTTGTACCTAACTATGATGGTGAAGAAAAAGAACCAATGGTTCTTCCAGCAAGATTCCCTAACCTTTTGGTCAATGGGGCTACTGGTATTGCTGTTGGTATGACAACTAATATCCCATCACATAACTTAAAAGAAGTTATCGATGCTTTGCACATTTTGATGAGAAATAAAGATGCAACGGTTGCTGATTTGATGAAAGTTATCCCGGGACCAGATTTTCCAACTGGCGGAATTATCATGGGTCGTTCTGGTATCAGAAAGGCTTACGAAAATGGTAAGGGAACTATTATTCTTCGTGCTAAAGTTGACGTTATCACGAAGAAGAGTGGTGCTGAACAGATTATCGTTACTGAGCTTCCATACATGGTCAACAAGGCTAAATTAGTTGAGAGAATCGCTGAATTAGCTCGTGAAAAGAAGCTTGAAGGTATTACTGACTTGAATGATGAATCTGACCGTGAAGGTATGCGTATCGTTATTGACGTTCGTCGTGATATGAGTGCCTCAGTGGTTTTGAATAATTTATACAAATTAACTCAATTACAAATTTCTTATGGTATCAACATGGTTGCTATCGTTGGTAAGACACCAAAAGTCTTTTCACTTAAAGGTATTTTGGTTGAATACTTGAAGCACCAGGAAGTTGTTATTAGAAGAAGAACTGAATTTGAATTAAGACGTGCTCAAGCTAGAGCTCACATTCTTGAAGGTTTGAGAATTGCGTTGGATCATATTGATGAAATCATCAGTATCATCAGAGGTTCACAAACATCAGCTGTTGCTAAGCAAACTTTGATGGATAAATACAAGCTATCAGATAAACAATCGCAAGCTATCCTTGATATGCGTTTGGTTCGTTTGACTGGTTTGGAACGTGAAAAGGTTGAAGCTGAATATCAAGAGTTGTTAGTTAAAATTGCTGATTTTCAAGATATTTTGGCTAAACCTGAACGTGTTGACAAAATCATTTATGATGAATTGCTTGAAATTCAAGATAAATTTGGAGATCCTAGAAGAACTGAAATTCGTGCCAGTGAAGTAGCTAACATCGAAGATGAAGATTTGATTGAAGAAGAAAACATCTTGGTTGTCTTGACACATAATGGGTACATTAAACGTTTGTCAGCGGATGAATTCCGTGTTCAAAATCGTGGTGGCCGTGGTGTTCAAGGAATGGGAGTTCATGATGATGATTTCATTGAACAAATGATTTATACATCTACTCATGATCGACTATTATTCTTCACCAACGCTGGTAAAGTCTATCGAATCAAGGGTTATGAGGTCCCCGAATATGGTCGTACAGCCAAAGGGATTCCAGTTATTAACTTGTTGAATATCGAAAAGGGCGAAAAGATCGAAACAGTTATCAATGTTGATAAAGATGTCGATCCTGACAACTCATACTTGTTCTTTGTAACCAAATATGGAACTGTAAAACGCACTCCTGTAAGTGATTTTGCAAATATCAGACATTCAGGTCTACGTGCTATCACCTTGAAAGATGAGGACGAGTTGAATAATGTCTTCCTAACTGATGGTGATAAAGTTATCATTATTGGAACTCACAAGGGTTATGCCGTAACTTTCAGTGAAAGTGATGTTCGTCCAATGGGAAGAACTGCTGCTGGTGTACGTGGTATTAAATTACGTGAAGAAGATTATGTAGTTGGCTCTTCAATTGCTGAATCAGGACAAGAGATTCTAACTATTTCCGAAAAGGGATATGGTAAGAGAACCTCTGTCAGCGAGTATCCAGTCAAGGGACGTGGTGGTAAAGGTATTAAGACTGCCAACGTTACTGAGAAAAATGGACCTATTGCCGGATTAACAGTAGTTGATGGTGATGAGGATATTATGTTGATCACTAATAAGGGTGTTATGATTCGTTTTGACGTTCAAAGCGTTTCACAAACAGGCCGTGCAACATTAGGTGTTAGATTAATCAAAGTTGATGATGATGCAATTGTTTCAACAATGGCTAAAATTGCTGATGACGATTCAGATTCATCTGATGATGATTCAGACACTGATTCTTCAGAACAAACAAATGAATAAATAAAGTAAATCGTTTCTGCGTAGTTTAGATATGTATCCAATTAGGGATGCGTGTCAGGCAGAAACGATTTTTTTATTGAAATTCATTCTAGTATTTACAAGGCATTTATGATAAAATTATATTTCGTGAGTATAAAATGAAGTTAATTTATGCTCCTTGTTCTTTAATTAGAACCATTAGACCATAAGGAGGTGTACAGTCATGGCTGAAGCACATTACGAAATCACATATATCATTAAACCTGATATGGAAGAAGACGCAAAGAAGGTATTGATCGATCGTTTCGATAAGATCCTTACTGACAACGGCGCCAAAGTAATCGACTCAAAAGACTGGGAAAAGAAACGTTTAGCATATGAAATTGCTAACTACAAAGAAGGTATCTACCATATCATCAACGTAGATGCTGACAACGATGAAGCAATCAACGAATTCGACCGTCTTTCAAAGATTGAAGATAACATTCTTCGTCACATGATCGTTAGACGCGAAGACTAGTCTTGTTTCACGTGAAACATTTAAGGAGGCAGATTAATGATTAATCGAGTAGTTTTAGTTGGACGCCTGACACGTGATCCTGAATTGAGATATACTGCCAATGGCGCAGCAGTTGCAAGTTTTACAGTTGCTGTCAATCGACAATTTACCAATTCTCAAGGAGAACGTGAAGCTGATTTTATCGGTTGTACTATTTGGAGAAAAGCCGCCGAGAATTTTGTTAATTTCACTAAAAAGGGTTCACTTGTTGGTATTGATGGACGTATTCAAACAAGTTCATATGATAATCAACAAGGACAAAGAGTTTATAGAACGGATGTTATTGTAGAAAACTTCTCGTTACTTGAATCTCGTGCCGAAAGTGAAAGAAGAGATTCTGGCAACGGTAATTATTCAAATGCTAATCAAGCACCTAGCTACAACAATAATTCTAATCAATCAAATCAGTCTCCATTCGGAAACAATAACAGTAATAACAACAGTTACAGCAATAATAGTGCTGGTAACAGTGGTAATTATAACAATAGTAACAACAACTCAAATAACAATAATCAATCTAACAATTCTAACAACAATAATGGCGATCCTTTTGCTGATAAAAGTAAACCGATTGACATTTCTGATGATGATTTACCATTTTAATATAGAAGGGAGCAATCAATAATGGCCCAACAAAGAAGAGGCGGACGTAGAAGACGTAAAGTTGACTTCATCGCTGCTAACCATATCGAATACATCGATTACAAAGATACAGAATTACTAAAGAGATTTATCTCAGAACGTGGTAAGATTTTGCCAAGACGTGTTACAGGTACAAGTGCTAAGAACCAACGTAAGCTTACTGTAGCTATCAAGAGAGCAAGAATCATGGCTCTATTACCATTCGTTGCTGAAGACTAATTCTTTATAACTTCAAATCTAATTTAGATATGAATAATTGAATATTCAATTAAAAAATAAGATTCCAGTATTCTTCTGGAATCTTATTTTTTTGTATGCCATGAAATTAACAATAAAACAAGCAATTGATAAGCTTGAGAATTAAAAGAAGTCATATAGAGAAAAAATTCAGGTTGTTATATAAAAATATATTAAGTGTAAATAAGATTCGAATCATATTAAACCTAAAGAATAAATCACGCAATTATTATATATTTAATCGAATATTTATGATGATAACTCAATAGATTTATAATTTAAATTTATCTTTATAATATTTTGATTATTAATTAAAAATCAAAGGAAGATTATGATAATGGTGTTTCGAGAGAAAAATATCGTATTTTATATTTCAAAATAAATATTCGAATTAATATTGCCATTCTATTCAAATTCATTTAATAGATGATATTTGTCTAAATTATTGAATAATATAATGATGAAAATGACAAAATCAATATTTTTATTTCAAATTTTTATCAAAATATAGCCTATATAAATTTTAATAATTAAAAAATTGCTAAAAAGAAGCCAAAAACTATGATATTATCAAGAGACAATCGATTTAATAACAGTAGTAATTATGCAAAGTATAAATATTCATAAAAAATCAATTGTGTTTCCAATAAGGATATTTTGTCACTGATGAGGTAATTCATAAATATATATCATGATATTTTTATGTGAATTAGTAAACATCAATCTTTAAATTCTACAGTATAGGCGGTGATCTTGTGTTTATTAAAAAAATATATATTAATAAATTAATAGTATTTCTATTTTATTTATCGATAGTGTTCTTTTGTTTAATAGCAAATACTAAGATTGTGAAAGCAGACGCTTTAGAAGGTATATCTCAAACATTAAATTTAAGTGAAAATGTGGATAGTGTTGAGGTGAATCAGCCCTATAAAACGGATTTTTGGGATCAAATAGAAAAATTAGGTGATTTTGATTTAAAAAACGAAAAAATTAATACTGAGTTAAGAAGTCTTAGAGTACAATCAAAATCTAGTGATCCGGTATTAAATGTTGATGGTGATTCTGTTACTGTTAATAGCTGGCAAGATTTTATTGATGCCGCCAGTAACACATCGGTGGGAAAAATAATTATTGGTGTTGATTTAAAGGCTGCTAACAATAGGGTTAGTTTTCAAAATAATAAAGTCGTTGTCTTTAATGGACACAGTATAGATATGTCTAGTAGATATTTGAATACTAACAATTATCAAATTAATTTTGTTGATGCATCAATTAACTCAACTGGGTCAGCCATGTTAAGAGCCACTTCGAATGCTGAAATTATATTTTCTGGGATAGGTTCTTTAACCGGGTCAATTTTGAATACTAGTAATATTTATACCAATTTAAGTTTTACCAATGCCAACTATGTAACACAAAATACAAGTGCCAATCCTACGATTAGATTTCGAGGATCATCAGGTGGAGATCTTTCTATTAAGGATTCAACAGTTACAGATAGTTCCAGAGGTTTTTACTATAGTTCTACATCGGACGGTTTAACGAAAAATATCAATATAGATAATTCGACGGTTAAATCAACTTATCCCTCGGGAACTTCAAACTATTTTATCAGTACGAGTGGGACCTATACTCAAACAGGTATGACATTTAAAATGACTAATAATTCAAACGTAAATGTTGACAAAACAAATCAGGGAGATTTTAACGCTCCAGTTTATCTGTTTGGAAAGAATACCAAAATTATGTTATCTTCAAATTCTAAGTTTACAGTAAATAATCCTAATGGATCTGCTATAACGGAATCCGGAGTGGGAAGTACTTTTGATGTCTCTGATGAAGGCACTGAATTAAATGCTTCTCGTTCGGGAGCATCAACTAATAATAATGCAGTTATCCGATTTGCATGGACAGGGGAAATGACATTTGATATAAAAAATCATGCTAAAGTTTCAATTAATCAAAATGGAACCCTTAATACATATGGAATTCGTATGTATGGTGGTGGCAATAATATATCGGTAAGTAATGGTGCTGAATTTAATTGTATAAATAATTCAACTAGTGGAAGTCCGGGAGTTTGAGATAGTGATGGTCAAGGAATATATTATGCTGGTGGTGGAAATTCAAATTCTTTTAAACTAGATGGTACAGATTCTCAGGTTCTTATTAGTGCAAATAATGGACCGGCCATATCTTCATCAACAAGAATTGATATGACAGCTGGTAATGGAACTTCTTTTGTAGCACGTGGATATTATCCTGGTAATGCAATCTTCTATTCTTCAAACATATTGAATTTTAATATGGAAGTACCCAGATATTTTGATTTTATGAATACTGCTTCTACCGGAACGGGAGCGGGTGGAACTTTATTCAACTGTGCCAATACTAGTCAATTTAGTCATGGTAATATTCCACTATCTGTATGGTTGTCGACATCAAATGTTCAGGGATCTCCCACTAAAAGTTGGAATTACGTTAATGCTACTTATTCTGGGGTTAATTTTACTAAGTTCACTACAACTTCTTCTGATGCCAGTTTTAGAGAGTTCCTAGGAAGTAATTTAGGACTATCGAAGTTAGGAAGAATGACAGCTAATACATCACCTGCGCAAGTGAAGAATGCCCCTGATCAACCAACTAATGCGGATTCATATGTTTGGGTACCAACTTTAATGCCTGCTGAAAATAATGCATATCGTCCTTCATATGACAACGAGGTTTATGCTGAAGTTCAATTGACTTATCCAGATGGAACTACAAAAAATGCAGTTGGAGCATCTATTCAGCATCAAAAATATTACGAATACAATACTTCTACAATTGATGGTGCTATCAAAATACCAGTTAGTAGTTTTGATAGTGACAAAAAATATTTGGAAATAGGAACTAAAATAAAAATTTTAAAACTATGGAGAAATGATCCTGATTATAATTCAAACAATGCCATAAAAACAGATATTAACAATGAAAAATATAATCAATATAAGGAACAAACGGTTATAGATAGGACACCACCTGATCCAGTAAAAATAAAAAATAATGTAAAGGAAATTTCTCAATGGTCTAAAGAAATCGAAGGTACAGGTGAACCGGGAGCGTCATTAAATTGGAAGATAATTCATCATAATGGTGATGCTGATACAGTGTACTCCAATGCTACGACAGTAGATAATGACGGGAATTGGAAGATAAGCAATATCTCTGGAATTTTAAACGATGATAAAGTTGTTATCTACTTAACTGACAAGAATTCAAATACTACTCCATTTTCGGAAACGGTCTTTCACGATACTACATTTTTGCCAGCTACTGTGTTGAATGTAGGTGGAACTAACACTTTGACTTTAGACGTTACTAAGAATTTAGATTTTGGAACCATCCCTGCGTATACGCATTTGATAAAGGTACCGGTAACGAAAGAATTTAATGTAACTGTTAATGATGATAGAGATCCTTCTCATACTAATAATTGGAAATTAATGGCTAAAGCATCAGATTTTAAAACAGATCAAGTGAAAGTAAATGACGGTGACCTTGGTTTACAGATAAGTGATGCGAATAATGTTCTTAATATTACCGATGTTGATTCATTAATTAGAGAGCAACAAACCACAGATAGCTATAGAGGCGCGACAAATCTTGATTTGATAAATGGACCTCAAAAAATAAATTTAAAAAGTAATGGAGTTAATTATTCTGGCAACTATACAAGTACGATAACTTGGACGGCAACAGACAGTTTATAGTATTTCACGACACTATAAATAAATGGCAGAGAATAAGTACAAAGTAATCCTTTCATGGTTTTCGGATGAAATTATGAAAGGATTTTTTATATTTAAAACTAAGTTTTTAAAACAATAAAAATTGGAAAATCTCTATCTTAAATATTAATTTGATGGATGTGCCTTCTCTATGCAAAACTGTTTTTTTGCATAGAGAAATATGTATATGTTATCAAAAAAAATTTCTAAATAAGGTTCGAATTTTATTTGAATATAATAAATATGACACATGATTATTATGTTTTTAATCGAATAATTAAAAGGAAATATTTCCCTGAAGTTACTCATACATAACTGAAATAAACTAAAAGTATTGATTAAATTGGGAAAATGGTTTTCTTGCTTTATCATTTTGTAATACATATATTTTTAAAATATTGCAAAAATATTTAAAATGGGATAAAAATTTGTGTTATTATCAAGGCACAATCAGTTTATAAATGTATGGGGGGTTATGAATATGAAGGATAATAAATATAATTTCAATAGAAATAAATTAATATTTTCTGCTGTTACAGGATTGGCTCTTGGAGCGTATGGCTTAATTTCCTTTAATTCCACAAATACACTTGCGGCTACAGAATCTAATACACAGGAATCAACTATAAATCCATTAGATAATGCCAAAGTAACTGTGTCACCTAGAAATAATAATTTAGCAAATGATCCTACAGAGAATACAATCACACTTGGTGTTTATAAAGTAAATAATCCGGATACTAATGTGGTTTATCCGAATTATCTATTGGTATCTTATAATCTTAATACTCATCAAACATAGACTATGAGTTACGATTCATCGGGAAATGTTACTAACCGTAAAATTCTGACCACATCTCCTCAATTACTCGGTTTTGGAAATTACGTATATGGCTCATTAATAAATAATAATGGTTCTTACCATATTGATGGTAGTGGTAAGGCATCACTTAAAGTTTTAAGGGCTGTATATTTATCTAATGTAAACACTGACGCTTTTGTTGATCAGTGGTATGGAATGACTGCTAAAAATAGTTCCAATTTCATGCTTCCAAAGGAAACTAAAATCACTATAAACTACAAAGATGCTAGCAATGGTAACAAAGTAATCTTTTCAAAGAATATTCAGGAATATTCTGGGCAAAACTATTCCGTCAGTGCAGATAAAACTCTACCTGGTTACATATTTTCAAAAGCTGAAAATGAAAGCGGTTATATTGGATTGTCACCCGTAACTGTAAATTATTACTTTAATAAGGTTTCATTATCTGACTTGAAACAGAATGCCAGTGATGCCATTGATAAAGAAGCTGCCCGTATAAAGGATTTGATTTCCAATGATGGTTCATTAAGTGCCGCTGAAAAAGCTACCCAAAGTTCCAATGTTGATAAAGATGCTTCAACAGCGAAAGATAATATTAATAAAGCTACTAATTCTGATGAAGTCGCCAATGCTCAAAGTAATGGTATCGCAACAATTGATGCCGATCATAAAACTGGTAATTTGGACACTATCAAACAAAATGCTAACGATGTAATTGACCAAAAAGCTAAAGAAGTAAAAGATACTATATCTAAAGATAATACTTTAACCGCTGATCAAAAGGCAATACAATCGGCAAACGTTGATAAAGATGCTGCTGCAGCTAAGGAAAATATTAGTAAAGCTACTACAGCTGACGATATTAACAAGGCTGAGAATGCTGGATTAGGTGCGATCGATGCCGATCATATAACTGGTAACATTACATCTTCTAAACAAGCCTCCAAAGATATCATTGATGCAAAAGCTGCTAAAGTTAAGGCCGATATTGCAGCTGATAATACCTTAAGTGCTTCCGAAAAAGCCTCTCAAACTGCCAATGTTGATAAAGACGCTGTTGCAGCCAAAGAAAATATTAGTAAGGCAACTACAGCTGACGACATTTATAAAGCTGAGAATGCCGGAGTGGCCGCAATCGATGCTGATCACGTAACTGGTGATTTAGAAGCTTCTAAAAAGAATGCTATCAATTCTATTGATGAAAAAGCCGCAAAAATTAAAAGTATGATTTCCAATGATAGCACGCTTACTTCTGATGAAAAAAACACACAGATGGCCAGTGTTGATAAGGATGCACAGAATGCTAAAGATAATATCAATGTCGCTACTACTGTTGATGATATTTCTTATGCTGAGAATGCTGGTTTAGATGCAATTGATGCTGATCATGTTGCCGGTAATTTAGATGATATTAAAAATAAGGCCCTTGAAGCAATTGCTGAGAAATTAAGTAATGTCACTGATGCAATTTCTAAAGATAATACTTTAACTGCTGATGAAAAAGCCGAGCAAATTTCTAAAGTAAATGATGATGCTAAGAGTGCTAGAAATAATATCAATTCAGCTAATTCTGCCGATAAAGTTTCAAGTGCTCAAAACGCTGGGATTGCTGCAATCGATACTGATTATGTACCTAATGATTTAGATGCTATTAAAAACAGAGCTCAAGATTCTATTGATGAAAGAGCTGTCAAAGTGAAAGATATGATTCTGAATGACAATAGCTTAAGCTCTGATGAAAAATCTGTTCAAATTAAAAATGTAGAAGAAGACGCTACTAAAGCGAAGGAAAAAATTGCTAATGCTCAAAATTCAGATGAAATTTTAAGGTCCGAAAGTGAAGGGCTAAGTGCTATTGACACTGATTATCTTCCTGGCGATTTAAAAGCGGCAAAGGATAAAGCTAATGATGCGATAGACTATCAAGCCCAAGTAACTAAGAATGCTATTTCGGAAGATAAAACTTTGACTTCTTCAGAGAAATCAAAACAAATGGATGACGTTGATAGTGACGCTACTAAGGCTAAAAAAGCAATCAACGAAGCCAATGATCTGGACACTGTTTCTAGTGCCGAAAAATCTGGATTAGCTGCCATTGATGCTGATCATATTACTAATACTAACTATGGGAATGGTGGAAGCAACGGTGGGGCAAACACTCCAGTAGAGCAAAATAAAACAATTGATTTAACTCAAACTGTAGCCGTTCCAAGTAATGTAAAAATGGTTGAATTATTCAATATTTCTAATAATAAAGTTACCAGGGATAAAACACGTGCGCTAGGTTATGACAGCTGTTGGTTCAGCGACAAGGTTATTAATATAAATGGTACATCCTATTTAAGAGTTGCTACAAATGAATGGGCTAAAGCTTCTGATGTTTATCGCTATGTTAGTTTGGATGCCACTCTTTATACAAATAAAGATGCACGTTTGATCAATGCGCAAGGAGAGACTATAGCCAATAGAGGATTAGCTCATGACACAGCATGGCATACCGATAGAATTGCTTATTTAGAAAAGGATGCAAATACTTCTCAATCTAATAACAATTTAAGGAAATATTTCAGAGTTGCTACAAATGAATTTGTTTCTGCAACCGATGTGTACATCAAGTAATTAGATTTTTAATTTTCATACATGCTAAAAGAGTATGGAACGTCTGTTAAAAAAATAGTATAAAACCATATACAAAACGGCCATACTCCAATGAAGTGTCTGGAATATGGTCGTTTAAGTATGAATTTCAAATGTCATTTAATAGGAGATAACGTAATTAGAAGGCTTGATTTTAAGAGGAGATAAAAATGTTAAAAAAAACTATTCAGCCAGTTATTCTTATGTTACTTTTTGTTTTTAGCTTATCTTTTATAGGCGAAAACGAAGTATTGGCTGCAAAAAATGATATTACTTCTGAACAACAAATTTTCTCAAATTCTAATAAGACACGAAATAAATCTAATTCCAGTGGTTCATTGAATTTAAAATCTCTTTTGAGTACGCCGCTGCCCTTATCATCTGAAAATCTTAGTGATCCCTCTTCAATAAATGATAGCAATACAGTACATGTTAGTACTGCTAATGAATTTTTAGATGCTGTTTATAATAGTGACGATGGTAGGAGTACCGCAACTTATAGAACCTCTAGTAATTCAGGTTCACATGTGCAGAAGATAGTCCTAGATAATGATATTAATTTTGCAGATTCCACTTATTCTGAATATAATAGTTTAGCTCTTGCTGCTCACTACACGCCTGAATATGTTAAACATGAAGTTCTGGTTATTGACGGACAAGGGCACAGATTGGATATGAATAACAATTCTATTTCTATTGAAAACAATCAAAATCAGACATGGACCTTAGAAAACATGACAGTGACTTCATCTTCATATTGGGGACCCATAAGAACTAATATAAGTAATATAAATATAAATTATAGTAATATTTCGTATTATGGTTCACAATTAATTTGGAGTAGTACACTACCCAATATTAAAGTGAATATTTATGGAAATGTAAGTGTTCATTCATTATATTCTTATAGTACTTATACTAAAAAGAACCCTACAGGAGTTACGTTATTGTGTGATGCGGCTGGTAATCAGCAAAATATGCAGACAGGTGACCTAGAATTACATGCAGGAGCTAAGTATTACGGCGAAACTTATAATGGTAATGTCTTAGAACTAGCTGGTAATTTGACTTTGGATGAGGGAGCTACTATGGAATTGCATCCTCATGGCATTAGTGCTGAAGATAGTCCGCGAGGAGGATCAGGATATGGGATATATTTGATAAATGCAAATGCAATTATAAATTTGTCAGATGATTCTCAGATTAATATTGATTGTGATAATAAATATTTGGTAGCTCCAAGTATAGGTAATAATACCATTACTGTACAACCCAATAACCCAGACTATATTTCTCCAGCTCTCTATTCTCAGGTAAACTCTAAAATACAAATGAACGGAAAAAATAGTAACTTTAATATAAATGTGGTTGGTTCAGTTTATGGGAATAATCCGGCTGCCTTTATAGTAGGCATGACTCAAGACATATCAAATTCTTCGAACTTTTCTGTGAATGTAAGTAATCCTGGTGTATACAATCCAACTTATGGCGTAGTTTATATTGGTAATAATAGTAATATAAATGTCAATGAGAATGGCGGATTTGAGGTAAAAACTGATCCATTAGTTGGTGGATATTTGATGTATATGCCTTATGCTAACTTTAATATAACTAGACCGAAGAGCTTTCTACTGGATAATGGAGGTAGTCCTAATAGTAAAATACTGTTTATGAATAATGATCAATATATTAATGCACAAGATATAATAGCTTCGGCTAATGGATATTCTTATGATGGAAAACAAGCAATATCGTTTAGTGATATTCCATTGCATAAGATGTTTCTCGCTAATGTTATTGGACAGTATTTTTCCTATCAAAAAATTAGGACGTTTGGTAGGTATAAGGACTTGTATAATATAAATCAACAGCTCTTAAATGCAACAGATAGTGGAAAAAACTACACTAGAGAATTTAATAAATTACAATTTACTAAGTCACCTAATCCTACTATTTCTATGACGAAACGTTACACAGATAAGACTGATCCTAAACTTACTGGTAGTGTGAAAGATGACGATGGCAATGTACTTGTTGGTGCATATGTCAGGATATATTTGGATGATGATAAAAATAATAAGGATAAATACATATCCCCAATAAATTCATTATCTAATCTTTCGGATGATGATATTGCTAATATAATTAACTCTAAAACTATTTTAACAAGTGCATCTAAAACAGATATACCTACCGCGGGGACAGGTAATGGAACAAGCTTTTCTAATAAAACTATAAAGACTAGTGACTTTACAACTGCTACTAGTAGCTCAAGTCAATATAATCAGTTTAACAACTACCTAAATGCTAATGGTGCACTAAGCACGGCATTTAATAATATATCAACCGTTTACGAAAATTATCCTTACGTTGCGATAACTGATAAAGATGGTAATTTTAGCTTTAATGTTCCTGATTCTGTTTGGGATAAGATTGGATCTAGTTATAAGTTATTAGATGTGATTGCTTCATATAATGGTGGTAATAGTAATGTGAAACAGGTGGGGTTAAATAATAGACCTAACTTGAGCATTGATAACAATATGAAAGATTTAACTTATGCGAACTCTAATATAGATGGAAACAATTTAAAATATGTGTACCAAGGATCCTCTATAGAGGATGGAGATATTTTACAGTTTAATAATTTATTGAAAAATAATTCACCTGATGTTCCGATAAATAATTTCACATATATTCAACCAGTACCTAGTTCAATGGATACAGATTCTTTACAAATATCATACGATGATGGTAATACATTTGTTCCCCTTACATCTGATAAGTATAAAGTTACGGATACTAATTATTTAAGTGCCGATGGTAGTAAGACAGAAAACTATAAGAACATTTGCTTAAATAACATATCACTAAGTGCTAATAGTAGTATGAATATTTCTATAAAAGGAACTTTGCAAAATAAAGATGGAAAATACGGTGGTAATAATATAAGCTTTTCTCCATATATTTTGGATGGTACTTTAGATTCAGATAGTGATAATTATTATTCTTATGTACCAGCTAAAGGGAAGGAAGATAATATTTCCTACTCTTCAGGAGATAGTTTTAATTTTGTGCCGGAGGATATAACCTTTGGTAATGTTACTTCGTATAAGAGAGGCTGGGTATCTGGAAAGAGTGTAGAACCCAATAATCTAGCTCTCAAGATTACAGATAATAGAAGAGAAAAAAATAATATTAAAATGTATGTTAGTCAACAAGATGATTATTTTGTAAATGAAGATAATTCTAACTATAAATTTGAAAATAAATTAGTTTATAAAAATGGAGATTCAATATTTGATTTGAGTCAAAGTCCATATCAAATTATAAATAGTAGTAATCCCCAAAGTATTTATTGGAATGATAATCAAAAAATCATGATGAAAATGAATTTAAATAATCAACCGGCCGGTAAATATACAACTACTTTAACCTGGACTTCAACAGATAGTTTATAAACTAATCGAATTTGATAATTTGAGTGGCTATGTCCTTTAAGGAGATTGAATTATGAAGATTTTAGGCTTGATATTTGTTGTTATTTCAATGATTTTTTTGATAATATCAAGAACACTGAGAAAAACTAGGTTTTTTGTATTTAAAGATACTAGTATGATTTTTCAATATATTATTGCCATAATTTTATTGGCAATAGGAGTTATTTTTTTATATTTTTCAGGAACGTTTAATTAAAAATATAATATTGTAGGTCAAGTTGGGTAAGAATGGTTGCCCACTTGGCCTTTTTAATAAGAATAATGTCCATTTTACAATAGTTTATTTTTGCGTTATTATGCATAACACTTTTAATAACTTCACTATCAAAAGGTGTTTGTAATGTTGGAATCAGTTAACACCAATATCCCACTAGTTTGTAAGAATTATTACCTATTTTCAGTAAATATATAAATGAAGAAACGGATTACTTAGAATAAGCAATTGAAATGAACCCCTTGAGTTGGAGAAATCCAACCAAGGTTTTTTTCTATGGCTAAATATAATATTGAAATAAAAATAGGGTCTAAGTCAAATCATGTTGGTAAGACCTTTTACTAAGAATCGTGCCTTAATTGGTATGGTTCTTTTTTTATGCCCTTAGTTGAATGCGAATAAAGAAATGCATCTGATTTTTAAATCCAAAACAACCACGTTTTAATGCCTTGATTTTTCGATTGATTCCTTTTTATATTTTTTGATTTTCGTTTGGTGGCAAAAATCGCGGTTATAAAGGATATTATAGATGTCCTTTTTTTGATTGGTATAAAAAAATCATGTCAATAGAATTAATCTACCAACACGATAAAGTTTAGACCCTTTATTTTTTATGAATAAAATGATAACGGTTACTAAAAATATCATATATAGTTGACACAAAGTCATATATATTTTATATTAAGAATGTCAAATATATATGACTTTTGAGAAAACAGGTGAATTAATGAATCGGGTTCGTGAATATCGCCGTGCAAAGAAATTATCGCAAATGGCTTTAGCGGAAGAAATTGGAGTTGCACGCCAGACGATTAATTTAATTGAAAACGGCAAGTATAATCCATCTTTAGATTTGTGCTTAAAATTGGCTTGGGTGTTAGATACTGATTTGAATACATTATTTTGGAGAGATGAAGATGAAGAAGAATAAGGTTCTGAAATGGTTTTTCGGTGTACAGGATACTGTTGATGAATATGTAAAAAAAGAAATCGGACGTATATCTACTAAGACCGTATTTATTTTATTTATTTTTGAACTATTTTACGTCGGATTAACTTATTTTTTTGCTAATAGCGGATTGATCACTGATTTTGAATCCTATTTTTATCTGACATTATTCATTCAATTTATCGGAATTGTAGTGATCTTTTTAGGCTTCTTGATGTTGAACTTTAATCGAAAAAATTCAATCCCTTTTGAAGTGACGAATCAAAAAGAAAGAGAAAATATTATCTCCTTACTTAAAAAGAAGTATGTAAGGTCTGCTCCTATTTCATTTTTAATATTCTTATCTATTAGTACTGTTTTTGATTTTTCAAAGAATAATTTATTTAAGCAAATGTTCACTCTTCAAAAAATGACTGGAGCGGTGATCTGGACAATTCTTTTTAGTTTAATTATGTATTCCTTTGAAAAGGGAGAAATACGGATAGCTAAGGAAATGAAATAAAAGTTAAAGTATACCTAAGTTTTGGGGGAGAAAGCATGAGTAAATTAGATAAATTAGTAATCAAATGGTTTTTAGGATCAACAGCAGTAGTTGATGAAAGAACTAAAAGTGAACTGGGAAAGCTTGCAATACGGACAGTATTTGTATTTTTTATGTTTGAATTATTTTTTGCCTTTGGATCAATGGTTTACTTAACAAACTCAAATGTAATAAGTTATGAAAATATTCTATATATTACAATGTTTATTCAAATACTGATGACTTTCATAATTACATATGGTTTTATTTACATCCCCTTAGCCAAGAAAAAATTACTTAGAAGAGAAATCAGTTCTGAGGAGAAAAAACAAGTTACTAAGGAAATCAAACATTCTTGGGTTAAACTGGCACCGTTATTATTTCTTGCCTATTGGATAGTGGACACGATGGTTAATTTTGGATTAAATAGATTCTTTGAAAATTTATTTAACTTAAAACAAATTATTTCTGCACTAATATTTACATTGATTTTTAGCATCGGAATGTATTTATATGAACGTAAGAGAGTACATGTAGTTAAAGATGATATTTGATTGATAGACACCAATGGTTCACTGATTTAGTGAAACTTGTTGGTGTTTTTGTGTTCGCTTTCAATTAAATATATATATGAAGAAAGAACAAGCCGGCTGTGATAAAATTAAGAGGTATATCTAAGAGGGGACTAATATGAAAAAGATAAAGGCTAATCTGAAATTCTTCCTTTCGCGAGTTGATCATTCGACTCAACTTACGGCGGTCTCTTTGATTGTTATGTTATTGTCGATACTAATAGTTGGTTTGGTTCACGGCTCTGTAGCTGGTTATATTCAAGCCATATTAGTTATCATTTCATTAGTTTTATTTGTTTACTTATTCCTATTATTAGGTGAAAAAGCAGGTAAATATACTAACAATTTACAATATCGAATTGATCGGGGAACAGACAATAGTTTTGTAGAGTATCCATTGGGAATATTGTTATATGATGCTGATAAGCAGATTCAATGGGTAAACCCTTATTTTGTTGAAGAAACAGGATTTAATCCATCTAACGGCATGAGTATCGGAGATATATCATCTGAATTATCCAGTTTGATTGATGATGAAGAACATGCTGGAAATAAGACGATTCAGATAGATGACAAGTATTATTTAGTTCAAGTTCAAACTGAATTAAAAGTTATCTACTTGATGGATATAACGCGCTATTCTAAAATTGAAAAACGTTATGAAGACAATCGTTCAGTTATTGGGCAAGTATACTTAGATAATTATGCTGAAATCACTCAATCAATGAGTGATCGTGATATTTCTAATTTGGACAATTATATTACGAATGAATTATCAAATTGGGCATCAGAGCAACAAATGTTTTTGAAGAGAATTGATGATGATCATTTCTTTATTACTGCCTACACAGGTCGAATTTTTGATATGGAGAAAAATGGCTTCAAGATCTTGGATGTCATTCGTGAATATACTTCACAACAAAATGTACCTTTGACTTTGAGTATGGGATTCTCGTACGGAGTCGATGATTTGCATAAATTAAACGATGAGGCTCAAAAGAATCTTAATTTGGCTCTAGGACGTGGTGGAGATCAAGTTGTCGTTAAAGAAATTGGCGAGAAAGCTCGTTTCTATGGTGGCAATACTGACCCTATGGAAAAGAGAACTAGAGTCCGGGCTAGAATGATCAGTGAAGCATTACAAGAGCTATTGAAAGATAGTGATCAAGTCATTGTTATGGGACATTCACATCCTGATATGGATGTTTTAGGTTCATCCCTAGGTATTAGAAGAATTTCGATGATGAATAATACACCATGCAAAATCGTTATTAATCCTAATACCCTTCACTCAGATGTCAGTCGTCTGTTGGGTATGATTGATGAAGATCCAGATATTAAGAAAGATATTATTTCTCCAGCTGAATCAATTGAAATTAAAACACCTAAGACTTTGATTGTAATGGTTGATCATTCTAAACAAAGCATTTCAATTAATCCAGATTTGTTTAATGGCGATAATAATAAAGTCGTTGTCATTGATCACCATAGACGTGGCGAAGAATTCCCTGAGAATCCAATGTTGATCTATATTGAACCATATGCTTCATCAACTAGTGAGTTGATTACAGAAATGCTTGAGTATCAACCTAAGAATAAGAAGGCTATTGAAAAGATTGAGGCTACTGCTTTGTTAGCAGGTATTACTGTCGATACTAAATCCTTCTCACTTAGAACAGGTACGAGAACATTTGATGCTGCAAGTTACTTACGTTCAGTTGGTGCAGACGAGACTGTTATTCAGAATGTCTTGAAAGAGAATATAGATTCATTTATTCAAAAGAGTCATTTGATTGAAACGATTACGATGGTTAATGGTAATATGGCTGTATGTTTTGGCGAAGAGGATAAAACATACGATCCAGTTATCGTTGCTCAAGCGGCTGATACATTGTTATCATTAGATAATGTTGAAGCATCATTTGTTATTAGCAAACGTCCAGATGGTCGAGTCGGTATTTCGGCACGTAGTTTGGGTAATGTTAACGTTCAAGTTATTATGGAAAAACTTGGTGGTGGTGGACACTTGTCTGACGCCGCAACTCAAATTCCTGATTCAACGGTAGAGGAAGTTAAGAATCAATTGGTTGATGTTTTAACGGCTTCGAATAAAAAGAACTAAGAGGAGGATCATTAAATTATGAAAGTTATTTTCCTAGAAGATGTTAGAGGTAAGGGTAAGAAGGGCGAATTAAAGAATGTTGCTGACGGTTATGCCCAAAATTTCCTAATTAAAAATAAGAAAGCTATTGAAGCAACTAAGGCTAATGTAGCTAAGTTACAAGCTGAACAAAACCGTGAGGCTAAAGACTATGAGGCTGAAAAGGCTGAAGCTAAAGTTTTGAAGACTAAGATCGAAGACGATAAGACAGTCGTTGAAATTTCTGCCAAAGCTGGTACTGATGGTCGTCTCTTTGGTTCTGTTACAACTAAGAAGATTGCTGAAGAACTCAATAAGCAATATGGTATCAAGGCTGATAAACATAAGATGACACTTGCTGATGGCGTTAAGTCACTTGGATACATCAATGTTCCTGTTAAGTTGTTTGAAGGTGTAGAGGCCACAATTAGAGTTCACGTTGCTGAAAAGAAGTAGGATATAAATGAATAATGATATAACTTCAAGAATACCGCCCAATGATAAGGATGCTGAGCAAGCCGTATTAGGAGCGGTATTTCTTAGTCAAGATGCTTTAATTGAAGCAATGGAATATGTTGAAGCAGATGATTTTTATCAACATGCTAATCAATTAGTATTCCAAGCTATGATGAATTTGAATGATGAAGAAGAACCCGTCGATGTTGTGACGGTTCAAAATGAACTTGATCGTTTAAATCAGATTGAAGATATTGGTGGAGTAAGTTATTTGGCTGAGTTGGCTAGTGCAGTTCCAACTGCTGCTAATACAACTTACTACGCTAAGATCGTCAAGAATAAATCAACTTTAAGACGCTTGATCAATGCGGCAACAGGGATTGTTCAACGAAGTTTTGAGGGTGATGAAGATGTTGACAGTATCATCGATCAGTCTGAAAAAGAAATTATGGATGTTTCAGAAAATCGAAATCATAAAGGTTTTAGAAGAATTTCTGATGTCGTAAAATCTTCTTTTGAGGAAATTGATAAGCTTTATGATCAAGATAGCGATGTTACTGGTCTTTCAACTGGCTATAAGGATCTTGATGCCATGACTACTGGTTTGCATAAGGATGAATTAGTTATTTTGGCTGCCCGTCCGGGTGTTGGTAAAACTGCCTTTGCTTTGAATTTAGCGCAAAATGCTGCGACTAAGTCGAATGCAACGGTAGCGATATTTTCTCTAGAAATGGGTGCTGAGTCTTTAGTTAACCGTATGCTATGTTCTGAAGGTAGTATTGATGCTAACGCTCTGAGAACCGGAAAATTGGACGAGAATCAATGGAACAGTCTGGTTGTAGCAATGGGAAGTTTGTCACGTACCAATGTGTATATTGACGATACTCCTGGTATCAAGATGGCTGAGATTAGATCAAAGTGTCGTCGACTTCTTAAAGAAAGTGGTCAACTTGATTTGGTTATTATTGATTATTTGCAGTTGATTGAAGGTACTGGTCAAGAAAATAGACAACAGGAAGTTTCTGTTATCTCTCGTAATTTGAAAAAATTAGCAAAAGAATTACATGTACCAATAATCGCATTATCACAGCTTTCCCGTGGTGTTGAAGCTCGTCAGGATAAAAGACCAATGTTGTCAGATATCCGTGAATCTGGTTCAATTGAACAGGATGCTGATATCGTTGCTTTCCTTTATCGTGATGATTATTATCGTGATGAGGATGGCGATGGTGACAATAATAATGAACCACAAGAGGAACCAGAAGACCCTGATGTAGGTGAAGTTGAAGTAATTATCAGTAAGAACCGTTCAGGTCCTCGTGGAACGGCCAAGTTATTGTTCGTGAAATCTTATAATAAGTTTTCATCGATAGCGAATATTCCAGAAAATTAAATAGTGTAGGTGTAGAAGAGATATGACAACAGTTGTTGTAGTAGGTACCCAATGGGGCGATGAAGGTAAAGGTAAGATTACCGATTATTTCAGTGGTGAAGCTAACATTATTGCACGTTACCAAGGTGGAGATAATGCCGGTCACACTTTAAATATCGATAATCACGTTTACAAGTTAAGATCTGTTCCATCAGGTATTTTGTATTCAGATAAGACGAGCGTTATTGGAAATGGTGTCGTTTTGAACCTAGAGTCACTTCAAGAAGAATTGGGACGTCTTCACGAGCAAGGTGTTGATACAACTAACTTGAAGATTTCTAACCGCGCACAGTTGATTCTTCCTTACCACATTCAATTAGATAAACTTCAAGAAGCCGCTAAGGGCGATTCTAAAGTTGGAACAACTAATCGTGGTATTGGACCTGCTTATACTGACAAAGCTTCACGTGTTGGTATTAGAATGGCTGATATTCTTGATAAAGAATTGTTCAAAGAATTATTGACTGAAAATCTTAAGCAAAAGAATGAACTATTTACAAAGATTTATGGTGTTGAACCAATGAAATTTGATGATATCTTTGAAAAGTATTATCAAATTGGTCAAGACCTAAAGAATCGTGTCATTGACACATCTGCATATTTGAATAAAGAATTAAAGAATGGTAAAAATGTTCTATTTGAAGGTGCACAAGGGATCATGCTTGATATTGACCATGGTACTTATCCTTATGTAACCTCTTCAAATCCAGCTGGTGGCGTAACTACTGGTGCCGGTGTTGGTGCTCCATTGATCGATAATGTCATTGGCGTAGTTAAGGCTTATACATCACGTGTTGGTGCGGGTCCATTCCCAACTGAACAACTAAATGATACTGGTGATTTCTTGCGTGAAGCAGGTCATGAATATGGAACAGTTACTCATCGTCCACGTCGTGTTGGTTGGCTAGACCTAGTTGTCCTAAAGCACTCATGTAACGTTTCTGGTGTTACTCATCTATCACTTAACTGCTTAGACGTTTTAACAGGTCTAAAAGAAATTAAGGTCTGCACAGGTTATGATCTTAATGGCAAGATTATTGATGAATACCCAGCTAACCTAAATGTTTTGGCCAAATGTAAGCCTGTTTATAAGACCTTTGAAGGCTGGACAGAAGATATGACTCAAGCCAAGAGTTTGGATGAGTTACCACAACAAGCTAGAGATTATCTTGACTTCATCAAAAATCAATTGGGTGTTGAATATGCTACAGTTTCAGTTGGTCCTGATAGAGAACAAACAATTGAAGTAAATGATGTTTGGAAAAATTAATTAGATAAATATATGAGGATTGGTTGATTACTATTCCTTGTAGGATAAGTCGGTTTCATCATTAAGATGGCCGGCTTTTTTGTTTGGAAAAAAATATGATGATTGTTTCATCGTTAGAATAAATAATTTATATTTGGTGTTTTTTTAAAACAAAATAATTGCTTATAAAAAATATGGTGTTATTATAAATATAACAAGTTAATAATAAAGTAACACTAAAGAAAGAAGGATATAAATTATGACAAAATATGCAGTAACTGGTGCGACAGGACATTTTGGACAAAATGCAATCAAAGAATTGGTTAAATTAGTTTCAGCAAATGATGTGGTGGCTTTAGCAAGAAATACTACTAAAGCAGAAAAAATGGTTCCTGCTGGTGTAGAGGTACGTGATGGTGATTATTCAGATGTTGAACAATTAACAGAATCATTAAAAGGTGTTGATAGATTGCTTCTTATTTCGTCAGTACCTGGTGCTCCTGGAGCCCGTTTAACTCAACACGAAAATGTAGTTACAGCTGCCAAGAATGCTGGGGTAGGTTACATTGCCTATACTAGTTTTCCTCATGCTGATAAGGCAACGGTTCCTTTAGCAGCAGATCATACAGCAACAGAAAAATTCATTATTGACGCTGGTTTGAAACATTCATTTCTTCGTAATAATTGGTATCTTGAAAATGAAGCAGCAACTCTTAAAAGTGCAGTTAAAGGAGACAAATTTGTTTATTCTGCCGGTGATGGTAAAGTTGGCTGGGCTTTGGAAAGTGAATACTCGGAAGCTGCTGCTAAAGTCTTGGCAGCTAATGATACAAAGGATGTTTATGAATTTGCTGGAACAAGTAGAACCTATCAGGATTTAGCAGCTGCTATTGATAGTAAATTTGAAATTTCATCCTTAAGTGATGAAGAATATAAGAACGATTTAAAAAATGCCGGTGTTGATGAAGGTACTATTGATGTAATTATCTCAATTCAGGATTTGATCAGTAGTGGTACATTAGCAGAAGAAACAACCGATTTAGTAGATGTGTTGGGAAGAGAATTAACACCTATTTCTCAAGCTATTCAAGATGTTGTTGATGAAAAATAGTTGGTATCTGATCTAGTGATGCTTTATGATATTAAAGTATATTTGACTAGGAGGTGGCTTAATTATGAAGTTTTCCAGTAAATTAAGCGATGGTGTTCATATATTAGCCTATGTGGATATTTATAGAAATGGTGATTTGTCTAGTGCGGCAATAGCAGGTAGTATCGAATCCAATCCTAGTTTAGTAAGAAGAATGATGTCTCGTTTAAAAAGGGCAGGATTATTAACTAGTCAACCGGGTGTGGTAGCTCCTAAGTTGGGAAGACCCGCCGATGAGATTACTTTATTAGATGTTTATCGAGCAATTGAAGATAATCAAAACCTTTTACATATTGATGAAAAAACCAATCCGAAGTGTATTGTAGGTGGCAACATTCAGGACACTCTGACAGGAATTTATCAGCAGATTCAAAATGATGCTGAAGAAAGCATGTCAAAAGTGACCTTGCAATATATTATCGATGATATTTTAGTAAAGAATCAGAATAAAAATTAAGGATAATTCATTTTTTGATTCTAAATTTACCAATAAAAAAAGCAGTGTCTATTAAGAGATTCAGGTAGATTTTACATACCTCGAATACTCTTCAATGGTCACTGTTCTTTTTTATATTTAAGATGAAACCATCAACAAAATATTAATTATTATCGTCTGTTGAAATAATGCCTCTTTGAAAATTAACGAAACGACTGCTGTTACGATTAAAGGTAAGTGTATAGTAATAACTATTATCTTTGCTTAATTGTTTTATATAGATCCGAGTGTATCTGGGGACATCGGAAATTTGATAACCAACGATGCTAGAATTGCTGACACGTGAGTTAGAATTTTTAGCTAAAGTGAACAGACCAATATTGCTTTTATCTGGATTTAAACCTAAGTTAATAGAAATTTGATTAAAATTACCAGGTTCGTTAGCATTTGTGGCGGTCAAGTTGGAATTGATAATAGCTGTCTTTAGACGTTGCATAAAAGGTTTGGCTTGATCAATACCAGCCTTTCCCATGGCAATGTCATTGAGAACGAATTTTGGTGGATATTTATTAGATTTAGTGTTGAGATATTTGGCAGATTTAATGGAATCGCCCTTGTAATAGAGGCGGTAACGATAACTGACAATAGTTTTAGTGTCATCGTAACGATTACAACTGATAGTAATATATTTACCATTAATATCCTTACCAAAATTTAATAGAGTCATTTTAGCGATGTAACGGTGTGGCTTATTGTGAACCTTTTTCAATAAAGATTTCTCTTGTTCATTGGATAGAAATGATAGTTCTTTCGTATTATCATAGTCATCATTGATTGTACTGACTAAGTTAATGGCATCTTGCTTGGCTTTGGTCATGTCGCCTTCATTTAAACTGATAGCTTTAGGGGCGATATCTTCATCAATGTTTTTAGGATTAACGATCAAAGAAAAAGGAATAGTGATCTGAGCAATGCCGTTAATTGTTTTATCTTTGATTTTTCCTAAGTTAAGGGCATACGAGGATACGATTATTATGAATAAGAGTAGAATAACGATCCATTTAATATATTTTTTGTTTAATTTTTTCAAAATTTCCACCCTTTATTTGCAGGATAATTTACTATATATAATAACAAGATGAACTAGATATTTGGGGAAAATAATGAAAGATAAGAAAGATTTAAAGAGTAGGACCAAATCAGAACATTATTTGATGTTGAGTGCTGGCGTAGTTGGTGTTATTACTGCCATCATTTTTTTCATTATGCTCTCGCGTGGTGTTGTTAATGCAGTGGTAACTTCAAAAATATCTAGCCAATATCAAGATAAAGAATTAGAAGTTCTAAAGACAGATCTGAATTACCGTTCACTGGATTTTATTGGTCGAGTGATTGATGTTAGTGATGGATATGTGATTACAAAAAGCAATATTCAGAAATATCATGAGTTGGAAAATTATATTCAAGCACGTAAAGATCGTACCAAGGAAGTCAATTCTCTTTACGAAGGTAAGAATAATTATCGTGATGATGTTACTAGTGAAAAAATCAATGATCTTGATAAAACTCTATTAAAGGAAAAAAATCAGGATGTTTATCAAAAACAGCGTAATAAATTAGATACGATCCAAATTTGGTACGAACAAACTCAAGATGCTGATAAATATCTAAGTAAAACTTGGGAAGGTTATAATGATAAAAATTCCAGTTTAAGTTTTAAGAAGATTTCGATGGTCAACACCTATTATAAATTGATTAAAAATAAAACAGTTAAGAATAGATGGAGTGAAGCGGTCACTAAAATGGACGATTACTTTGCTAACCATCAAGGTGAAAGTTCACGAGTAGAGGCAATTAAGAAAGAATTAGAAGTTTTGAAGAATTCGCCGTTAACGGAAAAATATACTCCAGCAAATGTTGATATTGTTAATAGTATGAATTCAACTAGTGGTGCTTCTGATAGCTTGAATCAAGCAGGTATTACTTCTAAAAATGTCCTTTACTATAATTCAAGTAAAAATACCTTAGCTTTAATGACCAGGGTTAGTGGCAAGTATGTCGCTGAAGACGGTTATAGTAACGTCATTAGTTCACAAGTAGGTTCTGGTAAATATACAGTTAAGAAGTTGGTTAGTGCTGGCAGTTCAGATGCAATTATTACTGATAGTAGTAATAGTAATTTTGGTCAGTATATATCTAATGCCAGTGACAGTTCATTGAGTGCAATGAATGTATCTAATCCAGATAATACTACAGCTGATTTTAATTCAGCTACTCCGGTATTCTGGTTTAAAAATAACTCGGCTTTGACAAGTTCAATATACTTTGGCAGTGGTTCAACAATTGGATTTATCTATGCTGGAGGTTCTAGTTATAACAATGGTATGCAAATTAGTTCATCAGACTTGTCTAATTTGATGTCACAAATCTCTTCTGGAATAACATTCTATGTTAATTAGGGGCTAATTATGCGTAAGAAAAAAATGGAACACAGATTAATTAAAAAAAGAAAAAAGTGGCCATGGGTCCTTTTGACAATTGTTTTATTATTCGTTTTGGCAATTGGAGCTTTTTGGTGGAAGTATGGTTACGAGATTAAAAATACGATTGCTGATGGTTATTCATACAGTGAAGGTTTGAAGAAATCGGATTTTCATCCCAAAAATTCAACCGTTATATATGATCGTAACGGTAAAGTGCTAAAGAAATTGGCTCAATCTAGTTCAAACTATACTTCTATCAATGATATTAATCCCGATATTAGTAAAGGATTGGTGGATGTTGAAGATCAACGTTTTTATATTCATCATGGAGTTGATCTGTATGGTATTTTGAGATCGACCGTTTCGACAGTTTTGCATCGTAGAACTGAAGGTGGATCAACGTTAACTCAACAATTGGTTAAGAATGTTATTCTGCAAGATCAGTCACAGAATTTGAATCGTAAGCTTAAAGAAATGGTTATAGCCCAGCAGTTAGAAAAGAAATTTACTAAGAAACAAATATTGGAATTTTATATCAATGATGTTTATATGGGCAATGGTTCATATGGATTCAGTGCGGCATCAGATTATTATTTTTCACAGAATCAAAAAGATTTATCAATTGATAAACTAGCTCTTCTAGTAGGACTTCCTAATAACCCCGTTTATTACGATCCAGTCGTGTATCCAGAACGAGCATTAAAACGCCGTAACATGATTTTATATATCTTTAACCAACGTGGATTAATTTCTAAGAAGACTTATAAGGAAGCTCGAAAGCGTCCTTTAGGATTGAAAATTAATCAACGTAAGTATGATAACGATGTTTCAAATAATTATGCTTTAAGTTATGCTGTATTCAATGCAACTGAAGAGTTAATGAAGTCTTCTGGTTTTACAATGCAATATGATTTTAAGGATAGAGCTGAAAAAGATGCTTATGGCAAAAGATATAATGAGGCATATAACCGAGCTCATGGTGAGTTAATGGATGGTGGTTATAAAATCCATACAACAATTGATATGGATGTCCAAAATAAGATTGAAAGTTTAGTTAATAAAACATATCAAGCTTATACCGGTAGGGCTACTAATGGAAAACTTACTCCTCAAGTTTCAAGTACTGTCGTAGATAACAAAACGGGTGACGTTATAGCGATAGTTGGTGGTCGAACAACAGATGGTGACCAAGTTAATCGTGCGGTAACGGTTTATCGTCAGCCTGGATCAACGGCTAAGCCAATTTTGGCATATGCTCCAGCCTTTGAAAGAGGTTATTTGCCCCAAAGTACAGTGATTGATTCGGCGGTTGGTAATCCAGTCGTTCATAACTGGTACAGTGGCTATACTGGAAGTAATACTTTAAGACATGCTTTGGAAAATTCTATTAATACTATTGCTTATAAGTTAGCTGCTTCTGATACTAAACATACTTATTATGATGATATGGTCAAAATGGAATTTGCAGGATTAGATCCTAATCAAAAGACCGACCCTCGTTTGGCAATTGGTTCGTTTACTAATGGTGTAACAACTACCGAAATGGCGTCAGCTTATAGTTCATTTTCTCGTGGTGGAAAGTTTGTTCATCCAAGTAATCTTTCTAGTATTTATGATAGTGGTAATGACCGTTATATTTATCAGAATACTCATATGGAAAAGAATGTTTATACTAAAAATGCCAGTTATATGATGATAAATACAATGCAGTCCGTGATTAGTGATGGTTTGGGTAAAGCCGCTGCTTTGGATAATTATAAATATACAGCTGGTAAGACTGGTACGACTGATAATACGATTGATTCCTATTTCGTAGGGATGACGCCTGATTTTACAATTGCTAATTGGACCGGAAATGATAAACCTTCTTCTTTAACTAGCAGTGAAGATGCTTTGACGATGCAGGCTTTTAAGGCTGAAGGTGAGTATCTGGTTGATGAAATGAAACAAAAAGATAAAGATTTCAAAAAACCAAAGACAGTTACTGTTAGTGGTAGTGATTTGTCAGTTAATACAAGTAACGAGAAACCAAGTATTCAAGATATTATTGATACTGATTTTTCTAAGTACAATACTGATCAAGAGAATAAGAATACTAATCGACTTTATAATCTGGACTATCGAATTATTTATCATTTGACTAAGAAAGAAGAGTTTAGTCGAGAAAATAAAGTCCAAAAGGCAATTGATAAGTATAATGAATCGCCAATTACTAAAGAATCTCAATATAATAAGAAATTGAGTGAATTGCAGAAGATTCGTTATCTAAATGCCAATGTTAAACGTCAAAGCGCCAAAATTGATTTCAATAAACAGATTTTAGGACTTCAGAAAGATCTTAATATGAGTCAAGCAATGTTCCAAGCAGCCAAAGACAATAAGAAGGTTGCTAAGTACGAAGAGGAAAAAGAATCCATTGAAACACAGCGTGAACAAAAACGTCAGGCAATGGTTGATAAATTAATGCCTCAATATAATTCACAACTTCAAAAAGTTAAGAGTGCTTATAAGAACAATGATTCTGACAAAGAAGATCAGAAACAAAAATTGGTTGATATTATGAATGAGATCAGAAGTTACGGTGGAAATGTGCCTGATGTGAAAATCGATGCAAATGGCAATGCTTCAACAAGTAGTAGTTCATCTACTTCTTCAAGTAGCTCAACATCTAGTTCAAGTGATGACAATTAAAAAACGACCGGCAAAATTATTTGCTGGTCGTTTTTTTAGCTATATTAAATTATTATCTGTGCAGAGAAAATAATTTAAATTTCTTCAATATCTTTATTAGTACGTTTAGCAATAGCAGGTAAAATCAAGCCAAGAACAATCAAAGCAATTGGTGTAATGATATTAAGAGCTAATTGGAACCACCATGATGATGGGTCTTGTGCCATATTCATCTTAGGAACCATACCTAAGATACATGCAAAGGCTGTCAATACGAAAGCCCAAAGTCCAAATCCGAAACCAACATATCTATTTTTAACAAACATATAGTCTGATTTGTACTTATCTAGTTGTCTAGTTAACATCATGTATGCTAAGAATACCCAGAGGTAACGCATTGGCATAACGATTGAGTTAAGGTTCAACAACCAATTATAAAGATCATTCATACCATTGATACCAAGGGCTGGAACAATGATAAGAATTGAAACAAGAATAGCTGTCATCTTGTAGCCATTGATAGCAATACCGCGTTTGTTCTTTTTCAAAAGTGCCTTAGGGATGTATTTCTTATCAGCATCACCTAGAAGCATACGTAAAGGTGCATCAATTGAAATTGCCAAAGCAGCAGCCGAAGCAATTGTATTAGTAATGGCGAAAGCCCAAACAAATAAGTTACCAACGTGGAAACTGTTGCCTAAAAATTGGAAGGCTTGATAAGCACCGTTAGCCATTAAGTCAGCTGGGATATGATTTGAATTAACAATCATACCGATGGCGAATGAACCTAAAATTGCAGAAACAGCAACCATCACAGCTAAAATGATCATACCTAGTGGGAATTCTTTTGAGGCATTCTTAGTTTTGTTAACGTATGGAGAGATCTTTTCAGAACCACCAACGGCGAAAACTAACATTGAGATTGTCGTAAAGTATTGGAAGTCGAATTTTGGTATGTATGTATGAATATCAGTCATGTTTGGAGTAGCAATTTGGACATGAGTGATAAAAGGAGCACTGACACCTAAAATGATGAATAACATTGACATAGTAAACATTGCAATACCAGCAATACTACCCAAGTTATTCAGAATTGTCGTACCTTTACTAGCTAACCAAACGAAGATCAAGAAGATAACTAAACTAGCTCCCTGAACAAGCAATGGTGAAGCTGTTTTAATGAATGAACCATTTCCCTTGAACAACCAGCTCAAGCTGACCATAATGATTTGTGGCTTTTGAGCTAAATAAGGAACGTGAACTACCCAGTAAGTCCAGGCAGCAAAATAAGCTAGTTTGTTATTGGAAAGTGCTTTGACCCAAGAACTAACACCCCCACCAGCTTCTTGAAACGCTGATCCTAATTGTCCCACCATTAAAGTGTATGGAACAAAATATAGGACCATAATTAAAATCCAAGATGTTACAACGGCTAAACCTTGATTGGCAAAGTTGTTGATAACATTGTTAAGACCCCAAACGGTAGTAAAACCCAAAAGGGCAATATTCCACCATCTAAACGTCTTTGCATTATTTGCATCTGACATTATTCAAATCCTCCTACGAAGGAGATTATACATGAAATATACAATTAAAACTTCTAAATAATGAGATAGATTTGGGGATATGTTTGACATTATATTTTAGTAAATTTTTTTTAATAAAATTGACAGATTGTATCAAAAAATTATAATTTAGGAATGCAGCGATTAAAAAGAAAATTTTTAATCAATTGAATTAAGCTGTATAATTGCATTCTATCTACTATAATATATAGAGAATTTATTTTTTATTGTAGATAGCAAATCAATCGGAGTTTATTTATGGATAATGATAATAGAAACAATATGTCTAGAGAGCGTCGGCAAAGATCTCGCAACAGCGCTCTAGCATCTAATAACAATGGTAAGATTAAACGTCCATTTCTTAAAATTATCGGTTTAGTATTTTTAGTCATGGTTTTTGTCATGGGTTCTTATGGATTTAGACTGTACGCTCAAGCACAAAATTCGTTAGGAAAAACTTACAAAGCATTAGATGGAAAAACTGTTTCAACTAGGATCAGTGATAAAAGACCTGTTTCGATTCTTTTGTTGGGGGTTGATACAACTGACAATGGAATCAGAGATAGTACAAGAAATTATCGAGGTAATTCGGATACGATGATCGTTGTAACGGTCAACCCTAAGACCAATAAAACAACAATGATGTCTGTGCCAAGAGATTCAATGGCTCAGATTTGGAAGAGTAGTACTAATAATACTCGCAAGATTCAAAAGATTAACTCAGCGTATAACATTGGTAATGAAGAAAGTGCAGTCGCTACGACCGAGAAACTTTTGAACATACCGATCGATTATTATGTTAAAGTTGATTTCAATTCATTGAAACAAATTGTTAATGCCGTTGGTGGTGTTGACGTTGATGTTCCATTTAGTTTCTCTTATGGAGATACTGGAGAAAAAGAATCTCACTTCAAGAAAGGGAAAATGCATTTAAATGGTAAGCAAGCACTTGATTACTCGAGAATGCGTTATGAAGACCCTGAGGGAGATTACGGACGTCAAAAGAGACAACGTCAGGTTATCACTGCTATTATTAAGAGTGCTGCCAGTGCTAATACCTTTACGCATTATCAAAAAGTATTGGATAGTATTTCTAGTTCAATGACAACTAATTTGAGTTTCAACGATATGCAGTCTATGTTCTTTAATTATCGTGGTGCAGCTAAGAGTATTGGGTCAGATCATGTTCAAGGATATGGTTCTATGATCGATGGTTCGTCATATGAAGTTATTCCAACTAAGGAATTAAAACGAGCATCTAATAAGCTTAGAAAGCAACTAGGATTATCAGAAGAAGAATTAGACAATGAAGAAACAAGATTAAATACATTGAATGAAGATAGAGGTTTCTCATTTGACAGTGAGAACCAAAACCAAAACTATACAATCTTTACAAGAAATCAAACGTCTGAATAAGAATTTGAATAAAGACTGAGACAATAGTTTCAGTCTTTTCTTATATATAAAAGGAGATAAATATGAGTGTTTTAGAAGTACATGACTTGAGTCAGCAGTTTTTGGATAAGAAATTGTACGATTCTGCCAATTTACAAGTTAATAAGGAAGATCATTTGGGGATAATTGGTCAAAATGGTGTCGGTAAGTCTACCTTCATCAAAATTTTGACTGGTCAAATCGAACCTGATGAAGGAAAAATCAGTTGGAAGAAACATTTAACCATCGGTTATTTGGATCAGCAAGCTAAATTAGCCCCAGGGATGTCAATTTACGAGTACCTCCAAACAGCATTTACAAAATTATATGAAACAAGTGATAAGTTAAACGAGATTTACATGAATAATCCATCTGATGAAGACCTTGAAAAGGCTGGAAAACTTCAAGAAATCTTAGATGCCAATGATTTCTATGAATTGGATACTAAGATCCAACAAGTTGCTACTGGTTTAGGACTAGATGCGATTGGATATGACCATGACGTTTCCAAACTTAGTGGTGGTCAAAGATCGAAGATTATTTTGGCTAAAATTCTTTTGGAAAAGCCAGATATGATTCTCTTAGATGAACCTACTAATTATTTGGATACTAACCACATTGATTGGTTGGCCGACTATTTGAATAACTTTGAAGGTGCTTTTATTGTTATTTCCCATGATTATGGTTTTTTAGACCGTATTATTAATTGTGTGGCTGATTTTGAGTTTGGAAAGATTACTAAGTATACAGGTTCTCTCAAACAGGCACTTAAGCAAAAGGCTGCTAATCAAGAAACATATATGAAGGCATACGTTAAACAACAGGAACAAATTTCGAAGACTAAAGCTTACATTAGAAAGTTTAAGGCGGGTTCTCGTTCTAAGAGTGCTAAGAGTAGAGAGAAACAATTGGCTCATATGGATGTCCTAACTCCTCCAGGGAGTAAAACTGCCGCAAGCTTTGGCTTCCCCTATGTTGAAGTACCAAGTTCAAGAATGATGCTTGAAGTTAATGACCTAAAGGTAGGTTATGACGGTGAAGCTCTGTTTGATAAAGCACTAAATTTCTCTATTGTTAGTGGAGAAAAAATGGTTATTAAGGGATTCAATGGTATTGGTAAGTCTACTTTGATCAAAACACTATTGGGAATTCTTAAGCCAATCGATGGAAATTATGATTTTTCGGAGACAGTTAAGATAGGTTACTTCAAACAGGATTTGGTTTGGAAGAATAATATGGAGACACCATTCCAGTATATTAGCGATGAGCATCCGGATAGGGATGGTAAAGAAGTTCGACGTGTATTAGCTAGAACTGGATTAACTAATCAACAGATCATGTCTTCAATGCGTTCTCTTTCTGGTGGTGAACAAACTAAGGTTAAGATTGCCGATTTGATGTTTGATAATACTAATTTTCTATTCATGGATGAGCCTACTAACCATTTGGATGACGAAAGTAAAGCCGCTTTGCGTAAAGGGCTCAGAAACTATGATGGATCAATGATCTTAGTTACCCATGAGGAAGATTTCTATAGTAGTGACTGGATCGATAAGGTTCTAGATATTGAAAAGATCAAAGAAAATTGATTGTTTTCAAAAAAATATGAAAAAGTACTTGCATTGGTTTGCCATAAACGGTAAGATATTCTTTGTTGTCGCGACAAGTCAACTGCTTCAACGGATTAGCAAGAGATTTGCTAATCCGTTGAAATAATTATTTTAAATAAGTTCTTGGCAAAACGCTTTGAATTTGTTATAATAATTAAGTTGACTCGTAAGAGGCAATAATTAATTTGCTGATGAGCGTAACCGCTTAATCAGCTGGTAGACCTTTGAAAACTGAACAAAGTTTTAACACTAAATTGTGTAGGCCAACATTTATTTGTT
>NZ_BIFW01000012.1 GCF_003967595.1 Companilactobacillus musae | reverse complement strand
TACTTTTGAAAAGCAAAAATGAGTAATTCCGATTCCGTCGAATCAGAATTACTCATTAAGGTTAGTCTGTTTTGTTGGTTTATATATATAATGTGAATACTTGAACTTTATAAAAATGAAAATATCGAATTTTATAATACTATTATTTGTTAAATAATAGGTCCGATAACCTTTGGTAATAAGGCAATCTTTAGAAGATGTCCTTTTTTATAGATCAATTATTTATTAATAAAAAGTTTATAAATGTGTTTACTATTTGTGAAGAATTGAACTATAATATGGCTGTAAAGTAATCGCTTTCAATCAAAGCGGCTTTAGTTCCTAGAATGAATTTAAACTGCAATTACAAGGAGGTATTATTATGAGTAGTCGTGATACTGCAAATGTTCTATGGTTTGATGAATTGCATCGTAAGGATGTTAATTTAGTAGGTGGCAAGTCTTCATCGTTGGGAGAGATGACTTCGTCAATGGATGTACCAGTACCATATGGTTTTGCAACAACCGCACGCGCATATCAATACTTTATGAGTCAAACAGGTTTAAACGACAAAGTAAATGAGTTACTTGAGGGAATAAAGGATTACGAAAATTCAGACGAGCTTCACAAAACTTGTGAGGAAATCCGTAATTTGATTGTTGGAGCTACAATGCCAAGCGATTTGGCTGAAGATATTAAGAAAGCATACGCGGATCTATCTGAAAAGATGGGACAAGATGATCCATTCGTAGCTATTAGATCTTCTGCAACAGCTGAAGATTTGCCAAATGCATCATTTGCTGGTCAACAAGAATCATACTTGAATATTAAAGGTGCTGATGATGTTGTTAACCGAGTACAGCAATGTTATTCATCACTATTTACCGATCGTGCAACGTACTATCGTCATAAGCAACACTTCCCACATGAAAAAGTTGCTTTGTCAGCCGCTGTTCAAATGATGGTCTTTTCAAAAGCTTCAGGTATTATGTTCTCAGTTAATGTTGCTAATGGTGACGAGTCCAAAATCGTGATTGATGCAATTTATGGTTTAGGCGAGTATATCGTTTTGGGAAAGGTTACACCGGATCATTTTGTTATCGACAAACAATCAATGAAGATTGTTGAAAAGAATATTATTAAGAAATCAATTCAATTAGTTAGACTTCCCGATGGAGGAACAAAAGAAGAACCTGTACCAGAAGAATTGCAGGATAAACAAGCATTGACCGATAGCCAAGTTATTGAATTGGCTGGATATGTTAAAGAAATTGAACGTCACTACGGATGTTACATGGATATGGAATATGCCTTGGATGCCAATACTAACCGTCTCTGGATTGTTCAGGCTCGTCCAGAAACCGTTTGGTCACAAAGAAAGAAGAAGGCTAAAGGCGAAGATGTAGGGGATGAGAACGTGGTTGATGAATCTGATGCTAAAGTTGTTGTTCGTGGATTGCCAGCTAGTCCAGGTTTAGCTAGTGGTGTGGTTCATGTTATCGATGATCCTAAAGACATTGATCAATTTAAGGAAGGCGAGATTCTTGTTACCTTGATGACATCACCTGATTGGGTTCCAGCTATGAAGAAAGCTGCTGCTATTGTAACTAACAATGGTGGTATGACCTGTCACGCAGCTATTGTATCTCGTGAAATGCAGATTCCATGTATCGTTGGTACAAAGAGTAAGCAAGTAGCCGCAACTGATGTTTTGAAGACTGGTGACGTGGTAACTGTTGATGCTACAAACGGTATTGTTTACATGGGTAAAGTTGACAGTCTTCTTAAGAAAGACAAACCAGCTGCACAAGGTGGACAAGTAGTAGCCGCTGAAACATTTGCTCCAACAGCTACTGGCGTTATGATGAACCTCGGTGATCCTGATTTGGCTGACAAGTACTCATCATTGCCAGCTGATGGTATTGGACTAATGCGTGAAGAGTTCTTATGGACAACCTTTATTCACGAACATCCACTATATTTGATTGAACAAGGACACCCAGAAAAAGTCGTTGATATGTTAGCTGACGGAATTTCTAAAGTTGCTCGTGCTATGGCTCCACGTCCGGTAGTATTACGTCTATCAGACTTCAAGTCTAGTGAGTACAGAAAACTTAAGGGTGGAGAGAAATATGAGCCACATGAACCAGCAGATTTATTAGGCTGGAGAGGTGCTTCACGTTATTACGATCCTAAGTATATTGAAGCCTTCAAACTAGAATTGGCTGCAGTTAAGAAAGTTCGTAATGAATTTGGTTTGAAGAATTTGAATGTTATGATTCCATTTGTCAGAACTGTTGATGAAGCTAAAAAAGTTACTGATATCATGAGAAATGAAGGCTTGGTACGTAACGCCGACTTCAAGGTTTACATGATGGCTGAAATTCCAACTAATATCATTTTGGCCGATCAATTCAATCAATATGTTGATGGTTACTCAATTGGATCAAACGATTTAGCTATGTTGATCCTTGGCTGTGATCGTAATAATGATACTGTCGCTCATCTATTTGACGAGCGTAATCTAGCCGTTAAACGTGCTATCCGTCATTTGATCAAGACAGCACATAAAGATGGCAGAACAGTTTCAATTTGTGGACAAGCTCCTTCCGAATATCCAGAGTTTACAAATTACTTGATTCAATGCGGTATTGATTACGTTTCAGTTAACCCAGATATGGTTAAACAAACAAAACGTAATGTTGCACACTTTGAACAACGTATCATGTTGGACAAAGCAACAGGACGTGGTTTACAAGACCCAACAGATTATGATTGGGAATAGAATAAAAATAGGAAAACTAGTGTGGTAATTTGCCACACTAGTTTTTTTTGTGTCTTTGTGAATACAAAAAGTATAGAATTGAGTATTAGTAAACGAAGAAGAGAGAATTAGAATGGAAAGTATTGATTTTGGTCGAAAGATCAATTATGTACCAATGACTGTTAGTTTAATAATTGGATTGTTAGTTGGTATTTTAGTATTTGTTTTTAGTAAACAAGCATTATTAGCGGTTATTTTAGGTATCGCTGGTTTAGTAGTAGTTGCATTATTATTCGCACGTTCAATGACAGATTTTTATGGCTATTGGAAAGTGACTGATAAGGGAATCGAAAGTTATAATTATCAAAATTTTAGTGTAAGATTTCAGTCGGCACTTTTACCATTTAGTGAAGATCCTTTGAAAATTAAATTTCAAGATATTAAAGGATTGACCGTAATAGTTGGTAAAGATATGAACGCTCCAGCTAATATTTTGGGTGGTTCATTTTCAGCACCTAAGAAGATTATGTTTCATTTGCCAACTCCATATTATTTAGAATTGAAGTTGAAAGATGGTCGGGAAATCAACTTGGATCTATCAGCCGATTGGGATGATAGTGAGACTATTGAGTATGTTTTGGCAGTTATTTGTGATCAAGCTGGAATTGGTGCAGAAATAGTTAAACAATCTTAAAATTTGCCGTCCTCCGCAACAAAGAAAATTGGGCTGAAACGTAGTGGGCACGACTTGGAGCCTCTTGGCTTCGCCAACAATCTTCAAGCTCGGCCTTCTACTAACCTTGCTACGCAAGCTAAGTAGAATTTCACTACTGAGCCCATTTTCTTTGTTGCTCCGGACTAATGTATTAGTTCATTGATAAATTTATATTTAATATTATATAAAAGTACATATTTATATAATGAAATGAATTTTCTTTTATTCAAATATTAAATATTACTTTTTACTAAATTGATATAATACTAATTTATTGTAAATAAATAGGTGTGGTGACTATCGTTTGAGATAATAGTCACCACACCTATTTTGTTGTTTAAGAATAGAGTGATATCTTATTAATTACTACATTGTGTCTGAAATTGACCAAGTGATTTTACCAGTATATTTACCAGCCTTAGCAGACCCGGGAACACGCAATTTCCATTTATTTGAACCAATATACTTGGTTAAATCAAAATCGGTATATGAGCCACTAAACCCTTCACTTTTAATAGGGATTGGTTCAGCAGAAAGAGGTTTCCAAATATTAGAATTATTATCATCAGTTTGGTTGAAAAGTAATGACTCACCATTATCCTGAATTAGTTTAGTACCATTAGATGCAAGAGCATTTTCGCCATTGTTATTATAACTAACACTCACTTGGAATGGAGTGTCATCAGGGTGATCTACAGCTAGATTTCCAGTAGTACTGATACTAGGAATAATACGATCTATTCCAGATGTATTTACATTACCAAAATCAATTGTTTCTGGATATTTAGTAATAGCCATTGTAACTGGCGCTGCTTCAATTTCAACAACGGCAGGTACTTCGGTATCAATATTGCTAATGGATTGACCAGCACTAGTGGATACATTTTGAAGATGCGCAGTATTGGAAGCAGTTGATGTACTTATACCGGTAACTGTTGCTTTAAAGCTGATTACATTATCATAATTGTTAGCTAATGCTCCAGTAGAGAAGTTCAAACTGCCTTTAGGAATGTTATTTAAAGTTACGCTATTGGAAACTAATTCCAGACCTGAAGGTAGAGAATCAGTAAAATTAGCTCCAGTTAAACTACTATTTCCATTACTAGTGAAATCTATTTTATATTCAATAGTATCACCTTTTTGAGCGGTTACTTTATCGGAGAAAGCGCCATTAGGATTGGTAGTATTATTTCTAACTTGTTTAGTGAAACGGTATTTAAAACTTGGAGTTTGAACAGGTATGTCAACACTATCACTATAAGTTTTACTTTCACTATGATTAGTTCCAGTCCCCTGATTAGTTCCGGTAAATGATGCAGTATTGGTTAGGTTACCATTCGTTAGATTGTAGGGAGCTTGATTATTGATTGTGGCGTTGAAAGTATAGATTGCGGTTTGTCCCCCAGAACTGATTGTTTGATTTGGAGAGAAGTCAATTGAGTTTCCGTTTACCATACTATTGTTTACCGAGTTAGGATCAATCGTTAATCCAGTTGGTAATTGGTCAAGGACCTTAGTTATCTTCCAAGAAGAATCATAACCGTCATCTTTTACACTCAATTTAAATGCTAATTTATCACCGACCCTATTTATTCCATCAGTTGAAGTTAGATTAGTATAAGATTTCTTAACTACCGGAATTGCGTAGTGTTGGATTGTGGCACCAATTTTGGAAACGTATTTTTGAACTTGACCGGCACCTAGTTTAGTTTCTGGCCATCTCAATGTATAGGCGGTATCTTGTTTCCCATTGCTATCAACGATATTGTAATTTGCACCCGCATTAGTCTTGCCAACCAGTAAATTAGAATCGGCTGCGGCATTAGTGTCACCATTTTGTGATGCAGTAGGATTACTTGCCCATGGAAGTTTTGGATCAGTGATATCACCAGCACTACTATATTGCTTACCTTTAATCCCCCAGTTTGTTGGGTTAGTTAAAACTCTACCCATAAAGTCTTTAAAACCACCGTCTACATCGTTAGTAATAAAAAGTTTTGATGCAGGATCATAGTCCGCTCCACTAAGAAGGTATAGACCTTGACCTCCACCTATAGCAAACATAGGGACGTTATCAACCGAATCATCATTATTGCGATTGTTTAATCCAGTATCTTCACCATAAAATGTTTGAAATGATACATCACTTGTACCTGGGTTATATACGTACAGTTCACGTTGGACAATTGGAGAACCAGTAGGTGATGGTCTTAGAACAATTTCAACGTATACATGATTTGGTGTATAGTATCCAACTAGTTTATAAACTGGTTTTTTATTTAAATCATGACCGACGTAGAAAAGTCTATTAGTTTTTGAAGAAGAATCAATAACGTCTAATTTATTGAGGACATTCATGTCCGAATAAAAATAAGAATCTCGGTTATTAGTCAATAGTGCATAATCAATTGACGTATTAGATGCTGTTTCAGGAGTCCCACCGATGTATGAATTTTCTCCTTGATGCAAAATACCATAATACGAGCCATTATAATTTAGAAAAACGTTTATTTTACCATTATTTATTATTGGAGCTGAATTTACAGTACCCGTACCACTAACTTTAGTAATAGTGGTGTCACCACTAACAACTTTACCTGATGAGTTACGAGCTGATCCGAAGGTGTATCCTAAGGAGATACCACCACCAATAGGAATTTTTCCAATTTGATTGGATGGAGAATTGTTTTGAAGTGTCCAATCACTGATACCATCATATTTTTGCATAACTTTTGCTGCAGCTTCAACGTTGGCCTGAGAAACTACAGCTTTGACATTAGTAGTAAAATTACTAAAAGCTAGGAACATTATTAATGTGGAGAATAATGTGAAAATTATTTTTGATGTGACCCTCTTATTTCTCATTTCTACCCCCTGGAAATGTTTGTATAGTATTTTAAGTACATTTGATAAATATATATATAAATTTGTATAAAGCTAACCGCTTTCAGTTTATACCTAAATAATTATAATAATATTTCATTTATTAATGGATTTTTTTTCACAGATTGAATCAAGCCATATGAATAAAGAGGACAGAGCTATGAATCGATTTTTCACTATTGGACAATTGTCTAAACTTTTTAATATAAAAATACCCACACTCCGTTATTACGATGAGGTGGGTATTTTGAAGCCGGAAAAAGTAAACCATAGGACAAATTACCGTTATTATTCAACACAACAATTTGAACGATTAAATGTAATTTCATATTTACGAGCATTGGATATGCCTATTGAAATGATCAAAGACTTTTTTGAAGCTCGTGATATAGTCAAATTAGAAGAAATGTTAAAGGAACAAAAGATTCAAATTCAGAATCAGATTAAAACACTAGAAAAGATTGATCATCGTATCGATGCCCGGATCAGTCAAGTTGAAGACGCTACTAATAGTGGGTTGGATAAGATTGAAATTGTAAATCTTCCTGAAGTGGCGGTGATTTATTTAGATGAAAATTATCGTTTAAATGATGATATAGAACTTCCAATCACAGCTCTACGAAAAGAATTTGGGATGGAGAAGAATATTTTCTTAGGAAAAATTGCCTTGATGCTTTCTCAGGATAAATTAATCAGTGGAATTTTTGATAATTACGATGGTTTGTTACTGATTATGGAACCTGGAGATGATGGGGTAGCATCAAATAAATTAAAGTCTGGAAGATATATACGGTTGAGGTTTCACGGAACACACAACGTTGCAATTGATCAATACCAAAAACTACTGTCTTATTGTCAAAAACACAATTTTGAAATCAATGGTCCTGCAATTGAAACGGCATTGATCGATTATGGAATCACCGATGATCTATCAAAGTATGTAACTGAAATAAGAATTCCTATTAAAAATGATTGACCCTCCAGTCACTAGAGAGTTTATAATTTAAAATTAACAACTTATTTAGGGGGAATCTTATGATAGGAACAATTTTTAATGTCGGAATGATTTTGATAGGGAGCTTTGTTGGTAGTTATTTTAAAAAGGGAATCAAGCCAGCATATAATGAGATCCTGACACAGGCTTTGGGATTGGTAGCAATGATGGTTGGTATCAATGCTGTGGTGCAACATATGCCAAAAAGCCACTATCCAGTCCTGTTTATTGTCAGTTTGGCAATTGGAGGATTGATTGGACAGTGGCTGGATTTGGAAAAACATTTTAATAACTTGGTTAATAAATTTTCTAAACCTAATCCTGATGGTGGCAGTAATTTGGCTGAAGGATTAGCAACGGCAGTCTTGTTGTACTGTATTGGATCATTGTCGATTTTAGGACCAATTCAGGCAGCTTTGAATAAGGATTATACTTTCTTGTTCACCAATGGGATGTTGGATGGTATTACTTCGATTGTTTTAGCATCAACTTTTGGTATTGGAATGGCTTTAGCTGCCGTGGCAGTTTTGTGCTGGCAAGGTAGTATTTATTTGATTGCCATGTTGTTACAGAATTCGATTAATAACAATATGATCACTGAATTGACGATTGTTGGAGGAATTTTGATTTTAGCTTCAGGGTTGGGATTATTGAATATTAAAAAGATTAAAGTGTTGAATCTATTGCCTTCTTTGGTGATTCCGATTGTGGTTATTGGGGTTATGCAGTTGTTTTAGAAAAAATAAAAGAAGGCTTTCCTGGAAAGGAGAGTTTTTTTATTTTTTTGAATTTATATATTTTTTGAATTTATATATAATATAATATATAAATTCAAAAAGATGTGTTGGTGAGTAATATATGGATTATAGGGATTTAAAGTTGAGCGAAAAAAGTGGGTTGCCGACCTGGGATTCATTGATGCCTGTCGTTTTGGAGTATTTGAGTGATAAAGATGAAGTTTTAAAAAAGAAAATAGATTTTGATGTAGCAAATTTATTAAATTTACCAGATAAATTGAGAAGTAAGGCTTCTGATAAGTATCCTGATGATATTTTGATTGAAGGTAGAGTGGGATGGGCTGTTAGTGATTTGTTTATTGGTGGAGCATTGGAACGTCCTGCCAGAGGTGTCTATAGAATAGCTGATTTAGGAAAAAGGTTATTGGATTTAGATGCAAGTGAAATAACTGTTGAAAAGGTTCATTCTTTACCGGCTTATAAGGCTCATAAGAAAGAATTAGCAGAACGAGAAAAACGGGCTGCTAATGGGGAAATTGAAAAAAACTACTCAAAGGAAAGAAATAGCATCATAGATGAATTATCAGAAAAAACAACTAGTTATAATAATGAAATAGCTACCAATCTTTTGAGAATATTACAGGAATCTAATCCCGGTTTCTTTGAACACTTAGTGGTTAGACTTTTAATAAAAATGGGTTATAAGGGTCCAAATGGTTCTTCGCAAATAACTCAGAGAACTAATGATGGTGGAATTGATGGCATAATTAATCAAGATCCATTGGGAACAAGTACAGTTTATATTCAGGCGAAAAGATATAAGGATGATAATGTCGTTCAAAGACCAGCAATTGATGGTTTCTTTGGAGCTTTGTCGCGGGTTCACGCTGATCGTGGTGTGTTTATTACTACTTCACATTTTTCTAGTAGTGCTATTTCTACTGCAAAGAATTTTTCAATTGTTTTAATTGATGGGATTCAGTTAACTAATTTGATGCTTCAATATCAGGTTGGTGTACAGGTTAAGAAACATTTGGATCTATTTGAAATTGATGAGGATTTTTTTGAGGATTAACTAACTATACAAAAAAGTCAGGCAAAATGTCTGGCTTTTTTGTATACATTCATCTGAATACCTTTGTGAATGTATTATTTTTCTAAAAATCTCAAAAATGAATTAAATTTTAATTAGTTATTTCGTAATTTAGGAGCTTATTTTTGATAAGATAAAGTTGAATATGTAAAAAATTTACAATCGCAATTAAATCTTTACATTTCGCTTAGGGGGAATCGAATTGTGATAAAAACTAATGAGTTAGATTTTGAAGATGAATTAATCGGACATTTGATTAATTTAGGTGGAACAAAACAATGGAGTTATCTTCCTAATATTAAAACAACTGAAGATTTGTGGTCTAATTTCAAAAAAATCGTTGAGCAACATAATCAAGATCGTTTGGACGCACCACTGACTAAATCAGAATTTCAACAAATAAAGGTCATTATTGGTCAATTAGAAACTCCATATCAAGCTGGACAATTTTTGTATGGTATGAATGGAATTTCTCAAGTTGAAGTGGATTTGGACAATGGTAAGCACGTATATCTTAGAATATTTGATCAGGATAATATTGGCGCCGGGGATACAATTTATCAGATAGTTAATCAAATTGAACGACCAGCAGTTATTCCTGGTCGAAAAAATAGACGGTTTGATACAACTCTGTTAATTAATGGGCTGCCGATTTTACAGATTGAAGAAAAGGCCGATGGACACGATGCTAAAGAAGCCTTAAATCAGATGCATCAATATATTGATGAACGTCAATATACAGATATCTTTTCAACTTTACAAATATTGGTTGCCATCACACCGCATGATAGTAGATATATGGCAAATACTACTACAGACAAATTTAATACTGATTTTGCTTTTCGCTGGCAAAAAGCTGATGATAATAAACCAGTCTTTGATTGGAAAGAATTTTCCAATTATATGCTGTCAATTCCAATGGCACACCAAATGGCTACTAACTATATGATTTTGGATGGAACTCCAAAACATCAAATGATTAAAGCCATGAGACCATATCAAGTTTATGCCACACAACGTGTTATTAGAAAAATACGTGAACATGATTTTAGTATTGGTAAACAAGGAATAGGTTATGTTTGGCATACGACTGGCTCGGGTAAAACAATCAGTTCATTTAAGGCTGCTTGGTTAGCTTCACGTTTACCAAACGTTGATAAAGTTGTTTTCTTAGTTGATAGGATTGCTTTAACTAATCAAACTGTTGATGAATATAAAGCTTATGATCCAGAAAATACTGATGAAAGTAATGGAGGAGTTGTAACTGATACAGCTAATCGTTGGGTTTTATCTAAGAAATTATCCAAAAAAGGTAATGGAATTATCGTTACTTCTACTCAAAAAATGGATTCGATGGTTCAAAGTAGTAACTTCAAACCCATTGATAAAAATATTGTTTTCATTGTTGATGAGGCTCATCGTTCAACCTCAGGAGATATGCTGAAACGAATTAAAGATGGATTTCCAAGATCAGCTTGGATTGGTTATACAGGAACTCCGGTTTTTGAAGAACACCCAACAACTCAAGAAGTTTTTGGTGATTTGATTCATGCTTATACGATTAGGGATGCTATTGCTGACGGAAATGTTTTAGGCTTCAAAGTTGATTTTGAAACAACTCTGTCAGATTCAGTTTTACGTGACCAATATTTACCTGAATATTTTAAGGGGCGTTATCCGGGAATATCAGATGAAGATATTGAAACACGTATCGACAATATGACTGATGCAGACATGGACGATACGGTTGAGCCATCAGTTTATGATAGTAATCCTAAGCATATTAAGTTAGTTGTTGATGACATTATTAAAAATTGGAGTAAGCGATCAAGACAAGGTAAGTATAATGCCATATTAACGACTCACGTTGGTGGCGGTAAGGCTTCAACACCTATGGCAATGATGTATTATCGTGAATTTAAAAAACGTAATTCTGGTTTGAAAGTGGGAATTACTTTCAGCCAAACTACGTCGAATAGTGACAATCAATTAGATAATAATAAAGATTTACGGGAAGCAATGACTGATTATAACGAAGAGTTCGGTACAAGTTTTGGCGATCAAGATGTTAAAGATTACACCGCTCAAGTAGTTTCTAGATTAAATCGAACAATTGATGATGGAAAATATTTTGATATTGTAATCGTTGTTGATCAACTACTAACTGGGTTCAATGCTCCTCAGATGAATACACTGTATGTTGATCGTACTCTGCATGGTTCTGCATTGATTCAAGCCTATTCTAGAACTAATCGTGTTTATGACATGCAGACAAAGCCCTTTGGGAGAATAGTTAACTATCGCTGGCCACATCAAACTGAGAAGTTAATGAAAGAGGCTCTAGCATTATATGCAAATAGAGATTCGGCTAATTTTCAAATAGAACTTCCTGGTAAGGTAGATGTGATTGCCAAACCTTATGAAAAAGTTAAATCAGAATTAAAAGAAGTTACTACACAGTTGAATGATTTTTCTGATGGCTTTACAAGAATTCCTCAAGATGACAATCGCATTGAAGAAATGTATTCAGCTTTACGTAAATATAATCACTTGATGGCTATGGCTAAACAAGATGATAAATACGATGATAAGAATCCTGATATTCTTTTGAATGAATTGGGAATGAATACAGATACCGAAGAAGTATTGACAACAACATTAAGTAATCAATTGAAAAAAGAGGTTGCTAGGATTCACCGTGTTGATATATCACAAATTGATCTTCAAATGGAACATGTTAAGGCTATTCGAGTAAATTATGATTACTTGGAAGAATTAATTGCTAACTTGATGAATCAATATCATGACAATGATTTGGAAAACGCTAATAAAACAGCTAAAGAAATTAAATCAATTTCTGATAAAGTCGACAATCGTAAGTATGCTGAACAGATTAATCAATTTACTGACGATATTTTAAATGGCAATGTTAAGTATTCTGATACATATCCCGTAAAACAAAATGAAATCAAAAAATTAATTTCAGGCCATAATGACATGCGTTTACGAAATGATATTTTCGATTACAAAAAGAGTTGGGGATTGACTGACATTGAAGCATCTCAAGACATTAATAAGTTGATTTCAGATCATATAAAAGATGCCGATGATTTAAATATCGATGGGGCTTTAGATGAAATAGTTAAAGAAGCTTGTGTTGTTTATCGAATGGATGCTGAATCTGAAGAAGTTAAGAAATTATCGAAAATTAAATACCGTACCCACTTGAGAAGAAGTTTTAAGAAATTTGCAGATCAAATGGTTGATAAATATTAGGAGAAATTATGAGTAAAGCACAAGAAATAACTAGTCAAATTTGGGAAATGGCAAACCGTTTGAGAAGTAATATGGATGCCAGTGAGTATCGTAATTATATTTTAGGATTCATGTTTTATCGTTATTTGTCAGAACATCAAGAACTACGAATGGTCCAAAATGATTTGATTGATGTTGAAGAAGGACAAAGTGTTAATGATGCTTATATCGAACAAGCCAGTGGTAATGATTTAAATGACTATTTAGAAGAGCTGGCTGATTCATTAGGTTACGCTATTGCTCCACAATATACATGGCAAACAATTGTAGATAAAGTAAATGATAATTCAATTGCACCATCTGACTTTCAAGATATGTTAGATAGCTTTAATCATAACGTTGATTTGAATAAAAATGCCAAACAAGATTTCCACGGTGTATTTGCAGATATGAATTTAGGTAATTCACGATTAGGGCAGACAACCGCTGCTAGAGCAAAAGCTTTAGTTGAGATCGTTAATCTGGTCGATGAAGTTCAATACAAAGATGAAGATGGACATGATATTTTAGGTGACATTTATGAATATCTAATTGCTCAATTTGCTGGTAATTCTGGTAAAAAGGCTGGAGAGTTCTATACACCTCATCAAGTTTCAGAAGTCTTAGCTAAGTTAGTGACGATTGATTTAAATCCAAAAGAAGATAAGCCAAGTGTTTATGATTTTGCTTGTGGTTCTGGTTCGTTGTTACTAACTGTTCAAGAACAAATTAAGAATCGTAGTTTGTTTTACTATGGACAAGAATTGAATACGACCACTTATAACCTGGCTCGTATGAATTTGATGATGCATGATGTTTCATACATGAATATGGATTTACGTAATGCTGATACTTTGGAAAGCGATTGGCCCGATGGTGTTGATTCTGCTGGTATTGATCATCCTCGTAGCTTTGATATGGTTGTAGCAAATCCCCCATACTCAGCTCATTGGAATAATGAAGATAATAAAATGAAAGACCCACGTTTTAAAGAATATGGTGGTTTAGCACCAAAGACTAAAGCAGATTATGCCTTCTTGCTTCATGGTTTATATCATTTAGGTAATGAGGGTACTATGGCAATAGTTTTGCCACATGGTGTTTTGTTCCGTGGTGCTAAAGAAGAAAAAATTCGTAAAGCACTACTAAATAAGAATCAAATTGACGCTGTAATTGGGCTGCCAGCTGGACTATTTTATTCAACTGGGATACCAACATTAGTAATGGTATTGAAGAAGAATAAGACTAATAAAGATGTTATGTTTATTGACGCAAGTAATAATTTTAAAAAAGGTAAGAATCAAAATATTCTTCGTGATGATGACATTAACAAGATAATTAATACATATAAAGAACGTAAAGATGTTGATAAGTATGCTCACATTGCTCCAATGAGTGAAATTGAAGAAAATGACTTCAATTTAAATATTCCACGTTATGTTGATACTTTTGAACCTGAACCAGAAATTGACTTGGGTGAAGTTACTAAAGAAATTCGAGAAAATAACAAAAAAATTATGGAAAATAAAAATGAGTTGCTTTCAATGATGAAAGAACTCACTTCTTCTGATGAAAAGACTCAGAATGATCTTGATGATTTTATCTCTATGTTGAGTGACGAGGTGAATAATCATGGATAAGAAAATGGTGCCTGAGGTTCGATTTAAAGGCTTTACTGATGATTGGGAACAACTACCGCTTTCCAAGATTAGTAATAGCTTCAGTTACGGTTTAAATGTTAGTTCTAAAAAATATGATGGTAAAAATAAATATATTAGAATTACCGACATCGATGATAACAGCCACAAATTAGTTGAAAAAAACTTAACATCACCAAATACAAACTTAGAAGATATAAGCGATTATCAATTAAAAGAAAATGATCTGTTATTTGCACGTACTGGTGCAAGTGTCGGAAAATCATACTTGTATGATAATGCTGATGGTAAAGCCTTTTTTGCTGGTTTTTTAATAAGGATGGAAATTAATGGTGAATTTGACAAAAACTTTGTGTTTCAAAATACTTTAACGGATAAATATCAACAATTTATTAAAATTACTTCTCAAAGATCAGGACAACCTGGAATAAATGCCAAAGAATATGCTAGTTTTAAAATAATTATTCCTAAATCTTTTAATGAACAAAGATTAATTGGTAAATTATATTTTCATCTAGATAATCTAATTACTCTACAACAATCTCAAATTGATTATTTTCTTAAATTAAGGAAAGGACTAATACAACGAATTTTTCCTAGCAATAAGGCATCTAATCCGAAAATACGCTATACTGATTTCAACAATAATTGGGAACAACGTAAGTTAAAGGAAGTTACTAAAGAAATAAGCAATAAATCTAGCGAGGGTGAATTATTATCAGTAACTATCAATGATGGGATTGTTAAAAATTCATCATTAGAAAGAAAAAATAACTCTAGTAAAAATAAGTCAAAATATAAAAAAGTAGAGATTGGTGATATTGCATACAATTCTATGAGAATGTGGCAAGGAGCAAGTGGGGTGTCTAAATATTCCGGTATAGTAAGTCCTGCATACACAGTTTTTAAAGTAAAAAAGAATGTATTGAACAATATATTCTTGGGATATTCAATAAAAACGCCTGAAATGACTTGGAAATTTAGAATTAATTCTCAAGGTTTAACTTCGGATACTTGGAATTTAAAATATCCATTATTTTCTGAAATAAATATTCAAATTCCATCCTTAAAAGAACAAAATTATTTAGTAAATCTTTTAGAGAGCATTGATAAAGTAATTTGTTCTCAAACCAAGCATCTTAAAACATTAAAATTGTTAAAAAAATATTTTCTACAAAAGCTATTCATGTAGCAAAAAAACAAACATAACAATTTATATGTTGCCATGTTTGTTTTTTTTGCTACATTAGCTGAGCCATTTGTCGCATTATTTTTTCTCCATCTTGTGTTTCTAATTCTTGAATAATATGAAGATAAGTATCTTGAGTAGTAGTCATATTAGAATGTCCAAGTCTTCTCGCAACACTGGCAATTGAAACGCCAGCAAACAAGAGAATCGAAGCGTGAGTATGTCTGAGTCCATGAACAGTTATGACGGGGACTTGAGCACGCTTACATAGAACCGTTAGGCGATTGTTTACGGTCGAATTAAAGACACGTTGTTTAACGAAAATCGGTTCATCTTCAGGTAAATCCTTTACTAATTGTGAAAATTGCATAGCAATCTGCCAATCAAGTTGAACTTTTCTATTTGACGAAAAATTTTTTGTTGGTTGAAAACCACCCGTTGTTGCTCGATAATTCCAAGTTTTGTTGACACTTAATAACTGCTTGGTAAAGTCAAAATCTTTTGGAGTAATTGCCAATGCTTCCGCAAATCTCAATCCAGTTTTAGCCACTAGTAAAATATACCAATCCCAATTTAATTCTGTTCCTAAATCAAGTTTCCTAATTAGTTGTTGTAACTCATATTGATTTAAAAATTTTGGCTTTTTATTACCTGGTTTTTTACCTTTAATAACAATTTTTCGAGTAGGATTCTGCTTGATTAATCCTTCGTCTAAAGCATCTATAATTGCACTTTTTACTTGATGGTGGAAATCTTGGGTTGTTTGTTTCTCATGTTCTAAAGCATAGTCATTGATTAATTTCTGATAGGTTCGACGATTCAAATCATTTAATTTTAATTCTGGAGCCAGTTTAGTGATCCATTTTAGACACATATAGTATTTATCTAAAGTTATTGATCTAATAGCATTAACTTTGTACAATTCAATCCATTCTTCATAATACTTATAAAATAATTGTGATGATTTAGTTCTGGGCATAGAAAAAACCTCCGAATAATTTATATGGTATTAAATTTAGATACCAGTATTTATTATCCAGAAGTTTAAAATTATAGCATTTAGTTTTGCTAAATAAATAAATTTTGTAGTAGATACTTCTTTAAGAGCTTTTGTTTATTAATTTTGTTCTGATATAAAATAATAATCCAATCCAACTTTTTGAACAATAATCCCATTTCATTTTGTTCATTTAAACTGGGTACATAGGTTTCTATATTTGAAAAATCTTTTTTATTTACAATTTGCATTGTTCCAGAAGCCGCAATGTATTTCATCTTTTTCGACCATTGTGATGATTGTGTTAAAAGAAAATATGAATTGTTTTTTGATGAAGGTGTTAAAGAGTTAATTTGTTGATTGAAGCTAGCATCTTCTGTAATTAATGTATTTTTACCAATACTAGCTATACATGTTACTAAAACAGATCCTCTTTTTGCAATTCTAGCTTTAGATTGGCCTAATTTAGAAAGTTTTTTGGATGTATTGGAAATTAATAGAGAATCAATATCAGTTGGTGTTACCCACATCATTCCATTATTACTATAATTATTTTCGTCTGAAGTTGAAGGAGTATTTCCCGTTTGTATATCTCCTAGCTCCTTAAGCTTAAACTGCTTCCAATCATCATGGAAATCAGCAAATCTTACTTTAGGTACCTTTTCCCCATCTTTAGGGAATAGTTTCTGCAATAATCCTTTCTTGAGTTTCTTATATAAGTCTAACTGCCGTTGTTGTAGAGTAATAATTACATCTATTGTGCTTAATAATTCTCCGATACTTCTTTGTTCTTCAGAACTAGGTACCAAAATTGCTTGTTTATAAAAATCATTAACAACCAATTCATTCATCATTGTTCCTAATTTTGTACTTCTAACTAGAACTTTTTGCATAATTCTTTCATTATGTATGTAGTATTTCCAATAATTAATATTCTGATGATATATAGGTCTCAATGTTGTAAACCTTGGAGACATTATGCCATCGCCTACGTCATTTAGAACAAATCTTCCAAATGAAAATTCTTTATTTTTATGACCTTCAAATGCAATATCGCCTATTCGTAGTACCTTATAGTTAGACAAAGAGGATTCTTTGGCACCATTCCCTGATCTGTTAAACTTCATTGAGGAAATGGAGATTGTTTTATCTTCTTTGAACTGATTTTTATTTTTTTCAATATTCTTTTTATACAAGTCACCTAAATAACGTTGTTCCCAAGTTTTAGTACAAAAAGTAGTTATAAAAATCAATAAATTTGATTATTTATTTGGAGCAACAAACGTTAATTACAATAAATACAATTATATTTAAAATAAAAGATTCTATTTGAAGCTATTATTAAGTAGAAAATAAAATTTGCTTCTGAATATAAAAAGAAGTTTTTAAGTGTTAAAATATACGACCAGACGTTCGTCTGGTCTTTTTAATTCTCGTCAAAATTGATACAATATCATAGGTAAAGATTGGGGATAAAATATAATGAAAATACTCTTCGTAGGAGATGTCGTAGGTTCTGTCGGCATTAAGGCGATTGAAACATATCTACCTGAAATCAAAAAGAAGGTCAAACCACAATTAACCATTGTTAATGGCGAGAATGCTGCTGGTGGTAAAGGGACCAAAGAACCTGATTATCAAAAGATCACTCGTGCTGGAGCTGACGTTGTTACGGGGGGAAATCATACTTGGGATAAACGTGAAATTTTAGATTTTATTGACGATCCTAAGAAAAATATTTTGCGCCCATATAATTTTTCTGGAAAAAATGTTCCAGGACGTGGATATCTTGAAATTAAAGTAAATACTAAAAAAGTTTATGTTATTAACATGATGGGAACAGCTTTGATGCAGCCTTTAGATAACCCATTTATTGCTGCTGACAAGTTGATTTCATCAATGGATGAAGACGCTGTTAAGTTTGTCGATTTCCATGCCGAAACAACCAGTGAAAAAATTGCTTTTGCTAATTATATGGTTGGTCGTGTATCAGCAGTTGTTGGAACTCATACGCATGTCCAAACAAATGATGCACAGGTTATCAACAAGCAGACAGCTTTGTTAACTGATGTTGGGATGACTGGTTCGTACGATGGTATTCTTGGTGACAAGAAGGAACCAATTATCAACCGTTTCTTAACCCAACGTCCAAATAAATTCGATGTCGATGAAGATGGTCGGATGCAAATTAATTTCTGTGTTGTTGAGATCAATGATAAAACGAACTATGCACGTAGCATCAAGAATTACGTTATTACACCAAACAATCAAAATTTCTTAAACTAAGTGGAGGGAACTTATGCCACAAAAAACTAAAGAAACACCAATGATGGAGCAATATCTGGAGTATAAGAAACAATATCCAGATGCTTTTTTGTTATACCGGGTTGGTGATTTCTATGAAATGTTCTATGACGATGCAGTTAAGGGATCACAAATTTTAGAGTTGACTTTAACTTCACGAAATAAAAAAGCTGATGAAGGTATTCCAATGTGTGGAGTACCGCATCATGCTATTGAGGGTTATATTGATACACTTGTGGATAAAGGCTACAAAGTAGCTGTCTGTGATCAATTAGAGAATCCAGCTGACGCTCAAGGTAAAATGGTTAGACGTGGTGTTACTCGAGTGGTTACGCCCGGCACGATCATGGATAAGTCTGATCAAGCAAAAGAAAACAACTATATTACAGCAATCACCGCTCAAAAGAATATCTTTGGGCTTGCCTATGCCGACTTATCAACAGGTGAAGTTAAAGTAACAACTGTCGATAGTCAATTAGATTTAACTAATGAGTTACAGAACTTAGATACTAAGGAAACTGTTGTTTCTGGAAGTTTTCCACAAAAGTATCTCGATCGATTGCGCAAATATGGCATTTTGATTTCCAAATTGGATGAATTAGACGACAATTACAGCTTCGATTTCTCACAGATTAGTTCAAACATGGAAGTATCCACTGTTAAGTTGTTGATAAGTTATTTGATCAAGACGCAGATGCGTTCATTGGATCATTTAAAACCAGCTCAATCATATGAAACTTCTTCCTACCTTTTAATGGATCATTCGGCTCAAAGTAATTTGGAGTTGTTCAAAAATATCCGTACTAATAAGAAGTCAGGAACGCTACTATGGCTCTTAGATGAAACTAAAACAGCGATGGGTAGCCGTTTGTTAAAGCAATGGTTAGCTCGTCCATTGATCAGTGTTGAGAAATTAAAGCAACGTCAGCATTTCGTGCAAGTCTTTTTAGACAATTATTTCCAAAGATCATCATTCCAAGATTATTTAACTAAAGTATATGATTTGGAACGATTAGCTGGTCGAGTTGCGTACGGAACTGTCAATGGACGTGATTTGATTCAATTGAAAACATCTTTGGAACAAGTTCCTGAGATTAAATCAATTCTTTTAGACATTGGTGACGATGAATTAACAACCTATGTGGAAAAGATTGATGAAGTAGCCGATATTCGTGAGCTGATCGACAAAGCTATTGTTGAAGAAGCTCCTATTTCAATTACCGGCGGTGGTTTAATCAAGGAAGGTTATAACGACCAATTGGACAAATATCTTGATGCCTCTAAGAATGGTAAGCAATGGTTGGCAACTTTGAAGGCTAAGGAACAAGAATTGACTGGTATCAATAATTTGAAGATTGGTTATAACAAGGTCTTTGGATATTATATTGAAGTTAGTCGTGCTAATATCGACAAGGTTCCAGAAGATCGCTATCAGAGAAAACAGACTTTAGTTAATGCTGAAAGATACATTACGCCAGAATTGAAAGATAAAGAAAGTTTGATTTTGGAAGCTGAAGAGAAGTCTAAGAGTTTGGAATATCACTTGTTTGACGAGATCAGAAAGAAAATCAAAGATCAAATCAGACGGATTCAATCATTGGCTAATATCTTATCCAGACTGGATGTTCTTCAAAGTTTTGCGGTCGTCAGTGAAGAGTATCATTATGTGGCACCTGAGTTTGTGGATAAGCATGAATTGCAGATCACCAATGGTCGACACCCGGTTGTGGAAAAGGTGTTAAGTAATAATAGTTATATTCCTAATGATGTTAGATTTGATGATAAAACGGATATTTTGTTGATTACTGGTCCTAATATGTCTGGTAAGAGTACTTATATGCGTCAGATGGCATTGACTGTTATCATGGCTCAAATTGGTTGTTTTGTACCAGCTGATGGTGCTAAACTTCCTATTTTCGATCACATCTTCACTCGTATTGGTGCTGCCGATGATTTGATCTCTGGTGACAGTACTTTCATGGTTGAAATGCGTGAAGCCAATGATGCTTTGAAGAACGCAACTCCTAACAGTTTGATCATCTTTGATGAAATTGGTCGAGGAACTGCCACTTATGACGGGATGGCTCTGGCACAGGCGATTATCGAATATATCGACAAACATGTTAAAGCTATGACTCTTTTCTCAACTCACTATCATGAATTGACTGAGTTAGAGAGTCAGTTACCAGGATTAAGAAATGTTCATGTTGATGCATCAGAAGAAAACGGTGATTTAGTATTCTTACATAAAGTTTTGCCAGGACCAGCGGATAAATCTTATGGTATTCATGTTGCTAAATTAGCGGGATTACCAAATGATGTTTTACAACGTGCAAGTAAGATTTTGAGCAGTTTAGAAGAAACTTCGGTTCATACAACAACTTCTGAAAGCATACATGAACCAGTTGCTACAGAATCTATTCCTGAAGTGGCAGTGAAAGCTGAACCGGAAGAAGACGATGAACAACAATTGTCGCTATTCCCAGAAGTTACGAAAAAGACTACGAAGTTGTCTAATAAAGAAACTCAAGTTATTAAAGAGATTGGTGATCAAGATTTAATGGGAATCACGCCAATCGAGGCAATTAATTTACTTTATAAATGGCAAAAGAAATTGAAATAAAAGAAGGTGGAAAAAGTGGGTATTATTCATGAACTACCAGTTGAATTAAGTAACCAGATTGCGGCTGGGGAAGTTATTGAACGCCCAGCATCAGTCGTTAAAGAGCTGGTGGAAAATTCCATCGATGCCAAAGCAACACAAGTTTTAATTACAGTTAAGCAATCAGGTATCAAGTCAATCGAAGTTAATGATAATGGTAAGGGGATTTCAGCTGATGATGTTGAGGTCGCCTTTTTACCGCATACGACTAGCAAGATTTTAACCGATCATGATTTGTTCAATGTGAAAACACTTGGTTTTCGAGGTGAGGCGTTAGCTAGTATCGCTTCTGTTTCTAAGCTTACCGTGGTATCTAGTACTGATGGTAAGTCGGCAACTCGGGCAAAATTCTCTGGTAATGAATTAGTTAAAAAGGAAACTTTTGCTCGTTCTAGGGGAACTACAATGACGGTTGAAGATTTGTTCTTCAATACGCCAGCTCGCCTAAAGTATGTTAAATCATTACATACGGAATTAAATAAGATCGTTGATATTGTTGATCGGCTGGCCATGGGACATCCTGATATTTCTTTTCGACTGATTCATGAAGGCAAGGATTTAATTTGGACTTCCGGTAATGATAACTTACAACAGACAATTGCCGGTATTTATGGACGGACGATTGCTAGTCATATGTTAGATTTTGAAAATTCTGATCCTGATTATGAGATTAAGGGTTACTTTTCAAAACCTGATACCACTCGTTCCAATCGCTCCTATATTTCTTTAATCCTCAATGGTCGTTATATCAGGAACTTCCAATTAACTAATGCGGTCATTCGAGGTTATGGCTCTAAGTTAATGGTGGCACGTTTTCCAATTGCGGTGATTGATATTACGATGGACCCTAGTCTAGTTGATATTAATGTTCATCCTACTAAGCAAGAAGTACGGTTATCCAATGAAGGACATATCGGCGATTTGATTAGTGATGGTATTAGACAACGTTTATCTAATCAAAATTTGATTCCAGATGCGGTAAAGAATTTAGGCAAAAAATCAATAACTCCTAAGGTTGATACGTATAAGCCTGAACAGATTAGTTTCGATGATTTAGAAACAATTGATAAAATCAGTGAACCATTGTCAACCGCAACAGCAGAACCCGGTCCAGAGTATCAAGAACCGGAAATAGATCAGCGAGTTGAAACTCCAATGACAGGGATGCCAATTTTTAAAGATCTCAAACATTTACATGCTTGGGATCAACGCTTGGAACAGGAAGTATCTGAAAAGGTCAATGTAATTGATAGCAAGGGAAATGAAGAACAGCCAACTAAGGAATCGGATTTTCCAGACTTACGTTATATAGGTCAAATTCACGGAACTTATTTAGTAGCTGAAAGCCAGGATGGTTTTTACTTAATAGATCAACATGCCGCTCAAGAACGTGTTAATTATGAATATTATCGTAAAGAGATTGGTAAAGTTTCAAATGATCAACAAAAACTACTAGTGCCAATTGTGTTAGATTACCCTAATTCGGAAAGTATCTTGATTAAAGAAAAAAAACCGATTCTTGAAAGTATTGGTCTGTATCTGGAAGATTTTGGACAAAATAGTTTTGTAGTCAATACGCATCCTACTTGGTTTGTTCCCGGACAAGAAGAATCTACTATTAAGGAAATGGTTGACTATGTTTTGAATGATTCTAAAATCAGTGTTGCAAGTTTTCGTGAAAAAAACGCCATTATGATGAGCTGTAAAAGGGCTATCAAAGCTAACCATCATATTGACGACCGCGAGGCTGTACAGTTGCTTCATAATTTAACCAAAGCTGAGAATCCATATAACTGTCCTCATGGACGTCCTGTCTTGGTAGAATTCAGTAATAAAGATCTCGAAAAAATGTTTAAGAGAATCCAAGATCCACATGATACAAGAGAGAGTGAATAATTATGTATGAATATTTAAAAGGTTTGATAGCAACAGTTACCCCTTCATATATCGTGGTGGATGTTCAAGGTGTCGGCTATAAAGTTCAAGTTGCTAACCCTTACCGTTATGAAGAAAATCAAGAAGCAAGAGTTTACGTTGAACAGATTGTCCGTGATAATGAACAATCACTTTATGGATTTTATGATTTGAATGAGAAAAATATTTTTCTACATTTAATTAGCGTTTCTGGAATCGGTCCTAAGAGTGCTTTAGCTATATTGGCAGGTCAAGATTTACAAGGCTTGATTCATGCTATTGAAAATGATGACGTTAAGTTTTTAACTAAGTTTCCTAAAATTGGTAAGAAAACTGCTCAACAAATTATCTTGGATCTGTCAGGTAAGTTTACAGCCGAAGGTCAGATGACTTTAGGTGAAGCACCTGTTCAATTTAGCAGTGGGAATCAAGAATTAGAAGATGGATTGGCCGCTTTAGAATCATTGGGTTATTCAGCTAAAGAAATTAGTAAAGTTAAGTCACAGCTTGAAAAGGAAAATCTCAAGAGTGCTGATGAATACCTACGTACCGGTTTGAAATTATTAAGTAAATAAAACTAATTAATATATGGAAGGGAGTGTCAAAAATCGAAAATAACGAGAATGATAGTGAACGTTTAACAGATGCTGATTCAATTGACAATATTGAAGATATCGTTGAACAAACATTGCGCCCCCAAAGTTTTGATCAATACTTAGGACAAGAAAAAGCAAAAAAAGAATTAGATGTCTACATTAAAGCCGCTAAACAGCGTCAGCAAACTTTAGATCATGTGTTACTTTATGGTCCTCCCGGGCTAGGTAAAACTACTTTGGCGATGATTATCGCTAATGAAATGGGTGTCAATATCCATACGACTACCGGACCTTCAATTGAAAAATCAGGCGATTTAGTTGCTGTTTTAGATGAATTGGAACCAGGTGACGTGTTATTCATTGATGAAATTCATCGTATGCCCAGAGCTGTTGAAGAAGTATTGTATTCAGCTATGGAAGATTTCTATATTGATATCATTGTTGGACAAGGTAGTGAGTCACGCTCATTGCATCATCAACTAGTACCTTATACTTTGATTGGTGCAACCACAGCGGCCGGAAAACTTTCTGCTCCTTTAAGAGATCGGTTTGGAATTGTCGAGAGAATGGAGTACTATACCATAGATGAATTATCTAAGATTGTTTTCCGTTCAGCCAATGTCTTAAATATTAATGTTGATGAAGAAGGTGCCCACGAGATTGCACGAAGATCACGAGGAACGCCAAGAATTGCAAACCGTTTATTAAAACGAGTTCGTGATTTTGCTCAAGTAGCTAATAAAGATACGATTGATTACGACATGGCAGAATCAGCTTTGAACCAATTACAAGTTGATGATGCAGGTTTAGATCATATTGATAGACGAATATTGGAAATGATTATTGAGCTATATAATGGAGGTCCAGTGGGGCTAAAAGTTATAGCCGCCAATATTGGTGAAGAACAAGAAACAATTGAAGAAGTTTATGAACCATATCTTATGCAAATGGGATTCTTGAAGAGAACTGCTAAGGGTCGTGTTGTAACAAGAAAAGGTTATGAACACATGGGGATGCCATATCCTGACCAAAACGAGTAAAGCAATTTACTCGTTTTAGTGTCTAAAGGATTTCGTCGTCCGCAAAATCTCTGTGGATATAAGTTAAGCGTTCTATGATTGCTAGTTAAAATAACAATGAATAGTAATAAGAATCTTCTGATTCTTTATGGATAGATAGTATTTATAAATATTATATTGTTATATTATGAATCGTGATAATATACTTTTTAGTTAATCGTAGAAATAGAAAGTAAACAAAATCCCAGTCCGGAGCAACAAAAAAATGGGCTCAGTAGTGAAGTTTATCTTAGTGGCGAAGCAACTTAGATAAAGGCCGAGATTTGAAACGATTCGTAGAATCGGTTCAAATTCGTGCCCACTACGTTCCAGCTCAATTTTCTTTGTTACGGAGGACGACATCCTTAACGAAAATTCAAATAAAAGGAGAATTTAAATATGTCACTATCAACAGAAGATTTTGATTATAATTTACCAGAAGAATTAATTGCTCAAACTCCAATCAAAAATCGTGATCAATCAAGATTATTGGTTCTAGATCACGAAACAGGTGAATACCAAGATAAACATTTTTATGATATTTTGGATTACTTAAATCCCGGGGATGCTTTAGTAATGAATAATTCTCGAGTATTGCCAGCACGTTTGTATGGGACTAAAGAAGACACCGATGGTCACGAAGAAGTCTTATTGCTAAATAATATTGAAGGCGACAAGTGGGAAGTTTTGATGAAACCAGCTCGTCGTGCCAAGGTTGGTACTAAGGTCCAATTTGGTGAAGATGGTCAATTAGAGGCTGAAGTGCTAGAAGACCTTGAACATGGTGGTAAGATCATTGAATTTCATTATCAAGGTATCTTTATGGAGATCTTGGAACAATTAGGTGAAATGCCTTTGCCTCCATATATTAAAGAAAAACTTGATGATCCAGATCGTTATCAAACAGTTTATGCTAAAGAAAACGGTTCTGCTGCTGCTCCTACGGCTGGTTTACATTGGACAAAAGAACTTCTTCAAAAGGTTGAAGAAAAGGGTGTCAAGTTAGTATATGTAACTTTACACGTTGGCTTAGGAACTTTTAGACCAGTAACAGAAACTGATGTTGATAAACATGTAATGCATTCTGAATTTTATCGTTTGGATGAAGATTCTGCCAAAACTTTGAATGATGTTAAAAAGAATGGTGGCAAGATTGTCGCTACAGGAACTACTTCAATTAGAACTTTGGAAACAATTGGAACTAAATTTAATGGAGAAATCAAAGCTGATTCTGGTTGGACGGATATCTTCATTAAACCCGGTTATGAATGGAAAGTTGTTGATGAATTCATCACTAACTTCCATTTACCAAAATCAACGCTTGTAATGCTCGTTGCAGCATTTACAGGTCGTGAAAATATCTTGAACGCTTATCACCATGCTGTTGAGGAGAAATATCGTTTCTTCAGTTTTGGTGATGCGATGTTCATTAAGTAGAGGAAATTTATGGAACCAGCTGTTAAATACACATTAATAAAAAAAGAAAAACATACTGGTGCTCGTCTAGGCTTACTAGAAACTCCCCATGGAACATTTGAAACACCAATTTTCATGCCCGTTGGTACTGAAGCATCAGTAAAGAATATGTCACCAGAAGATCTTGAGAAGATCGGTGCCACGATTGTTTTAGCAAATACTTATCACCTTTGGTTAAGACCTGGTGAAGATATTGTTAAAGAAGCCGGTGGCTTGCATAAATTCATGAACTGGGACAAGGGAATTTTAACGGATTCTGGTGGTTTCCAAGTGTTCTCACTAGCTAATACTCGTGATATTACTGAAGCCGGAGTTCATTTTAGAAACCATTTGAATGGTCGTCGTGAATTCTTGTCACCTGAAAAAGCCATTAAGATCGAAAATTACTTGGGACCAGATATTATGATGAGTTTGGATGAATGTCCACCTTTCTTTGAAAGTTATGACTACATCAAAAAGTCAGTTGCTAGAACAAGTCGTTGGGCCGAACGTGGATTGAATGCTCATCGTAATCCTGATTGGCAAGCATTATTTGGAATTGTTCAAGGTGCAGGATTTGAAGAACTACGTAAGCAAAGTGCTCGTGATTTAGTAAGTATGGATTTCCCTGGTTATTCAATCGGTGGTCTATCTGTTGGTGAATCAAAGAGTGAAATGAATCGTGTTCTTGATTTTACTACACCAATGTTACCTGAAAACAAGCCTCGTTACTTGATGGGAGTGGGTACAGCCGATTCATTGATTGACGGAGTTATTCGTGGTATTGATATGTTTGATTGTGTCTTACCAACTAGAATTGCTAGAAATGGTACATGTATGACAAGTCATGGTCGTTTAGTCGTTAAAAACGCTAAATATGCTCGTGATTTTGGACCACTAGATGATAATTGTGACTGTTATGTTTGTCGTAATTATTCACGTGCTTACATTCGTCATTTGATCAATGCTAATGAATTGTTTGGAACACACCTAACTAGTTACCATAACCTTTACTTCTTGTTGAATTTGATGAAGGGTGTTCGTCAAGCAATCAAAGATGATAACTTATTAGAATTTAGAGAACATGTTTTTGAAGATTATGGTTTTAATCAAGAAAATGCTAAGAATTTTTAGAAGATTTTGATAAGAAAAATCTTCTAGTATGGAAAGACATCAATTTTTTTGTTACTCTATACTTATGCAAATTATTAAGAGGTGGAAAATTTGAATATGCTTACATTAGGCGCCGGTGCTGCTGGTGGCTCATCAATGTTTTTGATTCTTATTGTTGTTATGTTCGTTGGTATGTACTTTTTATCAATTCGTCCACAAAAGAAACAACAACAAAAGCGTCAAGAAATGCTCCAAGGTATGAACAAGGGTGACAAGGTTGTTACACTTGGTGGTATCAAAGGTGTGATTGCATCTATCGATCGTGAAAATAAAGAAGTCGTTGTTGATTGTGATGGAATTTATTTAACATTTGACTTGAACTTCATTCGTCGTGCAACTCCTGCTGATAAAGTTACAACAGATGCTGTTAAGGATAACAAGCCTGCAGCTAAGGCAGAAGAAACAAAAGATGTTAAGGAAGAAGCACCTACAGAAACAGCTGATAAGGCTGAAGACGTTAAAGCTGAAGAATCAAAATCAACTGACGATGCTGAAAAAGACGATACAAAAGAAGAAACAAAATAATTTAATTTAAAAAAGATTGAAACTATTAGTTTCAATCTTTTTTATTTTCTTGATTCGCATGGTATAACTAATTGTAATTCTTAATGAGGTGACTAAATGACAGATAAAACATCTAAGTCAGAAAAAATTGACGTTTCAACTTTGAGTGAAAAATCTCAAGCTAAGTTAGAAGAAATAAGAAAAAGACAAGGCCTAAAAACAATTGAAGAAGCAGCCGAATATTTGACCGGATTCTTCAAACAGAAATAGGTATTGAATCTGGATAAAATAAAAAGGGAACAGTAGCTATTAAGACTTTCAAGGCAAGTAAAGCCTGAATTTCTTAGTAAATACTGTTCTTTTTTTGGTAGTTCATTTTTTTCCGGTTTTAAAAACTTGATCTAAATAACGATAATCAACGAAAGGATTATACGATTGATGGGTTTTTTCAATCCACAAATTGATAGCCTTAATTCGACCTATAAAGAAGAAACGGTCTAACTCGGTTTTATCTGATTGATCAGCCATCACGGTATCAATAATAAACTGAAAAAACCCCGTTCGAAAATCAGCATCATTATTTTGAAGTGACAACAGTGGCAATAATTCCTGATTATTAATTGTTGCTACGGTAGTAAAAGGATGATCAAAAAAGTCTTCCATTTTAAAATTTGAATCAGTTCGTTGACTATTCAAATACTGATTTAGTAAATCGTATTTATCGTTGAAGTGAGTGTAAAAAGTAGAACGATGAATCATCGCTTTATCTGCTATTTCATTAATAGTGATTTTACTGAAAGATTCTTTAGTCAATAAATCTCTGAAACCTAAATAAATTAATTTTTTAGTTCTTTCATTTTGTAAATTAGTCAAAAGTGTCTTCCTTTTCTACAATTATTCGATGATGTCTATTGCTACAACGTCATATGATAATTATACATAGTTTAATATTTCTACGATGTTATTATAAACGTGTTCTAAAGATAAACCAATGAAGTTTTAAATTAATAATAAAAAGGAAGTATTTTAAATGCGTGTATTTATGACAGGAGCCACAGGCTATATCGGGACATTAGTTGCTCAAGATTTAATCAATAATGAAGTTGAAGTTTTAGGATTAACTCGATCACAAAGAAGTGCCGATAAGTTAACTCAAATGGGTGGTGTTCCCGTGATGGGAACTTTAGAGGATCTAGATGTTTTGAAGACTTCGGCTCAAAAAGCTGATGCGGTTTTACATTTAGGATTTGTTAATGATTTCGAACATTTTGCTCAAGCAGGTCGAATTGATACTGAAGCAATTAAAAGTTTTGGAGAAGTTTTGAGAGGTACTGATAAACCCTTGATTGTAACAGCTGGAACTGCGGGACTTAATCCTAATCATGTTTTAACAGAAGAAGACACTGGTTTTGCAGGCGTAGAAAAAGTAATCCCACGTCGTTCAGAATTTTTAGCTCGAGAATTAGTAGAACAAGGTGTTAATGCTTATGTAGTTCGATTAGCACCGTCAGTTCACGGTGATGGCCGTTATGGAATTGTTTCAATGATTGTTGCCCAAGCACAAAAAACAGGTAAAGTTTCTTATTTTGGCGATGGGCAAAATCGTTGGAATGCAGTCAACTACTGTGATGCAGCCAACTTATTCGTTAAGACCTTAAAATATGCTTTAGGAGATAATCATTCGTTACATGTATTTAATGCCGTGGGTGAAGGACAAATTAAGACAATTGACATTGCAAAAGCTATCGGACAAAAGTTGGGTTTACCAGTGGAATCACGACCTGAAATTGATTTTGCCAGTTTATCTAATGAAGATGCATTCAATGTAAACAATCTTTTCGGTTTGGATATTCCAGCTGACAGTAAAATGACTCAAAAAGAACTTGCTTGGAAACCTAGTAATTTGAGTTTGATAGCTGACTTGGAAAAGAATCTATAAGTAGGAATAAGTTCTATATGATTATGAAGATTCTGAATTTTTCCTTAATTTTAACTCCTTAGGATTATTTCTCATCCATATCACTTGCGTTAAAGTGCACTCTAGGGTTTAGTATTTATACCGTTAGAAAGATAGTTTATGAGGTGATGGTTCTTACTAAAGTGTAATTCCCGCCTTCCACAAAAATTAGAATTTAGCTGGAACGCTGTGGGCACGACTTGGAGCCCATGGCCTACGTCCACGGTCTTCAAGCTCGACCATTCACTAAGTGGTAAACCACTAAGTGAATTTCACGGCTGAGCTAATTCTAATTTTTGTTCCAGGCTAAGATATCTGTTAATTTTTTGTTTTATTAAAACTAATTTATAAGTTTAGAGTTTTTTACAGATATAAATCATAGCAAATTTAAAATAAAAAAATATTAATTTATAGTCTAGTCTGTAACGGAGATAGGATGGTCTCAGCCATGAAATTATTCTTAGTCGGCGACTTGTGCCGGCTTAGAATAAGGCTCGATTTGGAAACAATTTGAACTTTAATTGGTTTCAAACGATGCCCATGGCGTTCCAGACCATTCCTAGCGTAGTGGAAGACGGCAAGCTTATACTTTAGCCAAAGTTAAGTAAAAGCCCCGAGCTAGGCATGTCAAGTAAACTATTGAAAAAATAATAAGTCAATAATGCAGATGTTTAATAAGTCATGATGTAAAATATAAGTACATGATGCTATCAAAGGAGTTTAAAAATGGTTACAGAAAAATCAGCAATTTTTATTATTTTTGGGGGTTCTGGGGATCTTGCTCATAGAAAGCTTTATCCTTCTTTATTCCGTTTGTATAAATCTGGATTTTTAAAGGATCACTTTGCCGTTATCGGTACAGCTCGTCGTCCTTGGAGTGATGACTATTTCCGTGAAACTGTTATCACTTCTTTGAAGGACTACTTTGATGATGATGAAGAGATTATGCAAGGCTTTGCTAAGCATTTCTTCTATCAATCACACGATGTTAATGATTCAGAACATTATATTGCTTTGAAGAATTTGGCAGCAAAACTTGATGATCAATTTGAGGCTGGTCATAATCGAGTTTATTACATGGCAATTGCACCAAGATTCTTTGGAACAGTTGCTGAACACATTAATTCAGAAGGTTTGAAGACAGATGGTTATAATCGTTTAGTTATCGAAAAGCCATTTGGACGTGATTTAGATTCAGCTTGTGAGTTGAATGGAAATATTTCTAAAGCTTTCCCAGAAAATGATATTTATCGTATTGATCATTATCTTGGTAAGAAGATGGTTCAAGATATTCCTAATATCCGTGCTACTAATGCTAAATTTGAGGAAGCATTAAATAACAAGTATGTTTCTAATATCCAAGTAACTTTGGCTGAAGCAATCGGTGTTGAAGACCGTGGTGGATATTATGAAACGGCTGGTGTTTTACGTGATATGGTCCAAAATCATATTATGCAAATCATTGGTGCCATTGCGAGTGATGCTCCAGAAGCCAAGGAAGCTGATGTCATTCATAAGAACAAATGCGACCTCTTTGGTAGTTTAAAAGAAATGACTCCTGAACAAGTTGATAAAGACTTTGTCCGCGGACAATATGATACTGACAAGTTAGGTAACGAAAAAGCCTATCGTCAAGAAGATAAGGTTGCAGAAGATTCTAATATTGAAACTTATACAGCTGGTAAGCTTGAATTTGATTCAAAGCGTTGGAGTGGTGTACCATTTTATGTTCGTTCAGGTAAGAGAATGCCAGGTAAGGCTTCACGAATTGATATTGTTTTCAATAGTAATGTAACTGAATTAGGTATTAAGGCTAATACAGTTGTTACACTATTAATTGAAAGAACCGATAATCACAGTATTTTGATCAATGGAATTGACTATAAAGAATCAGGTCAAGATTTCATTAAGTTCCCTGAAGAGGGCGACTTTGATAATGCTCGTGAGGCTTATGAAAGTTTGATTATTGATATTCTTTCTGGTGATAGAGTTCACTTTACACTTTGGGACGAATTGAGAAGTACTTGGAAATATATCGATACTGTTGAAGAACGTTGGGCTGATCAACAACCAGATTTTCCAAATTATATTAGTGGAACAATGGGTCCTGATGCTGCAGAAATGTTACTTGAACGTGATGGTAATTCTTGGATCTGGGACTAAAGGTGGTGCTGTTTCATCTTTTTAAAAATACCCATTAAAATTGAAGAAAATAGAAAAATCATCCATGTTGACATGGATGCTTTTTTCGCTTCAGTGGAAGAAAGAGAGCATCCAGAGTATAAAAAGAAATGTTTGATCGTGGCACAAGATCCACGAAAACATAATCATCATGGAGTGGTGACAACTGCCAATTATAATGCTCGTAAATATGGTGCTCACTCGGCTATGCCAGCTCAACAGGCGGTTGATTTAATTCCTAAAGAAAAGTTAGTTATCTCACCACCGAATTTTGAATTGTATCGCACTGTATCTAATCAGATTCATGATATTTTTGGTGATGTGACGGATAATTACCAAACGGTTGCTTTGGATGAAGCTTACCTAGATGTTACTCATAATAAAATGAACGAGCCCAATACTATTAAATTGGCCAATTACATTCAGCAAAGAATTGTTAAGGAAACCAGATTAACTTGTTCAGTGGGAATTTCCTATAATAAGTTTTTAGCAAAGATGGCTTCTGATTATCGAAAACCATTTGGTCGAACGATTATTTTGGGTAAATACGCTAAAGAATTTTTGAAGCCAATTCCAATTGAAAAATTCAATGGTATTGGAAAAGCCATGCAGGAAAAATTGCATGAAATGGATATTTATACGGGTGAAGATTTACAAAATTTAGATCAGGATGCCTTTTTGAAAAGATTTGGTAAGATGGGTTACGTAATTTATAAACGAGTTCATGGAATTGATGATTCGCCAGTAGAAGGGCATCGTCTACGTAAATCAATTGGTCGTGAACGAACCTATAATCGAAATTTAGTAACTGATGAACAAATCAATCAAGAATTAATTTTCTTGTCAGAAAAAGTCAGTCAGGATTTAAAGAAACAACGACAACACGGCAAAACAGTTGTTCTGAAATTGCGAAACTCTGAGTTTGAAACGATTACTAAACGTATGAGTTTTCAAGATTATGTGCAGACAAAAGGAGAAATTTATCGTGTTGCTAAGGATATTTATGATAAATTAAAGGTAACTGATCAAAAGATTCGTTTGCTGGGAATTACGATTACGAATCTAGATCCATTATCATATGAAGAAGTTTCTTTGAATTTGTCTTACAAGGGGGACAATTATGAATAGCTTTGCTGAAATAATTGCAACAATTAAAAAATATGATAGAATTATCATTCTACGTCATCAAAATCCAGATCCTGATGCATTGGGGTCACAAGCTGGTTTAGCAACAACAATTCGCCAAGCATTTCCAAATAAAAAAGTTTTGATTGGTGGTAATGATACTGAAGGTCTCAAATGGCTTTCAACAGCACAAGAAGTAACCGATGAAGATTATAAGGATGCACTAGTAATCGTTACTGACACTGCTAATCAACCAAGAATTGACGATCAACGTTTTGATGATGGAGCTTTCTTAATCAAGATCGATCATCATCCTAATGATGATGCTTATGGAGATCAACTTTTTGTTAATACTGATGCTAGTTCTAGTTCAGAAATCATTGCTGATTTGATTGAAAGTTGTGATGAACTACAATTGACTAAAGAAGTAGCTTACTACCTTTATGCTGGTATTGTTGGAGATACAGGAAGATTCTTATATCCTTCAACAACTCAACATACAATGGAAGTTGGCGGTAAGTTTATTGCTTTAGGAGTTGATACCGCTGCTATTAACAATAAGATGAATGAGATCACTTTAAAACAAGCTAAGTTGCAAGGTGTAATGTTCGATTTACTTCAAATTGATGAATCAGGTGCGGCTTTAGGCGTAATTGATTTGGATTTGATGAAGAAGTTGGGCATTAACCAAGAACAAGCTAATTCTGTGGTTTCAACACCAGGACGTTTGAAAGAAGTATGTTCTTGGATGGAGGCTGTTCAAAAAGACGATGGTACTTTCAGAATGCATTTGCGTTCTCAAGGACCAATTATTAATGAATTAGCTAAGAAGCACGATGGTGGTGGACATCCATTAGCCAGTGGTGCTACTGCTCAAGATCTTGATGAAGTAAAACAAATGTTTGAAGAATTGAAAGATATTGTTACTGAATATAACCAGAAGGGTGAATAGATGACTAAATTTTCACAATATAATTTTAATGACTCTATTAATAAGTCATTGAAAGAAATAAATTTTGACGAACCAACGCCAGTACAAGAGGCAGTAATTTCTTTGGTCAATAAGAAAAAAGATATTATTGTTCAATCTGAAACAGGTTCGGGTAAAACACATGCATTCTTGTTGCCATCAATGAATGCTTTAACTAAGGATCAAGAAGTTCAACTCTTGATTGCTACACCAAGTAGAGAGTTAGCTTATCAGATCTATGAAGATACTCAAGCAATTTTGAAGAATTATCCTGAAGAGTATAATGCCTTCATCTTTGTTGGTGGTGCTGATCGCGAAAGACAAAAGAGAAAGCTAGAAGCTCACCAGCCACAAATTGCTATCGGAACACCAGGACGCTTGTGGGATTTGATTCGTGAAAATGATCTTCACGTTGAAAATGTCCAAAGATATGTTATTGATGAAGCTGATATGACTTTAGATATGGGCTTCTTGAACGAAGTTGACCATATTACTGAGAAATTACCTGAAGATCGTGAAATGATGGTCTTTTCAGCTACTATTCCTCAAAAGTTAGAACCATTTTTAAAGAAGTATATGCATGGACCACAACGTGTTGAAATCAAGAATAATAACATTATTCCTAGAAACGTTGACAATTGGTTGATGTTCACACATGGTCGTGACAAAAAGGAAATTATTTATCAATTGATGACTCTTGGAGAGCCATATTTGGTTCTAGTATTTGCTAATACTAAGAAAACAGTTGATGAAATTTATCATTACTTACGTAATAAAGGTTTGAAGGTTGCTCGTATTCATGGTGGCTTAACCCCAAGAGAACGTAAGCGAACAATGAAACAGATCGAAAATATGGAATATCAATATGTCATAGCAACTGATTTAGCTGCTCGTGGAATTGATATTAGTGGAGTTTCACATGTTATCAATGCTGAGATCCCTACAGACCTTGATTTCTTGATTCACCGTATTGGTAGAACTGGTCGTAATAAGATGTCTGGTACTGCCATTACTTTCTATGAACCCGGTGAAGAGAATAAGGTTGCCGAAATCGAACATATAGGGATTAAGTTTACTCCTAAAGATATTAAGCATGGTGAAATTGTTGATGCTCAAGAACGTGATCGTCGTGATACTAGAAAAGCTACACAAGAAAAGCTTGATACTAAGTTAGTTGGTTATGTTAAGAAACAAAAGACTAAGAAAAAACCAGGCTATAAGAAGAAGATCAAGAAGGCAATCAACGAAGAACATCGTCAACAAAGAAAGATCAAGATCAGACAAGATCGTAGAAAAGAAAGAGAAGCAAGACGTAATAGCTAGTTTCGCAACTATATAAATATTGACAATTTTTAAGTTGATGGTTAATATTTTCCTTGGATATATCTTATAGTGAATGTTTTTCAGAGAAGGCTAGTCGGTGAAAAAGCCTAAATATTTGTTATAAAGATGCTGCCAATTTAAATCGTAGATAATAATTGTTGAGAGGCTAACGAAAATCGTTGCAAACAAGGTGGTACCGCGCAGTGGCGTCCTTGGAGTTGCAGCGATTTTTCGCTTTTTTGGGGAGATAAAATGAAGAATTTATCAAGTGCTGAAATAAGAAAGATGTTTTTAGACTTTTTCCAATCAAAAGGTCACATGATTGAACCTAGTGCATCATTGATACCACAAGATGATCCAACACTTTTATGGATCAACTCTGGTGTTGCTACTTTAAAGAAATACTTTGATGGAACTGTTGTACCAAAGAATCCTAGAATTACTAATGCTCAAAAGTGTATCAGAACTAATGATATTGAAAATGTTGGTAAGACTGCACGTCACCAAACATTCTTCGAAATGATGGGTAATTTCTCAGTTGGTGATTACTTTAAGAAAGAAGTTATTCCTTGGGCTTTTGAATTTCTAACAAGTCCTGATTGGATCGGGATGGACGTTAATAACATGTATGTCACAACTTATCCTAAAGATACTGAAACTCAAAAGCTTTGGGCTGAAGTTGGTATTCCTCAAGATCATATTTTAAAGAATGAAGATAACTTCTGGGATATTGGTGAAGGTCCTTGTGGTCCCGATTCAGAAATTTTCTATGATCGTGGTCAAGAATTCAACAATCTTTCAGAAGATGATCCTGAAAACTATCCTGGTGGCGAAAATGAACGTTACCTTGAAGTTTGGAATATTGTTTTCTCAGAATTGAATCATTTGCCAAATGGTCAATATGTTGAACAACCACATAAAAACATTGATACGGGTATGGGACTAGAACGTTTGGTTTCAATTATTCAAGGTACTAAAACTAACTTTGAAACTGATTTATTCATGCCATTGATTGAAGATGTTGGTGAATTAAGTGGCAAGAAGTATGGCGTAAATGATGAAGATGATATTTCCTTCAAAATTATTGCTGATCATGCTAGAACTGTTTCATTTGCTATTGGTGATGGAGCACTTCCTTCAAATGAGGGTCGTGGTTATGTTATTAGACGTTTGATCAGACGTGCTGTTTTGAATGGTAAGAAGCTAGGTATTAATGGACCATTCTTATATAGATTGACACCAATTGTTGGTAGAATTATGGAAAGTTATTATCCAGAAGTTAGCCAACAACAAGAATTCATTTCAAAGACAATTCAACAAGAAGAAAAACGTTTCTCAGAAACACTTGATGCTGGATTGGCTCTACTTAACGGTGTAATTGCTGATCTTCGTAAGAAGAATGAAACTGTTATTGACGGAGCTAATGCTTTCAAGCTTTATGATACTTATGGTTTCCCAATGGAATTAACTCGTGAATATGCTAATGACGAAGGTTTAAGTGTTGATGAAGCCGGATTCAAGCAAAACATGGAAGAACAAAAACAACGTGCTCGTGATGCTCGTGGAAACTTGCAATCAATGGGTATGCAAGATGAAACCTTGATGGAAATCAAGACACCTAGTGAGTTTGTCGGTTATGATCATAACGAAACTCAAAGTACTTTGAAGAATATTATTATGGACGATAAGGAAGTTAAGTCAGTTACTGAAGGCCAAGCTCAACTTATCTTTGATACAACTCCTTTCTATGCCGAAATGGGTGGACAAGTTGCTGATGCTGGTAATATTTATGATCTTAAAGGTAATCAAGTTGCTGAAGTCGTTGATGTTCAACATGCACCTAATGGTCAAAATATTCATTTGGTAAATATCATGTCAGAACTTGATGTTGATACAGAATATCAATTGAAGATCGATGGTGATTTCCGTGAAAAGGTTCGTCACAATCACACAGCAACTCACTTGTTAGATCAAGCTTTACGTGATGTAGTTAGTGCTAGAACTCATCAAGCCGGTTCATTAGTTGAACCAGATTACTTGCGTTTTGATTTCAATAGCAACGCTGCTTTGACATCAGAACAAATTTCAGAACTTGAAAAGATTGTTAATGAAAAAATCTGGGCTGCTATTCCAGTTAAAACAGAAGTTTTGCCAATTGAAGAAGCCAAAAAGAAGAAGGGTGCTATTGCCATGTTTAGTGAAAAATATGGTGATACAGTTCGAGTCGTTGAAGTTGGAGATTATTCAGTTGAATTCTGTGGTGGTACACATGCTCGTAATACTTCTGAATTGGGATTATTCAAGATCACTTCAGAATCAGCTATTGGTTCAGGTACAAGAAGAATCGAAGCCGTAACAGGTGAAGAGGCTTTTGAATATCTAAATGAACAACTACAAACATTGCAAGAAACTGCTAAAAATATTAAAGTTAACCAATTGAAGGATGTGCCTAGTCGCGCAACTCAATTAGTTGATGAAATCAAAGCCCTCAAACGTGACAACCAGAACTTGAAGACACAACTCACAAGTCAAAAATCTGCTGAAGTTTTCGATAATGTAGAAGAAATCAATGGCTACAAGATTATTGCTAATATTATTCCAGCCGACATGGCTGCGCTTAGACAATTAGCTGATAACTGGAAGAATGACAATAAGTCAGATATTTTGATTCTTGGTGCTAGTGGAGACGATAAGGCCAGTCTTGTCGTTGCTGTTAACAAAGATGCTCAAGCTAAAGGTGTTAAAGCTGGAGATTTAATTAAGAAAATATCTAAGGAAATTCAAGGTGGCGGCGGTGGCCGTCCCGATATGGCGCAAGCTGGTGGTAAGAATCCTGCTGGTTTAACAAATGCGTTACAATTAGCTAAAGATATTATTAAATCTTATTAAAGTGGGCTATAATTGAAATGAAGCTTTTCGGTCACTTAAATTTTAGTTATACGGAGGTTTGCCATGAGTTCACTTGATAAAACTATGAGTTTTGACTTTAATGAAAACAAAGGCAAAGATGTTAAAGAAACACTGCAAAGTGTTTACCAATCACTAGAAGAAAAGGGTTATAATCCAATTAACCAAATTGTTGGTTACCTACTGTCTGGTGATCCAGCTTACATTCCAAGACATAATGATGCCCGTAATTTGATTTTGAAACATGAAAGAGACGAGATAATCGAAGAATTAGTTAAAAGTTATCTCAATCAAGGTAAATAAATGAGATTATTAGGTTTAGACGTTGGCTCGAGAACTGTTGGAGTTGCCTGTAGCGATTTATTAGGCTGGACAGCTCAAGGAGTAGAGATTATTCGTATTAACGAGGATAAGGAAGATTTTGGCTTAGATCGTTTAGGCGAAATCATCAAAGAAAAACAACCCACAGGAATTGTATTGGGATTGCCTAAGAATATGAATAATACTGAAGGACCAAGAGTAGAAAAATCTCGTGAGTATGGCAAAATGGTCGAAGATAGGTTTCATTTGCCAATTGACTTTATTGATGAACGTTTAACTACGGTTCAAGCTGAAAGAATGTTAATAAATGAGGCGGATGTGTCTCGTAAAAAACGTAAGAAAGTAATTGATAAGATTGCCGCCGAGATGATTCTTCAGAATTATCTTGATGCTAAAGGTAAACTTACACGAAATTAAGGTGATAAATATGAGTGAAAAACAACCACCAAAAGATTTAGACGAAGTTATTTTAAGTGATGACCAAGGTAATGAAGAAGTTTATAAAATTCTTTTTACTTTTGATTCAGATGACTATGGTAAATCATATGTATTCTTATATCCAAAAGCATCAGAAGATTCAGATGAAATAGAAATTCAAGCATTCTCATTTACACCAGATGCAAATGGCGATGTCGATGCTGGAGACTTAGATCCGATTGATGATCCTGAAGAATGGGATATGGTTCAAGAGGTTTTGAATACCTTCACAAGTGACGAAGATGAATAAGCTATAATAAAACAAATTGACGATTGGCGGAAGCCAATCGTTTGGTTGTTTATAGTCTTATCAATAATGATTTATAAATTCGCTTTTTAGCATGATTGAAGTAAGGGGAAATAATGCTTAGTCTGTTACTTATTTTACTTTTGATTTATGGTTTTTATATTGGTGCTCGACGTGGTTTAGCCATGGAAGCATTTTATGCTGTTGGATATGTTTTGTTTTTCTGTTTGGCCTTAGTGTCCTTTCGAGGATTAGGACCTAAATTTGAAATGATTGTGCCTTATCCTTCGGCAAGTTTGGGTAGTGAATTTGCCTTTTTCTCAACAAAAGTTGGTATGGAACTAGATAATGCATTTTACCGTGCCTTTGCTTTTATATTTATTTGTTTCATTGGTTGGATAATTGTTCGTTTCACAGGTCTTTATTTTAAGAGACTGACATATTTTCCAATGTACAATGATGTAAATGTTCTTAGTGGAGGAATTATTGGTTTTATTGTGACTTACGTTACCATTTTTATGGTATTGCTATTGTTAGCAATGATTCCAGTAACCGGTATTCAACATGCTTTGGAACATTCATTTGTAGCTTCAGCGATGATTAAGAATACGCCTGTTTTGACGGCTATGCTTAGTCGTTTATGGATTGGAGCTATATAAACTTTAAGGCTGAGACTTTGTGTTTCAGTCTTATTTTGTAATAGGAGAGATGTATGAATAATAAAGCTTTGAAAGTATTGGAATTTGACAAGATCAAAGCTGAAATTGCCAAATATCTAATCACAACGCGCGGGAAAACTCTCTTAAAGAAATTAATGCCAATGTCGGTAGAATCAATTGTCCAAAGATTGATCGATCAAACAAAAGATGGTGCCGATATAATTCGTATTAAGGGTGAAATCCCGGTTAGAAAATTAGCTGATTTACATGATCAAGCTAATCGTTTAAAAAAAGATGGAAATTTGAATGGAACAGAACTAGCCGCAATCGGTCAAGTTTTGCAAAATACTACTGAATTAAAAGAATTCTTTGAAGGATTGAAAGATGATCAATTAGATTTACGTCAACTTTATGATCTAAATGATCGTCTGATTGATAATCCAGAATTGACTAAACGGATTGGACGTTCTTTAGATGATACTGGTCGTGTTTTAGATACTGCCTCTGAAGATTTGAAGTATATTCGTGGACGTATCAGTCGTTTAAATGACCAAGTCAGAGAATCAATGAGTCAATTTACACGTGGTAAAAATACTAAGTATTTGACTGAAGCTATTGTTACTCTTCGTGATGATAGATTTGTTATTCCTGTTAAAACGGAATATAAGGCAAAGTTTGGTGGAGTTGTTCATGATCAGAGTGCCAGTGGACAGACTCTTTATATTGAACCTCAAGCAGTTGTAGGGATGAACAATCAATTACATGAGGCTAAGATATCTGAAAAATCTGAAGAGATTAGAATTCTTAATCGTTTGTCAGATATGGTCCGACCAGAAATTGACGAGATCGTAAAAAATAATGAGGTTTTAGCACAATTTGATTTAATTAACGCTAAAGCTAAATATGCTAAAGAAATAAAGGCGACTGAACCGATTATTTCTAAAGATCATCTAGTGGACCTACAAGACGCTAAACACCCGCTAATCGACCCTGATAAGGTTGTAGCTAATGATATTAAGATAGGTGATGGCTATAAAACTATGCTGATCACTGGTCCTAATACTGGTGGTAAAACTATCACTATGAAGACCTTAGGTTTAATTCAATTGATGGCTCAAGCAGGATTGTTTATTCCGGCTCGTGAAGAGAGTGAGATTTCTGTTTTTGATGAAGTCTTTGTTGATATTGGTGATGAACAATCAATTGAACAAAACTTGAGTACTTTCTCATCTCATATGGATAATATTATTAATATTATTCATAAAGTATCTGAACATAGTTTGGTTTTGATTGATGAACTTGGTGCCGGAACTGATCCTCAAGAAGGTGCAGCAATTGCGATTGCAATTTTGGAACGTCTGGCCAAAGCTAATTGTTTTATTATGGCAACAACTCACTATCCAGAATTGAAGATTTTTGCTTATAATACGCCAGAAACAATCAATGCTAGTATGGAGTTTGATGACAAATCTTTGAAGCCAACTTATCGTTTGTTGATTGGTATTCCTGGAGCAAGTAATGCCTTTAATATTGCTGCTCGTTTGGGAATGGATAAGAGTGTTGTCGATCGCGGGCAAGCTTTGATGGATGGTGAAAGTCAGGATCTTAATAATATGATTGCTGACCTTGAGAATCGTCGTAAAGAGTTTGAGCAAAAGAATGAACAATTGAAGGTTCAACTTGCTAAAAACAAAGATGTTGAAAAAGATTATGAACAAAAGAGCGATGCCTTAGACAAGTCCAAGAACTCGGAGATTCAGGCTGCTAAAGTTCGTGCTAATCAAATAGTTTCTAAAGCTAAAAAGGAATCTGATAAGATCATCGATCAATTGCATAAAATGCAACGTGAAGGTGTGGCTATTAAAGAAGATCAGATTATTTCAACTAAAACTAATTTGAAGAACTTGCATCAAGAAGAAGCTATTAAAAAGAACCGAGTTTTACGTCGTAATAAGCGTAGACAAGCTCTAAAAGTCGGCGATGAAGTTAAAGCCTTAACTTATGACCAAATTGGAACTATTGTCCGTAAGGATAAGAATAACCAATATGAAGTACAGTTGGGTATTTTAAAGATGAAGTTCGATGCGGACGAATTGGAAAAGGTCCAAAGTTCACAGCCAGAACCTGAGAAGAAACCAACAATGATTCGTCGAACTAAGAGTACCGGACTTTCTAGTAAATTAGATCTTCGTGGTAAACGTTATGAAGAGGCTATGTCTGATTTAGATCAATATATTGATTCGGCTTTGTTAGCTGGTTATAATCAGGTTACGATCGTTCATGGATTTGGTACGGGAGTTATTCGTAAAGGTGTTACCAAATACCTTCAGAGAAATCCACGTGTGAAATCGTTCGGATATGCACCTGCTAGTTCAGGTGGATCTGGTGCTACGATTGTTGATTTATAATGAGAGCAAATGCTTTTTAAAGATTGAGTATTAATGATAAGATTTAGTTTGTTAAAAGGAGTGAATACAATGGTTGATGAAGTAACAGATAAAGATTTTGCTGAAGAAACAAAAGATGGTGTCGTATTAGTCGACTTCTGGGCAACTTGGTGTGGTCCATGTCGTATGCAATCACCTGTAATAGAAGAATTATCAGAAGATGACGATTCTGTTAAATTCTTGAAGATGGATGTAGATGCTAATCCTAATACACCTAAAGATTTTGGAATCATGGCTATTCCAACATTGCTTGTTAAGAAAGATGACAAAGTAGTTGAAACTTTGACTGGTTTCCACAGCAAGGCACAATTGGCTAAGATTCTCGATGGATATTCAGACTAATCAAGGAAATAAAAATGGACCATTAATCTTATTAGATTAATGGTCCATTTTTGCGTTATAGAGAATTAATATAGTTGATTTCTAAAATGTTTTTTGAATCATAATGGGCTGAGAACTCCCACTTTAATCTTTTTTTGGTGTATACTTTAGTTTCGATCAATTTGTATTTTAATTGAAACGCTTTTGGCTTTACTGTTGACAGTATATGTTCCTAAACAATATGCTGCAATTGTCTTTTCAACAGTTTCAGCTATTATTCCAGTCTCTAATGAAAATTCTGGATCATCATTATTAGTATCAAAACGTTGAATAACCTCAGGACCGGTTAATTTGTAAGTGTAGCTACTAGGCGATTGTTTAACGATTTCTAATTTGCCGAAACCAGCTTTACTGAATAGTTCAGGTAAACTTTCCATATCAAGAATCAATTGGCGGCTAAGATTTTTACCAGCCCAGTATAGTAGTTCGACGGTATCCTTATCGAGAAGATCAGGAAGGATAAAATCACGGAGTACCGAAACTGCAAAGTAATTTTCAGTTAACGTATCTACATTTTCACCATCTTCACCTTTTTGTAGAGCATCTGTTAACGTTGGTTTCTTAAGATCTTTTGATTTTGCGGCCATTGCTTTAACTCCTTTTTTCAGACAATTCATTATATCATTAGAATAATTGCTTTTTAAGTCAATGTAAAAGATAGAACATAATTATTTTCATAAAATACAAATAATTTGCTTAAATGAAGGCAGGGGTAACATTATGAGTGATCAAAGACCAATTGGAGTATTAGATTCTGGATTGGGCGGTCTAACCGTCGTTAAAGAAGTGATCCGTCAATTGCCTAATGAGAATGTAATTTTCATTGGTGATGAGGCACGTATGCCTTATGGGGTAAAAACTCATGAACAAATCATATCTTATACAAGAGAAATGGTACAGTATTTAATTAGTCAAAATGTAAAATTAATTATTTATGGATGTAATACGGCAACAGCTAATGCCCTTTTACAATTGCGTAAAGAGTTTACCGTACCAATGCTTGGTGTTATTCAGCCGGGTTCAACTCAGGCTTCTAAGATTACTAAAACTGATCATGTTGGGATTATTGGAACCGAATCAACCATTAACTCTAAAAGCTATGACAAAACAATTGCGGCAATAGATCCTAAAATCAAAGTTTTAGGAATAGCAGCTCAAAAATTTGTTGCACTAGTGGAGGGGGATAAAGCTGATAGTGATGAAGCAAAAAAGAATATTGAAACAACCCTTCGTCCATTTAAGGATAGTAATTATGATACCTTAATTTTGGGATGTACGCATTTCCCAATGCTAAAAAAACAAATTAATAATTATTTACCAGAAACTAAATTAGTAGATCCGGCTGTAAGTACCGTTGAAACGGCTAAAGAATATTTATTTAAGAATGATTTATTAACTGATAGTCAAACAAGAACGTTAAAACTACACGCGACTGCTGGAATTGATGAGTTTGCGAAATTAGCAAAACGTTGGTTGAAGACAGATATTGATGAAATAAGTTTAGTGAATATTGGAGGATAAAATGAAAGAAATAATCATTGCCACTAAGAATCCTGGAAAAGCTCGTGAGTTTAAGAAGATTTTTAACGATCAGGAATTTACTTTGAAAACTTTACTAGATTTTCCTGATTTTCCTGAAATAAGGGAAAATGGTAAAACTTTTGAAGAAAATGCTACTTTAAAAGCACATGCGGTTATGGAAAAATTTGGTTTGCCAACAATTGCAGATGATTCAGGTTTGCAAGTTGATGCTTTGTATGGACGACCTGGAATTTATTCAGCTCGTTATGCAGGTGATCACAATGATGCTGCTAATAATGCTAAATTGCTGAGTGAACTAGGTGGTGTTCCAGCTGAAAAAAGAACAGCTCGTTTCGTTTCAACTTTAGTTTTTGCCAATCCTAAGAATGAGCAAGATTTGGTGGTTGAGGGAGAAGTAAAAGGACAAATTGCGATGTTTCCTCAAGGAGACGATGGCTTTGGTTATGATCCATTATTTTATTTGCCAGAATTAGGTAAGACAATGGCGGAATTGACAATTGATGAAAAGAATCAGATCAGTCATCGTGGTAATGCTATTAAAAAATTGGAACAACAATGGCAAGATTGGATTAATTGGTAATTAATTGCCGTTAATTTGATAAAATGCTAGTATGAAAGTGCTATTAAAATACAGGAGGGTAATATTATGACTGGTGGACAAATTGCAGGTTTGATTGCAGCAGTTGCTTTTGTAGTATTGGTTGTATACTTAGCTAGAACTTTAGTTCAAACTGCTAAATTACTTCAAGAATTACAGGAAACAATGAAGGAAACAACTAAGATGGTTGAGGTTCTTTCAAGAAATACTGAACAAATTATGGATCAAAGTACAAAATTAGTCGATAAGACTAATACTTTGATGGATGATGTTAATAGTAAATCAAGTAAGTTAAATCCTTTGTTCGACACAGTAGAAAATCTTGGTAAGAAGAGTGCCAAAGCTACTGAAGAAAAGCCTAATAACGGATTTAGTTTTCAAAATTTGTTAACAATTGGTAATTTAGCTACAGTCGCAAAAACGGCTGCTAAAGTCTGGCCAAGAAAGAAGAATAAATAACTATGAAAAATAATCATTTTCTATTGGGCCTAGCTTTAGGCTGTGCATCAGGATATGTTGCTTCTAAGTATTTAACCAGTGAATCAGGCCAAAAACTATTAGAAAATATCAAAACTATTCGTGGAGATTTCAATAACGGTGGTGTTGGTTTAAGTACTAATAGTGATTTGGTTGATTCATTTAATGAAAAGACAGATGCTTTAAAGGATCAAATGGCATCAACTGTCGATAAATTCAAAGATGATGATGATAATTCAGATATTATTTTTGACGAAGACGATATTAATAAATAAGTAATCCAAACGAAAAGCCCTAACCAAAACGTTGTTTTGATTGGGGCTTTTTATTATGCTTGTATTTTTGTGAATGGTTGAATCTTCATGCTACATTGAAAGGATTCCCTAGGAATAACCGGTGTTCAATGTAGCATGGATTACTAGTTAATGTATTTAAGTTCTTTAGATGTATGAGTGAATGGTTCACAACCATCCTCTGTAATGTAAACACAATCTTCGATTCTAACTCCGGCAACATTTGGAATGTAAATTCCCGGTTCAATTGAGAAGCACATACCAGGCTTCAAAACCATATCGTTACCTTCCATAATTGATGGAAATTCATGTTCTGAAGTTCCCATACCATGACCTAATCTGTGAATGAAGTATTCTCCATAACCGGCCTTGTCGATAATGTCACGAGCAACTTTATCCAATTCAGCGGCCGTGATACCTGGCTTAGCGGCATCCATGGCTGCGTATTGAGCTTCAAGGTCAACCTTGTAGATATCAAGTGACTTATCATCAGGCTGTCCAAAAGCTACAGTTCTAGAAGCATCACTGATATAACCATTATGAACAGTACCTAAGTCGAACAATACTAGTTCATCTTTCTTCAATGGAATTTTTTCAGGACCACCATGTGGATTAGCAGCATTAGCACCAGCTTGGACAATTGTGTCAAAACTCATGTGCATGACACCTTTTTTCATCATGGCATATTCAATTTCAGCCACAACCTCTTGCTCTGTTCGACCTTCCTTGATAGCGTTAAAGGCTACGGAAAAGGCGTAGTCGGCTTCAGCACCAGCAGCCTTTAATTGTTCAATTTCTTCATCAGTTTTGATTAACTTGGCATTTTCCATGTAACGAGATAGGTTATTAGGAAATTGAGCATCTGGAAATTGGTTCTTAAGGGCTTCAAGCTTTTGAACAGACATGTCGTCTTTTTCAATAGCCCATTTTTTAGGCGCACCAGCAACATCTTGAATGTGACCAGCCATCAAGGCAAATGGATCTTCATGGTCGAGATAACCAAAAACATCTTTATCCCAGCCAGCATCCTTAGCAGCTTCGACCTCTAATTGAGGTGCAAAGAGGAATGGATCTTTGTCAGGGAAAACGAGAAGGGCAAGAATACGCTCTACCGGATCACTGTAAAATCCAGTAAAATAGTTAATATCGGTTGGATTTGAGACATATGCGGCATCAAGTCCATTTTGTGCTAGGTACTCTTGTAATGCTATTAATTGTTTCTTCATGAAAATGCTCCTTTACGATAATATTTATATGTAGTATATCACTGAAAATGGTTTTCTTTTTGAAAAAATGTGAAAACATAAGCCAATAATGTAGAAACCGCTTGCAAAATGTAAACATCTTTGATAAATTAGAGATAATTAATGAAAATATTGTTTGAGAGAGTGAATATTGATGGAGAAAAAAGTAGTAACAATCTATGACGTAGCCGAGGCTGCCAATGTTTCAATGGCAACAATTTCTCGTGTTGTTAATGGCAACGCCAATGTAAAGGAAGAAACCAGAAAACGTGTTTTGGAAGTAATTGATCGTTTAAATTATCGTCCTAATGCGGTTGCACGTGGATTGGCAAGTAAGAAGAGTACAACTATTGGTGTAATCTTACCAGATATTACTAATTTGTATTTTGCATCATTGGCAAAGGGTATTGACGATGTTGCCTCAATGTACAAGTACAATATTATCTTAACTAGTTTACAAGAATCAGTTGGCGATGAAGAACAAATCTTGAATAATTTGTTATCAAAGCAAGTTGATGGTTTGATTTACATGGGTAAGCAATTATCTAAGAAATTAAAACGTATCTTAGCAAACTCAAAAACACCAATCGTTTTGGCCGGTTCGGTTGATAAGAATAATGAAAGTGCCAGTGTAAATATTGATTTTACTGATGCTGTTGCTAGTGTTGTTGGTCAATTAACACAAAATGGACATAAGAAGATTGCCTTTGTAGGTGGCAGTTTGGAAAATCCAATTGACGGTAAATTTAGATTAGATGGATACAAGAAGGCTTTGAAAAAAGCACATCTAAACTTTTCATCTAACTTAGTTTTTGAAGCTGAATATTCAGTAAGAGCTGGAGAAGCTATCTGGGATGCAATCCAAGGTAGTGGTGCAACAGCTGCTTACGTAACAGATGATTTACTAGCTGCTGGTATTCTAAACTCAGCAGTTAAAGCTGGAGTTAAAATTCCTGAAGACTTTGAACTAGTAACAAGTAATGATACAGTTCTTTGTGAAGTAACACGTCCAAAGATGAGTTCAATTGAAGAACCATTATATGATATCGGGGCCGTTGCAATGCGTCTTTTGACTAAGATGATGAATCAAGAACAAATTGATGATAATACTATTAAGTTGCCATATAGCATCGTAAAACGTGGATCAACAAAATAGAGTAGATAAGCTACTTCATACATAAAAAAGTCCAGTGCCTCAATTTGAGGTACTGGACTTTTATTTACTCAAAGTTCTATTTGTTTAAAGTTTTTCGTTGTTTATGTAATTCCCAAATGATAACTACGATATAGCCAAATGCTACTAGTGACAGGCCACCAGTTACGACTGAGCTTAATTCGTAAGGGAGATCGACAAAACCGCCTAGAATTGAATATAAGGTGTTTGCCAAAACAATACTAGCCAAAGTGAGAGTCTTATCCCAAATTTTAATATTATGTTTTAATTTGTAAACAATGACGGCAATCATAAAGATTATTAAAATTGCGGCAACAAGATACAAAGAGTTTTGTAGAAAGCTTGGACTAAAGTACATTAGTTAATCTCCTTAAATCAAAGTAACGTTTTTATTCTATCATAAAAAAGAGTTTGAATGATGTTAACCTTTTTTGGTCCTTTTTAGCTAATGCCAATTATAATCAGCTTTAAAAAAGAGCTACCTTGTTCGATAAAAAAAATCCTTATCTAGTGACCGTTAAATAGGTTAGCTAGATAAGGATTCTTTATTGTTCAGTAATTGAACTTTTTTTAACTATTCTCCTAAGCTCGGAGTTTCTGTTGATGTTGAATTTGTTGAAATAGTATCACCCGTTGAGGCACTATTTTCTTCAGTTTCAACAGATGAGGATGATTCAGAATTACTTCCACGGGACCCTGAACCTGATGAACCAGAGCCTGTACCAGTTTCTGAAGTTCCATTAGAAGTTGTGGAGTTAGTAGTGTTATTGTTACGACTCGAAGTTGAGGAAGCACTGTTAGTAACGACTTCTGATGATTCGTTGCTGTTAGTACTATTACTGAATCCAGAAGTACGACCACTACCATTCTCGTTGGCTAATTCATTTGCACTCTTTGAGTTACTTCCAAGTTGTTGAACAACCTCATAACCATTATCACGACCAAAGTAATGATCCCAGAATAGTTTGTAATTCTTAGTTTTACCACCAATAGCAAAATCACTGTAAGACATTTCTTTAGGACTGCCTTTGTAATAAAGCGATGTGGCTTTGTGTTGATTGACTTTAGTAGTAATGCCGTTGTAGCCAATTGAACCTGTATAAGTACCAGTTTCTTTGTCGACCTTATAAGATTTGACACCTTCAGGTTTGGTGAATTTCTGATTGACATCAAAGACACTCTTATCTTCTTGATAAAGGGCATTTGCCATATTAGCCCAGAGTTCCTGGTTAGTGTCGGTCGAATTACTTGCAAGATTGTAGTTATTGCCATAGAAATTATCGTAACCAATCCAAGAAGCAAGGGTCATACCTTGAGTACTACCGATGAACCAATTATCACGATAGTTATTAGAAGTACCAGTTTTACCAAAGAGATTCTTAGTACTGAAGTTAGCCTCATATGAAAGGGCTGAGGCAGTACCTTTAGTAACAACACCATGTAACATGTTCTTGATGATGTATGATGTTTCTTTACTGAAGACTTTCTTTTTGCTGCCTTTATGATGATAGATCTTCTTGCCAGAAGGATCAGTTACATCAGTTAGAACGTAAGGATCAACGTGAACTCCCTTATTGGCAAAAGTTGAAAAGGCACTGGCTTGTTGAAGAACGGTAACACCATCAGATGTACCACCAAGGGTAATACCTAATTGATTATATTCTTTGTCAGATAGGTTGATTCCCATTTTAGACATGTATTTTTTAGAATGAACATTATGCTGACGAATATAGTTGTAAAGATTAACCGTTGGAATATTATAAGATTCTTCCAAAGTTTCTCGAGCAGAAACAAAACGATTTTGAATTGTTTCACCATAATCGGTTGGAGCATAGTCGCCATACTTAGTCTTGAAATCGGCTAGCATCGTTTGTGAACCAATCAAACCATTTTCAATCGCTGGAGCAAAGGTAATTAATGGCTTAATAGATGAACCAGGTGATCTTTGTGTGTAAACGTGGTTAGTCTGTGATTTCTTGAAATTAACACCACCGACGAAAGCTAAAACTTGTCCTGATTTGTTATCTAAAAGCACGGAACCATTCTGAACAGGTTCAGAAACCTTAATAGGTTTACCAGTTGTAGGATCGGTTGCACTATCAGAATGTGTAGTTCCTAGATTATTTTTAAATTGTTGAACTTGTTGATTCATAGCAATGTACAATTTTTTATTGATTGTACTGTGAATTTTGTAGTTCTTGTTGTGTAATTCGGTTTCAGCTTGTGTTGAATATTTTTTATATAAATTATCGTCTTTAACAACATCACTATATTTCAAGCCATCATTTTTAACTAAGCGTTTGATTAAGACATTTGTAGCTTGCTGAGTTAGAAGATTATAAATATAACCGTACTTGATTTCTTTTGAACTAGCCTTAGCAGGTTTTAAGAAATCATTCTTCAAATCAAAATTCTTAGCACGATTATATTGACTTTCAGTAATTTGATTATCACGATACATACGATATAAAACGACATCTTTACGCTTTAGCCCAAGACTAATATCATCTTTGAATCGACCACGTGAACCGTTTTGCGTGTAATCGTATGGGGTATAAATTGAAGGGCTTTGTGGTAAACCAGCGATAAAAGCTGATTCAGCAATATTTAATTCACTAGCGTCTTTGCCAAACAACCCCTGGGCTGCGGCTTGAACACCTTGAATGTTTTGTCCTTTGTTATTACGACCGAATGTAGCGGCGTTTAAGTAATCTTCAAGAATTTCATCTTTAGTGAAGTACTTATCAACACGCATAGCTAAGAAAATTTCTACAGCTTTACGTTTCCACGTTGTTTCAGAAGATAACATCTGCATCTTGACTGTTTGCTGCGTTAGAGTTGAACCACCAGTTTGAGCACCGATACCAGTAACGTCAGAAATAATAGCTCTAAATATAGACTTAGGAACGACACCTTTATGACGATAGAAGTCACTATCTTCAGTTGAAACAATAGCCTTTTTTAAATAAGGCGACATTTCAGATAAAGATATCTTTTTACCCTCAAGATCTTTTTGAAGATTTTCAACTTTTGAGCCATCAGCAAAATACAAGGTTGCTGAATTATTGACATCTTGAAGTTGAGTCTTCATTTCATGCTTGGTAGGGACTGCGACCTGATTAGTTAAAGCCGAAACATATCCTGTTCCAAGTCCGATTGCCAAACTCAAAAGAATCAATAACCCTGCAATAGAGTACAGTATGATTCTTCGAATAACTTCAATCGTTAGATTAGCTTTGTTAGCAAAATCAGACCAGCTCTTAATACTTTTAAAGCTGTTGACTATGCTATTCCATAAATTTTTCACTTTTAAATAAGCTCCCTTAAAAAGTTACATACCGTAATTATATAATAAAATTGATTTAGAAGTGTAAAAACAAAAAAAGTTCCGTAGAAAAGAACCTCTACAGAACTTTTAATTCATTACTTAATCAAGCGGTAAATGGCGTCTGCGTAAACGGCAGTCGACTTCAATAATTTATCAATATTAATATATTCATTAGGTTGATGCATAACATTTTCATCACCAGGGAACATAGCTCCATAAGCAATACCATGTTTTAGAATACGGCCGTAAGTACCACCACCAACAGTGAATGGTTCAGTATCATCGCCAGTGTGATCACGATAAGCTCCAACTAGTGCTTGAACTAGTGGGTCATTGACAGCAACGAAATGAGGCAACTGGTTATGTCCTTCGATAACAGCTGAAACATTTTCAGGTAGAGCCCGATTAATTTTTTCAGTTAAGGTGTCACCAGTGTCACCCTTTGGATAACGGATATTTAAAAGAATATTAGCTTTTGTAGCATCGTATTCATAAATATTAGGTGAAAGTGTCAATTCACCCATAACATCGTCTTTGTTAGCAATACCTAGGTGTTTACCAGCAAAATCAAGATGCAAGTCGTTAGCAATAAATGAGAAGTAAAGCTTTTCACTCGCATTAAGGTCTAATTCGACTAAGAATTTGGCTAGGTAAGTTGCGGCATTAATACCATTGAATGGTTCCATGGCATGAGCACCTTTACCGATAATTTGAACTTTTGCGATGTTATTATCGGAATCAATTTCGATATTACCTTTAATTTCTTTATTTGCAGTCAAGAAATCATTTAATTTAGCCTTAAGGTCTTCAGCACTGATAGCTGATAAGTCTAAATCTGCTTCGGCATTTTGAGGAACCATGTTTGGTCTGATACCGGCAGCAAAATTTTTCACTAAGCTGATTGTTGGTGTAGGGAAGTTAACTCTAAAGGAAACAATTCCCTTTTCACCATTGATAGCTGGGAATTCAGCATCTGGTGAGAAACCTGTTTCAGGCATAGTTTCTTTTTCCATGTAATGGTTGATACCGACCCATTCGCTTTCTTCATCAGTACCTAAGATAAGTTGAACACTCTTTTTGACTGGTAAATTTAATTCCTTGATGATTTTCATTGCATAATAAGCAGCCAAACCAGGGCCCTTGTCATCAGAAGCGCCACGAGCATAGAAATTGCCATCTTTAATTACAGGTTCAAAAGGATTAGTTTCCCAACCTGGTCCTTCAGGAACTACATCGACGTGAGATAGGATTGCAATGGCATCATCACTATCACCTAATTCAATTCTTCCGGCTAAATTGTCGACGTTTTTGGTTTGGAAACCATCACGATCGGCAAAATGTAGGAAAGTTTGTAAAGCTTTTGCTGGTCCAGGACCTAGTGGAAAATCGCTAGTCTTGTGTTCTGTATCTCTAGAACTATCAATACTTACTAATTCAGAAAGATCGTTTATTAATTCATCAGAACGATGTGAAACTTCTTTCTCCCAATCTATAGACATATATCTTTGACCTCCACATGAAGTTTTTTATATTTTACCAAAGGTTGCCGCCAAAGGCTAATCTACCTAGATTTTATTTATGGAATCGTTGTCATTGTTTACAGAGAAATCAATATAAAAATTATTGAAATCCTTGATTAAATCAGTATTTTTAACTGTTTGATTATTACTTGGTTCGATAATTGATAAATTTTGTAATAAATCAATATTTTTAATACGTTGACCACGAGGTAGATCATAATAGCTTTCTTCAGAATCGTTACCTAGATAATTATCGGGATTCAACTGGATTAAAACATTATGGGCATTGATCCAACCATTTTTGAGTTTTAGCCAAGTTTGAGTACCGATTTTTTGAATAGTTAAAATTTGTTCTGGTTGATTGCTTTCCATGCGATTGCAGATTGAAGTCTTATCGTATGGATCACTGTATAGGTAGTTATTAGGTTGTTGATTACGATAGATAGCTTTGGCACCAAAGTATTGACGTAAATCACGTAAGGAATATTCAGAATTGAAGCCAGTAGCATTGGCAAATTCATTTTCGCCCAATTGAACATATTTTTCGCCGTTGAATTTAATGATGTTAGTAATGTGATAGCCACCTAATGGTAAAACAGACTTATCGGTTTTGATTAGGCGATAAGGATTTTCGTAGATTGGCTCTTTTTGAGAACTCATGTAAAAGACATTCTGATTCAAGGCCTCACTTTTTGATTGATCCTTTAATTCTCGATATTCATTACCGGTAGCAGGGTAGTTAGTTACCACACCATCGATTGGCATATTGATTAAAGTATTCCACTTTTTGGGACTCTCATTCATTTCGTCCCATACGTAAATACTTTTGCCCATGAAATGTATTGTGTCGATAATCTGTGGTGTCACAATATTAGATGAAAGATTAACACCAGTAACGTATTGTAAAATATCGAAATTGACACGTTTGATTGTTCCGGCGATAAAGATTCGAGGGATGTCAGGCATTAATTGAGCTTCATTTTCCAAACTTTTGGTTGAGAAGGAATGGAACATAACTCTATCTTGCATACCGTATTGATCAATAACTTGTTTGAGCAATTCTTCCATATTTTGAGGATTACCCTTTTTAGTTTTCTTAGTTTCGATCAGGAACTTAGCCTTGGGATTATTTTTGTAATGTTCAAAGACTTGGTTCAAACTATGGATCGGTTCACCATTTTTTTGATGTAATTGAGCTAGATCTGAAAAATTATGCTGTGAAACGATTTCCGATGTTCCAGTAACACGTTCTAGATCTCGGTCATGTGATACTACGAGGACATTGTCTTTGGAAACGTGTAGGTCCAGTTCGACATAATCGGCTCCCTCTTTAAAAGCTTTATCAAAACTTTCAAAGGTTTCTTCGGGGGCATTGATAGGATCGCCACGGTGTCCGATAACAGTGAAACCACTAGCGAAGATAAATAGAAATAAAGCTAGTGAAATTTTGAAAAGATTGAAACTTTTTGAATTCATAATTAACTCCCTAACTTTTTAGATATTATATACTAGAGTAAGTAGCAAAATGTTTTTAGGATACTGTCTTAAAAGAATGTATCCTTTAATAACCAAATAATGAGGTATTTATAAATGAACAATGAGAATCAAACATTAGATATGATTGAACAAATTACTCGTAATGATGGTACAAAGTATTACGAGATGGCTAATATCGTTATGAACGGTCGTGCTGAAAAGGCCGCCGAATTAGGATTGATCAAAGAAGTTAGAATCTTAAAGCTCAATATTCCGCATTCTTCAGCTGTTGGCGTTTATGAAGATTACGTCAACCAAAATTATACAGTTCCACCAATGAATTTAACAGAATGGGTTGAATATAAGAAACCTGAGGGTAAGATTCGCGATGCCTTTAACGAAATTCTCAAAGCTAACCGAATAATTTCAAAGGAAGACGAAAGTAAATAATGAATTATTTTATTGCAGATACACATTTTTATCATTATCAATTGTTAGAGCCCAATAATTTTGCTCCACGTCATTTTGGAAATGTCGATGAAATGAATCAAGCTATGATTGATGCTTGGAATGCTCGAGTTGATGAGAATGACCGAGTTTATCACCTGGGTGATATCTCAATGCGTCCTCAGGCTACGCCAACTGATGAGGAAACCTATGATATGTTAAGACAGTTGAACGGACATATGACTTTGATCAAAGGTAACCACGATTATCGTTCTTTGTTTAAATTTATTGATAGACATAATGAAACAATGTCAGATGGCAAGCCAAGATTTGAATTTGAAGATGTAGGATCTTTACTAAAGTTCGATCATCATCAATTTTATTGTACTCATTATCCAATGCTTTTAGGTAAGGTTGATAAAATTATTAATCTTCATGGTCACATTCATCACTATGCAGTTCCAATCCCTGAAAATATTAATGTTGGTGTCGATGCACCTGAACGAGATTATTTGTCAGAGGATTTACCTTGGGGTTCTCCATTACGTGGTGAAGAGATATTAGAGATGTATGATAAGAAGAAAAAGGATTTAGCTAGATTGCAAAGAAAGTAGGATATTATGGAAAAAATTCAAATAGTTCACACCAATGATTTGCATTCTCACTTTGAAAACTTTCCACGAGTCAAACGATTTATTGAACAGTCTCGAAAAGAAAGTGTAGCTGATGATTTTTATTTGTTTGATCTAGGAGATGCTATGGATCGGGCTCATCCTTTAAGTGAAGCTACTAATGGACAGGCAAATATTGAATGGATGAATCCTCTTCATTATGATGCTGCCACAATTGGTAATAATGAAGGATTAGGAAATAGCCATGCTGAATTGGAACACTTGTATGACCATGCTAACTTTCCTGTTATTTTGGATAATCTCTATGAAAAAGAATCTGGTCAGTTAGCTGAGTTTGCTCAGCCGTATAAGATCATTAAAACTAAAAAAAATACTACCATTGGAGTTATCGGTTTAACGGCACCGTATATTTTGACCTATCCTTTATTGGATTGGGATATTAGATTGGTTCAGGATATTTTACCTAAAGCTTTGAAGATGGTAAAAGATTGCGATGTAATTGTTTTGCTATCACATTTAGGTGTTTCAATGGATCGCTTAATTGCCAGTAAACACCCAGAAATAGATATTATTATTGGTTCTCATTCTCATCATCTTTTTCCTGAAGGTGAAATAGATAATGGTGTTTTATTGGCTGCAGCAGGTAAGTATGGTCAACATATTGGAACAATTAGTTTGGATTTAGACGATGGTAAAAAAGTTATACAAAAGGCTGCCTTTACGACTAAAACCTCAAGTTTAAAAGAGCTACCAGATGATCAACAATGGATCAAAGCTCAATATGACAAGGGTGAGACTTTATTAGATCAACAAAAAGTGGCTAAATTACCAGTAACATTAAGTAATGATTATCAAGCCGAACATAGTATCATTGATGAAGCCTTGACGGCGGTAAATGACTATGCTCATAGTGATGTGGCAATTTTGAGTTCAGGATTATTTTTAGAGAATCTACCAGCGGGGACTATTACAGAAAAGAACTTGCACAATGCCTTACCACATGCGATTCATGTCATGAGAACTACAATGACTGGTGATAATGTATGGCGTTTGATTATGGAGATGGAAAAGAATCGTCTATTTTTACGTAACCATATGCAAAAGGGAATGGGATTTCGTGGTAAGATATTTGGCGAACTGGTTTATCAGGGCATCGAAATTGACAGTAAGCGCAATGTCTATATAAACGGTAAGGAATTAGAGAAGAATCAAGAGTATACTTTAGCATTATTGGATCACTACTTATTTGTACCTTATTTTCCTTCAATTGAGATTGCTGGTAAAAATGAGATATTGTATCCTAAATTTTTGAGAAGTGTATTCGGAGATTATTTGAATAAAAAATATCCGATTTGAGGTGATTACTTGGAGGATGTTGAAGAAAAAGCAGCTAAATTAGTTGATGTAATCAAGTTGTCTGATAGTTTGATTACAATTGATAAAACACAATATAAAATTGTAGAGAATCATGACAGTGGCTTTAGTGAAGAACGAATCGAAGAGCGTTATAACAATGTTCTAGAAAAATATGATTATATTGTTGGTGACTGGGGTTATGATCAGTTACGTTTTAAGGGATTTTATGAAGATGGTCGTAAAGAAAGTACTTTAGATAATCGAATTTCTCATTTAGAGGATTATTTGTTGGAGTACTGTAATTTCGGCTGTGCTTATTTCGTTTTGGAAAAAGTCAAAAAAGCACCACTTAAAACAGGTCATCATCGAGCTAACCATAGATTTAGAACTAGAAATAATCATGTTAAACCCGGCACTAAGGCTAATAAGCCACATAATAACGGGCAACGCAAAAAACGGATTTCTAAACATCGTAGTAGTAAGAAGACAACAACAACTACGAGTGCGAAGAAGACGTTTAAAATTAGAAAAATAGGTGAAAAGAATAAATGAAGTATCAAACATATTTAATTGATTTAGATGGAACTATGTATCGAGGCAAGGATAAGATTCCTGAAGCTAAGATTTTTATTGATAACCTAAACGCTGCAGGGGCTAAATATTATTTCTTGACGAATAATACTACTAAGACGCCACAACAAGTAGCAGACAATTTGACTAACAATCATCAGATTACAGCAACTGCTGATCAAGTATTGACGCCTTCACTTGCTACGGCGGCATACATTAAAAATATGTTTGAAGACGATTTGGAAAATCATTCGGCTTATGTTATTGGTGAATATGGATTAAAAAGTGCCGTTTTTGGAACAGGTATCAAGTTAAATGAAGTTGATCCGGATGTTGTTATTGTAGGATTGGATTATGACGTAACTTATCATAAATTTGAATTAGCAACGTTAGCAATTAAGCGTGGAGCTTTCTTCATTGGAACTAATGCTGATACTAATTTGCCTAACGAGCGTGGACTTGTTCCAGGTGCTGGTTCTGTAATTTCCTTAGTAGAAACATCAACGCAACAAAAGGCTCATTATATAGGTAAGCCTGAACGAGATATTATTGATTTTGCCGTTAAAGCTAGAGGATTTGATCCTAAATCAGCTGTAATGGTTGGAGATAATTATAATACCGATATTAAGTGCGGTATCAATGCTGATGTTGATACTCTTTGGGTCAATACTGGTGTAAGTACGCATGAAGATATTGACAAGGCACCAATTAAACCTACGCATCAAGTTGAAAGCTTGGACCAGTGGGATGTCTAATTCGCAAAAAGATCTTTTATATACGACTGCATTAGCTTTCTTTTTGCTGACAACAGCCATTACGGTAACCATATTTGTAAGTTATCTTTTGTTTGCAGTTGATATAAAACGTTATTATCTTGAACAGGCGGTAAATATGAAGTATGGTACGATAATGAAAAATTATGCCCAGATGATGGATTATTTGATTAATCCTTTCAATTGGCATTTTAGTTTGAGTGACTTTGGTTCTTCGGCTGCCGGAAGATTGCACTTTCAAGATTGTAAAAAACTCTTTTTGTTGAACTTTGTGGTTTTTATAGCTAGTGGTGCTGTTGTGGCTAAATTTCATAAGATTAGGGCTCGGTTTAATAGAACTTTCTTGTGGATAGGTATTGTAGGTATTGTTATAGCCATTTTAATGATGTTGAATTTTGATGAATTTTTCGTCGTTTTCCATGAAGTGCTCTTTCGCAATAGTGATTGGTTATTTGATCCAAATAAAGATCCAGTTATTAATATTTTGCCAGAGGAGTTCTTCACGCAGTGTTTCATTTTGTTCTTCATTCTATTTGAAGGATTAAACTTTTGGAAAGCTAGACTAAAAAAAGCTTAGGAAAATTTTCCTAAGCTTTTTTCTTTTTTCTATTTTTAAGTGCAGTGATAAGAACAGGAACTAATGATACCAAGACAATACCGATGATAATCATTGAGAAGTGTTCTTGAACTGCGGGAATATTACCAAAAAGATGTCCTGCAGCTGAACAAACAAGTACCCAGAGGAATGCCCCAATAAAGTTGTACTTTAAGAAGGTTCCGTAGTGCATTGTTCCACTACCAGCAACAAACGGTACGAAAGTTCTGATCAGCGGAATAAATCTACCAATGGCAATTGTTTTGCCACCATGTTTTTCAAAGAATGTATGTGCTTCATGTAAATGATCTTTATTGATCAACTTGCTGAGGTATTTATTCCTCGTCGCGTATTCACCAAAGTGTTCACCAATTTCGTAATTCATCGAATCTCCTAGGACCGCAGCGGCTAAAAAGATAATGAACATTAGCCACGATATTAATCCATATTTAGGATTAGCGGCTAACGCCATTGCAGCAAAGATCAAAGAATCTCCGGGAAGAAAAGGTAAAATAACAACTCCAGTTTCAATAAAGATGATTAGAAACAGTATTAAATATGTCCAAAGGCCGAAATTATTTACGATATTAACTAAGTGACTATCAATATGTAAAATGAAATCGACCAGACCCATAACGTAACTCAATCAATCAACTCCAGAATTCAAATTAAACTTCATTATACCAGCATACCTTAAAATAACTTTAAATTTAATGGAAATTAAAGATTATTTTTCAAAAATCGAAGTGCTGTGTTCAAAGTAATCCTTATTGGGATAGATATTACGTAAGGCCTTAGTAACAGCGATAGGTCCCTCGGCAAAAGCAGTAGTAATCAATTGAAGTTTTCCAGGATAGGTAACAATATCACCAATGGCAAAGACGTTTGGCAAATTAGTTTCCATTTGTTGAGATACTTTGATAAACGGACCATTTAGTTCTATATTCCAATCACGAAGAATTTTGGAATCGGAAACGAAACCATAATTGACTAAAAGCTTGTCTGTTGTGATAGTTTTGATTTCATCGGACTTGATCATCTTTAAAGTAACATCAATCTTTTCTGGAGTTTGAGTGTTGAAGTCAACTCCTTTAATAATATAAGGGTTGAGTTGGTCAACGTTAGATTGGTTTAACTTATTGACACTTGATTCCATAGCACGATACTTGTTTCTTCTATGAACTAGGGATGTATGATTAGCAACTTTACTCAAATCAATTGACCAATCAACAGCGGAATCACCGCCACCTGCTACAACAACATCTTTACCAGCAAATTCATCGAGACTATTAACAAAGTAGTCCAGATTGTTATCTTCTATTTTAGGATCATAGTTGAAGGTCAGCTTTCGAGGCTTAAATGCTCCATTACCAATAGCAATGATAATTGCCTTGGTACGAATAGTTTCTTTATTAGTAGTTAATTCCCAAATGTCATCTTTTCTTTCTATAGAAGAAACAGAAGTTTTTAGGTATTGATCACAATTCATAATAGCTAGTTGATCAGTTAGTTGCTTAGTTAGGTCAGTTCCTGATATCTTAGGTAGAGCAGCAATATCATAGATATGCTTTTGAGCGTAGAGCGTCTCAGGTTGACCTCCTAGTTTTGGCAAACTTTCTATTAAAGCAACGTCTAAGTTACGCAATCGAGCAAAGTAGGCTGCAAAGATACCAGCAGGGCCACCACCAATAATTGAAATGTCATAAATTTTATCATTCATAATCTTAGTCACCATTTTCTGTTATATAATCAATAGATATATTGTTACATACTTACATTTTAAAGAAGGTGGAGAGTAAATGCGAATAGGAGATATCATAACCGGAACTATTTCAGGTATTCAATCATATGGAGTGTTCGTTAAGATAGATGATGAACATCAGGGCTTGATTCATATATCAGAATTAAAACATGGATTTGTTTCTGACTTAAACGATAAGTATAAGGTTGGCGATACAGTTAAGGTAGTTGTAATGGGAATTGATGAATATAATCAAAAAATCAGTTTATCAATGCGTGCTTTACAGTCAGAAGAATTGGGAAGACCGATTTTACATAAGCATTTTTGGACCGATTATCGGAACAAGATAGGTTATAAGACAATTGCACAGCATAAAAATGCCTGGGTAAAGAGCGCTATGGAGCGTATTTCAGAAAAAAAACGAAAAAATTCAACTTTTTTGTAAAAAAGGGTTGCACACACCTATCCTAATTGGTAATATATATCTTGTTGTTGCGACAGAGCAACGGCGTCAACGCTTTGAGGCTTAACTGCTTCTCGTT
>NZ_BIFW01000011.1 GCF_003967595.1 Companilactobacillus musae | reverse complement strand
TCAAATTCGTGCCCACCACGTTCCAGCGTCCACAGAGCTTTCATGGACGACGGCATCCTTCAAACTATTAGTTAATTCTAGTTGTAACCAAACTTGAGTAAGAGCCCTATTTTAAGTACAACTAAATTTTTTACACAAGGATTTGAGGGATTTTTAAATTGGACGATACTATGTTAAAGGGTCTTAACCCTGAACAACAGAATGCAGTGAAAGCTACTGAAGGACCACTTTTGATCATGGCGGGTGCCGGCTCTGGTAAAACCCGTGTCTTGACTCATCGTGTGGCCTATTTAATTGAAGAAAAAAATATCATGCCTTGGCATGTTTTGGCAATTACTTTTACGAATAAGGCTGCCAAAGAAATGAAAGAAAGAATTGGAAAATTACTCGATGAATCTGCCAATGATGTTTGGGTTTCAACTTTCCACTCTCTTTGTGTAAGAATTTTGAGAAGAGATATTGATAAGATGGGTAAGCCTAAAACTTTTACGATTGCCGATCCTAGTGAACAAAGAACTTTGATGAAACAAATTCTTAATAAGATGAATCTTGATCCTAAGCGTTATGATCCTCGAGCTATTTTGGGAACTATCAGTAATGCCAAGAATGAACTACAAACACCAGCTGAATATGCTCAAAGTGCTGCCTCACCTTATGAACAAACAGTAGCAAGTGTTTACGATGCTTATGCTAAAGAGATGGGTCGTAATAACTCACTTGATTTTGATGATTTGATCATGCAAACCAGTGAATTGTTCGATCAATGTCCAGATGTTCTTGAAAAGTATCAAGAGAAATTTCAATATATCCATGTTGATGAATATCAGGATACTAACGAAGCTCAATATAAGTTAGTTAAACAATTAGGTGCTAAATATCGTAATGTTTGTGTTGTTGGTGATGCGGATCAAAGTATTTATGGTTGGCGTGGTGCTAATATTCAAAATATTATGAATTTTGAAAAAGATTATCCAGAGGCTACAACAATTAAGTTGGAACAGAATTATCGTTCAACTAAAACCATTTTGAAAGCGGCCAATGAAGTTATTAATAATAATGATAATCGTAAACCTAAGGATCTTTGGACTGATAACGATGAAGGAGATAAGATCAAATTTTATCGTGGCCAAAATGAATCAGATGAAGCTTTGTATGTCATTGATCAAGTTAAGAACTTGTTGTTAAAGGGTTATAGCTATGGTGATTTTGCAGTTCTTTATCGAACAAATGCTCAATCACGTACCTTTGAAGAGAAACTTATGCAAGCTAATATGCCATACAAGATTATTGGTGGGCATAAGTTCTACGATCGTAAGGAAATCAAGGATATTTTGGCTTATCTACGTTTGATTGCTAACCACGATGATTCAATGAGTTTTCAACGAGTTATCAACAGTCCCAAACGTGGGATTGGTCCTGGAACAATTGAAAAATTACAAAATTATGCTGACGAACATGGTTGGTCATTGTTAGAAGCAGCTGAAAATATCGAATTATCACCGTTAGCAGCACGTCCACGTAAGACAATTGGTGGTTTTGCTAAAGTTATTGATAACTTGACTAAGCTAGCTGAAGATCAATCAATGACTATTTTAATGGATCACTTATTGGAAGATTCAGGTTATGTTGAAGATTTAAAACAACAAAATAATTTGGAATCACAAGCACGTGTGGAAAATATCGAAGAACTTTTGACAGTTACAACTCAATTTGATCAAGGATATGAACCAGATCCTGAGATCGACGAAACACGTTTGACAACTTTCTTAACAGAATTGTCATTAGTCAGTGATCAAGATGATATTGAAGAAGATCAACAAGAAATTACGTTGATGACCTTGCATGCTGCTAAGGGATTGGAATTTCCAGTTGTCTTCTTGGTTGGAATGGAAGAAGGAATTTTCCCATTGGGTCGAGCATCACTTAAAGAAGACGACATGGAAGAAGAACGTCGTTTAGCCTACGTTGGAATTACTCGTGCTGAAAAGCATCTTTATTTAACTAATGCAGTTAGTCGAATGCTTTATGGTCGAGTTCAGAATAATCCTACCTCTCGATTTGTTGAAGAAATTAAAGATGACGCAATTGATCGTGTCAATAGCAACGCTGGTAATGTTGGTGGTGTACGTGAACGTGATCTACCATTCAGTCGTCGCCGTCGTAATGCTGCAACCACTGCTACATTCAAATCACCAACTTTAAAAGCCAAAGGTGCATCTGGTGCTGAGAAATTACATTGGAATGTTGGCGACAAAGTTGAGCATAAGAAGTGGGGACAAGGAACTGTTGTCAAAGTTAATGGTGATGGTAAGAATGCCGAGTTAGATGTTGCCTTCAAGAGTGAAGGAGTTAAACGTCTACTTGCTGAGTATGCACCAATAAAAAAAGTTACTGAGTAAGGAGTGAAAGCATGGCTGATTTAACCAAAGAACAAGCTAGTCAAGAGTTAGATAAGATCCGTCCTCAACTGAACGGTTGGCGAGATGCTTACTATACTAAGGATGCTCCTTTAGTTGAAGATAATGTTTATGACAAACTTTATAATCGGTTGTTAGAGTTGGAACAGATGTATCCTGAATTGGTGACACCTGATTCACCATCTCAAGAAGTTGGCGATGAAACGCTGCCAGATTTCAATAAAGTGACCCATGAAATTCCGATGCTTTCAATGGGGGATGTTTTCTCAGAAGAAGAACTAGCCGACTTTAATGAAAGAATCGAAAAAAATGTTGGACATGAAGTAGATTATAATGTTGAATTAAAAATTGATGGTTTATCACTGTCACTTATTTATGAAAATGGTATCTTAGTACAGGGTTCAACTCGAGGAAATGGAACTATTGGTGAAAATGTAACTGAGAATGTTAAAACTATTAAAGATATTCCTCAGAAATTAAGCCGTCCTTTATCATTTGAAGTTCGTGGCGAATGTTTTATGTCTAAAAAAGAATTTTTGCGTCTGAATCAAGAACGTGAGAATGAAGGCCAACAAGTTTTTGCCAATCCTAGAAATGCGGCTGCCGGAAGTCTAAGACAATTAGATCCTAAAATTACTGCTTCAAGAAAACTCGATACGTTCATGTATACGATTGTTACTTTCGATGATTTGAACGTTACTACTCAACATGAAGCCTTGGAAACATTAAAAGAATTAGGGTTTAACGTTAATCCTACAGCTCAAGTTACAACGGGACTTCAGGGTGTTAAAGATTTTATCGAACACTATGGAGAAGTTCGTGATGACTTAGATTATGGAATTGACGGTGTGGTATTAAAAGTCAATGATTTAGCTATTCAACAACAGTTAGGAAATACTGTCAAAGTTCCTCGTTGGGAAATTGCTTATAAATTTCCACCAGAACAGGCAGAGTCAATCGTTCGGGAAATAACTTGGACAATTGGAAGAACTGGAGTTTTAACGCCAACGGCAGTTATGGACCCAGTTAGCTTGGCGGGAACAACTGTTGCTAGAGCGACATTGCACAATGAAGATATGATTCGCCAAAAAGATATTAGGGTTGGCGATACTGTCCTATTGCACAAGGCTGGAGATATTATTCCAGAAGTTTCACAAGTAGTTTTAGATAAACGTCCAGAGGATTCCGTTCCAGCAGAAATACCAACTAATTGTCCATACTGTGGTTCTGAATTGATTCATTTGGAAGATGAAGTAGCGCTTCGTTGCATCAATCCTAAATGTCCAGCTCAAGTTAAAGAACAATTAACACATTTTGCTTCTAGAAATGCAATGAATATTGATGGCTTAGGTCCTAAAATCATTGAACAGTTATATACGAAAGAATTGGTCAAAGATGTTGCTGATATTTATAAATTAACGGCCGATGATTTGGCAACTTTAGACGGATTTAAAGAGAAATCTATCAATAATTTGTTAACTGCAATTGATAACTCTAAAGAAAATTCAGTAGAGAGATTGATTTTTGGTTTAGGAATTCGTCATGTTGGAGCTAAAGCTGGAAGAATCTTAGCAGAACATTTTGGTGATTTAGATCATTTAATGTCAGCTTCTAGGGAAGAAATCCTTGAAGTAAATACTATGGGTGAGATAATTGCAGATAGTATTTCAACTTATTTTGCTAATGATGATGTTAAAAAGTTGATAAATGAACTAAAATCAGTAAATATTAATATGAATTTTATCGGTAGTTCAAATTCTAATGAAACAAATAGTCACTTTACTGATAAAATAATTGTTATAACCGGAACATTACAGAATTATAAACGTTCACAATTGTCAGATATGCTTGAAGATCTCGGTGCTAAAGTGACAAGTTCAGTTACTAAGAAGACTGATATTTTGATTGCTGGTGAAAAAGCTGGTAGTAAATTGACTAAGGCACAACAATTGGGGACACAGATTATTGATGAAGCAACATTGTCTGATTATTTAGACGATGCCAAAGAGTAGGAGAACAGTTTTGAAAAAATTCTTAAAAACTACATCGTTATTGCTAATGTGTTCACTTCTTTTAGCCGCCTGTGGTAATTTACAGGATTCCAGTTTATCGTCTGGTGGTAGCGACTCATCGAAGGGAACTGTCCAGACTGCTGCATCGTCTGACTCTAGCAGTTACGATGTTTTATTAAGTGGTGGGAAATATAAAACTAGTCCTATTTCTGGACTTACTGCTGCTGATAACAGCAACCAATTTAATAGTAGAAGTTTTGAAAGTGGACTAATGAATTTGTCGAAGAAACAGTTTTCAACTAATTCATATGTTTTCCAAGAGGGGCAAGTATTAACTGCTAGCACTGTTACCGATTGGTTAGGAAGAAAATCTAAGAAGAACCCTTCTGGTTTGAATCCCGAGTCAAATGGTTCCACAGCAGCTGATAAACGAACACCAATGTATTTCCAACAAATGCTTGAAGAAGATTATCTTCAAAAACAAGATGGTAAATATAAATTAGCTGGAATGTCGATCGGTATTGCGATGAACAAGATCGATTATTACCAAAAGAAGCAATATGGTGCTACTTATAAGACCACGATTACTGAAGCTGAACAAAAAGAACAAGGGCAAAGAGTTGCTAAAGAAGTAGTCCAACGCTTGCGTAAAAATAGTAAAGTAGGTAATATTCCTATTGTTGTTGGATTATATTCTGTTTCTCCAGCTGATACTTTAGTCGGTGGAACTTATTTCCAATATTCAGTAAGTAAGAGTGGGGAATTAGGTAGTTGGGATGATCTTGGTTATAAAAACCAGATGTTGCCAACAGTTAATGGTGATACAGCCATTAGCAGTAGTGATTCTGATGCCTTTTCTAACTTTAAAGATCACATTCAAAATTACTTCCCTAATCTTTCAGGTGTTACTGCTCAAGCACATTATGATGGCACTAGTTTGAAATCAATGGATATTACAATCAATACCCAATTTGATGGATTAGCTCAAGTAACTAGTTTTACACAGTTTGTTCAACAAAGTGCTACTAAGTATTTGCCATCTGGAGCAGATCTAGATATTAATATTCAAACTGTTGATGAACAGCAAGCCGTTGTAACACGTACAAACGGTAAATTCTATTCACATGTTTATAATGCAGATTAAAAGGAGAAACTTATGATTTCAAAAGATGAAATTTTACATGTTGCCGAATTGGCCAATTTAAAATTCCAAGATAATGAAGTTGATAGTTTTGTTAGTCAATTAGATAAAATTGTTAACATGGAAAGTAAACTATCAAGTGTTGATACAACTGGTATCGAACCAACATACAATATGGGTGACACAAATACTGTCTTCCGTGAAGATAAGGGAATTCATACTCAAACTAGAGAACAAATGCTTGAAAATGTTCCTGAAACTGATAATAACCTTATCAAAGTTCCAACGATTGTTGACAAGGAGGACGATGAATAGTGGATATCAAAAAAGAAACAATTGCTTCTTTGCATAACAAATTAGTTAACAAAGATGTAACTGCCCAAGATTTAGCTACTGATGCACTTGGAAAGATCAATGCTAACGAAGAGAAATTCAATACTTTCATTACTGTGAATGATAAGGCTCCTGAAGCTGCTAAAAAAATCGATGACGAAGGTATTAAGGGACCACTATCTGGTATTCCAATTGCCTTTAAGGATAATATCGTGACTGAAGGAATCAAGACTACTGCCGCAAGTAAAATCTTGTATAACTTCATGCCTGTTTATAGTGCTACTGTCCTAGAAAAGCTTGAAGCTGCCGGTGCAATTGATATCGGTAAGACTAACCTTGATGAATTTGCCATGGGTTCATCTACAGAAACATCACACTTCGGTACAAGTGTTAATCCTTGGGATCTTAGTCGTGTTCCTGGTGGTTCTTCAGGTGGCTCAGCTGCTGCTGTTGCCGCTGGTGAAGTTGTCGCTGCATTAGGTACAGATACTGGTGGTTCAATCAGACAACCTGCTGCTTTCAATGGTATTTTTGGTATCAAACCAACTTATGGTCGTGTATCACGTTGGGGTGTTATTGCCTTTGCTTCAAGTCTTGATCAAGTCGGAGTTCTTTCAAAACGTGTTGAAGATTCAGCTGCTGTTCTTTCAGTTATGGCTGGTCATGATGATCATGATTCAACAAGTTCAAACAAGCCAGTTCCTGATTATCGTGCCGATTTGAACAAAGATATGCATGGCGTAAAGATTGCTGTTCCTAAGGAATTCTGGCATGAAGGTACTCATCCTGAGGTACTTGAAAATGTTAACAAAGCCCTTGATGAATATAAGAAGATGGGTGCAACAGTTGATGAAGTTAGTCTTCCATCATTGAAGCATGCCGTTGAGGTTTACTATGTTTTGGCATCTAGTGAAGCTTCATCTAACCTTCAAAGATATGATGGTGTTAGATATGGTTATCGTGCTAAGGATGTTAAGAACATCAAAGACTTATTTGTTAGATCAAGATCAGAAGGTTTTGGCGATGAAGTAAAACGTCGTATCATGCTTGGTACTTTTGCTCTATCAGCTGGTGCTTATGATGCTTACTTTAAGAAGGCTGCTGAAGTTAGAACTCTCTTCATTAAAGAAATGAACGATGTTCTTAAAGACCATGACTTGATCATGGGACCTTCAACAACAACACCTGCATTCAAGATCGGTGAAAAAGTTGATGACCCATTGGCAATGTACATGAACGATATTTTGACAATTCCTGCTAACTTGGCTGGACTTCCAGCTGCTTCAGTTCCAGCTGGTTTGGCTGACGGTTTACCTGTTGGTCTACAAATTATCGGTCGTCCATTTGATGAACAATCTGTCTTCAATGCTGCTTATGCATTACAAGAAGAAAATAAATTCTATGAAAAAATACCAACTGCACTCAAGGGGGAAGACTAATGAATTTTGAAACAACTATCGGACTAGAAGTCCACGTTGAGTTAAAGACAAAGTCCAAGATGTACAGTCCTTCACCAGTTGCTTATGGTGCTGAATCTAATATCAATACCAATGTTATTGACTTTGGTTTTCCAGGAACATTACCAACTGTAAATAAAAATGGTTATCGTCTTGGTGTGATGGTGGCTTTGGCTTTGAATGCTGAAATTGAACATCATACTCACTTTGACCGTAAGAACTATTTCTACCCTGATAATCCAAAGGCTTACCAAATTACACAACAAGATAAGCCATTGGGTCATGATGGTTATATCGAAATTGAAGTTGATGGCAAAAAGAAGAAGATCGGTGTTGAAGAACTTCACGTCGAAGAAGATGCCGGTAAGAATACCCACGGTAACAATGGTTATTCTTATGTCGATTTAAACCGTCAAGGTACTCCTTTGATTGAAATTGTTTCTAAACCTGATATGCATTCTCCTGAAGAAGCTTATCAATACCTAGAAAATTTGCGTAAGATCGTTCAATTTACTGGTGCTTCTGACGTTAAGATGGAAGAGGGTTCAATGCGTGTTGATACCAATATCTCTATCCGTCCTGTTGGATCAGATACATATGGTACAAAGGTCGAGTTGAAGAACTTGAACTCTTTCAACCACGTTAAATTGGGTCTTGCTTATGAAGAAAAACGTCAAGCTGCTATCTTGAAACAAGGTGGACACATTGGTCAAGAAACAAGACGTTTTGATGAAAAGACTGGCGAAACATTCTTAATGCGTGTTAAATCTGGTGCGGATGATTATCGTTACTTCCCAGAACCTGATTTGCCAGATTATGAAATTTCTCCAGAATGGGTTGCTGAAATTAAGGCTAACTTGCCTGAAACAGCTGCTAAGAGACGTGTTCGTTACATCAACGAATTAGGAATTCCTGAATATGATGCTGGAGTTTTAACAGATACTAAGGAAATGTCTGACTTCTTTGACGAAGCCGTTTCATACAATGCTAATCCAAAACTTGTTTCTAACTGGTTGATGGGTGAAGTTAATGGTTATTTGAACGAAAAGAAGATTGGTTTGCTTGAAACTAAGTTGACACCAGAACATTTGGCTAAGATGATCAACTTGATCTCTGATGGAACAATTTCTTCTAAGATTGCTAAAAAGGTCTTCAAAGAAACTATCAGTAACGGTACAGAACCTGAAGAATGGGTTAAGTCAAAGGGACTTGTCCAAGAATCAGATCCAGCTGTTTTGAAACCAATGATCTTAGAAATCCTTGATAATAACCAACAATCAATCGATGACTTTAAGAATGGTAAAGATCGTGCTGTTGGTTTCTTGGTTGGCCAAATCATGAAACAAACACATGGACAAGCCAACCCTAAGGTTGTTAACAAGATTTTGATGGCAGAGTTAAAGAGTCGTTAGTGAGGGAAAGATATGCGTGCTAGACTTATTTATAATCCAACTTCAGGCCACGAGACCATGAACAGTAATGTTGGAGACATTTTGAATATTATTGAAAAAGCTGGTTATGAGGCTAGTGCTTATCGAACAACACCGAAGAAGAACTCAGCTAAAGACGAAGCCAGACGAGTAGCTAAAGAGGGATTTGAGTTAGTAGTAGCTGCTGGTGGTGATGGTACGATCAATGAAGTTGTTAATGGGATAGCTGATTTAGAAAAACGTCCTGAATTAGCGATCATTCCGGCCGGAACAACCAATGATTATGCTAGAGCTTTGAAGATACCGCGTGATGACGTGGTTGAGGCAGCAAAGGTAATCCTTAAAGGACAAAAATTACCAGTTGATATTGGTCAAGCAGGTGAGAAGTACTTTATCAATATTGCCGGTGGTGGTTCAATGACTGAACTGACTTATGAAGTTCCTTCAGCGTACAAGTCAATTTTGGGATACTTAGCCTACCTAGTTAAGGGTGCCGAAATGTTACCAAGAGTTAGTCCTATTGATATGCACATCGAATATGACGATGGCGTTTTTGACGGCAAAGCCACGATGTTTTTGATTGGTTTGACTAATTCAATTGGTGGTATGGAACAGATTGCTCCTAATTCAGTTATTGGTGATGGAACTTTCTCATTAATTATCGTTAAAGAAACGAATTTAAGAGATTTAGTTCATTTGATTGCTTTAGTACTAAATGGTGGTCGTCATGTTTATAATCCAAAGGTTATTTATACTAAGACCAAGAAGATTTCAGTTCATGCAAATGACAGTAATCGTTTGATGGTTAACCTTGATGGAGAGTATGGTGGGGATGCACCAATGGAATTTACCAATTTGCATAATCATCTTAATATTTATGCAAACGTTGATTCAATTCCGCTTAAAGCTATTAATTCATCAACTCTCAGTGAAAAAGACGCTGGTGAAAAGATTATCGAAGAAGAAAAAAATCTCGATAAAGAAAAAGAAGATAAATAAAAAAGAATTGGGAAGTGGATCAAAATAAGGATTCGTTCTCAGATTTGGTTAAGGATGCCGTCCTCCATAACAAAGAAAATTTGGCTGGAACGTAGTGGGCACGAATTTGAACCAATTGAAGTACACAATTGTTTCAAATCTCGGCCTTCTACTAACCTCACTACGTGAGCTAAGTAGAATTTCACTACTGAGCCAATTTTCTTTGTTATTCCGGACTAGTTAGTGTTTCTATTTGTATGTATATGTATGATTATAATTAATAAGAGTCAAGAACTTTAAAATCCGCAATACTACATTTTTAGTTATCAATATTAGAAGCAAAACTCTAGTCGGGAGCAAAACCTCTGTGGATGCTCAGTGGTGAAATTATTCTTAGCTTGCGTAGCAAGATTAGAATAAGGTCAATCTTGAAGACACTTGGCAGCGCCAAGGGGCTCCAAGTTGTGCCCACCACGTTCCAGCAATCCACAGAGATTTCGCGGACGACGGAAAGCATAAACTGATTCAGTAAGATTAGTTATAACCAAATTTGAAGAGAACCTTTTTGACACTTCTTTTTTCTATGTATAGGTGAAAAATGGAAAAACCAAACTTAAAAAAGAACCAAGAAATAGAATTAAATATTGAGGATTTATCATACGAAGGTAAAGGTGTTGCTAAAGTTGATGATTTTACACTTTTCGTAGATAATGCTCTACCAGGTGAAACTGTTAAGGCAGTGATTACTCGTGTAAATAAGAACTTCGGTTTTGCCAGAACCTTAGATGTTTTAAAGGAATCTCCTGATCGTGTACATGATATTGATGCTATTTACGCTCAAACGGGAATCGCTCCTTTAAGTCATCTGAAGTATGACAAGCAATTGGAATTTAAACACGATCAAGTTGTAACTGACTTTAACAAGATTGGTTTGAAAGATATTACTGTTAACCAAACGCTTGGCATGGAATCACCATTTAACTACCGTAACAAGGCTCAAGTGCCAGTTCGTCAAGTAAATGGTAAGTTGACTACTGGTTTTTATCGTCGTCGCTCACATGATCTTGTACCAATGGAGAATTTCTTGATTCAAGATACTAAGATTGATGAAGAAATTATTCGTGTACGTGATATCTTACGTAAATACAATGTCCGTGGATTTGATGAACAAAATCAAAAGGGCCAAATCAGAACTATTATGGTTCGTCGTGCCTACTTTACCGGTGAAATGATGATTGTCTTGGTTTCAAGAACACCAGATATCTCACATTACAAAGATATTACTAATGAGATTTTGGCTAATCCCGAAGTTAAGTCACTTTATTTAAATATTAATTCTAAGAATACTAATGTTATTTTTGGTCAAAAGATGACATTACTTGGCGGTAAAAAATATATTGATGATAAGATTTTAGGTCATACTTATAGAATTTCACCAAGATCTTTCTATCAAGTTAACCCAGTTCAGACACAAAACCTTTATCAATTGGCAATCGACAAGGCCGAATTGACTGGCAAAGAAAATGTTGTTGATGCTTATTCAGGTATTGGTACAATCGGTATTTCTTTGGCTGATAAAGCTAAACATGTCACAGGTATTGAAGTTATTGAAGATGCTGTTAAAGATGCTGACCAAAATGCCAAGTTAAACAATATTACTAATGCTGATTTCGTTGTTGGTAAGACTGAAGATGTCTTGAACGAGTGGGCTAAGAATGATGTTTCCGTTGATGTTTTGATGGTTGATCCTCCACGTAAAGGATTGGCAAGTTCTTTGATTGATTCATTGAAGAATATCAAACCAGAAAAGATCGTTTATATCAGTTGTAATCCCGCTACTTTAGCAAGAGATTTATCATTGTTAAGCGATACATATGAAATTGGTGATGTTACACCAGTTGATATGTTCCCAATGACAAATCATATTGAATCTGTTACACAACTTAAATTGAAGTAATAAAAAAGATATTCACTTTTGTGAATATCTTTTTTTATTTTTACTTTAATAATGTTAAACTAAAGTAAATAAAGTTAAAGAAAGGAGCAATGAATTGAATTGGTTTATTAGTTTGGAACCGGAGGAACAAGAATTTATAAAGAGATTCATTCTAGCTTCTGGTTCTTTAAAAAAATTAGCAAAAGATTATGGAGTAAGTTATCCGACTGTTCGATTAAGGGTTGATAAATTGATAGATCGGATAAAACTTTCAGATCAAAATAAAGATACATTTGAAGTATCAGTCATGCAAATGGTACTGGATAAGGAACTAGAGTTTGATGTAGCAAAAAAAATAATCGAAAAGTATGAGGAAAATAAACATGAATAGCTTAATATTCGTCGTAATTGTGGTTGTTTTAATAGCTTTTCAGTCATTTACAGGTTATATTCAAAATAAATACCTTGGTGCAATCTTACCGGTTGTTTTTTCTTTGTTAGTATTATATTTTATTTTCTCTGGAAATATGGAATGGAATTATAGAGATATATTTATGCCCGTTATTGGATTAGCAGCTTTTATTGGTTTGTATCATTCCGGTAGTGATTTTAAGAATAAAAAAATTCACCAAGAAATGGACAAGATGAGAGCAAAAGATAAGATGAATCAATAAAAAATTGACATTGGAGATTTTTAATTCCATGTAATTAAATGTAGTCAGATAATAAAAATAGCGTCTATTAAAAGTTTCAGTTACATACACTGAGAAACTTCTTAATAGGCGCTGTTCTTGTTTTATGTCTAGAATTAAACAACTAACGATTAGCAAATACATTTTACTGTCGAGGTTTAGGAACTTTTTTATTAGTTTTACTACGACCAGGATTATTGACCCCATTGCCAACAATGTATTGATGGAAAATAGTAATAAATTGATTGCTATCGATCATATCCGAATGTTGAGCTTTGGAACCGGTCAAAGTTATGAGGGTGTAATGCTTGATATGACCTTCGTAAATATACTTACCAGCATCAACACTACCTAATGGTACGATGCCATCGTCAGTATAAAGCTGTGTTCCGGCAATGGAATAGTAGGTTAGGTCTTCAGGAATCTTATCACGATTCTTAACAAGTTCGTGTAGCATTTGAGTTCGATTGGAAGTATTTTTTTCCTCGAAATTATAAGGTGTACCGACAGTTAACATTTGATTAATACTGATAGTAGAATCGTCAAAATAATTCTCTAAGAAGTAGGTCCAAATCAAACCACCATTGGAATGACCAAAGGCGTTGAAACTGTTGAAACGATACCTTGCTTTAAGTTTATTGAAGGCGAGGTTAAACCATGCTGCCTGTTTTTTTATGTTAGCATAGCCATCATTATTATTTTCAAAACCGACGACGATAAAGGGACGGTCATCATTAGGACGGATACTACCTGTATAAGTGATTTTGTCATTAGTGTGCACAGTCATTTTCAAAAGACTATGATGTTCGCCATATTGCCGGTTAACTGTTTTGACTAAATCATCAAAACGATTGGCTGAGGCACTACTGCCGGGAATCATAATAACTGGCGACATAGGTGAATTATAGCGACCGGCTAAGGTAGTAACGTTACGTCTGGTCCAAATATAAGACGGTATTCCTAAGAGAATGAAGATAATGATAAGGGCTACTAGATATTTGAAATTCTTATTTTTTCTTAAATTGCTAAATTTCATCAGTGGTCACCTTCTTCAAGACCTAGATTGTCCAATAGTTTCACTTTGGCGGCCATTTTAACAAAAGGTATATAAATGTACGTTGAGATGATTATTGCCAGGACAGAGAAGAACAGAGCTTGCCAGCTGCCGTTAGTGGCAATGAAGGCTATTAGTGGTCCTGGGGTACCGATTGGAACAGGATAGACGCTTGGTGGCATGAGGTGCAAGGCAATTGCTAAAGCAGCCATTAACATGTTAGCAATTGGAGCAAGAATAAATGGAATTAAGAAAATGACATTAAATAAAATTGGAATTCCGGTCATAATTCCGCTACTGATATTGAAAATACTTGGAATCATTGCCCAACGTGCAACGGTTTGGAAATCCTTATCATGAGAAACAATTAGAATCGCAATTATTAATCCTAAAACTGCTCCTGTCCCGCCAAAAGTAGCGAAAGCGTGATAGAGTGTAGAACTAGTAAAGGGGTTAGGGGCATTCCAAGCGGTATGTTTTTGTAGGGCATAATTCAAATTGACGGTTGAGAGGATATCCATTTTTTCAACACCTAAAGCGGAATAAGTTCCCGACCAGCCAAAGAAGGACATGACAAGTGTATAAATGGCAAAAACCAAAGTTTTTAATAATTGAGCCCAACTATTCTGAGAAGTATATTCAGTTGCTAAAGAATTAATAAAGTTACCTGGTGCTTCAGAATAGTAAGTAATATTGATCAGAGTACTAAAAATAATCGCAATTAACAGGGAGAAAACGATTGGTTTTAAGGAAATAAATGCCCGTTCGATGACACTAGTAGTGGCTTTGTCTTCTAAGTTTGGTGCTGGTCGACTTGTTTTTTTGAAAAGCCAGCCAATAAACATGCCCAAAATAATGGCAAACAGTAATCCTTTCATACCGAGAATTTGTGTGTGGAAGGAAACCGGCTGAATTTTTGAATAAGCATAGTCGACAATTAATAATGAGCTGATTCCAGTAATTCCAGCTAATTGATCGTCACGATGATAATATTTAGCAGTATATTTGGCCGCACCAAAAATAGCAATAACAGAAACCCAGCCAAGTGACAAGTCGTATAAACCATTGGTGATATTGTCGATTTGCCGATAAATAAAATCATTATTCAGGGTAGGAAAAATATCAGTTAAGAATCCCTCTTTTCCTAAGATGACTGTTTGGATAATCTTAATAAAACTACCAAATAAAGCAAACGGAAAGATCAGTAATAAAGTACGCTGAATGATTCGATAAATTAAGAGCTTTTGGATCTTTAAAGTTCCCCGAACCAATTTTTCCTCGAGCTTATTTTTGAATTGAACTTTCATGAAAACACCTGCAATTCATTTCATAATTGTACCCACCAAAATTATAACCTCCAACAAAAAAAGCCGCCATTAAAGCGACCTTTTTTTATTGTGATAATGAATGTAGTAAATTGGAAGCCCCAATAAGGTTATTCCAATTCCCATAAATGCCAAATCAGGTTGGCGCAGAAGAGTCGAGATGATGATATAAGCTCCACCTGCTAAAGCAATAAGTGGTGGCAATGGATAAAAGTTTATCTTGTAAGGACGCTCCAATTCGGGTTCATTTCGTCTAAGAATAAAGACCCCGATGAACATCATCATGGAGAAAATCCACATTACGAAAACTAACATATCGGTTAGATAGTCAAAGCTTCCCATGAAGATCATGGCAATGGCGATAATTGTTTGAATTAAACCGGCATTTGCTGGTACGCGAGTATTTTTAGTTAGCTTAGAGAAGAATTTAGAGAAGACGATTTCATCATCAACTCCAAGAACGTAGCTTACACGAGGACCAGTCATTGTATAGCCGTTGACAGAGCCAAAGACTGATATCAGAATACCGATCGTAACGATTTTTCCGCCGATATCACCAAAAATTTTGATTGCGGCTTCAGAAGCAGTGTTTTGATTTCCAGGGATTAGATGAAATGGTAATGCTTTGATGAAAACAAAACTGATCAAAACATAAATTAAAGTTATGAAAAATAATCCAACGATAATTGATTTTGCTAAATCTTTTTCAGGCTTTTTCATTTCGCCGGCCAAGTTACCAACGTTCATCCAACCATCAAAAGCAAACATAGTAGCTAATAAACCACCGCCAAGTGATGACCAGAAATTACTGTGACTACCAGAAGTAACGGGAAAAATTGTAACTGGATGTGCTGATGGTGTAAAAATACCAACTACGATAATCAAAATGATTGGAATAAGTTTAGCAATTAGTGAGATAGATTGAATTCTTCCACCAACTTTAGCCCCTAATAGATTAACAAGATAGAGAAAAACTGCTAAAGATATTGCAATAGGAATCTGCCAGTTGCCAGAAATATTGCATAGATTCATGACTTGTGTTGCAAAAATAATTGATAAAGCAGAGATTCCAGCTGGGTAGTAAATAACCGACTGTGCCCAAGCCAATAGGAAGGCTGGAACTTTTCCATAGATATACTCAATATATTTATAGATACCTCCGGCTACTGGCAAGGCAGACGCCAACTCAGCGACAGTTAAACCAGCGTTGATGGTTATAAATCCAGCTAGAAGCCATACAATAATGGTTAAGCTAGATGAGCCAGTGGCAGCTGTAACACTGGAGATCTTGAAGAAGACTCCCCCTCCAATGACCAGTCCCATGACTGTTGATAGTGCTGAGAAGAAACCAAGATCTCTTTTCAGACTAAATTTATCTGTTTCGTCGTTCATAAAGCAAAAATACTCCCCTCAATGGTATAAAATAAAATTATATACCATAATGATAGGATTCGAATATTTTTTTGTTGGTAATTACGCTTACATATAAGTAAAATTAAAGTCAGAGGTGATTTTATGATTAGTTTAGGAATAATAGGAACAAATTGGATCACAGAACAATTCGTTAAAGCAACTGATGAAACGAAAACTTTTGCTTTAACCCATGTATATTCACGTACCGAGGAAAAGGCTCAAAGTTTTATTGAGGACCTAGGTAAAAAGGATATCAGTATTAGTACTGATTTAGAAGATTTCTTCAAGGAAGATTTTGATACAGTTTATATTGCATCACCCAATGCCTTGCACTTTAGTCAAGCAAAACTAGCAATTGAAAATGGCAAGAATGTGATTGTTGAAAAACCAAGTACATCAACTATTGAAGAATTTGCCGTTTTGGATAAATTAGCTCATGAAAAGCGTGTTTATTTATTTGAGGCTGCTAGACATATTCACGAGCCAATATTCAAGAAAATTCAAATGATTGTTGAAAAACATCAAAACGAATTGAGTGGGGCAACTTTCTCATATATGAAATATTCTAGTCGTTATGACGCCTATAAAGATGGCAAGAATCCTAATGTCTTTACAACCAAGTTCTCTGGTGGAGCTCTATATGACTTAGGTGTTTATACGGTTTATGATGCTGTTGTTTTATTTGGACAACCGGATAAAGTTTCTTATAACGCTGAATTTTTGGCATCAGGAGTTGATGGTAGCGGTAGTTTAACTTTGAAGTATCCTAATTTCGACGTTAATATTATTATTGGAAAAACTAAGAATTCATACATGTCTTCAGAAATCTATTTTGGCAGAGATACTTTGTTACTAGATAATGGTGGCGATATTAATCATTTGGATTGGGCTGACGATAACAAGAATATTACTGATGTTCCAGCTAACAAGAGTGAAAACCCAATGGATTCCGAGGCTAGTGAGTTTGCTAGAATTATGAATGAGAATGATACAACTTCTTATGATAAACTGTTAAAATACGCTAGAATAGTAAACAAGGTTCTAGAACAAGCAAGAACAAGTGCTGGACTTGTTTTTGACGCAGATGAGGAAAAATAAATTGGAAATACCAAAATTATATCAAGATTATTTTAAACAAAACCAATTTGAAACTTTAACCAAGATTCAAGATGCCGTTTATATGCCTTTTAAAGAAGGTAAGGATTTAGTAGCAATGGCACCAACTGGATCAGGTAAGACTTTAGGTTTTGTCATGCCAATGTTAGAAACTTTAGTTCCTAAGGATGGTTTACAAGTATTGATACTTGAACCTTCTCAAGAATTGGCAATGCAGGTAAGAGATGTTATTCAACCGTTAGCTAAATTGGTTGATTGTAAGGTCCAAGCTTTGACTGGTGGGGCTAATCCCACTCGCCAATTGAAGAAATTAAAAGAAAAGCCTGAGATTATCGTGGCAACTTTGGGACGTTTGAATGAATTAATGGAAGCTCGCAAAGTTAAACTAGGTAAGATCAATATCGTTATCGTTGACGAAGCCGACGAGATGTTGAACGAAAGCAAGTTAGAGAGCGTTCGTAGTACTATTTCTCAAATGCCTGCTGATGTACAAATGACGTTCTTCTCCGCTACTGGAAATGATATTTTCCAAGAAATGCATAAGTGGTTTGGAAAAGATTTCTTAGTAATCGACCAACGTAACGATACAAGCTATACTGCCGGAATCAAGCATTACTTTGTTGATGCCAACAATGAGTTTGTTAAAAACGCTATATTGCGTGAATTGGCTCATAATAAGAAGTTCTTGGGAATCGTCTTCTTCGGTAACTCACGTTCATTGCATAAAGTAATCAGTGACATGAATCACGATAAGACTAACTTTGTGGCTTTAGACAGTAAAATGTCATCACAGCAGCGCAAAACGGCGTTACAGTTGTTCTCAAATAAGAAAGTTAATTTGTTATTAACGACCGATGTAGCAGCGCGTGGAATGGATATTAGTGATGTTAATATGATTGTTAACTATATGATGCCACGTGATAACAATGAGTATGTTCACCGTTCTGGCCGTACTGGACGTATGGGCAAGAGTGGTAACGTGATTACTTTTGGTAATAACCATGATATGCGAAATCTTCAAGATATGGTTGATGTAGAAATTACAAAGACTTATGTTGATCATGAAGGTAAACTTTCTAAGAAACCGGTCTTTGATAAGAAGAAGCGTCCGGTTAATAAGAGTAGCAAACCTGCTGTTAAACCTAAGAAACGTTTACGTGATCAAAAGAATAAAGGAAAACGTAATTTTAATAAGAAATAGATGCCGTCTCCGCAACAAAGAAAACTGGGCTGGAACGTAGTGGGCACGACTTGGAGCCTTTTGGCTTTGCCAACAGTTTTCAAGTTCGGCCTTCTATTAACCTCATTTCGTGAGCTAAGTAGAATTTCACTACTGAGCCCATTTTCTTTTTTGCTACGAGTGTATCCGTAAAGATGTTTATTAAAAGTGTAATAAATCAAAGACTTCATTACATCATTAATCAATTTAGTATTTACACACTTTTTGCGTTAAAATAAAAAGTGTGTTTATGGTCCCTTGGCCCAGTTGGATAGAGCAACTGCCTCCTAAGCAGTAGGTCCCCGGTTCGATTCCGGGAGGGATCATTTTAACTATATCCTCAAATATTTCACAAAGCCCACAAAAGCTTATATAAGAGCTTTTGTGGGCTTTTTGTGTGTCATATTATCGTTATGACTAGTTATTTTTTTGACACATTCGTGGAACTCTTTTGGAACACAGAAATACTACTTTTATCATAATAATCCCTTATTTTATTTGTTAATTATAAGATATAAGATTCCTAGAGGTAATAGGGTAATAATTAACCATTGATACCATTTTGTAGGTCTATTTATTTCTAATGTCATTGTTGTATTTTTTCCATTGTAAGTTTTTTTCATGAGAAATAACTCCTTAGATGTTATGACTTTAGTATACAAGAGCGATTCTTTACAGTCCATCACTGGTGAAACTAGTTATTAGGATTCTTTTCTTGATTGAATAAGAATAATTTTCGCCTTTGGAATATTAATAACTATGAGATATAATTTAGAAATTAACTCTTTGTAGCAATGGATTTATCTTTTATGAGATTCATTGTTCGAATGATAAATGAAATTAATAAGTCGTGATCTTCAGCAAAGCGGCGTTATGATTTTTTAAAATAAGGAGTAGAAAATGGAAACATTAAAATGTACGCAGACATTGTCAATTAGTAATCATCGAGTTTTCTCATCGGATTTAAATGAGCATAATACAGTTTTTGGTGGCAAAACGTTGATGACGATTGACGATAATTCTTCAATTGCAGCGTCACGAGTAGCTCGAATTGAAACTGTCACTGCTTCAATTGATCAGGTTAACTTTATTTTGCCATTTGGTTTGCAAGATTCAATGTGTACCGAATCTTACGTATCAGGAGTAGGTAGTCGTTCAATTGAGGTTTTCACTAAAATCATTGGTGAACATTTGAAAACGGGTAAAAGGTTTTTGGGATTAACCTGTTTTTCTACTTTTGTTGTAACGGATAAAGACATAGTTTTACCGGGAATTGTACCTGATTCTGACGAAGCTGAATATGTTTGTAGCGGATATCATGATCGACAAGCTGAACGGTTAGCTAAGCTGATGCAACAGGAGAAATTTAATCAGAATATTAGTTTGAAATTTCCTTGGCAACAATAACATTTGCTTTTTCACTTTTACTCTCTTGATCGTCAACGTATTAGGGAGTTATCCTAGTAATTTATTTTAAATATAAATTTATCTTAGCAAAACGGTACGACAGATATTGTCGTTTTATCTTTAACAAGGAATTTTTTTAATAAAAAAAGTTATCGAAATTAATCGGTAACTTTTTTATTTACATTATTCAATTTTAAGTTGACTAACAAAGCACAAACAGCAAATACTGCACCACCAAAGCCAACGTAACCTAGGCCAAGATTACCAACGATCATTGAACCTACGGCTGAGCCCAAGGAGATTCCTAAGTTAGAAGAAATTGGATTTAAGGATGAAGCCAATGCCATAGCTTGTGGATAGGATTCTTCAGCAATGTTGAGAAAATGCAGTTGAATTGGGGCATTAACGAGATACATCACGGAACCTACAATTAGGAGATTTACCAAGCCAGCGTATTTATTGCCTAGTGTGAAAGGTAGTAATAGTAAAGTAATAATATCAAAGAGATAAACTTTAGGCATAAATTTCAATCCACCATGTTCAGTGATTTGCCCTGATATTTGATTACTAAATAATGAAGCAATTCCAAAAATTGCTAAGAAGATACTTAAACTATGATTGGAAAATCCTAGTCGACTGTAAAGTGGTTGTAGGTAAGTATAGATAACGTAAATTCCAGCAATTGAGAAAAATGGCAATAAGAAGCCGACATAGATTCTCGAATCTTTCAATAACTTAAATTGGTGTGTCAAAGGGCTACTGGGTTGTTTTAGATCTCTTGGTAATGACAACATTAATAATACCAACGTTATGACGCTAGCAACTGTAATGATCAGGAAGGTAACTCGCCAGTCAAAAATGTTACTGATGGCAGTACTAAATGGTACTCCAAAGACTGATGCAATACTAAAACCTGAAAAAATCCAGGAAACAACGATACCTTGTTTTGATTTAGGAGCAATAACACTAGAAAAAGTCATTGCGATTGAAAGAATAGCTCCAGCAACAGCAGCGGAAATTATTCGTGAAATGATCAGAATTAAGTAATTACTGGCAAAACCACTCAAGGTATTACCAATAATAAAGATAACCGTTAAGCCTACTAAGGTATAGTAGCGATTGAAGTTACCAACTAAAGAGGTGATGATTGGTGTACTGATGGCATAAATCAGACCAAAAGCAGTTACTAAGAGCCCAACGTTAGCGATGGGAACTTGATAAGTCTTAGATATATTTGATAAAACTCCCATGACTAAGAATTCGTTGTTGCCAAGCACAAATGATAATAGAACTAAGATAATAGTTTGGAACTTGTAATTATGCATAATTTTCCCCGAGTTATTTGAACAAAGAAAAAGAATCAATTAAGATTCTTTAGTTGTCGTATTGGTATTTAAAATCATATCCCTTAAATTTTGAAAGTCTGAACTAGCGAATGATTCATCTAGAGATTTATCGACCACTTGAAAGGCTTCCTTAAAGTGTTTGATACCTGAATCAGTGATTTGAAGACAGACTTCCTTTTGATTGTCGTCACTGTGATAGCGCACAATGGGATGACAGTCCTTGTTTTCTAAACGGACCGCCATACGTGAAACAGCCGCGGAACTGAGCTTAAGTGAATCTTTAATTTCTAAAAGGCTGGCTTTAGAATCGTATTGATCATACAGATAATGAAGAAAACTGAATTCAACAGGAGATAAGTCGTATTTGATAAGGACTTTTTCAAGTTTGGTTTGAATATCATTTTCAAAATGTTTCATACTTAACCAAGTACAAAGATTAGAATTAGTATTCATAAAGATCACCCCTTATAAAAATTATTAACATTTACGTATTATGATACTTATATAATGTTTGCGCAAGAAAACATCACTGAGAGAAAAATTGAGGCATTGCTCGTCTACCGGTAAGCCTTTTTTGCTATACTGATCGTATAAAAAAAGATGTGAGGGATGTAAATGAGTTTTTATTCATATCAATATTTGGTAAATCATAATAATGAACCTAATTTTCTTTTTATTATAGGAATTATTATTTTGGCGGCAGCTATTTTTGTAACAGCCTTCCTATATTTTAGAAATCGTTCTGATAATAAGTATCGAGATCTATTGATTATCTTTGCCTTCGGAATAATTTTGTTTATTGGTATCAATTACAACAATTATGAGCAACAACTGGATATCAATAATAAGACTAATCAAACCTTAGAATTAATGCGGTCGGTGGCAAAAGATAAGAAGGTATCTGCTAAGAAACTATATTCCAATAGTTCTAGTTTGACTGAAGGGATGCTGATCAAATCTGGCAAAAATATTTATCGAGTCAGTTTTGACAATAGTTTAAATAGTTATACTTTATCGAAGGCCAGTTTAATTAACTCAGACAAGATTACATTAATTAAGAAGTAGGTGCACAAATGGTTTTAAATTATGGTGATTTGACTTTAAAATTTATTATTGGATTTTTGATCATGGTTTTACAGATCAATTTGTTTGGAAGAGGCAATATAGCACCAACTAGTGCTATTGACCAACTACAAAACTATGTTTTAGGTGGTATTGTCGGAGGTATGATCTACAATTCCAGCATTACGATCATGCAATTTACAATGGTTTTATTAATTTGGACAATGGTAGTGTTTGTTGCTAAATTTTTGACGAATCATAATAATTTCTTTAAGAAGGTGATCGAAGGAACACCACAATTGATTATTAAAAATGGTCATATTGATGCAGATTTGGCTTTGCGTAACGGATTATCAGCTAATGATCTTGCCTTTAAATTGCGTCAGGCCGGGGTTATGGATATTAGAAATGTCAAAAGAGCTGTTTTTGAACGTAACGGTCAGTTAACTATCGTAATGAAGAATGAAGATAGTCTTAAATATCCAATTATTCTTGATGGTAAGATCGATTATGAAGAGCTCACGACGATTGGTAAAGATGAAACATGGATTGATAATGAATTGGAACAAAGGCATCTGGAAGCCTCAGAGATATATTTGGCTAATTATATTGATGGTCAATTGATTGTGTATAAATATTAAAATATCTTAGGTATGCCAAACTTAATTTTTAAAGTTGTGGCAACTGTATTAGAATAGAACTGTATCAAATTTTGGTGGTGATAACATGGCAGGTGGATCTAAAGTCTTTGCATTATTCATGCTAATTTTTTATGCAATTTTACTGTACTTTGTTTTCGCAGATAAGAATATGATAGCAATGTATATGATGGGTATTGGTATGTTTATAGAAGCTTTAGTAAATTGTATTTGCGCGTTTCAATCAAAAACTAAGAAATAGGTGGCGATTATAAATGTCAGATTCAAAAGTTTACACGGATTACTTTTTCGATGAACCAGTATTTGATTTACATGATGGTGGTTATATTCCACTAGAGAAGGCCGATTTTCCAGATAAGCCTCTAAATATTCCCGCAGCTATTAAGCCGGATAAGGTTGAGGGTAACGATGTTTATTACACGATTACAGCTCAAGAGGGTGAAACTCAAATTTTACCAGGAGCTAAGACTAAGACTTGGGGCTACAACGCTTCACTATTAGGACAAACAATTATTTTGAAGCAGGGTGTACATTATCATGTTCATCTTGTAAATGAGTTGCCTGAAGTAACAACTTTCCATTGGCACGGATTAAATGTTACTGGACCAATTGTTGATGGTGGTCCTCACGCTCCAGTTTATCCGGGTGGTAGCCGTGATATTGACTTTACTTTGGACCAACCTGCACAAACAGATTGGATTCATCCACATCCATGTCCAAATACTGCCCGTCAAGTTTGGAATGGTCTGGCCGCAGCAGTTGTTGTTACAGACACTGAAGAGGCTAAGTTGCCATTCCCTAGAAACTATGGCGTTGATGATATTCCAATCATTTTACAAGATAGAAATTATCATGATAATCAACTTGATTATAAAGCTGATTATGATGTCGATGGTACGTTAGGTAAGTATGCATTGGTCAATGGTACGATTAATGGTGTCTTTGATGTTACTACTCAAAGAATTCGTTTAAGAATATTGAATGGTTCTGATCGCCGTGAATGGAGATTGCATTTCGATGATGACCATGAATTTACGCAAATTGCTTCTGATGGTGGTACTTTACCTGAACCAGTAAGATTCACTAAATTAATGTTAACTTGTGCTGAACGTGCTGAAGTCATTGTTGATTTTGGTGACAAGAAGCCCGGCGATGTAGTAACTTTGATGAGTGATGATACACCAATTATGAAATTTAAGATTGGCGAGTATGCTCCTGACAATACTAAACTGCCAGAGCATCTTACAACAATTGATGCACCTAAAGTAACTCCAGGCCTTCCAGTAACTAAGACGGTCATGTCTGGTATGGATGACCAAGTAAGATTAGACGGCAAACTCTTTGATATGCAAAGAATCGATCGTAAGCAGAAGATTGGCGATACAGTATTATGGGATGTCGTCAATACTAATGAGATGGATGGAGGTATGATTCATCCATTCCATATGCATGGATGCCAATTCTTAGTAATTAGCCGTAATGGCAAGGCACCATATCCAAATGAACACGGTTGGAAAGATACGGTTGGTGTTAATGCTGGTGAAACTGTCAGAATTGCAGTTCAATTTACTAAATTCGGTGTTTATATGTATCATTGCCATATTCTTGAACATGAAGATACTGGTATGATGGCACAAATTGAAGCCTATGATCCAAATCATGAGCATAAATATCATTTATTAAGTATGGATGAAATGAATCATCCTAGTAAATAACGTTGACAACGTTTTCACTCTAAATTAAACTGATCTCTATACTTTCCGTCTTCCGTAACGAAGAAAAATCTCACTACTGAGCTCATTTTCTTTGCTGCTCCAGACTAGTGTATCTGTTGGTTTATATTAAATAATTAAAACTAATAACAGTGTCTTTTAAGGCTGATACACGTGTGTATCGAAGGGCTTAATGGATACTGTTATTTTTGATTAAATTAATTGATGTTTATGTAGTTAGGCTCTTATTAATTGGAAAAATCGAGGGGATTAGTTTTGGAAAAGGGTAGATATAAAACTCGTTTGGGGTATTTGATTTTTGCAATTGTTTTAGATGCTTTTGCAAATGCGCTGATGATTGATAGTAATATGGGAAGTGCTGTTTGGACGGCTTCGGCGGTCAATATATCGTCACTTTTACATTCCAGTTATGGTACAACCTTGTTTGTTTATGCTGTGATAGTGACTATTACTAATCAATTGTTATTAGGAAAATTTGACGGTCATATTTTCTTATCTAATCTGCTCTTTTCGTTACCATTTAGTTATTTGGTAGGATTCTTCTCAGATATTATGAATCCTTTGCGGATAAGTAATTTTCCAATTGTATGGCGCTTGGTGATCGATGTTTTAGGACTGATTGGTGTTTCAGTTGGAACTTCAATTTATCAGCGTTGCAATTTGATTCAACATCCTAATGATGAATTGGCATATTTGTTGAGATTTAAATACTTGCACGGTTCAGCTGGTTGGGGACAATTAGTTAGTTATATTCCACCGGTAACAATTATGATCATCTGTTATGTAATGACAGGCAGTATATTGTCTGTCGGAATTGGAACAGTTTTAGCAATGTTTTGTCAGGGAATTATTATTGGAATTTCTGATAAAATAGTTGTCCCATCATTAAAACATCATTACTCATTTTAAGATTCCATAACGATTTATTTAAAAATAAGTAAATATTAATAAATTAATTCAGTAAAGAGTTAAAATTATTCGTTTATACTCTTGCGGTGAACGGTGACATGGTTTACTATGACTAGTAGGGACTACCAGATTCAAAAACAACTGATTCCTTCCCGACGGTGAGATTAATTTCTCACTATTTTTTTGTGTAAATTATTGATAAATCAAAGAATAAATCTTTTTAAATATAAGTAAAAAGTTCAGTGTGACGACCATTAAAATGGCTATCATACTGAACTTTTTTTGTAAGAAATTTACTATAACATGTCAAAATCATAAGTTGTTCCTTCAACGGTAAGTCGATTACGTCCGGAATTTTTAGATTCGTAGAGATACCGATCAACACGGTTGAATAAATCTTTAAATTCGGTATCTTCATTTTTTAGCTTAGAAATTCCAAATGAAACTGAAACATCTAGTTTTTGACCATTGAGGATCAACGGAGTTTTGACTAGAGTATTTCTAAGATCAATGATGATATGCTTACATTCTGCTGGAGTTTTTCCGCGGAAGATAATAATAAACTCCTCGCCACCAAAACGGAATAATTGACCTTTAGTGTCGGTTAAAAACATTTCCCTTTCAATTGTATGGGCAACATGTTTGAGAACCTCATCGCCGGTTGAATGACCATATTGATCGTTGAATTCCTTAAAGTGATCAATATCAAACATAGCAATAGTTAAAGGAACACTTTCTTTCGAGTAGGTATCGAAGATTTCTTTGGCTGTCTTGTCTAAATTTGATCTATTTCTAACACCAGTCAGCTCATCATAATTGACTTGAACTTGTAAATCATTATAGTTGAGCATTTCATCTTGTAATTTTTTAGCACAGAAACGGATTATAGACATGTAGATCAAGAAGACAAGAAGCATGTTTAAAATTTCAATCAGTGGAAAATCGTGATCGACCCAAAGTAAAATCCACCAAGATAATCCAAAGAGAATCTGCATTCCCAGGTATTTCCATTCGGAGTTTTGAAGTTTATCAGTTTGGAAATAAATGAAAATTACAATAACAACTAGGAAAATATAAGAAATAATAAAATACGGTAGATCCTTATTATTTAAACGTTGAGTATTCATCGAACCATAGTAGAGAAAGGGCATTAAGAGATTGATCCATAAGGTGATTTTATTACGGATTAGATACATACAATACAAGAGAATGGTCAATTGAGCATTAGCATAGAGCCAGCCATTATTGACAGAACCATTGTTAAGGATATGGAATATCTGTTGCAACATAACCATACTAAAACCAAGTATTAATCCTTCAATCAGGTGAGCTGCAATTCGACGATGGAGTGGTGAAGATTCGCTGATTCTTCTTTCGAGCGAATAGGCAACAATGGTAATGATTGTAATTAAACCGATTGTTACTAAAGTAATAATTGCTGAATTGATGTTCAAGTAATTATTGATAATTCTTTCTAAGATAATATCTGGCAAATTTACTCCTTAATTATTAATTTAATTTTTGATTTTTTGCATAAAACAATTTTAACATGAATATATAGTAATATTTATTAGATGGTGAATTTTGATAAAATGTTTTTGTTTAAACGTATATCAGTATACACTTATTTATTTATAAAAATATAAGTTTATAATGATACTAAGTATCAAGCAAATCTATTAATGATTTGTTAAGTTATTCAATAATTAATATTAATTTGATCTAAATTTCAGAGGGGTAAATTTATGAAGGTAGTAGTAGTGGGTTGCACGCACGCTGGAACGGCAGCTGTTGAGCAAATTTTACAAGATCATCCGGAGACAGAGATAACCGTTTATGAACGTGATGATAATATATCTTTTCTATCTTGTGGGATAGCGCTTTATTTAGGAAGAAAAGTAAAGCATTTGGAGGATATGTTTTATGCTAGTCCTAAGGACTTAGAGGCTTTGGGCGCTAAGGTTAAAATGAAGCATGATGTTTTAAAAATTGATTCTAAGAAAAAAACTATCATGTGCGAAGATATGAAGACGCATGAAATTATTAATGACACCTATGATAAATTGATTATGACAACTGGATCATATGTGGCAGTTCCACCAATCATGGGAATTTCAGATACAAGAATACTCATGTGTAAGAGTTATGCCCAAGCACGTGAAATATATGAAACAGCTAAAGAGTTTAAGCATATTACAATTGTCGGTGGTGGTTATATTGGGGTTGAGTTGGCTGAAAGCTATGCCAATACCGATCATGAAGTTTCGTTAATTCAGTCAAGAAATCAAGTTCTAAACAATTATATTGATCAAGATATGTCTGAAAAAGTCGTTGATTTATTAAAAGAAAATAAAGTAAATGTTTTCTTGAATGAAAGAGTGACTGGTTTTGATCGGGATGATGATGACAATGTTGTTATTGAAACAAATAAGGATGATCATAAGTCTGATTTGGTTATTGTCTGCACTGGTTTCGTAGCTAATACCGAATTGCTGCGAGGACAAGTTGAGATGGATCGTCACGGTGCCATCATCATTAATGAGTATACTCAGACATCTGATCCTGATATTTACGCTGCAGGGGATGCTTGTACCGTTAATTTCAATCCTACTGGCAAACCAGCTTATATGCCTTTGGCAACTAATGCTATTCGTCAAGGTGCTTTAGCGGGAATCAATATTTTTGGTGACATTAAAAAATATATGGGGACGCAGGCAACTTCTGCAATGGAATTATTCGGATATACTATTGCCTCAACAGGACTAACTTTGGAGCATGCTTTGAGTAGTGGAATGAACGCAGACGCTGTTGAATATCATGATTACTATCGTCCAGCATATATGCCAACAACAGACATGTTAACGATTAAGTTGGTTTATAATAAGGATAATCGTTTGATTTTAGGGGCACAATTATTTAGTAAACATGAAGTGGCACAATCAGCTAACACAATATCAGTATGTATTCAAAATAAGAATACAATTGATGACTTAGCATTTATGGATATGTTGTTTCAACCAAATTATGATAATCCATTTAATTATTTGAATTTAGTGGCTCAACAAGCTGTGGCCAAAGAACGTCAAGAACGTAAGTAATAAAAAAGGACGATATCTGTTAAAAATTCGAGTATAACTTGAACTTTTTTAAACAGACATCGTTCTTTTTTTCTACCTAAAATTTATCGTCATCGCGTTTTAATTTCAACAAGCGTGGTTTGCCATAGTAGTAACCTTGACGTAGATCAATTTCTAAAGAGTCAGCCAATTTGTCGTCATTTTCGTCCTCGATACCTTCAAGAATGAAACGCAAATTATTTTTTTTGCTAAAATCACGCCAAAAGATAACTTTATCTTCGATATTAGGATCACGTAACTTTTCACCAAAGTTTTGAATAGCAAATTTAATTTCCGAAGCTAATGGAACTAGATCCTGAATTTTATCAAATTGGTTAACTCCAGTCCCACAATCGTCCAGACTAAAGTCCATTCCGTAGTTGATAAAATCTTGGATCAATGGAATCAATTTATCATTAGGCCAATCTTCGTCAGGAGTATCTTCAGTTAACTCAACGACCAGACGCAAAGGACGTAGGATACGTTGAGATTCAATGATTGCCTCACGAACTTCAGCATCCATCAATTGATTACGATTGATATTAACTGAAACTGAACCTATTTTTAATGATAGCAATTTAGTAGTTGCTACCAATACTGAAGCCATTGTATGTGAAGGTACATCTGAAAAGTTTTCAGGTGGTCTCCAACCTTGGTCAGTCTTTTTCTTCATTAATAATTCGTAACCAATGAGTGAATTATTAACTTTGTCAAGTTGAGGCTGAATAAAAAATCTATACATAGTCAAACTCCTTTACAGCACTCCCATTTTAATCCCGTACACAATAGTTAAATACTACTACAAGTCTAGTTTCATGTCATGATGAAGAATTCCAACCTCTTGGTATTGATTGCCAACAACATGAAAACCGAGTTTTTTGTAAAATAATTGAGCATGGTCTTGAGCACCTAAAATTACATATTTGTAATTATTTTTTTGAGCAAATTTAATAATATTTTTCAATAAATTTGAGCCTAAATTTTGATGTCGAAAATTTTTCAAGACAGCGACTCGTTGAACATGAATGCCATTATCTTCTGTGGGAAAGAAACGAGCTGTGGCAACAGGCTGATTATCAACGTAAAGATTGAAATAGGTACAATTAGCTTCATTATCATCTATTTCCAAATTCTTTGGAACGTTTTGTTCATCAATAAAAACTGCTTTGCGAATATTAATACTATCTTGATAGATATCTGAATTGACATTATTACTGTATTTTATTTTATTCATTAATTAAGCCCCATTATTAAAAAAGTCAACACATGATTATTATATTACAAATATGGACAAATTTTGGTTCGATAATTGATATAAAAAAATACATTTTCTAACAAATGAAATAAAAAATTGATTGATATAATTTAACTATATGTTGTGTTATGCTGTAATGAATGAAATCTAGTATAAAAAGGTACTATAGAGGAGGAACCGACTATTGAAAGTTGTTGTTGTCGGATGTACACATGCTGGAACAGCTGCAGTTGAACAAATATTAAAAAAACATCCAGAAGCAGATGTAACTGTTTATGAACGTGAAGATAATATTGCGTTTTTGTCATGTGGAATAGCTTCGTATTTAGGCCGTATCGTAAATCATCTTGAGGATATGTTTTATGCAGATCCTACCACCCTTGAGGGATATGGTGCTAAGGTTCATATGAAACATAATGTTATCAAGATTGATACAAAAAATAAAAAAATTGTTGTTCAAGATTTGCAAACTCAAGATATTTTTGAAGACACTTATGACAAGCTGATTATGACCACTGGTTCAGAAGTTGGTATTCCTCCAATCGGTGGGATGGATAATCCAAGAGTTTTGTTATGTAAGAGTTATGCACAAGCTAAGAAGATTTATGAGTCAGCTTTAAATTATCCCAGTATCGCTATTGTTGGTGCTGGATATGTTGGGGTAGAATTGGCTGAAAGTTATGCTAATACTGTTCATGATGTAACATTAATTCAATCACGTAAGCAAATTTTGAATAATTATGTTGATGAAGGTTTGTCAGAGGAAATCATTGATAAATTGAAGGAACACGATGTTAAAGTTCAACTGGACGAACGTGTTGCTGAAATTGTTGACGGTGATCAATTGACAATTAAAACAAAGGCTGGTCATGCTTATAAGGCTGATTTAGTTATTGTCTGTACTGGATTTTTTGCTAATACTGATTTGTTACGTGGTCAAGTTCAAATGGACGGTTACGGGGCAATCATTATTAATGACTATATGCAAACATCTAATCCAGATATTTATGCAGCCGGTGATTCTTGTGTTGTAAAGTTTAATCCAACGGGTGAATTGAAATATATTCCGTTGGCAACAAATGCTGTACGTCAAGGAACTTTAGCTGGTATCAATGTATTTGGAAATATTAGAAAATACATGGGTACTCAAGCAACTACAGCTATGGAGATCTTTGGATATACATTAGCTGAAACAGGTTTGACTTTGAGAAAGGCTTTAGCAAATGGAATTAATGCTGATTGTGTAAAATTCCATGATTACTATCGTCCAACTTATATGCCAACAACGGATATGCTGACGATTTACCTGATATATGACAAGGATAGTCGAAAAGTATTGGGTGCTCAGTTATTCAGCAAGCATGAGGTGGCTCAATCAGCCAACGCAATCTCTATTTGTATTCAAAATGAAAATACGATCGATGATTTAGCTTTTGTTGATATGTTGTTCCAACCAAATTATGATAATCCATTCAATTATCTAAACTTGGTAGCTCAACAAGCAATTGCTAAGGAAGACAATGAATAAATAAAAAACCAGTAGGCGGGGAACCTACTGGTTTTTTATATGGTTGATTTTTGATAGGGATAAGAAATTAATTTTCGTCATTGAATGATGGGGTATTCAATTAAACGGGGAGATTATTATGGTCCATTGTATTTTGGGCAAATTTAAGAAATGAGTTTTTTTACCCTATCGATATTGTAATTGGGAGTTACAAAAAATCAACTAAGTATCTAGAATGAGCTAGTCATAGATTTAATTTTCTACATGGGAGGCGGAAGATAGACTTTGAAAACTCATTCTAGAAATTAACAAAGTTACTATGGTAGCTCCTCCTTTCTCTATGTTAGCGCTTTCTTTTTGGTACAAAGACAGTATAACAAGTTTATCTTAATTTCACAATATTAAGGCTTTGAATAAATAATATATAGAAATTCTGTAATGTATATGTACCAAGGGTATAGGGGAATATATTGCTATAAAATATTTTTTTATTTAATTTAAAACATTTCACAATCGTTGAAATAACAAGGAAAATCAAAGTTTTATACTTGTTTAAATAAAAAAAGTATTATACTATGAGCTTGTTCGAAGAGGCGATGACGTTCGCCGAAAATATTACTTGATCGTAATTGATGACGTCTACTCTATTTAAAATACCAGTAATAATTGAGGGCAATTATTGAGGGTTTTTATTTGGAGTAGTCGTCTTTTTTTTATGATTGAGAAAGGGAGTATTTATTATGACAAAAGTAACAATCGAGAATGTTAAGGCTAGAGAAGTATTTGATTCACGTGGTAATCCAACCGTTGAAGCAGATGTAACTCTTTCTAATGGTATCTTAGGCCGTGCTAGTGTCCCATCAGGTAAATCAACTGGTGATAATGAAGCAGTTGAATTACGTGACGGTGGTGACAGATTAGACGGTAAGGGAGTTTTAAAAGCTGTCGAGAATGTTAATACTTTGATCAATGATAAATTAAAAGGTGCAGATCCTTTCAATCAAGCTCACATCGACCAAATGATGATTGATCTTGATGGTACACCCAACAAGGCAAAATTAGGTGCTAATGCAATTTTAGGTGTTTCAATTGCAAATGTTCGGGCTGCTGCTAACGCACAAGGTATTCCGGTTTACCGTTATCTCGGTGGTGTTGACTTAGAATTGCCACAAACATTCCACAATGTTATTAACGGTGGAGAACATGCTGACAATGGAATTGATATGCAAGAATTCTTGATTACACCAATAAAACGTACAACTTTCCGTGATGGTTTTGAAAAAATCGTTAATGTTTACCATCAATTGAAGAAGAATCTTGAAAAAGAAGGCTATCAAACAGGTTTAGGTGATGAAGGTGGATTCGCTCCTGATCTTCCATCAAGTGAAGCTGCCATCGACGAATTAAATCGTGCTATCAAAGATGCTGGTTATGTTCCTGGTGAAGAAATCGGTATTGCCTTTGATGCTGCTGCTTCAAGTTTTGCTCAAGATGATGGTTCATACTTATTTGAAGGTAAGAAACGTAGTGCTGAAGAAATGGGCACATATTATGAAGGATTGTTAGATAAGTATCCAGCAATTGTTTCAATGGAAGATCCATTTGGTGAAAATGACTGGGATAATTTTGCTAAATTCACACAAAAGAATGGTAATCGTGTCCAAATTGTTACAGATGATAATGTATGTACAAATCCTGCTCTATTTAGAAAAGCTATCAAGAAGGGTATGGCCAATAGCTTCTTGATCAAATTGAATCAAATTGGTACTGTTACTGAAACAATGGAAGCTATCCGCGTGGCTAGAAAGAATGGCTATACAACAATGATGTCCCACCGTTCAGGTGAAACCGAAGATTCATTCTTGGCTGATTTTACAGTTGCAATGCATGCTGAACAATTGAAGTCAGGTGCCCCTGCTCGTGGCGAACGTTTGGCTAAGTATAATCAATTGTTGAGAATTGAAGAGGAGTTAGGCAAGGAATCAAATTTGGCTCACTTCCCTAATGACGTTGATTTTGATTAGTCAATAATCATGAAAGAAAAAGGGCTTACTACACAAGCAGCTGAAGGGTTAGTTAAGAAGTATGGTTATAATGAAACTCCTCAAATCAAAAAAACATTTTTCAGCTTGATTTTAAAGAGAATGATTGGACCGATTCCTTATATCATTGAATTAGCTTTGGTTATTGAGTTATTGCTGGGGAATTATATCCAAGTGATCTTCATCTTTGCTTTACTTTTATTTTCGGCAATTGATGGTGCTATTCAAGAGAATAGAGCCGCAGAATCAATTGGCGAATTAAATACAAAACTTATTGCCTATGCCAGTGTTTTACGAGATGGTAAGTGGCAGAGACTTTCTAGCCGTGAATTGGTACCGGGAGATGTGGTTCATCTATCAGTAGGATCAATTATCCCGGCAGATTGTAAAGTGATCGACGGGATGATTTTAGTTGATCAATCCGTTATTACTGGGGAGTCAAAGGCAATAAGTAAAGTAGAAGATGATAGATTGTATTCAGGATCAACTGTAATTCAGGGTACGGCAGATGTTTTAGTTGAAAAAACAGGTAAGAATAGCTCTCTAGGTAAAACAACTGAATTAGTCAGAACAAATGAGGCGCCAGGTAGATTAGAGAATTTACTTTTTACAGTAGTTAAATATTTGGCTTATTTGGATATTGTTTTAGCGGTTATTTTGGCGATTACTGCTTTGATAAGACATACGCCAATTATGTCATTGTTGCCATTCTTGGTTATTTTATTTGTGGCAACTATTCCTATTTCAATGCCATCGAGTTTTGCCGTTGCTAATTCTCTGGAAGCTGGAATTCTTTCTAAAAAGGGAATTTTAGTGGGAGGATTGACCGGAATTCAAGAAGCCGCCTCAATGAATATTCTATTAATGGATAAGACGGGAACAATCACTAAAAATCAGCCCGAAGTAGTTGATGTTGTTAGCCTGAATGGGTTAGATAGAGTTCAATTATTGAAGTATGCGTTAGCGACAGTTAAACCAAGTAGTGTAAATCCTTTAGATTTGGCAATATTAAAAAAAGCCAAACTAGATAATGTAACAGTAACAAATATTAAAGAACAAGTTTCCTTTGATCCTAAACTAAAGGGAGCAAAGGCCATTCTCAAAAATGGAGACGAAATCTTTTTGGGATCTCCCATTAAGGGAAATTTAGATAAGCCTATTGAGAAAAAGATTACTGAGTTATCTGCTCAGGGGCTTCAAGTTATGGTTCTATCGATCAATCAAGAGATTATTGGTTTATTGACTTTTCAAGATCCAATAAAAAATGATATGTCTCAAACGATTGCTACTTTGAAAAAACAGGGGATTACTGTCTTGATGTTGACAGGTGATACCATTTCAACTGCTAAGGCAATTGCTCAAAAAATTGGTCTTAATAGTAGGATAGGTAATCTTGAATCAGCGTTATCTGATCCTTTATCCTTTGGTGGTTTTGCCAATGTTTATCCAGAGGATAAGTTCAAAATTGTTAAATCCTTACAAGATAAGGGATATGTTGTAGGTATGACTGGCGATGGTGTGAATGATGCCCCAGCTTTAAAACAAGCTGATGTTGGGATTGCTATTAATACAGCTACAGATATTTCGAAGTTAGCAGCTAAGATCATTTTAACTGAACCTCCATTGATAGGAATTACTAAATTAATTGATTCTGGACATCGGGTTTATCAGAGAATGATGACCTGGCTAATTACCAAGTTGGCCAGAACAGCTCAATTAGCATTGCTTTTAACTTTTGGATATTTATTTACCAATTTCTTTCCAGTGTCATTAAATATCATAGTTTTTATAGTGATTTTTAATGATTGTGTCACATTGACATTAGGAACTGATCGAGTCAAAATAAACCACTTGCCGGAAAACTGGAATTTGAAAAATCTTACGAAAATTTCGGCAATTTACACAATAGGTTGGTTGGCCTTGGGATTCTTGATGCTTTGGTATTGTGTAACCTATACTAATTTTAATCAAACACAAATAAGCGGTATGTTGTTTGTCTATTTGATTTATTCCGCAATGGGAATGATTCTATCGACGAGAACAAGAGACCACTTCTGGTCCATTCCTACGAGTAAAGCAGTTGGAACAGTTATCTGTTTTAATTTGATAATTTCAAGTTTGATCAGTATGTTTGGATTAGGTGCAGGTATTATGAATGTATTGCTGATTTTTGTAATCTGTTGTGCGATGTTTTTGCTACTAGATGTAATTAAAGTTAGTTATTACCGCAATTAGAATTCCACAAAATAACGAGATTGGGCCATAACTAGTTTTTCCCCAACATGCAGCATAAACGCGGAACAAGAACACAGCTTCTTCCGCTTAATCCAAATAAGGGTGGTAACTCAAAATCGAGTTACCACCCTTATTTACATTAATGCTCGGAAACTAAACGTGTTTTTTCCCGCTCTCGTTATTTTTAATCAGGGACATCTTCCAAATCCCAATGGATCACGCCATTATAGTCACCGGACAGATCCGGTTTATTATTTTGAAGTAGAATACCAGAATCTTCAGTCCAGTCAGCTGTTAAGTCGTCAATTTTACTTTGACCAGTAAGTTTACTTGTACGGGAACCAATTAGTGTTTTATTATTCAAATCGTTGATATTTCCAGAATCATCAACAAAGACTAAATCTTTTTTGAAATTATCACCATTTGACAAACCATTTGATTGAGCATAAAGATTCCACTTACTGTTGGTACTTTCGACTTGAACTTTCCAGTTACCTTTACGTTTAATTAAGGCATTGGTTGGGTCGTCATACTTAATATCTTCAAACTGATATTTGTCGACTTGTAATGCAAAATATTTATCAAGATAATGGAAGGTAAATGGAGTAACATTTGAAACTCTGCCATAAGGGTCAGAAACAGTTAATTCTATTTCATAGTCGTTTCCTTTAATGAATGGGAATTGGAAAACTCCACCACTTATTACAAATTTTTTTCTTCGGGTGAATTCAAACTAGTATTGGCCGAAAGAAAACCGGTACTAGTATCCCCATACTTTAAGTAAGTCACTAGTGAAACAGGAACGGTTTTAAGATCACTTGTATAATTGGAATCTTCAAGGTAGTTATAAGTTAAAGACATTGTAAAGGTTGAATTTTTCGAACTGGAGTAATAGTCCTTGAATTCAGGAGTTGCTTCGAGTGTTAATTTAGGTACGTTTATTACAACGGTCTCTTCATTAGAAGTATAGGTTCCATCAGTAACAGACATTTTGATTTCGTTTTTACCTTCTTTTAGTAAGTCCAAAAGTAGATTTTTACCTCTTAGATCGATTGGATTGAGATAAAAGTCAAAAGTGCTTTTGAATGAATCAATAGGAGTTGTTGTGTTAGCACTGTTTTGATAAACAGAAAAATCTTTAAATTCCTGCATGTCAGGTTGGTCCAAATTTCTAATTTGAAGAACTTTCTTTTGTGGTACAGGATCTTTAGCATTATTTACTTCAGAAGAGAATTTAGTAGACCATTCCAAGTTGACAGGGGAGTTGTCAGAAACAGTGATAGTTTTTTCTTTAGGGGTTAGGATGATACCATTTTCAATTACTTTAAACTTTAACTGTAAAGTGTTGGATTTACGAACACCGTCATTGATGTAGATATTAACAGTATGATCGCCAAGTTCAAGCGTATTTTTAGGAATGGTCATATTAAAATCATATGAGAAAAGAATTTGTTCTGCTGAGATAGTTGATTCTTCCCAGTCACCATTATCAATTTGCATGTATACTTTGGCTTTGGTTAAATCAATATTAGTGGAACCGTCTGAATATTTGGTACGGTATCTTTGAGTGATATCTTGACCTCTTTCATAGGCAGCTTGTTCAGAAGTAAATTTACTGAGAACTAGATCCTTATCTGAAGGAGTTAGCGTGTAAGTTAACGTATTTGAAATACGCTCTTTTTGATCACTTAAAGTTATTTTAACAGTATAAGTTTGACCGACATTAAAGTTTGAGGTGTCATAACTTAAATCAAATTTTCCTTCAGTACTACCTAACAGAGCGGTGATATTTTCATTTCGATTGATATCGATTAAATTATTATTTTGATCATAGACACGAACAGTAGCTGCCAAATCATTTCCATCAAAAGGAGTATTGAATGTATTTTTGAAAGTACCAGTGAATTTGGCTTTACTACCGATATCAACCGTTTGGTTCAAACTGTTCGTGTTGGCAATAACTAATTTATCATTACTGATGGTTAATGGGGGACTGACAATGTCTCCGCTGTAGTTATCACTACGGTAAGAAGTATGTTCAGATTCAACGTCGGTAATGGTTGCCTGATTAGAAATAGGTGCAGTTGCAAATCCGTTGATTAGAATTTGAATTTTAGTTTGTGGATCTTTTAAGGTATCAAGATCTAATTTTAAACCATCAATGGTTTTGTAAGTTGGAGGGTCATAGCTGTTAGTAGCTGGAATAGTAACAGTGACTTTTTTTATCTGGGATTTGTTAATATTAGTTCGTTTGATCTCCTTACCATTTGAATCCAAATATACAACGGATCCAATTGAACCCGTACTGTCACCGCTATAAGTAACGTGTTCGGGTAAAGCAATTTGAGTTTGAATGGATCCAGTTTCCGATAATCCTGAAACGTATTGAAGATTGTATTCAAATTGAATACCATCACCATCATAAGTATCCAAAGGATTGTAAACTGTTAGACCTTGATTATTTGTCGTAGATCCCATTTCGGAACTGCTGCGATTAGTTGTTAAATCATGAGCATCGACAGTTGCTTTAACTTCGGCGATCGCTGGCATTTTTTCTATAACCATAGCGACATCTGAAATTCCTGATGATGGGGAACCAGTGGCTGCAGTGAAACCCCAGTAAACTTTACCATCGGTAGAATTAAATTGTTTATTGTCAACATTCAAAGTACCTTTATTAATAAATCCATAATTTTTGCTTGTACCATCAGGATATTTGTCGTTAAATTTATAATTAATAGTACTGATCGTTGAACCACTGGCTGGTGGCGTATATGTGATCAAGATATGTCTCCAAAAGTCTTGAGGATTATACGGAAACATTACTCCATCATCACCGGCCATTGGAACAAGGTTGGTGACTGTATTTGGAGTTCTACGGTGCATTAAAATATTTTTACCAGTATAAGAATTTTTATCACCAGGATAATTCCAGGAAATATGTTGATCTTTTAGGGCTTGTGAATAATTTGAACCAGAGGGCATGGTGTAAGAATTATTGTCATAGTTATTAGTGCTGCCAGAAGTTGAAGTATTTTGATAACGATCAAATTCCAAGGCAATACTATTTTGAATACCACCACCAGAGGCATTTCCCCAAACACCCAAAGTTTGTCCTGCAGTTGGAGTTCCGTTGATTTTAGAAATGGCATTTGAACCATCGGGATCATTTTGCAAAACGAAAGCAAAACCATCAGTAGCCGTTCCACCCGCATTACTAGTACCGCTATAAATCCAAGCGGAAATTTCTTGAGGTTTATTCAAGTCAAAATAGTTATATGTTCTATTACCATTGTCAGTTATAATATTTCCAAAGAATGAACCTAACTGTTGTTTGTTTGTTGATTTGGTAGTGATCATTTGAATGATATTAGTAGAGTAATCTGTGATCAATTTGCCAGAACTAGGAACAGTAGTAGTGCTGTTAGTTTTTTTATAAGAGGTAGGGATGTCAACATAATCGCCTAACTTCATACCTTGAGGTGCATTACTATATATTTGTTCCAAATTAGGCATGTCAGCAGCCTTAGCTTGGATAGAAATATTAATAGGGGACATGAAGAATAAAATAATTATTCCTATCATTGACCATAATAGTTGTTTTACCTTCATAGGGGAATACCTCCGTATACTCAGAATATTTACTTGTAACCGTTTTCACTTTCGAGTATATCATGGGATCCATAGAAGTATGTTCTCATAATTTTAATAATATTTTATTCAAAAATGAATCTATATAGTAGTAAAATTTTTTGAGAACAAAAAAAGACAAGGACCAAAGTCCTTGTCTTAATTTATCAATTAAATTATTTAACTGAAGGTGTACCGAACCACTTGATACGTTCGATAGTTGTATCAGTAATTGCTTTTGTACCAGGTGCAAGCAATTTACGTGGGTCATAACCCTTAGCGTCAACATCTTGGTCATGTCCGGCTTCGATGTATTCACGAGTTGCTTTAGCAAATGCTAATTGCAATTCAGTATTAACGTTAACCTTTGAAATACCCATTGAGATAGCCTTAACGATTTGTTCCTTAGGGATACCTGAACCACCATGAAGAACAAGTGGTGTTGAGATTTCAGCAGCTAATTCTTGTAGACGGTCAAAGCTTAAACCTTTCCAGTTGTCAGGGTAAACACCATGAATGTTACCAATACCAACAGCAAGGTAGTCAACGCCAGTAGCAGCAAGTGTCTTAGCTTCTTCAACATCAGCTAATTCACCAAGACCAGTAATACCATCTTCAGTACCACCAATTGAACCAACTTCAGCTTCAACAGACATACCCTTAGCATGAGCTAACTTAACGATTTCCTTTGTCTTTTCAAGGTTTTCGTCAAATGGTAGGTCATGACCATCGAACATAACTGAGTTGTAACCAACTTCGATACATTCCTTGGCAGCTTCGTAGTTACCATGATCCAAGTGCATTACAACTGGAACTGTAATACCCATTGATTTGATTGTGTCTTGTACAAGGTGTAGACATAGTTCGTAACCACCCATATACTTAGCAGCACCCATTGATGTTTGAACCAAGATAGGTGTATTTGTTTCTTGAGCAGCGGCTAAAATACCACGTGTCCATTCCAAGTCGTTGATGTTAAAAGCACCAACAGCATATTTGCCTTTACGGGCGTTATTGAAAATTTCGTTACCGTTTGTTAAAACCATCGATAATCCTCCAAAAATTCCATTCATTATTTTGAATACATTAATAATTCTAACTCAAAGTGAGTGAAATTAATACTTTTTTTAAAAAAGTATTTCAGTAAGCGTTTTACCTAAAATGAAAATAGATATAAAACGTTATTAAATAGAGAATTAGTAGAAAGAATAGGATCAACCACCAATATTTTTTGCTATCTGATTTAATGAAAGTGTTGTAAATTGCCATAACTATGAAAAAAGCAAGAAGTGTTGTTAAGATACTAAGGATGACGAGGACTGTTAAATTTATCATAATGTTTTTATTATAACCATATCTATTCACAAATTAATAGAAATCGTAACTACCTATATTAATAAAGCCATCTTTGATATACTGGAACTAATTTATTGAGGTGATAATTTTGGATAAAATTAAAGTTATGACTGTTTTTGGTACGAGACCAGAAGCAATTAAAATGGCACCATTAGTTTTGAAATTAAAACAAAACAGTGACCGTTTCGAAACAGTGACGGTTGTGACGGCTCAACATCGTGAAATGTTAGATTCTGTTTTGGAAATTTTCAAAATCAAGCCTGATTATGATTTAAATATCATGAAGGAACGTCAAACACTTAGCGGTATTACAGGATTGGTTTTGAAGGAACTAGATAGTATTATTGAAAAAGAAAAGCCTGATATTGTCCTAGTTCACGGTGATACAACTACAACGTTTAGTGCTGCTTTGTCAGCCTTTTATCACCAAACAGCCATTGGACATGTTGAAGCTGGTTTGAGAACTTGGAATAAGTATTCACCATGGCCAGAAGAAATGAATCGTCAAATGACTGATGATTTAACCGATATTTACTTTGCCCCAACAAATGAAAGTAAAGCAAACTTGTTAAAAGAAAATCACAATGGTGACCATGTCTTTGTAACTGGAAATACAGCCATTGATGCTTTGAGAAGTACCGTTCATAAAGATTATCATCATGATATCTTAGATGTGATCGATCCTGATAAGAAAATGATTTTAATCACAATGCATCGTCGTGAAAACCAAGGTGAACCAATGAAACAAGTTTTCCAAGCAATGAAGAAGGTTGTTGCTAAGCACGATGATATTGAATTGGTTTATCCAGTGCATTTGAATCCAGTTGTTCAAAAGACAGCTCAGGATATTTTAGGTGATGTTGATCGAGTACACTTGATTGAACCATTAGATGTAGTAGATTTTCATAACCTAGCATCAAGAAGTTACTTCATTATGACTGATTCTGGTGGTGTTCAAGAAGAAGCACCATCATTAGGTAAACCAGTTTTGGTTTTGCGTGATACAACTGAACGTCCAGAAGGTGTTGAAGCTGGAACTTTGAAGTTGGTTGGAACAGATGCCGAAGTAGTTGAAAGAGAAATGACTCGTTTGATTACGGATAAAACTGAATACGATCGTATGGCCAATGCTAAGAACCCTTACGGTGATGGTAACGCGTCGGATAGAATTCTTGATTCAATCAGTTATTACTTTAAACAAACAACTGATAGACCAAGTGAATTTGAATAAAAATTCCGTCCTCCACAACAAAGAAAATTGGGCTGGAACATAGTGGGTACAACTTGGAGCCTTTTGGCATTGCCGACAGTCTTCAAGCTCGGCCTTATTGTCACAAAGAATAATTTCGTGACTGAGCCCATTTTCTTTGTTGCTTCAGACTAGCGTATTACTTTATTAATTAGTTATTTTTAAATTTAGATATAAAAAAGAGCAGCGTCTATTAAGTATTCAGGTATACGGATATACCTTGAGAAACTTAATAGATGCTACTCTTTTTTTGAAGTAATGGGTGTTTTAATATCAAATCAAATTTCATCCCGACTTCGTTTTTCTTTCAAACTTTTAAGTCGTTCAATCAAATGGCGATTATTATAACTAAAAATAAGTTTAGAAGAGAAGTAGTTGAAAAGTCCGACGATAATCTGATCGATAGCTTTGATTATCAGATTATTCCAAGGAAGAATCAAGACTGCAAAAATCATAAAGAGATCATCAAAGATCAATGAAAAGATTCGAGAAATTAGGAAAACAAAACCTTCCTGAAAAAGTTTTTTGAAATTTTCCATTTCTGACTTGAAGACGTACAGCTTGGTAACGAAAAATGAGAAGAAGTTGGAAATAAACCAAGCAACCGTATTAGCTATCCACAAAGGAATATGAAAGTAGTTATGGGAGATATCGAAAATGCCAATGTTGATCAACGATGCTAGAAACCCAAAGAAACAATACACCCAAAAATTACGATATTTTTTTATTAAATTCATTTTTAAAGATCCATTTCTTGTGCCTTTTTGTAGATTTGTTCCACCATGTTGTCGAGATGATCAATATCATCTTGATTAGGATCAAGTTCAACTTTGACAGGTTCAGCACCTTTAGTGGCACCGATATCTTCAAATCTTTTGGCAAATTCATCGACGGCACGACAAAAGTCTTCATAGAAGGTATCACCAGAGCCGCAGACACCGTAGACTTTGTCACTTAAATCAAGGTCTTGCATGTCGTCGTAAAAGTCCAGAGCTTCATCAGGTACAATACCTTGATCATAGGTATAGCTAGCAATAACACAAATATCACTATCTTCAAAGTCAGCTGCATCAGTTTGAGAAACTTCGCTCATATCCACATCACAACCAAGTTCTTCAAATTTCTCTGTTAGTACATATGCGATGTCTTCGTCATTACCAGTAATACTGGCGTATACGATTTTTACTTTTGTCATAATAAATTGTCGCCTCAACTTTATATATCTTGGGATATTATAGCAAAAATTAATATTACCAGCTATCTAAATCAAAAACCACTGGAATGTTATAATGAAATTAACATTTTTTTGAAGGGACATGTTAAAAAGTGATTACATTAAAATCTGCAAGAGAAATTGAAGGAATGAGAAAGTCCGGAGAATTACTTGCTAATACACATATTGGTTTGCGTGATATTATCAAACCAGGAATTTCCTCAATGGAAATCGAAAACTTTGCCAATGACTATATTGAATCTCACGGTGGTCGTCCATCAGAAAAGGGTTTTGAAGGTTACAAATATGCAACTTGTGTCTGCGTTAACGATGAAGTAGCTCATGGTATTCCCAGAAAGAACCTTATCTTAAAGAGTGGCGACGTTTTAAAAGTTGATATGACAGTTAATTTGAATGGCTATGAAAGTGATTCTTGCTGGACATATGCTGTTGGCGACTTGTCAGCTGAAGATCAAAAGTTGATGGATGTTACTCACAAGGCACTTTACTTAGGAATTGATCAAGCAGTTATTGGTAATCGCATTGGTGATATTGGTCATGCAATTCAACACTATGTTGAAGATGAAAACCACATGGGCGATGTCCGTGATTTAATTGGTCATGGTATTCAACCTACAATGCACGAAGCTCCCAATGTTCCTCACTATGGTGAACCGGGTCAAGGTTTAAGATTACGTGAAGGTATGACAATTACAATTGAACCAATGGTTAATCTAGGTACTTGGGAAATTAAAGATAAGTTCGTTAAAGCTGATGGTTGGGAATACTTTGTTTCAGCTGATGGAACCGATTCGGCTCAATATGAACATACTATTGCTATCACTAAAGATGGTCCTAAGATCTTGACATCACAAGATCCAGAATATGATGCTAAATACTTACTTTAATTGTTGGTGTGAATAATGGGAGAAGAAAAAAAGATACCACTATTTCGACAATCGCTAAACAAGCGTCAAAAGTTTATTGGCTTTGTTAAATATGTCACTCAAGCAATGAGCGACTCTAACGTGCCTTTGGCTTCAAAAGCAATAACTTATTATATTTTATTGTCGCTGTTTCCAGCCATCATTATTGTTGGAAACTTGATTCCGTTGTTGCGATTAGATAAACCCACGGTTATTGAATATATTGAGTTTATTTTGCCAGATGATCTGCACCATTATTTATTGCCAACGATTATAAAAGTTTTGTCTAGTTCAAATAGAGGTATCTTGTCAATTGGTATTATTGTGGCTCTCTGGGCGATTTCTCGTGGTTTAAATATAGTACAAATGACCATGAATGAAGCATACGGCTTGGACGTTAATAGTCTTTTTGTTGAAAAAACCTTCCTCAATTATATTATTCGTCGAGGCTTAGCTTTCCTTACAACTCTAATGTTACTGGTTATTGGTGTAGCGGCAATTGTAACGTTTACATTCGGACAAATTTTTTTGAATTGGCTCATTCCGTTGCTGCATGTGAATTCGCGGCTTTTGGATGAATTTATGAGATGGAAATGGCCGTTTGCTATTGTTATAATGTTTTTGATCGTTTTTGCTTTATTTTATTTTTTACCTAATATCCATCTGAAGTTTTATTACATAATAACAGGTACGATCATCACTAGTATCGGACTTCTAGGATTGTCTCAATTATTTTCATATTATTTGAAATATTTTGGGTCAGCTTGGGATAACTACGGTGCCATTGGAGCTATTATTGTGTTCTTATTATGGGTGAATATGTCAGTGACAATCTTTTTATTTGGAAATGCAATCAATGTTGCTTTTGCGGAAGCATTTGGTGGTCCATATTTAAGGAAAAGTACTGGTAGATTAACTAGTTATTTGCAGTCGCATGAAAAAGGAGAATAATTAATGAAAGTTAGAAAAGCAATTATACCAGCAGCAGGATTAGGAACAAGATTTTTGCCAGCAACTAAGGCTTTGGCAAAGGAAATGCTACCAATCGTTGATAAACCAACAATTCAATTTATCGTCGAAGAAGCTAAGGCGTCAGGTATCGAAGATATTTTAATTATTACTGGTAAAAATAAACGTTCAATCGAGGATCACTTTGATTCTGTACCAGAATTGGAACAAAATCTTGAATCTAAGAATAAAACTGAATTATTAAAAGTTGTTCAAGATACAACTAATTTAGGTGTTAACTTGTATTACAGTCGTCAAGCTCATCCAAATGGTTTGGGTGACGCTGTTGCTCAAGCTAGATCATTTATTGCTGATGAACCATTTATCGTTATGTTAGGCGACGATTTGATGAAAGATAAGGTTCCTTTGACAAAACAATTGATTGATGATTATGAAAAAACTCATGCTTCGACAATTGCCGTTATGAAAGTTCCTGAAAAAGATGTTTCTAAATATGGTGTGATTGATCCTGAAGGAGAGAATGCACCGGGTTTATACAACGTTAAGAAGTTTGTTGAAAAGCCAAAAGTTGAAGATGCTCCAAGTAATCTTGCCATTATTGGTCGTTACTTGTTAACACCTGAAATTTTTGATTTACTAGCAACTCAAAAACCAGGTGCTGGTAATGAAATCCAATTAACAGATGCAATCGATCGTATGAATAAGACACAACGCGTTTTTGCTCATGAATTTAAGGGGCAAAGATTCGATGTTGGTAATAAGTTTGGCTATGTTAAGACAAATATTGAATATGGATTGACTCATCCCGAAGTTAAAGATGAATTGAAACCATATATTCTTGATCTTGCCAAGAAACTACAAGCAGAAGAAAAAACTTCTAACAATAAAAAAGCTTCTAAATAATTAACCGAGTAATAAGCAGTCATTGGCAACTCTGAAACCGAAGAGTTGACGATGGCTGTTTTTGATATTAAAGAAAACCGGCATTTCATAATATTCTTTTTTGTTAAGGAGCAGAAGAAATTCCCAATTTTTTAAACCGTGCAATTTATTGGAAGTTTTAAGAATTATTTCATCGTCGATTACTTCTAAATCGACGACGGCTAAACGTTGATTATCAATTTCGACAAAGATTCGATTATTCTTTTTAAAATCGTTTAGTAATAAGATTAAATCAATAGTACGCATAAGAATTTTCCAACCTTTTATTTGTTTTTATTGAGTAATTAAATTATGATAAAGGCTTAAAGATATTCTACCAAGTTTGAAGGGACATAAATAATGGATCCAATCGTAATTATAGATGCAAAAAGAACCGCTATTGGCAAATTTAGAGGTCAATTTGCTAGTTTATCAGCAGTACAGTTAGGAACACAGTTAGTTTCGAAATTATTAAGTAATAATAAAATTGATCCTAAAATTATCGATCAATTTATTTTTGGAAATGTTTATCAAACCGGTATGGGACAAAATACCGCTCGTCAGATTGAATTGAATGTTGGCGGACGTGTTGATGCTACTGCGATGACAGTTAACCAAGTTTGTGGATCAGGTATGAAAGCAATTTATGAAGGCATTTCTGCCATAACAATGGGAAATGCTGAAATTGTGGTTGCTGGTGGTGTTGAGAGTATGTCAAATACACCTTTCTATGCTCCTAGAACGGGAAAAATGGAAGTTAGTCCTAAATTATCAGATACACTGTTTAATGATGGCTTAAATGATGCTTTTAATCACCTTCCCATGGGGATTACAGCTGAAAATGTTGCTAAAAAATATCATGTAACACGAGAACAACAAGATAAATTTGCTTATGATTCTCATCAAAAAGCTCATCAAGCAGAAAAAAATTTGGCCAAAGAAATTATTCCAATTGAAGTTGACGGTGAACAGATTGTAACCGATCAATCAATTCGTCCGGCAACTACATTGGAACAAATGGGACAATTAAGAACTGTTTTTGATAAAAAGGGAACAGTAACGGCCGGCAATTCTTCACCGATCAATGATGGGGCGGCAGCACTTATTTTGATGAGAGCTAGTCGAGCTAAGGAATTAGGGCTTGATTATGTAGCCGAAGTTACTGGATACACTGAAATTGGAATTGATCCTAACTATATGGGATATGCTCCATACTATGCAATTAATAAGTATTTTGACCGTTATCATACTGATTTGAACGATTATGATTTATTTGAAGTTAATGAGGCCTTTGCAGCTCAAGCGGTAGCTGTAAGTCGAGATTTACAATTACCAATGGATCGTTTGAATATCTATGGAGGGGCTATTGCCTTAGGACATCCCCTAGGGGCTACCGGAACTAGAATGATTGCTACGTTAATAAATTCTTTACAACAAGAGCATAAGACTTCAGGGCTAGCTTCATTGTGTATTGGCGGTGGTATGGCTATGGCTATGGGTGTAAAACTTATATGAAAATCTATGAGATGACTGATGAACAGCGTAGACAGTTTCTATTAGATCATGGTTATATTACAGTCCAACAGGCAGAACAACTGAAAAAAAGACAGACTATTTCGACTGATTTAGCTGACAGTCTAAGCGAGAATCAAATTGGCAGTTTTAGTTTGCCATATGGTTTTGCAACTGATTTTTTAGTTGACGGTCAAGAGTACGTAGTGCCAATGGTGATTGAAGAACCTTCAGTTATAGCAGCTGCTTCTAACGCAGCTAAGAGGATTAAAAATAGTGGAGGCTTTAAAACTTATCCTACGTCACGAATAGTTTATGGACAAATTGTTTTGGAAAAAATAACAGCAGAACAGTTGAGTATTTTAAAAGATAACAAATCAAAGATTTGGGAATTTGCTCAAATGGCCCACCCTAGCTTGATAAAAAGAGGTGGCGGGATAGTTTCCTTGAATTTTAATCAATATCCTAATTTTGTTGAAGTTGAGTTAGGGATAGATACAGTTGATGCAATGGGAGCAAATTTGGTTAATACAATTTTAGAGAAGACCGCCAAAAAAATATCAGATTTAATATCAGGGGATGTCTTATGTAGTATTTTGTCCAATAGTGGTCAAGGTCAGATTATTACTGTTAAAGCTGAAATTGATTTTGAACAATTAAAGACGTCAGAGATGTCTGGTGAGGAAGTAGCCAAGAGGATTGTTCAATTGGCTACTTTTGCTAAAGAATCCGTCAAACGGGCGGTTACACATAATAAAGGTATTATGAATGGTATAGATGCAGTCCTTCTAGCTACTGGAAATGACTTTCGAGCTCAAGAGGCCGCTGCCCATAGTTTTGCTTTAGAATCGGGGGAATATCAACCATTCAGTGATTGGCAAATTGTTGGTAATAGATTACTAGGTATGTTGAAGATGCCAATTGAATTAGGTAGTGTTGGTGGAGCAATTCGAGCTTTGCCAATGGCACAATTGAGTTTGGCTATGATGAGAATTGAAAATAGCAAACAATTGCAATCAGTTGTTGGATCAGTTGGTTTGGCTAATAATTTATCGGCTTTAAGAGCGCTAGTAACAACAGGTATCCAAGCTGGGCATATGGGGTTACAGAGTAAATCACTAGCAGTTTCAGCAGGTGCAATCGGTGACGAAATTGAATTGGTTGCAAAAGAATTAAATCGAACTAAAGAATATACGATTAAGAATGCAGAAAATATATTATTGGAGTTGAGGAGTAAATAATGGATATAGGTATTGATAAAATAGGCTTTTATGTGCCTAAGGATTACATTGATATTGTTGAATTAGCAAAGGCTCGAAATGTCGATCCAGATAAGTTCACGATTGGAATCGGTCAAGATAAACAAGCTGTTCCACAACCTTATCAGGATGCTGTAACTATGGCAGCTAGTTCCGCTGACAGTATTTTAACCTCTGAAGATAAAAAAGACATCGGATTATTGATTGTTGGAACTGAAAGCAGTGTTGATGAATCTAAATCGAGTGCTGCCTTTTTAATGGACCTTTTGGAATTACCAGAAGATATCAGAGCTTTTGAAATAAAACAAGCTTGTTATGGAGCAACTGCGGGTCTACAAAGCGCTTATGATTTTGTCAGTTTAAATCCTGATAAAAAAGCTTTAGTAATTGCTACAGACATTGCTCGTTATGGCATTAAAACACCAGGAGAAGTGACTCAGGGTGCTGGATCAGTGGCAATGATTATTAGTAAAGATCCACGGGTTTTGAAATTAGATCATAAATCAGTTTATATGACCCGAAACGTTGGTGATTTCTGGCGTCCAACCTTCTCTAAAACTGCTTTTGCTAGAGGAAAGTTTTCTAATCAAGTATATGTCGATTTCTTTCAAACTCTATGGCAAAAATTTCAAAATAAATATAGTATGACAGCAGATGATTTTTCAACAATGTTGTTCCATATTCCTTATACTAAAATGGGGACTAAGGCACTTAGAACACTTGAAGAAACTGTTTCAGATACTAAGTATGCGGAATTAACAAAACATTATCAGGAAAGTATTAAGTTTAGTCGAGAAGTCGGTAATCTTTATACTGGTTCGCTTTATTTAGGCCTATTATCATATCTCGTTTATGGCGCACAACCAAATGAACAATTATTATTGTTTAGTTATGGTTCAGGTGCTGTAGGGGAATTGTACAGTGCCAAAGTTCAACCAGATTTTGAACAAGTTGTGGATAAGAGTGCTTTACAAAAAATGTTGACTAATCGTCAAAAACTAAGTATTTCAAATTATGAAAAGATGTATCAGATTGAATATCAAGATGGTACAATTGTTGATCCAATTACCGTTGATACTAAGTTCTATTTAAGTGAAATTAAAGAAAATGAACGACTTTACAAAAAGTCCAAATAAAGTATTGAAAACGCTTACTTACAATGCTATATTAAAGACGTGGTAAAGATGAAGTGTCAGGAACTGTAGCCCTAAAAGATTTTGATTTAGAAAGTTTTATCGTTTTTTTCAGGAGATGGTAGGATTAGTAAAGAGCAAAAAAATGAAGGAAATACAGTTCAACGGCATTTTAGGAACTAGCGACAAAAGTTAACATAAGATCGACCTAATTAATGTAGTCGCGCAAGCTCAATACATAGTTCGCTAGGATCCTTTAGTTGAACAAACAATATAGATTCATATAGTAAGATATGTTTCAAGTAGTAAGATTCATTTAAGGTTTAGATTCATTTTAACGTTGATGAAACTGCAGTAAATTTCATCTTACCACTTATATCTAACTAGGGGGTTCTCCACAAGTGAGAACCCTTTTTTAGTGGATAAATAGTGAATAAACATAATTCTTGTAAACGCTTACTAAAGGTGCTATATTATAGATGTGGTAAAGATGAAGTGTCAGGAACTGTAGCCCTAGAATAGTTTGATTAAGAAAGTTTTATCGTTTAGTATGATAGGATTAGTAAGAAACAAAGGAAAGATAGAGTCAGTACAGTTCAACGACATTTTTGGAACTAGCGACAAAAGTTAACATAAGATCGACCTAAAAAGTAGTCGCGCAAACTCAATACGTGTTTCGCTAGGATCCATTAGTTGAACGAATTACGTATAGCATTATAGTAAGATATGTTTTCAAGTAGTAAGATTCATTTAAGGTTTAGATTCATTTTAACGTTGATGAAACTGCAGTAAATTTCATCTTGCCACTTATATCTACTAGGAGTCCTCAATGGAGGGCTCTTTTTTTGAATCAAAAAATTGTAAACATTGTTATTAGATGATATATTAGATATGTGGTAACGGTGAAGTGTTAGGAACAGTATCCATTTATGGCTATACAGTTCAATGGCACTTTAGAAGCTAGTGACAAGAGTGTACATAAGATCGACTTTATTGAGTAGTCGCACAAGATCATTACATGTTTCGCTAGAATTCTTTAATTGAAATAAAATACATATTATAAAAAGAGAGATATGTTTTTAAGTAGTAAGGTTCATTTGATGAAACTGCAGTAAATTTCATCTTATCACGCATATTTTGAGGGTCCTCGATGAGTGAGGGCTCTTTTTTTGTACGTCAAAAAAGGATTGAATCCCTCACAGATTCAATCCTTTCTTAATATCTATATTAAATTTAATTATCCAAGTACTTGAACAGTAATATTTTGACGACCAAATTGTAATGCCTCTGAATTAGGCATAGCAATATCTAATTGATTAGGATTGCTGTAAGCAAAAAGTCCTGTATCATTTACGACACGGTCATAAACCTTACCGTTACTGTCTGTAATTCTTAGATGTGTTCCCTTAGGGAATTTTGATAGGTTAGCGGCAACACCACTGTAACCCATATCTGAGCCCAAGACAACGGGATCATAAGCTGTTGCAGACATTGTTAATGTTTCTTTAACGTTATCATTTGAAAGGAAGTCAGATTTAATCCAACCATTACCAATGTTGTACCATGTAGCACCACTTTGATCAGTTTTACTTTCTGAGGCATAAACCTTATCGCCACCATTAACGAAACCTGTGTAATTACCATTTGGTGCATCGTAAATATTTACGCCACCATTAGCTTGAACGTACATATCTTTATTAACGGCAACAGCAGGTGCTTGGTCAGTTGTATCGCCCGCAGCAACCCATGTATTTTCTGCTACTTGATAGTAAACAGAACCATCAACATTGATAGTCTTGTTTGTTTGCCAACCAGATTGATTAGCTAAACTTTGATTTGTAGTTACCATTGAACCATTTTGGCCAGAGAGCGAATAAAGTTGTGCTCCGTTAGCATTTGAAATATAGATGACACTACTGGTATCCATTGATACTGTTGCAGCACTAACAGTCTGTGTGGCTGTTGTTACTCCCATTAAAGCAAGAGTTGTAACTGTTAGGATTGATGCTGCAATATTTTTGATCTTCATTATAAAAGGATTCCCCCGAATTAAAAAACTTATTTATTAATTTTCTCAACGAGAGTAATCATATAACGTCTAGGTCATGAAATGTTGAAAATAACCCAACTGTAAATTAGTTATAACTTAACTGTAAAGACTGCGTAATCGAATTGAAATACAATTTTGTCAAAAAACACAAATTATTTTTCGGAATATTTTTTGATTGCACTTAACATATCGTCAATATTGTTAACCATTACGCCATTCATTTTAATTAAACCAATAGTGTAATTATTAATATATGCGAAAGGATTTTCGCCAAGACCCCTTACGGCAGCAAGCTTTTCAGGGTTTTCGTAACCATGTTGACGTAGATCAGTATAAACTCCAATAACTGGAATCTCTTTTCCAAAGGCCAAACCGATTTCTGAGGCAACACCGTCGTCCATTGTGTCACCATCAAGAATTGCGACTACTAAATCGGATGACAAGAGTTCTTTGTTATCCTCTTGAGCAATTTTGATTGAGTCGGCATAGTTCATCTTGTCATTAATATCACCATTCTCTTGTGGAAGGTAAACTTCGATTTGATCATCCATTTTTCTGATTTTTTCAACAACGAATTCGTTGAACATACGGTCAGCTAAAGCAAATAGCCCATTGGCAAAATAAATTTTCATTTAAAAATCCCTCTTTCTATTAGTGGTTCTGTAATATCTTATCATGGTTACATTAATAGAAGAAAACTAATTTTAAATTCAAATAAAGATAGTAAGTATTTGAAATATACCATTAATTACATAAATAAATATTCTAATTTTTGATAGAAAAGTTTACATATTAGGATAAAAGCTAGTGGCAAAATAAATATACAATATGTCTTGTAAGGTTTCAGTGGTAATAAATTCTTGCTTGGCGATAAAATTCAGACCTGAATTATGTGATGGTAATTCTGGGGACGGCCATATTTAATGGCCTTTAGGACTATCAATAAACAGGGAATTGAAGGTATTATTACTTAAATCCTGCTACCTCATCAATCGTTAATACATTGTAAATTCGCTTACCCTTCGATTCGAGTTTGTTTTCAGTGTATAACCGATTTTCTCAACAATATAACATCAATATAATTAAAAGAAGCCATGGCACCCCTTGCCATGGCTTCTTTTGTATTTATAAATAATGACATTAATTATTCAACAACTTGAACCCAACCCTCAGGAGCTTCGACAGTACCAAATTGAATTCCGGTTAAGGTTTCGTATAATTTTTTAGTTACAGGACCAACTTCAGTTTCACTATAAAAGACGTGAAGATTGCCATTGTGTTCTAGGCCACCAATAGGTGAGATAACTGCGGCAGTACCACAGGCACCGGCTTCTTTAAATCGATCTAATTGATCAACATAAACGTCTCCTTCTTCAGCGCCAAGACCTAAGCGATTCTTAGCAAGCCAAAGTAATGAGTACTTTGTGATACTTGGAAGAATAGAAGGTGATTTTGGTGTTACAAAGACATCATCTTTAGTGATACCGAAGAAGTTTGCAGAACCAACTTCCTCAATCTTTTTATGTTCAATTGGATCCAAGTAAACACAGTCAGCAAAGCCATTGTCGTGTGCTTTAGCACCAGGGTAAAGACTAGCTGCATAGTTGCCACCAACTTTACTTTGACCAGTACCTTTGTGGGCGGCACGGTCATATTGAGAAGTTGTGAAGTTGACAGGAGTTAAGCCACCCTTGAAGTAATTGCCAACAGGCATTGCAAAGATAGTAAAGATATATTCTGGAGCTGCGTGAACACCAATTTGTTCACCAGTACCGATAATCAAAGGACGGATATAAAGTGTGGCACCATTGCCATAAGGTGGTACGAAGTCAGCATTAGCTTTAACAACTGATTTTACTGCTTCAACGAATTTATCTTCTGGAAATACGGGCATCAAGAGACGTTCACATGAGTCCTTTAAACGTTTAGCATTACGATCAGGACGGAACAATTGGATATGACCATCCGGTGTACGATAAGCTTTCATACCTTCAAAAGCTGCTTGACCGTAGTGCAAGACTGGTGAAGCCTCACTAATATGAAGTGTGCTGTCTTCCGTTAATCCAGCGTCTTGCCATTCGCCGTTTTTCCAATGAGCAATAAAACGGTAAGGTAAGTCCATATAATTGAAACCTAAATTGTTCCAATCAATTTTTGTTGCATCTGCTTTTGCCATATTTTATATCTCCTTTGTTAAATTAAATCTAATAAATTAAAATATCATTAGATTTATTAGACTTATCATAATTAAAGCGCTGTTAAGTGTCAATAAGGAATTTAATGTTTTCTAATTTAAGTCATATTCTTAGGACAATATTATAACGGTGATTACAATAAAAGAGAAAAGTATCGGAGGGGAAATTATGAATAAAAAAAGAATTATTCTTCCAGTTGTTTTAGCAATTATTGTTGTAGTAGGCAGTTTCTTTGGCTTTAGTAAACATATACAGGCTACTAATTCTGAAAAGTATGTTCAAAGTTCTACACCTACTTTATTTTTTCACGGTTATGGCAGTAGTTTTAATGCCGAAACACATATGACCAATGCTGCTAAAGAAGCAGGAGTGACAAGAAAAGTCGTTCGAGTAAATGTAAGTCCCAATGGCTATGCAAAATTGATTGGTTCAATTCCAAAAAGTTCAAAAAATCCGATTGTTGAAGTTAATTATGATAACAATAAGATGACTGATTATTATACTGCAGGTAAATGGGCCAAGAATGTCATTGAATTGTTGAAGAAAGATTATCAATTTAATAGTGTTAACTTGGTCGGGCATTCCATGGGAAATATGGCAATTAATTATTATATTTTGGAAAATGCTGGTAAAAAGGGTATGCCTAAAATAAACAAAGTTGTTGATATTGCGGGTCACTTTAATGGAATTTTAGGAATGGATGACAAACCCAATCAGATGAAGTTGAACAGCAATGGCAAGCCAGAAAAAATGGATAAGTCGTATCGACAATTGCTCAAATTGAGAAAAATTTATCCAACCAATACCGATGTTTTGAATATTTATGGTGATAAGAATGATGGAACACATTCAGATGGATCCGTCAGCAATGCTTCTTCTAAGTCTTTAAAGTATTTAGTATCTGGAAGAGCGCATTCGTATAAAGAAAAGAAGATCATGGGTAAAATGGCACAACACAGTAAATTACACGAAAATAAAGAAGTGGATAAGCTGTTGATAAACTTTTTGTGGAAAAAATAATTAAAAAAACGGTCTATTACAGATATTGTATGTTATTTACACATACCGTATCTGTAATAGACCGTCTTTTTATTTTTAAACGAAAGGATACCAACCAGCTAAGGCGAACCCAATCAATGCCGTTACAATGCAAAAGATAATTACTGCCCAAATTAAAGATTCATTGATTGTTTTTTGCTCCTTACGGGCAAAAGCAATTTCAACTAAGGCAATGAAAATAAGTGCAACGATAATCTTAACAATTAATAGTGTTGGTTCAACTGACCAAGCTCTAATTGCTAGCTTGATACCAGTGGCAATAATAATTAAATAACCAACCCTAGTTATCATTTCGTAAATCTTGGTATTTTTATTTGTAAATAAAGCTAATAAGATCATAATCGCCATAACTATCCAAGTTACTAAGTGTGTCCATAACCAAACCATAAATATTCCTCCTAAACTAACAAGTATAAAAGTAACACCAATTTACAAATAAAAAAACAATATTAAGAATTTACAGTTCTTACTTAAGTTTGGTTGGTATTTAATTCCCGCCTTCCACAAAAATTGGGATTTAGCTGGAACGCTGTGGGCACGACTTGGAGCCCATGGGCTTATGCCCACGGTCTTCAAACTCGACCTTTCACTAAGTGGTAAACCACTAAGTGAAATATCACGGCTGAGCTAATCCTAATTTTTATTCCAGGCTAAAGTGTCTGTTGACTATTTTATTTTGCTAAACATATTAAAGAAGAGACATTAATGATTTTTATATTCATTAGTGTCTCTTTTTATGTAAATACCAAGTCTAAAATAAAATAAAAAAAATCAAGCAATTATCTAGCCCGTAACGAAGCTAGGATGGTCTCAGCCGCGACATTATTCTTAGTGGGTTTCCCACTTAGAATAAGGCCAGTATTTGAAACAACTCCGAATTTGAGTTGGTTCAAATCTGTGCCCGCAGCGTTCCAGACCATTCCTAGTTTCGTTACGGGCGGCATACTTAAATGAAAAATCCATGGTATTAGAAATTCATCAGTATAAAAAAATTAAAGTATCTCTGGTGCGCTTTGTCTAAAAATTAGCTTAGTTGCTAAGTCAACTCTTTTAGCGACATGACGTGGATTATTAAGGATGTCTTGCATTAAATCAACTGCGGTTGAACCCATTTGTGTTGTTGCAACGTCCACTGAACTCAGTTCGGGATTAACGTAACTGGCTAAAGAAGTGTTATTAAAACTAAAGATGTTGATGCGGTCGGGTACTTTTAAATTAGCTTCTTGTAAGGCCTTTAAAGCACCTGTTGCCATTGGATCATTGGCGATAAAAAATGCCTGAGGTAATTTTGATAAGGTTTGGATGGCTTTTTTCATTTGTTGATAACCGGATTCCTTTGTAAAACTGCCCTTAAAACAATATTTAATATTAAATAAGTTATGTTGATCCATTGCCAATTTAAAATTATCATATCGGGGATCATGAATCGTTCGTAAGTTATCGGTTGATTTTTCTTCACCATAAATCAAGCCAATATCTTGAATATCTTGTTCCACAAAATAATCCACAACTTGTTTGATGCCGTAACGAAAGTCGGTCAAAACTGAATCGAATCCTTCAGCAAAATGGTCGTCGTCGATAAAAACAATTTTGGAACAAATATTGTTTAACTTAGTGACTTGTTGATGACTGAATTTTCCAACTGCAATGATACCATCAATATCTTGAGGGATTTCGTCTAAATCATTATGAAAAATTCTAATGATATCAAAACCGTAGGTCGGAGCTTGTTGCTCGATACCTTCACGAACGGTCATGTAATAAAGATCATCTTGTTCTTTAGATTCAGAATACCATTGAACTAGAGCAATATGTTTTTGGAAACGGGTATTACGATGATTAGCTTTTTGATAGTTTAAATCAGTCGCAATTTTTAAAATATTGGCTCGAGTTTGGTCAGTAACTGATAAAGTTAAGTCATTATTGAGAACACGTGAGACCGTAGCTGGTGATACGTTGGCACGTTGGGCAATGTCCCTTAGAGTAGCCATTATTTTAAACTACCAATGAATTTGTCAAAAGCTAGTTGTCCTTGATGATTCCATTTGAAGACACCAGCATCTTCGAGAACGCGGGCAAAGACTAAACCAGTTTCTTTTTCAACTATTTCAGAAACATTATCTTTGTTAAAGTTGTATTTTTCCTGTAATTGATCGGCCCAAGGACGGTGATATTCAGCAATATCATTTGATTCATTGAGTAAGTATTTTTCTACTTCTTTTAGTTCGATTTTAAGGCGAGCAGGAAGAATTGCCCGTCCCATAACTTCGATCAATCCGATATTTTCCTTTTTAATATGTTGAACGTCCTGATGGGGATGGAAAATTCCATCTGGATATTTCGTAGATGTTTGATTATCTCGTAAAACGATGTCCATGACATATTCATTTCCATTACGATAGGCGATTGGAGTTACGGTGTGGTGTCGTGTTTCGTCAGTATAAGCCTTGATTGAAACGGATTCGTCAGAATAGTTCATCCAATTTTCGTGAATCAATGTAGCTGCCTTAACTAATTCTTCAGGATCAGAACTAGTCAATCTAATGGTTGACATAGGCCACTTAACGATTCCAGCTTTGACGTTGTCGACAGGAATATCAATTTCTCGTTCAATCTTGGCTTTCATCATTGGAAAGTTATGTCGTCCACCTTGATAGTGGTCATGGCTAAGCATTGAACCACCGACAATTGGTAAATCGGCATTGCTTCCAACAAAATATTGTGGAAAGATACGGACAATCTCCAACAAATTATTAAAAGTATGTTGATTAATAATCATTGGTTGATGAATTTTATTTAAGAAAATAGCATGTTCTTTGAAATAAGCATAAGGAGAATATTGAAATCCCCAAGTTTGTCCACCGAGAGTAAAACGAATTACTCGATGATTGCTACGGGCAGGGTAGCCTAATCTTCCTAAGTAACCTTCATTTTCTATACAAAGTTGACACTTAGGATAACCAGTTTGCTTTTGTCTACCGGCAGCGGCAATGGCTTTGGGGTCCTTTTCAGGTTTAGAAAGATTGATAGTTATTTCTAAATTACCGTAGTCAGTTGCTGTTTGATAGGAAATATTTTTTGCAATGGCTTTGACCTTGATATAGTCGTTATTTTGACTTAATTGATAGAAATAATTAGTTGCTTCTTCGGGGTCATTTTGATAAAGATCCCAAAATTTTTGATTAACTTTTGAAGGTAAGGGTGTGACAAAATCCATTAATTGATCATTCAAGATTTCTTTAGCTGTCTGATTATCTTCAATTTTATTATTTTTGATGGCTGTATTTATCAAAGCGGTTTTGATGTCATCATCAGTTTGATGATTATCATCACCAACCAATGCACAGATACGATTGTAAAGATAGATTCTATCTAAAGCTTGATAATCGTTATCAGTATTGATTATTTGATCAACAAATTTATCGACACAAGACATTATTTTTCCACCCCGATTTTGATTTCGCTAGGTCCGTCAGAAATTTCAGCAATATAAAAGTCTGCAGCGTAACCTATTTTTTCTTGGTAAATTTTACCGACGTTAAGCTTGAAGTTTTCAACTTTATCTTTTTCAACAAAAGCGATAGCACAGCCACCAAAGCCAGCGCCGACCATTCTGGCTCCTAAGACTCCATCCTGTTGCCAAGCAGCTTCAACTAAAGTATCTAGTTCAATACCTGTTACTTCATAATCATAGTGAAGTGAGATATGAGAGGCATTAACTAATTTACCAAAGTTTACTAAGTCATTGTCTTTAAGATACTTAATAGCTTTGAGGGTTCTTTGATTTTCAAAAACTGCATGACGAGCACGGCGAATCAAAGTATCATCATTGATTAAATAAGAATTACGGTCAAATTCGTCAATTGAAAGTTGACCAAGAGATTTAATGTTTAGTTTAGTTTGGAGAAGGGCTAAGGCTTTTTCACATTGACTACGACGTTCATTGTATTTAGAATCGGCTAAGGCACGATGTTTATTAGTGTTCATGATAACAATGACGTGGTTTCCCAATTCAACAGGGGCATAGTGGTATTCCATGATATTAGTGTCCAATAGGATAGCTTGATTTTTCTTACCCATCCCAACGGCAAATTCATCCATAATACCAGAGTTAACACCGATGTAGTTGTTCTCATTTTGTTGGCCCATTTTAACAAGATCTAGTTGATCGATTCCCAATTTGAAGACATCATTTAAAATATTTCCCATCAACAATTCAATTGAGGCTGATGAAGAAAGACCGGCGCCATCAGGAAGATTACCTTGAATATAAAGATTGAAGCCATGATTGATCTTATATCCAGCTTGAGTTATCAAATAAATCATTCCCTTAGGATAATTAGCCCAGTCATCAGATTTGTTGTACTTTAAGTCATCTAAAGAAACCGTGATAACACCAGTATCAGGTAAATTTTCTGAATACATTTTGATAGTTTGATCATCACGATTACCAAAAGCTGCATATGTTCCTAAACTGATAGCACAAGGGAAAACATTGCCACCATTGTAGTCAGTGTGTTCACCAATTAAATTGATACGTCCAGGTGAGAAAAAGAGCTTATCGGCAGATTCATTAAAAATGTTTTTGTAACCTTGCAAAATTGTGTTAGTGTCCATAATCATTCTCCATTTTTACTAAATATTTACTTAACAAAATGATAGCGCTTTCTGATAACTAAAACAAGACCTTAAGATTTAATATTTTTAATAAAATGTTATTATTATAAGAATGGAATGTACGTTATGGGAAAAGGAGAAGTTAATGAAAACTGCAGTAGTAACTGACACAGCATCTTACTTAACACCCGCACAAATCAAGAAGTACAATATTACCGTTTTACCAATTACAGTAATTCTTGGTAATAACCAATATAAAGAAACCGAAGAATTAACTGACGAAAAATTTTATGATTACTTACGTAATGAACCAGAACTTCCTACGACCGCTCAAGTATCAATGGGGCAGATTCAGGAAGCCTATGATCGTTTAGTCGAAGAAGGCTACGATACGATTATTTCAATTCATTTATCTTTAGGAATTACTTCATTTATGGATAATTTACGAATGTTTGTTAAGAGCTATGATAAGGCCAAAGTTTATCCATTTGATTCAATGGCTGCCAGTGCCGCTGAAGCTGATTTAGTCATGTTGGCTGGTTCCTTAGCTCAAAAGAATGTAGCTCCAGAAACGATTATGACAAAATTGGAAGAATTGCGTGATTCGACGGATATTTATTTTGCTGTTAATGATTTAAAACATCTTAGTCGTACTGGTAGATTGAGTAATCGTTCCGCTATTATCGGTAGTTTATTAGACGTTAAACCTTTGCTAACTTTTAAGGATGGCAAGATATTTGCGATTGGCAAAGAACGTACGATGCATCGAGCTTTTAGAGTGATCTCATTAGAAATACAAAAATATGCAGAAGAACATCCAGATTGGAAATTACATATTACCGTAGTTGATTCTAACAACCGGGAGATGTTGACTAAATGGTCGACCGATTTCCAAGATAATTTCCCTGAAGCACGAGTATCAACTAGCCATTTAGGACCAGCTATCAGTGTTCATACAGGTGAAAAGACTATGGGTGTCGTCTGGGATAAGGACTTTGAAGATGAAGACTAGAATTATGATTTACGTCGATGATGTTGATATGAGTGTTGAGTTTTGGACTGAAGAATTTGGAGCAACAGTAGTTGCCAGACAAACTCTAAACGGTGGGTATCAGAACGTTATTGTAGGAATTTCTAGCGAAGTAGAGCTATCAATTTTTCCAAAGGATTATATTAGAATCTATTCTCCAGAAGTGTCAGAAAATGTTCCATCCTTAATGTTTTTCTCCAATGATTTTGACCGATTGCATGATGAACTGATCAGTGCAGGGGAAATAACTGAAGTTAATGGTGTTTTAACATTTAATTTTCAAGATCCTGAAGGTAATTATTTTGTAGTTGCTAAGGCGTAATGCACTGTTTTTCCAATTCTAAATTTATCAATTAAAATAACGTCTGTTAAAAGATTCGGGGTATATTTTATATACTTTGAATGCTTATTAATAGACGCTGTTTTTGTTTTTACATTAAACAGTATTGATAGAAGATTTTCTGAAATGACAATATGTCCATTTTCAGACAAATAATTGCAAGTCGTTTTGGTGCTTCATACAATTATCATATAGTTATTTGGAAAGGAAATCTTTCTTATGAAAATTAACCTTCAAGAACAATTAATCAATCTTTTAACGAGTTATATTCAGAACTTACCAGCTAACGCAAAACTACCTTCTGAACGACAATTGGCTGATAAGTATGAGGTTTCACGTAATACAATACGTAATGCTTTATTGGGATTAGAGGCGACTGATCTGGTCAAAAGGGTTCATGGCAAGGGTACTTTTGTCAATCGTATCAACTTAAATAGTGATTTAGGTAGTTCTTTTAAATTTGGCCAACAGATGAGAATGTTAGGCAAAACGCCTAGTACTAAAATTATTAATTTTGAAAAAAAGGATATCAATGCTTATTTTGCTCAAAACATGAATTTGAAATTAGGAGATATTATTATTCGCGTTGATCGGTTACGCTTAGCTGATAATGTGCCCATGATGTTGGAGAGAAGTTTTTTGCCTCAAAAATTATTTCCGACTTTGAATCAAGAAATGTTACAGGATAGATCAATGTATGATGTTTTTCGGGATGATTTTGGAGAAGAAATCAGCTATGCGGATGAATACTTTTCTGCTGGAATTATTAGCGCTTGTGATAGTAAAATTATGAATCTAAAAGAAGGTACTCCTTGTTTGCATTTGAAACGAACGACTTATGATTTGAATCATCAGATTATTGAGTTTACGTTGAGTGTTGCTCGAAGTGATGAATTTTCATATCATGTCAGACATAATATTGAGAATTAAAAGAGATAATTTTTTATATGATGCCAATTTTCGGTAATTATTTAAAACAACAATATTATTCATAATAAATAAAAACTTCTTCAACGGTTTTTTCAAAAGCTCGAGCTAATTTAAAACTTAGTTCTAGAGTTGGTTGGTAACGACCAGATTCAACGGAAATGATCGTTTGTCGGGAAACATGAACCATCTCAGCTAGTTGTTTTTGTGAATATTTGTGTTCTTGCCGAAACTTCCTAACGTTATTTTTAATCATTTTGAAAACCTGATTTCTAAATTATTTACAGGTTACTGTAAAGGATACTTTACCCAATAGCAAAGATTTATGATAATTAAATACTCGTAAATGTAATTAATTATTTTCTTTTTACAGATAATTATTGTAATAAAAAGGTTTCGCAATTTTGATGTTAAATTGTACCGTGTTAATAGTGTTTGGGGTTATAGTATAGGCAATTCAAAATGACGATTTGGAATATTTGAGGTCAGTGGCTGGAGGTTAAATCATGGTAAAGATAATCGGCTATCAAATTAGTAAATTGGATATTCCTTTAAAAAGACCGTTTATTACTAGTATTCGGATGTCAAAAAATCTCAAAGGAATTTTTTGCCGTGTTAGATTGGATGATGGTTCAATTGGCTTAGGTGAATCAGCTGAAAATATTAAGTTGACCGGTGAAAGTCGCGATGAAATGTATCGTTTTGCCAAAGATTTTTTTGATGAACACTTAAATGATGATGTTGAAGATACACTCTTATCTTTACAAGGATTTATTAATCATGTTTCTATTCGTTATGGGATGGAAACAGCCATTCTGGATGCTCTTGCTAGGTCCAACCAGGTAGGAATTTCGGAAGAATTGGGTATATCAAATAATAAGAGAGTATTAGCTAATGATACGACCGTTAGTGTTTTGAATTCTGAAGAAACTATTAAAGAAACAAAGCGAATTTTAGCTAGAGGATATCATCATATTAAGTACAAGATGATTTCTGGAAATGATGAATTAAGTCGAATATTACAGTTAGAGGATTTAATTCCAAAAACAGTTTCGATTAGAATCGACCCGAATCAGAGCTGGGACTATGAAGAAGCTTTGACCGCAATTAGAGAATTTGATCAATCGAAGTTAAACATTGAGTTTATTGAGCAACCTGTAAAAATTCTAGATTATGAAGCAATGAAAAAAATTAGTGCAAAAACTACTATTCCGATAGTCGCTGACGAATCGGTTTTTAATTTAGAAGATGCCAAAAATATTATTGATCATGGCTATGGGACGGCCATTAATATTAAGCTGATCAAATGTGGCGGACCATTGGAAGCAATTGAAATAGCTGGTTTTGCTAAAAGACATGGAATAGATTGTTTATTTGGCTGTACAACTGAAGCAAATGTTGCCTTGACCACGGCAGCTTATATAAGTTCTGGCGTGTCGAGCATAAAATATATTGATCTTGATGGTTTGGATTATATTGCAGATAGTCCTTTTATTGGTGGAATTCAGGATAAATGCGGAAATATTGAGATACCAGAGCAAAGTATCGGTTTGGGAATTGGTTTGTTAGAGAATAAGTTGAAAAATTATATTACTGATTTTTAATAAAAAATAACGCCTATTAAAAGATTCAAGTATTTTTACATACCTTGAATACTATTTTAATAGACGTTATTTTTTATTTTTAAATTCGTAATGTACCGAATTTGAGAAAGCAACTGGCCTTAATTTTATCTACGGACCATTTTTACAATAGTTTCAACATGTGGTGTTTGAGGGAACATATCAACAGGTTGAAGATAAACTACACGATATTGATCTGTTAGGAGAACTAGATCTTTGGCCAGAGTTGATGGGTTACATGAAACGTAAACTAATTTGTTAACAGGATTCTTGACTAAAGTAGTAACCAATTTACTGTCAAGGCCTGTTCTTGGTGGATCGACAACGATAGCATTAACTTCTTTACCATCTTTTAATAGTTGAGGATAAACTTCATCAGTTGAGCCAACATAATAATCAGCATTTTCAACTTCATTTAGTTTGGCGTTTGCTTTAGCATCCTCGATGGCTTCAGGAATAATTTCAATACCATAAACATGTTTGACCTTTTCAGCCATAGTGATACCAATCGTACCAACACCACAATAAGCATCAAGAAGAATATCACGTTGGTTTGGTTCCAAAGCTTGAGTAACTAAATCATATAGTTTGTCGGTTTGTAATGAATTTAGTTGCAAGAAGGCTCGTGGTGAGAAATTGAAGAGATATCCATTGATATCTTCTTGAAGGTATTTATCGCCCCAAAGTAATTTTGTTTCATCGCCCCAAACTCCAGCTTTATCTTCTTTGTTGATGTTTTGAGAAATAGAACTTACTTCAGGGATTTCTTTTTGAATTCGTTCAATCAATTGATGCTCTTTAACGAATTTTGGTGAACGAGTAATGAAAGTAATTTGGAGTTGGTTGAATTCAACTGATTCACGAATAACAATCATACTGAGAATTCCAGATTTTTGTTCAGGATTGAAAACGGGAATTCCGAGGTCTTTAACCATTTGAACAATTTTACGCATAGCATTCATAGTTAAATCCATTTGAGTAGGCATTTCTTTGAGATCAACTAATTCTTGAGTACCAGTTTTGTATAATCCGCAACGAATCTCACCATCAATTTCTTGAATAGGAAATTGAGCTTTGTTACGATATTTCTCTTGTTGAACTGAACCAACAGTTGGTTTGATCATATATTTTTCGTGAGCATAAGGCTTATATTTTTCCAGTGATTCACGAAGAATGTTACTTTTGAAGTGCAATTGATCTTGATAATTGATGTGAGCAAATTCGAGTCCGCCGACTTCATCTGCTAATTTAGGAGCATCGGGGTTACGGAAAGGACTAGCCTTTCTAATTTTGTGAATGCGACCATTTAAGAATCGGTCATGAACATCGGTGATTTCACAGACAATGACATCTTCAGGTACAGCTTTGGGAACAAAGACAATCACGTGTTTGAAGAAACCAATACCTTCGCCATTGATTCCGATACGTTTGATAGTTAGTGGAAATCTATCACCGACTTTTAAATCTTTCGTAATATTGTTTGTATGCATAATTTTTCCTTTGAACGTTTTTGAGATAAACTTACTCTTGAGAGTATAACATGGTGAGGTAAAAATATATTGGCTAAAGTCACAAAAATACAAGCACAGAAACGTAAAGGACGCTATAACGTTTACTTAGATGGTAAGTATGCGTTCCCAGTTGCGGAGACAACTTTAATCGAATTTCGTTTAATGAATGAAACAGAATTGACCGATAGTCAGATTAAAGAAATACAAGATCGAGAGAATGTGAATAAAGCTTATGGCGATGCTGTAAACTATTTGAGTTATCAATTACGAACCAAAAAAGAAATCAAAGATTACCTATATAAAAAGGAATATCATCGTGATGCTGTTGACGATGTGATTCAAAGACTGGAGAATTTGCATTATTTAGATGATGAATCTTATGCAAAGAGTTTTATCAATACGCAATTGAGAACGACGGCTAATGGACCGAAGATTATTGAACAAAAAATGATTCAAAAGGGTGTACCGAATGATATTGTTCAGAATAAAATTTTGGATATTGATCAAGATATTTTGGTAGAGAATGCGACCGATTTTGCCAAAAAACAAGTTCGTAAACAAAAACGAGCTTCCTTTAAACAAATGCTGACGAAAATTAAACAAAGTCTTTATCAAAAGGGATTTAATAATGAAGTAATTGAAATAGTACTTAATAATTTGGACTTGGAGCCAGATGAAGATGAAGAACTAGCCAAGTTAAAGGTTTTAGTAAATAAGGTTCAACATCGTTATGACAAACCAGAAAAATTAATCCATTATTTGATGACAAAGGGTTATCACTTTGATGAAATAAAAAGAGTTTTGAGTTCAGATGATTGAGGTTCTTTCTTACTTTTATAACGGTTAAGTTGAAGGATGCCGTCGTCCGTAAAAAATCTGTGAGCCACTGGAACGTGGTGGACACGACTTGAAGCCAATTGAAATTCGCAATTGTCTCCAAGCTCGG
>NZ_BIFW01000010.1 GCF_003967595.1 Companilactobacillus musae | reverse complement strand
GATTATTCTTAGTGACGAAGTCACTTAGAATAAGGCCGAGCTTGAAGACTGTTGGCAACGCCAAGAGGCTCCAAGTCATGCCCACTACGTTCCAGCCCAATTTTCTTTGTTGCGGAGGACGACAAACTTATACTGTAACCAAACTTGAGTAAGAGCCAAAAATAGCTGTTTACATTGTAGCAAATTTTTGGTGTTAGAGCGAAAGACAACTAAGCAAATTTGAACATACGTTCCGCAAATTAAAGCGATTACTTGTAGTAACCAAGTGTCTTAGCGACCTAAAAAATCTCAATCGAATTTTTTTCGATTGAGATTTATTTTGTTTAATATTTTTATTCCAAACCAACACGTTTGAAAATTTCGTCAACATTTCTTAAATGCCAGTGATAATCAAAAGCATCATCAAGGTCAGCATCGGATAATTTGTCAGTCACACGTGAATCTGCTTCAAGCATGGTTCTGAAATCTTTCTTTTCATCCCAAGCCTTGGCAGTCATTGGTTGCACAATATCGTAAGCTTGTTCACGAGAATAACCAGCTTCAACTAATTTCAACAAGACGCGCTGAGAGAAGATCAAACCATGAGTAAGATTCATATCTTCTATCATCTTATCAGGAAAAACAGTTAAATTCTTAGTAATCTTAGTAAATCTTCTCAAAATATAGTCAAGCAATTCAGTTGTATCAGGAACGATAACACGTTCAGCTGATGAATGTGAAATATCTCGTTCGTGCCACAATGGAACATCTTCCAAAGCTGTAAATGCATGGCCTCTGATGACACGTGCCAAACCGGTTACATTTTCTGAACCGATTGGATTACGTTTGTGAGGCATTGCTGATGAACCCTTTTGTCCGGCAGCAAAATATTCTTCAGCTTCACGGACTTCAGTTCTTTGTAGGTGACGTACTTCCAAAGCAAAACGTTCAATTGATGTAGCAATCAAAGCCATCGTTTGAATATATTCCGCATGAAGATCACGAGGAAGAACTTGTGTTGAAATTTCTTGGGCACGAATGCCTAGTTTATCACAAACAAATTTTTCTACGCTAGTTGGTACATTAGCATAACTACCAACTGCTCCACTGATTTTACCGGCTTCTACACCTTTAGCAGCATGATCAAAGCGTTCGATATCACGCTTAATTTCAGAATACCAATTAGCCAAAACTAAACCAAAAGTTGTTGGTTCGGCGTGAACTCCATGAGTTCTACCAATCATAACAGTATCTTTATACTTTAGAGCTTTTTCTTTAACTACTTCTAGAAATTCATTTAAATCTTCACGAATAATATCATTTGCTTGTTTCATTAAGTAACCATAGGCTGTATCGACAACATCAGTTGATGTTAAACCGAAATGAACCCATTTTCTTTCTGGTCCTAAGTAACGTGAAACATCTCTTGTGAAAGCAACTACGTCATGTTTAGTTTCCTTTTCGATCTCGGCAATCTCGGAAACGTCAAACTTAGCGTTTTGAGCAATCAGCTTAGCATCTTCAGCAGGAATCTCTCCCAGCTCACTCCAGCCTTCAACAGCAGCAATTTCTACCTCGAGCCAAGCTTGAAATCTGTTTTGGTCAGTCCAAATTGGTTTCATTTGTTCAGTTACATATCTATCAATCATGAATTATTCTACTCTCCAAATATTAGTTGTTAAGATATCATTTTTTAATTCTTCGACATCGTCTGAGAAAATTGAAATATATCCGACATCTCTGTCGGCTTGATTCTTAGCTTTAAAACCTGTGTAATAGTTAAATTTCCATTGAGCCTTTTCCTGTAATAGATCCAAACTCTGTGGCAAATTACCTTCAATGATCTTCAAAGTTGCCGCATTGACCATTGGAAAAATTTCAGGAATTGGCCAGTCGCAAATAGCTCTGATATGTAATTCAAATTGTGAAATGCCAGTAGCCTCTTGATAAACGTTGGCTGAATAATTGATTCCAGGAAAGATTCGTTTAACGTACAACACTCCTGATTGAGAAAGAATAAAACCTATCCCAAAAATTCCTACATAATCAATACTTTCAGCTACTTTCAAAGCAACTCGCTGCATTTCGGCTTCTACATCGGGATTATTCTTCTTGTAAATAAAAGAACTCATCAGATGCGTACCATCATAAATTTCTTGAATCATTGGGAACGTATGAATCTTTTTATCCTTGCTCTTACTTACCATAATGGAATACTCCGTTTTGGTATCGATCCAAGCTTCTAGGATATAAGTTCCATCTTGAAGTAACTTTTGAACCCGTTCCACATCATCATTATTGTAAAGAATATGACGTTTCAGAACTGTTTGATTTTTTTGAATTGGTTTCAAAATACAAGGGAACCCAATTTCTTCAACAGCCTTTTTAATATCATCAACCGTTACAATTGAAAAGAATGGTGGCACATTTATATTCAAATCATTCAAAAAAGTTCTTTCGATATAACGATCTTGCACGATTCCCAACAGATCAGATCCTTGAACAACATTAAATGTTTCTGATAATTGTTTGAGGAGTGTACTGTCGAAGTTTTCGTCCATATACAAAAGGAGGTCACTTCTATGGCCCAATTCACTTAGATTCTCGATGTTTTCTAGCGTACCGACTAAATAACTGTCTGCTGCTTGTGTCGCAATATCTTTTTCCTCATCTGTCAAAAGCATGGTCCTAAAACCCATTCGTTTGGCTTCAAGTTCAAAAATATAAGTCTCACTGCCGCCACCAATTATTCCTAAAGTTTTACCGGGCGCAATAAAAGTCATAATTCCACCTTCTTATTACTAATCGTCTTCTTCTTCAAAGACCACTTGTCCATTTTCAAAAGCCTTGATTCTAGCCAATGAATAAATGGGAGTACCTGACTTGTCGATCATTTGTCTTCCCTTTTGGAATGACTTTTCAATTACAATACCAATACCAGCAAGTGTTGCGCCAGCATCTTCAATAATTGTATTCAAGCCGTTAACAGCTTGACCGTTAGCCAAGAAATCATCAATGATCAAAACCTTATCAGAACTTGAGAGATATCTCTTATCAATACTGATATGATTGGAAGTCTTTTTTGTAAATGAATATACCTCTGATGTATACAAATCATCAGTCAATGTAACAGATTTGTGTTTTCTAGCAAAAACAACTGGAACTTGGAATTTTAAACCAGCCATAACGGCTGGAGCAATCCCTGAAGATTCAACTGTCAATATCTTATTGATACCTGCATCTTTAAAGTGATTGTAAAATTCTTCACCCATTTTTTCCATTAACATTGGGTCGACTTGATGGTTTAAAAAACTATCAACTTTAAGCACGTCCTTGCCTAAAACTCGACCATCTTTTCTGATTCTTTCTTCTAGTTCCTTCATTACTTTCTCCCCTATTTAATAGAATAATTAGAGTCTATCATACTTTGATTTTTACTTGATACCCTGATCGTACTTTTTAAGATTATATTTTTGTATAATCCGAATAATTTTACTTGTATAACCGGGATCAGTCGCATATCCATCAGCTTGTAAAGCAACAGCTGCATCAATATAATCCTTCGATTGAAGAACTTGCTTGTATTGCTGCGAATTCCACGAAGTACCATTGACTAACAGTTGAGTATGATCCTTCATCGACTCTCTAAAATCCGAATAAACCCGAAAACGACCGTTGATTGTTACCCACTGACCATCAGTATATTCCTTAGTCTGTAAAAGCTTTGTATTCGAAGGGTCCTCACCTTTGATACCAAAGTAATTATTATACTGGCTAGCCAAAGTACTGGTCCCCCAATTACTTTCTAATATTGCCTGTGCAATGGTGATACTTGGCAAAACTCCATACTCTTTACCAAGTTCAACTGCATATGGGGCTACTTTTTTAACGAAAGTACTGTGCTCTTGTTGGACCATTTCAACTTGCGTTTCACTTTTATACTGAACATATCTCCTGTATCCAAAAAAACTGATAACAAACACAAAGACGATTGCTAATAAAATAAAAGTCGTATTGTTGTTTTTATTACGTCGAGGATTTCTTCGACGTGCTGTATATCTCTTCTTTTGTGGCAATTGATCTATCCCTTTTAGTTTATTAACTCTAATTATAGCCGATAACTTTGAATATTTTATGATTTGAAAAATAAATTTAACAATTGACCATACATCACCAACAAAGCCGATTGAGCTGGAACACTGCGGGCACAGATTTGAAAAAGAGCTAAACCTTTTATTAAATAGTATATTTAATATTTTTTTTAGAAGAATAGTTCAACCAAGACACTAGAGCTAGCGTTTCTAAAACAGCTGAAAATATAAAAATACTCTTATAGCCTAAAATTGTTGCCATTCCGGCTGCTAACATTGGTCCTAAAACATTTCCTAAAGATTGTGCGGATTGATTATAACTAAAAACTCGTCCGAAAATTTCCTTTGGAACATTTCTAACCGTCAGCACTTGAATAGATGGAATCAATGCGGCGTCGGAAATTCCTAAAATAAATCTCAAAGTAATTAATTCCCAAACATTCTGAACCATACTAGTCAAAACCAAACAGACAATAGCCGATATTAAAAAAATAATCATACTTTTTAAGGCTCCCAATTTATCAATTAACCCACCAATAAGACCTGCCATCAAGATCGTCGCAAATCCCGGTGCTGCCGAAACGATTCCCGTAATAATAACTAAGTTAGAACCGTTAGGATCGAGTTCTCTGACCAGTAAACTAATCATAGGTGTAATTGCATTAGTAGTCGCTTGAATTGCTAAGAGTGACCCAAACAGAGCTACAAAGAAGCCCCAACCTATCTTTTTCATAATTGGCAATGCCGGACGCAATTCTTTTCTATTAATCGGTGTAAAATTTTCTTTCACTCCAATTAATGTGGTAAAAAAAACTAATGCCATTAAAAAACTAGTAATAAAAAATGCTCCTCTATAACCAAACCACGTAGCGAAAAGTCCACCGACCAAGGGTCCAATCAACGTTCCAGTGATACTCCCCGTAACCAATCTGCTCATTACGCGCCCTTGTATCTGTTTGGGAGCTGAAACTGACATCAAAGCATTTGCATTATTGATATATCCCGAAAAAGCACCTTGTAAACAACGAAAGACTAATAAAAACCAGACATTAGGAGATAACCCGACCATAAAGATGGTAAAAGTCATGACCCCGGAAGCCCTGAGACACATCAATTTTCTACCTTTAAGATCAGCTAATCTGCCCCATAAGGGTGAAACTAAACCCTTACTTAAATAGGTTAAAGAAAAAGCAGCCGCACCTAACAAATTTAATTCTGCCTTACTAAAATTACCTAAAGTATCAATAAACAGGACAATAAAAGGCAATGTCATCGCATTGCCCATATCCGTTATCAAACTTCCAAACCACAGTATCCTAAAATTACTTCTCCAATTTTCTTTTTGCATAATTATCCCCATTCCAACAACTTAATAATAAATATAGCGAAGGAATGTTTAGATATTGTAAATTTAAAGTAAAAAATTAGATACTAAAAAAGCTAACTCTTTCGAGTTAGCTTTTATTCAAAGTTTATTAACGATTTATAATTAGTCCTTAACAACGTTTGAAGCTTGTGGGCCACGATCTGAATCTTCGATATCGAATGTTACAGCTTGGCCTTCTTCAAGTGTCTTGTAACCGTCACCTTGGATAGCTGAGAAGTGAACAAATACGTCACTACCATCTTCGCGAGTGATAAAACCATAACCTTTTTCTGCGTTAAACCATTTAACTGTTCCGTGTTCCATTAGAGAATCCTCCTGATAAATAAAAAAATTTTTTGTGCATTATTTCGTGGTACATCATGGAAGAAAGTCTAAAGTACGAAACATTCAAACCATTCGAACCATTCACCATTCAAAAATACAACTATTATATTAACATGTTTGACCAATTATTTCAATCTACTTAGCGTAAAGTTTCTTTTACAAATACTTAAATTTCAACATCTCTTAAATAAGGAATCGAATTCTGAGCACCTTGGGTTTGAACTGTAATAGAAGATGCCTTACTAGCAAACATCATTGCTTCCTCGATATTACCTAAATCTGAATTTAGCTTTGAAGCTAAATAACCGATAAACGTATCACCAGCAGCTGTTGTATCAACTGTGTTAACTTTATAAGCATTAACGAAACCATTCTTTTCACCTTGTGAATAAAACGATCCATTAGCACCGACGGTTATTATAACATTCTTTACACCTAATGTATGCAATTTATTTGCAGCTTTTTCCATTGAAGGACGATCAGTGACCTTAATCCCAGTGATAGCTTCAGCTTCAGTCTCATTAGGAACAATAATATCTGTTAATTTTAGTAGTTCATCTGGAATATTAGTCTTTGCAGGAGCAGGATTCAAAATTGTTAAGACATTATTTTCTTTAGCAATTTTAAATGCTGCTACTGAAGTAGCCAAAGGTGTTTCAAATTCAGTTATCAAACAATCAGCATCTGCAATTGCATCGTGAGCTTCTTCAATGTCTTTTGTAGTGATAGTTTGATTAGCTCCACCATAAATCAAAATACTGTTTTGACCATTATCATCCAATAGAATATAAGCTTGGCCAGTACCAGCATTTTCATCTTGAGTAACATGTTCAATATTCAAACCATCGTATTTAAATGTGTCCAACATAAAATCAGCTGATCTATCCTGTCCAATTTTAGCAATGAATGATGTTTCAGCTCCAGCACGGACGGCCGCAATAGCTTGATTAGCACCCTTACCACCACCGGCAGTTGAACGATTACTCATTGCCATTGTTTCACCTGGTAATGGTAAACGTGCGATATTTAAAATAATATCTACATTAATAGAACCTAGTACAACTATTTTCTTCATAATTATTTAACCTCTAAAAGACAACTCCACTTTCAAGCAAAATATTTGAATAAGGTGTTTCCTCACCTGTTCTAATGAAGGCTTTAGTATCGCTCAAATCTTTCTTCATTTCTTCATGAGGAATGAATTCAATTGGTGTATCACCAACAATTTTTTTGACTGCGGCTAATTGCTCTGGATTTTGAGTTTTAATTTCTTCAGCTAAGTAAACCCTTTGAACCTCTAGTTCACTCAAAACATTTTCAAGTACTTGAATGAAACTTGGTAAGCCTGCTTCAACTGCTAAATCAATTTTTTCAGTTCCTGAAGGAACGGGCATCCCTGCATCACCGATACCAATTGTATCGAAATGTCCCATTTGGGCAATAACACGTGAGATATTTGAGTTGATAACTCTTGTTTTTTTCATGAAATTTTCACCTTTTTCTGTAATCGTTTGCAAAATTAATACTAACATGCACACTTATCTAAGTAAATATTTTATCAATATTGTCGCAATAGTCGCAAGTCCAGATTACTATTGCTCAAAAAGTAATAAAATTATATCCTAACAAAAGGGAGGATGATATTAGGGGTACTAAAGAGGCAAACATGAAACGAACAACTAAACTCAGCTTTTACTTTATTGTATTCCTTATCTTTGGACTAATTGGAATGTGGATGCCCTTACTAGGTGATGATTTAAATTGGGGCAACTACTTTGGCAGAAATTATTTTCCACAGGGAATATTTCTGAAATATGACGGTCGTTATCTTGGGGATATCTTAGTAATCGCTATGACCAAATTCAAGCCAATTGCTTTTATGGCTTATGGAACTTTCATGACTGTTATTGTTTATTTAATCCAAAAAATCCGTGAACAAATTTCTCCATCAAAATCCGTAGGATTAGTGTCAGCAACTTTAACAACTTTTTTTATTCTTCTGATGCCTCAATCCATTTTTAGACAAATATTAGGATGGCACTCAGGTTTCGCTAATTACGTACCTTCTGTGATTTTTCCATTGTTTATGATCTATCTAGTATTAAAAAACTACGACAATAAAGACATTCATTATTATCAATCAACCACTATATTGATCTTTTTAGCAGCCATTGCAGCTCAACTTTTTGCTGAACATGTAACTCTACTAAATGTCTTTAATAGTCTTTTGACCTGGTTATTTTTACGAAAGCATTTCGGTGATAAATTCAAAAAAATTCTCAACTATATCCTAGTTGGTAATGTTATCGGTGCTTTTCTAATGTTCACTAATGGTGCTTATATTAAAATTCTTTTGGGAAACGATTCTTACCGTTCAATCAAGGGATCTGCTAATTCTGAAACCATGATTAATTATCTTAGAACCCAATATTCGAGCAAATCCTTGTTAATTTTAATATTAGCAATTCTAACTTTTACAGTTGCCGTAATAATTTATAATTCTAGAATCAAAAACTTCAAACAAAAACTAGCTAATTTTTCATTATTATCATCTGGTTTTATTGTAGTTATTCCATTCCTTGTAGTATCTCCGTTTGGTTCCAGATGCATGTTTGCTACATATATATTCTTTGTAGCCATTTTCGTTATCAATTTAGATTTACTATTAGCGGCTTATGAAAAATATCTATTGCCTATACTTATCTTACTTATATTGAGTATAGGAACTCGAACGGTTGCAATATCTCATGATTATGGAAAGACATTTAATTTGCAAATTCAATATTCACTCTATCAAAATAACATTAATCGCCAAACCCAGTATTTACTAGAATACAAAAATGATGATTATATTTGGGAACCAGTTTCCATCCAAAAAGATAATAATTTTGCGGGATTATATATCCAAGATGGTACTCGGAAAAAGATTGCTATTAAATACTCTGATTGGAAAACTGCCTTAAACAAAATAAAAAGCCAAAAATTTAAAAATCATGATGATTATTTAAAGGCTTTCGATCAGCAAATAACAAAAATTTCATCTTAAGACCAGAAAAGGTTCTGTAATTATTTATTTAGATAATTACAGAACCTTTTCTATTATTTATTAAGCTTTAACATACTCATCAGTAGCCACACGACAATACTCTTGACCATTGATCAAAACAATTTGGTCAACTTTCCAATTGGTATCGGCCGCTAATTTTCTAGGAATAACATTTCCATTAGAATCATAAAGTGCTGTTTCTTCCGCTGCATGATATGTGGTAGTTACTGATGCAGCCTCAGTCGTATCAACGCTAACCCATTCATCTGTAGCAACTCGATACATTAATACGCCATTAATAATGGCCGTTCCATCAGTAGTCCAACTGCTATTGCTTGGTAAGTTTTTCCCTAAATCTTCTCCCAAAGAATTATAGAGTTCGGCTTTAGAACCTACACTTACAGTTGCCTTACTACTAAATGGTGAAAATACGACAGCATCAGCAATTGGCAAATATTCATTGGTTGCTACTTGGTAATAACCTTTACCATTAATAGCAACAATCTTACTGTACTTCCATCCCGTACTTGGAGCTACTCCATATCCAAGATCATCTCCGTTACCATCTACTAGATCACTATCAATATTATGAGTTCTAATAACTCCGCTTTCTGTAGAAACAGTGGCATCATAACTATCAGCTTCAATCCAATTGCCATAACCTACTAGGTAGAATAATTTTCCATCAATGGTTGTTGTAGCTTTGACACCAATACTCTTTAGTTCAGAATCTGACTTAGTTGTTCCAGTAACTTCTTGAACATCAACTGGAATTCTAGAATCAGAAATATCTGGTTCATCATTTTCTTTATTATCATTAACTGAAGTATTGCTTGATGAAGAACCCCCACTAGTAATTGCCTTACTATAAACCAAATTTACAACTTGGGGAGCTAGAGTATAAGCACCCTTTAAGATAGTCGTTGGACTGCTCAAACTGTAACCAGAAATATTACTATCAGATGTTAAATCAAAAGCATCGCCTACATTAGTTCCGGCAATTTGTTTTGTCATAGCTGTTCCATTAGCCATAATTGGTGTCCCGTCGGCATTCATATAATTGATAGTTACAGTTGGATGTGCTTGCCAGATAATTGGTTGACCATGAATGCCAAAATACATAAATGTATTATTTGTTCCATAAGTCTTTCTAATATAAGCATCAGGACTTTGAGAATATACATAACCAATATGTCCATATGTCAAAGCATTATTCGTTGAGTCAGGATTATCAATTCTATACTCACCATTACCCAAGTTAACTAGATTATCGTCAGCTAAATCTGCCTTAGGAACCGTTCCTGTAAAGTGATAAGTTGATGACAAATCTTCTCCATCAATACCCGTGAATGGCGCAGCTTTAAATGTTAAAGGCTGACCAATTACTCCATAAACCGGAGTAGGATCATAACTACCATCACCCAAAGAAATAATTGAAGCATCCGCGTCAGGATTAATTTCCTTCAAAGGAGAAAAATCAGTAATAGCTGCACTACCTAACTCAAGAAGAACACCGCCAGAAGTACCGTTGTTAACAAAATTAGTCAACCATGGTCCTAATTCCTTCAGTTGATCATCATCAATACCTGAATATGAAGAAACTGAATTGTCACCTGTTAACTCAACATAACTAGTTTTAGCAAGATTAATTTTAGTAAGTTGGGAAACATCAATTTGCTTAGCTTTAGGGTTACTAAAATTACCATCAATAATTAAATGAGCAAAATTAAGGTTATCCAAAGGCGTCAAAGTAGGATCTGCATTAGTATCTGAAGCTAATTTGGCTTGGAAATGTATTTGAGTAGTGCTAGGCAATAATTGAAAGTATTGCATGCCATTCAAACTTTCAACCGGCGTAGATTCTTGATCAGTCATTGAAGCTCCAGGTTGATTTTTTTGATTTAATTCATACAATGTCACACTAATTGAAATTAGTGGTACCTTTTTTGCCTTGATCATTCCAACAGTTAAATTATCCGTTGGTTTCAAACCAAAAGCCAACTTTGCGGCAGCCCCCAAAGTTGGATCAGTGAAGTTAACCACTGTGTCATCAGTTACATCACTAGGTATCGTATAAGAAATCGAACTTGTAGGTGTTGTTGCATTAATTGTCGTCCCTGTGGTACTTGTAGGATCAGCGGGACCTACAGGAGATGGAGATGTTGTCGTTCCACCTATTGTAATTGTGCTCGTGGTAGTAGTTGTTGTTGCTGTCGTACTACCAGTGGTTGAAGTCGTACTACTACTGCTTGGTTTACTTTCCGTTATAGTTCCAGTTGTTGTTCCAGTAGTTGGTGTGCTGCTAGTTGTAGTGCTTGGAGAGGCTGTTGTCGCACTCATAACCCCAGTTGTTGGTGTGCCGCTAGTTGTGGTGCTTGGTGAGGTTGTTGTCGCACTCGTGACTCCAGTAGTTGATGTGTCGCTAGTTGTGGTGTTCGAAGATGTCACCGTACTATTACCTGTAGCTGTACTAATCGGAGATGTTGTACCAGTAATTGATGTCGTTGTAGTGCTTGGTGCAACTGTTGATGAAGTTGCGGTAGTACTCGTGACTCCCGTCGATGCTATCGTTCCACTTGCTGTACTTGGCGATATTGTGGCAGTGCTCGTTGGTGTTGTAACACTACTTGTGGTTCCAGTAGATGTGCTTGGCAACATTGATGTACCGTTCACAGCACTTGACGTTGATGATACAGTTCCACTTGATGAAGTACTATCCGTTCCAGTAGTTGATACAGCCGTTGTACTGTCTGTAGAAGAGCTAGGTACAGCTGTTGTTGTGGTGACTGTCCCTATGGTATCAGCTTTTGTTACTTGTTCTGTTGATACAGTTGCTAAAATTGCTGAAGAAAATAATGTGACGCCTAAATAAATACATTTTTTATTTAATACCATATGAATCACTCCTCTTTTGTTTTTTCAAAGCACATCATAGGTCGTAACTATATGTATACCAAATAAATAGTATTGGCTATATTTTATATAGAATTAGCTTTATATCATTTATATCAGTGGTTTATAGAGTTTTAAGAATCAATAGACCAATTGTATGTATACGAAAGAATAAATATATATATTAATCCGATATTTAATTACATAAATATAGTCATTTTAGTTTATTCCAGATTTTGAAAAAGGTTCTTACGAAAACTGAATCAAAATATCTGCTAAATGATAGTAAACTACGAATTGTATTAAGGAATGACCTCATATAGATATTAGTTAAATTTTTAAGTGCATTTGGCAGTGTACATAAAAATTGATATGTATATAAAATAAAAAAAGATATCCATGGTCGGCATACCACAGATATCTTCAAATAATAATTCACACACAGCTTTAAAATATAAAATTAAATAGTAGCCTTAAAGGATTGTTCAACAACATCGTACATGGCAACGTACTCATCGGGAGCAATACGTAAAAAAGGCATACCGTTAGACGTATTTATTTCAGTATCAGTAGCCCACCGGCTATTTGGTTCTATAGATACGTTATTTTTTTGTACCAAATTATGCTGATAAACTCTTACAGGTTCATCAGCACCATCAAGTGATTGAACTTTAATGACCATGGGACGAACTTTATATGCAAAACTATCCTTTGAACTTAGAAATTGATTAGGTGCAACTTGGAAATAATCAGTTCCATTGATACTTTGAGTTTTGGCAACTTGCCAAGTACTATTGTCTTGGAGTGCAATATCAGTTTTGTTACCGTTTTGATCGTAGACTTGAGCTTCATTTACATCTACTTGGGCAAAGTCTCCCTTTTGAGTTACTGATTGGGCATTTACATCAGTAACTGAATTTGTAGCAGCTGTTAAAGCGCTTCCTGTACCTAATAAAGCACACACTAAAAACAAGATAGTTTTTTTCATTTTTCTGACCTCACTATAATATTAGTTCCCCGTGCGCAGCTATTTTTTGGCAGAAAAATAGCGTACACAAAAATTGATTTTGTAAATAAAATAAAAATATTAATAATTCACACAGTAGCTTATACATTTTCGGCATAATTATAAGCAACTACATAGTACAAGGATTTTGAATCAATTTCAACAACTTTTTGTCATTAAATTAGATATTTTTTTATAAAAAATTTTGTATATTCAATATCTTTAATTGCAAAAAACGTTATAACTCTTGATACTATTTACTTTTGTAGACACAACATATCATGAATATAAAAAAGATTATCTTTAATGTTCTTTAAAGATAATCTTTTTTTCTATATTCTTGATGTAAACGATTGTTGAATTACGTACCACATACCAACATATTCATCTGTCGCTACTCTGACAAACGGCATACCATCTGGCGTAGTAATAACTCGATCTGAATACCAGTAAGTACCTGGTGCTAATGCAACTTCAGAACTCTCAACAAATTTATGGTTAAAAACTGGAATATCTCCATCAGTATCAACTCTGATAACTTCAGGTCTGTCACGGTATACATAACTATCATTAGAGCTTAAATATTCATTCGTAGCAATCTGATAATAATCTGTTCCTTTGATATCAATTGTTCTCCCAAGATACCAATCGCTATTCTCTGATTCAGTTTTGTCTAAGTATTCCCCATCAACGTTATATACTTTAGCGGATGAAGAACTGACATCGACATAATACCCGCTAGTTACGGATTCAGCCTTGACAGTTTCAGTAGGTAAAAATGAAAATCCAATACCTAGCACGATTGCAAAAATCGCTACTATTACCTTTCTTCTCATTTTTTGTACTTCCTTAGTCTCCTTAGACTAAGTGAATAGTAATATGTTTAAACAATTTTAGCAATTACAAAGCTTATTTCTTTTTTTATAAAAAAAATCACCAGAAAATTTTCTGATGATTTGATTTATTTATTATTCATTTTTTCTAACAATTCTTGATTCTTGTTGGCTTTAGCCAAATAAAAAGCCAAATTATTGTGATCTTCATATTCCTGTCTATCGCCATCATTATTCTTTAATGAGTTGGCTGCGGCATAATTCAACTCATCCAAGAAATAAGAGACATGTTTTGTCTGAGCAAAGTTAATCCCTATTTGACTAAAGTCATATGACCTCTTATATAATTCCATATCATTAAATGAATTAGCCAAAGTCTTACAAATAAAGAGAATTTCCAAATCACTAGCATTTGAGATTACTGAATCATCATCAATAGAGTCATCGATCATTTGGAAATAATACTGGGCACGATCGTAATGTTTTTGACCTAGATAATTTAATCCTTTGAATAAGTACGAAAGCAAAGTATAAATATCATCTTTGCCTGACTTAGTAAGTTGTAGAACTTTATCTAAAGTAAATAATGAAGCATCAAAACGCCCCTTCAAATAATCCATCACACCGTTAACTAATTCATATTGTTTCATATCATTGTTACTCAATTTTCCTTCTAACAATGACAATCGGTCTTCAATATTATCAGTCTTCTTCAATAAAACATCATTTTCTATCGCATCCAGAATACTTTCCTCATTGGCAGAAGATTTATCCGAAAAATCACTAAACACATCATTCAATGTTAAGCCTAATTTCAAACAAATTTTAATCAGAATATTCACTGTTGGTGCGATATTATGCTTTTCAATTTTACTGATCGTATTTTGAGTACAAATATCGTTGGCTAGCTCAATTTGAGTCAAATTCATTTCTCGTCTTTTATTATAAATAATAGATCCAAGAAACAATGGCAACACACTCCCATCTTAATATCGTTATGACATTTATCAATAATACTATACCACCTCATAGAAAAATATATACACTTATAATAAATATAAAGTCTAAAAACTAAATATTTTTTTATGACATTTGCATGAGCAAAAAAAAAGCAGCTAGACAAAAATGTCTAACTACTTTAGTGATGCGGGTAAGAAGATTCGAACTTCCACGGAGGAAACCCTCCACAAGATCCTTAGTCTTGCGCGTCTGCCAATTCCGCCATACCCGCATGCAAATACTAGTATACAATTCGGCATAAAATTTATCAAGACGAAATTGTCATATCATGCAGATACTTCAATCTGCCACGACACTTGCCACAGACGTACTTTTGAAGATTCATTTTTCTTACTCTTTTATAAATATGATGACAATTAGTACATTCATATATATGATAATTTTTCTTTTTGGATATTGGTTGAATTGGAGAATATCTTGAACCACCAACTTGTTCCAACAACACTTTAAAACTACGATCCTTATGTTGTGCTGGTAGATCATCATTATACAAATGATAATGACATAATTCATGTTTGATAACGCCAATCAACTCCTGATATCCAAAATCCTGATATATCTTAGGATTAATATCAATATGTCTATCTTTTAGATGAAAACGGCCGCCAGTTGTTTTAAGCCGATTATTAAAATATGCTTGATGAATAAAAGGTTTCCCAAAATATTCTTGGGAAACCTTTTTTATTAATTCAGTTAATTCTCGATCAGTCATTAAGCTAGATTAGTTAACTTTTGAATTAATTTAGAAAACTTATCCATATATTCATCTTGCACTTTTTCAGCTTCATCAAATTTATGACGATCAACTTGTTTATTATCACCAATACTATCAGTCATATCAGCACAACCAGCAACGTAGTTTTTAAATGCTGAAACTAAAGAAATATGTGTCCCCATCAAACGTGCAGGAGCCTTACCTTTTTCTAGTTTAGCCAAAGTTGCTTGATAATTTTTTGTTCCCGTAGCAAAATCTTTTTGAATCTTTGTATATTCAACATCATCCATCTTGTCAACTTTACTACGATCAAGTGCATCACGTAATTTTTCAAATTCTGGATTTAATTTATCTTGTTCATCTTGAATTGATTGAACAGTATTGTTGATCAATTGACCATATTGCATTGCTCTTTTTTGTGCGGCATTCATAGTAATTACCTCTTATTTTCTTCTCGTGTTTTTTCGGTGTAAATATCTCTTTCAACAGTAAATCTTGGGCGTTGTTTAACTTCGCTAAAGATTTTTCCAACATACTCACCGATCACACTAATACTTATTAATTGTACACCACCAAGTGCCCAAATAGATATCATTAATGATGACCAGCCATCAACTACATTGCCATTGATTTTTTGTACAAAACTATATATCAATAGAACCAAACTGACAAAGACGATAACAAATCCTAACCCCATGATCAACTTAATAGGAACTATTGAAAATGAAGTGATTCCATCTATGGCAAATTTAATCATTTTCCGCAATGGATATTTAGATTCACCGGCAAATCTTTCCTTACGTGCATAGTAAACCTTAGCCGATTTGAAACCGATCAAAGGTACGATTCCTCGTAAAAATAAATTTCTTTCTCGATAACTAAGTAATACTTTGCAAGCACGTTGGCTCATCAAGCGATAATCGGCTGAATCCGGGACTAACTTAACACCCAAAAATCCCATGAATTTATAGAACAATTCTGCCGTATTACGTTTGAATTTCGTATCAGTATCGCGATTGTTTCTGACACCATAAACCACTTCTGCACCTTTAAGATATTCGTCCACCATCTTAGGAATGGCATTAACATCATCCTGCAAATCGGCATCTATCGTTATAACGGCATCAGAATCTTCAGACGCACTAGTAACACCAGCTAACAAAGCACCCTGATGACCAAAATTCCGACTTAACTTTACACCCGAAACAGTATTATATTTCTTCGAAAATTCGTCAATCAACTGCCAAGTCTTATCTTTACTGCCATCATCAACAAAAACTATCTTACTTGTTTTTGTTATTTTGGCACTATCGATCAAACCTTGAACAATTCCAGTCAATTCTTTAGTAGTTTCATGTAGAACTTCTTCTTCGTTATAACAAGGCACCACAATGCTCAATTTAAATAAATCAGACATTTGATTTCCCCCATCTTGATCTTGCCCAATCACAAATACTATACAATCCTAAACCGCCAAGTATTGCAATTACTGGTAAAAATTCTAGACGATATCGTCCTTGAACTTCAATTAATAATTGTACAACTGCATACGCCATTAATGGCAGAATAATCAAAAATATTTGCTTATTCAATTTCATTTTAAACAACTTCAACGAACCAAACCATGAAAGAATAATCAATCCTACTGACCCTAGATAACCTAACAATTTAACTAAATTACTTATCTTTAAGGAATGTATCGTTTCAAAACCAGTAAAATCAATCGTCGTTGATCTAGCGGCCCACATGGTCATGTTCTTATTCCAGAATAATTTCAACCAGCCATTAGTTGAATTCAAATTTTGAATATTTTCATGAATTATTTGATATTCTTTGGCACTCATCTTGGAACGACTAGTCTTAAGATCAAATCTATTTACCATTGCTTGATCATATGACCCATTTGAATTTGCATCTAGACCAATCACGAATTTCCACTCGGAATCTCGATTAGTTAATCCATATGAATTAAGACCTGAATTCTTAATAGCCATTCCAGCGCCAGTAAAGAGCAGTTCATAAATAACTAAAGTTATTAAAACTTTTCCAATAGCAGATAGATCAAACTTACCTTCGTGAATCACTAAATATAGCAAAGCGTAAACTACAATACCAGCAATCACTACAGGACCAATGGGTCGGATGATACTTCCTAAAGCTAGGGTAAGACCCGCTAAGGCATAAGACCAGTACTTATTCTTCATAATTAGATAAAATGTTAAAAGAAACAGCATCATCCCTAAATATTGATTATCAGCTTGACTGTTTAAAGCAAACCAATCTAAATCAATCATCAAAATAAAAACTGACAATCGAGCAAGTTTAACTTTATTAAAAATCTGCATTGAAATTAAATAAACTAGATACAAGATCAATACTTGATAAACAACATTTAGTAATTGAATTGCAATAACATGATGTCCAAAAACTTTAACTACTGTCATAACATAGACTAAAAATCCTGTTTGATAAGCCCATTTTGCAAAATAATCATTGTCATAATTAAATATTTTTTGTCCATCTAGTGCTTTCGGAGCTGTTCTCCAAAATGCCAAAAAATCACTAACTTGTTTCTGTGGCACAACTTTTAACCAAACAATTGCCACAATCGCAAAAACTAATAACATACTAATTAGAATCAAGCGATTCAAATTAGTATCGTCATCCCTAATTCGATAAAGCCAGTAACCAATGCCACCGACAAAAATAATTGCACAAAGAAAAACCAGTATGGCTAGTACTGGTTCAATCTTTAAATAATTAACTGTATAAAACTGTCCCATTTGTATCAATACAACAGTCGTAAAAATTGCTAAACAAGCAATAATTACTTTGCTAATAATACTTTGAAATTTACTTAGCATGTTACCCCTCTATACTTGCAAGTTTTTATATTCCTTCAAAAAACTGCCCAATTTTGAAAGACATTCAGAGATATTCTCCATGCTTGCTGCATAGCTGATTCTCAAATGACCTTCGCCACCGATACCAAAGAAACTACCTGGTAAGATTGCCAAATGTTCTTCTTCCAACAATTGATTAGCAAATTTTACATCATCCTGTTCATATTGTTCAGGAATCTTAATGAATAGATAAAATGCACCATCTGGATCTGGAGCTGTAAAGCCTAAATCTTTTAAGCCACCATACAATTTATCTCTTCTAGCTTGATATTGCTCTCTCATTGCAATTGGATCATCATAGCCGTTCGTATAAGCTTCAAGTGCCGCATACTGCGTAATTGAAGTAATAGATGTTGTCGCTAACTCATGAATCTTATTAATTTGAGAAATTACTTCCGCAGGTCCACAAACAACACCAAAACGCCAACCAGTCATAGCATGTGACTTAGACAAGCCATTCAAAAGAATCGTCTGTTCTGGCAAAATATTACCGAATGAAACATGCTTAAAATTATAAGTCAATTCACTATATATTTCGTCACTAACTACAAAAATATCGTGTTCTTTTAAGATATTTGCTAAAGCTTGTAATTCATCCTCAGTGTAACTAACCCCCGTTGGATTGCTTGGATAATTAAGCAAGAAAATCTTAATTCTAGGATTTGTTCTTAAAACTTCTGACAAAATTTCAGGTGTAACTTTAAATCCTGTCTTTGAAGTATCCAAGTAAACCGGTGATGCACCATTAAAATCAGCATCTGGGCCATAAATCGTAAATGCTGGTGAAGGAATCAAGACTTCGTCTCCATCCTGCAAAATTGCATTGAAAACGGAGAAAACTCCCTCAGTAACACCCGCAGTGGCAATTATTTGTGTTTCTGGATCATAATTTAAATCATATTTGTCGTGCAAATAGTTAGCTACGGCAACCAAAAGCTTATGATCACCTTCAGGAACTGTATAATGCGTTTGATCATTTTCGATAGCTGCAATAGCAGCTTTTTTAATATGATCAGGAGTATGAAAGTTGGGTTCGCCAACCGTCATATTAACAGCTCCTGGAATACTCTTTGCTCGAGCATTAAATTTAAAGATCTCTTGTTGTTTGATTGCAACCACAGATGGTTTCATAAGGGAGATTAAATCACTTTTCACTGTTAAACACCTCTTTTAAAAGAATACACTTAATTCTACCATATGATATTTTGTAAAAAAAAAGACATTCAAAAAATTTGAATGTCCAAATATGAAATCACTAATATTTGACTAATCATCAAATACGGTATAAGGAAGACGACGTTTATGTGCGGTTTTCTTGTACCAATTTTCAATTATTTCTGCATTTTCAGGAGCAATATCTTTTCCTTCAAGATAATCATCAATATCCCTGTAAGAAACTCCCAAAGCTTTCTCATCAGGAAGACTTGGACGATCTTCCTCCAAATCAGCAGTTGGAACTTTCTCATAAAGATTCTTAGGAGCATCAAGCTTAGCAAGCATCGACTTTCCCTGACGCTTATCTAAACGGAATAACGGCGTTACATCGGCAGCACCATCACCATATTTAGTATAGAAACCAGTAATATTTTCGGCCGCATGGTCAGTACCTACGACGACACCACTGTTTTCACCTGCAATAGCATATTGAGCAATCATTCTGGCACGTGCCTTGATATTTCCCTTATTAAAATCAGAAATTGTCAAACTATTATCTTCAATAGCCTTTACCATTGCATCAACACTATCTTTAATATTTACACGAACAACCTTGTCAGCTTTCATCCATTCGATAGCTTGCATACAATCAGATTCATCAGCTTGTTCCCCATATGGCAAACGAACAGCGATAAATTGGTAATCATTATTACCTGTTTCCTCACGTAATTCAGTAACAGCAATCTCTGAAAGTCTACCAGCCAAAGTGGAATCTTGACCGCCAGAAATACCTAAAACTAAAGTTTTCAAAAAACTATGTTGTTTTAAATATCTTTTTAAAAAATCAACTGAACGTCTAATTTCTGTTTCAGGTTCAATTTCTGGTTTAGTTTGTTCAAATTCAATAATTTCTTTTTGCAATGGTCTCATTTTAGTCACCTAATCTAATATTGTTTACATCATTTCTAATTTTTTCGATGTACTTCATCTTATGGCTGTAAAGCTTAGAAGACAAATCAACTGGATAAACTTGAGGATTCAAAATACGTTTGTATTCATCCCAAAGTGAATTCAAATTGTCAGCACAATACTTTCTGATATCTTTAACATTTGGCAAATCATAAACTAACTTTCCATTAGTAAAGATATCATGTAATAAAGGTTTAGCCTGAAAGTCTTCAACGGTCTTGTTGATGTAAGTATATTGTGGATGGAACATATAAAGTGAACTATGTTCTCTAGGATCTTCATTCCAGAAGGTTACATAATCACCTTCTGATTTATCATTTTTTTCATTATTTGTAATTCTCCAAACCTGCTTTTTACCAGGTGTAGAGATCTTAGCTGCATTACTAGAAAGCTTCAAAGTATCCATCATATTGCCTTTGGCATCTTCAATGCTTACCATCTTATAAACAGCACCTAGAGCTGGTTGATCAAAAGCAGTAATAACTTTGGTACCAATACCCCAAACATCGATCTTAGCGTCTTGCATCTTCAAATTAAGAACAGTCTTCTCATCAAGATCGTTAGAAGCATAGATTTTAGCATTAGGAAAACCAGCTTCATCAAGTTGTTTTCTAACACGCTTAGAGATATAAGCCATATCCCCAGAATCAATTCTAACACCTAAGAAATTGATCTTATCGCCCATCTCACGGGCTACCTTAATGGCACTTGGAACCCCACTCTTCAAAGTATCGTAAGTATCAACTAAGAAGACACAATCCTTATGAGTTGTTGCGTAAGCTTTGAAAGCAGCATATTCATTACGATAAGTTTGTACCAAAGCATGCGCATGAGTTCCTGAAATTGGGATACCAAACAACTTACCAGCTAAAACATTACTTGTAGCATCAAACCCGGCAATATAAGCGGCACGAGTACCCCAAATAGCAGCGTCAACTTCTTGAGCACGACGTGAACCAAATTCCATAACGGGATCATCACCACAAACAGTCTTAATACGAGCTGCCTTTGTAGCAATAAGTGTTTGGAAGTTAACCATATTTAAAATGGCCGTTTCAATCAATTGACACTGTGCTAAAGGTCCCTCAACTTGAAGGATAGGTTCTTCATTGAAAACCAAATCACCCTCTAGTGCTGAGCGCACAGTGCAACTGAATTTCATATCTTTTAACCAGTGTAAAAACTCCTCATCGAATTCACCATCTTCACGTAAATAATCGATATCAGAATCTGAAAAGCTTAAATTTTTAAGATAATTGACAACATGTTCCAATCCGGCAAAAACGGCAAATCCATTATCAAAAGGCAAGCTTCTGAAGTAAACTTCAAAAACAGCCCGACGATTATGCAAACCTTTCTTCCAGTATGTATACATCATATTTAGTTCATAATAATCTGTATGCAAAGTTAAATCTTCATTTTGAAATTGAGTCATTATTGCTCCCTTATTAATTTGATGTTATCAGGTATATTTTACCCTAATTAGCAATCAATGTCGCTTCGTAACCCGCATGTACCTTACCTGCCAATTTTTCAATTGAATAGTTATCTCTAACTTCTTGATACAATGCTAATCCCTTTCGATCTAAGTTGCCATCCTTCCAAAATGCATGTGCATCATTCAAGGCAGCAATTAATGCTTGTTCATTATCCGATTCAACTAACCAGCCAGTTTCATCGTTAATAATTTTATTGGTAGCACCAACGTTTGTGGCAATCACTGGCTTTCCATAAGCTGCCGATTCCAAGTAAACTGTTGGTAAACTTTCAGATTTAGAAGTTAGTATTGAAACATCACATTCTTGATAAAAATCGCCTGTATTTTCTCGAAAACCGACGAATTCAACTTTATCTTTTAAGCCTAATTCCTTAACCAAATTACGCAGATCATCCATCAATGGACCATCACCAACTAATGTCAAACGGAAATTAAACTTCACTTTACTCAAAGCCTCTAGTAACAAACGATGATTCTTAACTTCAACCAAACGTGCTACTTCCAACAAACTGAAAGTTGATTGACGATTGAAACGAGGATTGATTCCTGAAAAATCAATTGCATTGAAAACTTCATAGGTTTTATCTGTTGAGATTTTCAAGGATTCAAAATAATCTTCCAAATCAGGATTCATGTAGAAAAGTGAATCAGCTTGCTTTAGAGCGTGTAGATTTAATTTGAGCATAACCTTACCTTTTAGTCCGGAAAAGTCAATACGAGGATCAGAATGCACTGTTATGACCCATTTAGCATTAATTTTCTTCCGAATCAAAGAAACAATATAATTGGCCCGTGGCCCATGGGTATGAACAATATCGAATTTGTTATTATTGATATATTGAGCTAACGGTTTTAGAATCGATAAGTCGAATCGTTGCTTTTGCTTCATCACTGAAACACTTAAACCATTTTCTCGAGCCATTTTGGAAACTGGACCTTCCTGAAAAGTCAGCAAGGTACTTTCTTCACCAGTTAACTTTTGACCTTTCATCAGGTTAACAATATAAGTACGAGCTCCACCGTCTTCATTACCGGCATTAATATGTAAAACCCTCATTAAGACACCTCTCAAATTAATCTTTCTCGTGTATAATAATACATTAAAGGAGAACGCCATGCACAAAAATAGAGTAAATATTTTAGGTACAGAGTTTGATAACTTTACTGAAAAACAATTTCATAAATATTTGGATGACGACCTTGACCTTAAAGCTAATAAGTTCATCGTAACACCGAATCCTGAAATTGTTCTTTCAGCTAGAAAAGATAGCAATTTTTCAAAAATTGTCAATAACGCAGATTACGTTATTCCTGATGGAATTGGTATCATTAAAGGTGCCAAAAGCCTTGGTACACCTATTCATGAAAGAATTACGGGATTCGATACCCTACAATATCTAATTTCAGCAGCAAATCGCAAACAATTAAAAGTTTATTTACTTGGCGCTAAGCCTGAAGTTATCCAAGCAAGTGCTGAAAAAATAAAAAATGATTATCCTCAAGTCGACTTGGTTGGTTTTCATGATGGTTATTTCAAAGATGAATCTGAAATAGTAACTGAGATTTCTGAAAAGAAACCTAATATTGTTTTAGTTGCTTTGGGTTCACCTAAACAAGAAGTCTTTATTAACAAGTATCGTAATAGTGCTGATGCAATTTGGATCGGTGTCGGTGGTAGTTTCGACGTTTTCTCTGGAACTAAGAAACGTGCCCCTAAAATCGTTCAAAAGTTGAATTTGGAATGGCTCTATCGTTTAGTAAAAGAACCAACACGTATTGGTAGAATGACAGCTATTCCTAAATATATGAATTTGATTAACAAAGAAAAGAAAAACAAAGGGTAATTAACTTTGCCGTCCTCCACAACAATCAAATATTAAAAGGCAGTATCTATAAGATTCATGGTATACATTTATACCTGAATTTTAAATAGACACTGCCTTTTTATTTCTCAAAATTTAATTAACAATACTAAAAACCGATTTCCAGTCAAAAGTAAAATCTCTGCAGACAACCGCATCCTTCAATAAACTATTTAATACCTGTGGCAAAGTCGGCGATATATTCTGAGTTATCTTTCAAGTTAAGACCACTGTTAATCGTTACATCACCAAGCCAAACATATTCGTTTGATGAAATTTGTCCCCAGTATGAGCCATACTTATTAACTACTAATTTAGAAACCTTCCAAGCTGAACCAGCTGGTAATGTTTGATCATATGAATTTGTAGCATAATTATAAGCTTTAGTAGCAACATTGGTTGTGGCAATTAAACCATTATTTGGTGTAGGAGCTACATAAGTGTTGTCATTAGTTGTTGTAGTGTTAATTTTAACAACTAATGATATGACATAAGAATTAGTGGCAACTTGATAATAGTCATTACCATTAATACTCTTAGTTTCACCTAATTTCCATGATGATCCAGCATCAAGAACTGTTCCTGTTTGATTACCATTAGCGTCGACTACTTTAGCAGCAGCAGTCAATGTTCCAGTCTTACCAGCTACATTAGTAGTTGTTGTGTCATTATTTGTATCAGTAGTATCTGTAGTTGAATTATCTACAACATTCATGTTTGTTGAAAGTGCATATTCATCAGTAGATACTTGATAATAAGTATTGCCGTTAATATTGATGATCTTACCTAATTGCCAATCAGTGTTAGCAGCAAGTCCACGATTTTGAATAGCCTTACCAGTTGAATCAACTAGACTAGTTATAGTGTTAGTACGACCAACCAATTTAGTTGCAGCTTGTGAGTTTTGTTGTGAAAACGAAAGTACTGATGGTGCCAATAGAATTAATGCTGATGTGATAAAAATGTTTCTTTTTTTCACGTTTATTTCCTCTTTTTGATGTGTTTTTGTATGATACACTTCTTGATTGTACACTATGAAATCAACGATTCAAGAGTATAAACAAAAATATTTTTAATCAGAAACCAATTACTAAATATATGTTCTATCAAAAAAAGACACCCTCAAAGGATGTCTTTTTAAATTGATTTTTATTCTTCAACCTCAATTGTAAATGGATCTTCTTTAGTTCTTTGGAAAATACGTGCATTAAGCATGGCATAACTCAAAATGGTTACAAAATAAATACTTACTGAAGGAGCCTCAATAACATGACCCGTCATCAAAGCCATTCCAAAGCCTATTGCTACACTGGCAACTAACATTGCCCATTTGAATGACCACATGTACTTGAACTTCATCAAGAACAATCCAATCAAGTAAATTAAACAATATGCCAATGGTGCTAAATAAATAATTGTCCCAATAACACCAAATTGGAAGAAGATATCAATATAATCCATCTCAACCAATTTAGCTTTTTCGACCTTCTTGAAACTAGTTGCATAACCCATTCCAAATGCCTTTTGAGCTGGAGTAGCTTTAGCAAAGTTATGAGAAGCATTTTCAAAGTAAACTGTTCGACCACTCAACAAGTAAGAAACTGTTTTGTTAGTTTCAACGTACTTCTTTTGATCTTTCGTTATACCCTTTTTAGTCTTGGCTTGTTTCTTCTTATACTTAATCATGTTGTTATGTAACTCAGCAGTTCTAGAAACAGCCATCGCTGGATAAGCTGCAAAGATACCACCTAGAGTAAGTACCAATAAAGCAACTATCCCAGCCGTAAACTTACGTCTACTGCTATTTTGAAAGAATTGAATCACTGCTGCCAAAATTGCCATACATGTTCCAAACAATAATGCCAATAATGAACCCTTGGTACCAATCAATAATGCGGCATAAATACCCACAATGATAGAAATCCAATAATAAAGTCTGTTCCAATTATTGATCTTCTTCAAAGCATACCAAACCATAATTGGGAAAGTAATTGATACAATTGCACTCAATTCATTGGCTGCGAAAAACCAACCACTCTCTCCTAGTTTGTAATATGAATATGAACTGAAACTCGTTTTAGTGAAGTGAGCCACAATCATAATTACACTAATGATATTTATGGCGATAAAAATCACCTTAGGGAAAAATCGATTAATAATTCGATCTTCAGCCAATTCTTCAAAGGCATAAAAATATGCCAATAACATAATTGGATAATATAAACTCTTAGCTAAAGTGGTTAATTCTAAAGAAGGAACAAATAATTCTTTAGTTTTATAGTTTATTATCAAACTGATTACTGAAACCAATGCTAAAAGTACAAAATAACCGATAACCCTAAACCCATGTTTATTATCCCGATTCAATATCAAGAAAATCAGAATATAAAAGATAGTGACAGCCATAACAGCCATCCTAATCAAAACACCGAAGGTTACATCAATTCGGGCTCTCATCATCAATCCCGTAACAGCATCTAATACTGGTTGAAATATAATGTACAGCATCAAAAAGATACTATACTTTTTAATAAAGCTTTGCATAAGTGACTCCCAGTTAAAAATTTAAAAGCAATGTTAGGTAATATCTTACCCTAAAACTCGTTTTAAAGAAATTATCTTTCTAAGTAAAATTCAAAACGATCGCCGGCATATTGTGAACGAACATATTCAAATGGTCGACCGTCATCTAAAGTAGTTATTTGACGCACTCTAAGTACCGCTGAACCGCGTTTAACATTCAAAAAGTTAGCAATCTTTTCTGAAGCCAAAATTGCGGATACGGTTTGAGTAGCGTTACCTAATTTTAACCCAGCTTTGTCTTCCAAAGCCTTGTAAAGAGAAGACGTAATGTCTTTTTTATTTAGACTATTGACTATTCCAATCGGAATAGTTGCAACCTCAAAACATATCGGTTGTTTATCGGCATAACGAATTCTCTCCATCCGAAGAACTTGATCGCCTTCTTTTAATTTCAATTTTTCTAACTCACTGATAGAAGGATCAGCTACATGGTAAGAAACCGTCTTACTTGAAGGTTTCTTGCCTTGGCTTTCGGTAATTTCGGTAAAACTTGTTGTTCCAGACATCTTTTCTTGCACTTTACTGCTAGCAACATAAGTTCCAGAACCAACTTGTCTTTGTAAAATCCCCTCATCGACAAGAGTTTGGATAGCTTGGCGAAGTGTCATCCGACTAACATCGAAATCCTGTGAAAGTTGTCTTTCAGAAGGAATTCGTTCACCGACAGCCCACTTACCTGATTCAATTTCTTTTCTTATCTCATTATGAATTTGTATATATACTGGTACCTTCATTATCTGGCACTCCCTTTACAGCGTTACTTCTGTTAATTATACAGTATTTCTGACAAAAATTAAGAATTGGTCTAAATTTTTTAACAATTGGTCTAAAAACTTTAGAAAATAAAAAGGCAAAATTCAAAATTGAATTTTGCCTTTTAAATTTATTGGGTTAGATGGATTCGAACCATCGCATGACGGGATCAAAACCCGTTGCCTTACCGCTTGGCTATAACCCAATGAATGGAGGGGAGTGGATTCGAACCACCGAACCCGAAGGAGCGGATTTACAGTCCGCCGCGTTTAGCCAGACTTCGCTACCCCTCCATGTGTTTAACACATGTCTTACTCGACTTAATTATATTACCGAAAATTCGAAACCATTTCAAGGGCTTTTTCAAAAAAATATTTTTAAAATGAAAAACAACAAAAAAGACATGGCAAACGCCATGTCTTTGAATTGATTTTTAAATGTTAGTTAACACCTTGCATCAACTTCTTAATTTTTGGTACAAACATAATTAAGATAACTGCTACAACAAGTGTAACGATACCTGTAACGCCAAAGAACATCATTTCATTCTGTGGATTACCAGGTTGGAACAATTTAACAATCTGAGCATTAGCAGCTTGTCCAGCTGAATCAGCTAGGAACCACATACTCATCATTTGACCCCTGAAAGCCTTTGGAGCTAGTTTAGTTGTGGCTGACAAACCAACTGGAGAAATCAACATTTCACCAATTTCAATAATACCCCAACTTAGAACTAACCAAAGTGGACTAACTTTGCCGCTTGGTGCCAATCCCATCAAAGGAATGATCAAAACAAAGTATGAAATAGCTGTAACAACTAATCCCATCCAGAATTTAGATGGTGATGATGGTTGTCTCTTCCCTAGTTTTGTCCAAAGAATGGCAAAGAATGGTGTATAGATAATGATAAAGAATGGGTTAAGCATTTGGAACAATGGAGCTGATAAGTGCCAACCCATGAAGTTCAAGTTTGTTTGTTCAGCAGCAAATAATGCTAAAACAACTGAACCTTGTTCTTCAATTGCCCAGAATACAACAGCAGCTAAGAACAATGGAATATAAGCTAGAACACGTGAGCGTTCAATCTTAGTAACCTTCTTACTTGTAATCATCATAATGAAGTATCCAATTGGTAAGGCAATACCCAAAATACTGATGATTGTAATAACATTACTAATTGTAAAGGCATGTGTAAAGATCATAACGATTACGATAACTACGATTGCAATAATAGATATTGTCAAACGTCTAAAGAACTTACTACGTTCTTTATCAGTAATTGGATCTGGAGCATGCAAACTTTCTTCAGGAAGATACTTCTTTCCATCAATCCAGTAAACGATCAAACCAATAAACATACCAATAGCAGCTAATGAGAAACCTGCATGGAAGTTAAAATGATTTGTCATAGCATTTACAGCTGGTGGAGCAAACAATGAACCTAAGTTAATACCCATGACATAAATACTGAATCCGGAATCACGTCTTGGATCACCTTCAGTATATAATCCACCAACCATTTCGGATACGTTTGGTTTCAATAGTCCGGTACCAATAACAATAAGTGCGATAGATGAAAATAGTCCTGTTTGACCAATTGGAAGTGATAAGACGATGTGACCAAACATGATCAATACACCACCCCAGAAGACTGTTCTTCTGGCTCCCAAAAGTCTATCACTGATAAATCCACCAAGAACACTTGACATGTAAACAAGTGAACCATAGATAGACATGATTGATGCAGCAGTAGTACGGTCCATACCTAGACCGCCCTTTGTTACTGCATAGTACATGTAGAATAGCAAAATGGCACGCATACCATAGTAACTGAATCTTTCCCAGAACTCAGTTAGAAATAATGTACGCAAGCCTGTCGGTTGTCCGAAGAAACCTCGATCTTTTTTTTCGTCCATTAAAAAATTCTCCTCACATTACACAATGAATGTATTAATATTAAACTTTCATACTCTTCATGTCAAAAGTTTTTTAATAAAAATGTCTACAGCCCTTATATATCAATATATAAAAATAAGAACCTTTTAAGATAAGCTCTTATTGTTCTAGCTATTATGCTTAAATGCCATCGTAGCTTGAACAGCATTTTTCCATCCGTCATAAAGATTTTCTCTAATTGAATCATTCATTTTAGATTCATAAAGTTTACCAGTTTGATAATTTTTCTTAATATCATCCAAATCTTTCCAAAAACCAACACCCAGTCCAGCCATAAAAGCAACTCCTAGTGAAGTAGTTTCTAATTCTGATGAGCGTTGTAAAGGAATACCCAAAATATCAGCTTGAAATTGCATTAAATAATCATTAGCAGAAGCAGCACCATCAACTTTTAAAACTTCGATCGGCATTTTAGCATCGGAACTCATTGTTTCAATAATATCTTTCGTCTGATATGCGATTGCCTGTAAAGTAGCTTTGATCAAATCCTTATCCGTTGTTCCTCTAGTAATTCCAAACATTGTTCCATGGGCTTGATTATCCCAATATGGCGCACCCAAACCAGCAAAGGCTGGTACAACGTAAACCTCATTATCGTCAGTAGAAGCCTTAGCATCATCAGAAGTCTCCGGAGTATTACTGATTAAACGCATATCATCTCTCAGCCATTGCAAAGCAGCTCCGGCTACAAAGACACTTCCTTCCAAGGCATATTTGATTTCACCATTGATTCCATAAGCTATCGTCGTCAAAAGATTATTGTCTGACAAAGCTGGTTTATCCCCGGTATTCATCACCGCAAACGCACCAGTTCCATAAGTATTTTTGACCATACCTTTTTCAAATGCCATCTGGCCAAAGAGTGAAGCCTGTTGCGATCCTGTCATCCCTGAAATAGGAATTTCTGAACCATAAAATTGATAATTTTTCGTTACACCAAAAATTTCAGAGTTAGATTTTACTTCTGGCAACATTTTCTTAGGTATATTGAAGAGCTTCAATAAGTCTTCATCCCACTTTAAAGTATTGATGTTATAAAGCATTGTCCGACTAGCATTAGCATAGTCAGTCATGAAGCTATCACCATCAGTCAATTTCCAAAGTAACCAACTATTAATAGTTCCAAAAAGTAGCTCACCCTTTTCAGCACGTTCTTGAGCACCGTCAACATGATCCAAAATCCATCGAATCTTGGTAGCTGAAAAGTAAGGACTGATAATCAGACCTGTCTTCCTATGGATCTCATCTTTATAACCTGCAGCAATCAAGTCATTGGCTAACTTAGCAGTTTGACGACTTTGCCAGACAATTGCGTTATAAATTGGCAAACCAGTTTTTTTATCCCAAACTACCGTCGTTTCTCTTTGACTAGCAATACCAATTGCCTTGATTTGTTTTGGCTTAATGCCTGAATCAATCAAAGCTGTGGCAATCGTTGTTTGAACGGAATTCCAAATCTCATTAGGATCATGTTCGACCCAACCCGGATTAGGCAAAATTTGTCTAATTGGATGTCTAGCAACTGAAACTTTTTTACCACTATGGTCAAAAATTATTGCCCGAGCAGTAGTTGTTCCCTCATCAATTGCTAAAATATATTCTTTCTCCATCATTTACTCCTAAACGCCAAAAAAGGCGAATATCGCCTTTTATTTTGTTGCTTTATGTTTGAATTTTCTAGTTGCACTGACTGCTTCTTCCCAACCTTCATAGAGATAGTCGGCACGTTTAGCGTCCATCTCTGGTTCAAAAGTAGCTCCAGTAGCATATTGTTTCTTAATATCATTTAGACTATCCCAATACCCTACAGCTAGTCCAGCTAAAAATGCAGCTCCTAAAGCTGTTGTTTCCAAATCTTTAGCACGTTGAACTGGCGTTTGTAGAATATCAGCTTGAAATTGCATTAAGTATCTATTATTAGCAGCCCCACCGTCAACCTTTAGTGTTGGAATATCAATTCCTGTATCTTGTTTCATGGTTTCCAAAACATCACGTGATTGATAAGCCAAAGATTGCAATGTAGCTTTAATGAAATCATTCTTAGTTGTTCCACGAGTTAAGCCAAAGACAGCTCCACGAGCATTAGCATCCCAATAAGGTGCACCTAATCCGGTAAAGGCTGGAACTACATAAACTTCGTCGTCATCATTTGATGCCAAAGCAGCTTCTTCAGATTCGGGTGCAGAATCCACAAGATGCATTGCGTCACGTAACCACTGAATGGCTGAACCAGCAACAAAGATACTACCTTCCAAAGCATAATAAACTTTACCATTGATTCCATAACCAATTGTTGTTAAAAGATTATTATCAGAAAGTTGAGGCTTTTCACCAGTATTCATAACGATAAAAGCACCCGTTCCATAAGTGTTCTTGACCATACCAGGCTCGAAAGCCATCTGGCCAAATAGTGCTGCCTGTTGGTCACCGATCATACCAGCAATCGGAACTTCTGAACCATAGAAATGGTAACCCTTTGTCGTAGCATAGACTTCTGAATTAGGACGTACCTCCGGCAACATCACTTTAGGAATATTCAAAGCCTTTAGAATATCATCGTCCCATTTAAGGTCATGGATATTGAACAACATCGTACGACTGGCATTAGAATAATCAGTTACATGGGCAGCCCCACCAGATAATTTCCAAAGAATCCAAGTATCGATTGTTCCGAAAAGTAGTTCACCATTTTCAGCACGTTCTTGAGCGCCATCGACATGATCCAAAATCCAACGGATTTTTGTAGCTGAGAAATAAGGATCGATCAATAATCCTGTCTTTTCATGGATCATCTCACCATAGCCGTCTTTTTCTAATTGAGCAGAAATCTCAGATGTCTGGCGACTTTGCCAAACAATTGCATTATAAATTGGCAAGCCAGTTTTTTTATCCCAAATAATAGTTGTTTCACGTTGATTAGTTATTCCGATACCTTTGATTTGCTTAGGTTTAATGCCTGATTCAATAAAAACAGTCGCAATAGTTGACTGAACCGCATTCCAAATCTCATTGGCATCATGTTCAACCCAGCCGGGTTCTGGAAAATGTTGGGTAAACTCACGTTGTGCATCAGCAATCTTGGTACCCTTTTTATCGAAAATAATTGCTCGAGTACTAGTAGTACCTTCATCAATTGCCATAATATATTCACTTGACATTGTTTCACCTCATTTTTAATGTAAACGTTTCATAACAAAATATTATAACATCTGCAAAATATTGTAAACTTTTCCTATTGTTTTTTAATATTTTGTTGTTTTACTCAAAATAATTCTTTTTATTCTTTAGATTTTAATTTTATTATCCAATTAAAGCCACCAAATAATGTCATTGATACGACCGATACTATCCATCCTAATTTTAGACCCGGAACTTGATAATTCAATACCACTTTATGTTGACCTTGTTTCAAATCAATTGCCATCAAATTATCTACCACACGATGAATTTTAACTTTCTTGCCATCTACATAGGCATTCCAACCATTATCATAAGGAATACTAAATAGCATTGGTGAAGCTTGAGTAACATTGATCGTACCGCGAACCGTATCGTGATTTAAATCAGACGATATCATTAATGACTTGGAACGAAAATTATATAAAGTGCTTAAAAATTTCTTTTGATCTAGTGACTGGAAATATTCTGGATCAACATCTAAAGATTTATCAGTTAAAATTTTTACCTGAACTTTTTGATTTTCTTTAAAATGTCCCAATCTTAAAGTCGCAGCACTATAAATATTCATCGAGGCGGTTTTAATACGTTTACCATTCACGTAAATCTTGGCTGTATCATAATTCATTGGCGATACGTAAAAGTATAACGGTCCACTAGCTCTAGTTGTCAGTTGATAATTGTAGAGTGTTTTATTGTTCACATTGCTTTGCTTCATACTATTGAGCGACACATTCTTTAAATACTCTATACTGTCACCATTCAAAGCTTGCCAAAGTCGATCCTGATTATCCAAAGCTCTTTTGGAATACATTTTGAATCCATAAACATCTTGGTCAACTAAAAATCCTAAAGTCGGAGCGTTATAGTTCTCTTCAACATAATAATGATTATCCCACTGTCGAATACGATAATAGACACCCAGCAACGCATTGGTCAAATTCGTTCCACCAAAGTAACTGATACGACGGACGTTAAGACTGAAGTAGCCTAGATTATGCATCATCTCCAGAGTATTTTGATTCAAAGTTGAACTATACAAACTTAACCCATTGATATTGAACAAAATAGGATCATTGTAATTATTATATTTATCCGGAAAAGCCTTATTTAAACCTGACTTGGAAACAATAATTCGATGTCCTGGATGACTTCTTTTTTTGACATCTTCCAAAATTTTGTCTTCTTTAGCAAATTCACTTCGATAAACCAATTGATTGCCCAATCCTGCAGTACTCATAACTGAATTAAAGTTAGCAATTACTTCAAAAATCATCATTAACAAAATTAAAAATAAGAAATTACGACTACGGTTGAGAAATAACAAAATAATTCCTGAAACAATAATGCAGGTAATACTCAACCAAAAGTAACGTCCATCGTACTGATTATCAGGTGTAGCAAAACCTAATTGCTCAATAATTCTTGGCAATAGCCATTCAGTTGAATAACCGATACACAACAAAATACCTGCCAAACAAGTGCTTTTAATTACCGTACTTACATCAGTGAAAACACCACGATCAAAGGCTTTGTAGGCGATAAAAATACAAACGAATGAAAAAATAAAACTATTTCTAAACGGAAAACCTGCGGGATTTTGAAACATATGCCAAATCGTATTAAAAGTTGTTACCAACATACTTATCAAAAGTATCCCCAAAAGGAATAATGAATTTTGTTTGTCTTTGTTACTGATTTTTGAACTAACAAAAAATGCCAATAACAATATTAAAATTGTCGACGTCATAAATACCGATGGACCATGTTCCAAGCGTTGTTCAAAAGTATTCCCGCCGATACCTAATTCTGTTAAAGCTTCTAGTCCAAACCTGGCTGACGGTAGATAATTCAATAAATTAAATGAAGTTTTAGCAGTTTTTAGCATTCCCACTAAAGTAGGAATCAAAACAACTGCCGAACTAATTCCAGCTAAAATGGAAGTCACTAAATAATTTCGGATTACTTTCCATTTTCCCTTAGCATGAAAAAGCTTTTCTTCTAATCCGATATAAATGAAGAAACAGACTGAAAAAATACATAGCATGTATCCTAAATAATAATTAAAGATAATAGAAAAAAGAATTGAAAAATAATATAGAACATATTTATGTTCTTTAATAATTCTCATAACGCCAATAGCAACTAAAGGCAACATGATCAATGCATCTAACCACATCAGATCATAAAAGTATGACGCTACGAACCCACAAAAACTATAAGCCAAAGTGAACATATAGTTGGCGACAGAAACCTTTTTAAAATAGGATTTCAAAAAGTATGCCATCGTTACACCCATAGATGATATCTTGAGCATAATAATGATATTGGCCGCGGCGGGAATCCCCTTGGGACTGAAAAGTACCAATAATAAATTAAACGGCGATAACAAGTAGTAACTAATAACCGGAAAAAAGTTATCTCCTAAAGATTGGCTGAATAAATAAAGATGCAGATTGCCAGAAACTAACTGTCGTCTTAATTCGGTCAAAAAGGTTAAATATTGAGTTCCTAAATCACTACTCAAAAAATTATTGCTTCCAAAAGGAACCAACCCTGCATACGCAAATATTATTGAAATAATAACAAGATTAATAAAAAACGCTCCGAGGTAATACAGGACATGACGTTTTGACATATTATTTTCTCCTTACTAGCTATTCAAATAATATGAGATTATTAGGACAAATGCAAAAAAGAAGATACAAAAAAGGCTTGCTCACGCAAGCCTGTCATCATATCTTCTTTCATATGTTATACCTCGAATTTGTAATTTTATTTTGAATGATTTTGATTCATGTATTTTTGTGTTTTGTATTTTTGATTGATTAATTTAGTTCAAGAATTTCTTTTCGTTACGACTTCTGATCATTTTAGTACAAACAGTAGCTAAAACAGATACACCCGTTAGAACGAGAATAGGATGTTTTTTCATATACTTCACCTCGTTTTTGTATAGCCATATTTGACTATGTATACATAGTACCGAGATATTGTGAAGTATGTTTTATTAGAGTTTGAATTATTTGTGAATATTATATTAGACGTTGCCTGCAAAATCTCTGTGGACTGTCTTCCTATTTCTCTTTTTAATTTCTCATATCTTTTTCCCATTCTCTAATGGTAGAAATTCCCGACTTACCTGCCGTATCTTCCAATGCCTTTATCTCATCAGAATTTAACTTCAAATTAACTACATTGGCGGCGTCTTTTACTTGTTCCACTTTGGTTACACCGACAATTGGGAATGTTCCCTTTGCTACGGCCCAAGCCATGGCTACTTGTGCTGCTGATACATTATGTTTCGCACCAATCTCTGCTAAAATGTGATTTAATCCTGATAATTCTTGCAACTTATCATTATATTTAATAGCTCTTTGACTTCCTTTTGGAAATGGATGATCTTCATCATATTTGCCAGTCAAAGCACCTTGTTCCAAAACCATATAAGAAAAGAATTTTATATTATTTTCTTTGCAGTAGTCCAAAATCCCAGCATTTTCTGAAGTTCTATCTAACAAACTATAATGATTTTGAACTGCAGAAAGTTTAATTCCGGCATCATCAAGAATCTCCACAACTCGTTTGATTTCATGCAAATCATGATTTGAAACCCCAACATGCTTTACTTGTCCACTCTGTACTAATGGAATAATTTTGGGCGTCCACAATTCCACATCATTGTCATTATGAATCCAATAATAATCAACATAATTAGTCCTCAATCGTTGTAGACTACCTTCAAACATTTCATTAACTGCCTGGTCATTACTGGGATCAGCCATCATTGGTGTAAATTTAGTCGAGATAAGCAAATCCTCTCGTGGCGTATCTTTCATCAGGTCACCCAAAATAGTTTCTGAAGCACCTGAACCATATGCATAGGCTGTATCCCAAAGATTTAAACCATTCTCAATTGAAGTTTTAAAAACATCTTTGAAGTGCGATTCGTCATAATCATTTCCAAAATAGTTGGCACTATCTCCCCAAGCCCAAGCGCCAAGTGCTAATTTAGGTAATTCTGTCATTTTTATTTCCCCCAATAACTAATTCATATCAACTATAACATCGGTTTTTGATATTTATTGATATTGTGAATAAACTCTTGTAACTGTTGGACACTGACTTCAGGATCACCTTTTAATCTAGTAATCAACCACTGCCCCAATTCTAAATAAGCTTTTCGGTCTAAAACAAATTTTTTAGAATAGACATAATTAATGGCCGCTTCATATTTATGATGCAACAGTAAGTTATCAATATCGGTATAAATTTTACCTCTTTGATTCTGTTGTTGTTCAAAAACTATCTCAGTCTTGTTAGCACCTTTTTTACCTACCATATAGCCAAAGCCTTCCGCAAAAGACTTGATTTGGCGCATGATAAAATCATTGTCATCATCCATCAGTTCCACCTCCATACTTTAAATTTATCACCTAGATTATACAAAAAAAGACAGCCATTAGCTGCCTTTAAGTTTTAAATTACAAACTGCCGTCCTCCACCACAAACCCGATTAGGCTGGAACGTAGTGGGCACGAATTTGTTGTTCCGGACTAATATGCTTAATAATTTAATTTTGGATTTTAGGCATAAAAAAGAAGAACAATGTCCCCTAGATATTGTTCTTCTTTTAATTAAGAATTTCAAATACTGAACATTTAATTAACAAATTCAAAACCCTAGTCGGGAGTAAAAAATCTGTGAGCCCTCAGTGGTGAAATTCTACTTAGCTTGCGTAGCAAGATTAGTAGAAGACCGAACTTAAAGACAATTGTGAATTTCAATTGGCTTCAAGTCGTGTCCACCACGTTCCAGCGGCTCACAGATTTTTTACGGACGACGGAATCCTTCAATTAACTTAGTTAACATTGATCATAACCAAGCTTGAAAAAGAATCATACTTTAAATCTAATCGGCTACTTTTGAATTAGCCTTTTCCACAGCCGCACCTGCCAAAGCACTGACATAGTTAACTGGTTTGTCAAAGTTTGGTTGGAACAAGAAGTCGACCATTGATAGTTCATCAATTGTTACTTTCTTTTGAATAGCTAATGACAAGAGATTAGCTGATTGTGATACATCATACTTACTTGTCAAAGCTCCACCTAAGACAACTCTTGTTTCAGGGTCCCAAACAAGATTCATCAAAACTGGTGTTGTTGATAACATAAATTCTGGACGATAATTATCTTCCAAAGAAACTGTTTCAACGTTCTTACCTAATACTTCAGCATGATCTTTCGTCAAACCACTAGCAGCATATGTTCTTCCAAATAATTCAACAGCTGAACTAGCTTGTGTACCCATGTATGCTAAAGTATCTTTTTCAATATTCTTACCAACTAGAATACCCTGACGAACTGAGTTAGTTGCCAATGGAATATATTGATTATCATTAGTTGGATTGTAATGTACTGAAGCGGCATCTCCAGCTGAGAAGACATCTTCCTTACTTGTGTGCATGTATTTATCAACTATCAAAGCACCATTTGGCAATGTTTCAAACTCATCAGCAAACATCTTAGTATTAGGACGGAATCCAACACACATAACGGCGATATCGGCTTCATAAGTATTCTTGTCAGTTTTAACGATTACACTGTGGTCTGTTTCTTCAAAGGAAACAACTTTTTCGTTCATCCCCAAAGTTACTCCATTGTCGAGATAGTCCTTCTCAGCAACAGCTGACATATTTGGATCTAAATTCTTAGCCAAGACATGAGGCAAGGCATCAATCAAGGTAGTTTCTTTGCCTAGAGTAGCGTAACCTTCAGCCAATTCAGCACCAATATATCCAGCACCGATAACAATTGCACTCTTAATATCCTTAGCATTTTCTTTCAATTCATTAGCATTAGTCCAATTCTTGCAAAGCATTACGCGGCTTGAATCAATGCCTGGAATTGGAGGAATAACAGGTGCTGATCCTGTTGTAATAACAAGCTTGTCATAATCTTGTTCAAAGGTTTCACCATTAACAAGATTTTTAACATTAAGTTTCTTATTATCAAAGTCAATATTTGTAACATCATGTTGCATATACATATGAGCGCCTAAATCTGTCAAAGCTTCTGGACTAGCATAAAACATCTTATTGGGATCTGATACACGATCACTTACCCAAAGGGCAATCCCACATGAAAGGAATGATAAATTATCATTTCTTTCAAATACTGAGACTTCCCAATCTGGATGTTCTTTCAAAATATTCATTGCTGAAAAAGTTCCTGCATGTGTACAACCGACAATACTTACTTTCATAATAAATACCACCCTTTTTTGATATACTATCTATTATAGTTAATTTCTTAACATAAGAAAAGCGCTTACTTTAAATTTAAAAAATTATATCAAAAATATTAACGTTAAGAATATTAACCGCTTACTTGCTCATTTATACCCCACATTTTTTATATTTGTGTATTATTTCGACTGGGAACGAAAAAATGAGCTTACCATTATAATCCCATAAATAGATATACTTGTGAAACTAAATACAAATAATTATTTTTTCCTAAAATGAATTTAATTGTTTAAACACATGTGGTATATTATAGGCGTGAAAGGGGTTAAGATATGGATCAATGCAATTCCTTCCTTTTTAACTCTTAATAAGATTGCGATACACATCCTCATATCGTGATCTGATAGCTTACTCGCAATTCAAGTAAGAGTTGCCCCCCTCAATCAATTCTTACTTGTATGCGTATCCCATTACAATAATTTACTTTAAATGCTTTCATCAATTTGAATTAATAAATCCCTCTCTATTTGACAAATATGGAAACCTCACAAGCATTCATATCTTCCCCTGACACTACTGGTAATGCCGTTGTACGCAATAGTACAACAAAAAAACAAGCCCGTCCCCCCAGATGAGCTGTTTTTTTTGCTGTTTTTTCAAATTATTACGAATAATATTGATTTAATTAACTTATAATAATAAAATACTTAATAATGTTTAGTGCTTACAGTTAATCAGCTTTGGTCAAAATCAAAAAAATATCTTTTTCAAATATGGATATAGTTGTTTAAACATATATGCTATATTACTAACTGTGAAAGGGGATAAGATATGAATCGCAAATTCTTCCTTTATAGCTTTTAGAGAAGAGCTAGATACATCCTCATATCTTAACTCTTCAGTAATTATTCGCATTCAGAACAAAAGTTGCCCCCTCAATCAACTTTTGTTCTCCCCCTCAAATGCGTATCCCATTACAATAATTTACTTTGAATGCTTTCATTAATTAATTAAAAATCCCTCTCTATTTGACAAACATGGAAACCTCACAAGCATTCATATCTTCCCCTGACACTACTGGTAATGCCGTTGTACGCAATAGTACAGCAAAAAAAACAAGCCCGTCCCCCAGATGAGCTGTTTTTTTTTGCCTTTTTTTCAACAAAATCAATCGGATCAAGAAATACAAATATAAAAATAAAACGACATCTATTACAAAATTCAGGTATATATTTTACATACCTAAAATATTTCTTAATAGATGCCGTTTTTTATTAATGTTTAGAAGCACTAGAAGTTACGTCAACTTTAACTTCTGGTTTCTCAGAAGCTCCTGAAGTAGCGTCAATTTCAGCATTAGGATCTTTAACTAACTTTTGACCAGTTTCGTGAAGATATTGATCAACAATTGGTTTAATATCGACTGCCCATTCATTAACACCTTTGTAATTACCTTCTTCATCATGCATTGCCTTGTAATAATGCATCACATGACTCTTTGATTCATCTCCACCTGGTACAGGCATTGAAACAAGATCTGTCTTACCTGTTCGCAAAGTATTAATAACTTGTTTAACATGCTTAATAACACGACTGATCTTTGGATGTACTTTATCAAGTGCATCCCCTACTTGGGATGGCACACGTTTAGCAAGCATATCTTCAGCTGAACCGGTCTTGTTATAGTAAATAAATTGATTATTCTCATCAACATAAGTTAATTCAACAGGCATTGTTTTAAGGAAATAATCTAATTGATTTACAGTCAAAAGTCCGCTGTCCAATTTGACATAAGTATCTCCATCAACAGCGTGAACCTTCTTAGCAGCTTGATCCAGCCAATCGTCAGCGTTCATATCAACACCTTGAATTGTTGTATCAGTTCCCTCTTTAGCTGAAAGATCTTCTTCCTCATAATCTTCCGTCTTACTAATAAGATTGATTACTTGAGCAAACTTAATAAAGTTTTGCAATGTTGTTTGTAAAAAGTTAACTGTATTTTGGTCCTTCAAATCACCATTTTCATCAAAAGCTTCTTTAACTTTGCCCAACAAGAATTCATTTCCCGGCAAAACAACAGCATTTACACCAGGTGCTTCCAGAATCTGTCTTAAATGCAACTGAGCACGTGATGATCCTTGAGTGTGATAAGAAGCGCCAACAATCATAACTGGCTTGCCATCAAAAGGATGAATCTCATAAGATAACCATTCGATAACATTTTTCAAAGCAGCCGGAACGGTATGATTATGCTCTGGAGTGGCAATAATTACCCCGTCAGCAGTACTGATTTTCTTACTTAGGTTTTGAATCACAGCACTATTTGTTTGATCATTATCCTGATTGAACATTGGTACATCATTAATATCCAAAACTTCAACATCAACTAAACCTTCAAAATGCTTGGCGATAAAATTCAATAATGTTCGATTATATGATTGATCTGCGATTGATCCTGCAATACCGACTAATTTCATTTTTCTACCTCTAATCTTTATCCCATGAAAATTTTTCTACTTTTTGTTTATTAACAACATTGGCATTATTTAACTGTTTAGAAATATTGACGAACTGTAAGAAATCCTTGAAAAGACCGTCTAATTCTTTAGCCACATCTTGATCATTTAAATTACCATTGTCGTCGAATGCTTGGAGTGAATGTCCTAACAGAAATTCCGAACTAGGCATAATTCTAGCCTTTAATTCTGGCGAATCTAATATTTGACGCAATTGTGCTTGGGCGCGTGACGAACCTAAAGATCCATACGATGCACCGGTAATCATCACTGGCTTATCAACGAATGGATGAATTCCATAAGACAACCAAGCCAAAGCACTAGAAAGTACTGCTGGAATTGAATGATCATATTCTGGAGTAGCAATAATCACACCGTCAGATGATTCAATTTTTTTGGCAATTTCTTTAGCCTCTTGAGGTACATACTTATCAGCACTCTTTTTAAAAATTGGTAAACCTGCAATTTCAACTAGTTCAATTTCGGCTTGAGGTTGAAAATGTCTTTGCATATATTTCAACAACTCCCGATTAGTTGACTTGTTAGAATTTGATCCCACAATAGCAATAAATTTATTCATAGCACTAATCACCTCATTTATATCTTCCTTAAATCAATTGTAAAATGTTTCACTAACTAATTCAATATATTATTGTTATTTATTGTATATATTTTTTTATATCATTTTAAAAGTATCTTTTAGTCCGCTTGTCACAACTGTATCTAAATCTCGAGTAATAAAAATAGCCTCAATTCCAGTTTGAGCCTCAATCAAAGCTTTGCCCTTTTCAATTCCTTGATAAAATCCAATCGTTGACCAAATTTCACCATCAATTGATTTATCACTGATAATCGTTACACTAGCCAAATTATTTTTTATTGGATAGCCCGTTTTAGAATCGAACATATGGTGGTATTCATGACCATCAATTACTAACTTACGTTCATAAATACCAGACGTTCCAACAGATTTAGCTTTAGTATGAACAACTCCTAAGGAAACATCTCGAGGTTTGATTGGATTTTGAATTCCAACATTCCACATTCCATCTTGGTGCAAACTTGGACCAACTAACAATACATTGCCACCAAGATCAATTATTCCAGTCTTTACACCACGATCGAGCCAGAATGTTTTGATTTGATCCGCAATATATCCTTTAGCAATTCCACCTAGGTCAATTTCCATACCCTTTTCTTGCAAAAAAACTGTCCTTTGGGAATCATCCAAAATTATTTTTTCTGGATCAATAATTTTTAACTTTGCTTGAATCTCACTATCACTGGGTTTATTAGCACCTTTAAAACCTATTTTCCAAAGTTTCACCAATGGACCAATCGCCACATTGAAGCCCAAGTGTTTTCGACTTACCAAGACAGCGCGTTTGATCAAATCATAAGTGTCTAGTGGCACTGTTACTGGTTTTATTCCGGCATTATGATTGATCGACATTACTTCTGACTTAGTTCGATTAACTGTTAACTTGTCTTCAAATTGTTGAATCAACTGATATCCAGCATCTAGGTCAGCATCTGTACTAGGCGTCGCTACTGAAAGGTTGATTGTTGTTCCTAAAGCATAATAACTTTTATTTATTAAGCTCATAAAAGCTTCCTCAATTCATTTAAAAAATATTTTATATTTAGTGAACACTATCTATCATAGTCTTTTGTGTCGTTTACGACAAAGAGAACTTGTTCACAATATCACCGATTAGAGTTATATTAATCCTAACATCTAGACGAAATGGAGTGAACGAAATGTTTGAGGATTCAAATTTAAAGTGGGACGCAACATATGATGTTATCGTCCTTGGTTTTGGTGGTGCAGGTGCTACAGCCGCCCGCTTTGCTGCTGATAACAACGCCAAAGTCTTAATTACCGACTCAGCTCCCGAGGGTCATGAGGGTGGCAATACTCGTTATGCTGGACAAGTTATTTCTTCAGGTGACAATCTTGACGACTTGCGCAAATATTATCAAGACTTAGCTTTTCCTTTGTCATACGATAAAGAATTGATGGAAACTTATATCAAAGGGCTCTATGACATTCCCAATTACTTAGAAAAATATCTTGGGGTTAAGCCATTTATCATGGGTAAACACCCAGAATCACCAGTTTCCAAAGCCTTACACTTTATGGCTCATGAATATCCCGAATTCCGTGGTCAAGCTACTCATGAATTAGTTGCTGTCCATGAAGGTGTTGCTGATTCTGCCTTGTGGAAAAACTTACGTCAACAAGTACTAAAACGTGCTGACAAGATCGATGTTCTCTACAATACTCCTGCAGAACATTTAATCCAAAGTCCTGCAACTAAGGCAATCGTTGGTGTTCAAATTAAACGTAATGGTAAAGATTTGAACGTTAGAGCTAAAAATGGTGTCATTATGGCAACTGGTGGCTTTGAAAACAACCCTAAGATGGTCGAAAACTATCTAGGCGAAACTAGCCTCAATCCAATTGGTTCACTTTATAACAAAGGTATTGGTGTCAAAATGGCTAGTGAAGTCGGTGCCCAACTTTATAATATGGACAACTATGAATCTTACGGCATTTTCCACGGTTTAACTCCTAAACCAGAAAAGGGACAACGTTCACAGTTTTTACCATTCGATTGGCCCGCATTTCATCAAGGTAGTTTAATCGTTGTTGGTGATGATGGAACTCGTTACTTTGACGAAAACGAAATTCACAGACATGGTCACATTCAAGATCATGGCAACTGGAGAATTCCACTAGCTCAACGTCATCCATACGTTATCTTTGATCAAAAGAAATACGATGAATTGAAGAATGACAAAAACGCCCCTTACCCAGAATTTATGAAATTAGTTATCAAGGCTGATACTTTAGATGACTTGGCTAAAGTTATCCATGTCGAAGCTAAGAATTTGAGTAATACAATCAGTGATTTTAATCTCTTTGCTGAAGCAAAACGTGACTATGCTTTCAATCGTGATAGTAAAACTTTGACTGCATTCGATATTCATGGTCCTTACTATGCTCTGGCAATGGTTCAAGGATTATTGAATACCCAAGGTGGTCCGGTTCATAATTCTAATGCTGAAGTTGTCGATAATGATAATGTTGTTATCCCACATCTTTATGCTGCTGGTGAATTAGGTAGCTTAATGGGACGTCAATATAACGGTGGTAGCAATTTGGCTGAGAATTTGATTTTCGGTAAAATTGCCGGTGAAAATGCTGCTAGCTCCAAAACCGAAATCAAAAAAACTGCAGCTGTCGACGTTCAATCATCTGCTAGCGTTCACGAATCAGGGTTGGGTTCTGATGTATCAGAGGAACATTATGAAACAAAAGATAATCAATACATCGGTAAATCAACTGCTGGTATGGGTAATGAAATTGTCGTTCGTGTCACAGCTGACAGTAAGGACAACATTCAAAATATTGAAGTCTTAAAACAAAGCGAATCTGACGATTATGGTTTAAAGGCTGTTAAAGAATTGCCTAAAGAAATCATTCAAAAGAATTCAGTTGACGTTGATACAGTTTCAGGAGCTTCCGCTTCAAGCAAGGCTATTAAAGAAGCTGTTGCCAACGCTTTGGAACAAATTAAACAGTAATCTGCCGTCTTCCACTGCGCTAGGAATGGTCTGGAACGCCATGGGCATCGTTTGAAACCAATTAAAGTTCAAATTGTTTTCAAATCGAGCCTTATTCTAAGCCGGCACAAATCGCCGACTAAGAATAATTTCATAGCTGAGACCATCCTAGCTCCGTTACGGACTAGATATTTCGTTGTAATATAAATCAATAAGGGATTCTAATGACTATAAAGTGCCATTAGGATCCCTTATTTTAATAAAATAAAAAACAATAAATCTCTTAAAACTTCCACAAAAATAAGAATTAAATGATTTTACGCAAAAAAAAAGAGCCGTTGAATTAAATTCAACAGCTCTTTTGGGAGTTTGGTTCTTTAATATATCATCAAGAAATGCCGTGTGCAGGAGTCGAACCTGTGACCGCCGGTTTACGATACCGATGCTCTACCAACTGAGCTAACACGGCTTAAAAAAATACACCTAATTCATGTGAACTAGATGTAATATATTGGACACCTAGGTATCTCCTAAGTATTATAACTCCGGATGTCAGACTCGAACTGACGACACCCTGATTAACAGTCAGATGCTCTACCAACTGAGCTAATCCGGAATAATTCAATAGTTCTTTTAACAGAACTATTAAATCTTATCAATTTATACGCCTCAGGTCAATAACTATTTGGCATTTTCTTTAGTAATTTTTGTAATTCCACCCATATAAGGTACCAAAACATCAGGAATTGTTACAGATCCATCTTCATTTTGGTAATTTTCAAGAATTGCAGCAACTGTACGTCCGGCAGCAAGACCTGAACCATTCAATGTGTGAGCCAATTTTGTCTTACCATTTTCGTCACGATATCTAATGTGAGCACGACGAGCTTGGAAATCAAGACAGTTTGAACAACTTGAAACTTCACGATACTTGTCTTGTGCAGGCATCCAAACTTCAAGATCGTATGTCTTAGCAGAACTGAAACTAGCATCTCCACTTGAAAGTACAATTACGTGATATGGAAGTCCTAATTGTTTCAAGATATTTTCAGCATTAGCTGTTAGTTTTTCTAGTTCATTGTATGATTCTTCAGGTTTTGAAACTTTAACCATTTCAACCTTGTTAAATTGGTGCATACGAATCAAACCACGAGTATCACGGCCTGCACTACCTGCTTCTGAACGGAAACAAGGTGTCAAAGCTGTAACATACTTAGGCAAATCTTTTTCATCCAAAATCTTGTCAGCAAAGTAGTTTGTCAAAGGAACTTCAGCTGTAGGAATCAAAGTCAATGGATTTTCATCAACCATAACTGTGTAGACATCTTCGGTAAACTTAGGGAATTGACTAGTACCAAACATAGCACCGTTATTTACCAAGTATGGAGGAATTACTTCTGTATAACCTTCCTTTTGGTGTTGATCCAACATAAAGTTGTAAACAGCACGTTCAAGTCTAGCACCCATACCAATGTAATAAACAAAACGTGAACCAGAAACCTTAGTAGCTTGTTCAAAGTCTAAGATACCTAGTTCTTCACCAATATCCCAGTGGTGACGAGGTTTGAAGCCTTCCTTAGGAATAGCACCAACTTTACGAATTTCAACGTTAGTACTTTCATCAGGTCCAACAGGAACTGAATCATCAGGAATATTAGGTAAACGAACTAAGATATAGTTCATCTTGCCTTCAGTTTCTTCAAGTTCAGCATCAATTTTCTTGATGTCAGCACCAACTTGTTTCATAGCTGCGATTTCGTCACTAGCATCTTCTTTGTTACGTTTCTTAGTAGCGATTCCTTGAGAAACAGTATTTCTCTTTTCCTTCAATGATTCAGTCTTAACAAGCAATTCACGACGCTTAGCATCGTAACCTAATAATTCATCAATTTCATCACTTGTAACACCACGCGAAGCTAACTTATTCTTGATCCATTCTGGATCTTTTCTAATTAACTTGATATCTAACATAGATATTTCTCCCTCTTTTTATTTACTTTGTTCACTAAAATCAATGTATTAAGGATGCCGTCCTCCGCAACAAAGAAAATTGGGCTGGAACGTAGTGGGCACGACCTGAAGCCTCTTGGCTTTGCCAACAGTCTTCAAGCTCGGCCTTCTACTAACCTCACTTCGTGAGCTAAGTAGAATTTCACTACTGAGCCCATTTTCTTTGTTGCTCCGGACTAGGGTTTTGTTGCTAGATTCATCTAAGATTCTTAATGACAAAAAATTAAACTCCATTGTATGCAGCAATTTTAACTAACAAGACTAAAACCCCAGCCCCAGTCGGGAGCGGAATCCTTAAATTCAAAAAACAAAAAAATGGTCGAATCATCCCAATAAAGGGACGAATCGACCATTCGCGGTACCACCCAGTTTCAGCGTATACAAAAAGATACACTGCACTTTCAGACTTTATCGGATCAACCCGAACGGCATTACCCGTTACCAGAATGCTGGAATAAAGACCTTAACGATTTACACCAACCATCGCTTCTCTGAAAGGTTTATGAGTAGGCACTCTTTTAGCTTAAATATTCTTTGTTCATCATAATTTAATTTGTAACAAATTTCAACTAGTAATGACCACCGTTTTTAGTTTTTTCAACATCGATATCTTCTAGTTTCAAGAACTTGGTCTTATGTTTGATCTTATAATAAGCCCAACATACGAACAAGATGATCAAACCACTATAACTGATCAATAGACGTCCAATATTGAAGTTGACCATTGAACGAACATCTTGACCAAGGATAATAATAATACCTAAAACAATTGCCAATAATGGGCCAAATGGGAACCATTTTGCTTTATATTTTAGATCATCCAGACTATAACCTTTGTATAAATAAGCCTTTCTGAATCTGTAATGTGAGAAAGCAATTCCCAGCCAAGCAATAAAACCAGTTAAACCAGAAGCAGCAACCAATAATTCGTAGAATGAATCACCATATAAACTAGTGAATAAAGCAATCCCACCAACTAAAGCTGTCAAAATCAATGAAAATACTGGTACTCCACGACTGTTTGTCTTTTGGAAAGCTTGAGGAGCCATGCCATTTTTACTCATTGACCAAAGCATACGACTGGCAGCGTATAAACCTGAATTAGCAGCGGAAATAACTGATGTTAAGATAACAGCATTCATAATCCCAGCGGCTAAAGGAATCCCTACTTTTTTGAAAACAATAGTAAAGGGACTGATAGCAATATCACCAGCACCTGAACCTAGCAAATTAGGACTTGTATAAGGAATCAAAGCACCGATAACGGCGATAGACAAAATGTAGAACAAAAGAATTCTCCAGAAAACTTGTTTAATAGCCTTGGGAATACTTTTTTCAGGTGTTGCTGATTCACCGGCTGTAATACCGATCAATTCAGTCCCTTGGAAGGAGAACCCAGCAACAACGAATACACTTAGAATCGCCGGTACTCCTCCTACAAATGGAGCTTGCTTGTATGTGTAATTTGAAAGTCCAACTGATCCGTGACCACCAAGAATACCCATGATAGTCAAAATACCACAGATCAAGAAAATAATTACTGCTGTAACTTTGATTGATGAAAGCCAATATTCAGTTTCTCCAAATGAGCCAACCGATATAAAATTAATAACTAATAGAACAACCATGAAAGTTAAACTGATCTTCCAGGAAGTCCAACTTGGAAACCAATATTTCACAACTAACGAAATAGTTGATAAATCAACCGCTAATGTAATCGCCCAGTTGAACCAATAGTTCCAACCTAGCGCAAATCCGAATGCAGGATCAATAAATTTTGTAGCATAAGTAGCAAAAGAACCAGAAACAGGCATGTAAGTTGCCATTTCTCCTAAACTAGTCATCAGGAAGTAAACCATAATACCAATAGCCACATAGGCTATCAAGGCACCTCCAGGTCCAGCCGTTGAAATTGAAGAACCACTTGCAACAAACAAACCAGTTCCGATTGAACCACCAAGTGCAATCATAGACAAATGGCGAGTCTTCAGCGACCTATTCACATCATTATTTTCCATCTTTCATTCCCCTTTTTGGATATAAAAAAAATCCTTATTATCAGAGGAACTACCGACAATAAGGATTATAATTATCCCATTAATCAATAGCTCAACGAATCCAGAGAGCGGAGCAAAGGCGGTCAGCTCCCGAGGATTAGCCTAGCATTGGAAATTACATGCGTATTTTGCGTGTAGTTTTCAATGCGTAGCTAACCGGAAGGAGTTGCCTTTGCGCAGCTCGTTTTAAAGCCATACCAGCCCTAAAACAATCTTCATAAGGAAAGTTTCCTTATTCACGTTCTCTAAATCTCGACAGTCTGGTACCTTTTAAGCACCAGCCCAATCAAATTATCAAGTAGGGATAATTGATTTCGGCAAACTCTCCTTTCATATCTTTTCAAAGTACCCTATCCGTACTCCAAAATACTAATAATAAAGATTGCACCTCTATCTGATTACAAAACATTATAAATAAATGTTAAGATAGTAGCAAGTAGTGTTTTATATATAATTAGATTTTTTTAATTTAATGTTACCGGGGGAAGACAAATGTTGGAGCAAATTTTCTTAGTTAAGCAAGACGTTGAAAAGTACCGCATGCTTACTGTAATAAAATCATTACCTCCTCGTGAAGTAAACTTAAGTAATATCAGTAATAGACTACAATTCACATATCAAAAAACTTACAATATTTTCCAGGCACTGCTAGAGGATCTAGCTGACGTCGCTCCCGATATTGACCCAAGCGATACTAAAATTGAGTCAATCGACTTCAGCAAAATTTCAATTGATACTTACCGACTATATCTAGTAAAAAATTCTGTTGTCTTCCAAGCTTTCAACTACGGTTTGACAAGTGCTAATCCTTCGTTCGAAAGCTTTAGCAATGAGCACTTTACTAGTAAATCAACTCTTAATCGGCGAATGTCAAAATTCAGGGCTTTCCTAAAAAACTTTGGACTAAAGATCTCCAACTCGACATTAGAGATCAAAGGCAATGAAAAAAATATTCGTTGGATGGCATACTATGTCTACTGGTACACCTATCATGGGCAAGAATGGCCATTTGGCTTGATTCAAGAAAATTCAATTGATCAAATTATTGGACGTGCTGGTATTACTTTCGATAATCCAATCGTTCATTTTCAATTGAAATACTTCCTAGCAATCTCCAGAATTCGTTTGATCAAACGTAATTATATCGACGAATTGCCATATTACAGTGATGTTTTTGGTGATCAAGGCTTGGGGGAGGACATCTTAACTCATGATGACTACCCTATCGTTCCTATTAACGCCTTAGACAACGAAAACAAGCTGATCAATCTCTTTAGAAAGACTGCCTTTCAACCAAGTGATACAGCATTTGAACAACCAATCAATGCTAATGCCAGAATCAATCCGAAGTTCTACGCGCTCGTTTATCACTTTATAGATTTCCTAAAAGAACATTATCATGATGATATGACTGTCTACCATAATCAAAAGACTTTGAAGCATATTATGACCTATGTAACTCGGGATATTGTCTTCTATTACATTATGGCTCCCTACTCACTCATGCATCTTGACTCAATGTATAGCAGCGATGATGAAAGAATTTATACTGACTTGTACAAAGACGTATATACATTCTTCTCAAATGTAGATCAAAATGAATTTCCAGGCATCTACAATGCAGCCGAATTGATTTCCAGAAACCTTTATCAAGTTTTGCCTAGTTATATCTCCACAATTCGTGCTGAAGATATTATCAAGGTCAAAGTCTTGATTGATCCCGGAAATCAAGCTGCTGAAGTTGTTTTAAGAAATATTCGTAGCTTAGGGTTTGTCCAAATTGTACCAAGTAGCGTATACGAAGACGTCGATGTTTTAATTACTTCGTTAGATGTATTGCCACTAGATATCGAAAGAAAAAAATATCCAAGCAACATTAAGGTTATTCCATGGGATATCTCTTCAACTAGACCTGATTATATCTGGCTTTTGATCCAATTAAATCAAGTTTATGTCAAGAAACTCAAGAACAAAATCGAGAGTAATAAAAAGAAAAAGGCTTTGTGAAGAGCCAAGAAGTAGCTATCAAATAATTGATGGCTACTTTTTTTGTTTTTATAGTTGCATTTTAAAAATATAGAACTATAATCGGATTTGTAAATTGATAGTGAGTACTCACTATCATATAAAGGAGAGTGGATATTATGTTTACAACAATGTTTTGGATTCTAATGGTTTGGTTCATTATTAATGTCATATGGATGTGGTTTGCAACTGATAATCAAAACTTGCAAAAAACCTTTGCTTGGATCAACGTTATTGCAGTTATCGTTGGTTTCTGGGTTTACTTCGGTACTGTCAAAGTCAGTGGCATTGATACTTGGTTCAATATTCTAAATTACGTCAATATTGTTCTAGCCATCGTTCAATTTTACTTCGGATATAGAAACAGCCACACAATGAAACATTCATAAAGATTTTCCTCTTGGGCTCCATTTAGGATAGAATGGAGCTATTAATAATAATTAGAGGTAAAGCAAATGAATGATCAATTTAATATTTATCGTGAAGCAGAAAAAACTGAAAAACTCACACCGAAACAAAAATTGATTTTTCAATCGGCCATCGAACTCTTTTCCGAACGTGGCTATGCTAATACCTCAACCAAAGAAATTTCAGAACATGCTGGAGTTTCCGAAGGCAGTATTTTCCGTAAGTTTAAAAATAAAGAAGAATTGTTGATGGCTATTCTGACACCTTTGACACACAAGATCCTACCCCAGGATTTAGACAAATTTTCTCGTACCGCTTATCAGAATGGCAATCTCAATTTGAAATATTTTTTAACGACAATGATCAATGATCGAATTTCCCTTTTTAAATACAACCATAAGATAATGAAAATTTTCTTGAATGAATTTATTTACGACCAACATATTCACGACAGACTAATTGAGAGCATCCCTAAAAAATCCTTTAAACAGTTCAATGAGGTCCTTGATGATTTGAAGAAAAAGCAAATTCTGATCGATTGGGATAACTTAGAAATCTTCCGGTTTCTAGCCTCAAATATTTTAGGATACTTGATCGAACATTATATTATCGTTGATGTCAAAAAATGGAATGAACCTTTAGAAATTGAACATATAACGGATTTTATTGTTAAGGGATTGACCCCAACAAAATAAAAAGAGCTATCTGAATTTAAATATTCAGATAGCTCTTTATTTTTACTTCTTATGACGTGAAGATCTTGTACTACCAGATCTTGAATCTTTTGATTTATTAGATGAATCAGGTTTCTTTGGTAATCTCAAGTTTAGCTTACCACGACCATTCTTTGGACCATCACCTTTATTACGTTGTGAGTAGTAGAGATACATCCAAACAACTACGGCAATCAAAACAATGATTCCTAGAATGATACCGATCCATTGCTTGTTATTTGATTCTTGTTTTGGATTAGCGGCGTCATTGACATAGTTAGCTTGTGTTTTCTTAACAGTTATATTGTAATTAAACTCTTTTTGGAAACCATTATCGTTTTTCAAGGTAATGTGTGCTTTGTACGTACCAGCATCTAATTTCTTAATTGGAATAAAGTAACTGAACTGTGAACTAGGAGCAAATTGTAAATTGTCTGCCTTATAGTTAGTTACTTTACTGCCATTAGTAATCTTAGCCTTCAAGGATACCTTGTTGACGTTAATTGGGGCTGTATTGTCCATTGTATAGGCAATACCAGTTGTTCCAGCAATTGCCTTAGGGGCAGCAGATGTCAAATGCATATCAGGCATTACTCCATCATCTTTGGAACGAAGGACAACCACTTTGACATAACGAACTTGATTTTTAATGTTAATATTCTTCGATTTAGTTGGGCTGACAGAAGCTGTTGTCGTTACACCACCCAAGATAATTCCCGTATAGTCAGAACTTGGTGACTTAACTTTAAACTCAACTGTCTTGTTTTCGCCCGTATTAAGCTTTACAACCTGTTTTCTCTTACCCTCGACTAATGATGTCAGAGAAGGATTCTTGCCCTTGTAGAGCTTAGCATTATACTTATCGTAACCAATTACACCAGAATCCGCTGTATAAGCATTGTTAACCTCAGCAGTAACCGTGATCGGTTTCGTACCAGTATTAGCAATCAATACCTTCAAAGTTTGTTCCTTATTAGGTTCAACCTTCAAATCAAAATATGACTCATCTTTATTGATCTGATTATCCGGCAAGATAGCTTGGATCGCATAAGATTTATCAGGCGCAGCCTTTACCGTTGTCGCAAATGGCAAAAGCGTTGCTATTAATAGTAAAAATGTTGAAAAAAATACAATTATTCGTTTCTTCATAAGTATTAACTCCTACCTGAATACCAAATGGCCCAGAAAATTAGGAAAATCAATGATACTAAGACACAGACAATAAGAATATATGTCGTCGTCTTATTATAAATCAGACCCTTGCAGCGTTTATTAATATCGTTGGCTTGGTCCTGCGTAATGTGATATGTCTTATGGAACGTCCACGTTGCCTTACCACTTCTAGCCGCACCTTTTACAACATAAGTTCCAGCTTCAATCGGTGTGGTGTTTTGATCAAAATCAACTGGAATACGTGAGTTAGGAGCAACTTTGGGATAAGTTAGATCAGCAATCATTGTTTTGGGACCGAGATTAAATCTATCTAACCAGCTCTTACGCTTTACCGTCATGTGAACTATTACATTTTTCATCATGCCTGGTTCTTTGTTTTGGAGGTTGATGATTATGTGCGGTTTTTTATTGATTACATCTAATGCCAGATTATGAAGCGTAACAATACCACCAACAGGTTTGTTATCATCTGTTATCCAAACTGGAATGTCAGCATTACCATGTATTTGATTACTTGCATCATATATATTAAATCCACCCAGCAGTAAACCATTAATCTTACCCTCTGGAAGTTTAACTTTAAATGTTAAATCTTTAGTTTTATTGGGTCGCAACAAAACAGTTTGACTTTTTGTCATATCCGCAAAAGCATATTTCAAACCATATTGTCCAGCCTTCACATTATCAGTATATACAATTTTTCCGTCCATAGACGTGGTAGCATTCGTTGGAACAATTTTTAAATTAGCCTTTCTAATCCCGAAATTGCTTATTGAAATTTTTAACGTTCTCTCAGAACTCGATTTACCAACAATTTGAAATCTATTAGTTACATCAGAATCATTCTCAATTAATGGAGTAACGGTAATTCCATCCAAATCAGCTTTGGCAGTTATCGGATTACAAATAAAACTAATTAAAGCAAAAAAAGCAAGCGAAACAAAACAAACTATTCTCTTATTCATAATAATCCTCTAGTTAAAATCCTTATACTACCTATGATACTAAAAAAGCCGTTCCAAGTCCTGGAACAGCTCAATTTATTTTTTTATTAACGACGACGTCTTCTAGTTGTATTTCCAGAATTATTATCACCATTATTACTATTGTTATTATTATTTCTCTTACCTAGATAAATACCAAGGCCTAAAATAATAGCCAAGGCTAGAATACCCAATAGAATGTATAACCATAGATAATTTGGTTTAATACCAGCTAACTTATTATACTTAGCAGCATCATTATTTGTGATAGTAAAGTCTTTATTAATTACCCAACTCTTAAGTCCGCCTTCAGCCTTGTATGTTAATTTCAAGTGATAATTACCAGCTTGAAGTGATTTCTTACCCCATGAAATTCCCATATTAAAATTAGTTGTTGGAGCAATATTTTGACTATTTGCATCCTTTACAATTTTAAAACTCTTGTCACCTTTTTTAGTAACAACGGCTTTTGCAGTTAATGATCCAGCATAAGAGTTTGTTGAATTATGAACATTAACATTGATACCTTGAGTTTGACCTTTGGTGCCTTGTACCAAAGCTGGCTTAATTGTTCTTACTGAATACTTTGGTTCCGGACTAGCACTATCCTTTTGTTTAATCTGAATAGGAATAGAGTAACTAAACTTATTCTTGATTAAAGTACCATTTGCAGAAACTGTTCCTTTAGCCTTTTCTTTATATGGGGCAACCGTGACACCCCCCATGATTGTTCCTTCATAACTCTTTTCAGGAATCTTAACTTTAAATGTTAAAGTAGCAGTTTTATTACCTGGAACACTAAATACTGCCGACTTTGGAGTTGCCAAACTACGTAATTGAATCTTCAAATCTGGATCAGAAACCTTATTTTTATTATAAGACAAAGTTCCACCGTCAGATGTATAAGCAGTATTCACATCAAATCTAAATTTTCTAGTATTACTTGCCTGATTAATTACCAAAAGCTTTAACTCTTCTGTTTGACCAGGGTCGCCAGTAATATTGTAATTACCACCATCAATATTTAAAGTATCTGTATTTTCCCCACCAATTTTTAAAGTATAGTCCCCAGATGTTGCCGCTTTAATGTTTTCTTCATTTAAACTAACTGAGAAAATTGATAGCAAAAAAGCAAATGCAATAAAGAATAAACGCATTCCTTTTCTTTTCATCATAAGCCTCCATATACCTAATTCATAACTATATTATAAAATAAAAACCACTACTAATGTAGTAGTGGTCTTAATTTATAGTATAAATTTTAATTTTTATTAATTATCCAGCTGTCTTTGATGGCTTTGCAGTCAAAGTCCAAGTAATCTTAGCATTATAAGCCTTAACACTAGCCTTGTCAGCTGTTGTTGTTGAAGCATCCTTACCCAATGTCAAGAATACATTCTTGTCGCCAGGTTTGAATGAAGCATTTACTTGACCTTCCTTGTATGAACCAGCAGCTAAGTCTACAAGTGTAGCAGGATCAGAATCTGCACCTGACAAACTAACATTGTTTGTTTGTACAGATGAAACTGAGTTACCTTGATCGTCTGTCAATGATGTTGGTTGTAAATTCAAAGTATATGCTTGACCTGTTGTATCGTTAGCAGAAGTGAAGTTTGAAATTTGTGCACCTAATGTGAAACCAGGAGCAGCTGTACGTGATTCTGTTACTTTAACAGCATCGGCGTTTGTTGAATCTGCTTCTTTTTGAGCATATTGATTATTTACTAAACCAACTGTTGTACCTGCAGCAGCTGAGCCAAATCCGAAGTCAGGAACTGCATCCAATACTAACAATCCACTAACAACTTTAACATTAGCATTTGAAGCCATTGTTGCTGAACCAGCATCTGTACCATTACCAGCATCATAAGCAATTGCTAAACCACCATTTTGTGCTGCATCTGCAGGTGTTGGGAATCCGTCTACCTTTGTAACACTACCATCATTGTTAACCTTACCTGTTGTTGTAGCAGCTTGTGCTGTCAATGCTGGTGCAATTGCTCCTAATACCATACCTACTGTTGCTAATGATCCTACTAGAACGTTTTTTGATAATTTCATGATATATCCTCCCTGATATAGAAAATTATTTTTTGTTTTTATCTTTCTTGATTACAATTAGATAATACCAAATTTTACAGCTTGTACATTTCATAATCTGTAAAACTTATTTATCAGAATTGAATCATTTTGAAACCCTTGAAACATGTGAAACTGCCAAGCTTTTGCGGAGCTTATAACCGTAAAAAGCGAATAGACCAATCAAAATCGTAAAGCCGGTTATGATTAATCCGGTGTCACGAGCATCACCCGTTTGTGGGTAAGATGACATGTTATTAACATTTACTGAAGGTGTTTCATATCCGGTATTAGCAACTTTACTTTCATTACCAGTGCTACTACCAGTATTATCACTATTCAGTACCACGTTAGCATTTGTACCGCCGCCACCTCCATCAAGTCTAGATGACTCTGATGCGCTAGCGACAACTGCTACCGGTGCTGACCTATCAGCGCCACCTCCTGTCGTACTGTTAGATTCGGCAATTACATGCGTAAAACCAAATCCTCCAATCACACCCAACAATATAACGGCAATTGCGAAGAAACCGACTACTCGCTTTTTGACTGTGAGACTTTTTCTAGTTCTCATTCTTTTCTTCATATAAAAAACCTCTCATCAAAAGTCTGTCTGTTTTCTCCTTACGCTTTGTATAATACCATCTGTACACTTCCTTCTTAATCCGAAATAATTAAGAATTTCTTACAAGAAGTGAATCATTTCTTTAAAAGGTAATATTTAACCAGATTGTGTTGTCCCGTGTATGGAAGCGCTTGATCAGCTTCGTAGACATATTTGAAATCTAATGTTTCTAAAAGTTTTTGCGGAGCTGGATTATCTTTTTCAGTTGATGCCCAGATCTCGGTTAACTTGAGATCATTAAATCCGTAGTCTAGCAACAGCTTAACTGCTTCTTTGGCATAACCTTTTTGCCGAAAGCTTCTATTAATAACAAAACCGATTTCACGTGTTAGCAACAACTCGGTTGATTCACCACGTTTATTCAACTCAATTATTCCGATCATTTGGTTTGTATCCTGCAAAGCAATGGCGTAGGCACCATCCCTTCGCTGATACATATCAAGGAGATCACGACCAAAGTCTACATCCTCGGTATACTCCAGTCCAGCTAATTTATGATTATTTTTATCTTGCACTAATTTAAGAAATTCTTCCAAGTCAGACATTGCAAAATTACGTATTTTTATGTGCTTTCCTATTAATTCCATGACATAACCTCATGTTAAGTTAATTTTCAATCTAATTTCTAGGTTTTTGATTTGCGGTACTTTATAATAAATCTAGTTCAATTATGAAAGGTGTGATTTTGTATGGATTTAGATTTTAAAGGACAAACTATTACAACAATTGGCAAGCCATTGACCGTGGGTGAAAACTTCCCCGACTTCACTGTTCTCAACAAGGATAACAATGAAATCAAACTAAGTAGCCTATTAGACAAGCCATTGTTGATCAGTGTCGTTCCAGATATCAATACTAGCGTCTGCAGCATTCAAACTAAACACTTTAATGAAGAAATTGACGGACACTCAGCTATCAATTTCGTAACTATCTCAACTAACACCCCAGAAGAACAAGCAAATTGGTGTGCCGCAGAGAATGTTAAGAATATGCAAATGCTCTCCGATATCGACCATGACTTTGGTAAAAAATCAAACATTTGGATCAGAGACCTAAACATCTTAGCCCGTTCCGTTTGGGTCGTAGACAAGAATGGTGAAATCATCTATTCAGAAATCGTACCCGTTCAAACCGATGAGCCAAGTTATGATAAAGTACTAGGCCAATTAAACGAATTAGTCAAATAGAGAGAGTGGAACAGAGGTGGTCAGTCCACGAGGATTTGCCTAAGTATCAAAATTGCACGCCGTTTTTGCGTGTGACTTCGATGCTGTAGCAAACCGGAAGGGATTGTCTCTGTGTAACTCGTTTTAATCAGAGAGCGGAACAAGCCTGGGAATTCCCAAGGATTAACCTAGCGTTGGAAATTACATGCGCACTTTGCATGTAGTTTTCAATGCGTAGCTAACCCGAAGGAATTGGCTTGTGTAGCTCGTTTTAATCAGAGAGCGGAGATGGAGCGGTCAGCTCCCGAGGATTAAGACTACTTTTTGGGTTGCTCGCATAGCGAGTGACACAGAAAGTTGACTTAACCGGAAGGAGTTGCTCCATCGTAGCTCGTTTCAAACAATAAAAGGCGGTCATATATAACTGACTGCCTTTTTTAATATCCAATTATCTACGACGATGCTTTACAAAAGTAACAAAATGCAAAATACATGCTAATAATACAAAGAAGATAACAGTAAAGGTCACATAGTTCAACCAAAAACTCCCTGAGATCCATGGGCTTAAAGGTACTTGAATCCCCATCGTTATTAGTGCCATTATGGCTATCATGAAGAATAACTGTATATATCTTTTCAAGGTTGAATCGTCCTTTCTTTTTCTAACAGAAATCTTTTTGGCATACTTTTGACACAGTTTCTTCTTATTATTAGGTATTTCTTTCATGCCAAAAGTTCCTGGTAATACAATCTCTCCTACTTTAATAACTCCGGCAGCTGACATTACTCGATCAATTGTCTTAAATGATTCGTCAGTTACTCCGGTAATAAAGTTTTCAAGTGGTGAAACATAACAAGAACTGATACTTAAATAATGCTTATTCTTAAATTGCCCCGGAATCGTATCGCCATTCTCTTTAAAATAAACCAATTTTGGACGCATACAATCAAAAAAGTTCTTCAAAACACCTGACAACTCACGGAAATATGTTGGTGCCGCAAAGACCCAGACGTCACTTTCGGCTAACTTTTGCGATAATTCATCTAAAACATCATTCTTCTCATGATACTTATGTGGTGTAATATCGTAATTTTCTAAGTATATGGTTTCTGTTTCAACGCCCTTGTCGACATTCTTCATAACTTCATCAAGCATCTTGGCGTTCAAACCATGCTCTTGATGTGAAGCTAAGATTCCTAATATCTTCATACGCAAAGTCCCCTTTATATATAAGTCTAATATACCGTGATATTAGATTCAAAACACTAGCTTTATTAAAAAATTGTTGCTACGATATGTTTAAATAAGGAGGTCTGGAATTTATGAAAGTTCTTATCATTGGTGCTCATGGTAAAGTGGGTCACCTACTAATTGGAGAATTACAATCAAAAAATATTGATTTCGTTGCTGGATTGCGTAGTCAGGAACAAATCAAGGCTTATAACGAAAACAACATTGAAACTCAATTTATTGATTTGACAGCCTCCCTTGACAGTATCAAAGATTCTATTGAAGCTTCTGGAGCCGACGTAATTGTCTTCTCTGCTGGTGCTGGCGGTGCCGGTTATGATTTAACTTTGGAAATTGATTTAGATGGTGCTATCAAGACGATGATGGTTGCCGAAGCTATTGGTATCAAGCGCTACATTATGGTTAGCTCGCTCTTTAGTGACAATCGTAGCAAGTGGGACGCATCAGGTATTAAACCATATATGATTGCTAAGCATTATGCTGATGATCATTTACGTGGCACTAATCTCGATTATACGATCATCCACCCAGGCGCCTTAACAAATGATGACGGTACTGGCAAAATCAAATTACTTGGTCCAAACGAATCAGGCAGCATCCCTCGAGTTGATGTTGCTCGTGCAATTGCATTGATTATTCAAAACCCAGCTACGATCGGTAAAGAGTACACCTTTGCTAGTGGCGACCAATTTGAAGAAGATATCTTTAACTAAATTCTAAAAAAGGCATTCTGCAGAATTTTGTGGAATGCCTTTTCATTCGTGTTTTTAATATATTTTAATCGTATAAATTATTTTAAATTTAATTATCGTTATATAATCCGAACTATAATAGATAATTTGTATAAATCAATCGTATTTTAGTTGTCTTTTTTCATAAACTCTGTAATACTTACTGAGTAATCAATGAAATAAACCTTAGGGGGTTAATATCATGGAATCAGAAGATCTCAGTTTTATGGAAAAGCTTTTTCATCTTAAAGAAGCTAATACAACCGTTAGACGTGAAATATTAGCTGGACTTACTACTTTTGTTTCGATGGCTTATATTTTATTCGTCAATCCGCAAGTCTTAGGAACTGCCGGTATGAATAAAGGTGCCGTCTTCACTGCTACTGCTCTTTCAGCAATTTTAGGTTCCGTCTTGATGGCATTACTTGCTAACTATCCTATTGCCATCGCTCCCGGACTAGGCGACAATGCCTTCTTTACTTATTCAGTTGTTCTAGCCATGGGTATTCCTTGGCAAACAGCTATGGCTGGAGTATTCATGTCCAGTATCTTGTTCCTATTGATCTCTGTTTTAAAATTACGTGAATTAGTTATTGATTCAATTCCGCACGACCTGAAACTAGCTATGGCATCAGGTATCGGATTATTCATTGCTTTTGTTGGCTTACAAGGTGGTGGCTTGGTTACTGCTAGTAAGTCAACTCTAGTTGAAATGGGATCCTTGACCGTTCCAACTACTTGGTTAACTATCTTTGGTTTGATCGTAACTGGACTATTAATGGCAAAAAAAGTCCCCGGATCAATCTTCATCGGTATGGTTTTGACAACTATTTTAGGACTTATTACTAAATTGATTCCTTTACCACACCAAGTTATTTCAACTATTCCTAGTATGAAACCTACATTTGGTGTCGGTATTGCTCATCTACCAGATCTAGCTGATCCCAAACTCTGGGCAGTCGTCTTAGTCTTCTTGCTAGTTGCCTTCTTTGATACTGCCGGTACTTTAATTGGTTTGGCTGAACAAGCTGGCTTTATGAAAGATAACAAAATGCCTCGTATCGGTCGTGCATTGATGGCTGATTCAATTTCTATGTTAGGTGGATCTGTTATGGGTACTACTCCAACTGCCGCTTACGTTGAATCGTCTGCCGGAATTGCTGTTGGTGGTCGTACAGGTCTGACATCTCTTGTTGTCAGCATCATGTTTATCATTTCAATGTTCTTCTCCCCGCTTTTGACAGTCGTTACTTCTAATGTAACTGCACCGGTATTGATCATCGTTGGTATTCTAATGGCCCAATCAATGAAACAAATTGATTGGAATAAGTTTGAAATCGCTATGCCAGCCTTTTTAACTATCGTTGGTATGCCACTGACATATAATATTTCTTACGGATTTGCTTTCGGAATTCTCTTTTATCCTCTAACAATGTGGGCAGCAGGACGTCGTAAGGAAATTACTCCAATCATGTATATTTTGTTCTTTGTCTTTATTGTCTTGCTCTATACTATTAATGTTTTACCTGGTAATTAAAGAAGATATTTTAAAGGATTCCGTCCTCCGCAACAAAGAAAATTGGTCTGGAACATAATGGGTACGATATTTGAAACCATTTTCTTTATTGCTCCGGACTGGGATATCATATACTTGATTTATCCCCAAAGTACCTACATAACCTTTTCTCAAATCTGACTATAACCGATACTAATTAAAAAAGAACAGTGAATATTAAGCCTTCCAAGTAGTAGTAAAGCTACCTGAAACTAATAGACACTGTTCTTCTTTTTTATATTTAAAATTGAATCACTAAAAAAAAATAGTCCGGAGCAACAAAACCGATGGGCTCAGCCGCGAAATTCTACTTAGTGAGGTACTCACTTAGTAGAAGGCCAGCATTTGAAACAATTCACAGAATTGGTTCAAATCTGTGCCCGCAGCGTTCCAGCCCAATCGGTTTTGTTGTGGAGGACGGCAAATTCAAAGTATGACCAAACTTGAAATTTTTTTTCATTTCCTTGATGGGCGCTTTCTTTATTCTTCAAATAACTACGCTTTATTTATTAGATCATTCATACCTTTGTTCATTTTTTCGTCATCTTCTTGATTAAACTGATTCTGAGATTGTCCGGTCGTTCCATCTGAACTTCCACCAATTGAAGGCTGTTCTGGAATTCTTCTATACTGACCGTCGGAATCCTGAAAGAAAGTGGCTTTATTGGCAAAGATTGGTGACCAAAATTTGCCAGGGATATTATTTGCTCCTGATGGAGCTTTAGAAAGAATTAAGGCTACCTTTTCTCCAGCTTGGGGAAGTCGATTACCTGCATACTCTACGGTTACAATTTCATCTGAATTTGCTTCTTCATCCGTTACGTTCATAGACGACTTATCAGCTACTGGTGCCAACATTTCTTTTTTAGTTATGTTTCCACCAACAAACATTACTCGAATTGTTTTATCTAGTTTAGAAGCATCACCACGTAAGACTTTATTTACATACACATTAGCGACCGTATAAGGATGACTTTCAAAAACGTAACTTTTGAGTCCCGTTATTTCGCCAATGATTGTTAATTCTCCCTGTTTTAACAGTTTGGAAAAAGTAGCTGGATAACCTACTAATGCCATTTCAGCTTCAGATTGAACTTTTTCATGACTGTAAAATTCAGCATTGATTTGTACCGCAGCTTTTTTACTAAGAGTTTTCTTGGATATTTTAGGCTTATCCTTAGAAACCACTTTTTCTTCAGCTGTATTTTTTCGGACATTGACATAATATGTAGTAAATCCACCAAACAACACCATTACGAGCGCTAGACCAACTACTATCTTCTTTGTCATTCTTTTGCTCCCCCATATGTTTATTGTTGTTATCTCTACAATCTAGTCTACCTAAATAAGTCTGATCAATATAGTAAAATTTCCATAAAAAAACATTACCCTGAACCTAGATGGCTCTTTCTCAAATCTGGTTATAACTGATACTAACTAAAAAAGAACAATGTCTATTAAGCCTTCCAAGTAGTAGTAAAGCTACCTGAAACTAATAGACATTGTTCTTCTTTTTTATATTTAAAATAAAGCAATAGTCCGGAGCAACAAAACCGATGGGCTCAGCCGCGAAATTCTACTTAGTGAGGTACTCACTTAGTAGAAGGCCAGTATTTGAAACAATTCGCAGAATTGGTTCAAATCTGTGCCCGCAGCGTTCCAGCCCAATCGGTTTTGTTGTGGAGGACGGCAAATTCAAAGTAATGTTTTTTCTAATTATCAAAATCAATCAATTGTAATCTAATTGCATTCAAGACGGCTATAATCGTTACACCAACATCAGCGAAAACGGCTTGCCACATATTGACCATTCCTAAAGCTCCTAATAATAGAAACAAAATTTTAACTACTAGAGCAAAGGAAATATTTTCAATAACAATTTGACGTGTTCTTTTAGCAATCTTCATTGCTTGAGATACCTTTGAAGGTTCGTCGCCCATGATAACAATATCGGCTGCTTCTACAGCAGCATCTGATCCCAAGCCACCCATAGCAAATCCAATGTCAGCTGTTGCCAATACTGGTGTATCGTTAATTCCATCGCCGACAAAGGCTACTTTCTTATTATTTTGATGTGAACTCTTTAGTAAATCATTAACGATTTGAACTTTATTTTCAGGCATCAAATCAGTATAAGCTTTTTGCATATGAAGTTTTTGTGCAATTGCTGATCCAACTTTTTGATTATCACCGGTCAACATGACTGTCTTTTCAATACCACGATTATTTAACAATTTGATAGCATTCAAAGCATCGCTCTTAGGTTCGTCCGCAATTACAATATCACCCCAGAACTTACCAGCCACAGCTACATAGACCACGGTTCCTATTACATTGGCTTCAGTGAAGTCAATCTTATTAGTCTTCATGGCCTTTGCATTACCAACAATCACGTTTTGTCCATTAACTTCAGCGCTAAGTCCATGACCTGCTTGTTCAAGCGATTTTTCAACTGGTAAAATTTTGCCTGTATAAGCATTCAAGATAGATACGGCAATTGGATGTGTAGAATTTTTTTCTACACTGGCTGCCATCTGCAATAGTTCATCTTTAGAAATTCCAGTCTGAGGATCAACAGCTACTACATCAAACTTTCCTTTGGTTAAAGTTCCTGTTTTATCAAAAGCTACTGTATCAACGGAATTCAAAGCTTCTAGATAATTGCTACCTTTAACTAAAATACCTTGTTTAGAAGCCGCTCCAATACCACCGAAGAAACTCAAAGGTACTGAGATAACCAGTGCACAAGGACAGGAGATAACTAGAAAAATCAACGCACGATAGATCCAAGTGTCCCATGTCCCTTGAAATACCAATGGTGGAACAATTGCTAAAACTACTGCCAAACCAACTACGATTGGTGTATAAATCTTAGCAAATTTAGTAATGAATTTCTCCGTATCAGCCTTCTTGCTACTGGCATTTTGAACTAAGTCCAAAATTCTAGCAACAGTCGAATCGTTATAAACTTTAGTAACTTTAATTTGTAAAGTTCCATTTTGATTAATTGAACCACTCAAAGCCTCGTCGCCGACTTTGATATTCTGAGGCATCGATTCACCCGTTAAAGCAGAAGTATCTACCGATGAATTGCCTAAAACTACAGTACCATCAAGTGGAATTTTTTCTCCTGGTTTAACTAAAATAATTTGTCCTTTTTCGACATAACTAGGATCGACCCTTTTAGTTTTATCGTTAAGCTTCAAAGTCGCAAAGGTTGGCTTAACTTCCAACAAAGCCGAAATTGATTTTTTAGAACGATTAACAGCCACATCTTCAAATACATTTCCTAATTCGTAAAACAGCATAACAGCGATAGCTTCAGGATATTCACCCAAAACTATTGCCCCAATGGTCGCAATACTCATCAGAAAATTCTCATCGAAGATCTCTCCGTGAAAAATATTTCTAATAGCCTTATAGACAATTCTGGCGCCTATTACTAAATAGGCCAAAACAAACGTTCCTACGTTGACTGAATCAGGAAGTAGTGAACTGGAACCTAATAGTAGTAGAATAAAGGAAATCAACAAACGAATAATAGTTAACTTAGTTGATTTGCTCAATTCATTTTTAACATGTTTTTGTTTCTTTTTAATTTTATATTCAGTTTGGACATCGTATGATTTCATCGAGAATATCCTCCTTTAAAATTGAAAAGGTTTACATGCTCATCTGAATATATGAGCAATCATTCATATATGAATTATAATATAATAGGTCTTGATGAATTTCAACCTATTTCCAATAAGAGGACAACTTATGCCAGAACAAAATTTTGAAATGGAACACCAAAAAGCATTGCACAATTTAAAGAAAAATTTACCTGATAATGAAGACCTTGAAGCTATGGTTAATATTTTTAAAGCTTTTGGCGATATGACCCGTGCCAAAATTATTTTTGCCTTGGCTGAAACACCATTAAGTGTTGGTGAAATTGCTGATACACTTGATATGAGCCAGTCTTCAATCTCCCACCAGTTAAGTATTCTCAAGGGATTAAATCTTGTTTCTAATGCCAGACGTGGAAGAAATATTCACTACCGTCTTAGTGATCAACATATCATTACTATTTTTAAACAAACCCAAGACCATATCATCGAAGATGAAAATGACTTTTAATAGATAGATTAATTTTCCAAATAAGAAAATAAAATCAGTCACTAAAATATTAGTGGCTGATTTTATTTTGTACCAAAAGAATGCGCTCACAACTATTGGCCTATACGGATTTCCCCCTCTCCACAAAAAAAGGTAGATTTCTCTACCTGATCTGTGAATATAAATTTAAATTGTTTTTCTAACACCACAATAACCATCACAGGCACACTTATCAGCACTGATCATTTTGCAATGACAAATTCCATCAGTTCTAGCGCAGCGACAACCATCATGACACTCCATTCCAGCATGGCAATATGGATTTCCGTCTGACATAAACTTCCTCCTACAAAAATATTTATAGATTAAGTTTAAAGCGATTATCAATCCATGTAAACATTATTTTATATTACATATATTCTTAAAATATATTAAAGATACTTAAAGCTTATTCTTCAGCCAATTAATATGGTTACTTTCCCGTTCAATTGCCCGAGTCAAAATCAAATAATGACCATAATTATCTTTTATTTTATTCTCAGTATCAAACACGGTTTGCAAACGGCCTTGCAAGTAGTCCAACTTAGTCTGCTTTATCTGTAACTCTTCTTTTAACAAAGTATTCAACAATGGATCACTTTCATCTTTTATAAAATACAATTTCAAAGAAAACAATTCTTCATTGTCATCTAATGGCTCTTGCATCCAAGTACGCAAAATCTGATGACCTTCAGTAGTCAAAGTATAAAAGGTAGACTTATCCTCATCATGATCCTTTAACCAGCCATCATCTTTCATTCGTCCCAATTCGGGATAAATTTGACTGTGTGAAGCATGCCAAAAATCTCCAACTTCATTTTTGAATTCCTGACTGATCTGATAACCAGACAAACTTCCCTTATTATTGATCAAACCAAGCAATACATATGGCAATATTCTTTTCTTAGGCATAATTTTCTCCAAAAAAAATGATATACATCTCTGTATATCATTCTAGCATGCTATTTGTTGATACGATGATAGTTTTCGTCAAAGTACTTGCCATTTCTAATATCGTTAGGCAATTCCTTGTATGGTGCTTCACTGATTACATCTTCGTTATTTTGACCAGCATCACCCATATATGTAATCTTAGCCATTTCAGGAACAACTAATTTAGGATATGTTTCATACTTCTCACGTGATTCTTCCATTAAATCAATATGTTCATTTTGGAATGTAACTGTAATTTCTGGATGTTCTTCAACCCACTTAGGGAAGAAAATTGTACCATGCATTTTGTTTTCATTAGGCATGAAATCAAGTGCAACATCAGTCCCAGTTGGTTCAGTCCATGAAACCTTATAAACGCCTTCAGTTAACATCAAGATATCTGCTTCTTGGTCCTTGACCCAACGTCCAGCAACCATACCACCATGAATTCGATAATCCACAGTATGATCATTCTTAGCGTACCATTCGTATTCCCAACCATTATCATATGTATAAATAAAATGTGTTCCTAAAAAGTCGTCTAAAGTTTTAAATGTTTTTGTCATAATTTTAATATCTCCTTAAAATCTCTTATGTCGTTATCGACAATGATTAGTATATGTCGTTAACGACATATAGTCAAGAGATTTATTTGAACAAAATAAAAACACCTACTATTTTGAAGTAGATGTTGTTTAAAAATTATTTATTCACCATTTGATTCATAACTCTAGCAGTCACCGGAACATCAGCATATTTACCAATAGAATCCTTATCCATCACAACTGTATTAGTATTTGACCCAGCTAGAGATTGAAAGGCTTGAATTTGTTGAGCTGTTAAGTACTTGCTATCAACTGTTGCTAGAGTGTCATTTAACTTTTTGATTTCGTAAGCTCTAGCATCTGCCTTTGCTTTAATAGCTTCAGCTTCCGCCTTGGCACTTGTAACTGTGGCCTCATTTTTAGCTTTGATTTCAATTTCAATACTTTTAGCATCACCGTTAGCTTTAGCAATTGCGGCTGTTTTTTCACGATCAGCTCTAATCTGTTTCTCCATTGATTCAGTAATTGAAGCAGATGGTTTCAATTCATCAATATTGACACGATCGACCTTGATACCATATGTATCAGTCAAATCCCCAATGGCAATCGACAAATCAGCATTGATTTTAGAAGTAGAACCAAGAGCTTCATTCAAATCTAATTTACCAATGATGTCACGTAAATGACCACGAACTAATTGCACCATTGATTCTACTGAATCACTATTTTCATATTCGAATTTTTTAGCATTAGTTACATGATAGTTCAAAGTAACTGTTGTTTGTACTTCGGCATTATCCTTTGTAATCACTGAATAACCTTGTAATGACAAAGGAATCATTGCTAAATTGACAATTCTAATTTTTTGAAAAATAGGAATATAAAGACTTAATCCGGCATTAACTTCACGGCTATATCTTCCTAGCGTTTCAACCAATCCTACGTGGTTTTGACGTACAACTTTAAATCCTAACATATTTAATCCCCTACTTTTCTGATTTTAATTCTTGAATAGTTAAAATATTTCCATTTGCTTTAATGACCTGATAATTACGGGTCTTATCAACCAAATCATTTGCCAAAAGATCATAACGATAATAGATACCCTTAACCTCGACCAAATCATTTGCCATATTGATCTTGTCCCCTCTAACGACTGATCCGACTATTTGGCGTTGTTCAAGATTATTGGTTGGCACCGTATCGCTAAGCTTCGTGACAATATAATTGTTGATACTTCGATTCTCCTTAGCTGCATCTTCAGAAATTCGATCATATAAACTTTTGTCTAATCTTAGTGCTATCATTTTATCTGCCATATCTATATTATATCATTTTCATATCACATTGATATCATACTGATATTGTCAATATGTAAAAAAATCTCAGTGCAATAATCACGGCTTTTACTCAAGTTCGGTTACAGTATAAGTTTGCCGTCCTCCGCAACAAAGAAAATTGGGCTGGAACGTAGTGGGCACGACTTGGAGCCTCTTGGCGTTGCCAACAGTCTTCAAGCTCGGCCTTATTCTAAGTGACTTCGTCACTAAGAATAATC
>NZ_BIFW01000009.1 GCF_003967595.1 Companilactobacillus musae | reverse complement strand
TGATAAAAAGTTAGGTGATGTCTAACAGACAACTTAATTATCTTACCGAAGTTACAAGATCAAGTCAAGAACTTTTTAAAAATAATTTGAGGCATCAACGAGAAGCAGTTAAGCCTCAAAGCGTTGACGCCGTTGCTCTGTCGCAACAACAAGATATATATTACCAATTAGGAAAGGTGTGTGCAACCCTTTTTTACAAAAAAGTTGAATTTTTTTCAAAAACTAATTCGTATTGCAATATATGTGGTTATTTTACTACCATAAATACTTATCTGTCCATAGAAAAAAGCATCAGAAGCAAGTTTGCTTCCGATGCTTTTATTATTTGTCAGAATTTAATTCTGGTGCATCTGTTTGATACAGATCAACCATAGACTTATTGTCGTTTTGTGCTAAAAGACTTGTACCATTCTTCTTTTGTGCCTTCTTGAGTGCTTTCAAAGCTGTACTCTTCTTATATGAAAAGTCCTTCTTATTAACAGCCGTAAATCCTGGCAACTTATGGAATCTGAGAAGATCCCCATTAATAACACGATCTGACAATGATAATTCTGTCGTCACCTTATTAGATAGTTTTGCCTTCTCAGCTGCAGATATCTTCTTATCTACTTTACCAGTCTTAGTATTATAGTATGTACTTCCAACCTTAGTTACTGTTGGTGAAACAAAGTTACCATTTCTAAAGGCAACTACCTGTGAATGTTCACTGGATAGTAAATCACTACCGAATTGAATCATATTCTTATTATCGACACCCAATAGATTCAACAATGTTGGCAAGACATCAATCTCACCACCGTAAGTATGATTAATACCACCTTTTAAGCCATCCATATGGATCATAAATGGTACTCGTTGATACTGAGCATCATTGAATTCATTGAACCCTTTAATTCCAGTTAGCTTAGCCATTGCCTTCTTGTGATTATTAGAAATACCATAGTGGTCACCATAGAGTACCACCATACTATTTTTATCTAATCCAGTTTCCTTCAACCAAGCCATAAACTCACCAATTGATTCATCCAAATATCGTGCAGTTTGAACATAACCATCAACAGTCTTATCACCAGTATCAGTCTTAGAAATACTTTGATTCTTTTTATCCAATGTATATGGATAGTGGTTTGTGACAGTAATTAATTTAGCATAGAAAGGTTGTGGTAATTGTTCAATATATTGAGCCGAATCTTTCAAGAAAATCTTATCTTTCATACCATAGCCGATATTATAGCTCTTCTTTTCCTTATAGTAATTAGAACTAAAGAAGTAATCATAACCCCATGATTTATATGCATTATCACGATTCCAGAAACTTGGAACATCCCCATGGAATGAAGCTGTTGTATAGCCATCCTGATCCAGAATTGCTGGAGCAGCTTGGAAGGTATTAGTTGTACCATCGGTAACCATAGCTGAACCTTCTGGTAAACCAAAGAGTGAGTTCTCTAACATTAACTCAGCATCAGCTGTCTTACCTTGTCCAACTTGATTAAAGAAATTATCAAAACTTAAAGTATCATCTTCATGATAAAGCTTATTTAAGTTAGGAGTAACCTCTTGTCCATCCCACTTAAAGTCGATCATAAATTGTTGCAGACTCTCCAAATGAATAATGAAGACATTCTTACCTTTAGCAACCCCTGTATATTCTACATTAGGCTGAACATAATTATTCTTCATATACTTCTCAATTGAATCAATGTCTGAACTCTTAGCTTGTGACTTAACTGCATTGGTTTTTGTCGTCTTAACCATATCATAAACATTAAAGACATTGAGTCCTAAATACTTAACTATATAGTTATTATCAAAAGTTCTCGTCAATAATTGCGAACGATCACTTTCAGCCAAAGTTAAATTAGCTCCGAACAACAAAACAGCCAATGAACTAACTAAAACTGGTATTCTCCAGTTTAAACGTTTGACATCCATCTTGATAAGATGAAATGACAACAATAATATCAAGATAATAACATCAATAAAAACTAAGAAATCAGTAGGTTTTAAAATACCCAGAATACTTTTACCAAGGTTATTTGAAACTGATCCTGACCCTTTAATAAGTACCATTGTTAAAAAGTCTGAAAACTCTCGATAGTACAAAATGTTTGAGAATAACCAAACTGTATCCAAAAAATCAACAATCAGTAGGAAGATATAAGACTTTCTTCCTTTCATATATAATGAAATACCAAATAGCAGCAACATAACTGGAATTGGATTAATAATCATTAAAAATGTTTGGATTGAACCCTTAACACCTAAGTTAAACTTTGTTTCATAAGCATAGATAGTTTTAAGAGTATATAAAAATACAGCTAGGACTACAAAACCCAGCCTAGTATTTAAAAAATTAGAAATACTTTTAGTAATACGCTTCATTATTTTCGCTCCATAGATTTATTAGCAACTTGTTGTCCAATTTTCGGTTTCTTCGAAACAGCAATAATCCCTAAGAACATCCCCAAATAATACGTAATAAATCTCCATAAAAACATTCCCAAAATTAATCCTGACGGAGAAGGTATAAATCCAGCAAACAATGTCTTGAAACTGAACTCTGCCCCACCTGATCCACCAGGGATTGGGAAAATCGAGACAATCATAACGATCATAATATGCATAACTAAAACATCAATAACATTTACATGATCGCAATTTAATGCCAACAATACAAAGTAAACTACAAAATAATATAAAAACAGTTGAACAATAGTCAGTAATGAAGCTTTAATAACTTTTTTCTTCTCTTGCTTCAAAACTAAACTTTCTTTATAAAAGCTGTCAATACTGTTCATAGCTGACTGTAAAATTCTATCACGTTTTTCTTCTTTAAGAAAAAACAAAACTGGTTTTAAAACTAATTGAACCATCTTTTTGGTGAAGTCATAGTAATACATAATCATCAATAAGAACGAAATAGTCACTACATGAATAACCATTCCAAATACAATCAACGTAGCCAAACCCGAAAAATGTTTTGCCACACTGTTAAAACTTACTACCATTGCAATGATAAAGTTAACCAAAACCATCGCTTGATAAATAACAAACTTCATCAATAAAACCGAACTCGCTCTACCACCATCTATTTTAGACTGCATCAATCCAACTAATTGTGCTGGTTGACCACCAGATGAGAAAGGTGTTATCGCATTAAACAAAGCTTGAATCAATGGGATACGATACATTTCCCACCAACCAAACTTTCGATCTTCTTTTTTCTTTAATAAAGTATGCAAAACCATTGCTTCCACACCATACGATAGTAAGATCGATAAAAATGCTACCGCTAGCCAGAAGTAATTTAAACTCTTAAAAGTTGAAACTAAAGAATTGAAATCAATTTTTCTAGCTTCCCACCAGAAAATACCAATTCCTAATCCTAGCATTACAAAAAGTGCTGCTATTTGTTTTCTACTCATTATTTATCCCGTTTAGCAATATTATATTGACTCGTATAGAAATCATACCAAATTTTACTCAAGTTTTCCTCTGAGTACTGATCGGCAGCTTCTTTTGATTTTTTCTTGAAGCCATCCAGAATGGAACGATCCTGATTCGCTTTGTTAATAAAAGCATTCATGTCAGAAAAACCATCAGCTTTTTGATAATAACCATCAATAATAGCACGATATAATTCAAGATCACGCAAGAGAACTGGTGCGCCACAACTGAAAGCCTCTAAAACTGACATTGGGAACAATTCATCATATGAAGGTAACAAGAATAAATCACAGATATTATAGTAGTTGACCAAATCATTTCTATCAACTATCCCCGTAAACTTCATATTAGCAGGTGCATTGTCGATCATATCCTTATAACGATCATAACCATCAGTGATCTTACCAAATGAGAAACCACCTGCCCAGATAAATTCAATATCCGGATTCGTTTGAGCTAGTTTATAAAAATCGTCAACACCCTTACGCTCTTGCACTTGGCCATCACCAAATACAACAAATTTATCCTCAGGGATACCTAATTTCTTACGGAAATCAGCTTTTTCTTGAGCCGTTTTTTCATAAAAATTATCCGTTGAAACAAAGTTAGGAATATATTTAATTTTATTTCTATCCAAACCATGAGCAACCAACTTATCAATAAAAGTAGGATTTACTACAACAATTTGATCCATCCTTTTATAAAAACTGATGACATATTTATAAAAAATACTCTTAGCAGGCTCTGGCAATTTGATACTTCCCTCTAATGTTTCTGGAAGAAAATGCACGTAACCTATTTTACGACCACGTTTTTTAGAAAATGTAGACAAGTAAAACTGTGGGTCAATCGTATGATAGTGGCTTAAATCGCTCGTATGATAATCATTTATTTTGACATCAAACTCATCGCTGAAATGATCTTGCAATAAATTGATCAATTCTTTATAAGCACTACCGACGCCTTGTCCGGCAACCTTATCTGCAGATGAAAACATGTTTATTTTAATCATTAGAATACTCCTCTGGATCTATTGATGAATCGGAAAGTTTTTCTCTCACAAAGTAATCCTCAGCTCGACGATAAAAATCAAGAATTGCATTACCAAATCCATCAGATGAAATACCATATAATACCTTTTGACGCGCTTCTCGATCATCAAATGAATTAGGATGATCCAAATACGTTTCAATCTTAGGTACTAATTGGTCATCTTCGTTGAATGTTACACCAACTGAAGGATCCGTCAACAAGGCATCAGTATAAGGTGCACTTCTAACGACAATCTTTGTACCTGATGCAATCGCTTCAATATAAGTCAAACCTTGTGATTCAGTATCACTTGAAGAAACAAATAAATTAGCCATGTGATAATAAGGTGAAATTTGATCATGCTCCACTTCACCAGTAAAAATAACATTATCACTCACACCTAAATCATGACTCATTTGAACTAACTCATCCATATCTGGACCATCACCAACAATAACTAGCATAATCTTAGGATTATATTTCAACAATTCCGGCATTGATTTCAACATATGGTCAATTTTCTTTTCTAAAGCAATTCGACTTAACATCAAAATAACCGGTGTATCTTCAGAAATACCGAGTTTTTCTCGAACTATTGAAGCATTAACAGGTTTTGTATATTCAGATAAATCAACACCAGTTGGAATAATTGAAATAGGCGTTTTGATATTATAGCGATCCATTGTTTCCTTGACTTGTTTACTTGGAGCCACAACGCCAGAAGCATTTTTCAAAAAAAGTCTCGTCATTTGTTTTACGTGATATGGCTTCAAAAGATGACCATTTAAAACATAATGCAAGTAATCTTCGTACATTGTGTGATATGTGTGAACAAATGGAATCTTCAGTTGTTTTGCAACGAATTTACCCATCATACCAAGCGAAAACTCTGTTTGTGTGTGAATAATATCTAGTTTTAATTCTTTAGCTAAATCAACCGCATGAAACATCCCACGAATTGCAATTCTTCTATCAGTAAATGAAATAAAAGGCACACTTGCTAGACGAAAAATATTTGGTTCAATCGTGTTCTTAGGAACATTAGGATCAGTCGTTGTAAAAATATAAACTGAGTGACCCTTTCTCTCTAAGTCGTTTTTCAATGTCTGGATTGATGTTGCTACCCCACTAACTTGAGGGAAGTATGTATCGGTAAAAATTCCGATATTCATAAAGACACATCTCCTCACAATACTTTATAAAGTAGATTATAACAAAAAAAAGAGGGAATCACTTCCCTCATCTCTGTCTTACCTTATTAATTTACTGAAACTCTTATTTTGCATCAAGAAATAGAAAATCACAGCACCAATTGCAACTACAACTAGTTCACCAAAACCAACTGTTACAAAGTTCAACCAGAATGGCAATTTCAAAATGAAATGCAATTCTGCACCGACAATAATTCCATTAACGACTGCACAAACTACTGGTACAGCCCATAAGAATTTATTTTCTGACGGAATCCTAGTGATAATTAGACAGGCAATAGCAGTTGCTAATGTTCCTAGAATCAAATCAGCTACTCCTAAAGAAGCACTGAAAATATTTGAAACAAAACAACCTACGATCAAAGACCAACTGTATTTATGATTGAAGAATGGCAATAACATCAAAATTTCGGAAACTCGAAATTGAATTTGACCGTAAGAAAATGCTGAAATTCCAGGAGCAATCGTCACTGCTACATAAAGAGCAGCAATCAATGCCAATTGTGTAATATCTCTTGTCTTTAAATTACTCAAAGTAAAACCTCCACTGTTTTAATTAATAGCAGGTTACCAGTGCAAACTGCCTTTAATAGGTTATCTTATTTTGAGGATAGTAGCAAGCAAAGAAAAAAGCCAAGAAGTTTTCTTCTCAGCTTAGTGATTAGTCTAAAGTACCACGAACACGTAATTGTTCATCAATTAAATCCAAAACTTTTTGACGATCATCAGGATTTTCAACAAAATCATATTTGTCACCGTCAATCTTCATCTTAGGACTGTAATCATAATCATCATACCAACCGTCATACCTAGCTAATAATTGATGATAATATTCTGGTAAAGTTGGATCTTGTTCTGGTTGTTCATATGAACGACCACGTTTTTCAATACGATGAATCATTGTATCGTATGAAATATCCAAATGAACTAACAAATCAGGAGCTTTCTTAGCAGCAGCATATGGAAGCTCTTGCATCATATTATCCAATAATTCATCATATACTTTAACTTCTTGTGGAGTAGCTCTACCCATATCAGCATTCATATGGAAAAATAGTGAATCTTCATAAATTGAACGGTCCAACACATTATTATCTTGCACCATTGCCTTCTTGATTGATTCAAAACGTTTGTTTAAGAAGTAAATTTGTAATAAAAATGCATACTTCTTAGGGTCTTTATAAAATAGCGGCAAAACGGGGTTATTATCAACCTGTTCATAGAAAGCCTCTGTTCCTAAGTGTTCTGATAAAACTGTTGCCAATGAACTCTTTCCGGCTCCAATTGCGCCGCTCAATACGATCATCATTATTCTCCTCCATACATCAATTGATTCTTTAATTTAATTCTCTTAATTTGTAAAAAAACAACATTCACTATGATATCACTTCTATTCTATATATTGTACAGATTTCTAAAATTTCACAAGATATGGTAGTCATGATAACGAGTTACTACCTATAAGTAAGGCTTTTTTAAACTAATATTTATTTATTAATATTTTAGTCAATCCCCTGTTTAAAGTTTTCCATTCATTCTATAATTAAAATTGTATTCAATTAGAAAGGGGAAAGAATATGGGGAAAAAATTACGCAATTTTTTAATTGCACTTGTCGCTTCTCTGGGATTAGTTATTTTAGTATTTTCTAATCAAACTACTTCCACTGAAGCTGCAACATATACAACATCTCAAGGTTCAGATGGTTTCCTTACTGGCATGAGTATCAAACAAAAAGACCATGGTACTGCTAGTAACGTCGAAGTTACTTTGAATTGGGATACAACTGGTACTCAATTAAACAACGGTGATACTTGGGAAATTCAGTTACCACCTACTCTTAAAGTTAGAGAGCCAGGAGATAAGTTCGACCTAACCAATGATAATGGGGAAAAAATCGGTGAAGCAATTCTGAATTCCGATAACACTATTCTTGTTACTTTTACTGATGTTGAAGGAAAAACTGATTTCAATGGATCTTTGAATTTAACTTCAGGACTTGGCGTTGGTAAAGACGCTGTGGTCGGACAAAACGATGTCCAAATTGGTAATCAGCATGACAATATGACTGTTGTTACCTCTGATAGTGACTTTTCTAAAAAAGGAACTATGGGTAAGGACGCTGATGGTAACCCAATCATTACTTGGACCATTTTAGCAAATCGTAACAGTGGAGATTTTCCTAACTTGCTCGTTAAGGATTTAAATATTACTGATGGGACTCAAACTTATATTCCAGGTTCTGTTAATGTCTACGAATCAAGTTGGTCATCTCCAGGTTATTATAAAAAGGACCGCTTGTTAGATTCTAGCGAATATAAATCTTTTTATGAAGATGGAAATGGTTTCTCTGTTGGTTTACCTCAAAACAATCAATTCTACGCAATTACTTTCCAAACAAGAATTGACGATCCAGCCAACGCAAGTAACGGAAATAAATTCAGAAATAATGCTGAATACACTTGGGGAAATACTGGTGGAAACGGAACTAATTCCGGAAATGTTAGTGCTAGTGTAGTTGGTAACTCCAACTCTGGTAGTGGTAATGGTAATAATATTTTAGGTTCCGTACTCCTAACTAAAACTTCCACTGAAGACGGAGAAACCCCACTTCAAGGTGCAGTCTATGATATTTATGAATATGGCTCTGATACTCCCGTCAAACAAGGACTAACAACTGATACAAATGGTCAAATCAATGTTTCTGGCTTACCTGCTGGTAATTATTATTTCAAAGAAACAACCCCACCAGATGGTTATGAAGCTAATGGTAATGAAGTACCATTTACAATTTCCGGTACTACAACCACAACAGTTAAGGTAAATACCCAAGATGAACCAATTAATGACAATCCTGAAGGTTCAATCGTTATTATGAAAATTGATAAGGAAACTGGTTATCGACTAACCGGTGCTGAATTTGAAATTCTAGATAAAGACGGAAATTCAGTAGGAACTATTACAGTCGATGAATTAGGAATTGGTCACTATTACAATTTGCCATACGGTGACTATACCTTACATGAAATTAAGACTCCTAGTGGCTATATCAGCGGTAAGGATATCAGTTTTACGATTGACAAAGAAAATCCTACTCCATCAATGATTATCATTGAAAATGAAAAAATTACTGGTTCAGATGATACCTATATGGTAAGTCTTCAAAAGTTTGATCGTGAAGATATGACCATTGGCGTTCCAGATGCCGAATACAGTCTTTATTCTGAAGACGGAACATTCATCACCAAAAATGTTACTGATAAAGACGGAATGATAACTGTCGAAGGTCTAAAGCCTGGCAAATATTACTTCCTAGAAACTAAAGCACCTGATGGATATGATCTAAATCCTGATAAGATTGAATTTGAAATCACTGATGATTATGATGGTATTGGCCTAGGTACTTTAGAAACTTCAGACCCTAAGACTACTAGTGGTAATGAAGGAAATGGAAATACTGAAGAACCCGGTACTGACGTTGACGGCAATAATAATGAAGATAAAGATGGTAATGAAGAAGACAACAACGGTGGTATAATTGTCGATCCAGAAAATCCTGGTTCAAACAACAATAACAACAACGGTGATGGCGGAATCATTACTAACCCTATCAATCCCGGTAATTCAAACAATGGGTCAACTGGTTCATCTAACTCTAACGGTACACTTCCACAAACTGGTGCTAAATCTGGTTTGATTGCAAGCTTACTTGGTTTAGTTCTTCTAAGTGGTGTTGTTTATTACAAACGTCGCAACGCATAGAAAATGAAATCATTTAATTTTAAAGGTAAAAAATAGACCGAGAAGAAATTTCTCAGTCTATTTTTTTACCCTTAAAAGGCTCCACCGCCGGAACCTCCACCAAATCCACCAGATGACCCACCGGTAAAACCACCGGAACCTCCTGATAAACTTGAAGTACCTCCAGCACCAATAGCACCCGAAAATGCCGCCTGGAAACCGACTGATCCAACATTAATGAAACTAGTTGAGCCAATATAGTATGAAGCCACGATAGAATTGTTTATTTGCTCTTTTCCAAAGTTTACTTTCAATGCCTTAATAACTTTATCCGAAACGCCAAAAACGACCGCATAAGGCAGGAATTGCTCCCAAAGGATCAAATCTCCCACTTCCGCCATTTTAATATCATCAATATCCGTCAGCATTCGTTTGAAAGCCCTAATCTTATTAACTTCTATTTCCCCTAGATCTGTATAAACTGTAACTTTTTTCTTAGTGACCCAATAAATCAACCAATATAAACCGATAAACAATAAAGATAAGCCACTATTGATCCAAAGATTTTTACCAAAAATAAGTCCAATTACAAACATAAAGAACGTTATGATACTAGATGCAATTGCTGATATTCGATAATTGTCGACAAAATTCAAATTATCGAGATCCAGATACTTCTCACGCCCCTTAGCAGCTTCCTCAGCCCAATCATTGAACTTACGAAGCATCTTTCTATTGGTTCCATACCCTTTGGCCGAAGACTTGATCTGCCTTAAATTAACTTTTTTACCATCACCAACTTCATCAATTAAATACCTAAAAAAAGTATTAGTAGGTGGTGTTAATTTAACAATTTCATAAGTACTACCAAATTTTTCAATTTCTAAATGACGTTTACCTACTTCATTTAGCAAATCAGCTGTCAAAGAAAGATTATCTGCCTTGTCCTTTTTATCTAAAATAATTTTGGCAAAACTCGGCTTAAAATTCGGCTCATCGAAAGTATGATGTAAAGGTGTTGGTATCGTATGCTTTCGACTTGGATTCTTTACAAAATCATATAAGCGATATAAATAAATCACTAAAATAACTGCCGCACCAAATACCATTAAATAAATATAAGTCCACTTTTGGTGTGTTCGACTCATATTTGCTTCCTTAACAAGGCCCTGTTCATGAGCTATGGCACTTTGCTTATGTTTTTTATTAACAACGTTAGGATTATTAGGTGTCACAGTTGTAGGAAATAACATATGCGTTTCAACATGACCGTATGGTGCTAAGTATCCTAAAGTCATTTTAACTTGACCCTTTTTTCGATAAACATGCGTATAGCCATCCCTGTTGGTACTATGTGCCCAAGCCTGTAATTTGGAAACATTCTTTGCTGGTAAATTAACTGTCAAAACTACGTTATGTAAACTATTTTCCCAACCACTACCAATCATTTTCCAATTCAGCTCAGCTGTATCGGAATAATTAGTTACCACTTGATTCAAACGATACTTGTAAATAAAAGTTACGTTCTCTTTTTGAGCGGCATGATAGACCTTGATATCCATATTATTCTTACTTTTGGTGACCTTGAAAGTATCATTCTCACCAGAAGTAGAAGGTTTCAATTGTGTTGTTTTACGACCATTATCAATGAAAACCTGTGGATCAGTGACACTTTGAGCAGCATTAATATTCTGATTGTAATAAACTCCATGAAAATTACCGTTAAATTGATAATTGATTCGCTGCGTTAGATCAATGTCTCCATTCTTTTGAATATCAGCCGTAGCGTGATATTTTTCTACTTTAAAATTGCCATCGGCTTTAACAGTAGTTGCCGTTGAAAAAAACAATAGCATCCCGAGAATGGTGAACCATATTCCCCATATTTTCTTCATTGTTACCCCCAATTAAATCTCTATAAATATTTTATCATACTAATTTTAGGGCAAAAAAAAAGCGATCATCTGAAAGATTAATACGCATTTTTAATAACACGTCTAATCTCTCTTTCTTGATCACGTTTTTTAATTGTTTCACGTTTATCGTATTGTTTCTTACCTTCAGCTACGCCAATCAATACCTTAGCGAACCCATGCTTCAAATAAACTTTCAGAGGAACTACTGTAATTCCCTTTTCTTGAATACTTGAAGTAATCTTGCGAATTTCCTTTTTATGCAAAAGTAACTTGCGATTACGTAATGGATCGTGATTGAACATATTTCCTTGGTCATAGATGCTAATATTAACATTTTCTAACCATAGTTCACCATTTCTGGCTTGCACAAACCCATCTTTAATATTCATCTTACTTGCACGAACTGATTTTATCTCAGTCCCGGTCAAAGAAATACCCGCCTCATAAGTTTCTAAAATATTGTAATCATGACGAGCCTTACGATTATTAGCTACTTCATTAGCAGCTTTTGTATGATGTTTCTTCAAAAGAATCACCGTCTTTCGTATTTACCACGTCTTTTATGGTTATTGTTTCCATGGCCTTTATCTTTATCATTGTGGCGACCATGACCACCACGTCCGCGTCCATGTTGATTAGAACGTTTCTTTTTAAATTCAGCTTCACGTTTGTCAGCTTGTTCTTGTTCCTCAGGAGTTAATACTCGTTCAAAGTCAATTTGACGATGTTCGACATCGGCTCTGATCAACTTAACCTTGATTGGTTGACCGACCTTAAAGATCTTACCAGTGCCTCGTCCGTGCATTGACATGCTCTTCTCATCATATTCATAGAAGTCATCCTTCATGTTAGAAATATGAATTAAACCTTCAACTGTATTATCCAATTGAATGAACATTCCAAAGCTTGTCACTGAACTAACTACAGCATCAAAAGTATTTCCAACTTGATCAGCCATATATTCAGTCTTCTTCAAATCATCAACCGCACGCTCAGCATTAATTGAAATTCTTTCACGCCCTGAAGTGTGTTCAGCAATTTCTTGCAACTTATTAGACCACTTAGTTTGTTCTTCATCAGTAAAACCGTTTTCAGCATAACTGTGAATCATACGATGAACTGTTAAGTCAGGATAACGTCTGATTGGTGAAGTAAAGTGAGTATAATACTTCGCAGCCAAACCAAAATGGCCAAGTGGTTCATCAGAATATCTAGCTTGTTGTAAACTTCTCAAAAGCATAATCGTAACGACTTGCTCTTCTGGAGTACCAACGACACTTTGAAGAACATTTTGGAACATCTTTGGAGTAATCTCTTTTAGATTACCCTTCACTTGTACACCCATTGCAGCGGCAAATTCAAAGAAGTTCTTAACTTTTTCTTCATCAGGTTTTTCGTGAACACGATACAAGAATGGTACATGTTTAACATTGTAATGTTCAGCTACAGTTTCATTAGCAGCCAACATAAATGATTCGATCATCTTTTCTGAAGTACCACGTTCTCTTAACTTAATGTCAATTGGCTTACCATTTTCATCAACAATGATTTGTGCTTCTGTTTCTTCAAAGTCAATCGCACCACGTTCATGACGTTTGTTAAAGAGAATTTCATGAAGTTCTGCCATCTGTTTTAACATTGGAACTACTGGTGCATATTCCTCAGTTAATAGGTCGTCACCCTTCAAAATCTCGTTAACATTGTTATAAGTCATACGATACTTAGATCTAATAACACTAGGATAAATTTCATGTTTCAAAACATTACCTTGATGATCGATTTCCATTTCACAAGTAAGGGCCAAACGATCCTCACCAGGGTTCAATGAACAAATACCATTTGATAATCTAAACGGCAACATTGGAATTACTCGATCAACTAAATAAGTACTTGTACCACGAGCATAGGCTTCTTGATCAAGTGGTGAACCTTCTTTGACATAGTGAGTAACATCAGCAATATCAACTTCCAAATGGAAATTGCCATTAGGCAACATGTCCAATCCAACAGCATCATCAAAATCTTTTGAGTCATCCCCATCAATAGTGATAACCATATTTTCAGTTAAATCTTTGCGACCAACACGATCAGAATCCAAAACGTGATCAGGAACCTTTTCAGCTTCCTTCAAAACTTCACTAGGAAATTCTGGGTTGATATCATTATCAACTACGATCGACATAATGTCGACACCAGGATCATTCTTATTACCAATAACCTCTAAAGCTGTACCTTCCATACTTTGAGGGTGCTTAGCATTAGGATATTCATCAATTGATACTTGAACCATATCTCCAATTTGTGGATGCAAGCCCTTATCAGAAATAAAGATCATATATGAAGCAATCTTCTTTTCATGACTTTGAACGTAACCATAATGACCAGTCTTTTCAACTTGAGCATCACTATATGCATGGAATTCACCAACAGCCTTTGTCAATGAACGTTCTTCGATCTTAATAATTTCTCCTTCAGGTCCTTTATCGATCCAAGGATTTGATGGCTTAGTAATTTTTACTTCAACTGTATCTCCGTTGACAGCAAACATAGTGTTGCTTCTGGCAATAAATGCATCGGGATCTACTTCGTCATATCTAACGAAACCAAAACCCTTATCATTACCCTTAAAAGTTCCTTCAACAACAGTTTCAGGTGAAGCCATCTTAAACTCGTCTTTGTTGGTCAAAGAAATTTTACTTTCACCTTCCAAGACAGCTAAAGCTTTAACCACACGCTTAAAAGCAGAAGCACCATGCATTCTTAAAATGTCTTCGATCTGTTCTGATTTGTAACGACGATCAGGGTTGCTTCTAAAAACCTCTAGTATATCTGCAATTAATTTATTTTCTTTATCTGGCATTTCTTTCCTCAATTATTTTCTAAAAAATTTAACACATCGCTCTCAACTTGATTATGAGCTCTGTTAATCGTTAAAACATGCCCCGCATCGTACAAATGCAGCTGTGATGTTTTAACCTCTTGTGCCACCTTTGAAGCAGCATCGGGATTTACTAATTTATCACTCGTACCTTGACCTATAAAATATGGTCGTTTTATTTCAGCTAATTTTTCTGACACATCAACGGAAGTTTTTCTGATTTCGGTTAATTTAGCATCGATTTTTGACTCAACTAGTCTCATTTTAGAATCCAATTCCACTTCTGTTAAGTCCTGTTGAATAGCGTACACCTTTTTTGCATAAGTCAGAAAGGCATTTTTTATTCCGTGAAAACCACCTGTATATAAGGGTGATCCAAAAACTCCCCCACCACTTACATCATCTAATTCTTCAACTGCCTTAGTAGCAAAAATTGCTCCTAATGACAGGCCAAAAACATAGATATTTTTCTTGTTTTGTTCTTTAAGATATTGAACTGCTGCTTGTGTCTGTTGCCACCACTTTTCAGTTGAACCCAATTCCAAAATATCTAAGGGTTCTTTCGTCCCATGCCCAGCAAACATAGGTGCATAAGCCGAATAATTATTTCTTTCTAAGAACCTTCCCAATAACCGCATGTCATTAGACGTTCCCGAAAAAGAATGTAGCAACAATACCGCACTTGTCCCATTATCAAAATAGAATGGTTTAGGTGTTAAAATTTTCATGCTATTTTGCTCCTTATAACAAAAAACCTCCTGAGTAACTTCAGGAGGATAAATTGCTTAGTGAGATGATAAGTATACTAGTACGATTGAAAAAACAAAGAACAATACTAGTAAAACGTAGGTAACCTTAACCATGAAGGCTTCAAAACCACGTTTCTTCTGGTTGCTGAATAGGTCCCCACCACCACCAGACAATGCATTCAAAGCATCTTGTTGCTTTGTTGGTTGCATCAATACGGCAATGATTATCAAAATGGATACAATTATCAACAATGTTTCGATAATATTATACACCTGTAAAACCTCCGTTCATGGTGTTTAAAGCTGAAATCACTCCTAAAACAATAACATAAATGACGTCAAATTTCTAGTTAATTCCATCAATCAAATCTTTTAACTTACGAGATATTTTAGCACGTTGACCCGCATTGACCATACAGATCAATCTGTCTCCCGCCTTGATCAAAGTATCGCCACGAGGTATAAGCTGACGTTCGCCACGATAAACTGCCACAACTAAAACTTCCTTAGGAAATGGAATATCACGAATGTATTTTCCATCAATTGAACTACCTTCATAAATTGGCACTTCCAAACGATCATTAAACTTGCTGACCCGATTTAAATAATCCGAGTTAAGATTCAACTTTTCTTTCAAAGCTTCATAAATTGGAGCTCCATTTAATAGATCAACGACGATATATGCTACTAATGACAATACAGCCAGCGGCATCAGATGTTTCAAAGAACCAACCATCTCAGTAACCAAAATAATTGCTGTAAAAGGAGCTTTACCAATACAGGCAAAGTAACCCGCCATAGCAAAAATAATTAAATTACTTTCAAAATAAATCGGTAATAATCCCATCTGATTCATTAAAACAGCATAGATAGCACCAATAATCGCTCCTAAATTTAAAATTGGTAGAAAAATTCCACCTGGTAAACCAGAACCATATGACAACATTGAAAAGACAAATCTCAATAAGAATAAGCCTAATAAGAAGAATAAGCCGCCTTTAAACTTATCCAAATTAACAATGACTTCATTCCCGCCACCAATAAACTGCGTATACATCATTCCCAAAGGAACGATCAATAATAACGGAATAATGCCGTGAATAAATCTAGGCAAACGAGTTTTGGAAAACAAAGTAGGCATTGATAACGTACAAATTTGATAGACGCGCCCCATCAAACCTAAGATTATTCCTAAAATTACTAAATGCCAATAATATTTCACTGGCAAACTATATTGATAAGGAACCTGTAAAACTGGCTGTAATCCAAAAACATATAAAGCCACCAAATTTGAACTAACAGCACTAGCCAAAGCTGTAATCCATACTAAAGGTGAAAAGTTATGGTAAACTTCCTCCAAAACAAACATTGCCCCGGCAATTGGAGCACTAAAAGCCGCAGATAATCCGGCTGCTGCGCCACTGGCAATTAAAACTCGTTGATTAACCCCACGATTATCATGTGTTAGATCGCCAACACCTTGACCAACAGCTGCTCCTAATTGTATAGATGGACCTTCACGACCAAGAAATAATCCTGGTCCAATACAAAGAATCCCACCAACAAATTTTCTCCACAAAATTGACCACCAATTAAGATGCATCTCGCCACCCAATTGTGCCTCAACTTGAGGAATACCCGATCCAGAAATATTGGGTTCTTTTTTAACTAATAAACCAACGAATATTGCAATAACGATCATCAAGCCTAATAACGACAAAACTAATAGAGGATTACTTCGTGCCGTAACGTAAAGACCTTGATAAAACTTTAGAGAGTGTGCAATAGACCAACGAAACATACTAACTAAAATTCCAGAAATTATTCCGACCAACACTCCCTCTAATGTCAGTCTTAACTTTTCATTATCTGTAACAGCTACTTTCATTATTCTCCCCTAAATCTTTAATTTTGGTACCTCATAAATTGATGGTGATGGTTGATAGAACCCAGCTTCAAGTAGCTCCATATCAGTTATAATTTGCTCATCAGTCACTAAACGTGGGGCATTATTTACTAACATGTTGTAAACCGAATCATAATACAATCCGTAATCACCTAATGGTGTTTTAATTTGTTTCTCAATCCAATCTCCATTGGAATTACGATACTTTGCCACACCATAATACATTGGACTATCTTCACCAAATCCTGATGTTTCTGGCATAATACCCGCTTTTAAATCGTTTTCTTGTTGATCGGCACCATACTTGATAAATGAACCGTTCATACCATGAATGATAAATCTTGGATATTCTTTAGCTACATCGGTACTGACCTTCACTTTAGCCTTCATCTGTGTGCCATAATGCATATCAACATCAAAGTAATTATCAACCGCATCAGGCACTTCAGTATTACGAATATCATAAACCATTTGATCAGGACGACCAAATAGAGCAACGATTCGATCCATTAGATGAATTCCTAAACCATAGAACTCCCCTTGTTCCTTAGTTCCTACTTTATTAACAGTATTAGGACGATAGTAATCAATATGGGATTCCACTTCAACAATATCTCCTAAAAATCCCTGATCAATTACTTGTTTAGCAGCTAAATAGTCCCCATCAAAACGACGATTTTGATATGGCATTACCAAAACATTATTATCTTTACCTAATTGAATCAATTCTTTAGCGTGTTCCAAAGTATCTACAAATGGTTTTTCAACAATAACTGATTTTTTAGCCTCAATAACTTGTTTAGCTAATTGATAATGCGTTATCGCTGGTGTACAAATGGTTACCAAATCTATTTCTGGATCATTTAAAATGTCAGCTAAATCATTAGTAAATTTAACACTATTTCGATATGGCTCTGCTAATTTATCATCAACAGGTTTCCGTGTATAAATAGTTTTTACTTGAAATTTATCTCTAATATTCAAATATGGTAAGTGGTAGCGATTGGCTGATTTACCAAACCCAATAAATGCAATTTTTAATGTCATCCTTAAAACTCCTTCACAATAGTGGATACTATTATTGTACAAAAAAAACAGCCCTAAGGCTGTTTTAATTAATCACATATTTGCAATTATTTGTTTAAGTTATAGAAACTCTTGATACCCTTGTATTCTGATTGGTCACCAAGTTGATCTTCAATTCTCATCAATTGGTTGTACTTAGCAATACGGTCTGTACGGCTCATTGAACCAGTCTTGATTTGACCTGCGTTTGTAGCAACAACAAGGTCAGCAATTGTAGTATCTTCTGTTTCACCTGAACGGTGAGAAACAACGGCTGTAAAGCCAGCTTCTTTAGCCATTTCGATAGCTTCGAATGTTTCTGTAAGTGTACCGATTTGGTTAAGCTTGATAAGGATTGAGTTTGAAACTCCCATTTCAATACCCTTCTTCAAGTAGTCTGTGTTTGTAACGAACAAGTCATCACCAACAAGTTGTACTTTCTTACCAAGTTTAGCAGTAACTTTTTGCCAGTCTTCCCATTCGTTTTCATCGATAGGATCTTCGATTGTAACAACTGGGTACTTGTCAACGATACCATCAAGCAAGTCGATAAATTCGTCTGTTGAAAGAACAGCACCGTTTTCGCCTTCACCCTTTAGTTCGTACTTGTGAGTGTCTTTGTTGTAGAATTCTGATGAAGCACAGTCAAAACCAATAGCAACGTCATCGCCAGGCTTGTAACCAGCTTTTTCAATAGCTTCAACCAAGATCTTGAATGGAGCTTCGTTGTTTTCAAGGTCAGGAGCGAAACCACCTTCATCACCAACGGCTGTGTTCAAACCACGGCCTTCAAGAACCTTCTTCAATGATTGGAAAGTTTCTGAACCCATACGTACGGCTTCACGCATTGATTTTGCACCAACAGGTACAATCATGAATTCTTGGAAGTCAACGTTGTTGTCAGCATGCTTACCACCATTGATAACGTTCATCATAGGTGTTGGCAATACGTGAGCATTAGGACCACCAAGGTATTCGTACAATGGAAGACCTAATTCGTCAGCAGCAGCACGAGCAGCAGCAAGTGAAACACCAAGAATAGCGTTAGCACCTAAAGTACCCTTGTTTGGTGTACCGTCAAGGTCGATCATAGCTTGGTCAATGGCACGTTGGTCAGTAACGTCCATGCCGATAACCTTTTTAGCAATCTTGTCGTTTACGTTAGCAACGGCTTTAAGAACACCCTTACCACCAAAACGTGATTTGTCGCCATCACGTAGTTCGACAGCTTCGTGTTCACCAGTTGAAGCACCTGATGGAACAAGTGCGCGGCCAAAGCCACCTAGTTCAGTATATAGTTCAACTTCAACAGTTGGGTTACCACGTGAATCAAGAACTTCACGGCCTAAAATATCAGTAATTACAGACATATTTTAAAAATCTCCTTTATGATTTTAATACAACACAATTTTAACCTTTTTGGCACTTAAAATAAATAACTTATATAAAACTAATTATTTATTGAAGTTAGCCAAAGCGATATATGATTCTGGATCCATTGATGCACCACCAACAAGTCCACCATCAATATCTTCTTTAGCCATCAATTCTTTAACATTAGCAGGTTTTACAGAACCACCGTAAAGGATACGTACTTTATCAGCAGTGTCAGCATCATACAAGCTAGCAATCTTTTCACGGATTACGTGAACCATTTCTTGTGCTTGATCAGCAGTAGCAGTCTTACCAGTACCGATAGCCCAGATTGGTTCGTAAGCGATAACTGATTTAGCTAAGTCAGCAGCAGAAATGCCTTTAACAGCATTTTCGATTTGACCAGTTACCCAGTCTTCAGCCTTGCCAGCTTCACGTTGTTCTAGAGTTTCACCACAGCAAATGATAGGTAGCATGTTGTTCTTCAAGATAGCAAGAGCTTTCTTGTTGATATCTTCATCAGTTTCACCGAAGTATTGTCTTCTTTCTGAGTGACCAATGATTACATAGTCGATGCCCATTTCGTCAAGTGCCTTTGGTGAAGTTTCACCAGTAAATGCACCAGCATCTTCAAAGTATGAGTTTTCAGCAGCTGTCTTCAATGGTGTACCTTCAGCACCTGCAACAAGTGTTGTAAGGTCAATGGCTGGAGCACCAATGATAGTTTCAACGCCAGATTCTGGCAACTTACCTTTGATACCGTCTAAAAATTCTTGGGTTTCTTTAGGATTTTTGTTCATCTTCCAGTTACCCGCAATAATAGGTGTACGCATAAAATTAATTCTCCTCTGAAAAATAATTATTTATTTGAAATTGAGTCGATACCTGGTAATACTTTACCTTCTAGATATTCTAGTGAGGCACCACCACCAGTTGAGATGTGTGTAAGCTTATCAGCAATACCAAGACTCTTAGCAGCAGCAGTTGAGTCACCACCACCAACGATAGTAATAGCATCAGTCAAGCTACCCATAGCACGTCCAACTTCAAGAGTACCTTCAGCAAACTTGCTCATTTCAAATGCACCCATTGGTCCATTCCATACAACAGTCTTTGCACCAGCTAATTTGTCTTGGAACAACTTAACTGTCTTAGGTCCGATATCAAGAGCCATTTCGTCATCAGGAATATCAACACCGTCAGTAGTTGTTGCGTCAGCATCATTTGAGAATTCTTTAGCAACAATGTGGTCTACAGGAAGAACAATCTTGTCGCCAGCTTTTTGAAGGAGGTCTTTAGCTAGTTCAACTTTGTCTTCTTCGAATAGTGACTTACCAATCTTGTGGCCTTGAGCAGCTAAGAATGTATAAGCCATACCACCACCGATTAAGATGTGGTCTGATTTTGGAATTAAGTTTTCAATAACACCGATCTTATCTGAAACCTTTGCACCACCAAGGATTGTTACGAATGGATGTACAGGATTGTCAACAGCGTTACCTAAGAACTTGATTTCCTTTTCCATTAAGAAACCAGCAGCAACGGGTTTGCCAGCAGCTTTCATAGCTGTTGAAATACCAACGTTTGAAGCATGACTTCTGTGGGCTGTACCGAAAGCATCGTTGATAAATACGTCACCAAGTGATGCCCAGTATTCGCCAAGTTTAGGATCGTTCTTGCTTTCACGTTTGCCGAAGTCGTTATCGATATCTTGGAAACGAGTATTTTCCATCAATAGGATTTGACCGTCTTTAAGATCATTGATAGCATCTTCAAGTTCTTTACCTTCGTTAGTTGGTACGAACTCTACAGGCATACCGCTTAATTCTTGAAGTTTAGCAGCAACTGGCTTCAATGACAAAGCTTTCTTGTCTTCATCACTCTTAATACGACCCAAGTGAGATAGCAAGATAACCTTTCCACCATGTTCTGAAACATATTTGATTGTTGGGATAGCACCAACGATACGGTTAGTATCGCCGACAACACCATCTTTAATAGGAACGTTGAAATCTACACGCATCAAGACTTTTTTGCCTTTTACGTCAACGTCAGAAACAATAAGTTTAGCCATTGTAAATAAATCCTCCAATATTTTCCTTAAAAAAAGGCGGAAGGAGTTTTCCTCCCTCCGCCAATTTAAATCACACTAAATTAGGTTTTCTTAATTAATCACCAAATTAGATTAAATAATTAGTCTAAGCTAGCAAATTTTTCAAGTGTACGAACCATTTGTGCAGTAAATCCTGATTCGTTATCGTACCATGCAACAGTCTTTACAACTTGGCCATCACCTGAACCAACGATTTGTGTTTGTGTTGGGTCAAAGATTGAACCGAATGATGTACCGATAACATCTGAAGATACGATTTCATCATCGTTGTAACCGAATGAAGGGTTGTTTTCTGTATACTTCTTGATTGCAGCATTTACTTCGTCAACTGTAACTTCTTTGTTAAGAGTTGCAACTAATTCTGTAACTGAACCTGTGATAACAGGTACACGTTGTGCATGTCCATCAAGCTTACCCTTCAATGCAGGAACAACTAGACCTAGGGCCTTAGCAGCACCAGTTGAATGAGGGATGATGTTTGCAGCAGCAGCACGTGCAGCACGAACATTACCTTTACGTTCTGGACCATCTTGAAGTTTTTGTGTAGCTGTGTAAGCATGGATAGTTGTCATTGTACCAGCTTTAATACCGAATTCTTCGTTTACGGCATTTGCTAGAGGTGCAAGACAGTTTGTTGTACATGAACCAGCTGAAGCAATCTTAACGTCGTTTGTTAGGATGTCATCGTTAACACCATAAACAACTGTAGGCATAGCACCTGATGGAGCTGAGATCAATACACGTTTTGCACCGGCATCGATATGAGCTTGTGCTTTTTCTTCTGATGTGTAGAAACCAGTACATTCAAGAACGATGTCAACACCGTCGTTAGCAACCCATTTAAGGTCTGCAGCGTTCATTTCAGCATATACAGGGATCTTCTTACCATCAACAACGATAGCTGCATCTTCAGCAGTGATCTTGTCAATTTCGAAGTTACCATGAGCAGTATCATACTTCAATAGGTGAGCAAGCATAGCAGGTGAAGTTAAATCGTTAATTGCAACAACTTCCAAATCTGTCTTGCCAGCTGCTTGAAGTGCAGCGATACGGCGGAATGCCAAACGACCGATACGGCCAAATCCATTAATACCAACTTTTGTAGTCATACAAAAATTCCTCCTTCAGGAAATCAAAAAAAATATTATTTTAAAGGGTTATCCCTTAAAATCAGTTTTGAGGCACCTTCATCTGTTATTAAAACAGTATGATGAGGTGCGTTTTTCATATATGACTGAATTGCCTTAGCCTTACTTTGACCACCAGCAATCGCAATCACATATTCTATTTTATCAAGGTCCCGGACATGAAGTCCAATCCTAGGTACCTTATATACAAGTTTACCACTTTGATCGAAGAAATCACCAAAAGCTTCGGAAACAGCCTGACCATCATCAATGATCTTTTGTTCCTCAGCTGAAAGATTTCGACGTTCAGCCATAATACTTGCGGTTCCAATACTGTGAATAACAACATTACTTCTATATATTAGTTCAAGAACCGATTTAATTGAAGCCTCTTTTTGCAAAGATTCAAAACTTTTTTCGCTTATGTCCTCTGGAAGGTACATAGCTCGGTACTGGCCTTGGGTTTTCAAAGCCATCTCTGCACAGACACTGTTTGCTTGAATCGTAACCGACTCACCCACACCACCTCGTGCTGGTAAAAACACCAACTGGCGATTTTTGGATAAATCAGGTGAAAGATTTCTTGCAACCTGTGCCAAGGTACTACCACCAGTAACAGAAATCATTGACTGCCCTGCTGGTAATATTGAACCTAAGAGTTGATTAAGCCTTCTACCAAATGAATCGACTACCCGATATTGCTTATCAGCATCACCTGGTAAAACGATACAACGACTAATTCCAAGCTTTTGACTCAATTGTTTTTCCAAAAGAGCTGTTCCTTGATAATCAGCCAATACATCGGTCAACCTGACTACTACGTCACTACCTGTTTTTGTCAAAGACATCCCAGATTTTGAAGAAATAATCAAGCCCTGCTTTCTCAATAAATCAGTTTCAGTCCTTAAACCACGCTCTGTGATTTTAAGATCATCAGCTAATACTCTGCGCCCGACTGGTTCCATTAATGAGATACTCTGAAGTATTTTAAATCGCTTTTCCAGAGTCTTAATGAAGTCTGGGGCAACTAAATCCAGCAATTCTAAATCTTCATTATTAGTCATTTGATATACTCCATGGGGCAATCATTGTCCCTGTATGTCTGTTTACGACCCATGTACTCAAAAAATAAAAGCCCGGATGAATCAATCTCATCTCTTAAGCACAACTGTAATTATAAACTCTCTTGTGAAAATATCAAGGGATAAGTCTACAAAAAGTGAAAATAATAATATTCTTTTGATGATTTACTTTTTATATAGGTGTGCGATAAAATAAGAGAGTACTTGCGCCGCTAGTGTAATGGATCGCACACAGGATTCCGGTTCCTGGAATGTGGGTTCGACTCCCACGTGGCGCATTTTTTGTTTCACAAACTTTCATCTTGAAGTGTTGAGTTATCAACATTTAACGTCTATTTCATATTTAGACAGGAATTATATTATACAAAAATAGAGTAATACTTCGTGTTTTACGGCGAAATATTACTCTATTTTTATTTTCTCAGACTACTATAAATGAAATGCCGTAACGTTTGATTAAATTGATTCGGAATTTCAGCCATAATATCATGTCCACAATTATCAAGAATTATCGAATTTAATTTTTTGTTAACTAAAAGTCGTTCTGGAAAATGATAATCAAAATATGGACTTTGCCTAGCAACTACGAAACTTACTGGTATTTGGCTAGAAATTAATGCTTTTCTCCAGTCCTTACCTATGTGATCGTACAATAATTCTAAATTTTTTTGTCGTTCGAAAGGATATTCATTTTTCACCCTATTTAAAGATAGAGCTACCTTACTATCCAATCCATGTAATGTTTCGTGAACTTTACTAGAATCGATAACTTTTTCTTTAAAATCATTAACCGTAATATCTTCAAATCCATAGGACCATGAAGAATTGTTGAGCATTTTAGGAGATTGATCTATTGCCATAACGGATTTTAAATTCTTATATCTACTTAAATAGGAGTAAACAATACTAGCACCCATAGAATGCCCCACCAGAATAGGATCTTTCAAATTCAAATAATCAATCAATTCGGCCAAATCCTTCGTCAATCGTTCAATTGTTAATCCAAGATTTGTTCTCTGTGACCGACCATGATTACGATGATCATATGTGATAACCCGACAATTCATATTTTTCAAATAGTCAACTTGTGCTTGCCAAATTTCTTGATAGCCGCCAAATCCTTCTATTAAAACAATTGATTGTCCCTGACCATAATCCTGATAATTAATCTCGATACCATCACTCGTTAAAAATTCCATTCATTTCTCCTCTGAAAATATCTCAGATATTCCATGGATCTCGCACTAATATTGGATCACCCAAGGTCTTCACCATAATAGTTGAAGTAGAGTTACTATATTCCTCAAGTGAAAAACCATTAGTTCCTTCAATAACTTGCAAATCGGCATGTACGCCATACTGATTTAATTCTTTTAACAAATCTTGGGCTTGTTTACGATTTATTGAATAACTTGGTTTCCAAATTAAATCCAAATCACTGGTTTCCTTAGCTGAATTAGTCTTTGTCGCTAATTCAAATCCGACGCTACCGCTGATTCCCCATTGATAATCTTTCAAGATATTAGCTATTGCTGGCAAAGCCTTAATTGCTGGTAGCTTTTTCCTATCTACTGAAACATTTTGCCAAGCTCGCTGTTGAACCAATTGATACGGCGTAATAATTTCTTTGACATTTTGTCGCAAAACCTCAACAGCTAAACGTTGTTCACGTTTAATACCACGGATTCCAACTGGAATTCTTGGTTCAACTATTTTGCTGCGACGTACAACAACCGTTAAAGAATTAGGAAAAATTTCTTGCGCCCATTGTGGAAGACTATCTACCAAAAGATCATCAGCCGAAGCTATTTTTAATAAGTCATGTGGCTCTATTTTGACCATTCTTCATCCACTAATTTTCTAACTGCCAAAGTAGCCTTTCGACCGCTAGCTTTAGCAATTGGTGTTTGATAACGGAAATGCAAAGTTGTATCGCCATCAAGACTAGTAATTGCTTCATTAATAAGTTGTTTGATTTTAACAACATTTTCATCAGTAGCTTCCCATGAACCAATGCCTTTGACTAATTTATATAAAGCACCCAATTTTTCATAATTATCAACATCATAAGCCATTGCTGGAACATGTTTCGTTGCTTCCTCTAGTTCAGCAATTGTACGTTGAGTAATTCTAGCGGCACTTGCTTTTGACATTGCTTGGATTGTAATTGAATCATCATCAAGAGCAATCATACGGTTGGATTGTAGACCATGAGCCAAAAATCCACCAGAAACGGCATCTCCAGGAATAAAGTCGATCACTGGATGTCCTGCTTGTCTGGCTTTAGCATATGCAGCAGCACTTGAACCAAGAGCCACGTGGATACCAATTAATTCTTCTTGATATCCATAAGCTTGACTAGGAACATCAACAACCAAAACAATTGGTCGTTTAACTGTCTTGTCCTTATCATCTGCCACAATCTTATTAACAATACTTGCCACAGCAAATCCCTCTTGTAGGCCTACTTCACCTTCTCGAACTCGAGGAAACTTGTTATCACTGTCAGGTACGATAGCAATATATTCTTTGCCATCCTTTTGAGCATGCAAAACTGTTGAAATAGAACTAGTAGCATTTTCAATACCAGTCAATTTTTCAAACCAAAGACGTCCACGGCTCTTTGTACCTTCCTTATTACCGGCTGTGGCTGCTGGAACTTCATGTTTAGTAGCTACAACACTTTGATATAACTTGTTATATGAATCAATATCCAACTTTTTACTTAAATCTAACTTATTTAAAAGGCTTAAATAAAAATCGACATTTTCAGTTCGATGGGCATCTTTCTTAGTTTTGATTTCATTTACAATAGCATCTTTAATACTATCGACCGTATCATCGACCACTTCATCTACTAAACCAGTCTTTGATCTCTGTTTAGTACCTAAAGTATCCCAGATCAAATCTTTATCACTGGAATCAAATTCACGTACGCCAGCTTCTTGTTCGATAACTTCCGGACCATTCAAGGCAATTCTAGCTTTATTGGTAGCAATCAAATATGAAAGAATTGATGCTGTAATCGACATTCCACCAAATGAACCGACACGACCAGGAACTAATCCAATAACTGGTACATATTTCTTCAAAGCTATTACAACATTTTGAATTTCTGAAATCGACAATAAACCATAATTAGCTTCTTGAAGACGTACTCCACCAGTATCAAGCACAATTATTGGATAAATAGTATTGCCTTGTTTATTTTCTTCAAGAACTTTTTCCAATGCGGCTACGATTTTAGCACCACTAACTTCACCAATCCCACCGCCTTGGAATTTACCTTCAATTGAAACGACTAAAACATTATTTCCATTAATCATTCCTCGCATCAAAACAATTCCATCATCACTTTCAGGAACAATGTTTTGTGGCTCCAAATGTGGAGAAATCATGTTATCAAGTGGTCCAACTATCTCTCTAGCTGTTTTGGCATCTAACAATGAAAGTGCTCTTTCACGAGCATGTAATTCAACAAAACTATTTTTCATCTTTTAACTCCTCCAATGCTTGTGTCAAACGAAGATTAACAACACCAGGTGTTGAGCCAAAATCATTGATTTCAATATCGGCTTGAATTGGATATCTATCAAAGAAACGTTGTAAAACATTTCCCCAAACTTCTTTAAATCCATCACTACCAGTAACGATATTAACTTCTGTTTCTTTATCTGTTGGTCTAAAAATAACTTCAAGATCACCAGATGCAACAACACCAACATGTACAGGCTTTGAAATTGCATCCTTTGTATCAAAGTTAAAATGTAATTTTTCCATATTTATCTCCATTTCTACAAATGTTTTAAAAAATAACTAGCGGCAAATAAATCAGCACAACCACCCGGAGAAATATTGTATTTCTCAGTAAACTCTTCTAATTTTTTAAAATCGGGATTATCTAAAATATCACTTGATGTCTGAACGATTTTTTCAGACAAAGTTTGAAACTCCAACAAAACTTTCAAATTACTGCGATAAACGATATTGGTATCATCAACATTACTATAAAGAATTAACAATCTTCTCATCCATGTATCAGAATCATCTTGATCTGATCGAAAGGACAAAGCCTTAGTCAAATTGGGAAAGCCATTTTGAGCTTCTCCCTTAGCACCAGTCAAAGAATATTTTTGTTCCGTCACCATCCCGTGAGTTTTCTCGGTCAAAATAACGTTCTTATCTGGCAAACGAGCTAATCTTTTGGCAGCCATTAAAATTTCTTCAATATCAGATGTTTCTTGACTACTTATAGCACTGATCAACAACCCTAAACTCCAAATAGCACCTTTATGAGTATTGATACCATCAGTAGCCTCGAACATATCTTTTTCTGCAATTCGACCGATACGACCAATCTCTTCTCGCAATTCAAGATCTAATGGGTGTTGATAAGACTTCATGGCAATTTCAGTAAAACTGTTCAGTAAACTATCAGCAGATTTAAAAAATAATCCAATATCCATATCGGTATGTGAACCATTGGAAATTGCATCAACTAATCCAGGTTTAGGAGTAAAGGAAACTTCCCATTTTAGGGCATCGACAGCTGCCTGCGCTAATTGTAAAAATCTTGTTTCTATCATTAACTATGACCAACTTCTGAATTTTGCAGGTGGATTATAAAGTCCATCTGACCATCTAACCAAGTCATCCATATTTTGAGCTGCAAGAAGGGATCTCTTAGCTTCACTACGATGAACTCCTAGATCTTCTGGTAAGGCAACAATTCCACGAGCACGTAAATCTGCCAATTGTTTAGGATTGCTTCTTAAACCTACTGGTGTAACACCGGCAATTGCTTCAATAGCAGCTTGTCTTTCGGCCATACTGTCGGTCTTATAAAGATATGCAATTCCTTCTTCGGTAACGATATGGGTCGTATCTTCGCTATAAATCATAATTGGAACGTTAGCTAACTTAGCTTCTTTTTGAACTTCTTCAGCATCCAAATGATCAACAAAAACTGGTTTCTTATTAGAGCCGAAAGTTTCAACCATTTGTACAACTAGTTTTTGACCTTTGCCCAATGGATCATCATCAGGACGTAAACTTTGCCAAGCTGGTGTTGAATGACGACGACCATGAGGATTGCTTCCCATATTAGGAGCACCACCGAATCCAGATAAACGACCATTAGTAACGGTTGAAGAATTACCATATTTATCAATTTGTAATGTCGAACCGACAAACATATCCAAAGCATATTGACCTGCCATTTGTCCAAATGCACGGTTAGAACGCATTGTTCCATCTTTTCCAACAAAGAAAATATCTGGACGATGAGCAATATAATCTTCCATACCAACTTCTCCACCGAAACTGTGGATAGTTTTGACCCAACCGCTCTCAATAGCAGGAATCAAAGTTGGTGTAGGATTAACTTCCCAATTAGGAACAATCTTACCTTTCAAACCTAATTGTTCTCCATAAGTTGGTAATAATAGTTCGATTGCAGCTGTATTAAAACCAACACCATGGTTAACAGTTTGAACATTATGTTTCTCATAGATACCACGAATTGCCATCATACCCATCAAGATTTGTAATTCTGTAACATTTTGGGGATCACGTGTAAACAATGGTTCCAATTGATATGGTTCATCTGCAGGAATAACAATATCTACCCAATCACCTGGGATATCCACTCGAGGAACTTTATCAACCACTTCATTGGCCTGAACAATAACGATTCCATCTTTAAAAGCGGCTGATTCAACGATAACAGGCGTTTCTTCAGTATTAGCCCCTGTGTATAGATTTCCATCATGATCAACCTTATCAGCTGCCACTAAGACAACATTAGGAATCAAATCAACATACAAACGAGCATAGAGTTCAAGATATGTATGAATATCTCCGACTTCCATCGTACCGTCCGCAATCATCTGTGAAATTCTTGTACTTTGTGGACCCGCAAATGAAAAGTCCATTTTCTTAGCAATACCTGTTTCAAAGATATCTAAATGTTCAGGACGAGAAACACTGGACATTATCATATGTAAATCATGAACTTTTTCTGGATCAACGGAAGCCAAGGTTTCAGAAAGAAAACTAGCTTGTTTTTGATTGTCCCCTTCCAAAACAACTTTATCGCCTGGTTCAATTACATCTTCTAATAATTCTTTAGCATTTTCTGTTTTAACGAACTTACCATCTAATAACGATGCAACGCTTTCCATTTTGGCAGCCTTAGCATCACGATTTTGAGTCCAACTTCTTTTAGCCATCAATTATCCTCTTTTCCATTTTTCTAACAAAAATTGAATATCATCAAGATTCATACTATTCATGGTGATCGTTCTAAAATCTGGGAATTTACTTTTGATCAATTTGGTAAAGGTCTGCCCCGGATTCATTTCTAATAACGTATCAACACCTAATTCTTCGGCAACATCCATCATCGTATCCCAATAAACAGGATGTACTAGATTGTTGATCATGTCGTATTTAACTCCTGAAACTTGTCTAACTGCATGACCGTTATAATTTGCCAAATAAATGCATTGGGAATCATTCAACGAAATCTTTGCCAATTCTTTTTCCAAAACATCAGCAACTGATTGCATCAAAGGAGAGTGTGAAGGGACAGGAACTTTTAAGAGTACTGTCTTTTGAGCATGCTTAGTCTTAGCTAAAGTTAAAACTCTTTTGATACCAGTAATTGATCCCGAAACAACTGTTTGTAATTCTGAATTCTGGTTTGACGTGAAAACCGGTTCAATATCACTATTAACTTGATTAACTAATTGTGAAACTTCTTTTCTAGTCAAACCAACGATTGCACCCATCCCATAGCCAATCGGATAAGATTCTTGCATCTTTTGCGAACGAACATAGACAATCCTTATTGCATCTTTTTCGCTGATTACCCCAGCAGCCACTGCCGCCGCAAAAATCCCTAAGGAATGTCCTGCAACAACATCTGGAACTTGTTGAATTTTTTTCAATTGACGAATATTAAACAATTGCAGGATCAAAATACTTAACTGAATTTGAATTGAGTTTTGGTAAGCTTGATCATCATCACGTAATTCAATTCCTGTTAAATCTTTAACTATTTTCAACATTTCTACCGGCACTTCATTTAACATGCCACTTCTCTGGCCACCTTGACCGGGAAAAATCCATAAATTCTTAATAGTTATCCACCCTCAACTTTTCCTTTTTATTGATCTCACAAGTTCAGTATAGGAAACGATTGATAACATGTATAATATATATAAAGCATGATACTTAACCATTTGGTTATATGAGGTGGAAATTTTGAACATCAATCAATTAAAATATTTTGTCGTAGTGGCTAATCAAGAAAGTATTACTAAAGCCTCCAATATTCTCTATGTTTCTCAACCAGCTGTTAGCAAAACCATTAAACAGCTAGAAGATGAACTAAATACTAAATTGTTTGACCGTACCGGTAGAACATTAAAATTAAATCGTTCAGGAAAACTCTTCTATAGTTACGTTAACGATAGTCTTGAAGAATTAGATCGCGGTATCAATGCTGTCAAAGGAGGGCCTGATCAAGCTGAACATCCCATTTCACTTTTAATGGAAGTTGCTTCGCCGTTCATTCCAGCAATCGTCTCAACCTTCAAGCAAAAATTTCCAAATGTTCGATTGAATATTGCCCAACACAATGTTCGAGAAACGGACTTTAAACAATTCGATTTCATCGTTACTACAAAACCACTTCAGGGTCTAAACAATGTACCGGTCTTAAAGGAAGAAATCTTTGTCGGCTGGAATATCAACTACGGTTATAGCAAACAATTTATTCGTCCCAGTGAATTAAAAGGTGAAAAGTTAATTGGTCTTTCAAAAAATAATCCTTTGAGATTAACGATCGACAACTATTTCAATAAACGAGATATTACATTAGATTACATGTATGAGGCTGACGATCCTGCTACCGTTAGAGGCTTGATTGAAGCCGGAATTGGCTTGAGCTTTATTCCCTCTGTTACCTGGCAAACAATTCAACCAAGAGTCCAATTAGCACGTCTTACTCCCGATCCATTGCAAAGAACTATCTACCTTAGTTCACCTCACAAAGATATCAATGGTATTAAGCGCGAAATAAGTAATGAACTAGTCATGCTCTTTTTAGATTTTCAAAAATTTGAATTAAAAATATAGTTGCTTTTTATTCAAGATGATATTATATTGACGTTAAGCGTTTCCTTTTGTTGATCTCACAAACTCACAAAAGGGAGATTTTCAAATGAATATAAAAAAAGACACTACAAGTCCAACCGACATAGGTGATTATATGAAGGTTTTTGCTTGTACTGCCGTTATGATGCAGACCGTACTCAGTTTAGTTTTAACAACTAATCCGGCTTTTAATTATCAAACTGCAATTGGTATTATTTATAATTTGGTCAAGTTCACAGCTCCAGCCTTTATTTTTGGTATTTTATATACTACGACTAGAACGACTAATCAAAATACCTTGCACAATTATGGTGGTTATTTGAAAAAACAATGGTCTGCTCTTTTTGTACCCACAATTTGGTGGACATTGGCATATTTGTTGATTTTTCCAAATGTTCAACAAGTGAACAAATTCAATAGTATAGGTACTTTTGCTTGGAATTTTGTCAATGGTAATGCCGCACCGCACCTTTGGTACAATACAATGATGCTTCAATTCATTATTTTAATGCCATTTTTCTGGGCTTTAGCCCATTGGGTCAAAAATAATTCTTTGCGCGCTATTTTAACAATTATCATTACAACTATATTATTCAGTGCCTGGATCATATTTTATGACTTAGAAGTATTTCACGGCATTCACCAAACTGATTGGTATCTTCTAGATCGAATTTTCATTAGTTTTGTTATTTATGGAATTTTTGGAGTTTTAGCTTGGATGTTTAGAAAACAATTCGAAAAATTTCTAAAAAAAGCTTTCCCAATTTTGTCCATTTTGATTTTAGGTATCTTTTATTGGACTAACAAAGAATTATTTGCCTTCGGTTACCCTATTAATCTCGGCAATGCTCCTTACTACAAACCCTCAATGACAATTTATGCTCTATTGGTTATTGGTTTAGTCGCTACCTTAGCAATTCATCATATCAATAATAATTCTAAAGCCTTACCTGTTTTTCACTTTCTAGCAACTTACGCTTATCGAGCTTACCTATCCAATGTCTTTTGGCTTCAAATAATTTGGCGATTAATTGGTAAAAACCTAGTACCTATAAATCCTATCTTAACCATTATCATTTGCTATTTACTAACTTGGGTATTATCATTTGCTTCTGCATACTATTTCCATCTCATTTGGACCAAATGCAAAGATTTCATGGTGAGAAAGCGTGTTCAAAGTACAACTGAATAAATATTTTTATTTATCGAGCTTAGTTTGTTGACCCGCTAACCATTGTATGCTAAATTAGCACTGTGCTATTAAGAGTGCTAATTAAAAACAGGAGGCATTTTATGTTAGTTCCTACAGTTATTGAACAAAGTTCTCGTGGCGAACGTGCCTACGATATTTACTCAAGATTATTAAAAGACAGAATCATCATGTTATCTGGTGAAGTTAACAGTCAAATGGCTAATACAGTCATTGCCGAATTACTATTCCTAGATGCTCAAGATTCCGACAAGGATATTTCAATGTATATTAACTCACCCGGTGGTTCAGTTACCGACGGATTAGCTATTATGGATACAATGAATTTCGTTAAGTCTGATATTCAAACAATTGCAACAGGTATGGCTGCATCAATGGCTAGTGTTCTATTGTCAGCAGGTACTAAAGGCAAACGTTTTGCCCTACCAAATTCAACTGTCCTTATTCACCAACCATTAGGTGGTGCTCAAGGTCAACAAACTGAAATTGAAATTGCTGCTCAAGAAATCTTGAAGACAAGAAAGAGATTGAACCATATTTTGGCCGACAACTCAGGTCAAACTTTCGAAAAACTTCAAAAAGATACTGATCGTGATAACTACATGACAGCCCAAGAAGCTAAAGATTATGGTTTGATTGATGAAATCATGACAAACAAAGCTGGCAAATAAATTTTATTAAAAGCTAGGATTTAGTTCCTAGCTTTTTTGTATGTTCAAGACATTTTGTCCATTAAGTTTCTTTAAAACAACTTCCCGATAGTTTTTATAAATTTTTAAATACAGTGAAAGCGCTCTATATCAAGCTATGAACTGGACACCAAAATTATATTAGGTTACCCTTAAATTGTTATTAGACTATACAAAAGAAGGGGTATTTTATGAATAAGGGTGAAATCCAAAATAGCCTAGCTCGTAAGTTATTCATTATAACTTTGTTATCCGGAACCTTCACAATGTCGATTAGTCAGTCATCATTATCAACTGCTTATCCAACATTAATGAAATTTTTCGGTGTCACAGCACCAACTATCCAGTGGTTAACAACTGGATTCATGTTGATCATGTGTATAATGATGCCGATCAGTCCTTGGCTATTAAATAATTTCTCGTTTAAAAAAATCTTTTTAAGCGTAGTAGCAATATTTTCACTAGGAACTTTGATTATTATCTTGGCACCAAACTTCCCTATGGCAATGTTCGGCCGTGCTTTGGAAGCCATTGGAGTTGGTGTTTTATTTCCATCATTCCAGTCCGTTTTAATGACCATTACACCAGAATCACAACGTGGTGCCACAATGGGATATGCTGGACTAGTAATGGGATCCGCTTTGGCCAGTGGTCCTATTATTTCCGGAATTGTTTTGAATTTTTTACAATGGCAAGGATTATTCGTTATCTTTTTATTGATAATGATTGTTATCTTTATCAGTGGTTTGATTAATATTAAAGATGTTATGCCACGTCACAAAGCTAACTTAGATTTAATCTCAACTATTTATTTACTTGGCTTAATTGGTCTGCTCTATGTTGTTAACCAAGCTGGTGCAACCAAGAGCTTCAGCACCAATTTAATTATTTTGCTCATTATCAGTTTAGTTTTGACAGTTTTATTTATTCATCGTCAATTAACTAAACAAGAACCACTACTAGATTTAAAAGTTATGAAAAATTTCAATTTTGATCTGGCCGTACTTTTAACTGGTTTTTCATATATTTCTTTAATTGTTGTAACTATTATCTATCCACTTTATTACCAAAACATTTTACATACTTCAGTTTTAATGTCAGGACTTGCCTTAGTTCCACCAGCAATCGTTTTAAGTATCTTAAATCCCTTAACTGGTAAACTAGCTGACAAGATAGGTTTCAAGGCCACTCTAATAACCGGAATGTCAATGATCGTCGTCGGTTGGTTCTTGTTATTTGTTATCCACTCTAAATTAAGTATTTGGCCAATGATCTTAATTGCAACGTTAATTGAAGGCGGCAATGCTTTCGTTATGATGCCAGCTACAACTTTAGGTGGCAATTCACTTTCAGAGGAATTGATTCCTCATGGAACAGCCATTATTACAACTGTCCGTCAATTATTAGGATCTTTAGGCGTCAGTTTAGCAACTTTGATTCTAGTTACAACCAATCAAAATCATCATTTACCTGCAAATAATGGTTTGATTGGTTATCAAAAAGTCTTTGCTTTCTTCTTTGGAATGGCAATCATTGGTTTTATCTTTGCTCTTTTAATTAAAAATAATAAGAAAACAAATTAAATGAAGTGCACCCTTTGTATTGGAAGCAATACGGAGGGTGTTTTTTTATTGCGGAAGACGGTAATTTCACAATATAACCAAACCTGAAAAAGAATTCAATTTTAACTTTTATATAAGCACTAATTCTTTGTACCTTATAAATGAAGTATAATTAAGTTCTGGATTATTTATTTATGGGAGTATCTATTTTGAATTCAAAAAATAAACCTGCATTACAAACTATCGCTATTGGACTATTTTTTTTGGTTGCCTTAATAACTTGGACACTGTGGCAATTCCACTTTAATTATATGATTGCTCTGTATGATTCATTTTTTCATACCCAGAGGATCTATGAAATCCGCTTGGCCTTTCAACAACATACTTTACCCAATTGGGTAAATTTCAACACTTTCTTTAATACCGGCCAAGCGGTCAATGGTATGTATCCTGATATAACCTTATGGCCTTTTGTTTTTATAACGAACTTCTTAACCCCGATTCACCAAATAATTGCTATTAAAAGTTTGATTGCTCTAGCTACTTTTGTTGTATCTTTTCTATCCTTGAACAAACGCTTTGACAGTCGCAATGCTATCTTGGCAGCTACTATCTTTACTCTATCTGGTTCTGTACTTAAAGATTTAACCAACGAAATGCAAACCGGTACTGCTATTGTAATGATTTTTGCTTTTCCTTTACTCTTTACTTTAAAAGACATTATTGAAAGTAAAAATTTTGATCTAGTTTTGATTATTAAAACATCCCTACTAATGGCAATTGTTATCAATTCTCATTTATTGAGTGCCGTAGCAATAACTATGATTGCTGGGATCTTCTTAATTGTCACCACAGTCATTAAACGTAATTATTGGGCTTGGATCAATCTTACTTTAGCAGCCTTATTAACTATTGCTCTCTGTCTACCAATGATTTATCGAATCATCAAGATATCTAAAACTGGTCTTTTATCACCATTTGGTAAAGGTACTGTCCTAAGTGACTCTCTCTTTACGCTCTTCAAAACCACTAGTTGGAGTGCCAAATCAACCATCTCTGAGGTTGCCATTATTCTTATCGTTATAACGCTAATCGGGTTAAAAAAAGATAAGCTACCCAAATTATTACCTTGGTTAGCGGTTGAATTAGTTTTAATCATTTTTTGTACCAATATTATTCCTTGGAAACTACTAGCTAAATTACCGATAATTGATAGTTTTCAAGTTGCTAATTGGCGCTTTGCTCTCTTTTTGGGAATGATTCCATTGATTTTGGTTTTAATCAATTTTTCTCAAAAAACTACTCGCATTATTTTTCTTATTATTGCTACACTATCCTTTATTCTAGCTTTTAGGAATACTTATAATTTCCAATATTATCATACTCAAAACTTACCTGTTGTCAGTCGATATTCTACAGAAACCATTTCTCAAAATGCTACTGTTAAATTGACTTCTAGCGGTATTAACAGTGATAAATTAACTCGAACTTTAATTCCTGACTATGCTCCCAATTCGGCACCTTTAGAAAAAGGCAGCAACGGTGGTAGCTTAGATTCACAAACAAGTTATTTGATTCTCAACCACTTAGCAACTACTAAGAAACGGGATATCAAATTAACTCATACTAGTACAGCTCACTCGTTAACTTTAAGAGCTACCAATGTTCCTAAGGGGAAAATCACTCTACCTGTCTTTGGCTATCGAACCTTAAATTATCACATTACTGTTAATGGGCAAAAAACCAAGGCAACTATTAATCCCAGTGGTTTCATTACTATCAATCAGAAAAAACAATTAAAACATGCTATCTATCGAATTGAACAACAGCCACCAACGTCATATAAAGCTTTATTGTGGATGTCTACGGTTCTTTTAATTGGCTTAATAGGAATTTTAATAATAAATTTTTAAACTAAAAAGCCAAGTATGGTAACCATCAAACTGGTTATCATACTTGGCTTTTATATTGCTCAAAAACATTTATTTTTATACTTTGCTAGTTTCCGCTAACTGATTCAATTTCCTTAAACGATGATTTATCCCCGACTTAGATATTGGACCACTCGGAACCATATCACCCAATTCTTTGAGTGATACTTCCGGATTTTCCAAACGTAACACGGCAATTTCACGTAATTTATCTGGTAAAGAATCCAAACCAACCGTTGCTTGTAAGTGTTTAATATTTTCAATTTGACGTTCAGCTGCAGCCACAGTCTTATTGATATTAGCATTCTCACAATTAACCAAACGATTAACAGAATTTCGCATGTCACGAACAATTCTGATATCTTCAAACTTCAACATTGCATTAGTTGCACCGATCAATTGCAAAAAGTCAGCAATCTTTTCAGCTTCCTTCAAATAAACAATATAACCATTACGACGCTTAGTTGTACGTGCATTTAAATGAAAATAATTCATCATCTGAGCTATTCCTTCATTATGCATTTCATATAATGAATAAATTTCCAAATGATAACGGGAAGTTTCAGGATTATTCACACTACCGGTAGCCAAAAAGGCACCACGCAGGTACGAACGCATTCTTTGATCCTCATTAATAACTTCTTCAGGTACATCAGTATTGATCGACAAACCCGATTCATCCAAAATATCCAAATCAGTCAACACTTTATTAGTATCATGCTTCAATCGTACTAAGTATTGATTGTTTTTCTTCAATTTCATCTTTTTACGCACAAGTAATTCTGATTCCATACCATACCTTTGCTTGATCAAAGAAAAAATTCTTCGAGCAATTGCAGCGTTCTCAGTCTGTGCGGTTAAGACAAAGTGATGATTTTGTAAACTTAATGATCCATTCATTCTTAACAAAGCTGACAATTCAACTCTGGCATGTTCCGGATGGACCACTAATTTTGTGAGCTCTTGTTTAACCTCACTTGCATAAGAAACCACTAACGTCTCACCTCATTTTTTCTGTTTCCCGATTGTAACGACAAATTAATGATTTCCTTGGCAACTTTTTCACCATCATGGAATGCTCCACTGTCATGCAATGACAAGAAATCATCTTGAATAACTTTACAACCCATCGTTCTTAAACCATTAAAGTCAGTCTTGACTTGATTGACGTATTCATCATATTTTTTATGATCCATATAGCCTTCTGGAATTTTACGCGTATTAACTAAAACAGTATCAATAAAATTACCACCCAAATGACGATTCAATACTCGCACATGATCGGCATCAGTAAAGCCCTCTGTTTCACCAATCTGAGTCATAATATTACAGATATAAACAACTTCCGCTGATGTTTGTTTAACGGCCTCTCCAATATCGCTAATCATCAAGTTAGGTAAAATACTAGTAAATAAGCTACCAGGTCCCAAGACAACTACATCAGCTTGCATAATTGAAGCAATGACTGAAATAACCGACTTAGGATCTTTTTCTGGTTCATCCGAATTAGTTACCCAAACACGTTTAACATGTTTACCTGAATGAGTTATCTCATGTTCTCCGGCCAATTTAGTTCCGTCAGTAAATTCAGCGTGCAAAGTTAATTTAGTATTACTAGCTGGATAGACGTGTCCATCGACATGCATCATCTTGGATAATTCCTGAACGGCATCAAAGATATTAGGTGACATTTCCGTCAAAGCAGCAATGATCAAATTTCCAATCGCATGACCAGAGAAGAAATCATCATTAGTCTTAAAACGATATTGGAAAACATCAAGATCAACTTTAGGTAAATCAGATAGTGATGCTAAAACATTCCGAATATCCCCGGGAGGGACAACGTTAATATAATCACGAATAACACCAGATGATCCCCCATCATCAGCTACCGTAACAATTGCGGTAATATTAGCATCCATATTTCTTAAACTATTTAATACAACTGGTAAACCAGTTCCCCCACCTATAACTACAACTCTCGGACGACGTCCCTTAACGACCCGAACTATCCTATTTGTTGCCATGTTCGATTACCTTCTTCTGAGATTTTTCCATGTCACGATGAGTAATGTCTACATAGTACTTTTTCTTCAAATCAGTACCAAGACGTTGGGCAATTGCTACTGAGCGGTGTTGTCCACCGGTACAGCCAATTGCAATCGTTAAACTGGTTTTTCCTTCTTTTTCATATCCAGGAATAATATCTTTTAATAGATCATATAACTTATTATAAAAATTCTTTGTTTCTTCATCGTCCATGACATAATCATAAACGGGTTTGTCCATCCCTGTCTGAGTTTTCAACTCTTTAATATAGAATGGATTCCGTAAAAATCTGACATCCATAACGATATCTGCATCAATTGGCAAACCATACTTAAAGCCAAATGACATTACTTCAATGTGAAAAGTTGGAACAACAGAGCTTTCTTGAAAGTTATCAAAAATTTCTTCACGAAGTTGTCTTGGAGTTAAATCAGTCGTATCAATCTCAACTGAAGCTCTACTCTCAATCTCAGCCAACAGTTCTCTTTCCTTTTGAATACCATCAAGCAGACGCCCTTCCATAGCTAAGGGATGACTACGACGAGTTTCCTTGTAACGAGAAACTAACTCTTCATCAGAGGCATTCAAGAAAAGAATCTTCATATCGACCTTTTGATGTTTTTCTTGTTCATCTTCATCCATTTTAGATAACATTGAAAAAATTTCATCATAAAACGAGCGTGATCTAATATCTACAACTAAAGCCACTTTTTTTATTTTTCCAGATTCATGAACCAACTCCCAAAACTTAGGAAGTAAGTTAGGTGGCATATTATCAATACAAAAATAACCTAAATCTTCAAAGGATTGCATTGCTACTGTCTTACCGGCACCACTCATTCCGGTTACAATAACTAAACTAAGCATATCTTCTGCCATACTGCACCTCACATTCGAATATAAGCATAACACAACAAGCCGGGCGTGTCAGTTTAAGAGGACAAAAGATAAAAATATTTTTTATTGAAAATTTGCGCTAAAATTAAACTCATCAGAGGGGGACCTTCATATGGATACAGTATTTTTAGTACTCTTATTAATTGCGGCGGTGGTAGTCGCTAATATCGTATATTGGAAATTCGATAATATTCCAATTGCATTTATTCAAATCGCCGCAGGACTATTATTATCACTTTTTCCAATTTATCAACATTTTGAATTAGAACCAGAAATTTTTCTATTAGTAATAATTTCTGTTTTGATGTTCAACGATGGACAACGTACTAGTTTATCTCGTTTAACTCATCAATTTGGAACCACTTTTTCCTTGGCAGTTGAATTAGCCATTCTATCTATTTTGGCCGTTGGTTTTATAACGCATCTTATTATTCCAAGTATGCCATTGGCCTTAGCCTTTGCTTTAGGAGCCATCATCACGCCAACTGATGCCGTAGCAGTCACTTCAATAACTAATAAAATGTTAGTTCCTAGTGCTGTTATGGGTACTTTGGAAAATGAATCGCTTTTTAATGATGCTTCTGGAATCGTCGCTTTAAATCTAGCAATTGCTGCAGCAGTTACAGGTCAATTCTCTTTAATCAGTGGCATTGGCAATTTCTTATATGTTTTCTTTGGTGGCATTATTGTCGGAGGAATACTGGGTTCGATCATCGTATCGCTTCGACTACGCTTAATAAATATGCACGTTGATGCTCCATCAGTCATGGTGCCTTTTACACTTTTAACACCCTTTGTAGTTTATTTAATATCTGAAGCAATTGGTGTTTCTGGAATCTTGGCCGTAGTTGTAACTGGTCTGATCCATGGTATTCAACAAGATCGTCTACGTCTAACCAGTTCAAGACTACAAATTGTTATGACAAGTACTTGGTCAGTAGTTTCCAGTTTACTAAACGGAATTGTGTTCGTCCTACTAGGACTATCTTTACCATCAGTGATTATTAATCTACATAAACACGATACTAGTTCCGTTTTCATTCTCTTTGGCGTGGGAATTCTACTTTACATAGTCATGACCGTTATGCGATATCTTTGGACCAACTGGGATTTTGCCAGAATCAGGGCTTGGGACAAAAAAGAAAAACACGTTAATAGTACCGTAATGGCTTACAGTGGCGTGCATGGAACTATCACTTTAGCAATGGCCTTTTCATTGCCTCTAACTCTTAACGGTCAGGCTTTTCCTTATCGAAATGATATTATCTTTGTGGCTACTATTGTTATCCTAACCAGTTTATTAGTTCCTACTTTGATTTTACCTCGGCTCTTGCCACATCAAGTTTCTAAGTATACTGAAGCTGAACTTGCCGCTGCCAAAGCGAAAATGGTCGATGACGCTATTGTCACTTTACAAACTAGACATGGCAATTCTCCTAGTGCCAGTCAAGTCATCAATATCTTGGATGGACAAAGAACTGTTGAGGGTCACGTAAACAAAGCTAAATTGAATATTATCTTTGAAAATTGTTTTGAATTAGAGCAACAAACAGTTGACTCAATGCTAAAAAATAACGAAATTTCCGATCTCAACGCTGATCTTTATATGCGAGTTGCTCAAAGAACTACCTTACAATATCAACAAAATAACTGGCAAAGAATTTTATTATTCTTTCGTTTTAATGTCGTAGGTAAATTTTCTTTGACCAAACAAGCCCGTCAACGCCGTAAGACTTTTCATGATATGTCCCGTCATACAGGTGCCACAAAAAATGAAATGATTCAAAGAAACCGCCAAATGTGGCAAGAAATGGCTAAAGTCGAAAAGAAACCCTATCAAAAAATTATTAGTTATTTAAATCAAAGCTTAATCAACGATAGTAAAAATAATCGTGAAATCAATATTGTTAGACGTTCTTATGATGAAAGACACCGTCGTTTAACTCGTAGCTTTAAGGAACACGAAAATATTGAATCCGAGCAAAATGAACTGCTTATTGAAGCCTTTCAACAAGAAAATACTTATATTCAATCACGTATCACTTCTAAAGAATTCAGTACTGAGTTAGGTGGAGCTTTATATGAACAGATTTCTACCGATCAATTAGTATACTTACAATCAATAAATGAAGAATAATAAAAAAGAGCAGTATCTATTAAGAAATTCAGGCATATTTTCATACCTCGAATACTTAATAATAGATACTGTTCTTTTTTTATACTTAAAATTTAAAATTAAGCTATAGTTATTATTACTTTTCTGCTTCTTTAGTACGTTTAGTATCACGTTCCAAAATTGGTTTCAGATATTGTCCAGTATAACTTTCTTTGATTTTGGCAATTTCTTCAGGTGTTCCAGTGCCGACGATCTTACCACCGCCTTCTCCACCTTCAGGTCCAAGATCAATCAACCAGTCAGCTGATTTTACAACATCCAAATTATGTTCAATAACTAAAACTGTATTTCCTTCGTCTACTAAACGTTGCAAAACCCCTAAAAGACGTTTGATATCGTCAGTATGCAATCCGGTTGTTGGTTCATCAAGAATATAAAAGTTCTTACCATTCGACTTCTTATACAATTCAGAAGCCAATTTCATTCGTTGTGCTTCACCACCAGATAATTGTGTGGCTGATTGTCCCAAAGAAACATATCCCAAACCAACATCAACAATAGTTTGTAACTTACGTTTGATCTTAGGGATATTACTAAAGAATTCCAAAGCCTCTTTAACTTTCATATCCAAAACTTGGGCAATATTTTTGCCTTTATAAGTTACTTCTAAGGTTTCTGAATTATAACGTGTTCCATGACAAACTTCACAAGGAACATAAACATCAGGTAAAAAATTCATTTCAATCTTAATGATTCCATCACCACGGCAATTTTCGCAGCGACCACCTTTTACATTGAATGAAAATCTGCCTTTCTTATATCCACGTAACTTTGCTTCATTAGTTTGCGCAAAAAGATCACGTACATCATCAAAAACACCAGTATATGTTGCTGGATTACTTCTTGGTGTTCGGCCAATTGGACTTTGATCAATAGCAATCATTTTTTCCAAGTTCTCATAACCAGTTATCTTACGATATTTACCTGGCTTTTCAGAATTATGATTCATCTTTTGAGCCAAAGCTCGTTTTAAAATCATATTGACCAAAGTGGACTTCCCAGAGCCAGAAACTCCAGTTACAACAATAAATTTGCCTAAAGGAAATTTAACATTGAGCTTCTTTAAATTATTTTCAGCAGCTCCATAAACTTCAACAAAATCACCATTGCCCTTACGACGTTCTAAAGGAACTGGCACAAATTTTTTACCAGCCAAATATTGACCAGTTAACGATTTAGAATTTTTTTCAACTTCTTCTGGTGTACCAGCAGCAACGATTCTACCACCGGCTTCACCTGCTCCTGGACCCACATCAATCAAATAATCAGCAGAACGCATTGTATCTTCATCATGTTCAACCACAATCAAAGTATTACCGAGGTCACGCATCTTTTTCAAAGAATTGATCAAACGATCATTATCCCTTTGATGTAATCCAATTGAAGGTTCATCAAGAATATACATTACTCCTGACAAATTAGAACCAATTTGAGTAGCCAAACGAATTCTTTGTGCTTCACCACCAGAAAGCGTACCAGCTGATCTAGAAAGTGACAAATATTCCAAACCAACGTTGATTAAGAAAGTTAAACGATCTTTAACCTCTTTCAAAATTGGTTTAGCAATTATCGTATTTTGTTCACCAAATTTAACTGCTTTGAAGAATGGTAATTCGTCTTTAATAGACATATCTGAAACTTCAGCAATATCCTTACCTTCAACCTTGACGGCTAAAGCTTGACGATTCAATCTCTTACCATGACAAACAGGACATTTTAACTCGGTCATATATTTACGCATGACCTCACGTGTAAAATCACTGTTAGTTTCATGATAACGGCGATTGATATTTGGAATTACTCCTTCAAAAGGAACATCCACATCACGAACACTACCGAAATCATTCTCATAGTGGAAATGGAAAGTTTTACCATCAGAACCATTTAAAATAAGATCCTGATCTTTTTTAGGTAACTTTTCAAACGGTGTATCCATGTCAATCTTAAATTCTTTAGCTGCTTGAGATAGCATCTCTGGATAGTATTGTGAACTAATTGGATTCCAAGGTAAAATAGCCCCTTCTGCTAGGGTCTTACTTGGATCAGGAATAACCAAATCCATATCAACTTCCAACTTAACACCTAAACCATCACAGTTATCACAAGCTCCAAATGGAGCATTAAAAGAGAATAGACGAGGCTCTAATTCGCCAACTGTAAAGCCACAAATAGGACAAGCGTTCTTCTCCGAAAAGACCATCATATCTTGGCCAATAACATCAACATTCATATAACCGTCAGATAATCTTAAAGCAGCCTCTACTGAATCAAACAAACGTGACTTAATGTGATCATTGATAACAATTCGATCAACAACAACATCAATGTCATGCTTTTTATTCTTATCTAATTCAATATTTTCTGCCACGTCACGAGTTTCACCATCAACTCTGATTCTGACATAACCTTGTTTTTTGATTTGATTCAAGGCTTTTTTATGTTGACCTCTTTTGGCACGAACAACTGGAGACAATACTTGTAATTTAGTACCATCTTCTAATTTTAAAATGGCATCAACCATCTGTTGGGCTGATTGACTAGTGATTTTTGTGCCATCATTAGGACAAATTGGTGTTCCGACACGAGCCCACAGCAAACGCAAATAATCATTGATTTCCGTTACTGTTCCCACCGTAGAACGTGGATTCTTAGAAGTCGTCTTCTGATCAATCGAAATTGCTGGACTTAAACCGTCAATTGAATCAACATCGGGTTTATCCATCTGTCCCAAAAATTGACGCGCATACGAGGATAAACTTTCAACGTAACGTCTTTGTCCTTCAGCATAAAGAGTATCAAAAGCTAACGAGCTCTTTCCTGATCCAGATAAACCAGTTACAACTACTAATTTATCTCGAGGAATCGTTACATCAATATCCTTTAAATTATGTGCACGCGCACCATGAATAACAATTTTATCATTTAACATATTTATTTCATTTCCGCCTTTAATTCTAAAATCGAGTCACGCAAATTGGCAGCCGCTTCAAAGTCTAGCTTCTTAGCGGCACTTTCCATTTGTTCTTTTAGATTGGCAAGAAGTTCTTTTTGATCCTTCTTACTCATATCCTTAAAGTCAATATCATCGTTGATTTTCTCTGTTTCAGAAGATGTATTATCTACCTTTTGGAACATTGAAATAGCATCTCTGATTGGCTTAACGATCGTCTTAGGTGTAATTCCATGTTCCTCATTAAACTGCATTTGAATTTTACGACGACGAGCCGTTGCATCAATTGCACCACGCATTGAATCGGTAACGGAATCAGCATACATAATAACTTTACCATGCTCATTACGCGAGGCACGACCAATAATCTGTACTAACGAACGCTCAGCACGCAAAAATCCTTCTTTATCAGCATCCAAAATAGCAATTAAGGAAACTTCTGGAACATCAATTCCTTCACGTAGTAAATTGATACCAATTAAGACATCAAACTTACCCAAACGAAGATCACGAATAATTTTCGTACGTTCCAAAGTTTTAATATCACTATGCAAGTATCTGACCTTAATTCCCAAATCTTTAAAGTAATCCGTTAAATCTTCAGCCATTTTCTTAGTCAAAGTCGTTACGAACACTCTTTCATGTTTAGCAATACGATCATTAATTTCACCAACTAAATCATCAATCTGTCCCATAATTGGACGAACTTCAATTTTAGGATCTAGCAAACCAGTTGGACGAATAATCTGTTCAGCCTTATTATCAGTTCGATCTAACTCATAAGGACCTGGTGTAGCAGAAACATACAAAATACGATTAACATGTTTTTCAAATTCATCTAATTTTAGAGGGCGGTTATCCAAAGCACTTGGTAAACGGAATCCATAATCAACTAGTTGTTGCTTTCTAGCACGATCACCATTATACATTCCACGAATCTGTGGCATAGTAACGTGGGATTCATCAATCATAATATTGAAATCCTTTGGGAAGAAATCTAACAAAGTAAATGGTGGTTCACCCTCTGCTCGACCTTCCATATGGCGTGAATAGTTCTCAATTCCTGATGTATAACCCATCTCACGCATCATTTCGATATCATATTCTGTACGCTGTTTGATACGCTGTGCTTCTAGCAACTTACCTTCCTTGGTAAACTTAGCCACTTGTTGATCCATTTCATCTTTGATGCGTGTTAAAGCTTCGTCCATCTTGGCATCACTGATCATAAAGTGAGTTGCAGGGAAAATACCAATATGATCCATTGAACCTTTGATTTCACCAGTCAAAGCGTCCATTTCGATAATACGATCGATTTCGTCACCAAAAAATTCCACGCGAATAGCATTATCATCCCGTGAAGCTGGAAAGATATCAACAACATCTCCACGAACTCTAAAACGACCACGTTGAAAGTCAATATCATTTCGTTCAAACTGATTCTCAACTAATTCCTCTAAAAGAGTATCGCGCCCAATCTGTTGACCAACATGCAAAGAAATAATACTGTCAGCATATTCTCTAGGGTCACCTAACCCAAAAATACAAGAAACAGATGCCACAACGATTACATCATTTCGTTCTAGTAGAGAACTAGTTGCCGAGTGACGCAACTTATCAATTTCATCGTTGATACTGGAATCCTTTTCGATATAAGTATCACTAGAAGGCACATAGGCCTCTGGTTGGTAGTAATCATAATAACTGACGAAATATTCAACCGCATTGTTAGGGAAAAACTCCTTCATTTCACCATATAACTGACCAGCTAAAGTCTTATTGTGTGAAATAATCAATGTCGGTTTATTTAAATTCTTAATCACATTAGCCATCGTAAAGGTTTTACCAGTACCAGTAGCACCCTCAAGTATTACTTCCTTATCACCAGATTGAAAATCTTTAGTGATCGTATTAATAGCTTGAGCCTGATCTCCAGCAGGAGAATACTTTGACACAAGATCAAATTTATTATCATCAACTCTATCTATCACGGACTTACTTACCCCCTTTAAGCTAAAAAATACATCTAACTCTTACATGAATTAGATGTAACTAAATTCCGGCTTATTACGCTGGCTCTATATTACCATAGCGAACATATTTTCGCTATAAATTTACTTAGTCGTTGTTAAACGTGGCAACATTAAAAAAATTACCAAACCAATCAAGAATAAGATACTCAAAGAAGCTGCACCAATAGTTGATCTACCAGTTATTTGCGTCACAATACCAACCAGCACTGGACCCATAACAGCTGAAAATTTTCCTAAAATATTATAAAAGCCAAAGAACTCACTACCGGACTCTTTAGGAATCAATTTACCAAAATATGAACGACTCAATGCTTGAATTCCACCTTGGCTAGTCCCTACTAATACTGCCAAAATCCAAAAATCTTTCGTCGTATTAAGCTTCAACGCATAAAGGCAAATTCCAAAATATAAAATAATTGCTAAAAGAATTCCCTTACGGGCTGAAAAATGATTAGCAATCCAACCGTATAAAATTGAAAATGGAAAAGCAACCAACTGAACCACTAATAAAACCAACATCAAAGTTGTGGTCGTAATCCCCATATCCATACCAATTGAAGTTGCCATTGTAAAAATAGTATCAACCCCATCAATATAGAAGAAATATGCCACTAAAAACCAAGCAGCAGCTTTATATTTACGTAGATGAGTTACTGTTCCCCAAACTCGTTTAAAACTAGAAATCACAGGATGAGGATTCTCTGGTAAAGAATAAACCTGCTTAACATTTTTTAATAATGGTACAAAAAACACGATCCACCATATTGCTGCTAAAAGAAAACTAAATCTTGCCACACCGTAACTTGATAACATACCAAAACCACTGGTTAATTGTAATACCAAGAACAAAATAAATGCGATCACTCCACCTAAATAACCATAGGCATAACCATTTGACGACAAAGCATCCATATGTTCATTATCCGCTACATCGGTCAAAAAACTATCGTAAAATAAATTACCAGCCGAATAACCAATTATCGACAGGATATACACAGCTAACAATAACTGCCATTGATTCGGTGGCATGATTGCTAGACCCAAAGTCATAATTATTCCTAAGAAAGAAAAATAACTCAATAATCGTTTTTTATGATGTGGATAATCTGCCAAAGCACCCAAAACTGGTGCCAATATTGAGACAATCAATGTCCCAAAACTATTTGCATATCCCCAAAACGCCGTTGCATTAGCCTGCGATACACCTGCATTTTGTGCAACTGATTTAAAATAAACTGGTAATACAGCAGTCGTTACAATAATGCCATAACCCGAATTAGCCCAATCATAAAAGATCCAGCTCCACTGTTTCTTGTTAAATCCCATAAAATTCCCTCAATTCTAATTTAAAAAGACATCATCAATAGCTTGCCCTGCCAAAGGTTCTGGAAATTTCAAGCCTAATAGTTTAGCAAACGTTGGTGCTTCATCAACTAAGTTAGCTTTTTCAACCGTATGATTTGATTTAATCATTGGTCCATTAAAAATAACTGTCGTCTTATAACCAGATTTATTAGGATCATAGCCATGAACACCTTGATAACGGTCAGCGTCGCCCATCATTTCTGGCAAAACTTTCTCCACAACACTAGCTCGATCACTTTCATCTGTGAAATAATAACCAGCTTTGGCCTCAACCATCAATGTACATTTAGGATCAGCACCACGTTTGGCAGCCTCTTGAGCAGAATAAATCTTCTCTATTCCTTCAACCCCACTGATCAAATCTCGTAAACGCTCTAGTTGTCCAAAATTCTTAGTATAAATATATGTACAACCATCACATGTTTTAGCCATAACTTGCCAATTCTTTTTAAAAGTTTGGTCCGGCTTTGAAACTAACCAACCACGTTTAGCAAACATTGTATTCAAATGAATCATCTTATCAACATTGATTTGATAATGGTCACCTAATATAACAAAATTGGTATCCTCAAATGTTCCAGCTTCCTTAGTAGCTTCAACAACTTGAGAAACATGATGATCTAAACGATGTAAAGCATCTATCGCATCATCTGAACGAACGCCATAACGATGACGCATGCTATCCATATCGACCAAATGCAACAGAGTTAAATTGGGACGCTTATTTTTAATCGTATCAACCGCACATGCCGTTATAAAATCATCCAATTCAGGTTGTTTAATACCTTGACGTAATTTACCATATTTTTTATCCATCTCTAAAATAAATAATGGCGAACTAGCTTTTAATGAAACTAAAACTTGATTAGTCCAAATACGATTTGGAAAAATTTCCGCCAAATTATAATTAATTTTACTACCAGCCGTAACAGGCCATAAAAAAGCTGCTGTTTTTAAATTCTTTTGACGTGCTAAATCATACAACGTTGGCGATTTAACATCCTTTTGATACCAAAACCAATCTGGTGAACGGCGTTCTGGCTGAATTTTAGTATTATTAACAATTCCATGAACGCTTGGATATTGTCCCGTTATGATTGTTGTATGGGAAGGATAAGTCAGTGTTGGATAAATTCCCGTAACTTTTTTGACCCAAGTTCCACCTTTAACTAATTTGTTCAATGTTGGTAATTCACTTTGATGCTCATCAATATCTCTAAATCCCAGAGAATCAAGCGAAATAATAACTAAATGCTGATTATTAGACAAATTTATTTTCCCCTTTTCACAAACTACATGAAAATATTATATCGCAGTTGGCAAATGGGTGTAACGAGGAGAAAATTTAGTTTGAGACATAAATTTGATATTATCCCAATATTTGGTGGTTTAGGGTATTTAAGAATGCCATCCTCCGTAACAAGAAAATGGGCTCAGCTATGAAATTTGCCTTAGCAATTTGTTGCTTAGGCAAAGGCCGAGCTTTGAGATCGTTGGCGAGCTCAAAGTCGTGCTCATAGCGTTTCCAGCCCAATTTTCTTTGTTGTGGAGGGCGGCATAAAAAAAGCACCCATCTGGAATTAATTTTTCCAAATAGATGCTTATTTATATACACTGGAAAGTTACAAACTCTATTAAGAATTTATTCCCAGCTTTCAACTTCTTTACCGAAATCGGCCAACTTTTGAGCTGCTCCTTCTTCGGTATCGCTCTTAACACCAATGTAGAACTTCATCTTTGGTTCTGTACCAGAAGGTCTAGCTGCAACCCATGTATCATCAGCTAAAACATACTTCAATACGTTTGCCTTTGGTAACCCTGTTTCCTTAGTACCTTCAGCTGTAACGTCAGTATCATTCAAATAATCAATTGTTTCAACGACTTTTACACCATTGATCTCATCAATTCCTTCTTCACGAAGTGTCTTCATGATTTGAGCCATCTTATCTTTTCCAGAAATACCTTCAAAGGTCTTAGAGATAGTCTTTTCACGATAATAACCGAACTCTTTATAGAGATCCTCTAGTGCATCATAGATTGTCTTACCTTTTGATTCATAGTAAGCCGCTGCTTCAGCCAACAATAAGGTTGATTGCATAGCGTCCTTATCACGAACAAATGGTTTAACTAAATAGCCATAACTCTCTTCAAATCCAAAGAGAAATTCATTGCTACCAGTTTCTTCAAATTTTTCAATTTTTTCAGCAATATATTTAAAACCAGTTAAAACATCAAACATTTTAATATCATACTTATCAGCAATTGCCGTTGCCAATTCTGACGAAACGATTGATTTAACAACTGCTCCATTAGCAGGCAATTGATTGAGATTCTTCTTAGCTTGCAACAAATAATTCAAAAGCACTGAAGCAATTTGATTACCAGTCATTAATTTATAAGAACCATCTGGTTGTCTAACAGCTGCTCCCAAACGATCAGCATCTGGATCAGTCGCAATTAAGATATTAGCACCAATCTTTTTACCACGTTCAATAGCCAAATCAAATGTTTGAGCAAACTCTGGATTCGGGAAGGGTGTGGTAGCAAACTCTGGATCAAGAATAGCTTGTTCGGTTACCATATTAAAATTCTTAAATCCTAATTTTTGGAAAATACGTGGTGCAATCATCTTACCTGTTCCATGAAGTGGTGAATAAATGAATTTCATCTTATCACCAACATCTTGGATCAATTTAGGATTAACAATGACCGTTTCCAAATTCTTCATATAATCTAAATCAACATCTTCACCAATCAAAGTTAACAATTTTTCAGCACGTAATTGAGGCACTGACTTAACTTTAATTGCAAAGAGATCACTAGCCTTACGAGCAAAACTTGTAATATTGTCAGATTCGACTGGGGGCATTTGACCACCATCAGGACCATAAATTTTGAATCCATTATATTGTTTAGGATTATGGCTAGCTGTAATCATAATACCTGCATAAGTATGCAAGCTTCTTACAGCAAAAGATAATTCCGGAGTTGGTCTCAAACTATCAAACACAAAACTGTGAATACCATGGACACCAAGAACCTTGGCTGATTCATAAGCAAAATCTTGTGAATAATAACGTGAATCATAACTGATTGCTACACCTTGTGCTTTAGTAGCATCATCTAAAGTATCCATAAATGAGGCTAGTCCTTCGGTTGCTTGACGAACAGTATAAATATTCATTCTGTTGATACCAGGTCCAATCAAACCACGCATACCGGCAGTACCAAACTCCATAGGTTCATAAAATGCTTCTTCAGCTACTTTAGGATCTTTTTTTATTTCGTTTAGTTGCTCTTTCATATCAGGATCTAAGTCCTTATAATCGAGCCATTGTTGCATATTATCTTGCCAAGACATTAAATTGTCCTCCTAATTTGTAAGTACTTACAATCATTATAGCAATCATAGAGTACTATTAAAATTTGATTTACATAACTTTAACAATTAATCTTTAAAAGATTCTTAAAATCATGTTATCAAACCAACAAATTAGTCAATATCGTTACTGATAATTGTATTTATGTCAGTGTCATAATACTTTGCCAATGCAATGAGAGTATCAATATCCGGCATTCTAATGCCAGTTTCATAGTGAGACAAAGTTGTGACGTCGATATTCAAATGTTGAGCTACTTCCTTTTGAGTTACGTTCTTTTCTCTTCTAAGGATCTTGAGATTTTTGGCTATATTAAAGCCTGACTCGTGCATTAATTTGTTTAAGTTTTTATCTACAATTTCACGCATAAGAATCACTTCCTGACTGTTTATTCATATTATATGTTTAAACATGTACGAAATGAATTCAAATTTAAATATTTTATTTTTCCGCATTTAAATATTTACTGTTATTTCAAGTAATAAAAAAAGGCTATTCAAATAGATAATTTAATCTATTTGGATAACCCTCAATTAGTTTTTTATATTAAAAATATTATTTAGTAGTAACCTTGTCATCAGCAAGTTCTTGAATGTAATTATAAGCTTGTTGACCGGCAATTCCGCCTTCACCAACAGCAGTGGCAATTTGACGTAGATCTTTCTTTCTAACGTCACCTACCGCAAAGATTCCAGGAATCTTAGTTTCCATATGTTCATTAGTATTGATCCAGCCATCTTCATCCAAAACGCCAAGGCCCTTGAATGGAGTTGTCATTGGCTTAATACCAACATAGATAAATGCACCCTTAGCTGGAACAACATGTTCAGAACCAGTCTCTTTATCAACATATCTTACACCAGATACTTTGTCGTCCTCACTTGTGATTTCCTTGACATCGGCATTCCAAACAAATTTGATTTTATCATTCTTAAATGCACGATCTTGTAAAATCTGTTGAGCACGTAATTGATCACGACGGTGAATAATTGTTACTGATTTAGCTAATTGTGTTAAATAAATACCTTCTTCAACGGCAGAATCTCCGCCACCGATAACAGCAACGTCTTGTCCTTTGAAGAATGCTCCATCACAGACTGCACAATAAGAAACACCACGTCCTGATAATTCTTCCTCACCAGGTACACCGATTTTCTTATATTGCGAACCAGTTGCAATGATCAAAGCCTTAGTTTCGTAGTCCCCATCATCAGTATGAATGATTTTCACATCACCCTTATCCTCAACTGAATCAACGGCACCATAACCAAAGTCTGCTCCAAACTGTGTTGAAGACTTATACATCTTTTCACTTAGATCTGGTCCCAAAATTGAATCAAATCCAGGATAATTTTCAATTGCAGCGGTGTTATTCATTTGACCACCATAAATACCACGATCAAGAATCATCACTGATAAATTAGCACGTGAAGCGTACAAGGCGGCAGTCAAACCACCAGGACCCGCACCAATAACTACTACATCATATGTTTTCATCGTCGATTACCTCCTATTACTCAACAAATATTACCATTTTTTCTAAACTTAGCAATTAAATTGCTCACAATTCATTATACCAAGGCTCATTTAATTTCTTACGACGATAAATAAACAAACTAATCGCAACAATAAAGAGGACTAATGATAACATTTGTGAAACCCTAATGCCAGGCAAAAGATAAAGACTATCTGTCCTCATCCCTTCAACGAAAAATCTAACCGCTGGATACCAAATCAGATATGTTAAGAAAACTTCGCCACGCTTTAATAGGTGTTTTCTATTTCTTAAAACTAAAATCAAAATCAAACCCAACAAATTTCCCATTGATTCATATAGGAACGTTGGTTGACGAAAAGCGCCATTGATATACATTTGTTCAATAATAAAATGTGGCAAATGAAGCGACTGCAAAAAGTCTAAGCTTGTCTTTGCTCCAAAAGCTTCTTGATTCATAAAATTACCCCAACGACCTACGATTTGACCAAGTAGCACCGAAGGAGCAGCAATATCTAACATCAACCAAGGAGAAATATTTCTTTTTTTACATAAAACCAATAACACGATAAACGCTGCAATCAAGCCACCATAAATGGCAATGCCACCATGCCAGATCTTAATAATTTCACTTGGATTAGCTAAATAAAATGGTAGTTCAAATATTACGTAATACAATCTAGCACCAACTAATGCAATTGGTACTCCATATAAAACTAAGTCTAGAATGTTGTCAGGATCAAGATGTCTTCTTTTGGCCTCACGCATTGCCATGATGACACCAACCAGTGCTCCTAAAGCAATAATTATTCCATACCAGTGAATCTGCAATCCCCCGAGATCAAACGCAATCGGATTTAATGCTAATAAATCAAAATTCATTACTTACCTTCTCCATCTTGCTTAGCTTTATTTTCATTCTCTTTGATCAAGAGACCTAAATTGTCTTCAAATTTTTTAGTTGCATCGTAACCCATCTTCTTGGCACGATAGTTCATCGCAGCGACTTCGATGATAATAGAGATATTACGACCTACTTTAACTGGTACAGTAATTTGTGGTACATCAACATCAAAGAAAGTACGCTTGTCTTCTAAGGTACCAATACGATCATAGTTCTTATCAGCTGACCAATTTTCCAAATTAATAATCAATTGAATTTCACTTTGAGAACGAACTGCCCCAGCTCCAAAAAGATTCATGACATCAATGATTCCAATACCACGAATTTCCAATAGATGGTTCAAAATCTTGGGAGCTTCACCAACAATGGTTTTTTCATCACGTTGATAAACATCCACACGATCATCAGCAATCAAACGATGACCTCTTTTAACAAGTTCCAAAGCTGTTTCACTCTTACCAATACCAGAATGACCAGTCAATAAAATTCCAATTCCATACACATCAACTAAAACACCATGAATTGATTCTCTAGGAGCTAACTTTTCATCTAAATATTCAGTGATCATACTAGATAATCTAGTTGTTGGTAATTCTGAACCAATAACTGGAACACCATGCTTTTTGGCGGCCTTTAAAATTTCCTTACTAGGTTGGATATTTCTAGAAATAAGTAAAGCCGGAGTATCCTCACGACACAATTCCAACATAACTTTATAACGATTATTAGCAGTCATTGAACGAGAATACGCTGACTCAGTTTGTCCAAATAATTGAATACGCTCACTTGGATAGTAGTCAAAATACCCTGTTAACTCAATTCCTGGACGGGAAATATCACTAGTTGTAATCTTCTTTTCTGATAACAAATCTTCGCCATTATAAACCTTTAATTCATTATCTTTAACCATTTGCGATACAGTAACGTAATTTGTCATAACCAACCCTCACTAATTCTTTTTTATAATTAGTTTATCATTATTAGAACAAAAAAAACGCGTTCTAGACGCGTCTTTGAAAATTATCCATGGTATAGCTGTTAATAATAGAATTACAAATTGCCAAGATAACGGCTACGATCAAAGCTGATCCAAAACCATTAAAGTGGAAACTAGCTGACCCTACTAATGCAGAAGTTAATTCCAAGGTGACTGCATTTATAACGAAAGAAAATAGTCCAAACGTGATAAAGGTGATCGGTAGAGAAATGATATGCAACAGTGGTTTGATTGTCCAATTCAAAATTACCAGTACCAAACTGGCTAAAATTGCGGTCCCTAGACTATCAATTTGAAACATACCTGGTAGTACTCGCGCGATTGCTAGAAACAACAGCGTCTGTATAACCAATCTGATTAATAACTTCATTTCATACCCTCATTTTAACTCTTTTTTGAATCAGTAATATTTCTTCGATGCTTTAGGCCGACGACGTCTCTTTTTAAAATCCGTTTCTTGTATATTACGTTTTTCGGGAAAAGAAAAGACGCAAACTACATAAACTACAATTGTTAGAAAGTAAGTCAACGGTGTCAAAAAGATAAAGGCCAAGCGAATCCAAGTTGAGTCAATTCCAAAATACTCACCCAATCCTCCGCAAACACCTGCAAGCATTCGATCAGTACTAGATCTTGTGATTCTTTTTCTCATAAAGTTTCACCTCAACTTGTTCAGAAAATATACTACACATTGCTAAAAATTTCAATTATTCATCTATTTCAGCAATATGCTTCCGATTCAGTTCTACCACATGTCCGGTATTCAAGTAAACAACCCATTCACAAATATTGGTTGCATAATCACCGACACGTTCCAAATAACTGGCAACTAGCATGTATGAAGATCCACTCAAAACGTTCTCAACTGTCTTTTGCATATCTTTAATACACATCTCATTGATCAAAGCACTCTTCGCATCAATTTCAATATCACGATGAGCTACTTCTTCTGCCATTTTGCTGTCCTTTTTAAGATAAGCTTCAAGGGAATCTTCTACGATACTAGTTCCCATATCACCCATTTCAGCAATCAACTTTTCAATTTCAGGGATTCTTGTTTCACCCTTAACTCGAATAGTTTCTTGAGCAATACTTACCGCGTGATCACCCATTCTCTCTAAATCTGAACTTGCTTTCAAAACAGTCACAATCATTCTCAAATCAGTTGTAACTGGTTGTTGTAAAGCAATCATTTCGAAAGATTCTTTTTCAAGGTCCATTTCACGTTTATTAATGACGTGATCGTTCTTAATAACTTCTTTAGCCAAAGCTTTATCATGATCAATATAAGCCTTAACTGACTTCATAATGGCTTCACTGGCCATCATACCCATTTCTGAGAACCGTAGATGTAAATTATTTAATTGTTCTTCAAAAGTAGTACGCATCTTTCTTTTCTCCTAACCGAATTTTCCAGAAATATAATCTTCCGTCTGTTTTTCTTTTGGATTTAAGAAAATATTCTTTGTCTTATCTGCCTCAATAAGTTCTCCATTTAAGAAGAAAGCGGTTTGATCAGATATTCTCGATGCCTGTTGCATATTGTGTGTAACAGTAATAATCGTATAATCCTCACGTAAAGCTAACATAGTCTCTTCAACTTTAGCCGATGAAATAGGGTCCAAAGCCGAGGTTGGTTCGTCTAATAAAATAATATCAGGTTTCACCGCTAAAACTCTAGCAATACACACTCTTTGTTGTTGTCCACCAGACAATGACAAGGCACTTTGATGTAATTTGTCCTTAACATCATCCCAGACCGCAGCATTTTGTAAACTAGTTTCAACAGCTTCATCCAATACAGCCTTATTCTTTACACCAGCCAATCTTAATCCATATACTACATTATCATAAATTGAGAAAGGAAACGGATTAGGTTGTTGAAAAACCATCCCAACTTGTTTTCTCAATTCAACCGTATCAATATTAGGCGCATAAATATTTTTGCCATTAAGAGAAATCGTCCCAGTTATCGTTACATTAGGAATCAAATCATTCATTCGATTCAAGCATCTAAGATATGTTGATTTTCCGCATCCTGATGGTCCGATCAAAGCTGTAATTTCATTCTTATTAAAATCAAGATTGATTCCTTTAAGTGCTTCTTTTTTCCCATAAAATAAATGTACGTCTGAAGATGTTAAAATTTTTTCTGCCAATTTTAGTGCTCCTATCCAAAGTGTCCAGAAACATAATCTTCAGTTGTCTTAATCTTAGGACGTGTGAAGATTTTTCTAGTTTCGTTAAATTCAACAGCATGCCCCATATGGAAAAATGCTGTATAATCGCTGATTCTAGCTGCTTGCTGCATGTTGTGAGTAACGATAATAATTGTAAACTTATCCTTCAAACTCAACATTGTTTCTTCAACATTTGACGTTGATATTGGGTCCAATGCACTTGCAGGTTCATCCATCAATAAGATATCCGGTTTCATTGCAATTGCACGAGCAATACATAGTCTTTGTTGTTGACCCCCAGAGAGTGCTAATGCGCTTTTGCCAAGATCATCTTTAACTTGGTCCCACAGTGAAGCCTGTTTTAAAGTTGTCTCAACAATTTCATCTAATTTATCTTTGTCACGTACTCCATGACGTTTCAAAGCGAAAGTAATATTATCATAAATTGATTTAGAAAATGGATTGGGTCTTTGAAAAACCATTCCAATATGTTTTCTAACTTCATAAATATCAACATTATTCTTATTAATATCCAAACCACGATACATGATTTGTCCTTTAACTGAAGCACCAGGAATATTATCGTTCATTCGATTTAAAGAACGTAAATAAGTTGATTTACCTGATCCTGAAGCTCCGATCAAGGAAGTTATTTTATATCTTTCAAATTGAAGTGATGCTTTATGCATGGCTTCTTTTTCGCCATAAAAAACTTGAAGATCTTTTGTTTTCATGGCGATTTCATGTTTATCTTCATCCAAATGAAGGATGTATTGTTGATCATTTTGTTCTTCCATACTATTCACCCGTCATCTTTTTATAAACTAAATTGCCAATGTATCTTGAAAGCAAATTAAAGATCAATACAGCAATAATCAAAACTGCCGAAGCTCCGGCTGATACTTGCACAGCATCAGGAATCAATCCTTCAGAATTAACTTTCCAAATATGAACCGCCAAAGTTTCAGCTGGTCGCATTAAATTCAAAGGACTTGTAATACTGAAAACATTGAAGTTAGTAAAATCAAGTGGCGGAGCACTTTGACCTGCTGTATAAATCAAGGCAGCAGCTTCACCGAAAACTCTACCGGCACCGATGATCATACCAGTAATAATACCTGGCAATCCATCAGGAATAATAACGTGAATTACAGTCTCCCATTTAGAAAGGCCTAAAGCCAAACCAGCTTCACGTTGTGATTGAGGAACAGATCTTAAAGAGTCTTCAACATTTCTAGTCAAAATAGGTAAATTAAATACTGTTAATGTTAAAGCACCTGAAAGAATTGAAAAACCAAATTTAAAACTAATAACAAAAATCAAAAATCCGAATAGACCAACAACAATTGATGGCAAAGAACTTAAAACCTCAATTGATACACGAATCAATTCAACCAATTTGTTCTTTCCAGCGTACTCAGATAAATAAATTCCTGCACAAATTGATATAGGAATAGAAATTAGCATTGAAAGAATCAACAAGAAGAAGGAATTAAATAACTGAATTCCCACACCACTACCAGCTTGAAAGGCCTTTGAACCTGAAGTTAAAAAATGCCAATTTACGTAACGCAAACCGCTTCCTAGTATATAAATCAATAAACCAGCTAAGATGAGAACAATAATTCCTGACATCAAATAAATGATACCTGTTGCAATTTTGTCTTTGATTTTTTCATTAAACACTAGAATTCACCTCGCTTAGCAATTGATCTAATCACGAAATTGAATAATAGTGACATCAATAATAGTAGTAAAGCTAATGACCACAAGGCATTATTTGGAGTTGAACCCATAATTGTGTTCCCCATGTTCATAGTTAGAACACTGGTCAAAGTTGATGAAGGAGAAACTAAATTTTGAGGCAAGAGCATTGCATTACCAATAACCATTTGTACCGCTAAAGCCTCACCAAAAGCACGAGCCATTCCAAAAACTACCGCTGTCAATAAACCTGGCGTAGCAGCTCTCAGAACTACTTTAGAAATTGTTTGCCATCTAGTTGCACCTAAGGCTAAAGAAGCTTCACGATAATATCTTGGCACAGCCTTTAAGGCATCAACTGACATTGAAGTAATTGTTGGCAAAATCATAACAAACAGCACAAATGAACCTGCTAGAATACCAAAACCACTTCCACCAGCAATCTTTCTAACAAAAGGCACCACAATTGTTAATCCGATAAATCCATAAACAACTGATGGAATACCTACCAAAAGTTCGATTACCGGTTGAAGAATTTTTCTACCCCATTTAGGAGATATTTCAGTCATAAAAATAGCTGCTGCAATGGCAAATGGTGTTCCGATCAAAGCAGCAATCAAGGTAACCGAAAATGATCCTACGATCATTGGTGCAGCACCAACGATTGGATGCCCAGCACTATCCAATTTATTTGGTGACCAAACTGAATGTGTTAAGAAATCAATTGGATTAACCCCATCTTTAATAAAGATGATCAAACCTCGTGATGCAATAAAACCAATAATAGTAATAACTAATAACACAATGATGGCAGTAAAACTGAAAGATATAATCTTACCGCGCGTTTCACGTTTTGCGGAAACAGATTTTTTGGTTAAACTTTCTCTAATAGGATCTTTCAAATTATTTTACCCCCTTTGAAACAGGCGTAACATTGCCCTTATAATCCTTTTGATATTTCATTTCTTTAACGGGAACATAATTCATTTTTCTAACAACATTCTTTTGAACGCTATCAGTCATGATGTAATCAAGAAACTTCTTTGTCATCCCCGTAGGTTGGCCATTAGTATATAGATGTTCATATGACCAAATTTTCCATTTATTATTTTCAATATTTTCAATCGTTGGAGCAATTCCATTAACATTCAAAGTTTTAACTGTATCATTCAAATATGGCATTGCTAAGTAACTAATTGCTCCATCAGTGTTGTAGACAATTTGTCTAACCATTCCACTAGAATCTTGTTCTTGTGATCGAACAAATGGAGTTCCATTCATAACATCACTTTCAAAAGATGCTCTAGTACCACTTCCATCAGCACGATTGATAATAGTTATCTTCAAGTCCTGGCCACCAACCTGTTTCCAGTTAGTTACTTGTCCTGAAAAAATCTTTTTCAATTGTTTGATTGTCAGAGATTTTACTTCAACGTCTTTATTTACAATTGGAATCATTCCAACTGCGGCTATTCGATGATCAACTAGTTTGCTAGCGTCAATATCTTTTTTCTGTTCTGCGTAAAGATCAGAATTACCGATATTGACCGCACCCTGTTGAATTTGACTAAGTCCTGTACCAGTACCGCCACCTTGGACATTGACATATTGGTTAGGATTATCTTTAGTAAATTCTTCTCCGGCAAGTTCCACTAATGGTTGAGCAGCTGAAGATCCAACCGCTGTAATAGTTTCTTGGCTTCCGCTGCCTTTGCAACCACTTAGAATAAAAATCATTGGTATCATAATTGCAAATAATGCGACAAGTCTCTTCTTCAATGTTCTCACCTCTATCCACCTAGGATATTACAACAATGTATATTTTTTGTATAAAAAAAAGCCGTAACAAAATAAATTATTTTGTTGCGGCAATTTTTTTAAAGTGGTATATCAACTGTAAATTTAGTCCCTAAGCCTTGGTGGGATTCAATTCTAATATCACCATCAAGAGTATCAAGTGTTTCCTTAACGATAGCCAATCCTAAACCAGTTCCACCTGTTTCAAGACTTCTTGAACGATCAACTCGATAAAATCTTTCAAAAATCCGTCCCTGATCCTCTTCTGAAATTCCAATTCCAGTATCCTCGATCACGAACTTAATACGATTTTCAATCTCATCATGATGAACTTCAATATTAATCTCACCATTTTCTTTATTATACGAAATGGCATTTTTAATCAAATTACGGAAGACTAAATTAATCTTTTCTTTATTAGCTGTTACTTCAGGATTACCAAAGTAACGCTGCTTAACTTGTAAATTATGTTTTTTAATTGCTAAGCCCTGACGATCTAAAATATGGTCAATATCGTCATGCAAATTAATGACATCTGTCTTCTCGGTATCACGTTTAACTTTTGAAAGCGACAAGATATCCTGGATCAATTCAGACAAACGAACACTTTCACTATGAATAATTTTCAAGAAATGATCTAGTTTTTCAGGATCGTCCTTAGCTCCACTCAAAAGAGTTTCTGAAAATCCTTCAATAGAAGTTACAGGTGTTTTTAGCTCATGACTGACATTATTTACAAAATCAACTTGCATTCGCTCAATCTGACGACTCTCGGTCAAATCATAGAGAATAACTAATACTTGTTGATCAAAATCCTCACGTGAATGAATCAAACGAATCACATTAGCATCAACAAATTTCTGTGAATTACCAACCAATTGAATCTCACGATGATGATTCTTATTTTTCTTCAAAGTGTGTTCAATCATTCGACTTAAACTATAAGTCTTAACATCTTCAATAAATGGATGAATATCATTAGAAATATTCTCGTCTAAAAGGCTAGACATTGCTTGATTATGTAGTAGAACATCTCCTTGAGAATTTAATAACATAACTCCAATAGGCAAATGTCCAACTAATCCTCTAAAGCGACGTTCACGTAAGCGAACATCATCGCGAAGATCATTGATATCCATACTAATTTTATTAGTTTGCTCAACTAATCCATACAATTCATCATCTGGTGACAGAATCAATGATGACATTTCCTTATTTTTACGAACTCGACGTAAATTTTCAGTAACACTCTTAATATCATTACTCAATTGTTGACGTTTGCGATAGTAGAATAAAATTACTGAATCAGTAATTAGGAAGTACATCAAAGCCACAATAATAAATGTCATAGGACTTTGACTCCACAAACGATTATACCTTTTAGCAACAATATGACGATTAGACCCCGCCATAAAATACATCGTTCTGGTATTAAATGACGTATCAGTCACATAATCTTTTCCCGGAGCCGTACGACCATTGTGGTACATGTCATAGGCTTTCTTTTGCAAAGTCGTACTTTCCTTGCTGGCATCAATGTAATCCAAGCCGGCGATTTTTGCAGCATCAGCTGGTTCATGGTTTTTCTTTAATTCCTGGTAAGAAACTGTTTCATCGGTAAACATATCATTTTGTGAGTTTCCCAAAATACTATCGGAAAACGTTACTAAAATGATAAAGATAGCTATAGAAATCAAAATGGCAATTATTGGTCCTACTCTTCTTTTCATCGTCATACCTCTAAAATATAACCGAATCCATGTACGGTTTTTATTATTTGTGGGTTCTTTGTATCCTGTTCAATTTTATCACGGAGGTGGCTAATTTGGATATCAACCATTCGCATTTGTGAATTAGAATTTATTCCCCAAACATTATCAAAAATTTGTTCTCTAGAAACAACGATTCCCTTGTTTCTAAGCAAAAACTCTAATAATTCATACTCTTTTTTAGTTAAAGGTATTTCTTTGCCATCAATTATTAGTCCCTTAACATCGGTATTAAGTTGAAAGTTCTTTTCTTTTACTTGATTGGAAGTACGTCTTAAAACAACTTCAATTCTGGCCAAAAGTTCTTTAATACTGAACGGTTTAGTCACATAATCGTCAGCACCACTTATTAATCCCTCAATCTTGTTATCCTCAGAATCTACTGCCGTTAAAAATATTACCGGCGTTAAATTTCCAGATTTGCGCATCTTCTTTAAAACTTCAATTCCACTAAGTTTAGGCAACATTTGATCTAACAACATTAAATCAAACTCATCGGTACTGACTTTATCTAACGCCATTTGGCCATCAATTGCAGTAGAAACTTGATAATTATTATTCTCCAAGTTGTATTCTATAAGTTCTAAAATCGAAGGTTCGTCATCGACAACTAAGATTTTCTTTTTCATTATTTTGCTCCTTGTAATTTCCATTGAAGATAAGCATAAATAAATGGATCTAAATCGCCATCCATAACCGCTTGACCATTACTAGTTGAATAGTTAGAGCGATGATCCTTGACCATCGTATATGGATGGAATACATATGAACGGATTTGTGAACCCCAACCGATATCCAGTTGTTCTCCCTGAATCTCTGCATGTTTTTTGGCCTGCTCTTCTTGCTCTCTTTGAAACAATTTAGCCTTCAACATATTCATAGCTGTTTCTCTATTTTGAAGTTGAGAACGTTGTGCCTGTGAACTAACGACGATACCTGTTGGTAAATGAGTAATTCTAACCGCAGAAGAAGTTTTATTAATATGCTGACCACCAGCACCTGATGATCTGAAAACATCGACCCTTAAATCATCATCATTGATTTCAACATGAATACTATCATCCAACTCTGGCATTACATCAATCGATGCAAAAGAAGTATGACGTCTTCCAGCTGAATCAAATGGCGAAATTCTAACTAAACGGTGAACCCCACGTTCTGAGCGTAACAATCCATAAGCATTCTTGCCTCGAATCATTATTGAAACACTCTTGATCCCAGCCTCATCACCCGGTTGGTAATCTTCAATTTCCACTGAAAATCGGTGTTGATCTGCCCATCTTTGGTACATTCTCAACAACATCGAACCCCAATCTTGAGATTCAGTTCCACCAGCACCTGGATGAATTTCCAAAATAGCATTATGAGTATCGTATGGTTCAGACAACAACATCATTAACTCATAAGATCTCAATTTGTCAGCTAGTTTTGACGAATCGTCTACCAATTGTTGCATTAATTCATCTTCAGGATCTTCTTGATAAAGCTCAACCAAAACTTGTAGATTCTCTAAGCCTTCGCTCAATTCTTTGAAATTATCATATTTATCTTTTAAGCCATTAGTTTCATCAATCAGTTTTTGAGCCTTTTCATGATCATTCCAAAAACCATTTTGTGTCATCCTAGCTTCATTTTCTGCAATGCTTTCTTCAAGGTTCTCTAAGTCAAAGAGACCCCCTAAATTGAGTTATTTTGTTTTCCATGTCGGAAATTTTATTTTTAATTTCTCCGAGTTCCATGTAATCACCCTTATAAAAAAAGCAGGCCCGTTGGCCCGCTTTTATCTTTCCATATTTTGTCTGATTTCGGCCTTCATGAATAATCTTGTAACATCATATTCAATATCAGAAACCATTTCTTCAAACATACGATATCCTTCTTCTTGATACTCAACCAAAGGATTCAATTGTCCATAACCACGTAGACCAATTGATTGACGTAGTTGATCCATAGCATCGATATGATCAGTCCAATGTTCATCAACAACTCTTAGTATAACAACCTTTTCAAATTCTAGCATTTGTGAAGGGTCGCCAAGTTGTTCCTTCTTTTGTTCATAATTCTTATTAACAAAGTCCATCAAATACTTAACAATCTCATCAGGTGTTTTAAGTTGTAAATCAACAACACTGAGTTGATTTTCATTAACTAAGGCTGCCTTAGCAAAGTCAGCAATAGCTTCAAGTTCCCAATCTTCTTCTTTTCCTTGAGTATGAACATCAACTTGTGCCTTAATAGTACGTTTGATCATTGGAAGCAAGACACGATCAAGATCTTTATCTTCATCGATGACTTCTCTTCTTTCTTTATAAATGACCTCACGTTGTTCACGCATAACATCATCATATTGAAGAGTATTCTTACGAGTATCGTAGTTATTACCTTCAACACGTTTTTGAGCTGATTCAACTTGACGTGTCATCATCTTACTTTGAATAACAGCGTCGTCATCTTCGATCTTCAAAGTTTTAAGAACACGCTTGATTCTTTCAGAACCAAAACGCTTCATCAAATCATCCTCAAGTGACATGTAAAATTGTGTTTCACCAGGATCACCTTGACGACCAGAACGTCCACGAAGCTGATTATCAATACGACGTGATTCATGACGTTCTGTACCTAGAACACATAAACCACCTAGTTCTCTAACACCAGGTCCAAGTTTAATATCAGTACCACGACCAGCCATATTAGTAGCAATAGTTACAGCACCACGTTGGCCGGCATTCATAATAATTTCAGCTTCCTTAGCATGGTTCTTAGCATTCAAGACAGCATGTGGAATGCCTTCCTTATCAAGTAACTTAGATAGGTATTCTGAAGATTCAACCGCCACAGTACCAACCAATAATGGTTGGCCCTTTGCATGACGACGTTTGATGTCTTCAACAACTGCCGCAAACTTACTCTTCAAAGTTGGATACAAAACATCATCCTTATCATTACGGATAACAGGTTTGTTAGTTGGAATGGAAATAACTTCCATGTTGTAGATTTCTCTAAATTCTTCGGCTTCAGTCTTAGCAGTACCAGTCATACCAGATAACTTGTCATACATACGGAAGAAGTTTTGGTAAGTAATGTTAGCCATTGTCTTAGTTTCATCTTGGATCTCTACACCTTCTTTAGCTTCAATAGCTTGGTGTAGTCCATCAGAGTAACGACGACCATCCATAACACGACCAGTAAATTGATCAACGATCTTTACTTCGCCTTCTTGAACCACATAATCAATGTTCAAACTCATAATGTAGTTAGCACGCAAAGCCTGATCCAAATGGTGATTCAAAACAGTATTATCAATATCGTATAAGTTATCAAGACCAAAGTAATCTTCAGCCTTTCTAATACCTGTTTCTGTCAAACTGATTGACTTTGTAGGCCAATCAATCTTGTAATCATCTTTTTCCAAAGTCTTAGCAAAACGGTCAGCACGAACGTACATTGCAGTTGATTTTTCAGCAGCTCCTGAAATGATCAAAGGTGTTCTAGCCTCATCAATCAAAATGGAGTCAACTTCATCGACAATTGCGAAGTGAAGTGGACGTTGTACCATTTGCTCTTTGTAAACAACCATGTTATCACGCAAATAATCAAAACCTAACTCACTGTTAGTTGAGTAAGTGATATCACAATTATAGGCAGCACGTTTTTCTTCTGAATCCATGCTGTTGATGTTTAAGCCAACTGTAAGACCTAACCAGTTATACAATTCGCCCATTTGTTTAGCATCACGACCAGATAGATATTCGTTAACTGTAACAACGTGAACACCTTGTCCATCCAAGGCATTTAAATAAACTGGCAATGTAGCTGTTAAAGTTTTACCTTCACCAGTTTTCATTTCAGCAATATTACCTTCATGTAAAGTAATACCACCAATTATTTGCACTCTAAATGGATATAATCCAAGAACTCTTTTAGCACCCTCACGGGCTGTAGCAAAAGCTTCAGGCAAAATATCATCAAGCGTTTCACCTTTAGCTAGTCTTTCTTTAAATTGTGGAGTCTTAGCTTGAAGTTCTTCATCAGAAAGCTTGCTGTATTCATCAGCATAACTCTCTACCTTATCGGCAATCTTGCCCATACGTTTAACTTCTCTTTTGTCGCTTTCGACCCATCTTCTTAGTGGATTTGCCATATTAATATATCTCTCCTAAGTGTTATAAACATACTCTTAATAGTAGCATTTTTTTTTAGACTTTTAAACTTAATATAAATTAAACAGACTTTCAGAGTTACAATGATACACCATTTTTCATATCTTTGTGTTAAGAATACTTTACAAAACTTTCTTTTAGCGTAGAAGACAGTGAAAGTTTGCCGTCCTCCACAACAAAGAAAATTGGGCTGGAACGTAGTGGGCACGACTTGGAGCCTTTTAGCTTCGCCAACAGTCTTCAAGCTCGGTCTTCTACTGAACTCATTTTCTTTGTTGCTCCAGACTAGTGAATTACTTTACTAATTGGTTATTTTCAAATCCAAATAATATAAATTATGAATTTTTATCTGATTAATTGAAACAGACCAATCGACACAAAATGATTCCAAATACTGCAACTTCAATTAACAACACTAGAAATCAGAAAATAGTCGGGAGTGAAATCTCTGTGGACGCTCAGTAGTGAAATTGTCCTTAGTGGGTATTCCACTTAGGACAAGGCCAGCATTTCATTAGCTCAAATCTGTGCCCACTACGTTCCAGCGTCCACAGAGATTTTACGGACGACGGCATCCTTCAACATACTCAGTTAACTTTAGTTATAACTGAATTTGAGTAAGAACCATAAATAATTTTTCTCATACAAAAAAATTCCAGTGCAACGACTAGCCAGTCATCACATTGGAATTTTATATTGTTCAATAATATTAAAATGAGTTGCACAAGTCAATTTTGAGCTTGCCCTGCTCTTTTATTCGTTTGTTTCGATCAAGCCATATCTGCCATCGTTACGTTTGTATACGATGCTGGCTCCGTTTGTTTCTGAATCTTCAAAGATGAAGAATTCATGGCCAAGCATTTCCATTTGTAGAACAGCCTCTTCAGCATCCATTGGCTTTAATGATAGACGCTTTGTTCTAACGATTTCTGACTTATCCTCTTCTGTGTCATCAGGCTTAACATCATTCAAAGGAATATCTTTTAGACTACCTTTTTCACGGCTCTTACGATTTACACGAGTCTTGAACTTCTTGATTTGTCTCTCTAGTTTATCAACCACGAGATCAATTCCGGCATACAAGTCATCGTTAACCTCTTCGGCTCTTAGTGTGATATATGGTAATGGAATCGTTACTTCAACCTTTGTACCTTTTGAAGGGTATGTTTTCAAGTTTACATGAGCAATTGGGTTGCTTTCATCACTAAAATACTTTTCCATCTTGGAAATTCTTTTTTCGACATATTCGCGAATTGATGAAGTTACTTCAATATTTTCACCACGTACATTAATAGTTAACATAATAATCTCTCCTTCCGACGAGTAGGAAATTAAAGAGTGTTCTTACATCTCTTTAATGCAATTATAATATTCTTAAGCCAATATGACAACGTTTCCATTACCTAGATAATGAAAATGTGGAAATGTTTTGGAAACCAGCCCTTAGAAATATATCATGAGCATACATCAAAGTTCGTCCAGTTGTATAAATGTCATCTAGAATTAAAATTCTTTTATCTTTTTGAATCTCGGTTAACTCTGGTATTGCAGAAAAAGTCTGAGGCGTCTGTAATCTCTCCCAACGATTTTTTTGAGCCTGAGGTTTATCAGCATCACTTTTTATCAAAAGTGGCACAAGATCAAAAATATCTGAATACAATTCATAAACTGGATCAAAACCACGTGCTTGTAAATGACTTGGACTAGCTGGAATATATGTAACAACATCAAATTGATTTGTTAAAGCCCAACTCTTTATATCTTGGTAGAACAAACGAGCCAATAAGACATCTCCATATCTCTTATACAGCTTGAAGTAGCTGTGTATGAATTGATTATACTCAAACAAAGACTGATGGCAATTAATAATTTGATATTTTTCTTCCCACATAAGACAATCGGCACAAATTTCTCCAACATCAGGTTTTTGACATCGTGGACAATTATTATGCCCTTTCAACGGCGCTAACTGTTCTCGACATAAATTGCATATATAACTTGGAATAATTTCTTTAAATAAAAATATTTCTTTAATTTTCAAATTATTTGTAATGGGGTTGCCACAATTTAAACATTTCATTTTTTTGCTTGTTGATTCAAATAGCTGATCTCAGCACATGCTAAATGAATCTGTCGATTATAGTATCGATAATAAAAATACACCGGATCATCATATGAATCCTTGCCCCTTCCTGCTCGACCGGCAATTTGAATCAACGATGTTTTAGAAAACTCTTTGGCATCGGCATCCAAAACAATCACTGAAATTTTTTTAAAAGTCACCCCACGCTCAAGGATCGTCGTCGTTAAAATTGCTTGAACCTTTTTATCCCTAAACTGTTGTACCTTTGTCAATCGTTCCTTGTCCTTGGAACTGACATCAACAAAGGTTAATTTTGGATATAAATTTTTCAATTCTTGAGCAAATGATTTCATTATAGGTATTTGTGGGAAAAACAACATAAATCGCTGATGATTTTTTATAAGTTTACGTAGATGAATTCTCAAACGTGGATTGACTCCTAAAAAATTAATTTCTTTTAATAGCAAACGACATTGAGGCTCTGGTAAAGGATGTCTATGGAATCTTTGATACAATTTAGTCATTGTTATTTGTTGTTTTTTCACTTTGAACAATAATTCTTTAGGCGGAGTTGCCGACAAATAAACAATCATGCCACTTTTCTTACGAGATTTTTTGATAGCTTGATGTAGCATTTGATTTCCAGCTAAAGGATAAGAATCAACCTCATCGATAATCAAAACATCAAAAGCTTCTTCAAATCTAATCAACTGATGAACTGTTGCTATCATAATTTGGGTCAAATGGTATTTTTCATCACTTTTTCCATGAAATAATCCTATGGTAGTTGTTGGGAAAACCTTTTGTAAACGTGGAAATAATTCAATACAAACGTCTACTCTTGGCGAACAAATGGCAATTCGTTGTTTGTTCAACAAGGCTTGCTCTATCAATGGGAAAATCATTTCTGTTTTTCCAGCGCCGGTTACAGCCCAAATAAGATGATCTTGCTTTTTCTTAAAAGCCATCAGAAGCTCTCTAACCCCTTTTTGTTGAATTACTGTTAATTCCCCACTCCAGGACAAATAGCTTTGCTGTATTGGATATAGTACGTCTGATGATGTAATAAGCAATTGATCACTGGCTTGTATTTTTCCTAAATTAATACAACTACGACAATACTTCAGATTCTTGGTTAATGGTTTTAGTTCCATAAGACAACGACGACAAAATAGTTTATTATCTTTCTTAAAAGTTGCTGGAACTATTTTTCCGCCACAATTTTTGAGATAATTGATTTCATCATAAGCTAAGTCTACGGTGTTAAAAATCCGGCCACCTAAATATTCATTAATTTTAATCATGAATAAAATTACGTAAAGGAGATATTTTTTTGCAAAATTATAAAACAATTGCCAAAACTGGCAGCCATGAAAAAGACATCAAAAAATCACGTTTCATTGCTCATATTGCTCAAACATTTTCTGAAGCCGAAGCTAATGAATTCATCGAAAAAATTCGTCAACAAGAATCCGGAGCAACTCATAACTGTACCGCTTTTATTGTCATGGAAAATGTTAAGATAGAACGAATGTCTGATGATGGCGAACCAAGTGGTACTGCAGGCTCTCCCATCCTCAACGTCTTACAGCAACAAGACCTCCAAAATGTGACTGTTGTGGTGACTAGATACTTTGGCGGTATCAAGCTTGGAGCCGGTGGACTGATCAGAGCCTACTCCTCTACTACTGCTGAAGCTGTGAAAGAAATCGGCTTAGCCGAAAATCGGATTCAACAAGGTTATGAATTGACGATTCCTTATCATATGTTCGATAAATTTGAAAACTATGCCCGCAATGAAAAGATCACTTTAGAAAATAAACAATTTACTGCAGATGTTAAGTGTGATATCTACCTGGACTTGGATAACTCAAAGAAAGTAGTTCAAAATATTAAAGATCTTTTCCAAAATCAAATTACGTTAAAAGAAACTGAAAAAACTTATAAACAAGTACCAGTTGAAGCAAATTAAAAATGGCACCTTCCAAAATCTGGAAGGTGTCATTTTTTAGTATGTCCCTGTCATCACTGTAAACACTTTAGGTTCTTTATAACCTTTAAATGCCGGCATTTTGGGTGCATTCTTTTCCATCTCATACATGTCTCGATACTTCGAATAATCTTTGAACATACTATTCCTAATTGACTTGGGAATTGTTTCCCAGTCTACAAAATTAATTCGAGAAACGTAAATTCCCTTATGTTCAACCATTGCATAACCTTTATCCCTTGGAGCAAGACCACCATAAAAGTTCAAATACAAAGATTTACCCCAAGCGTCATCAGTTACGACCATATGCTTATATGGACTTCCTAAAGTCTTCTTATATTTCTTTTTCTTTGAATCGACTAATACCTTGGAATAATCCGAGTCTTTAGCATTTTCCTCAGTCGGCAATGCAGCATAACCCACTTTAGTCTGCAGTAAAGGATTAAACCGATCGACTGTTTCATTTTCATATTGATATTTAGACAAAAAAATAAATCCTCCACCAATCGCAACGAAAATGGTAATCACACTAATGAGCCATCTTTTATATATCTTCTTCAGCCTTAAATCCTTATCAATCTTTTCCACTGTTCCAGTATCTCCCTTTAAAAATTCATCTAAGGATACTTTTAAAATAGAACTAAGATTTATTAACAAAGAAATATCTGGATAAGTTCTTCCAGTTTCCCAACTTGAAATTGTCTTATCTGAAACATTTAACTTCAATGCTAAATCCCTTTGGGTTAAATTATTCTGTTTACGATATTTCTTCAATTGTTCACATAGTTCCATTTCTTTTCTCCTCGAATTTAATTTAAAAGGTGATGTGATATATATACCATCCTTCAAATGTGGAACTCAATAGATTGGTTATCTATCAATTGTAGAATTAAATCTAAGTACAAAAAAAGCAGGCGCTATAACGGCACTTGCTTAATCTTTCTTTTCTAATCGCTTAACAAATTTTTGAATTGCTTTCAATAATGGCTGGCGATTGTCACCCAACAGACCAATTGATTCAATAAATAATTCCAGTCCAATCAATACTCCGATTGTCAATAAAATACTACCCCAAAGAGTTGATAATGGATATAGCAAAGCAATAAAGGCAAACACTAATGACAAACCATATATAACTAAAACTGTTTGACGATGTGATAGACCTAATTGCATCAATCTATGATGCAAATGATGTTTATCAGCTTGCATAATTGGTTTTTTATTCAGCAATCTTCTTAAGATAGCATAAACCGTATCAGTAATTGGAACCCCCATAATGACCACAGGCATTAAAAGCGTCACAAAAGTAACGTTCTTCAATCCCTTCAAAGAGAATATAGCCATCATAAAACCAATAAAGAGCGATCCTGTATCTCCTAGGAAAATACTGGCAGGATGGAAATTGTGGGGTAAGAAGCCCATTAACGCTGCTACTAAAACAAAAATCCAAATTGCAACATAAACATTAGTCCAATTCAAGAAGAAGTACGCCATAATACCCATTGTAAATAAGGCAATAATTGAAACCCCTGTCGCTAGACCATCCAATCCATCAATTAAATTAACCGCATTAGTAATCGCAATGATCCAAATAATCGTAATTGGGAAACTCCACCAGCCTAATTCGAACGATCCAATAATCGGCAAGGTTACTTGATTCATTCTAATTCCCGCTAGGAAATAAATAACTAATGAAGCCGCAAATATCCCCGCTAATTTAGCTTTGGGAGACAGCTCACGAATATCATCAATAATACCCGTTAAAATAATAATACATTCAGCTAAGAAGACACTGAACAACTCATGTGTTGGGAATTGTTCACGCAACAAGACAAAAGTTGAAAAATTAAATGCCAGAAAAATAGCCAATCCACCCATTGTAGGCATCGGCTTAATATTTACACGACGAGCATTAGGTTTATCAACTGCTCCCAAAATATAGGCTAACTTAACTACAAAGGGAGTTATCGCCGCCGATATTATCATTGTTAAAAATAACTTTACTATTACACTAAACATACCCGACATATTTAGAAAAACTCACTTTCCATTAATAGAACAATTATACAATACCTATAGCCTATTCCAAAAAGAAATTAAAAAAGAGCATATCAATAAGATACGCCCCCTTAATAATTATTTTGCTAATTCAACTTTTCTAATTTCACGAACAACTGTAACTTTAATATGACCTGGATACTCAAGGTTCTCTTCAATCTCACCTTTCATATCACGAGCTAAAATTGCAGCTTGATCATCAGAAATCTGTTCTGGTTTAACCATAACACGAATTTCATGACCAGCTTGAATTGCATAACTATGATCAACGCCTTCATGCTTGTTGGCGATTGCTTCCAACTTTTCAAGACGATGAATATAGTTCTCCATCGACTCAGATCTTGCTCCAGGACGTGATGCCGAAATAGCATCAGCTGCAGCAACAATTGTTGCAATGAGCGATGTTGGTTCCACATCCCCATGATGTGAAGCAATTGTATTAATAACTACTTCTGGTTCTTTATACTTAGTGGCAATATCAACACCTATTTCTACGTGTGATCCGTCCACTTCACGATCGATAGCTTTACCGATATCGTGTAATAAACCTGCTCGTTTTGCTAGCATAACATCTTCACCCATCTCAGCAGCCATTACAGCGGATAATTTAGCCACCTCAATTGAGTGATTCAAAACATTTTGACCGTAACTCGTACGATATTCCATGCGTCCAATGATCTTGATCAAATCTGGATTGACCGAGCTAATTCCCAAACTATAAACAGTTTGTTCACCAACTTCACGAATATGATCATCCATTTCTTTTCTAGACTTGTCGACCATCTCTTCAATACGTGCTGGATGGATACGGCCGTCTTCAATCAATTTCTCCAAAGCCATTCGAGCGATTTCTCTTCTGACAGGATCATAAGCACTAAGAGCCACAGCTTCAGGAGTATCATCAATAATCAAATCAACACCTGTTAGAGCTTCAATAGTACGAATGTTTCTACCCTCACGACCAATAATTCTGCCCTTCATATCTTCATTAGGCAATGTAACGGTAGTAACAGTTGATTCTGAAACAGTATCAGCTGCACTTCTTTGGATTGCAGCGACAATCAAAGCTTTAGCATCTTTATCAGCGCTTTGCTTAGCTTGTTCATCACTTTCTTTAATCATTTTGGCACGTTCATGGACCAATTCTTTATTTAATTTATCAAGAATGATCTTTCTTGCTTGTTCACGAGTTAAATTACTTACTCTTACCAGCTCCGCTTGCTGTTCTTTAAGAGTATCAGTCAATTGTTTATCTTTTTCATCAAGTTTATGTTGTCGTGCTGAGATATTGTTCTCGTTATTCTCGATATTTTCCTCACGCTTTTCAAGCGATTGGTCTTTTTTATCCAAAATGTCTTGTCTTTCGAGAACTCTATTCTCTTGTTTCTGAATATCTTTACGACGTTCTTTCAATTCATCCTCTTGCTTTTCGCGATAACGATGAACTTCATCTTTGGCCTCAAGTAAAGTTTCCTTTTTCAAGGACTTAGCGGCCTTCTTGGCGTCTGAAACAATATCTTCAGCAGTTTGCTTGGCTTGTGAAAGTTTCTTCTCATAGGCATCTTTACAGAGAGCATATCCGAAAAGAACACCTACGATTAATGTTACTAGAGCGAAAGAGAAGGTTATGATAGCAGGATACATGCCATCACCTCCATATTTGCTTTTAAAAAATTTGTTTGTAAAACTACATGTTACAGTTTATTTACATACAACTTAATATTATAGAATAAATATGACCTGTCAACCAAATAAAAAGAAAAAAAGAGACACAATTGGTCTCTTTTTTCTTTTTATTTCGTATCTTTTTTATCAGAATCAAGATTTAAGTCAATATTATCGGCGTCTTTTGCATCTGGTTTCTCAGATTTATCATCATCAGATGAATCTTCTTCATCTTCAGGTTTTCCATCCATACCATAAGCAGCACGAACTTTTTGCTTAATTTCTTCCATCTTCTCAGGATTTTCTGCCAAATAAGTCTTAGCATTCTCTCGTCCTTGACCGATACGCTCATCACCGTATGAATACCATGATCCTGATTTGTCGATAATATCCTTATCAACCGCCATATCTACTAATTCACCAGTTTGAGAAATACCATGACCATACATGATATCAACCAAGGCAATCTTAAATGGTGGCGCAACCTTGTTCTTTACAACTTTAATCTTAGTACGGTTACCAATTACATCAGTACCGTCTTTAATTTGTTCAGCACGACGCACTTCTAGTCTGATTGTAGAATAGAACTTCAAAGCACGGCCACCAGGAGTTGTTTCAGGGTTACCGAACATGATACCAACTTTTTCACGAATTTGATTAATAAACAAAGCAATTGTCTTAGTTTTATTAATAGAACCAGACAACTTACGCAAAGCCTGTGACATCAATCTTGCTTGTAGACCAACATGGGAATCCCCCATGTCACCTTCGATTTCAGCACGTGGAACCAAGGCGGCAACGGAATCAACAACAACAATATCAACGGCACCACTAGATACCAAAGCGTCTGCAATTTCAAGACCCTGTTCACCAGTATCAGGTTGTGATAGCAATAAGTCATCAATATTTACACCCAAAGCAGTTGCATAGGCAGGATCCATCGCATTTTCAGCATCAATATAAGCAGCTGTACCACCTTGCTTTTGTACTTCAGCAACAGCATGCAAAGCTACAGTTGTTTTACCAGAACTTTCAGGTCCATAGATTTCAACGATTCTTCCACGTGGAAAGCCACCAACACCAAGAGCGTTATCAAGGGCTAAAGAACCAGTAGAAACAGTTGAGATTTGAGTGTTGAGATCATCACCCATTCTCATAATGGCACCTTTACCAAAATCCTTTTCAATCTTTTTTAAGGCTACGTCTAAAGCCTTTTGTCGTTCATCTTTAGCCAAATTGCTTTCCTCCTAATGCATTCATCACTAGATATATTATTAGTAATTCACCAAAAAAGCAAGAAAAAAGCGAACAAATGTTTGTTCGTTATATTATTTCTTGAACGAGAACAAAGCCACAAAGAACTGACTTTTCACGAATTGCTTGTCTAGAGCCTGAAAAATGAAATTCTTTGACGATCTTTTCATTATTTGTAGCGTTATAAGCGCTGATAAAAACTGTTCCAACAGGATTGCCCTCCAAAGGATCAGGACCAGCAACACCAGTAAAACCAACACCAATATCGGCCGTCAATTTCTCTGCTGATAGTTTAGCCATCGCAAAAGCAACTGGAGAACTAACAACAGTATACTTTTCAATCAAATTAGGATCCATACCCAATAGTTGAATCTTAACCTCATCAGCATAAGTTACAAATCCGCCATCAAAAACATTTGATGCTCCAGGAATAGAGGCTACTTTTGCTTGAAACATCCCCGCTGTTAAACTTTCAGCAGCAGTTATCTTAAGATGCTTTTGTTTTAACTTTTCAACAACCTGTTTAGGAAATTCTTGCCAATCATTAGGAATACCTTGTTCATAGTCTGCTTGTTCAATTATTTTAAAAAAATCAGCTACTTTATCAGTCATTGTTCTCTCTTTCAAATTACGTATTAAGATTTGAAAATTTCTCTACTTTGATAGAAATAATCAGCACCAGAGTAAATAGTGAAAATCAAACAAATATATAAGAAGATTTCTCCAATCGGAATATTGATAGCGGAGAAGAAAATGTTATGCATTAATAAGAAAATAATTGCCAACATTTGTGTTGTAGTTTTAATCTTACCGGGCATTTGTGCTGCCATTACTTTGCCACCAACTTCTAAAACAATCGTTCTCAAACCAGTTACAGCTAGTTCACGACAAACAATAATAGCTACGACCCATGCTGGAGCCATTTTAAAACTTACTAAGAAAATAAAAGCTGTCATAACTAACATCTTATCAGCTAAAGTATCAGCAAATTTACCAAAATTAGACACTAAGTGATACTTTCGAGCAATCTTACCGTCCAATAGATCAGTTAGAGAAGCAATAATAAAGACGACCGTTGCTAAAACATGATTCATAGGAATCAAATCATTGGCAACATAAATATCTCCCAGATTAGTCCAATTAAAGGCTAATAAAATAATAAATACCGGAATCAAAATAATACGAAGCATTGTTAATTTATTTGGTACATTCCAAACCATTTAAATTTCCTCCAAAAATAAATAATTACTATACTGACAAAATAATGGTGTCTACCCCTTTTAAGATTAGACACCATTATTTTATTTTTCAATATTAAATGTCAAAGTTTTAACGATTGTACTACCACTTTGAGACTTAGATAGATCAACCGACTTACCATCGATTGTAATCTTAGTATTTTTAACATTACCAGTTTGTACTGTAAATGTTGTTGTATCACTAGGTACTGTTGTTGACTTCTTTTCATTAGCACTCAAGGCCTGTTGCCAAGTAGTATTTGAGCCTTCACTAAATTGAATCCAAGCTTGACCGTCATTACCTTCAACTACTACCTTCACACCATCTGATGGAGCATTAGTAATAGTGTAAGTACCTGTTGTATCAGATTCCTTAACTGTAGCACCAGTCGCTTTAGTCTCAGTTTTTTCCTCAGTCTTAGCCTTTTTAGGAGTTTTCTTCTTAGAAGACTTTTTGGTTGTCTGTGTTGTATTTTCCTTTGGAATAGTTACACTTGAAGCACTTTGATTACGATGAACCATACCAAAGGCAATTACGCCAATGATAACCAAAATAATAATTCCTACTACAATTTGAGGAATATAGTTACCTAGATTTGAAAGGAATGAATTTGATTCTTCCTTGATTGTTCTTGTTTTAGTTTCTTCGGGCTTTGCTTCTTGAGTTGGTTGAGAATTAGGAATCTCTGCTTTATATTCTTCCAACAGATCATCGCTTGAAATTCCAACGGCATCAGAATATTGCTTAATAAAAGCTCGAACATAAAAATCACCAGGAAGATGATCAAATTGACCTTCTTCGATTGCAATCAAATATCTCTTTTGAATCTTTGTGATTTGTTGCAAATCATCGATTGTATATCCTTTTTTAATACGTGCATTTCTTAACTTTTGGCCAATTTCGTCCATTATTTACCACCGATTAACTAATTTTTCTAAGTATAACATATATTATTATCTAACTACTAGCGTACCTATAACAACCAGCCACCAGCAAAATATATCGTTTGTCCGGTTAGATAATTTGATTCAATATTAACAAGATAACTGACTAAATCAGCAATCTCATCGGGATTTGCCAGCCTGTCAGCTGGGATCTCATCTCGAACGCTTTCCAAATCTTCATTCGAAAATTCTTGAGTATTCATCTTGGTATTCACTGCCCCGGGAGCAACAACATTCACAGAAATACCTAATGAAGCTACTTCCTTAGCATATGCATCTGCAAACGAGGACATAGCTCCCTTAACGGTACTGTATACCACTTCCATTGCAGAACCAATTTTTCCATAGATTGAACCAATGAAAACTACTCGTCCATGATGGGTATTCGCTAACTTATCCTGTAATTGTTTCAAAATCAAAATTGGCAATTTAACATGTATATTCCATAAAGAATCAATTTCTGATTCAGAAATATCGACCAGCAACTTATAATAGGTATTTCCTTGAGCAAAAACAATTGCATCTAATCCAAAGATTTGTTTGGTTAGATCTTCAACTTTGTCATGTTCCATATCAAATTTTATTGGTATGAAGTCTTGTTTAGGATATTTTTCTACAAGCTCTGTTCGTAACTTTTCGATTCGCTCTCGATTGCGATTATAGTGCAGGTACAACGACCAGCCTTTTTCTGCCAATTTCTTAGCACTACTCGTTCCAATATCACCGGAACTTCCCATAACTAATGCGTACATATCTTACTTCCTATTTGGTAAAAGATTGTAGTAGGTACAATTATTATCTTTTAAGAATTTCTCAGATATTTCTAAAACATCATCCTTCTTAATGGAATCGATCATATGAATCAATTGTAAATAATCAACATCATAAAAATACAATTCAGCCATTTGATTAGCAATCGCTTCTGGAGAATTTTGTGCAAATAAGTAAGAACCAATTGCATCACGTTTAATACGTTCAAATTTAGCATCCGATAAGACTTCTTTTAAAGTTTTATAAGAAAGATGATTGAGTAAATATTCTTGAAATTTTTCAGGATTATTAGTCGACCCACTAATAATGATAAAACAATAGTTATTTTCTGCAACAACATTATAAGAAAAACTATCATCAATTAAATTCAAGCGGCTCATTTCTTGGTAATTAGTTGACGATTCACCAATTAATGTTTCCATAATCATGTTCAGTTCAAATTGTTTTTTAACTAAGTCATATCCCGTCATTTTCGTATCAATTCTAATTCCAAAAGCTGATCGAGCCTGACTAATATCCATTGACTCTTGACCACCTTGACCGATCGGTTGAAATTGATTAAAAGCTTTTTTCAACGGTGTTGCAATTGGATGAAAATCAGAATTTCCAACAATATTTTCAATTTTTTCAAAATCAACATCACCAACCACAACTAGATCCATATTGTCGGGACGATAATTCTGTTGATATGTTGTTAATAAGTTATCACGATTGATCTGTTGTAAAGACTTACTCGATCCAGCAATATCTTCAGCAATTGGATCATTAGGATAAAGCTGACCTAAAATTCTTTGTTCCAAAACCCATTCGGGCATATCCAAATACATTTGAATCTCTTGGTCAATAATGCCTCTTTCAGATGCTACATTTTCCTCTGTAAAATAAGGATTCTGAATCAGATCTAATAGTACTTTTAAATTATCATAAGGATTTTCTAAGGTCTGAAAAAGATAAGCCGTCTTAGTATAACTCGTATAGGCATTAGAATTAGCCCCATATTTGGCAAATTTCTCAGAAACATCATATCCTGGTTTAGCAAATAACTTATGTTCAATAAAATGAGCAATCCCTGAAGGTAAAAGTCCCTTTTCTGTACGTGTATCTACTGACCCAAAGTTAGCCATGGCAACACCATAAACTTGATTAAATCCAGTCATCGGTACGACACTAATTTGAAAACCATTACCTAATGTTTTGGTCTGTTTTACTAATTTTTCCGTCATACTAATCTCCAATCAATTGATACTGAGCAATGGCATGTAAGTTTTGAGCCACGCTCGCTATATGTGTTCGATCCATGTTCTCCAATTCAGCTTGGAACTGTTCATCATTTAGAAGTGTCTTAGGATAAACTGTTTGCCAAATACTTTGCATTATATAGTATTGAATTGAATCAGTCGCAATTTTACGACGCGTCAACATTACTTTTTGCGCATGCTTCACTTGCTCATCAGTAAACTTGCCTTGTTTAATAAAATCAATTTGTTGATCAATTAAGTCCATTGCTTTATTAACTGAATCAGAATCCAAACCTGCTTGAATCATCATTAAATGGCTAAGCGGTTGATAGGTACTAGAAACTGAGTATGCCAAGCTATTTTTTTCTCTCACTTGTTGGAACAATTGTGACTGATCATCGCCACCTAAAATCAAATTCATTATCTGCGGAGCTAGACGATTAAATTTCTTTGAAACACCCTCTGTTGCATATGCCAAAGCAATTCGACTTTGATTTAAATGTTTATGATCAATTTGAATAGCCGGCTTTTTGATCAATTCTTCAAATCGGTCAAACTTAATCTGTAGATCAGTTCGATCATTACTCATTTCTTGATAAAAATCACTAGCTTGTAGTGCTTGAAGAAATTCTTCTTCATTAACATTTCCAACAACATTAATCACGATCGAATCATTTTTAATAACATCCTGATAAACTGCTAATAATTTCTCATTAGTCAAATCATTGAGCTGCTCAATATTCCCAAAGATAGGTACTTGACGATCTGGATTATTTTGATAGATCAATTTTGCTAGTCCTAAGGAACTGACCAAATCTTGATTATCTTGAATCGAAACCAAATTAGACATCAAATTTCTTTTTTCAGTTTCAAAAGCAGTCTCATCAAACCTTTTACCTTCCAAATTGGGTTTAAAGATTATTTCACCCAAAAGATCCAAATTATCCTTAACTTGTGTCTGACCATCAATTAAGAAACTAGGATCAGCAAATTCAACACTAAAGGCCAAATCATTAAAATTCAATAGATTGCGCGTAAAGACATTTATCTCTGAACCATAGAGCTCCATTTCACGGTCATTTATCGCTTGAAAACTGGGATAATCTTTAGTCGAATTCGACATAACATTTGCCAAAAGACGACGACTAGTTGTTTCTTCTTTATGTAACGGACGTAAAAAATCTACTTGAATTTTAATAGTTCGAAATTTTTTAATTGGATTAATATTTAAGAAAATATTCTTTGCTAATGTTTTTCTCAATTTTTCACCTGATTTTTTTTAATTGTTTCTAGTTGTTCGGGAGTAATTAAGACCTTACGTGGCTTACTACCTTCAGAAGGACCAACAATCCCTCTATTTTCCATTTCATCAACCATTCTTGCAGCTCGATTATAACCGATAGCAAATCTTCTTTGAAGCATAGAAACGCTGGCAGATTGTCCTTTAACAATCATTTCAACCGCATCGTCCCAATACTCATCTTCTGGTTTATCAGAATCTGAAGTTCCTTCTTCTACATCAGTCGGTATCATGTCTTCGTCATAATCGGCTGATTGTTGGTTGCTAACGAACTTAACAACATTCTCAACTTCGGATTCAGAAATATAAGCACCTTGTAGTCTTACCGGTTTACTTTTACCAATTGGTTGAAAGAGCATATCTCCTCGTCCCAAAAGCTTCTCAGCACCAACGGAATCGAGAATTGTTCTAGAATCGACCCCACTAGATACAGCAAAAGCAATTCTTGAAGGAATATTAGCCTTGATCAAACCAGTAATAACATCAACTGAAGGACGTTGAGTTGCAATTATAATATGTAACCCAGCCGCACGTGCCATCTGTGCTAAACGGACAATAGCAGCTTCAACTTCGTGTCCAGCCACCATCATTAAATCAGATAATTCATCTACTATAACGACGATATAAGGCAAACGTTCCATTTGATCTTCATCACTAGCAGTTTTATTAAATTCATCAACATCATCGTTATATTCGCCAATATTACGATGACTTGTTTCAGCAAATAATTTATAACGACGTTCCATTTCCTTAACAGCTTTTTGCAAAGCTCCAGCAGCTCTTCTGGCGTCGGTAACAACGGGAATTAATAATTGCGGAATCCCATTATAAACATTCAACTCAACCATTTTGGGATCAATCAGTATCAACTTAACCTCATTAGGCTTAGCTTTCATCAAGATACCAGTAATAATAGTATTAATAGCAACCGATTTACCACTACCAGTTGAACCAGCAATCAATAAATGGGGCATTTTAGTAATATTGGCTTCAATGATATTTCCTGAAACATCTTTACCCAATGGCACTACCAACGGATGTGTCTTATCTTTTTGATTCTCAGTAATATCTCTAAATGAAACTGTTGAAATGGTCTTATTGGGAACCTCAATACCAACAAATGGTTTACCAGGTATAGGTGCCTCAATACGAATATCTTTAGCTGCCAAAGCTAAGGCCAAATCATCAGCCAAATTTACTATCTTACTTACCTTAACACCGACTGCCGGTTGTACTTCATACTTAGTAATAGTAGGTCCTAGACTAGCCTTTTTGACTTCAACGTCAACTCCAAAACTTTTAAACGTTTGGCGAAGTTTATCCTTATTCTCCTCTATTAAATGAACTTCAGAAGTCTGATCTGTTTGTGGAACCTGTTTCAATAGATCAGTAGTTGGTAATTCATATCCATCATCATTATTAGTAACTTCCGATTTTTTAGTACTGATTGGATCTGGTAAGTCTTTATCCTTAGTTCCATCAATACCATAAGGTTTAGATACCACCTCAGCTGTTTTATCCTCCCTCTCAGGTTGAACTTTAGAAGATAAAGTTGGAGCTCCTTCAATTTGAAAATCTTCTTTTGGCTGTGCTTTGGGTGTCATAAAACTATTAAAGCCATCTTGAGTTTTATCTTCATCACGTTTAACTTCTGGTATAGGAGTAACTGTTTTAGGGCGTTCTTTTTTCTCATTAACTTTTTGATCTACATAATTATTGTAATGTCCTGAAATAACGTCTTTGATTTTAATAGCCAAATGCTTTAGATAAACTAAAATATCCGTCGTTACGATAGATACTTGTTTCATCGTAACGTTTAACATCATCAAAACTCCGATAAAAATTATTAAAGCTGTAACAAAATAAGTACCAACTGTTGAAAACATTGGCATAAAGAAACTATAAAGATAAGAGCCAATCATTCCTCCACCAACTGAACCATCAACTGACACTTGTGTCATATCAGCAGCCAAAGTATTCCAAGTAACTAAATTATAATTATGATAAAGCGACATGCTGGAGAAGAAAATTCCATGCAATATAATCAATGTTCCTAAATAAATAAATAGGAATCCAAAATTTCGTTTAGGCGTCATAACGGGTATTCGCCCAGTCGCAATAATAACTGCCGCCACAACAATACTGATAATTAATAGAACTGGATAACTATCCCCTACTAAAATTCGATAAAGATTATCGAAAGTTTTACCAACAATTCCAAACTTGAAAAGTCCTAAAATTGAAAGGATTATCCAAACTAAACTGACTAATGATCTAATCAGTCGAGAATTATCAACCGTTTTTTTACTCTTTCTAGGCTTTGAACTTGCCCTTTTTTTAACCATAAGTACCTCACATGAATTTAAAAGTAATCATCTAAAATTATACCTTTTTTGAACCTTAAAAAAAACAGCCCTACTGGACTGTTTACTTATCTTCTTTATCTTTTAAATCATTCATCGCTTGATTAGGCTTTATTTCTGCATTATTAGTAAAATTCAATGAAACACCGTGATTCAATGTAACGGCTGTTACTTGATATGTCAAAGTTTCAATATATTCTACAACGGGTCGTGATAATTGTTGAACCTGTTTAGCATCTAAATCTTGAACCTCGCCTTGAAAACCAACTGGCTGAACAACTTGACCAATCAAACCAGATACCTTGAAGGGAGCATCCTTCATATGAATTTCAAAAGGAACAACGACTTGTAAAACCTTACCTTCATCTTCATTTAATGGTTGACCATTCTCATCTTTCAAATCAGGATGTTCAATATTAATATTTAAATCTGTCTTTTCATCAGCTGTTGGAGCCTCTACATCGTAATGAAATGATTGTACGGTAACTACACCTTTATTAATTTTCATAGTATCTCTCCTAATCTAATTTATCGTGTTCATAATGATGACTTAATTCTAGACCCGCAAAATGTTGTTGTCTAACAGCCTCATAAATAACCAAGGCAGCACTATTTGATAAATTCAACGCACGAATATTGTCACTCATAGGAATACGAAGACATTTTTCTGGGTTACGACGCATAAAGTCTTCTGGTAATCCAGTTGTTTCCTTACCAAACAAGAAATAATGATCAACTGATGTATCACTAAAATCCTGATCACTATATATCTTATCAGAGAACTTAGTAATCAAATATAAATACTTATCATCTGGAATAGACTTGAGAAATTCATCTAGATTATCATGATAAGTTATATCGACCTTATTCCAATAATCCAAGCCAGCACGTTTCATATGAGCATCGTCAGTATTAAAACCTAATGGACGAATCAAGTGTAATTTAGTGTTAGTACCAGCGCAAGTTCTAGCAATGTTACCAGTATTGGCTGGCATTAATGGTTCATAAAGTGCAATATGATTAGTCATTTATTATTTCTCCTTTATATTAACAAAAAAGCGCATACCCTCGGTGAAAACCACAGCAAGGACATGCGCTAGTATAGCCTCTTGTTTACTTGCTTTTGTCAAAATCGCTTCTGAGAAAAACAAATAACCACAAAACTCAAAGAACATTATATACGATATGCCCGGTCTAGACAATAAAAAATTGAATTATTTATGAATTTTTTCTGAAGAATCAGTATCTTTTTCTAACTCCTCTGTATTATCCTCTAATAACTCTTCCTCACTGTACCAACTCGAATTACGTTTGAACCAATTAAAAATTCTGGTAAAAATAATTTTTAAAATGGCAAAAATTGGAATACCAGCAATCATACCGATTAGACCATACATTCCAGCTGATACCAACAATACTAGAATCGTTGTAACAGGATGCATCTGCATCTTATTACCAACAATAATTGGTGATATCACACGCGTTTCTACAGTCTGCTCTACCACAAAAACTATCAAAACTTTAAGAACCATTGATGGTGCTATGAAAGCCGCAATAACTAACGATGGAATCAAAGCTAAGGTCGAACCAATATAAGGAATCAAATTTAAAATTCCAGCTACGATACCCAAAATCAAAGCGTACCGTTGGCCAATAATCAAATACCCAACAAAAAACATTACTGCAACCCAAAAAGCAACCGTTAGCTGCCCTGTAATGTAAGAACTCAAAGACTGACTAATTTCTGATAACATGTCTCCGACGGATTTCTTTAAACGATCAGGCATAAATTTGATCACTGATTCTTTGAATTTCTTATCGTCCTTTAACATAAAAAATAAGATGAACGGTGCCGTCATTAAAATTACTACTACATTAGTCAAAACACTGACAGCTGAACTAATATTATTCATTGTTTGTGGTAAAATCTGATCCATCGACTTTTCAAAACTCTTAGTTACACTAGCATTTGTTTGTATTAAACGTTCCTTGAAAATATGTAATTTAGGATCTGAAAACATATTTTGTAAACTCTTATTCAAAGAATTCCAGTACTGTGGCCAATTCTTGACTAGGGAATCAATTTGACTTTGAACAAAGGGAATCAAGGACATTACTCCCCAAATTAATAATGCCAAAATAATGATGAAAACAAATGTAATTGAGATGATCCGATTAACATGAAACTTACTTTCCAAAACATTGATCAAGGGATTGATCAAATAATATAACACCAACGCCAGAATGACTGGTGGCATTGTAATCCCCAAAATCTGACTAAGTGGACTGAAAACAAAACTTATTTTAGAAAATAAGAAAATAATCAAAAATAACAAAAAAATGTTAATTAAAATCACCGTTAGTTGATTATTTAAGAACCATTTGTAAAACCAACTCTTTTTTCCTTCCGGTGTTTCTTTCATAAACTGCTCCCCAAAAATTTTTTACTAAGATTATACTGTATATTATAATACTATACATTATTTGGAGGAATTGTAATGATTGAAAAGGTTCTCTTTAGTGGATACACCAAAAAGACTGGTCAAGGCGTTTATTCAGCCGAATTTGATTCAGACAATGGTAAATTATCTACACCCAAAGTATTGGTAGAAGTCAACGGACCTACCTATATTGATGTAACAAACGACTTAAAATTGATTGCTTTAGCAAAAAAAGATGATCGTGGCGGTATCGTTGTCTACGATATCAGTGGTGAAAAGCCACAATTATTGGACGAAGATTTTTCAGAAGAAACTTCTCCTTCTTATGTTAAATTCGATCCTAGTCGCAATTTGATTTTCAGTGCTTATTTTCATCTTAGCAAGGTTAAAATCGATCATTTAACTACCGATGGCAAAATCGAACATTATTCTGAAGTTAAATTTGAAGGTCATGGTCCAAGAATCGAACAAGACCAATCTAAGCCTCATTACAGCGCACTAACTCCAGATGGAAAGTTGATTATCTGTGATTATGGTGCTGATCGAATCTATATTTATGATATTGAAGATCCTAAAGAACCAAAATTGATGAACAATTATATTGCTCCAGCTGGCTATGCTCCTAGACATTTAGTATTTCATCCAACTAAGCCATACGCCTACGTTGCCTGCGAATTATCATCAAAGGTATTAGTAATGGAATATGATTCAGAAACTGCTGGCCTAACTTTGGTTGATGAAGTTGACGCTGCCAAAGATGAGCAAAAAAATACCACAGCAGCTATTCGTATTAGTAAAGACGGTAAATTCTTATATGCTTCAACTCGTGGTGCTAACACTATTGCTACATTTAGCGTTGATAAAAATGGCGACCGTCTCAAGAAAATCAACACTACATCTACTAATGGCAAAGGACCACGTGATTTCGACATTGATCCATCAGAAAAATACGTCATTGCTGCTAATCAAGATACCGATGATGTAGCTATTTTCAAACGTAACCCTAACAAGGGAATATTAACTAATTTGGGAAATAATATTTCCATTCCTGAGTGTACTTGTGTACACTTTATCTAGTTCCAAATTTAATCAGGAGAATAATTATTAATTATGTTCATTGAAATTATTAAAACCATCATTCTTGGTATTATTGAAGGTTTTACTGAATTTCTACCAATTAGTTCAACTGGACATTTGTATTTAGCTGATGAATTCGTTAAGTTAAATGAACCAACAGCTTTTATCAACATGTTCATGGTAGTTATTCAATTCGGAGCGATTTTGGCCGTTATCCTTATTTACTTCCATAAGTTGAATCCTTTCTCACCTAAAAAGAATCAAGTTGAGAAAAAACAAACTTGGAGTATTTGGTTCAAAGTCATCGTTGCCATCTTGCCTTCAGTAATTATCGGACTTCCACTAAACGATTGGATGGATAAACACCTAACTAGCTGGCAAGTTATCTCAGCTACATTATTAATCTATGGTATTTTATTCATCGTTGTTGAAAATTGGCTCAAGAACAAGCAACCTCAAACAGCCGATCTTGAAAGCCTTTCTTACAAAACTGCCTTTCAAATTGGACTTTTCCAAGTCTTATCATTAGTTCCTGGTACATCACGTTCCGGTGCAACTATCTTAGGTGGTATGACAGTCGGTACTTCTAGATTCGTTGCTACTGAATTCTCATTCTTCTTAGCCATTCCTACTATGTTTGGTGCCAGTCTATTGAAGATCTTTAAATACTTCAAACATGGTAATAGCTTTACTGGAGATCAAACAATAATTCTTCTCGTTGGTACGCTTGTATCATTTATCGTGGCCTACGCATCAATTAAATTCTTGCTAGACTACATCAAGCGTAATGATTTCAAAGCCTTTGGTTGGTATCGAATTATCTTAGCAATCATCGTTATTGCTTACTTCGGTTTCAAATCAATCATGGCTTAGTTTATTTAAGGATATCGTCCTAGCAAAGAACTTGGGCTTGTATATCCGTCGATTTGCTAAATTAAATTCAAAATTAGCATCTATTAAGATGATTCATGTATATTTTTTATATACTTTGAAATCTTAACAGATGCTATTTATTTTCAATTATAATTAGAACAATAAAGATGTTCTTTTTTGTTTCAAAATTGTTAGAATATAGACACATTAATAAAGAGGGGCTGAAAATTATTTATAAAGAAGTTGCAGTAGAAAACTTTACTAAGATTCCCACCGCTGTTCTAAAGGGTGCTAATCGTATTGAACTAAATGACAATCTAGCTGTCGGTGGTACTACGCCTAGTTTAGGTGTCTTAACTGAAACCACTAAGTATCTTCAAGAAAAATCTATTCCGGTTATTGAAATGATTCGTCCACGTGGCGGTGACTTTGTTTACAACGATCTTGAAATCAAGATGATGGAAGCTGATCTTTTTGAAGCTCAAAAACTAGGTGTCGATGGTGTCGCTTTTGGTGCTTTGACTCAAGATGGCGAATTGGATGAAGACGCCATGGAAGAATTGATTGCCGCTTCAAGTGGTATGCAAATTGTTTTCCATATGGCTTTTGATGCCTTAGCTGAGGATAATAAAAAAGATGCAATTGACTGGTTGGTTGACCACGATGTCGATCGTATCTTGACACACGGTGGACCACTTACAACACCAATTGATCAAACGCTCGATAACATCAAAAAGTACATTGATTACGCTGACGGTAGAATCGTTATTTTACCTGGTGGCGGTATTAACTATCAAAATGTAGATGAGATTGCTGAAAAGCTTAGCGTCAAAGAACTACATGGCACTAAGATTATTGACGGTATTAATAACTAAAAAAAGCTAGTATAATCAACGAGTAATTTGTCGTTTGCTTATACTAGCCTTTTTATTTGTCCAAAAAGTTAATTATTCTTTCAAATGCTAAATCCATATGACCAATTTGACAATGCTTTTCACCACCTGTTGTTGAATCAAATATCTTACTTTCGATTCTCGATGAACTAATAAGGCCCTTTTTGATAGTCTTCAAGCGACTTACCGGTACATAAATATCTTCTCTTCCAGCCAATAATAGACAATCTTGATTAACTAATGGCAAAATATTTTTAACATTATGTCGCTTAAGATTTTTGATCAAATCAAACGGTGTCTTCTCTTCTGTTAATTGATAACCATTTGTTAACTTCCAAGTAAGATCAATATTTTCTTTAGCTAATTTATCGAATAAGTTATTTACCAATTTAATCTGATTATATTTTAATAAAATATTTAAGATACCATATCTCATTAAACCAACGTTCATTTTTACTGTATCCATCGGTGAATAAAAAATATCCATTGCGATAACTTTGGTTATTCTCTTCTCAAAAGCAGCAGCCCTCATTACTAAATATCCACCCCAAGAAAGACCGATTGCTGCAACATTTTCTAAATTATAGTAATCTAAAATAGCTCCAACTGGTTTTTCAAAATTAGGAACAAACTTTAGTCCTTGATAGCTAGTATTTCCCTGACCTGGACCATCAAAAATCAACATATTATAATTAGTCCCTCTCATATACTTAAAAAACGTTGCGACTTCTTCCAAATAGCTATCAAATCCACCAATAACTAATAAAGTCTTAGTGGCATTCTTATTTTTCAAATACAAGGTGGGTAGAAAACCATTCTCATACGGAACTTCTCCACGTTCATAATCAAAATCATCATAATATTGATAAAAACAACGAATGAAACTCTGATATAGCTTTTGCCTCTGTGAAGAAGCAATTAAATAAAACATAGCGGCTTTATAATAGTTCGCTGCTATTTCAAATTCCCCTAATTGTTCATATTCCAAAGCCTTTTTTGACCACCATTTATTCCAATCCTCTACACTTTTTATCTTATACGACATATCTTGAATATCTTGTTGTACTCTTTTATCATCCTTAAAGTTCATTGTAAAACGATTGATTTGAAAGTCTAATTGTTCATTACCTGTTATTTTCTTCATGAAATTTTCCTCCAGATCAGATATTACTAAGTAATAGATTTATTCTGAAGTACAAAAAAATACGATTGCACGATATCGTACAATCAGTTAGAAAGTGTCCACTAATATGACCGATAAAAGAATCGTCAAAACTAAATTTAATCTTAGAAATTCTTTATCAATCTTACTAGCATCCAAAAACTATTCAGATATTTCTGTTGAAATGATATGCCAACAAGCCCTCTGTAGTCGCTCGACCTTTTATGTTTATTACAACGGCAAAGATGAATTAGTTCAAACGTTAGTTGAAGAATACATAAATGAATTCTCGAAATATTTAAATAATCGATTAAAAGTAAGCAAATCTACTGACTTCATAGATATAATGCATCTCATTTCTCAAGAATTTCTACAGCCCAGAAGAAATTCTATTTTGAATCTATTAAAATCAGCTGAAATTGCCAATTATTTTTTAGGCAAACTAGAATATATTTTCCAGCAAAGTTTTAATCAACGATATCCTAATAAACCAAGTATCGTCGGTAAATTATATGCGATAAATGCTGCTTCAATTTTAAAAATGCTTATCAAAAATGAAATATCAGCTGATGACTTGAAAACAATTGCCCAAATACAAGAAAACATTCTAGAATAAAAAATAAAAGCAGTATCTATCAAGAGAACCGATATATTTTATATCATGATCTCTTGATAGATACTGCTTTTACTTTATTAATCTGTTCATTTCATACTGATACGAAATATTGCATAAACATTCCGGCAATGCTGAAATAAATCAGTACACTGGTTAAATCACTCAAAGTAGAGATAAATGGTCCACTGGCAACTGCTGGGTCAAAACCAAAGCTAGACATCAACATTGGAATGAAACTACCAGCCAAATTAGCAACTGTAATAGCAGCACACATTGCCAAGCCTATTACCATTCCCAAAACAAAATTATGCTTCCAAATTCCAACTAACAAGCAAACTGCCACTCCTGTTACCAATCCGGTAACAAACCCTGTAATCAGTTCCTTGCCAATCAGTTTCAAGAATTCATGGCGATTAATTTCTTCAACCGCCAAACGCCTAACTGCCACAGCCAAACTTTGAGTACCCGCGTTACCGGCAGTACCAGTAATGGTTGAAATAAAAACAGCTAAGATACTTGCTTCAGCTAACAATCCTTCAAAATGATTGATAAGTGTAGCGGTAATCATACTCAACAACAGCAGTGTTATCAACCAAGGTAGACGTTTTGAAGCCGCTTTGAATGGACCATCGTTATTAGATTCGTCCATACTAACACCGGCCAAACCAGAGTAATCTTGTTGAGCTTCGTCATCAATAACTTCAATAACATCATCAACTGTAACGATACCAACTAGTTTATTAGAATGATCAACAACTGGTACAGCTAAGAACTCGTAATCTCTAAAGACTTGAGCAACTTCAGCCTGTTCGGCATCTACATTGACCGTTATAATATCGCTATTCATTTTTTCACTTAAAGTATCGTTATCATCAAGTAAAATCAGATCACGTAACGACATTACTCCAACCAAATCATCATGATGATCCAAAATATAAATGTAATAAATTGTTTCCGCAGTTTTAGCAAACTGTTTTAGAGCTTTAATTGCCTCAGCAGCGGTCTGTTCCTCATGGAATTCAACATAGTCGGTCGTCATAATACCACCGGCAGTTTCCGTATCATAATGCAATAATCCGCGAAGATTATTAGCATCATTCTTAGGCATTTGCTCTAGAAAACGATCAACATCAACTTTATCTAAATGTTCCAAAACATCAGCGGCATTATCATCGTACATGTCATTTAACATTTTTGAAGCATAATCTAGATCCATTTCTTTCAAAAGCTCGGGAATCAATGGGTTATCATCCTCGATCGTATCAAACATATCGCCCATTTCATCCGGTTCCAAAATTGAATACAGTGTTAATCTCTCAGTCTTATTCAACGTGAGGTAAAAAGTACTCTGGTCATAAAAATGCATATCCAAATAGGTTTTTCGGAATCTCTTTTTATCACCACTATCAAGATAATCTTTTAATTGTGAAAATTTATCTTGGAGTCTTTTTTCATTTTCATCCATTCTTCTCACCCCTTAGCACACTATTTAACATTACCATATCTTCTGGTAATGGTGCTTTTAATTTTAGCAGTTGCTTCGTAACTGGATGAACGATGTTCAATTGATAACAGTGCAAAGCCTGACGTGACATTCTTCGATCAACTTTACCACTATACATATCATCGCCAATTATCGGATGACCAATGGCCGTCAAGTGCACCCGAATCTGATGTGTTCTTCCTGTTAATAACTTTAGTTTTAACAGACTAGCATTAGAATACTTTTCCACTGTCTCATAAAGTGTTTTAGATTCCTTACCTGTATCATAATCAATATTTCGCATGTAAAAAGCCTTTGGATCAATACCAATCGGCAAATCTATTAAACCTGATTCAGGTATTACTTGACCATAAACCATGGCTAAATAAAACTTCTGAAAGTCTTCTGTATGTAGTATTTGATCCAACAATGAATGTGAATAGGAAGTTTTAGCAAACACCATTAATCCTGAAGTATTACGATCTAATCGTGTTACTAAATGAATGGAACTATTTTCTTTTTTATCGATCAAATAAGACTTGACCAAATTTGCCATAGTCTGACTATCTTTAGCCTTTGCAGGTAAACTTGCTATCCTAGGTGGTTTATTCACAACTAATAAGTAACTATCCTCATAAACAACATCGATCTTACCTGGCATCGGAATAATCAAATCTGAGGGTTCTTCCGAATTCAAAATTATCAAAATCTGATCGCCATTTTTCATTTTAAAATTAAAATGACGTTGTTTATGATTAACAAAAATCAATCCGCCCTTATTTTTTAGATTATGCAGCTGACTAGAGGAAAACTTATGCTGAACTAAAAATTTACGGATAATTTTTTTATCTTCATCACCAATTGTGAACTTTAAAAAACGATTATTTTTGTTCATCTTGACCTAAGAAAGCTGTTTCTACTCTAGTCCAGAAGTGACGATGACGATATTGAGCAAATTGGGCTCTTTGATAATTTAACTTAATAGTTATTTTACGAACATTCTTTAATTTAGTTGTAATACCGTCACAACTAACCACGTAATCATCAGCCGTCTGTGGATAAAGATCAACTTGTTGATTGTGTGGAATAATTATTGGTGAAGAAATTGTTCGATAAACTCGGTTATTGATCGAAGCAATCTCAATCATCTGAAAGACACTGATCTTAGGATGAATCAATGCCCCACCGACTGATTTGGAATAGGCTGTTGACCCTGTTGGTGTAGAGAAACACAAACCATCCCCACGAAAACTTTCAAAAAATTCTTTATCCAAATCAACTCGTGCTTTCATTGTCAAAGAAGACAGTCTTCTAACCACAGCTTCATTAATAGCAATCCCATGGAACAACGAACCTTCTTTATTTTCGACCATTACATCTAAAAGTGGATAACTTGTGGAAGGAATATTATCTTTACAATCAATAATACGTTTGGCTAGATCATCAATTTCTGTATCGGTCCAGTCAGAATAAAATCCCAAATGCCCAGTGTGAAGAGCTAAAAATTTAACTTTATCCAAATGAGCTGCATAGGCGTGAAAAGTACTCAAAAGAGTTCCATCTCCACCAACACTGATAACTAATTGCGGATCACGGCGATCCAGAATCAAACCAGCATCTAATAATTTGCCACGTAATTTATTAGCAGCACGTACTGACTTTTCTTTACTATTATTATTAATCCATAATTTCATTATTTATTGTGCTCCGTAGGGTTATTTAAATCGCGTTTTCGATCAGTAAAATATTGCTGAGCATCTTGTATCTCTTCTCGTATCTTAGACATTTCCTCATCCAACATAAAAGAGGCTTCAGCAGCACGTTTCAAACGTTCATTTATTTCTTCTGGAAAATCGCCCTTATATTTATAATTAAGCGAATGTTCAATCGTTGACCAAAAGTTCATTGCCAAAGTTCTGATCTGAATTTCAGCCAAAATATTTTTTTGACCACTGGAAGTTTGAATCGGGTATTCAATCACTACATGATAAGAACGATAACCACTAGGCTTACTGTTAGCGATATAATCACGTTCCTCAATAACACGCATATCCTCACGAATATGTAACAACTTAGCTACATCATAAATATCTTCCACAAACTGACATTGAATTCTAATACCAGCAATATCTTGCATATCTTGTTCCAATAATTCACGACTGATAAAACGTCGACGCATCTTTTCTTTGATACTATCGACTGTTTTAACACGACCGGTCACAAATTCAATCGGAGAGTGTTCATTTTTTTCCAAAAATTCTTTTCGTAAATTTCTAAACTTAATTTTTAGTTCATCAACTGCTTGTGAATATGGTATCAAAAATTCATTCCATTTAATTTCTGACATAATAACCTCGCTTTACTTATTTAATATATCGTATATTCATGAAAGATTCACTTAATTCCGAATATTAAGTTATATCTTGTTATGATTCCGTCCTTAATAATTCAAGGAAACAATGCCAACTATCATCATCATGAGTTTATAATTTTACCTTTTTATAATTTGTTGGTAGAATGACTATGCAATAGAGATGGAGGGAAACACAATGTGGGAAGTATTCTTATATATTAATCCCTTATGTTCGTATTGTTTACATGTGGAACAAGCAATCATCGATTTCACTAGAAAACATGACATTGAAACACAATATCATTTCGTAACAAATTATAATATGGCTACAATTAATGATTATATGCAATTAAAAGGTTTCAAAATTACTGATATTGAGGAACGTAACAACGCATCACAAGAAGTCGTTGAAGCTGCTAAATTATACAAGGCTGCTTCATGTCAAGGCAACAAAAAGGCCCGTAACTTTTTGATGAATCTTCAAGAACAAGTAAATGTTTTAAACAATCCCTTTGATGATACCACTATCAAATGTGCAATTAACAATAGTGGGCTCGATTATAAATCAATCATGGCTGATAAAGACAGTCAATGCGTCGTACAAGGATTGAAACGTGATCAACAGTTATCAATGGAAATGAACATTTATAAAGCTCCTACAGCTGTTGTCTTCGATTGTGAAAATGAATCTAAACCTGGCGTTATGATTACTGACTTCGGTGATTCATCTTCCCAAGAAGACATTAGTAATAGCATTAATGCAATGTTAGAACGTGAACTTCCTCGTACAGAAAAATATGTCAATTCTAGTACTGTTATCAGTTTGGATAAATTCAGAAGATAACGTTGATAGTCTGCAAACAATAGCATAAGTAAAAAGAGCTTCCACAACTGTGGAGGCTCTTTTGGTTTCTTATAATTTAATAATGGCTGTACTAATAATGTTTTAGACTGTCCACAAGCCATTTGCCAGGCGGGATGAATATAAATTGGTTTTTGAGGATAAAACACCCTATTTTCTAAATACTCCTCAACTGTTAATTGATTTCGTAAATAAAATTCTAGTTTGAATTGTTGAGATTTATGATCATTCTTTTGACGCAATTTTTTTAACATTTGACCATTTATCTGCTGACTACCCACTGGATTATGCTTGGGGCTAAATGTAAATAAATTTAAAAAATTATCTTTTGAAAAAATTATTTTTTCCGCAAAAATTCGATTAAACGGACCTAAAAATTTTATATGATGAAAAAGGATTAACCTTTTTTGGATTGAATCTAACATCAATAAGTAGAATCCCCAATCACAATTAAAGTTCAAAAATTTTAAATGTTCACGCTGAATTTTTTTAGTTAAGTAACTTCCACCTAAGATCCAAAAACTTTCCATACCTATCCTTCTATAACCTTCAACCCGTTGTTGAAAAGTTTCTAGATTAATTTTGGCACATTGATATTCAATTGCAGTCTGATGATTTATCAAAATATCAGGACGTTGTTGTATTTTTGATAAATAAACTTCTGATTCTAAACTTTTTAGTTTAAATTTTTCTAAAAGATCTAACAGCATACTTTTCCCTTGGACATGAATCTGGCGTTCATTGATTGAATTATCAGTTTTATTAATATGCCTGAAATAATTTCTCGAATCAGTCGCTACTAATTTGACCAAACTACTACACCGACAACAATAATAACTTTTATTTTTTTGAGCATTCTGTGCATAAATTAGGACGCCATTTTTATCTAACGCAGCATACATCTTCATCACCTCATACCCAAATTACGCAATAAAAATTATTTCAATTATAAACTCGCTCCCCAGAGATTATTTCCCAATTCAACAAAAGAGGATAACTCTTTCCAATAACGTTTTTCACTTTCATTAAACTTGATTCCGTCAGATAATTTAACTACTAGCACACGATTAAAAAAATATTGTAACTTTCCGGTAAAGGCAACTCCCTCACTCTTTTTTAATTCCAATAAAGTTTCTTGAACATATTTTGTGGTTTCAAAATTGGGATGGTACTTTTTTAATTCATTAGCAAACTTTTCCATTACTTCAATAACTTTTACCTTGTTCTCCATATTTCTCTCCTCCACTTTATGTATTCGCTTACATTAAAATTATGCTATTCATAAGCGTTCTTCGTCAACGGTCTTTTTTAAAGCATAAAAAATCCTCATGTGACAACCATCAAAAATGGTCACTACATGAGGATTCCTTATTATATGAGAATCAAATAATACTCTATCTCACTATTTTTATTTGCCAAAGTAATATCTTGTTAACTCTAAAGCAGTCTTAGACATAACTTGCTTACCATATTCTGATAAAACTGCAGCTGTGACTTTAGTCTTGAAACTATATTCACTAAGTAATGCCAAAACATCACTATAAGTCATTTCATGCATCTCATCTGTGAAAAGAATTAATTGTAAATAATACTTATTTTCATACTCCCAGAGATTGGAAATTCCACTTTCTAAGTGGAGTAAATTAGCCAATTGGACGTAATCTTCAAAGTCCTTAAATTCAACAATAATTGTTTTTGTAGGTGTATCTGGGTCATTCAAATATGGAGCAGTATCACTGTCATATTCTTCAGTTCCAACTTTCTCATCATCCAAATCATTACCATTGTTATCAGCAACTGAATTCTGTAGCCCATTTAATGGCAATGAACCTGTACCCTCAGAATCATCACTCTTGCTAATTAATAATTCCAAACCTGACTTGTTTGGCATTATTTGGAAAGTAACAGGTTCATTATTCGTAAAAACATGATCCTTATCAACTTCATCCAAAATACTATAAAAGAACGATTCAATTTGCTTCTTATTACCAAGCAAGTCTAAAACAGTAACCCCACGCTCTTGTAAATCTTCTGTACTAAGAATGACTCTGATTGTATTCTCATTAAGTCGATCCATTTCCATCATAGTCACCTCAATTCTGTATCTACATTTTAACAGTCTGAAAAACTATTTCAACTATCATATACCGATAATTCTAGTCATTCAAACAATATACTAAACGTCGTTATACTAGTCAAAAATAATGACTTAGATATTATATTTCTCAAGTACATCGTCTTTTACAACAAGAAAATGTACTTGAAGACAAAAAAAAGACCACTCTCTAAAAGAAAGTGATCGGATAATTTTTAAAGTCCAGCCATTAATTGAGCCTTTTGAAGTTCCATAGTTCTGACACTTCTTGGCAAGAATCTTCTAATTTCGTCTTCATTGAAACCAACTTGGAGACGTTTGTCATCCATGATGATTGGACGCTTCAACAAACCAGGATTTGTTTGAACCAAATCCAACAATTGATCAATTGTTAAATCGTCAAGATCAACCTTAAGGTTTTGGAATGCTTTTGAACGAGTAGAAATGATTTCTTCTGTCCCGTTTTCAGTCATTTGAAGTACTTGTTTGATTTCTTGCTTATTTAAAGGTTCTGAGTAAATGTTTCTTTCTTTGTAAGGAATGTCATGTTGTTCAAGCCAAGCCTTGGCTTTACGACATGAAGTGCAACTTGGAGATGTATAAATGGTTACCATATATAATCTCTCCTTTCCTGTGTAGTATCAAACTCTTTAAACACAATAACATTGTAACTTAATATATTTATAAAATCTATAGTTTTTCAATAAAAAATTACGAATGTTTGTTCTTAAATTGTTAAATTGTGAAAACATGTACCCGTTAAATAGCCACCTATGTAAAATGTTCACAAATTACATAAATATTAGTTTATTTATTTCATTAGTTATAATTTATGTTACTTTCAATGTAAACTAATCATTCTATTACCAAACCTAGATATTGATTTCTAATCCTTGGAATGCATTAACAACCGGAATATCTTCAGCATATTTTTGTGATTGCTTTAACATAATCTCTGCATCTACCGTCTGAGGTAAGTGACTAATCATTAAACGCTTTACATTAGCTTCTTTAGCTAACGTCCCGGCCTCTTTTGTATTAAGATGAGCTTTGCGACCAGTAACGTCTTCAGGAAAATTAGTGTCAGCAATCAATAGATCAGCATCTTTGGAAAAATCGACTAAGCCATCGAAGTATGTAGTATCAGCTGTATAAACTAATACTTTACCTTCCTTATCAGTGATACGCATGGCATACGCTGGAACGGGATGTACCGTTCTAAGAAATTCAAACTTAAGATTACCAATTTGTGTAGGTTCGTAATCGTTATAAGCAATTCCTTTAGTAGCATTTTCAACTGATAATTGCGCATAGTTGACAAAATCCTGAGTATGACCATAAATAGGTAGTAGATTTTCTTTTTTAGCAGCAAGCCATTCGTACTGCAAAACACCAACATCTGCTGTATGATCATGGTGATAGTGAGATAGGACTACTGCATCCAAGTCGGTTGGTTTCATGTAATTAGATAGTGCATTCAAAACGCCACTACCACAATCAATCAACAAATTCTTGTCGTCATCTTGTAAAAGATAACCGGATGTACCTATCCCATTGTGGGGATAACCGCCATAAAAACCTAAAACTGTAACTAACATAGAAAACCTCCAAAAAAATTTAAGTTGAAAGGATTTCAATAATTATGAACATAACATTAAAGCTAGGCACATATAATTTTTTAAAGAGTCAGCTAACTTCTGCTGATACTTTATTAAAACCCTTATTTCATGCTAACGCAGACCATCTTTTAATAAAAAATTTATCAACATTTGCACAATATCGTAGTATTAGTGGGGTTTACGACCCATCAAAAAATTTATATTCTTTGACTTATTTAAAACTAAATGCCGATCAAGCCAAGTTATTTGAAGATAAATTATTTGGACCCCATCAATACTCCTTTAATTCTACATCAACCGCTGTCCTTCAAAAAAGGGAAAGTCCACGAGAATATTTAATTATTAGAACCTTCACTGAAACAAGTCAAATCAAAGCTTGGCAAAAAATGCTACAAGAAGAGATCCAAAAACAAATTCAAGGTACGACTGAAGAGGACTTCGGTTTCTTCTCCAAAGCTTATTCGCTTATAGATTAAATTTCTGCTTGACGCCACGCCAAGACACTTGAAAACTAATCAACCCGAACAAACCATAAAGTACAATATAACCACCATAAATTAAAATAATATTTTTAGAAATATGGCGGCCAAAATCAAACATTGCAATTGCCACAAATGATTGAATTAAAGCAAAAATTATCGGTATCAAGAAAGTCAATGTATTTTCACGTCGGATAATTCCCTTGATCTCACTTTCTTCTACTCCAATCTTTTGTAAAGTCCGTAATTGTCTTGATTGATAGTCATCGCGTAATAGTATTCTCAAAGTCAAAACACTGCCTAAGGCAATTAATAGGGCCACGCTGAACAACGCTACAATAAAGAGGTAAAATCCCCCACCTTGCTTGAAACGTTTCTTCACCCCGCCCTGACGTAGGAATCCAGCTTGAGTATAGGTTGCCGCCTCATACTTGTTGGGTTCTTTTTTCATGACTTCAATACTGGATTTAGCCAACGTCGACTTGAAATTGACCTTCATATAATAAGCATCCCGATAACTATTTAATTTTTGCATTTGTGCATGACTTAAACGATCGCCCTTTTTGAAATCCCAACCGTAAAAAGTATCCTTAACTTCGGCCGGCATTTTCTCATAATACTTATTAGGAACAATCATCATCGGTCCAAAATGCATCGAACTTCCATAAGGAAACGAATACCCTAATTTAGCAGTTGGAATCATTGGTGCGTCTTTAACTTGAATATCATGTTCTTTTTCATGATTGTTATACATAACTGAAGAACTAAAACCTATTTTCAAAAATTGATGCGAATTAATTTTACTATTACCTTTACGCATTCTCTTGGGTAATGACATATAGTCAGAATAAGACATAAAAGTCATCGGTTGACGGTTATATGATTGTTCAGCCTTACTATAATAAGAAACTAAATTAATTTTGACATCAGTTCGATAGCTGCCTTTGACCTTGGCATCATTCTTTTTAAGTTCTTCACGAATAACCTTGACCGTATTCTTATTAGCTGCTAATTCAAATGGATAGGCACTATTATAGTTCTGATGAACCGCTTGATAACCAAAATAGCAAAACGTCAATAATGCTAAAGCCATTGCAGATAATTCTGTTACAAACCAAAGAATCGAAATGTTTTGAAACAATCTTTCTTTCATATATTTAAAAGAAAAGATATTTACTCCTGAATATGCGACTGAATGGATTCTTTGCATTATATTTAAAATTGATGGTAAGAATCCAAAATAGACCAAGTAGGTTCCAAAAATATCAGCCCCCATAATGTACATTATTTCCGTTAAAGGTTTTGCGGAATAACTGATAGTATGCATATCCTTGAACAAATATAAAGTACAAACTTGCGCTGTTAGCAACAAAATAATTCCAAAAAGTCCTGCCGGGATACGTAACCACCATCGTGTTTTGATTAAGGGTCTTCTTTTTTTCTTTTGTAAGATTCTAATTGTCTTAATGGCATTGATAATACTTAAAATCAATGTGGAAATAAAAAACACTCTAATTAAAAGCCAGATACTGCTCAGACTAATATGCATTTCAAAGTTAAATCGAACTCGCATTAAATAAAATAACAACATTCCCATAAATTTTTGAAAAATCAGCATCAACGTTATGCCAATAACCCAAGCAATTGCTTGAACAATAATAGTTTGAAAAAAACTAATTGCCACAATAACCCAGCGTTGCATTCCCAACTTTTCAAAAGTTAAAAATTCATTTCTCTGTTGTTTGATGAAAAAACCACCGACATAAATCATGTAGATGAAAGCACAAAAAGCAAAAATACTACTCATAATCATGGTAGTGTCATTAATAAATGATCCCCAAAATCTTAAAGCAAAATGTAAAGAGGGATTGTCCCCCATTGATAAAAGAATTCCATAAACTCCAATAGCAAAACTACAAGCTAAAATATAAATTAAATAGCTATCTCGCATATTGGACAAACTACGTTTAATAATTTTGCGATACATTGAAGTAATCTCCTCCTCCAATAGTTCGTTGCATGTTAATTATTTGTTCAAAAAACTTATCACGATTACCCGGATTAACAACTTCTGAAAAAACTACACCATCTTTGATAAAAACAACTCGACTGCAATAGCTAGCTGTGAACGCATCATGAGTTGCCATAATGATCGTTGTTTTTTCCTTTTGATTGATCAATTGCATATAATTCAACAAAATCGTAGCTGACTTAGAATCCAAACTTCCAGTTGGCTCATCTGCAAACAGAATTTCAGGATTATTGATCAACGCTCTAGCAGCGGCTACAATTTGACGTTGCCCCAAAGATAGCTCATCAACCGACCGATCTGATAACTTTTCAATGTTCAAAAGTTGCATCATATGATTAAAACGTTCTTCAATCAATTTTTTATTGGAACGATTTAAGGCTAATGGTAAAATGACATTTTCCTTAACATTTAGTGAATCTAATAATTCAAAGCTTTGGTAAATAAAGCCCATCTTATTTCGACGATATTTAGCCTGATCTCGGTCATGAAATTGTGTCAGATCTAAACCATCAATAATAATTTGTCCATGATCAGGACGTTGATTAGTCGATATCATATTTAAGAGTGTTGTCTTTCCCGCACCAGAAGGTCCCATGATGCCTAAGAATTCCCCATGGTCTACTTCTAAACTGATATCTTTAATGGCATGGACGGCGTTACGTTTCTTACCAAAATCTTTTGAAATATTCTTTACAGCAATTTGCACAGTAATTTCTCCATATTTAATTAATTATTGTTATCATACTATATAGTGTCTTTATTCTAGCACGGAGGAAAATTTATCATGGCTAAAATTATGATTATTGAGGACGATCCTTCTATCTCCCAACTGATCAGTGAAAATCTTAAAAAGTGGCAAATGAGTTCTTATATTACCAAAGACTTCAATAATATTATTGAACAGTTCAACGAATATCAACCTGACTTAGTTTTACTTGATATCAATCTGCCGGTTTATGACGGTTATTACTGGAACCAAGAGATTAGAAAAATCTCTAAAATTCCGATTATCATTATTTCATCTCGTAATTCCAACATGGACCAAATCATGTCTATGAATATGGGTGCAGATGATTTTGTAGAAAAACCATTTTCCGTTGATATTTTGATTGCTAAAATCAATGCACTCCTACGTCGAACTTATGATTTCACTAAAAATACTAGTGACACAATTGAACATAATGGTTTAAAGTTGAATCTTTCTAGTGGAAACGTTGAAATTGATGATAACAAAATCGATCTTTCCAAAAATGAATACAAATTATTACAACGTTTACTCAAAGATCAAGGTAAAATCGTTACTCGTGAACAATTACTAAATTTCATGTGGGATGATGAACGATTCGTTGATGATAATACTTTGACCGTTAACATCAATCGTCTCCGCAGCAAAATAGAAAAGTATGGTCTTAAAGATTATATTGTAACTAAAGTTGGACAAGGATACATTATTCCCTAACGAGGTAAAAGATGACATTCTTTAAATATTTACGTGACCATATTTATTCCATTCTTATTGTTTTAGTGGGGATGACTTTCGTTGAATTAGTACTCTTCTTAGATCCAAGAGTCAATTTTCACATGGGTACATTGATCTACACTTGGGTCTTGGCAATGGTTTTTTTAGTTGCTAATTTAAGCATCTCCTATTTGCATAAACGTACTTGGTACAAACAATTAGAAAGTTACCAGGAAGATTTATCTAAAGAATTATTTGGAGCACGCAATAACGAGCAAAGATTTATTCAAAATAAAATCAACAATATTTCATTAGAGTATCGTAACGAATTGACTGAGTTATATCAAAATCAAAAAGATCAACGCGAATATACTGAATCTTGGGTTCACGATATTAAGGTTCCTCTAGCGGCCTTAAAATTATCACAAGATGATGAACTGGACAAAAAATTAATTGCTGAAGAATTAGATCAAATTGATTACTTGGTCGATCAAGCTTTATATTTTGCCCGCTTAAATAACTTTTCGAATGATTACTTGATTCAAGAGCAAGATTTAAACGATATCGTCAAATCTTGTATCCGAACTAATAAAAGACTTTTTATCAGTAAACGAATTGGCATTAATTTGGACGTTACTGATAAAAAGGTTCTTACTGACGAAAAATGGTTAAGTTTTATTATTAATCAGATCGTTTCTAACAGTCTCAAATATACCGATCAAGGTGGTAAAATTAACATTTTTACTACCACGACAAATAACAATATTGAACTGCATATTAAAGATAATGGTATCGGAATTACTGAGCAAGATATCAGTCGTATTTTTAACAAGGGCTTCACCGGCAGTAATGGTCGTCGTTCCGGAAGCAAGTCGACTGGTATGGGATTATATCTAGTCAAAAAAATGGCTGACAAGCTTGGTCATACTATTCAAGTCAAATCCCATCCTAATTCCGGTACAGAAACAATTATTACTTTTTTAGATTTGCCTTATTATAAATAAAACAAATAAATACCCGTAAGCTCATCGCTTACGGGTATTTATTCTTTATCGTTACTACGAGTACTCAACAATATAAACTCAGCTCTTTTCTCATTGCTTCTAGCGAAACATCTTGAGGGTTTTCTTTAAATTCACGAATTGCTTTTTCATATAGTTGATTATCAATATCATCCTCGATTTTTTCGACCGCAATCGAACGAAGAAAGTCTGAGACACTCATATTCTTGGATTTAGCATAATTTTTAATCAATTTTTCATCTTTGCCATCCAAATAGAGAGAGATTGTAGCCATTTCTCGTCACCTACCCTTATTATCACCTACAGTCTATTATGTCGAACACATTTTTTCAATTGTAAACACTTTCACAAAACAAAATTGTATAAAAAATATTCTAACATTTGATTATGAATCATCTCAAAATAATATACCATTTTGGCATAATACTTTTGTATGCAGTCATTATTGAATGATAACGTCCATTAAATATGGCTTTTACATGACCACAAAAAAATCCGTTTGGCTTAACTGTAAATACAGTATTTTACCAAATCGGATTTTTTATAAATGATGATAATCTTTTACATTTTTAGAGTTAAAGCATTCAAAGCTACAACAACTGTTGATAGTGACATGACCACTGCCCCGACAGCTGGACTAAGTACAAACCCTACTCCAGCTAGAATACCGGCAGCTAATGGAATAGCGATAATATTGTAACCGGCACCCCACCAGAGATTTTCAACCGTCTTGCGATAAGTATTATGTGATAGTTTTAAGAATTTAATGATGTCACTAGGATCGCTGTTATATAAAACAACGTCCGCTGAATCAATCGCAACATCAGTTCCGGCACCAATAGCTACACCGATAGTAGCAGTTGCCAAACTAGGTGCATCATTAATACCATCACCAACCATCAAAACATGATGACCGTCTAATTCTAACTGTTTAATAACCTGATGTTTGTCCTCAGGCAACAGCTCAGCTCTAAACTCATCAATCCCCATCTGTTTAGCCATTATAGCAGCAGCTTCTTTATTATCACCAGTCAACATGATTGGCTTAATATTTCTAGCCTTTAATTCTTTAATAAACTCAATGGTATTCTTCTTGATACGATCACCTAAAGCTACGAATCCTAATACTTTTTGATCAGTTACTAAATAACTAATAGTATTACCTTCGTCTAAATATGTTTGAACATATTTTTTATCTAATGAAATATTCTTTTCATTCAAATACTTCATGTTAACTAAATAATATTTATGATTATCGTAACTTCCGCTCATACCGTAACCCTTAATTGCCTGAATATCATCAAGAGCAACTGGTGCTACTTTTTTATCTTTAGCATAAGAAACAATACTACTTGCAATGGGATGACTTGAACCGCCCTCAATACCAGCAATAATTGCCAAAAGGTTCTTATCATCAATTGATCCATCAACACTCTTTAAACCATTGACTGTAAACTTACCCTCAGTTAAAGTACCAGTTTTATCCATTGCTACATAATCGATTTTACGACTATTCTCCATTGCCTGATTATCACGAACGATCAAACCATTAGTAGCCGCAATTGAAGTACTACGTGACATTACCAAAGGAATAGCAAGTCCTAATGCATGTGGACAAGCAATAACTAAAACAGCCACCAAACGATTCAAGGCAGTATTCATATCACCAAAGATCAACCAATAAACAAAAGCAATAATTCCAACTGTCAAAGCGGCATAGAACAACCAACTAGAAACCTTGTCAGCCAACATTTGCGACTTAGAGCGATTATTCTGAGCATCAGAAACTAACTTACTGATTTGAGATAAATAACCTTCACCAGCTGATTTATCGACTTTGATTCTAATCGTACCCTCACCATTGATTGAACCACCGACAACTTTAGAATCCAATTGCTTTTTAACTGCTTTTGATTCACCAGTAATTAAAGATTCATTGACGTAACTTTCACCACTGACAATATGACCATCAAGTGGAACTGATTCTCCGGCACGAATCTCAACGATATCGCCAGCTTTTACCATGGAAATATCATGATCCATTGTGGTATCACCGTGAACCATATGAACTTGGTTAGGAACAAGTGAAGCAATCTTTTGTAAAGCATTACCGGCACTCATGGTAGACTTCATTTCAATCCAATGACCTAAAAGCATGATCACGATCAAAGAAGCTAGTTCCCAGAAGAAATCCATTATATGCGTTGAGGAATGAAGTAAATTATTCTCAACAAAAGCATATAAACTATAAATATAAGCAACACTGATACCCATGGTGATCAAAGTCATCATCGCAGGTTTTTTCTCAGCTAATTCTCCACGTGCTCCAGTGATAAATGGTTTACCACCATAAAAGTAAAGAAAAGTTGCTAAAACTAAAACTATCCAATCAGATCCAGGAAATTGAACTTGAAATGGTAGATTCAATCCCATGAAAGGTGAAAGAATAAAAACTGGTATTGCTAAAACAAGTGAGATCCAAAACTTCTTTCTCAAGTCCCCCATATCCATCATATGACCACCGTGCATCATCATATGACTGTTGGACATATCGCCATCAGACATATCCATTTTTGAATGATCCATATTCATATCTTTCATATTCTCATTTTTCATTTCAAATCCGCCTCCAAACAATCGCATTCGACTTCTTTAGGAGCCGTCTTTGCCTTCTCAGTTAGAGTTTGAATAATTGTGGCAATATCATTCTGCGAGATTTCTGAATTTTCGATTAAATCATTGATGGCATAACCTTTACGCATACAGCAAAGATTATCGAATAGATCAGTGACACTTTCATGAATTGCTGAATCCTCTGCAATCAATGGCTTGTAAACATATGGACGTTTAGTTTCATCCGCAGCAAGAAAACCTTTCTTTTGCAATCGACCAATCAGAGTTTTAATTGTGGCAGCCTTCCAATCAGTCTTTCTTTCAAGAATATCAATAACTTCCTTACTTGTAGTTTGACCTAATGTCCAAATGATCCTCATTACTTGCCATTCAGCTCGACTCATTGATTCTACTTCTTTCATGTCATCCTCTCCTCTCAAAGTTTACATCTGTAATCCTTCTTAACAAAGAACAGTTTACAACCGTAAACATAATATGTAAAGTTTTAACTCTACAAAATTTAGAAACAAAAAGAATATCCTTTCAGAGATAGACATCTACTGAAAAGATATTCTTTTTCATTACCATTTTATCTAATTGGACAAGCACCACCGGCACAGTCAGATTGATCGACTAATTCGATATCCTTCTTGTCGTGGTTGTCATTTTGTTGTGCGAATACTTTAGCAACATTCTCATCTACTTCAGATTCACGTTCTTGATAAACTTTCTTATCAATTGGTTCTTTAGGTGCTTGTTTGAAATCAGCACCACTATATGGCAATAGTGAAGTTGACTTCGTAATATGTCTGTATTGATACATTAATGGAGCAATTTGATCTGCTTCATTTGGTTGGAATGTAATAGTACAGCTGACCGCATTATCTGACCAATATGTTTGTAAAAATGCTTGTGTAGCAAATTGCTCAGCGATTGAAACTGAACCTGCAGAAGCAAAGTTAGGATTGTCAGCGTTAGCAGCCTTAACTGGAAATTCAACGCACATCGTGTGCTTTGTATAGACATCAGGTTCAATCTTATATCCACAAGCCTTTAGAGCTGGCAACAATGGATCTGAATCTTGGAATCTGATTCTTTGAATTAAGTAACCTGCATAATGGAAATGCATACCTTCAGAAACACCAGCCAATTTAGCAACAGTACCTGATGGTTTAACCGTTGTATGCTTGATTGATGCCTTACATCCTAGAGCTTTAGAGTACTCCTTGTCAGCTTCAACAACTGTCTTGTACAAGTCATCGAATTTCTCAACAACGCGTTGATCGTAGATAGGTTTTTGAACAGTTTCTCCTGTTTCAGGATCTGTGGTAGGTTCAAAACCAGTCACAACACGATTACCAAAGGTTGTCAGAATCCAATCTTGGATACCGGACATTGAGACTCCGATACGACGATTCTTTTGAATAACATTACGTGAAACTTCCCAATCGTAATTGCTGAATGTAACACGTTTTGTATAACGAGCAGCTAAACCAAAAGCTTCTTCAAGACTCCAACCTTGTTGAGTTGCAATCAATGGAAAAATTTCAAATAAGTTACATGGTTCACCATTACTTAGAGAAATTTCACCACAAGGGTTAGTTCCTTCTACCCCATCGTCAATTCCTGGTTGATAGCCATCAATTACACGTCCATAATTACGTGACAATTCAAGGTTAACAATACCAGGTTCACCATTATGAGTGATTGAATCAGCAATTGGAGCATACTTATTAAATTTAGAATCAACTGCCACACTATTATTTGAAGCCCAGCGGTGATGATAAAGTTGTTTTTGGTCTTGTTTCATAGTGATGAAATCATCATCAGTTGCGCCACCAAGTGCCAACTCAGCAGAACGACGAACATTACCAGCTACAACAGTTTTACCAATCAAGTTACCCATATCAGTACAATCAACCGAAGTTAACTTTCTGCCAATAGCATTGTTCAAAACATTGTTGATATCAAAGAACATTTCAATCAAAGGAACAGGACCTGAAGCAGTTCCACCGAAACCTTTGATTTTTTCACCCTTAGCACGGATATCTGTAATATCTAAGACAACGTCTTTTAGACCATCGTTAGTATCATTAAAATGAGCATCGATCATATTGGCATTACCAATAACCCAGCCCTCACGTGTATCAGGTAATTCATAATGACGAGTTGCTGAAATATCATTCTTAGCTAACCAATCATCACGATCAGTTGCCCCAGCAGCGATAGAATCTTTATATGAAGCACTTTCTTTACCGATAAGTACAGTCAAATTAACTTTGTTATCAACTTTAGGCATCAATTTCATATTTGAAGGAACAACGGAAAAACCAACGCCGCCACCCTTCATTAATTGATCAAACATAAATGAAAATGGCATTGAAACAGCTAATTGATCTTTTTGAAGATATGAAGGAACAATATGACTGTCACCATACTTTTGTGGTCTGATGGCAACAAACCAGCAATTATTTAGAGCATCCCCATTACGGTGTTGATACTCAGTCCCTGAGATCCAAAGATTACGTCCTGAAGGAGTGGCAGCTAATCCATAGACCAATTTATATAAATTCTGAGCTTCTTTAACTAATCCGGCATATTGTTCATCAGTTAAATTGTCGTCCTTCAAACGAGGATCAAGATTTATATTACCTTCAACCACACGTTTGACAGTTTCAGACCAGTTTTCAGTTCGACCAAGTTCATCAATGTAACGAGCATAAGTTCGTTTGTATGTGACCCAGCCTAATTCACCCCAGTGGGGTTTAATTGTTTTCTTAACTTCATCGACAAATTCGTCAGACAAAATAATTTTATTAATAACATCCATTAATAATCACTCCACATTTTTTAAATAACACAATATATAGTACCTTGATTCTTTTTTAATAACAACATCTAGTGAGCAACTATTTCTATTGACATTTAGAAATCATCTTTGCGTATTGTTATTTCGGCAATTTAAAATCAAAAAAAATACATATCGTATCTTGAAGACCCTTTATAAATCATAAGCGATAATTCAAAGTCGCAATTACTATTCTAATATCAATTTCGAGAGGTAAGCAATGATTTTTTTAATTTAAACTATGGCTAAAATTTCAAGTGGCTAAAGGCAAATTTTTAGCTTGACACGAACATATGGTTGTCATATCAGTAGTTCCACAGGATAAATAATTTTTTACTATTCTTATAACTATCAAGTAGACCAATTAACTAATCAGAGAAAAATAAAAAGACTGCCAACTATCAGTCGACAATCCTTTTATTTTAAGCCTTTTTCATATGAACTGTATTTCGTTGAGATCTGTACTGCATTAAAGGACCAAGCTCATGTTCTTTTCTATAATGATTCCAATCCATTTTTCGAACCCAAAGCTTAGTACTTTTATCCCCAATATCAGATACTAATATTTTAGACTGACTGAATGGATGAACGACAATTAGTAATAAAGAAAGTATAAAACCTCTTTCAAAGAACAATAATCCAATTATCAATAAGATAGTAATAATATCTAAACTAGTTATTCTACGATAATAAAACTTCTCTTGGTCTAGTGTTTGCATTTTAAAAGTCCCCTTTTACAAGATCTCTTAATACAAATTCACTATACTATACGTCCTCTATTTCAGTTAGGACCTTATAGGAATCTTAACTAATGCTTTAAAAAACTTTATTTAATACTAACTAGACAATTCTTATACATGCATAAGGTTTCTTATAAATTCCTATTTTCAATATATCTTTTGTAGTAATATATCATATGTCTTTAATATGTTTATAAGGGGGAATTACTATCAACAAAGTTCAAAAATTTATCGATAAATTTATTCTTGTATGTTTGGCCATTTTCACAACAGCTTCACTTTTGTTAATGATGACATTCTACTTCAAGAACTTTGCTCTTACTAATTCATTAAGAAATTTATTTTTATTAATAATTTTTCTAGTTTTAGTTTTAGTCGTCGGATATATTTTGACAAAAATAAAAACTGACGATAAAAAGATCAATACTTTTGTATTGTTAGGTTTACTTTTAATCTTCATCATTGTAGCTACTACTTGGATTCTCAATGTTCCTAATCAGCAATTAAGCGACTTTGGTAACTTTTGGAGCCGAGCCCCAGGAATTCTTAACGGAACTAAGATATATGCTCGAGATACTGATTATTTTGCCAAATACGCTTATCAAACTGGATTCATTATTTACGTCGCGGCAGTTATTAAAGTTTTTGGCTATAATATCTTTGCTATTCAATTTCTCAATGTTATTTATCAAGCACTAATTTTACTGTTTACTTATCTTTTGACTCTCAAAGCTTTTAACAAGGTTATTGTTGCCAGATTATCTGTACTATTATTGATGATCAACTTAGACTGGTTTGCTTTAAACAGTCAAACTAGCAATCAGTACTTAGGCTCACTGCTATATCTAATAACTTTTTATCTACTAATGAATGACAAGTTATGGAGTTATCTCTTAGCAGGTGTGACTTTAACTGCTGGTTGTCTTATTAGACCAATTGGTCCCGTCATTATTGCGGGTATAGTTGTTTTTGCCATTATCTACGTTTGGCTAAAGCATCATAATTTCAAATCAGCCTTAAAAATTATTCTTTCACTTTTAGTCTACCTATTACTATTTAGTCTTGCCGGCTGGGGACTAAAAGCTTCTGGTATTAATACCTATGGTTTGTCGAATCACGATCCTGAATGGAAATTTATGACTGGTTTACATTACCAATCAACTGGGACATATTCACCAGACATGAATGACTTTATTGACGATAACAAGCCTCGCTCTGTTACTAAAAAGATTGAACAAAAACAGATCAAACATGAAATCCATTATTTAAATAATAATCACTTGTGGCTTAAATTCTTTATTAACAAAACACAATTACTCTGGTCGACACCAACAATGGCAACTGACTTTACTAATTACGGGGCCAATCATTCTCCTAATACCGTCCAGAAGATTAACTTCTTAGCTTATCTAGGATCGGTCTTCATGATTATTTTCTCTTGGATCGGTTCATTGGATCTCTTCAAGCATAAGTTCAATGATAATTTATACTTATTGATCTTACCTTTAATGGCTTTTGCAGTAGCACAACTTATTATTGAAGTACAAGGACGCTATCGAATTGAATTCTTGCCAATAATTGCAATTCTTGCCGGATTAGGTCTATATCAGTGTTTTAATTTTTTCAAACGTAACAAATTAAAATCTATTTAACTGTTATTTTAATTAATTTCTTCATTTCAAAATTGCTGAATTTAATTTTTTACATTTACATAAAAAGAGATCCTAATGGCTTACAAAAAGTCATTAGGATTTCTTTTTAATATATATTCAAAAAATATCTTATTCGATACAAATATTATAATTTAAGACTGCTTGCCTTAACCCATTCATTTGTAGCAACTTGATAATATGTTTCACCTTTTAAGGTCATCTTATTAGCTGTTTGCCAGTCAGAATTTGCTGCTAAACCACGGCCTGTAATTGCTTGTCCATCTTTTGTATATAATGTAGCAACTTGATTCTTTGTAGTTACAACACCAACTGCTGGTGTTACATTTGAACTTGTTGATGGAAGTGTTACATCATCTGCCTTGACCCACTCATTAGTGGCAACTTGGTAATATGTTGTTCCATTTAGAACCATCTTATTAGCTGTTTGCCAACCACTATTGGCTCTCAAACCACGGCCAGTGATTGCTTGTCCATCTTTTGTATATAACGTAGTTGCTTTATCTTTAGTTGTTACAACACCTGTAAATGGTGTTACATTTTCAGTATCAGCATTAGCAATAGTTACTGCACTAGCTGGAACCCATTCATTTGTAGCAACACGATAGTATGTTTGACCTTTGATTACTTTAGTTTCAAAGACCTTCCATGAAGTATTGGCTTTTAAATTACGACCTGTAATAACATTTCCATAGACTGTATACAATGGTGTGTCTTTACCATTTACAGTAACGGTACCAGTTGCAGCATCTTCTGCTTTAGTAACTGTTACAAATTGAGTATTATTATCAGTTTGTAATGTTAATGATGTTGTTTGAGCCTTGTAACCACTTGGTACTTGATCACTTGTCAAATTAATAGCATCGCCAACTTTATCACCGTAAACTTCAGTCTTGCCGACTTCAGTATCATCAGCTGTCTTAAAGATAACTGTATTAAAGACCTTCTTGTTAACAGGAACATTGTATTCCTTACCGTTAACTAAAGTAATCTTTTGTTCTTTATCATTAATCCAGCTGCAACCAGCAGGAATATCTGTCAATGTATAGTCAGTACCGTCTCCACCATTAACAACTTCTGAATTAACCAAATTGCCATTTTGATCAACATAATTTACCTTTACAGAAATCATTGAGGTAACTTTAACACTGACACTATCTTGGTCATTACCAAAAGTTGGATTAGAATCTTTAGCCAATGCATAGCCATCTGGAACGTAAGTAATTGCAGAACCCTTAGTTCCTTCTAAATTGGACTTTTGTCCAACTTCTTTACCAGATTGATCATAATATGTAACATTATTAGTTACGTTTGTTGTTGCTTGGGTAGTAGCTGTATTATCATCAGCATGGACAGTCGTTGGTGTACTTGCAGCGCCAAGAACCATACCTGAAACTAAAAGTCCGCTAAATAACAATGATGTGCTCTTTTTCAAAATAAACCCCTCCATACTTTTATTTCTAAACTATTTCATTATAAAAGGATATATACTCAAATTTTGATTTTTTCACAAGACTTAAAACTATTTTAAATAAATCATCTTGTAACAGTTCTGTAAAATTTGCTTTGTATCGCTTGTGCTACTCTTATAAATGGGATTTATAAGGGGGAAAATATTATTACTAAAAAAAGATTATTTTCATTTTTTATACTGTTATTTTCAATTATCTTAACTGCAAACCATGCGCAAACAGTTAAAGCTAATTCTAAGATCAACGATTATATTATTCAAAATAAGATTCAACCAGCACAAATCCAAAATCAAGAAGGAACTTTTAGTGTCTGGCAAGGGTATCGCTATGGTGTCGGTCAACCTGAAGGAATCGTCGTCCATGAAACTTCAGAAGCTAACGTTACAGCTCAACAATTTACTGACCGTTTCAACAGTCAATGGCCAACGTTAGAAACTTACGTACATGCCTTTGTTGATAATAATCAAATTCTTAATATCCACAATACTGACTACACAGTTTGGGGAGCTGGCCCCACTGCCAATGCCCGTTACATTCAGGTCGAACTCTGTCGAGTTGATTCTTATGATGCATTTGCACATTCATTAGCTAACGACGCATATTATATTGCTGAAAAATTGATTCAATATAATATGCCTGATGTAGCTGGACAAACTGTTTTATCTCACGCTCAAGTCAGCAACCTTTGGCATGAAACAAAACATCAAGATCCTACGTATTACTTCAGCACTTGGGGTTATGATATGGACCAATTCAATGCTTTAATTGCAACTTACTACAACAACTTGAAAACTTATGGTAATGTCAATGAAGACAATCCCAACATTATCAAAGTTCGTAATTCTAATGGACTAGCCGTTCCTATCGTTGGTTTCAACGGTGACGGTTCACTACATGATATTACTAGTCCCGAATTAGCCAACGACTCCGTTTGGTACACTGACCAATCTAAAGAAGTAAATGGCGTTACTTATCGTCGAATCGCTACCAACGAATGGGTCGCTGAAACATATAAGATCTAACAAATAAATCTAGACAATAAAAGAAAGCAACATTTATTAAGTATTTAAGGTATTTAAATATACCCAAATTTCTTAATAAATGTTGCTTTTTTAGTTTAAAATTCAGAATTTTTATTTGATTATATTCATACTAAGATTTTGTTTCATCAGTATGAATCTTGGTCAATACATGATTAAGCATCAGTTTATGATACTTATTATGCAAAGTTGGATCAGCGTCTTTAATATCAAGATACATTTGTTGATTTATCTTATCTAATATTTTATTGAATTGGTTAAGTTCTTCATCATTTAAAACTCTTAAATACTTAGGGATCACTTGAGTTCTTTTTTCAGTTTCTAAACGACCTTCTTCGGTCAAACTAACAATAATCACCCGTTTATCCGTCGAGGATTTTTTTCGTGAAACCAAGCCTCTTTTTTCGAGTTTGCGAACGAATTCGGCCATCGATTGAGGAGTCATATTAACTCTTTCTGCCAGAGCTTTTTGTGACATATTGTCATTGTCAGATAAGGCTAATAGTATTTTCCCTTGTCCTTGAAACAACGTTTTGTAGTCATTTTTATGTTGAGAATCATCTTCGGCAATATTTTGCAACATGCCAAATTCAACTAATTTACTCGCCGTTTTTCCCTGGCCCATTAAATTTGTCATAGATCATCGACCTCCAAGTTTTATTATACTCGCATATTTACTTTATTTCAGACGTGATGAAATAGTTCTTGACATTTAATCAGGTAGACCTTATTATCTAAATCGTCAGGTACACCTGATTATATAAAAAGAGGCTATTAAAATGCAAAAAAAATTCGCTATTAAAGTAAATCATCTTTCTAAAACATTTGGCAATCAAAAAGTTGTCGATGATATCTCGTTTACAGTTAACAAAGGTGAAGTATTTGGGCTATTAGGACCCAATGGAGCCGGTAAAACCACTATTCTTAGAATACTAACTACCTTACTAAAACCTACTGCTGGAGATGTAAATATTTTTGGCTATGACATAAAAAAAGAAAGCAAACTGGCCCGATCAATGTTTGGTGTAACTAATCAATACGCTGCCGTTGACGAAGATATTTCCGCTAGAGAAAATTTAATGATATTTTCAAGATTGAACGGTCTTTCAAAAAATGCATCCAAAGCTAGAACAAACGAATTATTAAAAGAATTTTCACTGGAAAATAGTGCTGATAAGACAGCCAAAAACTTTTCAGGTGGTATGCGTCGTCGTTTGGATTTAGCAATCAGTCTAATTACTCGCCCAAAAATCATTTTTTTAGATGAACCTACAACTGGATTAGACCCTCGTACCCGTACTCAAATGTGGGATACAATCAGAAATCTAGTTAAAGACGGATCAACTATTTTTTTAACTACACAATACCTTGAGGAAGCAGATACGTTAGCAAACCGTGTAGCCATCATCGATCATGGAAAATTAATCAAAATTGGTACTCCCGATGAATTAAAACACAACTTAGGTGATCTAACTTTGTCTTTAAAAGTTACCAACGACAACGACATTACTCGAGCTATAGAAATACTACAAGCGTCTTTAAATACTGAACCTAAATTAACAAATAACATCATTACCACAAAATGCAAAAGTACTGAACAAGCCATCGAAGGCTTATCCCACTTAAAGGATACTCAAATAAGTATTTCTGATCTATCTATCCAAGAACCTTCCTTAGACGATGTATTTATGAATTTAACAGTGGGTAAAAACTAGAAGCGAGGCAATATTACAATGAATATCAAAAGAAATCACATCAGTACAATTCAAAATATTTTTACTATGGCATATCGCAATCTACTAAAAACTTTTCATAATCCCGATCATTTTATGGATGTTTTAATTCAACCGATTATGTTTATGATATTGTTCGGTTACTTATTTGGAGGAGCCATTGCCGGCGGTGTTCAAGCATACCTACCAATAATTGTTCCCGGAATATTGATTCAAACGATTCTTTCAGCTGCTTCAGGATCTGGCACCCAAATTAAAGAAGATATGGAAACGGGTGTCTTTGATAGATTTAAATCACTCCCTATTGCACATATCGCTCCACTTGCTGGTCAGCTACTTGCCGATATTTTAAGACTAACGATTGCAACTACTGCCTCTCTTACAACTGGCTATCTAATGGGCTGGCGACCTACTGTTAACTTCGGCTGGATCATTGTCGTCGCCCTGATTTCAATTTTTACTGGTTGGGCAATTTCTTGGATATATGCACTTATTGGTTTATTGGCAAAACGCGCTACCATGGTCGAAAGTATTTCCTTAATGACTATGTTATTATTATCATTTCTATCAAATGCCTTTGTGCCAATCAATACGCTTCCTAAAATTCTACAAATCATCGCCAAACTTAATCCCATGACCTACGTAATTGATGCCATCCGTCAAATTCTAGCAACTGGCTCTTTCCCACCTGTTGCTTGGATTGTTTTACTATTTGGCTTAGGAATTGTTTTAATCTTTGCACCACTAACTGTCTTGGCATACAACAAATAAGGCTAATAGTAATCTGCAGAAATTTATATAATAAAAAACAACATTTATTAAGTATTCACGGTTTATAAATATACCTGAATTTCTTAATAAATGTTGTTTTCCTTTCAGTTGAAAGTTCAGAATCAACTGTTTTCTTTATTTAACTTTGCAGTCAACTTCATCATATTCTTAACTTTAGTTTTATTCTCTTTCAAATAAAAAGCTGGATTATTAACTCTGTATTTTCCGTTTTCTTTAACCCACATAGTTGCCTCAGGATTTTGGATCACGTAAAAATTTTTTGTTGTTAATCCATTCTTCTTTAACATGGCTTGACGATATTTATTCTCGGGCTGATAACGCTTTAATCCTAAAATAATTCTTTGTCCAATCTTAGGCATTGGTTTAGTAGCGGTTGTCGTATAAATACTAGTTTTCTTGTTAGGAAAACCAACTTGGTCTCCTTCATAATTTCCTTCAACACTAATAAAGTAATTTCCAGCCGTTGTTAAACCACCAGTAAATTCAGTTTTTATAGTTTTTCCTTGCAGTTCTTTATTCCCGGTCAACACTTTTTCAATCAAAATCGTCGCCTTAGTTTGAGTGTTCAGCAATCGATCAACCTCTGGCTGTAAGTTAAGTACTCTTGCTTTGACAGCTAATTGGTTGCCGCTTTTAAAACGTTTTAATGACATATCTTCATCATTGTACCCTTGAGGGATTACGGTCACATATTGATCGTAATTAGGATTGTCAATGTTTTGGGCAGCCCGAATTTTTTCATTCCAAATCTTTTGATTATGTTTAATTAATTTGGACTGTTGTTGCTGAGTCATCTTTGTACTTTGACTTTGTTTTAGGCTGCAACCACTTACCAATATTACAGATAAAAAAGATAGCACCAGTAAAACCTTTTTCATTCGATTATTGTTCCTTTGATATACTCATTTTTATTTTCAAGAAAAGATAATACCCAATTCCACCAATCAATGAAACTACTAGCCAAATCAAAATTATCATTACCAGAACAGCTGCCACAACTAATATCTTCTGATCTGTTGTCATAAATTGGTTCTTTAATTCTACAAGTTCATTAAATTTAAAAATAGCCTTTCGTACAACATGTAAAATCATAAAAGCAAGAACAACTAAGGCTGATTTTTTTAAACAATCAAATAATCTCACTTGCTTCATTTCACATGTTCTCCTTTTTTAAATTGAACACTAATAAAGTACGTAATTGCCGTCATAAATGCAGAAGACCCGGCAAAAATTATTAAAGAAGTCCAATTATAATAGCCACCATTTATCAACATGTAAATGTAAAAGACCACAAAATCTATTATTATTGCTGCTTTCTTACTCAAATTCGTAATAACGAGCAATAGTGACAAGAAGAATATCAACAGTATTTCCCAAGGAAAATTGTAAAAAATTGCTCGTTGATTATAGATATTTAGACCAATTGTTATTAGCATCCAAAATCCTACAAACATTAAAAAGTTTTTGATAACTCGATTCTTCATACTTCCCCCTCATAAAATGATATTTTAAGGTTAACATATCTGATCATCTCTTGTTGGACTTGGAACCGGATTTAATAGCTTTTCCCAGATAATAAGACCCTAAAGTTCCTATAACTCCAGCACTCAACAAAAATATCCATCCAAATTTTTGATAGCCTAGTGCTAGAGAGAATATTTCGATGAGAAAAAAGCTGACTACTAGATTCAGATATCGGTTTTGACGAGAGTAAGCAAACAAGAGTGAAAGGAAAAATACGCTCCAAAGAATTATTAATTGTCTAAAATCAAATACATAATTGTTGTACCAAATCATAAAAATATTAAGTAAAGTCCCAACTGTGTAAATAATCAATATTGATTGTAAATTTCTATTTTTCATTTTGTTCCCCCCTCTACTAAAAAGTCTATCAAACTTTGTCTTGTCTCACTTTCAGGGGAACTGTGAAAACATCATTTTAAATTTGGCATAAAAAAAGATCTGCTTCTGCAGATCTATCTTTAATATAAAATTAGTATCTAATCGTTGTTAACTTTCTTGCAAGAATTCAAGTTATCCTAAACTATTTTTTCAAGAAAGCAAGCACGTTCTTCTCATCTGGTTTCATATTTCCTGCTAAGAACGCAATTATGATCGCAACAATAGCAAACAAGAATTCCCATACTGACCATTTAAAAACTAGTGTTAAAACTAACATAATAAAAGCTGAAATCAACATGACTCCATCTCTGGGACCTAATTTCAAATATGAAAAGATCATCAGATGTCACTTCCCTCACTATTTAATATAAGCATTTAATATAAGCTCAATTAGGACTTGATTGTGTATGTAGAATTTTTAGGTAGCCTTTGTTTCCTTCTAATCGTAGCTTTATCGAAGCCTTAGGATAACCAGGCGCATAGCCCATTGCAAATTGTGCACCTATCTCTGGTAGGAAGAAGTCTAGGAATAATCCAAACATCCATTTAAATCCTAAGAACAGTATAACACTGTCTTTGTTTTTGTGAAAACGCTTTTACAAAAATACTCAGGTGAATACAAATTGAACCTGACCAAGCTCGAAAACTTTCAATGACAGTCTTGTTTAATGTCTTTGAAAAGCACTTGGATTATTGTTCAACTCATAAGAACATAAAAAAAGAACCATCCCAATTAAGGTATGGCTCTTAGTAAGATTTCTTAGATTACTTGTTCAAGTATTCTTCAACAAGCTTCTTGTTATCTTCGTTAGTAATTGATTCGTTAACGGCACGATCAGCCAATGTAGCAAGATCCTTTGTGCTCAACTTCTTCATCAAACTTCTTACACGAAGTACTGATGTAGCACTCATTGAGTATTCATCAAGACCCATGCTTAAAAGCAATGGAAGCATTGTGTTATCACCAGCGGCTTCACCACACATACCAGCCCACTTACCTTCTTTATGAGCTGATTCAATAACATGCTTGATCAATCTCAAAATTGAAGGATTATATGGTTGATATAGGTATGAAACATGTTCATTACCACGATCAGCAGCCATTGTGTATTGAATCAAATCGTTAGTACCAATACTGAAGAAGTCAACTTCTTTGGCAAATTGGTCTGCAAGAACGGCAGCGGCTGGAACTTCCATCATCATTCCTAATTGAATGTCATCAGAAACCTTAACGCCGTCTTTAACTAATTTAGCCTTTTCTTCTTCAAAGACCTTCTTAGCATCTCTAAATTCTTGCAAAGTACCGATCATTGGGAACATGATACGTAAGTTACCAAAAGCAGATGCACGTAGCAATGCTCTTAGTTGAGTTCTGAAGATTTCTTGTCTATCCAAACTAATACGGATAGCACGGTAGCCCAAGAATGGGTTCATTTCTTCAGGAAGTGGCAAGTAAGGAAGATGCTTGTCACCACCGATATCCATAGTACGGACAACGACTGGCTTACCCTTCATACCTTCAAGAACCTTCTTGTAGGCCTTGAATTGATCTTCTTCGGTTGGAAGGCTTTCTGATTGCATGTACAAGAATTCTGTACGGTACAAACCGATACCTTCAGCACCATTATCAACAACACCTTGTAAATCATCTGGTGTACCGATATTAGCGGCAATATCAAAGTGCTTGCCATCAGCAGTAACTGATGCCTCGTCCTTCAATTTTTCCCATTCTGCTTTTTCAGCAGCAAAGTCTTTTGCCTTTTGAGTATAACTCTTGATATCTTCATCAGAAGGATCAACAATAGCAGCACCATTCAAACCATCAATGATAACTGTTTCTCCTTCTTTAACATCTTTAGTGATTGTGTCAGTACCAACAACAGCTGGCAATTCAAGTGAACGTGCCATGATAGCTGAGTGAGCTGTACGACCACCGATATCAGTAACAAATCCCTTAACATAACTGTTCAATTGAGCTGTATCACTAGGTGTCAAATCATGAGCAACGATAACGACATCATGGTCGATCAATGCTGGATTTGGAAGTGTTACACCCAACAAGTGAGCCATAACACGCTTTGTTACATCACGTACATCAGCGGCTCTTTCTTGCATGTAAGGATTGTCTGTCATTCCTTCAAAAATGGCAATAAAGTTTTCAGATACATCGTGCAATGCTTGTTCTGCATTTACTTTCTTATCTGTAACTTCTTGTTCAACTGCACCTGTAAATTCTGGATCAGCCAAAATCATCTTATGTGCATCAAAAACTTGAGCTTCTTCTTCACCAAGAGACTCTTTAGCAATATCTCTGATCTTTGTTAACTCATCATCTGATGTTGAAATAGCATCTTTAAGACGACTGACTTCTGAATCAGCATCTGAAATACTTTTCTTTGTAAAAGACAAATCTGGTTGAACTAAAAGGTATGCTTCAGCAGTAGCGATACCATCACTAGCTGCGATTCCTTTAATAGTTTTAACCATTATTCTGCCAAACCTTCTTTTGTCATTGTGTCTGCAATAGCTGCAACTGCATCAGCAGCGTCGTCACCATCAGCAGTAATTGTAACGTCAGCACCTTGGCCAACACCAAGTGACATAACACCCATGATTGACTTCAAGTTTACTGATTTACCAGAGAATTCAATATTGATGTCTGAGCTAAATTTACTTGCTGTTTGTACCAACATAGTAGCTGGACGTGCGTGGATTCCTGTTTCTGCAATAATGTGAAATTCTTTCTTTTCCATAATAAATACCTCACCATATAATTATAAAATTCTGTAGTAAACCTACAAATATTCACTAATTAATTTACCATTATATCTTAATTTTCACAAGGGTTTAGTTTAAAAAATGTTGAGATAAGCCAGCTGTGATAAGACGTTTAACGCTTACAACACTAGAGCCTGAAAGCGTTTATATTATCAAACTTTTTCATAGAACTTTGAAAAAATATTATTTTTCTTCCATAGAATAACGAAAAAATAATTTTTCAAGACTTAGCACTTGCAATCACCGAGTGCTAATTATATACTACCGTTGTATCCTGTATCAAAGGAAAGGTGGGGTGCGAATGTTATGTCAGAATTGTCATAAGAATGAAGCAACGATTCATTTGTACACAAGTGTTAATGGTCAGAGGACGGAAATCAATCTCTGCCAAGACTGTTATCAAAAGTTAAGAAATCAAGCTAACGAAGGTATGAATAATATGGCACAAAATCCAAATGGTGGATTTTCTAGTTTTGAAGACTTGTTCAACGCCTTAAATGGCGGACAACAACCTAATGCTTTCGAGCAACAAGGTCCCCAAACTCAAACAGGTAATGGTGGCGGAAACGGCCGCAGACCCAGAGGTAATGGAGTCTTAGATCAATATGGTGTTGATCTTACTGCCCTTGCTAAAAAAGGACAAATTGATCCAGTCATTGGTCGTGACAAGGAAATCAACCGAGTAATTGAAATTTTAAATAGAAGAACTAAAAATAATCCTGTTCTAATTGGTGAAGCAGGTGTTGGTAAAACAGCTGTTGTTGAAGGTCTTGCTCAAAAGATCGTCGATGGTGATGTACCTGAAAAACTTCAACACAAACGTGTTGTTCGTCTAGATGTTGTATCTCTTGTTCAAGGTACTGGTGTTCGTGGTCAATTTGAACAAAGAATGCAACAACTAATTAATGAACTACAAAAGAATAAAGATATCATCCTCTTCATTGATGAAATTCATGAAATTGTTGGTGCTGGTAATGCCGAAGGTGGCATGGATGCTGGTAACGTTTTGAAACCTGCCCTAGCCCGTGGCGATATTCAATTAGTTGGTGCAACAACCTTAAATGAATATCGGACAATTGAAAAAGATTCTGCTTTGGAACGTCGTCTACAACCAGTTCAAGTTAACGAACCAACTGTTGACGAAACCGTTCAAATTCTAAAGGGGCTTCAACCTAAGTACGAAGACTATCATCATGTAAAGTATTCTAATGAAGCTATTAAAGCTGCTGCTGAATTATCAGCTCGTTACATTCAAGATAGATTCTTACCTGATAAGGCTATCGACTTGATTGATGAGGCCGGCTCAAAGAAGAACTTACAAATCAATCATGTTGATATGGCTGACCTTGATAACAAGATCTCTGATGCTGAAGTTCAAAAGCAAGCCGCTCTTCGTAATGAAGATTACGAAAAAGCTGCCTACTATCGTGATCAAGTTACTAAATTCCAAGATATGAAGAACAGCAACAAGGATGAACCTGCTGGTCAAAATATCGTTACTGATAAAGAGATTGAAAAGATAATTGAAGAAAAAACAAATATTCCTGTCGGTGAACTTCAATCAAACGAACAAGCTCAATTGAAGAACTTGGAGTCAGATTTGAAGGGTCACATTATTGGACAAGATAAAGCTGTTGGTGACGTAGCTAGAGCTATTCGTCGTAACAGAGTTGGATTCAACAAGTCTGGTCGTCCAATCGGTTCCTTCCTATTCGTTGGACCTACTGGTGTTGGTAAAACGGAACTTGCTAAACAACTTGCTCGTGAACTATTTGGTTCTGAGGATTCAATGATCAGATTTGATATGTCTGAGTACATGGAGAAACATTCAGTTTCTAAATTGATCGGTTCGCCTCCAGGGTATGTTGGTTACGAAGAAGCTGGTCAATTAACTGAACAAGTTCGTCGTAATCCATACAGTTTGATCTTGTTAGATGAAATTGAAAAGGCTCATCCCGATGTTATGCATATGTTCTTGCAGATCCTCGATGATGGTCGTTTAACTGATTCTCAAGGTAGAACTGTCAGCTTCAAGGATACTATTATCATCATGACTTCAAATGCTGGACAAGGCATGCAAGAAGCTAATGTTGGTTTTGGTGCTGAATCTAATGGTACAACTAACTCAGTTATGAATAGATTGTCAGAATTCTTCAAACCTGAATTCTTGAATAGATTTGACGGTATCGTCGAATTCAATTCACTAAGTAAGGATAATCTTCTCCATATCGTTGATTTAATGTTAAACGATACTAATAAGATGATTGCTGACCAAGGTTTAAGTATCCATGTAACAAAGGATGCTAAGAATAAATTAGTCGATTTGGGATACAATCCAAAGATGGGTGCTCGTCCACTACGTCGTGTGATTGAAGAACAAATTGAAGATAAGGTTGCTGACTACTTCTTGGATCATCCCAAGGATAAGCAACTAGAAGCTCATGTAACAAAAGATGAAATTCAAATTTCTAAGTATAGTGCACCTGATACCGAAGAATAATTAGTGGTGCTTTTGAGAAACTATCAATCGATAGTTTCTCTTTTTTTGTCTAAAAAAAATACAGTGCAGCAACAAAAAAGTTACTACACTGCATATATTAATCATTTTCAATCTTTAGAACTTTTCCATTTTGAGCATCAAGTGTTACTTCTTTACCATTGATATTAACTTCCCAAGTAGTAATATCATGATCTTTTTCTAACTTAAATTCAGTTCCTTGACCACCCTTGGCAGCCTTGCTGGCTAAATTATTGGCTTTTTCAAGGCTAATAACATTCTTAAAATCTAGTTTCTTTGTTTGAGCTTCATTCATATCGTCCTCATCCAAAGGTTCTTGAGACTTCTGTCTGATCTTCTTGTTAGCCGCATTGATATTTAATTGGTATTCCGTTGTACTATCAGCACCTTCGACTATATAAATTGGCTTACCAAGATGCTTTTCCAATTCCACCGAGACTACATTCGTTTTAGGAAAATGTTTCTGATAAATAGCCACTGCTTCATTAACAGTAATTTTAATCGTATCTTTCAAAGACTTTGTCGTTGGTGCATTTTCCGAATTATTATTGACCTTATTCTCTGATGAACAGCCGGCCATCAATCCTCCGGTTAACAGCAATACACTTATTCCCAATAAGTATTTTTTCATAAATGCCACATCCCCACTTGGTTGATTTATTTTAATTATATTGAATATAAGTGATTTTTACTAAAAATAAGGGTTATAAGCTATCTGTAAATTGCCAATTTAATTTTGTTTCATACTTGCCAGTTGCATTCATTTTATTATTATCTAATTCTAAGAGAATTCCTTTATCTGCATTCCAACTCAAGGAACTCATTTCTTGTCCACTCTTGCTTTGATAAACAACAGCTTCTCCAGCTAACAAATCTTGCTCATAGTCATCATCGAAATATTTCAAATGACCTTGGAGAGTGTTCTTCTTATCTTCACTAATAAAATCATGATCTTGGGAGACTGTTAAAACAATCGGTGTCTTATTTCTTCTCATATCATCAACATCAATTATATTATCTGGCCAATTGCTTTCATTATTTTGACGATAAATCACTTTATCATTACCGATTGGTTTAATTGAGCCATAGTCAATATCTTTGATTTTATACTCTAATTTATTAGTTGTTAAATTAAGATACCTAGGCGTACCAATCTTTTGAATTTTACTACCAGAATCATCGGTTCCATTGAGGTATCCTATTGACTTATAGGCTTCACGCTTATTTACATCCCCAATATTTGTGTCAACTGATAAATCACGACTTTGATTAATCCCTAAATTTATATTTTTAATACTAAGTATAATTTCACCTGTATCGTCGTCTTTAATGACATCATAACTATCATCTTCCAACTCTTTACCATCTAAGCTAACTGAATTGATAGTAGTTCCTACCCTTAAAAGTAAAGTATACGTAGCGTCCTTTAATTGACCTCCACTACTGTTATTTGTGATTTTAGTGTTATAAATTATATTGTCACCTTTATTGACATCGTATAAAATCGTATCATTATCACTCTCATCACTATAAGTATCATTTTTTAGTGTATCTTCCAAAGAAATATCTGGACCACCATCAGGTAAAACATTCAACCTAGCCTCATTAGTCGAATATTCATATGTTTTACCATTGGCTTTGACAGTAATATCTGCAAAAAATAATGTTCCATCGTCATCTAAGGTTGTTTCTGAAGTAGTATGCCCAACAGAATTATTTCCCACCTCAATTTCTGATTGTTTATGTGTTATTGGATCTTCTTTGAACCAGCGAATGCTATAATTCATATCCTCTTGATCTTCAAATTCACCAATATTACCCATTAATTTGAAAGTTGCTTTCTCACCGGCATTAACTGTCTGATCTTCCAAACCTCCACCAATTGTGACTTCTTTATGTCCTTTAACGACGGAACCATCATTATTAATGGCTGTTGCAGTGACAATCACTTTACCAGATTTAGTTCTAGTATTTGCGGTAATAAGTCCTGATTCTTCATCAATTGTAGCTAACTCAGTGTTATCAATGCTCCATTTTAATGTTCCAGTAAAGTTAGCTGGCGTGATCTTTGCATGCGCATATGTTGTTGTAGTAGTTATATCAGATTCATAATTATATAGATAATCATCATCAACTGAAACTTCAACATTAGTAGCTGAAACGTGCTTATCCAGAGCATGAATAGCTGCAACTTTTGAATAGACCGTTGGTGCCAATGGGTTCCAAGCTAGATACCATGATGTTTGTTGCTGATAATATTTAGTGCCAACACTTGTTGGTGTAACCGTTAAGTTCTTTTTTTGTCCGCCATTCTTTTTAGATACCTCAGCCCATTTGGAACCATCCGTTGTTTCATACCATTGATAATGCGGTAATGCAAAAGGCGTAACTAAGGCAGTTATGAAAGCTCTCCCCTGGTCAGTATGCAAAGTTACAGGACTATCCACTATTGTATAATTATCTGTTTTAGGTTGTAGTGAATAACCTGATGACATCCAAATACCTAAAAACTTTCTTACATCACCAGTTGGTTTCTTATATGGATTTATATCTTCAGTAGAAATTTCATCATCGGCACGAACTTCACGATGAATTTTGTCTGTGAAAAGACTTCCCGCTACAAACGTTAACATGGCTATCAATAATACCCATTTAACCTTTATCTTTTTCATGATGAAAACCCTTTCTATCTTATTAGCGTAACGATTATATCACGATACATTCTGTACTTAATCTCATATTTAATAATATTTATTTTATGAATTTGATTTATTTTTAAAATAAAACATTTATATTATTTTGGACTATTCAAAGTTTAAAATTTCCTTTAAATATATTTAAGATACCTATATAAAGGGAATTACTTCATTTTTTTCATGTTAGAATTACACTAATTTAATGTTAGAAGGGAATTACTATGGGAAAGAAAAATAATAAACACTTTTCCCATAACGGGGAAAGAACTATGGAAAATGATCTACTCTCACCTAAAGTAAAAAAAATAGCTCGCGATGATGTTGAAATCAAGGTCCATTATGTTGACTCTTTAGGCAAAGATATCACCCAACCAACCACCATCAAAGGACATTATTTGGATAAGCTGGATATTCCTTGGAAAGAAATTCCAGGATATGTTTTGTCATCAGTTACTAACTTTCAACAAACATTCATCCCCAATTCTGACGGAATTTACTTAGTTTATGCTAATCAATTGTCAGCTCCAGTAATTGTTTACCATCGTAATGCTGAAGGTAATTTAATTTCCGATCCACAATATCTAGATGGTGAATTGAATCGTAAGTTTGATACTCATCCACTTGACGAGGCTAATCACTTTCTGATTCAGTCACCTAGAAGATCAAATGGTCAATTTACCTCACGCGTTCAAGAGCAAGAGTACGTTTACAATGTTCTACCAATCAAAAACTATAAGATAAACAAAAACTTGTTTGTAGAAACCTCAAACAATGTGAATGTTTATAGCCAGCCGCTCAACAATGTGCCTTTGGAAAAGACTCTACCTTATGGGACAACTTGGAAAGTTTATCGAGCAGTTCAAGAAACCTACAATAATACTGTTTGGTATAATTTAGGTGGAAATACTTGGATTCCAAGTACCGAAAGCATTTCTACTAAAATTATTAAACAAACTACCCCAAGACAGGAAATGTTAAATAGTCCATTGGCGGAAACTGCTAATAATATCAGCTATACTTACTCAGTTATCGATAGTATGGACATCAACAAATCGGTCACCGTTCTTTATTACAAGGATCAATACATCACTGCTTGGAAGACTCCTTACGGTGATATGGATAATCAACGTTATCGTGGTGGTCAGTCTGTTTTCGTCAACAAGATTGTTCAGTTAGACAATTACAGTGTTTGGGCTGAATTAAAAGATGGTTATTACATTGAAAGTAAATATCTAAATCTTTAATTTTAGATAATATAAAAGAACGGCGTCTATTAAGAAATTCAGGCATTTTACATACCTTGAATATTTCTTAGCAGATGTCGTTTTTTTATATTCTTAAAATGATTATTGATACATTATATATGTTATAGTTAACATATGTTTTGAAGAACATATGTATGGAGGAATAATAGTGAACTATTGGATTTTATTTTTAACTTTTCTAAGTGTTAATTTGGATTTTTTCTTTATGTTAATTTTCTTATTAAAGAAATATAAACTATCAAAGGTCATCATAGGTTATTTACTGGGTAATATTATTCTACTAACAATCAGTTTTGTTATTGGAAAAGCTTTAACATCATTTTTACCTGAGTGGATCTTAGGAACACTAGGTATCTTACCCATTTACTTGGCCTTTCACGACGACGATGATAAACAAACATCTACACACAAATCACCTATTATTAGTGTTCTAGTTACTTATCTATCAGTTTGCGCTGGTTGTAATTTATCGATTTTTTTACCTATTTTGGTTGGAGAGAGTTTAAACAGCTTTTTGATAACCTTAGTCTTTATCGGTTCCCTAACTATTTTAGTAGTTTTTATTATCAAACTAATTGCTGACATCCCTGCAGTTTCTACAGTTATGGAAAATCATGGCGAAAAACTCATGAAAATTTGTTATGTTTTAATCGGATTATATGTCTTTTGGGACAGTGGTCTAATAACACATTTGCTTGCCTTACTTTAAATTCAAAAACCGATGCTATAATATAGTAGAAATTTACTAAAAAGGATCAGATAATCATGAACAAGCAGACTGCCAATCAGTTAATCAATTCCAAACAATTAATTGAATCTGAACGCATCTTTAAATTACTAAGTAATCCTAATCGACTTCAAATGTTAAAACTTTTGGAAAACAATACTCTCAGTGTTAATGAAATTGGACAAATGCTAGACATTGAGCAGTCCGTTGTTTCTCACCAATTATCTATTCTCAAAAAACATCAACTGGTCAGTTCTCAAAAGGAGGGCAAATTTAACTATTATCAACTTGATGACCCCCATATTCTCGATGTTATCAATGAAATGCTTGAGCATGCCGATCATGTTATTAGAGGTAAAAAACACGGCGAATAAATTATTAAAGAATACTACCTAATGCAAAAACTACAGGGATAGTAATCAAACTCAAAATAGTTGATAAGCTCATCAAGGAAATGGCCGGTGCTGCGTCCCCATCTACTTGCAATGTAAATAAGACGACCAATCCTGCAACTGGACAGGCTGCCATCACAATTGTGGTATAAAAGGCTATTCCACTGACTCCTATCAATTTCAAAATAAATATTCCAATAATAGGAAAAATTAAATTCCGTAATAAAATAGTGAATCCAATTTCTTTATTTAACATTTCACGACTGAATTTGATATTAGCCAAACTATTTCCAATAACAATCATAGATAGAGGAGTATTGACTGATCCAACATATTTAATAATTTGATTGGGAATACTTGGTATTTTTACAGAACAGACAAAAAGAATGATACCTAAAAATATTGCGACGATATTAGGATTCAATAACACTTGACGCCAATCAGCTTTTTCCACTGTTCCACTATTGTTATCACGAAATAAAGCTACCCCTTGGGTCCAACTGAATATATTAAAGGCCGCCAAAGAGACAACCGCATAGAACACTCCTTGTGATCCAAACAAAGCGCTAATTAGAGGTATTCCCATGAAGCCGGCATTAGAATAAATACTGCCATACTGGGCTATCCGTCGAAGATTTTGATTTTTTAAATGTCCAAAAAATAATTTTGCTATAATGATCTCAATAATATAAAGTACAAATACTCCGGCAACTGCCAATAAAAATTGTTTGATTCGACTGCCTGAATACGGTTGTTCAAAAGCATTAATAATTAAGCACGGCGAAACAATGTACAACAAGACATTTGTTAAGTCGCTAGATGTCTGTCCATGCATAAACTTTAATTTATTTATCAAAACTCCCACTAACATTAAACAAAACATCAAAACAATTTGATTAATCAGTTGTCCTATATTCATTTGCGTAATCCCCTTTAGTTAATATATTATACAAATATTTCATGCCAAAAAGAAGATTATTAAAATTTGTATATAAAAAAGAGCAGTATCTATTAAGGATATTGCTCTTTTTCATTAGATTCTTCGACGACTTGTAGCTGGGAATCCTAATTGTTCACGATACTTAGCAACTGTTCTCCTAGCAATTTGTAAACCATCTTCAACCAACATTTCAGAAATCTTTTGATCACTAAGTGGTTTCTTTTTATCTTCGTTATTCAAAATATGTTTAATTTTCACTTTAACCTGATCAACTGATTGTTCTTCACCAACAGTTACCTTACTACGACGGGAGAAGAAGTTCTTTAACTCAAAAATTCCAAAATCAGTCTGAATATATTTGCCATTGATAGTCCGACTAACAGTAGACTCACTCATCTGCAGCTTCTGAGCAACATCCCGAATCAATAAAGGCTCCAAGGCCTGACTCTCTTGCATAAAGAACTTGTATTGTGCTTTTACGATGCATCTACCAATGATTGAAATAGTTTCAACCCTACGTTGCAAGTTATACTCCAAAGTCTTGTATTGACTGTATTTGTCACGAATATACTTTTCAACCTCAGCATCAGTTGATTTAGACAAACGATCATAAGTTTCTTCCGCAAAAATCAATTGTGGTTGACCATACTTTGTAATTGAAAGTGTCAACTTATCCTTATTTTTCTTCACTTGCAATTCAGGCACAACATACTGCTCATTTTGTGAAGTATAACGCTGACCTGGATTAGCTGACAAAGATTGAATAAAATCAACATCTTCTTGTAATTGGGCGTTTGATAATTTTAAAGCACGTTTGAGTTTCTTCCATTCATGTCTAGTAAATAACTCAAAGTTATCGCTCAACATTGACATAATAGCTTTATTAGCATTATCAGCTTCAGCTTGAAGGTATAAACACTCTTGTAAATCACGAGCTCCAATCCCTGGAGGATCTAATTGATGTAATAAGGTCTTAGCATCAAGCAACATTATTGGAGTTATATCAGGCAATTCAGAATAAATTTCCTCATCTGACATAGTCAAATACCCATTTGGATCTAATTGCTCAATTAAATAAATAACCAAATCACGTAATGGTGTTTTCCGCATTGTCAATTGAACTTGATCAAGTAAATATTCAAAAAGTGATTGTTGTTCATCCTTAATTTGATAAGATTTGCCACCCTCACTATCTATAAATGGCATATCTAAATTAACATGGACATCAAATAAGGGATTTTCCAAACTCTGTTCACTTAAATAATCTGCTAAATCAATAGCATCCGATTGCAAAATTAAAATTGATTGCCGCATTCCTTGCGTTAAAGACAACCCTTGAACTTGTTTTTGGTTTAAATTCTGTTTAAGTTCCATCAGGTTCCCTCCCCTCTATTAATTAATAAATTAGAACTTTTAGACTGAGATCAGTCTTAAAAGCGTTTCCAATATAATAACTAATACAATGATAGCGCTTTTTTTACGTTTTGTATTTACTCTCTGAAAATTTATTTACGAAGGTTTCTCTTAACATCAATGAATGAACTCAATCCACTAGAATTCAATCTAATCAAACGATCTCTGAATTCACCTTTATCCAAATTGACTTGATCACCATTATAAATTCGAAAAAGCATCAAAGTATTTCTAATCAAAAAACTAGCACAGATAAACGCATCCATTTTAGAAATATCAAAATCAGCATATAACGCACTAGCAAAGCCTTGAGCCACCTTAGCTTCTACCTTTCGAGATAAGAAACTGTAATCAATTGAAGTCATCATAAAAGTATAAAAATCCCTAGATTGTTGAAAAAAATCAAAGATTTTATCAAAGACATATCCTGGTTCAGACAAACTTTCACTTAAAGGTTTATCGGTAATAATGCTTAATAATTGCTCCGCAATTTCGTCAACAATTGTATTAGAAAAATCTTCAATCGAATCATAATGTAGATAAAATGTCTTGCGATTAATATGTGCTGCCTCAGTCAAAGCTTTAACCGTGATATTACGATAACTATTTGTACGTGCTAATTCCCTAAAGGCCAGCTTTAAAGCTTGATTCGTCTTTTGAACACGTAGATCAACTTTTTTCATTATTTTCTCTTTTCTATTATTTTCTTGAAAGATATTACACATATTGTGTATTTATGTTGTGGTTTTTAAATAATTTAGAGTTATTATTTAAGCCACAGTTGAGTATTATTTATCAACGCAACTATAACATATTTTACAAAGGGGCAAAACGATGATTAAAGAAGAATGGAAATATCTGCTTAAACATAAATTGATCATAATTGTCTTCGCTGTCATGATTTTTATTCCATCAATCTATTCCGTAACTTTTCTCAAGTCAATGTGGGATCCTTATGGCGAGCTCAAGTATTTACCAGTTGCAGTCGTAAACCACGACCAAACTGTTAAGTACCATGGTAGTAGCCTTAGCATTGGTAAAGATTTAAGTAAGAATTTGAAAAAATCTAAAGCAATGGATTTTCAACTCCAAAATTCCAATTCAGCTGATCAAGGATTAAAGAATGGTAAATATTATATGATAATTACCATTCCCAAAAATTTCTCCAAAAATGCTACAACTTTACTCAATAAAAAACCTAAGAAAATGATTTTAAATTACGAAACTAGTGCTGGCCATAATTTCACAGCTTCTAAAATGACAGCTTCAGCTGCTAAACAAGCGGCACAGTCAGTTTCCAATCAAATTACCAAGACTTACTCTAAAACGATGTTTAATGCCATTAAACAAGTTTCTCAAGGTATGGACTCAGCCGCCAAAGGCAGTGAAAAACTTGCTAATGGTGGTGCCAAAATTGAAAGTGCTAATCAACAAATAACTAGAGCTTTAAATACCCTAACCGATAGCACTTTAACTTTTTCAAACGGCGCTCAAACATTAAATCAAGGTTTGAATAAATATATTTCAGGTGTCGATCAGGCAGCAAAGGGTTCTAATAGCCTTACTACTGGAATGCAACAGTTAAATTCAAAGTCTAATATTCTCTCATCAGGTGTCGATCAATTAGCAACTGGTAGTAATAATTTGAATACTGGTATTAAAAATTACACTACCGGTGTTTCTAATCTTGATTCCGCCACAGGATCATTAAATTCTGGTGCTAGTACCTTAAGTAGTGGTACTTCACAGTTATCAAATAGTTCCAATAATTTGAATTCTGGACTTTTTCAATTACAAAATGCCAGTCAAGAATTAACTACTAATCTTCAAAATGTCAGTTCTAGTTTGAATGGCAATACTAGTCAATTAAGCAAATCACTTAATGATCTTAAAAATCAATTAAGTGACAATAATTCTACTCAAGCTGATTCCATCAAAACTGATTTGGTAAATTTGCAACAAGCTATTTCTGAACAAAATGCTCACAACAAGGATACTTACAATCAAATATCTCAAGTTGCCGATCAACAAGGTCTAACCGACAATCAAAAAAATGCCATTCTAAATACTCTCAGTAATTCCAATAACGACAACCTGGATAAAATCACTAATGCTTTGGCTACTGATTTAAATAATTTACTAACTGTTCAAACACAGGGTGCTAGTCAAATTGATGCCTTGCAAAACTCTTTAGCAACCTCTCAAAATAATTTATCCACAGTTATTTCACAATTAGCTGCTGGTTCCCAACAACTAACCACAAAACTAGGTACAGTTAATAACGGAATGAATCAATTAACCACGGGTATTAACCAAGTTAATGAGAATACAAGTAAACTAGCCCAAGGTATTAATCAATTGAATGTCGGTACTAATCAACTAACTAACAGTACTCTTACAAATGGTGCCGCCAGTTTAAATTCGGGAATAAATTCCATGAATTCACAAATGCCAACTTTAACTGGTGGTATTAATCAACTAGCAACAGATGCTCAAAGTCTTAATTCAGGTATTTCCCAACTAGTTAATAATGGCTCAAACTTAACTTCTGGAGCTAGTCAATTAGCCATTGGCGCCGACAAAATCACTAATGGTTCTCAAGCACTAGCACAAGGTTCCAACGATATGGATTCTGGTATCAATCAAATTACTTCTGGCAACAATACTTTAACCAAAAAGTTATCCGCCGGTGCTAAAAAATCCAATATTAAAGCTACTAATCTAACTTACGATCAAATCGCAAAGCCTACTACAACTAAACACAAAGAACGCGACACTGCTCCAAATAATGGAACCGGTATGGCGCCTTACATGCTGTCTGTTTCTCTATTTGTCGGTGCACTTGCTTTTAACTTAATGTTTGATATTTATACTCCTAGAAAATATCCTCACACTGGTGTTGCTTGGTGGGCTAGCAAATCAACCGTTACTGGTACTTTTGTTTTAGGAGAAAGTTTAGCCGTCTTTGCTCTACTATGTGGCATTGATGGACTTAAACCAGTTCAAACCTTTGCTACATTTATCATGTTGATTCTAACCGGTTTAACCTTCATGTCGATTGTTTACTGGTTAAATCTAGTTTTAGGAAAAGTTGGTTCTTTCTTGAGTATGATACTTTTAGTATTTCAACTAGGAGGCTCTGCTGGGACTTATCCTATTCAATTATCTAATGGCTTCTTTAACGCTATTCATCCCTGGTTACCAATGACTTACACCGTCAGCGGGCTCAGACAAACTCTAATGATTGGTGATTCGGCTATACCTCAGATGATAATCCTATTAGTAATTACATTAATATTCTCCGTTATGAGTATTCTCTTCTTTATTAGAAGAAAAACTCATATCAAAAAAATTGATTTTACCAAAGAAAGTACTGAGCACTCTCTAACCTAATTAACAAACAAAAGGATCTGTTAACGATGGATATTTTGTCTATTGTTAACAGATCTTTTTGTTTGCTTTTTGAAAATTGGTACATATTAAAAGTGCTATTAAAATAGTATTAAATAATAAATGGTCTAATTTATTTACTTAAATTTTATAATGCAATATACTCTGGTCGTAATTAGAATATAAAGAACTAAGTTACACCTTGAGCCGATTAAACATCTCAAAAAAGTTTGACTCACTTTGAATTTTTAAGCTCTTTAAAGTGGAGATGATCAATATGAAAATGAAAAAACCATTAATTTTTATATCTATCGTTGGTTTATTTCTAGCATTTCTATTTATTTTGTTTCCCAAGGCACTAACAGTTAGTGCTGCTACGGATTCACCACCTGTTTCTGGAGTTGAATCACCGCCAGGGACGACTACGACTTCAACAACGGCCTCAAATACCGCTACAAGTCCTGCAACAGTTGCATCTACTCCTTCAACTACTCAAACTACAACTGCTCAAACTCCTACAACAAATTCAACTGCAGCAAGTACCACTACTGCTAATACAGCTACCTCAACATCACCTACTACTACAACAGATAGAGTTGTTAGAAAAGACATCCCTCTCACTGGTGTTAATGGACCTGATGCTAAAGTAACTGATATGAATGGTCAACCTATTCAACCATCGGATAATTTATATACTTGGTTGAACTTTAATGTTAACTACAACTGGAGTATCGCCGATGGAGTAGTCATTGAAGCTGGCGACATGTCATCCTTCCAACTACCTGAAGGTCTTGTTGCTTCTGGGGATTTATCATTCCCTATTTACAATAGTAGTGGTAAAGAAATCGGTGTTGCTACTATCAAGAATGGTGAATCAACTGGTACTATTACTTTCAACGATGCTCTAGAAAGCACTGATACAAACCGTACAGGTACTTTATCACTCGTTGCTAAAGGTACTAATACTGGTGATAATAATGTTGGACAAAATTGGATGTTCAACAAAAACGGCTGGGTTGCAGGTTACGATCAAAATAATATTCCTGATGAATTAACTTGGAACATTGCTTTTAATCCTAACGAACACAACTTAAAAAATGTCGTTATTACCGACTTTCTTGGGCCTAACCAAGAATATATTCCTGGATCTTTAACTGCTATCGGTGGATCTTACGGACCTAATGGTTTTGTAAGTAATGGACAGCAATTAAATCCTACAGTTACAACTGACGGCAACAAAGTCATTATTAGTTTTCCTGACTACGTTACAACTGCAGTCGATATTTACTACAGAGTTAAAGTAACTGACACAAGTGAAAGCGGCATTACCACTTGGACCAACCACGCTACTATGGGTTCTAGTGAAGGCGATTATTCTATCGATTCCTCAACATCTTGGGGTGGTTCTGGTACTGGTAATGGTGAACAAAGTGTCGGTTCTGTAACACTTAAAAAGACTGATGCTACTGGTAAGCAAGGATTGGCCGGCGCTGAATACAAGCTTGTCGATAGTAAGGGTAACGTTATCATTTCCAATGGTACTACTGATGAAAATGGTGTCTTAGCCATTAAAAACTTGCCATACGGAACTTACACTTTAACTGAAGTAAAAGCTCCTGACGGTTATCAACTAAACACTGAACCTATTAGCTTCACAATTCCTAACGATGGAGTTATTGATCTCAACTTGAGTCAAGCCGATACTTCAGAATTAGGTGCTGTTATTTTAAAGAAACTTGATCCAGATTCTAAAGCAACTATTGCTGGAGCAACCTTCAATTTATTAGATAGCGCCGGTAATGTCATTCAAGAAGGTCTTGTTACTGACGGTAATGGTGAAATTGCCATTGATAATTTACCTGCTGGTGACTATTCATTTGTCGAAACACAACCAGCTGCTGGTTATGAATTGAATGAAACTCCTATCAACTTTACAGTTGTTGCTGGTCAAACAACCCCTGTTGAATTAGAGAAATTCAATGTTGCCACAACCGTCACACCTAACACTGGTAACATTCTTTTAACAAAGGTCGATTCTAAAACTGGTAACTTCTTACCTGGAGCTGTTTATAATCTCTTAGACAGTGAAGATAACATTCTTCAAAGTGATTTGATTACTGATGATAAAGGTCAAATCAGTATTCCAAACCTACCCGCTGGTACATATTCATTAGTTGAAACAAAAGCCCCTGAAGGCTATGAAATCAACATTGCACCTATTATCTTTACTGTTAAAGAAGGTCAAACTGATTCTTTGACAGCCAAGAATAATGAAACACCTACTAACCCTGGTGAACCCGGTGGTCCTGAAGCTCCCGGTGAACCTGAAGAACCCGGTACTACTGAACCTCCTACTACTGGACCCGAAGAACCTACTAACCCTGGTACTAAACCTCCCGTTACTGGTCCTGAAGAACCTACTAACCCTGGTACTAAGCCTCCTGTTACTGGTCCTGAAGAACCTAGTGAACCTGGTACTAAACCTCCTGTTACTGGTCCTGAAGAACCCAGCGAACCTGAAAACCCTGGTACTGTAGTTCCACCTGTATATCCAGAGATTCCTGGTACCGATGACAATAATGATGAAGAGGTACCTAGTCCTGAAAATCCTGGCGCTATTACACCAGCTCCAAGTCCTGATGAAGTATTACCACCTATCAATCCTGGTAATGTTGGTGGTGGATCATCTTCCGGAGTTGTTGGACTTCCTGGATCAAACTCAACGGCTTCTGGCAATGGTTACAATAAAGGTACATTCCCACAAACCGGTAATGAAAGTGGCTTATTCATGATGATCAGTGGTTTGTTCATTGCTTTATTTGCAATTCTCAAACACTTGATCAAAAAACTAAGTTACTAAAATCAAAAATGTCCATATAACGACCATCATTAGATAGTTGCTACATGGGCATTTTTATGTACAGAATGGCTACACTTTTGATAACAATTTTAAAATTAAATCGTCTATTATAATTTTTGATAACAAGATATTAATAAATATTCAGTTATCTAATAATTTCACCTTTTACTAATGCATGTTTCCTCAAAGGAGATAAATATTATGAAATTAATCCAAAAAAGTCTTTTATTTGCATCCTTAGTGGCTGTTGGAGCTAGTATCACAACCATTCCAATTATCAGTAGTAAAACTATTGAAGCAGCTTCCACAAGTTATGAAAATTTAAATACTACTGGTTTTTATTATCGTATAGCAAATGATAAATTGATCAAGGCATCAGATGTAAAAGTTATCACTGATGATACTCAAGAAGACAGCAACATGATTTCTACTGCCGTTGCCAATAATTTCCGTCTTGAAGTAACGGTTCCTAAAGCAAGCTTATATGATCTTAAAGGCAATAAACTAACTCATCATCTAACTAAAGATACAATTTGCCCTATTGGTAGCCGTGATGCCTTTTACAACAGTACTTATTACAAGGTTTCTAAGGATAAAATGATTCAAGTTAGTGATAGCACTTGGCTTTAACGAGTAAGCGTTATCTAATGTATTCTCAAGGAGATAATAATATGAAATTAATTCAAAAAGGTCTTTTATTCGTTTCATTATTTACCATAGGTACTGGTAGTATCAGTATTCCAGCCATTACATCTTCCCAAATCGTTCAAGCTAGCAAGATCAAATCTACTAAAATAACGGTTAAAGTTGCCAAAGCTCAACTCTATAATGAAAAAGGAAAAAAGATTTCAAAATGTTTAACTAAAGGAACAACTAAAAAAACTTCTGAAAAGAAATCTATTAAAAATTGTACTTACTATCAAATTGGCAAGGATCAATACGTCAAATCATCAAATGTCAGTTTAAAATAATTTTTATTAATTAAAACGTCGCAAAACATGTGACATTTTTTTAATTTCATAACTATCTTTAAAATTGAATTATAAACATAAATAAGGTAATTTATATATGCAAAGGAGACTTATTTATGGTTCATGGAGAAAGTACTTCATTATTAGTAGATTTAGCTCAAGAATATTACTTAAATCACCTAAATTTAGGTGATATCTCAAAAAAATATAAAATCAGTCGCTATAAAATATCTAAATATTTGCAAGAAGCAATCGACAAAAAAATCGTTACGATCAACATTAGTTCGCCTTTTTCACGTAGTCATAATTTGGAAGACAAACTCAGTTTGGCTTTTCCTAATGCTAATTTCTACATTCTGAAAAATACTGATGATATTGCTCACCAAAATGATCGGTTTTATTCCTTTGCAGCAAAATATCTTCAAGATTTGATTGATGGCAAAAAATTGATTGGTCTCACTTGGGGAGACACTATTTATCACGTAATTGATTCATTTCAAACAATTTCTAAAAACAATATGCTTTTTACTCAATTCATGGGTGGAAATGGCAAAAACAATTCTTTAGCAGGAACCATGCGAATGGTTCAAAAAGCAGCTAATAAATATAATAGTCAATATTTAACTATTGATGCCCCACTTTATATTCTCAATAGTGCGGTTCGCCAACAATTAGGTCTAGAACCGGCTATCAAACCAACTTTGACTGTTGCCCAAAAATTGGATTTGATTTTTGCCAGTATTGGAACAGTCGATTCAATCAATAGTATTGACACTTGGCGTGATAATAAAAATTTGCTTTTTCCAAACGTTGACTCCAATTCAATTGCTGCCTTAATCTATGGACGACCTATCAACAAAGATGGCAAACTGTTAATTACAGAAGATAATGACAAAGTATTTGGTATAAAATTAGCACAAGTTTTAGAGGTACCCACTCGAGTAGGTATCGTAAACGATAAATTTAAAACTAATTCTTTAAAAGCTGTTTTAAATGGTAACTACTTTACCGATGTTATTTTAAACGAACCAATTGCTCAAAAGTTAATTACAGAGTTATAAAATAAAGAAAGCGTCTATTAGGAGATATTCGAAGTATGTAAAATATACTTGAATCTCTTAATAGACGCTTTTTTAATACTCCCTGACGTATTTATTAAATAAAACTTCTTATCGTATTTGCAACTGCTTCTGGATCAGGTTTGCAAATTATGTCCATTTGCCGACTAAATTCTTGAAGATCTGGTTTACTATTGATCCAAACACTTCTAGTCGCACCTGCCAACATCTCTAAATCATTACAATCATTACCAAAAGCAACATAATCTTCAATTTCTAAATATTTCAAAGTTGAAAATTTATTAATCCCTGAAGCCGTAATATCGACTGTCCCTTCACCAGATAAACCAATAATGTTTAAAGATGTCTTTTCTTTAATTGTCGTGATCAACTGATGTTGAAGTTCATTATCAACATTCACAAAAATTGTTTTAATCGGTTCAATAATCTCATCCAAAGTAATTTTTTCAGCTAATTGAGCTGGATCAATCATTCTTTCAATAAAACTTGATTGTGTGATTCTACTTGCATAATTCCAACTACTATCCACGATATAATTCAATTCAAATTTATCAATTAAAATTTTTAAAAGCATAAAATCCTTATCAGGAATCTTAGATATTACTTTGATTTCCTCTGCCAATGAAATCATGGCTCCATTAGCTCCAATCAATTTATGATCCGTAAAACTTGGAATCATTGGCAATAAATCTCGAATTGGTCGTGCTGAGGCAAATATCACCTCATTATCCGCATCAATCAAATCTTTAATGGCCCGATTTATTAATGGAGAAATTGTTTTACCATCAAAGCTCAATGTTCCATCAACATCAAAAATATACTGCATTCTTTACTCCTAGGCTTTTTTAATTTTACTAATTAAACAACCTATTACCAAACCTATCAACGCTGGAACCATCCATCCTAAGCTGAGTTGTGCTAAAGGCAAATGACTATTCCAGATGAGAACTTGTTGGATCATATTACTAGTTTTCAATTCTTTAGGTAACGCTGCTAAACCAGCAAACAACGCTGGAATTACTGTAAATAACGTTGTCATACCATAAATCCATTTGGATTCACCAATTAAAGGTGTGAAAACAGCAATTATTATCAAAACTATCGCTAGAGGATATAGAAACATCAAAACCGGTGTCGAATAATTGATCAACTTTGTTAATCCAATATTGGCTACGACAAATGACAATCCACCAGCAAATAATAAAACAGCTTGATAATTAAATTTAGGAAACATTTCTGTTGCCGTTTCGCCAAACGCTGAAATAAGGCCAATTGAAGTCTTCAAACAAGCAATAATCGCTATCAATGCCAATAATAAACTACCAAATGAGCCGAAATAATAATTGAATACTTGCGCCAAAGTTACGCCACCATTTGAAGCTAATGGCAATTTATTTACACTCATAGTTCCAATTAAGGCTAAAAAAGCATAAATTATCCCCATTAAGACAACACTGATCAATCCTGATTTAATCGTATCTTTAGCAATCTGTCCCGGATGTTTGACACCTAAAGACTTGATAGTATCAATTACGACCACTCCAAAAGCCAATGATGCTAAAGCATCCATAGTATTATAGCCTTCAGTAAAACCAGTCAACACAGGATGTTTAACATATTGTCCATGCGGCAAGGTATTAATACTTCCCATTGGTTTAATAAAAGCTGTCACAACTAATATACCCAATAGAACTAAAAATATTGGTGTCAGCCATTTACCAACATACGTCATTAATTTGCTAGGTTTTCTTGAGAATAAGAAAGTTACTCCAAAAAAGATAGCTGAAAAAATCAATAAAACTAAGTTTTGATTACCTTTTTCTACAAACGGAGCAATCCCCAATTGAAAAGAAATCGTCGCTAACCGCGGAATCGCAAAAAACGGTCCCATCGTTAAATACAACAAAATTGTAAAAATATAAGCATAAGGCCGGTTAACCCTTCCTGCTAGATCAAAGACACTATTGCTACCAGTCATTCCCATACTGGCAACACCCAATAGTGGTAAACCAACCCCAGTTATCAACAATCCAATAATGGCATACACAACGTTACTACCAGCTTGTTGACCTAAAAATACTGGAAAAATCAGATTACCAGCACCAAAAAATAGTCCAAATAGCATTGAACCAATAAAAAACAAGTTTCTCCACGTTAATTTTTCATTCATTAATTTCACTCTCTTACCTAAAAGTCCATTTAAATATAATAAGCGAGTCTAGTCGTGAGAACAACTGTATAGAAGAAAAAATATACTTTTTAGCTCTCATTATTTACTTCTGAACACAATATATTCTCACAACGTATCATGAAACACTATCAATCAAATTCCACTTGATTACACCAGAATACTTTCCTGCTGGCTTTACAGTATTATTTTGCAACAAAATTCCGTCCTCATTGCCCCAATTTCCACTGACGTCAGTCGTCTTAGTTGCAGCCGAAGTATTGTCATCCGATGCAATGACTGGTGTTTGATTGGCCATTGAAAAATCATTATTATTCTTATCTCGATAAAAGAGTGGTCCAATAGTTTGGCTCTTGTCACCTTCCAAGGTTAAATCGGCTGCACTTGCCGTCAAAGTCCATGGCGTGTCAGCACTTAAAACAGAAACTTTCCAATCTCCATTTCTCTTTACAAAACCGGTACTGGATTTATAGTTAATGTTTTGGAAAGAATAAATATCGTCTACCAGTAATTTCAATTCCTTTCCTTTGACATTAACCGTATATACTATTGGATCACTAACTCTCTTCAAGGAATCTATCACATAAACCTTAATTTTATGATCACCCACACCCAAATAACTAGCACTGAACTGCGTTGAATTAGCTATATTATTTGCAATATCATAAGAACTCTTTCCATCAGACGTTGAGATATTACTTGTCGTCGGTGTTTTATCATCAATTTGAGTATATAAAGTTACGCCCTTAGTATCAAAACTAGAACCTCCAGCATAATTAGTCGTTAAATTTAAATCTACTTGATTATTATCCGTACTTTTAATATCAATCGAACCCAAATCTAGATTATCCTTAGTTGATAAATTCAACCGGTCGTTAATTAAAAAGGACGGACTCATGACATCATCAATAAAATGTAAACTCTTATAAGATACATGTTGTCCAAGTACCTTAGTTGGCGTTGTCGTAGCATTGGCTTTTCCAAACAACTCAATTTTAGCAATTTGACCTTCAGTATCCATCGTCTGTAAATTAAGATTCAAAACGTCATTTTCAATATCACTGGCTGATATCTTTACTGTTTTATTTTTCGAATCATCAGAGAATCCTGAATAAACTATCTGTCCGATGTTGTTATCCGCATCGGGTGTAAAATCAACACTTTTCGGTAAACTAATTGCTGTTGTAATTTCACCACCAGTTCCAGCAAAACCTGAGTTATAAGTTAAGTTATAATCAAACCTCAAGTTATCACCATTAGCGACATTATATTCCGGATTTTTAGTTGCTGGGTCAATTGCTTCAAGAGTTTCTTTTTTATCTAGATCACTAATCTCACGCCCCAAATTACCATTACTGTCATACTGTGACAAATCATATAATTTTGTCGTCGTATCGATATTAGCGGTATTCGGCATTTCTTGCATAATGGCCGCAAAAGTTGATGGAGCAGAATTAGGAGAACCAGTTGAAGCTGTGAACCCCCAACGTACTTTAGTATTCCCATTTTTCATAAAACGAGCAATATCAATTTGACGATTATTTTTCTTATTATATTGCGTATATGGTTTAATCTTTCCATCATAAGTTTTGTCATTGAAAACATATGATATCGTAGCCACCGTACTTCCTGAAGCTGGTGGAGTATACGTTAACCTAAAGTGTTGCCAAGAATCAGCAACCGTGTACTGTCCAGTTAAATCAATATTTTGTAAAGAATCACGATGTACTAATCCGTAATAATAAGGAGATATTAAACCCAATGAATAATAATTACTCATATAGGTATAAGGTACATCAACGTTATTATTAGGACTTGGTGTCAAAGTATCCCCTGACCATATTTCGGTACTAGCAGGATAATTCCAAGCGATATGTTGACCCTTAGCCATCTGTGAACCGTTATAATAACCACCATCAAAGAAATCATCTTTTCCTAAAATAGAAGTAATCGGTGTATTATTTTGCAAGGTATCAAATTCCAAAGCAAAACTATTTTGAATTGCCGTTAAACCTAAATTCCGAGAAATCGTTGAGTTATTACCACTTTGACCTGAGCTTCCCCAGACACCAAGAGTTTCTCCAAAGGCAGATTCTCCACTATTAGTTGTAGCAATCGCTCTACTCCCTCGAGCATCATCTTGAAGTACAAAAGCTAAGCCATCCGGCAAACTCTTGGCTGTATCATTATTAGCTGTTCCACTTGGGTATCCATCTTTATCACCTAAATAAATCCAGGCTGAAACTGTTTGTTTTTTTGATAGATCAAAATAATTGTCTATTTTATCATCAGTCGATCCGGGATCATCTGGTCGTTTACCCCAAATTGACGATAACTGTTTACTGCTAGCTCCACTTTGATCAGTCATGAGTTGAATGATATCCGATTTATTGCCATAACTTGATCCTGATTTATATATTTTCACATTATTTATAGTACCGTCATTATATTTTTCTACACCCGTCATATAATCGCTGATATTCAAACCATCTGGTGCAGCATTATAGACCTGAGAAACAGTCGGTGCAGCTATCGTTGACGTCGCCGTAAAAAGAAAAGCAACGAAAGATAATAAAAACAGCAAAGCTATTCTAAAAATATTTCTATTATTTTTTAACATGACAGCCCCCTCCTGAAAGCACAAAATAGTAATAGATTTAATAAAATTTACTTATTATGAGTAATATAATTTTATAATATTTTTTCAAAATTATAATCCATATTCTATAAATAAATATCGTATAAATTGGATTTGAACAAAAAAAAGACATTCTCCAATGAGAATGTCTTTTAAAATTATCCGTATTATTATGCCAAATAAGTATCTTGAACCCATTCGTTTGTAGCAACACGGTAATATGTATGACCATTGTATGTCTTAGTTTGGTCAGTATACCAAGGTGTATTGTTTGCAAGTGCTCTATTAGTAACTGGTGATGCTTCGCCGTTACTATTGAAAGATACAATACTTACGTAATCACCATTTTTGTTATTTACATTAATAACATTGTTGTCTGTTTGTGATCCACCGTTTGTTTCTGGTGTACCGTCATACTGAGTTAAATTATAAGTTTGAATCAAATTATTTAATGATGAAGCATAGTTAGGAGCGGTAGCGTATCTACCTTGTAACCAAGCAGTTGCATCCTTGTATGAACTTGTATTTTCTTTCCATGTACCACTATAGAAGCTAGTATTCCAAGAAACACCATTACGTAATTTATTACCATTATCAGCAAATGATTCATAGTAACTTGGGTACTTTCTGAAGTTAGCATTGATTGTATACCAACCTTGTGAAGCACTCCATTCTGAAGTTGGCATTGTTACGTAGGCACCATTGTAATCACCCTTAATACCAAATAAGTTGTAACCTTGTGTAGCTAAAGTTGAAGTGCCCCATGCACTTTCAAGAATAGCTTGAGCTAACATAACAGATGTGTAAAGGCCATATTGACTAGCAGCCTTTTGAGCCATAGGAACAGCTTGATTTAAGAAAGCTTGTTGTTGAGCTGTTGTAACACCAGTAGCTGCTTGAATAACAGCGGTTGTATTTAATGCATTATTAATTGATTCACTGGCAGCTTGAACAGTAGCTGAAGTAGCAACTGTTGTATCAGCTTTTTTTACCTTTGAACCGGCAATGATATTTGATGTATTGTCTTCTGATTTGTTATTTACTTGTTCTGTACTTGTTTGAGATGTTGCAGAATCTGCATCGTTTGTTGTTGCAGCTGACACGACAGAAGGTGTCGCAGTTGCAGCTAATGTGCCAAGTACCAAAGCACTAGTGAGTAGATTTTTTTTAGACATAGAATGGTTTCCCCTTAATAAATAATCTAGTTATAGACTACTATTTAAAAAAAGTAGTTTCAATAAAACTCGAATTTTGTAACAAGAATTAAACATTCGAAAATAAATTGTAATTTTTTGTGACTTGACTTTAAGAAATCCTTAAGAATCTAAAGAATTCTTATACTCACTTTAGGAAAATAATCTTATTTTAAATAATATTCCGTAAAAATTAACAATTTTATTATTGCTAGTAATCAAGAAAAATAATCGGTAGTTAGAATTATAATTTTTGACTATTTGATTCAAATCCCCTCATATTACGCTTTTCGAGCATTATTGAACGTCCTCTTTGGCCTCCTTTATTTGTGAATTTTTGTACTACCATTAAAATTTTACAATAAAAAAAACCGCTATTCAGCGATTTTCTATAATTTTGAAGTTAACTTAACATCTGGATATTTATTAGCAAACCAGTTTTCTGCAAATCTATTTTCGAAGAGGAACAATGGTTTGTCATCTAAATCTTTCACCAACATATTTCTAGTTGATGACATAGATTGATCCAATTGTTCCGGATCGACCCATCTAGCAATTCGAGAACCAATTGGTTTCATTACTACATCACAATTATATTCGTTCTTCATTCTAAATTGGAAAACTTCAAATTGAAGTTGACCAACGGCACCCAAGATATAATCGTTTGTTGTATATTTCTTATATAGTTGAACGGCACCTTCTTGAACCAACTGTTGCATTCCCTTATGGAAGGACTTTTGCTTCATAACATTCTTAGCTTGAACTTCCATGAACATTTCAGGTGTAAATTGTGGCAAGTCTTCAAATTGTACTGACTTCTTACCTGTATAAATCGTATCACCGATTTGGAAGTTACCAGTATCGTATAAACCAACAATATCACCAGCAACAGCTGTTTTAACAGTTTCTCTTTGGTCAGACATAAATTCAGTCGCATTGTTTAAACGCATAACTTTACCAGTTCTTTGCAATTTAACATCCATACCACGTACAAACTCGCCCGAACAAATTCTAACGAAAGCAATTCTATCACGATGATTAGGATTCATATTAGCTTGAATTTTAAAGACGAATCCTGAAAATTCTGAATCATCAGGCTTAACGATTTCATCGCTATCTTTTTCTTTATGTTCGCTTGGTGCTGGAGCCATATCCAAAAATGTATTCAAGAATGTTTCTACACCAAAGTTAGTCAAAGCTGATCCGAAGAAGACTGGTGTTTGATTACCAGCAAGCACTTTATCGATATCAAACTGATTACCAGCTTCTTTAATCAAATCAACTTCCCCGAGTGCTTGATCATAGACACCCGTGTCTTCAATTGGATTATGCTCTGCCAATTTTCCATCTTCACCTAATGGTAAGAAACGGTCATCCCCATCTTTTCGGTAAAGTTCCAAACGACTATTACGAATATCATAAAGTCCTTTCAGTTCCTTACCCATACCGATTGGCCAATTCATTGCACAGCCCTCAATATTCAAAAGATCTTCCAATTCAGCGATTAAATCTAAAGGATCACGTCCATCACGATCTAACTTATTCATAAATGTAAAAATAGGAATTCCACGTTTCTTAACAACTTTAAACAATTTCTTAGTCTGTGGTTCAATACCCTTAGCTGAATCAATAACCATGACTGCAGCATCAACTGCCATCAAAGTACGATAAGTATCTTCAGAAAAATCCTCATGTCCTGGAGTATCCAAGATATTAATATCCTTATCACGATAATGAAATTGCATTACTGAACTGGTAACAGAAATACCACGTTTCTTTTCGATTTCCATCCAATCAGAAGTTGCAAATTGACCTGATTTTTTAGCCTTAACTGTACCAGCAGAACGAATAACACCACCAAAATAAAGCATTTGTTCAGTAATGGTAGTTTTACCAGCATCCGGGTGAGAGATAATCGCAAAGGTTCTACGTTTGTTTACTTCTTGTTCTAATTCTTTTTGATCCATATTATATTAGAGCACAAAATCAAAAGTTATCTAATTTTTGTGCATTCCTTCCTATTAGTTAGTTATAAAACCCATAAAATTTTAATTATTGGATATATCAGTAATATATTTACAACATAATTTTCCTCGAAAAAAAAGAAATACAATTAGTATTTCTCTTTGTACATGTTAGTAGTTACATTTTTTAGTTTACTATCAGGAACCGTAACAATAACATTTTCAATTCTTGATCCATTCAGTTCCCCAGATGTTATCACTGTTCCGTCACTCAGTTTGAATGACTTAGGGTGCTTGGAGTCAGGAATCTCACCAAGATTCATGATCAAGTATCCAGCAATTGTGTCAACATCCTCAACATGAATGTCTTCTTCAAAGATTTCATCAAAGTCCTCAATCGTCATTAAACCAACCACTGAAAACTTATTAGCACCTAACCTTTGAAAATTCTTAGTTACAGGATCGTACTCATCATCAATTTCACCAACAATCTCTTCCAAAATATCTTCGATTGTGGCTAAACCAACGATTCCACCATACTCATCTACAACCATGGCAATTTGAGTTTGAGTGCTACGCATTTTTAGCAATAAACTATCAATATTAGTTGCTTCAGGAACAAATAATGGCTCTTTCATAATTGATTTCAAACTAATATTATCAAAACCAATTTCACGAGATTTCTTTAACAAGTCTTTGATATGAATAATACCAATAATATTATCCTTATCTCCACCATAGACTGGAATTCTTGAATAAGGTTGAGCCAAAATAGAATCAATATTCTCATCAACTGAATCATTGATATCAATCATAAAGGTATCTGTTCTAGGAACCATTATCTCACGGGCAGTTTTGTCGCCAAAGCGAATAATTCCTTGTAACATTTGGTATTCATCTGAATTGATCGTACCGTTGTTTCTCGACTTTTTAAGAGTCGCAATCATTTCATTACGAGTGATTGGCTCGCCCTGTTTATTAAAATCCATCGGTGTGATTTTCATCAATAAACCAATTGTCGCATCCAACAACCATACAAAGGGCTTCAAGATCCAACCAAAAAAACTGATCAACGGTTGTGTAAAACTAGCCGTTTCATACGGACGTTGTAACGCTATCCTTTTAGGATACAATTCTCCTAAAACTAAAGTAATGAACGACAAAACTATCGTTACGATTACTATTGAAACTTCCCGGCTACCAGGAAAACTTCCAATCAGCCCTTCCATCCTTGAACTCAAGGTCGTTGCTGCACTAGCTGAGGACAAGAATCCTGCTAATGTAATTGCTACTTGAATCGTAGATAAGAACTTATTAGGTTGATTGATAAATTGGAGAATTTTCTTAGCTCCATGATTGCCATTCTTGGCCTTTTCCTCAACAGACGCCTTATTTACGGAAACAATCGCCATCTCACCTGCTGCAAAAAAAGCATTTAAAATTGTCAAAACAATTATTAAAATCAGCTGCCCGGAAAGCGACGCTCCAGAAGAGTCACCACTCATTTAACTCGCACTCTCTTTCATATGTAAACTTTGAATATAAACAAAACAATTATAACAGGTGTTAATGTATTCAACAATAAACCTTTTTAATGATAAAATAAGACTATCAGTATATAGGGAGTTTTCAAAAATGTCTAATAAAAAAATTGCGATCATCTACTTATTCTTCTTCATAATCCCTTACATCCTTTGTTTGGCAATTATTGGTGTGTCTTATAATTCATTGGTCTTACACGCTCTGACCTGGAGGATAATTCTGGGTGGAATCGTAGGTGCCTTTGGAATGTTTGCGGTCAAAGTAATTGCGCAACGACCTGTGTTAATTATGTATCGCAGTTCAACTAGAAAAGTTCTTAAAGAATTGCTTAACTTTTTTATTCTAGAAAGAAGTAAAACTGTTATCAGCGCCAATTTGGCTGTCGATTTCTGTCTTTCAATAGCTAGCATCTATCTGGTTGCCAAATTATTGCCACTAACAATTATTTTAGGTAGAACCCTTGGCTGGTTAGTACTGGCCCTTGTCATATCACTAACTTTGGCCTCATATCTAGAATTTGAGTCATTATCGATTTATACTGAAAAAAAGAAATAGTGCTTGACTTATTAAATTTTTAATTGTAAATTTGAGACATCTTAATTGCAGGAGGAGTTGGACATGTTGAATTTTAATCAAAAACAAGTTGAATCATGTTGTTGTGTAGTAATGAATGAACATTACTATACTTTTTCAACATGTCTAATACCACTCAATTGATAATCAAGTAGTGCAAACTAAAAACTATCAAGCGGAGTTGACATTAGTCAGCTCCGCTTTTTTGTGTTCTTAGCTACTTAGAAAGGAGTTACTTGTGGAACATATCAAAATTGGAATCTTGAATCTTATGCAAAACAAACTCGAAACTATGGCTAATTTTAAAATAGCTTTAGGTGACGAGGTTGAATTGAAGTTTTATTATTCAGCCACTCGTTATGTTGACCGAAATCTTGACGAACATATTACCGAAAACATGCAACCATTAGATTTGAATGAAATTAAAGACCTAGATGGTTTTATTATTACTGGTAGTCCCGTTGAAAAATTAGATTTTCCTCAAGTTAGCTACTTTGATGAAATCAACGAGTTGCTTGATCTACTAGATCAAATAAATATCCCTCAACTCTATGTCTGTTGGGGCGCAATGGCTGCCCTTAATCGTTTATACAACATTGACAAAAAAATCTTGCCTCACAAAGCATTTGGGATTTTTCAGAATCAAATTTTAAAAAATTCACTACTTTTGGAAAATATCAGTGATAATTTTCCAGCACCGCATGCTCGCTATGCTGAAATGAATCATGAACAAATCATTAATAATCCTGAATTAAAGGTTGAAGCAATTAGTGAAAATGGTTTATTGACATTAATTGAATCAAACAAAAAAAATCAAACTTTTATCTTTTCACATTTGGAATATCAAAAAGATGGATTAGATAAGGAATATCATCGTGAACTTAATAGTCCTAAAATTAAACATCCCTTACCCGCCTTAAATTACTATTCTTCCCTTGATCACAAACCAATGTTTTCTTGGAGACAAACACAACGAAACTTTTATCAAAACTGGCTACAAACAGTCAGTTCACACAAATTAACTACTTGCTAAGGAGAAAATTATTATGACAAAAATTGCTCAAAATATTACTGAACTTATCGGAGATACTCCTATCGTTAAATTAAATAAAATCGTGCCTGATGACGCCGCCGACGTTTACGTTAAATTGGAATTCTTCAATCCTGGTAGTTCAATTAAAGATCGTATTGCTCTTTCAATGATTGAGGCTGCTGAAAAGGCCGGTAAAATCAAACCAGGTGACACTTTAGTTGAACCCACTTCTGGTAATACTGGTATTGGACTATCGCTTGTTGCAGCCGCTAAAGGTTATCATCTAATTATCACTATGCCAGAAACAATGAGTATTGAACGTCGCAAATTAATGCAAGGCTATGGTACTGAATTAATTTTGACGCCTGGTAAAGATGGTATGGGTGGAGCTATAAAAAAGGCTACTGACTTATCTGAAAAAAATGGCTACTTTATGCCTATGCAATTTCAAAATCCTGCTAATCCTGCCATTCATGAAGCTACAACCGGCAAAGAACTTGTTGATGCTTTCAAAGACACACCAATTGATGGTTTTGTTGCTGGCGTTGGTACTGGTGGTACTCTCTCAGGTGTTAGTCACGCCTTGACTAAGAAGTATCCCAACGTTAAAGTTTATGCTCTTGAAGCTGCTGAGTCTCCTCTACTTAAAGAAGGAAAAGCCGGAGCACATAAAATTCAAGGTATCAGTGCTGGCTTCATTCCTGATACGCTCGATAAAAATGCTTACTCAGATATAATAGAAGTAACTAGCAATCAAGCTATTCAAACCGCTCAAGAAGTAAGCCAAAAAGAAGGTTTCCTTCCAGGCATCTCAGCTGGAGCTAATATCTTTGGTGCAATTGAAATCGCCAAGAAATTAGGCAAAGGCAAAACAGTCGTAACTGTGGCACCTGATAACGGTGAAAGATACCTTTCTACTGATTTATTTAATTTTTAAAGTCATATTCTTTCTAACCGGCTTTAATTTATGCGAAAATAGAAAATGATGATTTTTAATAGGGGGATTTAAAAAATGAAAAAACGAATTGCTTTAATTTTAACTACACTTGTGGCCTTGATTTTGGTACTAACTGGCTGCTCAAGTAATAAGAATGCTAGTGATACCAAAACAAAGGGTACATTAACAATTGGTTTGGAAGGAACATACGCTCCATATTCATATCGTGAGGACGGAAAGCTTAAAGGGTTTGAAGTTGATTATGGTAAGGCTATTGCCAAAAAGCTTGGTCTTAAAGCTAAATTTGTTCCTACAAAATGGGATTCATTAATTGCTGGTCTAAATTCAAATACATTTGACGTTGTTATCAATAACGTAGCTGAGAATGCTTCACGTAAGAAACAATACCTATTCTCAACACCTTACATCTATTCAAGATCCGTAGTTATTACTAAGGATGGTTCTGGTATTAACTCCGTTGACGACATTAAGGGTCAAAAGATTGCTGCCGGTACTGGTACTGATAATTTCAATGATGCTAAGAAGTTCAAGGCTGATGTCGTTCCTTCAAGTGATTTCCAAACTTCAATGTCAATGATCGATCAAGGTCGTGTCAAAGGTGCCTTTAATTCTAAAGAAGCTTTCCTAACATGGAAGAAAGATCATAAGAATACTGATCTTAAATACATCACTATTCCTGAAAGTAAACTTCCAGCATCAAAAATTGCTCCAATCTTCAATAAGAAGTCAACTAAGTTAAGCAAAGATGTTACAAAAGCTACCAACGAATTGTACAAAGATGGCACAATGACAAAGCTTTCTAACAAGTACTTTGGCGAAGACATTACCAAAAAATAATTTTTAAAACTCACTGAGGAGGGCTTTTATTTCATGTGGCATATAATCATTACGTCATTACCGGAAATGATATCTGCAATGTTGCAATATACAATTCCATTAGCAATCATTTCATTTATCTTTGGATTGATTCTAGCTGTTTTAACAGCATTAATTAAATTTATTCAACCTAGTGAAAACAAACTTATCAAATATCCTTGGTTGGCACTACGGGCAGTTGCTAACTTCTATGTTTGGGTCTTTCGTTCTACACCATTGCTAGTTCAATTATTTATTATTTTCTTTGGTCTACCAAGTGCCGGCGTACAACTATCACCATTTATTGCCGCCGTAATTGGTTTTTCAATGAATACCGGAGCTTATGCTTCTGAAACAATCCGTTCAGCATTGTTATCAGTTCCTCAAGATCAATGGGACGCTGCTTTTACATTGAACTTCACAACAAAGCAAACTTTGATGAAGATCGTTTTACCACAAGCTATCAGAATTGCTTTGCCACCATTATCTAATTCCTTTATCAGTTTGGTTAAGGATACATCTTTGGCTAGTTCAATCACTATCTTGGAAATGTTCCAAGTCAGTCAACAGATTACTGCCAAAAACTATCAACCACTATTGATGTACACATTGGCCGCTTTCCTATATGCTGTCGTCTGCACGTTGCTTACTTTCTTGCAACATTATCTCGAACGCAGAACTTCAAAATATGTTAAAGGAAGTGAAGCTTAATGATAACTTTAAAGAATGTTATTAAAAAATATGGTGGTAAAGAGGTTTTAAAAGACCTCAGCGTTGATTTTCCAGATGGTAAAACAACTGTTATCTTAGGACCTTCTGGTTCTGGTAAATCTACTTTGCTTCGTTCACTTGATCTCTTAGTTCGTCCTGAAAGTGGAACTCTAGATTTTGGTGATATCAAATTAAATTATGCTGAACCAGTCTCCAAAAAACTTAGTTTTGATATTAGAAAGAAAACTAGCATGGTTTTTCAAAATTGGAATCTCTTTCCTAATTTAACCGTGCTACAAAACATTACGACTGCTCCAATGACAGTTCTAAAAAAATCTAAACAAGAAACTGAAGAACGTGCTCGTCAACTATTGGGACAAGTTGGACTAGCTGAATATGCTGATCGTTATCCTAGCCAATTGTCTGGTGGTCAACAACAGCGTATCTCTATCTGCCGTGCTTTAGCTATGGATCCAGAATATGTTTTGCTAGATGAACCAACTAGTGCTCTAGATCCAGAGTTAGAAACCCAAGTTCTCTTGATTTTGGAAGAATTGAGTAAAATGGGACAATCAATGATTATCGTGACACATAATATGGAATTTGCCCGTTCAGTTGCCGACAAGATCGTCTTCGTAGAAAATGGTGACATTCTCTTTGATGGCACTCCTGATGATTTCTTCAATCATCCGACAACAAGAATTAAAGATTTCTTATCCGGTATTACTTTTGATGATAGTAAAACTTTGAAATAAAACCTCAAAAAGCAGCTAACAATTACGTTAGCTGCTTTTTTATTCATTCAATAAAACAATTATTCGATAAACAACTAAAATCAAAATGTAAGATAAAACAATTACCATATATACAACCGGTGCATACTTTAAATTAATTGAAAATATAATTGCTATTAATACAAAAAACAGTACGAACCTCCACACTCCTAGCCATTTTCGGACTTCTTTTTGAAAACTTTTGGCAGTTTTATTCAAACCAATATATGCTATCAATAAGAAATTGAAATAAGGACCAAGTATTTCGTAATTGTGCCATTCATTATTGATGATAATTTCAGAAAAGATACCTAAAATAATTATCAAATAGGACAACCATTCGCTATACTCCATTAACCTGCCATGTTTTCTAAAATTAAGATACAGAATCATTACTATACACAAGTATGGTATAAACTGGCTCCACGGTATAAGCATTGGATCTCCTCTTCGTATTCTCTTTAAGCTCAGTTTAACAATGGTATGTAAAATTTTAGTTAACTTGATGTAAAAGTTTCCTAGCATTATCCATATTACTTAGGTTATTTAAACTCACAATGTTCATCAATCTCGTAGTTCCATTTCTTTCTCTTTGATACAAAAAAAGACTACCTAAACGGTAGCCTAATCAGGATATAGCAATCCTAATGGTGTGACAGTTCATTATACCTTTGCATCCATAGATCAACATAGGCTTGTGAAAACGGTCCTTTGCCCTTGTCGATCCAATCAATTAAAACGTCGACATTATCATGTAAAATCGTGTCTATTTCAGGTGGATAATTCCACATTTTACTGTGTGCGGCGTACTCATCCACATCCAGTAATCTTTTTTCTCCATCTGGAAAAACTTTAACATCTAAATCGTAATCAATATATTTGATGGCCTCTTTGTCTAAAGCAAATGGTGTCGCCAAATTACAGTAATAAGATACACCATTATCTCTAATCATAGCGATAATATTGAACCAATATTTCTTATGAAAATAGACCAATGCAGGTTCTCTTGTTACCCAGCGACGTCCATCAGCTTCTGTGACAAGAGTATTCTCATTACAACCTATAATTTCGTTTTCACTTGTCTTTAACACCATTGTTTCACGCCAAGTACGATGTAAATGACCATCATGCTTATAACTCTGGATTGCTACGTAATCCCCTTCTCTAGGAATCTGCATAACTTACCAGCTTTCTATAATCTAAATCTTATCCAAAAAAAGTATACCAGAGCTGTGAAACTATTGAAAGATATCCCTATTAATTAGTTACAGTATAAATTTGCCGTCTTCCACAACAAAGCCGATTGGGCTGGAACGTAGTGGGCACGAATTTGAACCGATTGAAGTTCACAATCGTTT
>NZ_BIFW01000008.1 GCF_003967595.1 Companilactobacillus musae | reverse complement strand
AAAGTAGTTGGTGGGAAACTACCCGCGAGGATAGGGAGCTGCCACGCTAATGATAAGGGATCAACCAAATGGTTGATTCCTTTTTTTGTGCATTTAAAAAATGGGTCTACAAATATAGTCTAAAACAACATCGTTTGGTGAAATTGGAAGTATAATGAAGGAGTAAAGAGCTATAGAGAAAGGGGGAAATATTACTATGGTAAAATTTTTACGTACCAATAAAGTTGCTTCAATTATTTTAGCTATTATTAGAATTTATTTAGGTGTCTTATGGACGATGGCCGGATGGGAAAAGATTACTGGCGGTGCATCTGGTGCTGTAAAGGGCTTACTTAGTAACGCTATTAAAAATCCAGTTAAAGGTCCTACAGGTAAAGTACTTTATCCTTGGTTCAATGACATGTTGAGCGCTATATTGCCTCACTATAAAGGAATGAGTTTGATGGTGTCGTGGGGTGAATTTCTTGTTGGACTAGGTTTAATCTTCGGTTGTTTAACAACAGCAGCTGTATTCTTTGGATTAATGATGAACTTTTCATATATGTTGGCCGGAGCTATTTCAGTTAACCCTGAATATATTTTCCTAGAATATTTCATTATTATTGCTGGATTCAATGCAGGTAAGATTGGATTGGACTATTGGGTTATTCCTTGGATCAGAACCAATATCTTTAAACAGAAGAAAAGTTCAGAGATTTAAGACTAAATGGCTATATGTTGACTGATGTAATTATCTTGCATTGGTCTTTTTTTATTAACTAAGAGTTTTGAAAAATCATGCCATCAACTTTTGATTAGTCTATAATATTCACTTATTAAATCTATTAAGAGAAGGCAGATTGAATGACAAAGATTAGATATGCTACAGAAGATGATGCACAAGAATTATTAGATATTTATGCTCCATATATCACTGATACGACAATAACTTTTGAAACTGTTATTCCATCTGTTGAAAATTTTAAACAGCGCATTCGTGATATATCTGAAAAATTTCCTTATCTAGTTGCTACAGATGATAATGGAAAAATATTAGGTTATGCCTATGCTCACTTGTATGGTCCTAGGGCTGCATATGCATGGACGGTTGAAGCCAGTATATATGTTGACAGAGATTACAAGGGACATGGTTTGGGGACAAGACTTTATCAAACACTAGAGGATATATTAAAACGACAAGGTGTAGTCAATCTAATGGCATGTATTACTGAAGAAAATTCCAACAGCGTTAGATTTCACGAGAAATTCGGTTATCAAAAAGTCGGAACTTTCAAAAAAATTGGCTTCAAGTTTAATCGTTGGTTAGATGTAACTTGGATGCAGAAAACTTTGAATTCACGATCAAACCAAATGACAGAAGTGACTTCATACGATCAACTAAAGTAAATGTTTGACTTAGAGCTAACTCTAAGCTTTATAATCTTCTTATAAATGGAAGGAGCGTTTTTATGACAAAATTAACTGATACTTTTGACATATATAATGGTGTTAAAATTCCTAAGGTAGCTTTTGGTACTTGGCAGATTCCTGCTAGTCAGGCTCGACAAGCGGTCAGAGATGCTATTGAAACGGGCTATCGTCATATCGACACAGCACTCGTTTATGAGAATGAAAAAGAAGTTGGTCAAGGTATTAAAGATTCAGGTGTTAAACGTGAGAATCTTTTTGTAACATCGAAGTTGCCTGCCTCAACTAAGACTTATGATGGTGCTTTACAAGATTTTGAAACAACTATGAAAAATTTGGATTTAGATTATTTAGATCTTTATCTAGTTCACGCTCCATGGCCATGGGATGAGATTGGCGCTAATTATGATGAAGGTAACGTTGAAGTTTGGCGCGCTATGGAAAAGATTTATCAATCCGGACGTGTTAAGGCAATCGGCGTATCTAACTTTAACGTTCATGATTTGGAAAATGTTTTAAAGACGGCAACTGTTAAACCTATGGTTGATCAAATTCAATACTACATTGGTTTTACAGAACCTAAGATCACTGAATTTGCTAAAGAGAATGATATTTTAGTTGAAGCCTATTCACCACTTGCTACGGGTGGATTGATCAACAACAAAGATGTTTTAAAGATTGCTGAAAAATATAATGTCAGCGTACCACAATTGGCAATTGAGTTTGTTATTCAAAATGGTGTATTGCCATTACCAAAGGCGGTTCATAAGGAACACATCATCGCTAATACTAAGTTGGACTTTACTATTAGTGATGAAGATATGAAGACCTTAAATGCAATGCCAGATACAGCACCATCTCATTTCCATAACCCTACACAAGGCTAGAGTAAGTGGAATAAATTTATATGAATAAAAAGTTAGTAATTCAATATGGATTACTGACTTTTTTATTTAAAAATATTAATTAATCTAGCAATAGCAGAAGGTCCTTTAAAGTCCATTGCAGGGGTTTTTAAGAATTGGCTAACAATTAGTGGTACAAGAGAATAAAATTCGTTGAGGAACAAATAATGAGTATTAATACTAAGAACGAACTGTACATGGATCTGAATTTGAAATATATAAAATTAGACAATTTATATTGACCATGCTAATATAAAAGCATACTAATGATAACGATAAGATTTTAGATAAGGAGATGGACTATGAAATTGAAAAACGATAACTTAATGAAACTTTTAACTTCCGATTTAGAACCAAAAATCAGCATTATCTTACCGATTCATCCGGAAACTCCTCAGGCTGAGAGTAATTTGCTCACCTACAAAAATCTTCTAAAGGACGTCAAAAAAGATTTAGAATACAACTATCCACGTCGGGACTGGAATCACGCTGTTGAAAAATTAGATGCACTAACCCTTGATAGAAAATTATGGAACAATGCCAAAAAAGCTTTATTGATTTTTGCCAATAATGAATCCATGGAAATTTGTGAAATGGAACATACAGTTTTGGCTAAGGAACACGTTGGTAGTACTTTCTTGGTTCAAGATCTCTTACTACCTGAGGAAAATATGCAACGTCCGGATTATCTACTCAATATAAGTCGTGATCGAATTAATATCTTTGATATTGATAGCCTAAAAGAAGTTGAATTAGCGGGGATGTACACTAAGTTTTCAGATTACTATTCAGACTTTGATGCCAACTCCAATCTAAACTCCGGTTCGTATGGTGGACTGAATGCAACTTATCATGGACACCGATCGAAAGCTGAAGAACAACAAAAGGATCAAACCATTTATTACCAATATTTAGACAAGAAACTTAGTGAATTGCATCATGAATTAGGATATACCTTTGTATTAACAGGCTTACCAGAAACGTTAGATGTTTACTTAAATTCATATGAAAATAGTAGTTATATCGGAGGAATCATACGCGGTTCAATTGCTAATTTAACTCATGCGGAATTATCCGAAAGAGTGAATGAGTTTTTCGCCTTCGAAAGAGCTGCTGGAATTGAAAAAGTTAAACATGATGTACAAGTAGCCAGTCAAAAAAATCGAGTTGTAAACGACTTAAATATTATTGATTTTGCTTTAAACAATCGGGATGTTAAATCATTAGTTTCGTTTAACGATGGAAGTTCATATTCAGTAGAGCATAATAAATTACTGATTAAATCCTTAATGAATAAAATCAATTGTCGAGTTCTTTATACCCAAGATGACAATCGTTATCCTAGTATGAATGCAATTTTGTACTAAGCTAAAAAGATAAGTTACCGATATTTAAATATATTGGTGGCTTATTTTTTTACGCTTTGTAAACGAAGAGTTCCAGCAAGAATTTTGATAAAGGGGTAGGATAGACGTGTAAAAGCGAAGTAAAACAATCGGAGGTAGAGTAACAATGGCAAATGTTTTGATTATTGGAGCAACAAGTTCAATGGGAGAACTTGCTACTAAATATTTTTTGGACAAAACTGATGATAATATTACTTTGATGGCGCGTTATACGGGATTATTAACAATTGATGAAAAACGTGAACGTGTATTTCAAGGAGACATTATTGACGAGAAGATTTTGGATGATGCGATGAAGGGTATTGATGTGGTTTTAGTATCACTAGATAGCAACGAATCACTTTTGATCCAAAAGATTGTTGATGCAATGGATAAAGAGGGAGTTAAGCGTTTGTTATTCCTTACATCAATGGGCATCTACAATGAAATTCCAGTAACTAATGGTGCATCAGGTAATTTGACGGATGAGAAACTTTTGGCACCATATAAACAGGTTGTTGATTTGATCAAAGATTCTGATTTGAACTATACAATTGTTCGTCCTAGTTGGTTAGACGATGGAAAAGATACTGATAATTACGAAGTAACTCATGATGGTGAGTTGCCAGTTGACGATCAAGTTGCCCGTGGTAGTGTAGCTGATCTTATCGTTCGTCTAGCCCACAATGATAAAATGGGTTCACATGATGATTTAGGAATTGGCCGTAAAGCTAGATAGATAGCAATTATTCTAAAATTTATTTTGCATGAAAAAGACCCTAATGGCTATAAAAAGTCATTAGGGTCTTTTTCATAAAGTTTATTTTTAATCTTTTTTTACAGGTTTATTTTCACGTAGAATTCGAGCTGGACTACCAACAACAATGACGTTGTCAGGAAATGAATGAGTGACAACAGATCCGGCACCAACGATAACGTTATTTCCTAAAGTAACACCAGGTAGGATACTAGCGCTACCGCCGACCCAGACATCGTTTCCAATTGTAATAGGTGAAGTTCTCTCAGCTTCAGTTCGACGAACGGCTGGATCTAAGGGATGTTGAGGAGTATAGAGACCAACTTTAGGGCCAAATTTAACATCATTACCGATTGTGATTTTACCTTCATCACAAAGCATAACATCGTGATTAGCATAGAAATGATCACCAATCGTAATATTTGTTCCATAGCTGAAGTAAATTGTTGGTTCAACGAAGAAGCGGTTACCAACTGACTTCATTAAACTCTTGATCTTAGAATTACGTTCATCATTGTCAGTGATCAAATTGTATTTCATTAATTTATTACGTACATCATTACGTAAATCAGCTAAAGGTTTTGACTCTAAATATAGTTCTCCATTTACCATCTGCTGATACGCAGGGTCTTGTTCAATATCCATTCTAAAAAACATCTCCTAAGTTATTTATATAACAAGCATATCATACCTTGCAAAATTATCTGTTAATTACAGAAAATAGTACTTGTACTAAAGCTAACTTTAGGGTTTAAGATGAATTTAAATAAGAAAATAAGGTGTATATAAATGGCAAATTTAATTATTTATTTTTCACTTTCAAATAATACTAAAAGTGCTGCAGAAAAGATTCATCAATTTATCAAGTCCGATATAGTAAGGCTAGAGCCACAAGTTCCCTATCCAGTGGGATATAGTAATTATGTTCCAATTGCTCAAAAGGAATTTGAAAATCAGATCCATCCAGCAATTAAAACAAAAATTGCTAATTTAGATAAGTACGATACGATTTATCTTGGATATCCGACTTGGAGTGGACAAGTTCCAATGATTTTTCACACGTTATTTGAAAAATATAACTTTATAGGTAAAAAAATTATTCCCTTTACAACTAGTGTTAGTTCACCAATTTCTGAATCAATGACTTCAGTGAAAGAATTAGCTCATGGTAGTGAAGTAACTGATGGTTTAAAATATAACGGAAATGATATTCAATTAAAAGAATTTTTGAATAATAAATAAAAATCGAAGCACTTGGATTGGGAATTATCCAAAAGCTCCGATTTTTTTGAGGTTTTATCAAATTAATTAGTCATTTTATGTGTGTGTAATGTGAGGGATAACTAATTGATTTAGATAATGGACTTTCATTGGCCATCTCGTAAGGAAATAGGCAATGGATGATTTAATTTTACTCTTACTATTAAAACTTGTTTCAATCAATATTTCCATTGATTATCTTAGATTATAATTAATTTTAAATTAATATTCAAGATATAAAAATTAAAAGATTTTAAAAAGATTAATTGAAATGTAATTTCTTATTTCTATTTTTATAAAATTCTATTTTCATAATGATCTATGAATATTTAGTTACTGAAAATGATTGAATGAATGCTTAGTTAATGGCATACTATCCGAACGTGATAGTGGTAATATATCCATGAGAAAAAGGGTGGTAAAATGCGTCACAGTAAAAAAAATAAAAAACCTTTGATTATTACACTTCTTTCTATAGTGGTGATTTTAGTATTGTGTGTAGTATTCTTCTTTCCATTGAATAATACAATTCGTAATGTAACGGGGAATGATACAGCTAGTGACAAGGTCGTGAAGTCTGAATTAGTAAAGAAAGTAAAATCTAAAAAGAATGGTGATCCAACTAGAGATAAAAAAATTGACCGTGCAGCATCAGCTTTGAGTGATAAAAAGATGTCTCAAATTATGTCAGCTGCCGATAATCAACAAAAAGCTGCTAATCTGATCGCAGATTCTTCTTCATTGTCGAAGGAACAATCTCAAAAAGCAGCACAAGAAATTTTTTCAAATGACAACTATTCTGGTTTGAGATCGGCTATTAGTGATGGTAACTGGTATCAAGCCTATCAACAGTACCAAAAACTATCTAATGATGGTGAATTGAATCAATTACAACAAGATATTAGTCAATAATGGTAAAAAAGTATTCTATCAGAGACATATTTGTTCTCTAATAGAATACTTTTTATTTTCACTCAAATTGAATTTTTTAATAAATTACCCAGCTTTGTAGGACTTTAAGATTGACAATATTTCATGTATGTAAATATGTAATTTTTATCGGATTGATGATAGAATAAGTTTTCATTTATATAAAATATATTACTTAACAATATTCCTTTTTAAGGTTTCTATAAGAATTTATTGCTATCTTTTTCCTCAGTATTGTCGTAGAAGAATACTTCAATAGGAATATTATATTTATTATGGATTTGCAAAATTTCTTTCTGAGTAAATCCCAGATTGTCATTTTTGCGACGAATCGTAGAAATGGATTTGTTAAGCAGTTTGGCGATGTCACTCTGCTTGACGTTTTTCAGGGTAAAGTAAGCTTTAAGATATTGGTTGTTGTGCATAATAAGTAGAATCCCCTATTCAAGTTATATTCCTTAATTTAGGAACAAGTTCATGTTAAGCTAGAATCACAAATTTTTCAATATTTTTTTGGAAAAATTCATATTTTAGGTTAAAATATCATATATGAAAGGTATAGGTTGTATTTGGCGTATGATGACAATTGGAAGATATTTACGTACTAAGAGATTCTTTAAAGAACTAACTTTGCAGCAAGTTGTTGATACTGTTCGTGAGAATTACAACTTTTCAACATCAACCTCAGTTTTGAGTGCTATTGAAACCGACAAAAATAAGATTATCGATGGTGAATTGCTGTTTGTACTATCGGATTTGTATGGAATTGATTTGAAGGAATTAAGTGAATTAATTTTAAAGAATCTTCAAGAAAACGGTAATAGAAATTAAATGAAAAAATAAAATAAAGCCAGAAGGCTTATTTTTTCATATAAAAAATAAATTTAATAATCATTTATATATTCATAAAAAGATCAACTCAACTGTGAGATGGTCTTTTTTCTCTTGGTTAAAAGTGATTTCTTTCACATTTTTGTAAAAACGTTTACAATATTTGTGAGGGAGTTTAAACATCTTTTGACATTACTAGTATTGAGGCGAAATTAATTTGATTGGATGATGAGAAATGAAATTTTGCGTAGATACAGATGAGAAAAACAGTTGGTATATCGGAACCGATAATTTTGATCCAATGATGATCAATAAAATAGAAACTTTAATGTTTCAAGGTAACGGATATTTTGGTATTCGAGCAGTATCTGAAGAAAAGCAGTTGCATGAAAGACGTAATATGTTTGTCGCCGGGACTTTTGATAAATTTCCAAGTGAAGTAACTGAATTGCCTAATTTGCCGGATCTATTGAATATGGAATTTAAAATAGACGGTGAAGAGTTGAATTTACAAAATGGTCAGGTTGAAAATTATCATAAATATTTAAATTTACGAAATGGAGAGTTAGTACGTGAGTTTGATTGGATAATCAACAGTAAGCGGGTGACCTTCAAATTCAGAAGATTTATTTCAATGGAAGATAAACATCTATTAGTTTCTAAGGTAGAAATAACCTCTGATCAAGATAATTTAAATATTCAAGTACGTTCAGGAATTGATGGACAACAGTCAAACAGTGAAACCCAGCACTTGATGGAAGGCGACAAACGTCTTTACGAAGGTAAGTTTCTTCAATTAACAGAGGAAAGCCAGCAATCACATATTAAATTTGTTTTTAATACTCTTCATAAAGCTTATGTAGATGAAGTTCTATTGAATAATAAGCCGTACGTTAAAATGGGACGTCGTCAGATTTTTGGCAATTACGATCTTAATTTGAACGGTAATCAAAAGTTTACCTTAGTAAAATATTCTAATCTTTATTCAAGTATTGATCGTGGTTACGAGGACATGGATTTGACGAAGGTATCTGTACAGAAGTTAAAGCGTAATATTCTATCAAACTATAATGAACTTTTACAAAAGTCTGCCAAAGCTTGGGAAAAAAATATTTGGCGGAAAAATTACATCAAGATCGATGCTGACGATATAAGACCACAAGTAGTTATCAACTTTGTGAGATATCAGTTAGCAGCTAATACGCCTCGTGATTCAAGAATGAATATCGGTGCTAAAGGTATAACTGGCGAGGGCTATAAAGGACATACTTTTTGGGATACGGAAGTTTTTATGTTACCATATTATACTTTTACAATGCCAAAGATTGCTCGTAATCTTCTAAAATACAGATATTTAGGGTTAGCTGGAGCTCATAAAAAAGCTCGAGATAACTCATATCAAGGTGCCCAATTCCCTTGGGAGGCAGCATGGCCTAGTGATGGAGAAACCGCACCTCTGTGGGGAAGTGCTGATATTATTACGGGAGAGCCAATGAAGATATGGTCGGGGTTTATTGAACAACATGTAACTAGCGATATTGTTATAGCAATTATGGAATATCTCAATGCTACTAATGATCGTAAATTTGCCGAAGAAATGGGTTATGAAATAATTCTTGATGCTGCTAAATTCTGGAATAGTCGATTAGAGTACAATCAAAAACAAGATCGTTATGAGATTAATGATGTTATTGGACCAGATGAGTACAAGGAACACGCTGATAATAATGCATTTACTAATTATGCGGCTAAGTGGTGTATCGAAAAGGCAATTAAAATTTTTAACCTTTTAAAAGAAGACCGACCTGATATCTATGAAAATTTGAATCAAAAAATGAATTTGGTTGAAGTCTATTCGGATTGGATTGAAAGAATCAATAAGATTTATATTCCTGAGCCTAACGAGCAAGGAGTTATTCCTGAAGACGATGGTTATTTGTTAAAGAAGAAAATTGATGTTACGAGATATCAGAATAATAATCAAGTCAGTGATATTTTTAAAGATTACAATTTAACTCAAATTAATGAAATGCAAGTAACTAAACAGGCTGACGTTTTATTATTAATCTATTTATTTGAGAACTCATTTAGTGATGAGATCAAACGTAGCAATTGGAATTATTATGAACCAAAAACAACACACGATTCTTCATTGTCTTTGTCGACGCATGCAGTTTTAGCCAGTGACTTAGGATATGACAAGAAAGCTTATGATTTTTATGAGAAAGCCTGTGAAACAGATTTGGGTGTCCATATTGGTAAGGCTGTTCAAGGATTGCATATGGCTGCTTGCGGTGGCGTTTGGAATATGACGGTCGAAGGATTCGGTGGTGTCAGAATTGATAATGGCAAATTGAGAATTGAGCCCCATTTGCCAGAACAGTGGCATAGTTTGGAATATCAAATAAATTGGCAAGGTAATTTAGTCCAAGTTAAAACTAATCATGAGGAAACATTGGTATCGGTAATAGGTGATGATATTTCCTTTATTAATCATGGTCAAGAATATCAAGTTTCTGCTAATAATAGTGTCGATATAGAGATTCCTGTAGAAATTCAAGAGTAAGTTGATTTTTTAATGCGTAATTCGATTAATAAGTTAAAATAAATTTATTGATAAGCTTGGAGGAATTTTTATGACACGAGTTGCGATTATTACTGGTATTTCATCTGGTATGGGACGTGCGGCAGCCTTATATTTTAAACAGCAAGGTTTTGAAGTTTATGGCGGTGCTAGACGTGTAGAAAGATTGACAGATTTAAGAGAAAAGGGAATTCATACACAGAAATTGGATGTGACCGATAAATTTTCAGTTCGACAATTAGTTGATCGAACTGTCAGCGAGCAGGGAAGAATTGATGTTTTGATCAATAATGCAGGTTATGGCGAGTATGGACCTTTGGAAGAAGTTCCCATTGAAAATGCTAAAAAACAATTTGACGTCAACTTGTTTGCAGTTGGACAGCTAACGCAATTAGTTTTACCGGTTATGCGTCGTCAAAATTCTGGTCGTATCATCAATGTTTCATCTATTGGAGCTAATGTTTATAGTCCTTTAGGTGGTTGGTATCATGCTACTAAGGCTAGTTTGAATATGTGGAGTGATGTACTGGATTCTGAGGTGAAGAGATTTGGAATCCGTTCAATCATTATTCAGCCTGGTTTAACTAAGTCTGAATGGAGTAAAATTGCTTTTGAAAATGCTAGAAAGAATTTGTTGGATAATTCGCCCTATGATGAATTAGTTGATAAAGTAGAGAAGCTCTTTTCTAAGTTAGGTACTGGAGCAACATCTGAAGATTTAGCCCAGGTATTTTATCATGCCGCAACAGATGCCCATCCGAAGAGAAGATATTATAATTCCGTGGTTGATCACAGTATGGTTATGATTGCCCGGACTATGCCTAATACTTATCGAGTTGTTTTGAATAAATTAATGAAGTAATTGAAGAAATCCTCATGCAGTGACCATCAAGATGGTTGCCTACATGGGGATTTTTACGTTCCGAATCTTTTTTGTTGATTATTATATATTTTATAGTATATTTAGCGTGAGATTTATAATATGTTTAAACAAATAACAATTAAAAGAGATGATTCATGATGTTATTTGGAGTTGCTACTAAACCAGACAATGATTGGTGGATCGGCAGTAATATCCCTGATACGAAAAATCTTAGTAAATATGAATCTTTGATGTTTCAGGGAAATGGTTATTTTGGTATTCGTGGAACCTTAGAAGAAAATTATTTGAATGAAAAACGAGATATGTTTGTTCTAGGAAGTTTCGATAAGTTACAAGGCGAAGCGACGGAACTGCCCAATTTGCCGGACATTGTTAATATCGAAATAATAGTTAATGATCGGGTATTGAGTTTAAATCATGGAAAAGTCACTAATTATCAACGTGGTTTAAATTTGAAAAATGGTGAAATAATTCGTTCATTTGATTGGCAAGTCGGCGAGTGTAAATTACATTTTAAATTTCAAAGGTTTGTTTCGATGCATAACTTGCATTTATTTGTTTCCAAAGTGTCAATTACACCATTAAATAATAACATTCGTCTACAAATTAAATCAGGAATAGATGGACAACAAACTAATAGTGGAGCACAACATTTTTTGGAGGGGAGTAAACGTCTTTTCAATGCTCGTTTTGTGCAAATGCAGACACAAACTCAAGAATCAAAAATTAAGTTTGCTTTGACTGAATATCACCGTTTATTTTTAGAGGATTCAGAATTAACGCTGAATCCTCACCTAATAATTGATCGGCGACGGGTCTGTGCTAACTATTCAGTTGATGTTGAAAAGGGCAAATTATTGAGATTTGTTAAATATGCTACGGTCTTTTCTAGTAAAGATAAAGATTTGGAAGTTAATGTATCAGAGGACTCTTTGAAAGAATTAAAGCGTGTTGGGAGACTTCCTTATCAAACTTTATTGGATGAATCTAGCAAGGTATGGGATGAAAAAATTTGGCAAAAAAGTATGGTAGAAATTTCATCACACAATAATAAACCACAAATAGCCATTAATTATGCTCGGTATCAATTGGTCGCAAATATGCCACATGATTTTGGAATGAATATTGGTGCTAAGGGGATGACGGGTGAAGGATACAAAGGTCATGCTTTTTGGGATACCGAGATCTTCATGTTGCCGTTCTTCATGTTTAATATGCCACACTATGCCTATAACTTACTGGTGTATCGTTATTTGGGATTGATTGGTGCCAAAAGGAAAGCCCATGAGGGCGGCTATAAAGGCGCCCAATATCCATGGGAAGCTGCCATGCCAACGGATGCTGAATCTGCACCTTTGTGGGGCAGTGCGGATATTATAACCGGTGAACCAATGAAAATTCTTTCTGGTGATACTGAGCAACACGTTACTAGTGACGTAGCCTTTGGAGTATCACAATATTTAGTTGCTACCGGGGATGAAGATTTTGCCAAACGAATGGGTTATGAAATAATTTTACAATGTGCCAAATTTTGGGATAGTCGTGTTGAATGGAATGCAGATAAGAATCGGTATGAAATTACGGACGTCATCGGTCCAGATGAATATAAGGAACACTCATCAAACAATGCTTTTACTAATTACTTGGCTCATTGGTGCATGAAAAAAGGTGCGGAGATCATTATTGATCTTCGTCAAAATAATCCCCATGACTATGAGCGTCTTAACATTAAACTAAACTTGAAAAGGCTCCTAAAAGATTTGATTATTAAAGCTTCAAAACTCTATGTACCAGAACCCGATGAAAACGGATTGATCCCACAAGATGATGATTATTTATCATACAAGAAAATCAATGTCGAAAAGTATAAAAAAGCCGATAATACTTCAGAGATTTTTAAGGATTTTGACTTGAAACAATTGGATAAGATTCAAGTGACTAAACAAGCAGATGTGGTTCTATTAATGCTGTTATTTGAAAATGATTTTACTAGAGATACAATCATGGAAAATTGGAATTACTATGAACCTAAGACGACTCATGATTCGTCATTATCCTATCCAGTTCATGCCATCTTGGCCAATGATTTAGGACTTTATGATAAGGCTTTTGATTACTTCGAAAAGAGTTGTCAGACTGATCTGGGAGTGAATATGCAGTCCTCGATTAGAGGAATTCATATGGCAAGTTTGGCAGGAATTTGGAAAGTAGTTGTGGAGGGATTTGGCGGTGTACGAATTGTCCAAAGCAAACTTAAAATTCAACCGCATATTCCTAGTACGTGGAATTCTTTAAGATATTCGATAGTTTGGCACAAGACAAAGGTCCATGTTCATGTAACTCATACTCATTTTTCAGTCCTCACTGATGGAAAATTTAAATTTATTTATCATGATCGAGAATATCAAACAGATGCTGGTGAAAAGCTGATAATTGAGCTTTAAACATAAGTATTTTTCTTAGAATAGATTAAAATATTTAATTTTACTCTAATTTAACTGTTGAAAAACATTTTGTATGGTGATACTATCTTTTTCATAAATTAATTTTTTTCTAATAAAGGGAGATAGTATTATGACAGAGACAAAGAAAGTAGTTTTAGCATATTCCGGTGGATTGGATACATCAGTAGCCATTCCGTGGTTGAAGAATAAAGGATACGATGTGATTGCATGTTGTATCAATGTTGGCGAAGGAAAAGATCTTGAATTTATCAAGAACAAGGCAATTGATGCCGGTGCGGTTGACGCAATTGCAATTGATGCTTTAGATGAATTCGCTGACGATTACGCATTAGTAGCTTTACAAGGACATACCCTCTATGAAGGTATTTATCCTCTTCTCTCTGCTCTATCCCGACCTCTTATTAGTAAAAAATTAGTAGAAATTGCCCAAGAAAACGATGCAGTTGCCATTGCCCATGGCTGTACCGGAAAAGGTAATGATCAAGTTCGTTTTGAAGTTGCAATTCATGCTTTAGCACCAGAAATGACAGTGCTTGGCCCAGTTCGTGATTGGCACTGGTCACGTGAGGAAGAAATTGAATATGCTAAGGAACATAATATTCCTATTCCAATTGATTTGGATTCACCATACTCAATCGATGCCAATATTTGGGGACGTGCTAATGAATGCGGCGTTTTGGAAGATCCTTGGAACGAGGCTCCAGAAGATGCTTTTGATATCACTAATCCGATTGAAAAAACACCTGATGAACCAACAAGTATCGAAATTGAATTTGAACATGGCGTTCCGGTTAAGCTAGATGGCGAGAAGATGAAATTATCTGATATGATTCAGGAATTAAATGTTGTTGCCGGTGAAAATGGGATTGGTAGAATCGATCATATCGAAAATCGTTTGGTTGGTATCAAGTCGCGTGAAGTTTATGAGACACCTGCTGCAGCAGTATTGTTGAAAGCCCACAAAGAATTGGAAGACTTGACACTCGAACGTGATCTAGCTCATTTCAAGCCTTATATTGAAAAGGAATTAAGTGACACTATTTATAATGGCCTTTGGTTCTCACCACTGATGGATTCACTATTGGCTTTCTTGCATGAAAGTCAAAAGACCGTTAATGGAACTATCAAGTTGAAGTTGTTTAAAGGAACTATTTGGGTTCAAGGACGTAAGTCACCAAATTCACTTTATGATAAAGATTTGGCAACTTATACTTCAGCTGATTCATTTGATCAAGAAGCAGCTCAAGGTTTTATTAAACTCTGGGGTCTTCCTACACAAGTTTCAGCTCAAGTTGCACAAAGTGCAGCTGAAAAAAAGAATATTAACCACAAAACTGGGGTGAACCAATGAGTACCGAAAAACTCTGGGGTGGTAGATTTTCAGAACAAGCTGATACTTGGGTAGATGAATTCGGTGCTTCTATTAGTTTTGATCAACAAATGGCTGACGAGGATATCGAAGGTTCACTAGCGCACGTTAAAATGCTACAGAAAACTGGCATTTTAAAAGCAGATGATGTAAAGCAGATTATTGCTGGCTTAGAAGGAATTCAACAAGATCTACATCAAGGTAAGATCGAGTTCACGGTCGAAAACGAAGATATTCATATGAATATTGAAAGTATTTTGACTGATCGAATTGGTTCGGTGGCGGGCAAATTACATACGGGACGTTCTAGAAATGATCAGGTAGCGACTGATTTTCATCTCTATGTAAAGAATCGTTTGCCTAAAATTATTGAAGAAATAAAAATAATTCAAAAAACTTTGGTTAAACTTGCTTCTGAAAATGTCGAAACTATTATGCCAGGCTATACGCATTTGCAACATGCGCAACCAATTTCCTACGGACATTACTTGATGGCTTATTATTCTATGTTGAAGCGTGATGTGGAAAGATTTGAATTTAATCAAAAACATACGGATATTTCACCATTAGGTGCGGCAGCGTTGGCTGGAACAACGTTTCCCATTGATCGCCAATTCACAGCCGATGAGTTAGGATTTAATGATGTTTATAATAATTCTTTGGATGCAGTTTCAGATCGTGACTTTGCCTTAGAGTTTTTGAGCAATGCTTCAATTTTGATGATGCATTTGTCACGTTTTTGCGAAGAATTAAGTATGTGGGTCAGTTATGAATTCAATTATCTGGAATTAAGCGACAAATATACTACAGGTAGTTCAATCATGCCGCAAAAGAAGAATCCTGATATGGCTGAATTGATCCGTGGTAAAAGTGGTCGAGTTTTTGGACATTTACTAGGATTGTTGTCGACTATGAAATCTTTACCTTTGGCTTATAACAAGGATCTGCAAGAAGATAAAGAGGGCGTCTTTGATACTGTCAAAACAATTTTGCCTGCTTTGAGAGTTTTCAACGGGATGATCTCAACTGTTAAAGTTAAAAAAGATAATATGTATCAAGCAACGACCCATGATTTTTCTAACGCGACTGAGTTGGCTGATTATTTGGCTACAAAGGGAATTCCTTTTAGACAGGCGCATGGAATTGTTGGTGAATTGGTTTTGAAGGGTATTCAAACAGGTAAGAACCTGCAAGATATTCCGATGGATCAGTTTAAGAAAATTTCACCTTTGATTGAAGAAGATGTTTATGAAGTGTTGAAACCTGAAGTGGCTGTTAAGAGAAGAAATTCTTATGGTGGTACTGGGTTTGAACAAGTTATTAAGCAGATTGAGAAGGCTCAAAATGAATTAGGTTAATATGGCTTTAGGCTCTGATGACTTACTTTGATGTAAGTTGTTGGGGTCTTTTTTTATGCCGTCCTCCACAACCAAAGGTCGATTGGGCTGGAACGCTGCGGACACAGATTTGAGCTAATTGAAGTACACAATTATCTCAAATACTGGTCTTCTTCTAAGTGGATTCCTCCACTAAGAAGAATGTCGCGGCTGAGCTGATCGGGTTTGTTGCTCCGGACTAGGGGTGGGTGGACTTTTTTTGTTTAAGGCAAAACCAAAACCAAAACCAAAACCTTATATATGCGGCGGCTCTGAAACGAACTACACAAGGGCAACTCATTCGGGTTAGCTACGTATTGGAAACTACACGCAAAGTACGCGTGTAATTTCCAACACTAGGCTAATCCTCGTGAGCTGGGCGCCCTTGTTTCGCTCTCTGGTTTTAAACGAGCTACACAGGGGCAACTCATTCCGGTTTGCTACAGCATTGAAACCACACGCAAGTTCGGCGTGTAATTCCAATACTTAGGCAAATCCTCGTGAGCTGAGCGCCTCTGTTTCGCTCTCTAAGATTTTCTTATTTTAACCTTATTGAATCATCAAGACCTTGGCTCTGTTGGGATGCTATAACTTATATATGCTTTTGAAGAAGTAAGTTTAGCAATTGAGGTGACCTTTTGGCTGAAGTAAAAACAAAGAAAAGATACTTGCATGAAGTGGATCTGATGCGTGTTATTTTTATTGGCGGTGTTTTGTTGAATCATTCGACGACGGCTTTTAAAAATAATGTTGGTAGTGGATCGGGTAGTGAGCTTTTTTTAGAAGCAACTCATTTGGCACTTCATTTTACGAGAATGGGTTTCATGTTTATGACGGGACTGGTTCTGGTTCTTAATTATTACAATAAAGAAAATCATTGGTTTAGCTTTTGGAAGAAGCGTTACACCAGTGTAGGTATTCCTTATATTGGTTGGAATGCCATTATTATGTGGTTTGCGACGATTACGGCTGGTGTGGCGCTTAATTGGCCGAACTATTTTAAAAATTTAACTGATGCAATAATTCACGGTAATAAATATTACATGTACTACATTCTGGTTACTTTCCAGCTATATCTGATTTTTCCGTTGATTGTATATATGTTCAAAAAGTTACCGGATCATCATTTAGCAATTTTAATTACTAGTGCGATTGTGCAATTACTGTTAGTGATTGGAATCAAATATTGGTTGCCTGGTGTTGACCGTAGTAGCTGGTGGTACTTATTTAGAGCTTATGGAATGAATGTATTGGTTTATCAGTTCTATTTCATTGCTGGAGCTTATGTTGCTATTCATTATGATGAGGTTGACCGTTTCATTGAGAAAAATCATCGAGTGCTCGGTTGGGCAACTTTGGTATTGGCTTTAGGTACGGTTGCTTTATTCTTTGGAAATTTAAATATTTTGAAACTTAGCATGGGTGCTACTGAATCAATCCATCAACCATATATCTTCATTTACGATACGTTTATGATTGCCTTTGTTTTCTGGATTGGTCGGCAATATGCTCATGCAAGAAACAATGGTCTACCTAATTGGATGGATCGAATTGTTAAAAATATGTCGAAAGTTTCTTTTGGGATTTATTTAGTTCAAACGATTCCTTTGACCTTATTATATGGAATTCTTAGTATCGTCAAGTTACCATCAGTTGTGACGTTATTACTACTTCCATTGGGATATGCATTTGTTTTAGGCGGGGCATTTTTGATTTCGTGGTTCTGTTATAAAGTTCCTCCATTTGGAGTACTTATCGGAAGACCACAATGGCATCTTAATAAAGCAAAAAAGACTAAAGGAGTAATAAAAAATGTCGAAAATAACAAATCAATTAAACAAACAATTAGAGAATAATATGACTGAAAAAATCATTAAAGATGAAAATTTAAATCGTTGGTTCACAGGTTTTGAAGTAGCAGACGATGTTCGGATGATAAGAGAGGAATTATTAGAATTACATGTTGGATTTGGCGATACCGTGTTGGTTTGTTTACCAAATACGGCGGCTTATCCAGTGATAACTCAAGCTATTTGGGAAGTAGGAGCGGTGATGCATCCAATTGCTGCAACAACGCCTGAATTAGAATTAAAACAAGAATTATTAGAACACGACTATGTGGCTTCAATTGTTGGTGAAGAGTTAGTCAATGCAGCCTTAGATGATCGAATTGCGATTGTAACAGCGTTACATTTACAAACATATTCTTTGTTACATATTATTCGGGATCGAAATTTGATGGGACATGACGCCTCAGTTCCAAATGAAGATGATTTGGCCTTGATTATGAATACCTCTGGTACGACCGGCAAACCTAAACGAGTTGGATTAACACATCGACTGTTACTGAATGGTGTTGAACACGATATAGAAAGTCACAATATGACAGCTTTGGACACGACAATGGTAGTTATGCCAATGTTTCATATTAATGCTCAAGCAGTTTCGATACTTTCAACTAGATTATCTGGTGGAAAAATCGTTATTACTGAAAAATTCAGTGCATCTAAATTTTGGCAACAGATTCGTGATAATAAAGTGACTTGGGTATCAGTTGTACCAACAATCGTTAATATTTTATTGATTAATCAGGCAGCAAATGAACAATATCGTGATGACATTCGATTAAGATTTGTCAGGTGCTCTTCGTTTGCTTTGCCACTGGATAAGTTAACTGCCTTTCAGACACGCTTTCACACTAGAATATTAGAAGGATATGGGATGACAGAAACGGCCAGTCAATGTACTATCAATCCCTTTGATGCCCCCAAAGTTGGTTCAGCAGGTAAAGCGTTTAAAACTGATGTGGCGATTATGAACAATGGTAAAATTATGAACTCAGCTAATCGAATTGGTGAAATTGTTGTTCGTGGTGATCATGTAATTAGTGATTATTTAGATCCACATCCAGATGCTTTTCGAGATGGTTGGTTTTTGACTGGTGATTTAGGTTATTTAGATGAAGATGGTTATTTATTCGTTAAAGGTCGTAAAAAGGACATTATTAACCATGGTGGTGAAAAAGTAGCCCCAGCTCAAGTAGAAAATTCTCTTAGTCAATTGAGTTTTGTAAAAGAAATTTCTGTAATTGGTACACCAGATACACTTTATGGTGAAGCTGTTACGGCGGTCGTTATCAGTCAAGGAATACAATCGGAAGACTTGGAACGACAAAAGATTATGGCTCATGCAAAAGCAACTTTGGCAAATTATGAACAACCAACAAGAATCTTTTTTGTTCAAGATTATCCTCGTAATGCGACTGGCAAAGTGATTCGTTTGAAATTGCGTGAGCAAGTTATGTCAACCTTAGTAGGGAGAGTTGGATGAGTAAGAAAACGAAAAAATTCAAGAAATTATTAATCAGCGTTGTCCTAATCTTTTGGGCAGTAATTGCCATTTATGGTTTCAAACAAACTGATGCTGGTGCTGCTAGTTCAGATTTACAAACCGTAACGATTGGTTATCAGAAAGGTGATCCATTTGATATTTCAAAACAACGTGGTGAATTTGCTAAAAAAATGAAAGCTAAGGGTTACAAAGTTGTTTGGAAAGAATTCCAAGATGGTAACTCATTAATGCAGGCTCTAAAGGCTGGAAGTATTAACTACGCTAGAACCGGTGATACGCCACCAGTTTCTGCTCTTTCAACGGGTACTAAATTGACTTATGTCGCTGCTGGTTACTCTAAGGCTAAGGGATCAGGATTATTAGTTAAGAAATCCTCAAGTATCTCATCAATTAAAGATCTAAAGGGTAAGAAAGTCGCCTATACCAAGGGAACTAGTTCACAGTACATGTTGTTAGCTGCTTTGAAAAAAGCTGGAATGAGTGCTAGTGATATTACTTGGGTCAATATGGATCAATCAAGTGCCAGTGTTGCCTTTTCTAAGGGAAAGGTTGATGCTTGGGCAACTTGGGATCCATATACTTCTCAAGCCGAGTTAACACAAAACGCCAAGTTGTTAACAAATGGTGTTGGCATTACTAACAATCGTGATTATGTTTTAGCAATGCAAAGTTATGCTAAAGAAAATACTGAAGTTTCTAAGTACTTGATTAAGTATTTACAAGAAGATATGAAATGGGCTAATAATAATCACAGTGAATTAATTACTATGATGAGTAAGTCATTGAAGGTTTCTAAGTCTGTGGTTAAGAAGATGGTTGAACGCCGAACCTATGGAATCAGTGCTATGAATAGTACCTATGCTAAAGAAGAACAAAAGATTGCTGATTTGTTCTATGAAGAGAATTTAATTGAAAACAAGGTCACTATTAGTGATTCAGGAGATTATAAATAATGAATAAAATTAATTATAAAAGCCGACTCGAAGAGCCGGCTTTTTTGTTATTATGTTAAAGATATTAAAGTAGGGGGATTTTTATGAAAATTGGGGAACAAATACAATACCAAAGGAAATTGAATGGAATGTCCCAAGGAGAGTTGGCAAATGAACTCCATATTTCACGACAGTCAATCTCTAAATGGGAAAATGGAACAACATTACCAAGTTTTAGCAATATTGTTATTATCAGCGATTTGTTTAATATTTCTTTGGATGAACTGATTAAAAACGACGATGAAGTGATGAATAATTTGGAGTTAAAAGATCCCCGAGTAAGTAAAACTTGGAAGATCATTCTTATTAGTTTTACAGTCGCTGCTGTGGTCATGAGCAGTTTACGTTTGTTTCATATGTCAGATGACGGAATTGATAATATGTTTATGATTCCAGAATTAATTGCTTTTGCTTTTCTAATTGTTAATATCAATTGGAAAAGATTTAATAAAGGAATCAATAAAAAAATCATTTTCTGGGGTGTAATTTGGTTGGCACTGTACTTAATACCAATAATGAATGATTTTGTTGCAGGTTTCATTGTTGGTTTTACTGGATCATAACGAAGTTAAAACGCCATATTGGCAATTTTGACTTTACATTTTCAAAAGCAACTTGCAGGTTCTAGGGAAAAAGATGATTTATTAGTATGGTTTTCTTGTTCGAGAAATGTGAGGGAGCTTTATGATAAGAAAAATTAGTTCATTAGTAAAAAAGATTGCATGGTTTACCTGGCTTTATATCGTTTATATGATTGTTTCAATTCCAACAATATTATCAACTACAAAGAAGTTTAATAATAATTGGTGGCTAAATATTGTCTATATCATAATTGGAAGTATATTATCAATCATCTTTATTAGTTATCTGTGGAAGAAGTTTGATGGCTATCGACCAGAAGTAACGTTTATAAGATCTTGGACGAAGGAGCAAAGAATTGGAATTTACGTATCTTTGTTGATTATTTTGGTAGTGGGCGAATATTTATTACCATTTGTTCTATCAACATCAGACAATCAAAATACGATTGAAAAAATGTTTCAAGTTAATAAGTTTTCTATAGTATTAAGCGCCGTTATCTTCGGTCCAATAATTGAAGAATTAATCTATCGAGGCGTATTTCAAAAGTTGTTTTTCCAAAAAATTAGAACAAACTGGCAATTGGTAGTTTATGTGCTTTTATCAGCAATGATTTTTACAGCCATTCATGGAGATAGTTTTAGTTTAGATTTACTGCCTTATACATTTATGGGAATTGTATTTGCAATAGGGTACGTATTATTAGGAGATATCAAATACAGTATTTCGTTTCACATTATTAATAATACAATCGCCATGATAAGTTTATTTTTGATATATAAATAAATTTCACTAAATGTAATTAATTGAGGGAGCCTTTTTTATGAGAAAAGAGAAACAACTTTATCAAATGTCGAAAAATGACAATGAAGAGCCTTGGTATGAGCCGTATAAAAAATTTTTAGCAGTTTTAATGATTAGTCTATTAAGTGCACTATTTCTTTGGGGAATTATTTATTGGTTGAATTTGAAATCTAATGCCAGTTATTGTTTCTGCCTAGATGTTGTTAAGATGATTTCATTTTGGGGAATGTTGTACAGTGTCAATTGGACTTATATTGCTAGGGCCATTGAACGCAGTATAAATAAAAAAACAGTTGTTTGGATAGTCTTGACTATGATAGCCTGGATTTTGATAAGATTATGAGTTAATAACGATTCCATAACGATTTAAACGATCGGCCTTGAGCCGATTTTTTTGTACATTAAAAATTGCAACCGCCACGTTCTCGTCAGATCTAACCAGGGCATCTAAAATAATAGTTAATCAAGGAGGAGTATCAAAATGAAAATTGGTGAACAGTTACAAAGTCAACGTAAATTACACCACATGTCTCAAAATGAATTGGCGGAAAAGCTTCATTTAACCAGACAGTCAATTTCAAAGTGGGAAAATGGAACAACTTTGCCAAGCTTTGCAAATGTAATTACCATTAGCGAATTATTTGATGTTTCTCTGGATGAATTGATCAAAGGAGATGCAGCTCTGATGGATAAATTTAAAGATGATGGAAAGATCAGATTAACTAAGATTGAAACAATCATCATCGTAGGATTTTTATTAGTAGCAATTTCGTTGGGAATCATTTATGCAACCGGGATTTCTTTGAGTAATGTAAATGATTGGTTACCAGATTTTGCTTTAGTATTTTTTATCTTGTTTATGATGAGTGTCGATAGGAAAAAATTTAATGATAGTTTAAATAAAAAAGCCGTAATTTTTGGAATTTTGTTGTTAGTCACCATTATGGTGCCATTTATAATGCAGTTTCTAAGTGATGTTTTAAAGGGAATGATAGAACAACAAGTGTATTATGATCACCTATATAAATAAAAATAACACCTATTAAGAACTGGTATATATTTATATACTGAGTTTTTGATGGGTGTTATTTTTAGTCCTCTTCATCAGAAAAATCTAACATCGGTAAGGTCATAGCTTCGAAACCACTAGAAGCTGTCATCATCGAAACGATAGGACGAAGATAAGATAACAAGATTGAAGCACCTTCAGTTTGTAATATTTGCAAAGCGTCTTCTGGTTCTAATATCTGAGATACTTTGAAGAGTGAGAATATGCGTGTGGTGATCTTGTAAGGTGAATTGTTATTTTCGTAATTAATAAAGACTGTCAGATAAACTGGAATTTCATCAGAAAAATCAAGTTCTGATTGACTAGGCATTTCAACTAAAGTACTGATGTCAGTGTCATCAATTTCACCTTCAAAATCAAAATTATCATTAACTTGAAAATTAAATTTAAGTACAGTTGGGTCTTCAAATTGTAAATACTTGTTAGGGGTATTCATAATTGTTCTCCAGTCATTTTATACAAGCTTATCATTATAAAAACGAAAAGACATCATTTATCCGTAGATAAATGATGTCTGATTTAGTGCAGAATAATGAGTAATCCCAAGGTATTCCAAATGATATGTGTTGCTAAAGGATAAAGTAAATTATCGTCTGTCAATTGATAAATAATGGCATATAAAATCAAATCTATATAAGTAAAGAAAGATAGATTAGTAAAGTCTTTTAAACTGTCAACATGCCAAAGCATGAAGCATATTGTGGCAATAATAATAGCAAGAATACTAATCCAATGCTGATTAAGGGTGGATTTTTTTAGATATTTTTTTACAGCTCCTTGAATAAAGTATTGGAAAATAATTTCTTCCATTAAAGGACCTATAACTGTGATCAATAAGATCATAGCCATAATAATTAGAGTATTGCCGTGGTGTAGGATATTTTCCAAACCAACTTCATTAGATGATTCTTGAGGAAAAAGATTAGCAGTAATTTGAGAAATTAAAAAGTCCGCGATTGTAAATACTGGGATCAGCCAAAGTTTTTTGCCATTGTTTCTTAAATATGTCCAATAATATTTGAATTCATCCTTTAATAGATAACAACTGATCAAAAAGATTATTACTATTAAGTAGACAGTTTTTTCTATATGAATGGGTATAAGTGTAATCGCCATATAAATCAGCGTAGTTATAAGTAGGTACTTGAGCTTTTGATTAGTTAGTCGCATTGGTTTCCCCTAAGAATTAATATTTTTATTATATCATTCTTGAAGAATCAGGATTACAGCAAAAAAGCCCTTTTGATGGGCTTTTTAAGCGGTTTGTTTTTGTAAAGTAGGTTCCTCTAAAATTTCACCAAGAACCCGATCAGCTACGATACCAATTTGACCGGCATTACGGTTCTTAGGGCAATCTTCTTCGTATGAATTAGTTGAATCTTTCATAACAATGATTCGATCAGCCATACGGGCAGCCTCTTCAACATCATGGGTTACGAGGATAGTTGTTAGATTTTGTTTCTGACAAATATCTAAAATCAAATCCTGCATTTTACGTCTAGTCAAGGCGTCCAAAGCACCTAGAGGTTCATCCAGTAGAAGAATTTTGGGATGGCTCATTAGAGCTCTGGCTAAAGCAACTCGTTGTTTTTGACCACCAGATAGTTGATTAGGGAAGTGGTCAACGTAGTCGCCAAGTTCGACTAATTCTAATAGTTCCTGAGCATGCGCTTTAGTATTTTTATCTTTTGAACCAAAGGATAAATTGTCTAAAACGGACATCCAGGGAAGTAATCTATCTTCTTGAAACATTACTCTCATTAAAGATTTAGTTTCAGTTTCATTGATATCAACTGTACCAGTGGTTGGTTTTTCCAGACCGGCAATCAAACGTAAGAGGGTACTTTTACCACCACCACTCATACCAACTAAAGCGATGAATTCGCCTTGCTTGATATCGAGATTTACGTCATGTAATGCGGTTAAATTATCATAAGTTTTATTAACATTTTTTATTGTAATCATTGAATTATTATTCATTAAACATTACTCCTTCCAGTGTTTTGCCATTCTAGTAATAGACTTTCAAAACTTTTAGCAACTAAATCAGAGATTTTACCTAAAACTGCATAGACAACGATACAGAGAATAACTGTTTCCATATCAACGAAATCTTCAGCGTTATTTGCCATATAACCGATACCTGAACTAGCAGAGATTGTTTCAGCAACAATCAAAGTGGTCCACATAACACCCAGTGCGTAGCGAATACCAACTAATATTTGTGGTAAAGCCGCTGGGAAGATAATTTTGAAAAACATCTGGCTTCTTGAAAGTTCATATGATTTTCCCATTTCAATCAAATCAGGATCGACAGAACGTATCCCATGGAAAGTGTTGATATAAACAGGGAACATTGTTCCAATAGCCACTAAAGAAATCTTGGCAGATTCGTTGATCCCTAACCAAAGAATGATTAGTGGAATTAGTGCTAAATGAGGAATATTACGAAACATCTGAATTGATGAATCGAATAGTAAACGACAAGTGTTGGACATGCCGTTGATAAATCCTAAGATGAAGCCAACTCCACCACCGATCAATAGCCCAACCGTGGCACGATAAAGACTGATGCTAAGATTTTTAGGCAATTCACCTGATTGGGTCAATTTAATACCATCTTGAACCACAGCCATAGGGGATGGCAAAACAGAACTTGATAACCAACCTAAAGAGCTACTGACCTGCCAAAATAAAATTACAATTATCGGAATGAGAAACGGTAAGATCTTGTCGACAGGAAGGCGAATAGATTTTTTATTATTAGTTAATGCAATTGGTTTTTGCATCTATTAAGCCTCCTTGAGTTGTTGAGTCACTTCTTGAGCTAGAAGTGTGCGTTGAATTTTTCCAGTCGCATTTTTAGGCAATTGAGTACTAAAAATGTATTTTGTGGGACGTTCAACAGGTAATAATTGCTCATTTGCTAATTCGTTCAACAACGCCAATTGATGTCTGTGATCATGACTAAGTTTCTTAGGTACGATAACGGCGGTGACAGTTTCACCATAAATTAAATCCGGAGTACCAATAACGGCAAGCTCTTTGATGAAGTTCAAATTATTTAAACAATCTTCGACGGCTAATGGATTAACATTTTCACCACCTCGAATGATCATTTCTTTGATACGACCAGCGATATGCAGATAACCTTTTTCGTCAAGGGAACCAAGATCACCAGTTAATAGCCAGCCATCGTGAAAAGCTTCAGGTTGGGGATCTAAGTAGTTGGAAATAACACTTTCGCCTTTTAAAGCAATTTCTCCAACTTGGTTTAGGCCAAGTTCGTCATAATTGCTATCTAAAATTTTGATTTGTGTACCAACCACTTTACCGACGGTATTTTGAATAGGATTGTCTAATGGATTCTGAGCGATCTGACTAGCAGCTTCGGTCATACCATAGCTTTCAATTAGTGGAATGCCGAAACGTTGCTTAAATTCTCGATGGATACTTGGTAGGAGAGGGGCTGAAGCAGTCCGGAGAAATCGCAAGTCGTTAGTAGCAGGTTGCTCCTCACGTTGTAAGAGAATGGCAACAATTGCAGGGGTTAATGAAACCCAAGTCACCTTCTCACTACTAACTTCTTTCCAGAAAAGATGAGCACTAAATTTAGGACGAAAAAGTAATTGACCATGGGACAGCCGAGTAGCTAGATTGGAAATCACCATAGCGTTGATATGAAACATTGGCATCAAGATAAAAGTACGATCTTGATCAGTTAGTTCTTCGCTGTCGATAACGTTAAAAGCTCCGGCTAATAATTGCTGATGTGTTAAACCAACTCGTTTAGGCTTACCAGTCGTTCCGGAAGTGTGCATGATCAAAGCAAGTTGATCTTCCATAGGAGTATCTGCTAAATGTGCAATATGTTTGTTACGGATAAAAATTTGAACCTCTGATTCGTGTAAAGTCGTCAAGCGAGGTTGATTAGTAAAGATATCGTTGAGAAATTTTAATTCTTGAGTATCTGAATTTAGAATAATAGCTGAATAATGATATTGATCTTCAAGTTCACTAATTTGAATTTCGTTAGCAACAGGGTTAATAGTTTGAACAATCGCTCCAATTTCCCAAAGACTTTGAATGACCAGAGAGTAAGTAACAGAATTTGTTAAACCAACTAAGACAATATCGTTGTAACCAATTCCTTTATTTTTCCAATAATTTTTCCAAACGTTTTTTTCTAAGTTAAGTTCACTGCCGGTGTACCAATGCTGATTTGCGTCTTGCATCAAAGGACGAGTAGCGCCAGCAATTAATTGTTGTTGTAATCTTTCAGTAAGTTCTGACATAAGTAAATCACCATGTCCTTTCGATTGAATAAACATAGTTTACAAGGAAAGAGTGAAGACAACTACTTAGGTTTGATAAGGTTTATATAAGAAATTCTTAGGAAACAGAGAGTGGAACAAGCCTGGGAATTTGCGAGGATTAGCCTAGTATTGGAAATTACACGCGTACTTTGCGTGTAGTTTTCAATGCGTAGCTAACCGGAAGAAATTGGCTTGTGTAACTCGTTTTAGAGCCATTGCCTATATAAGAAAAGTTTTAACAGCTCTGAATTAGGCATTAAAAAAACTCCTTAACTTGAATTTTCATCAAATTAAGAAGTTTTTTAGTATCTTTATATACAGTTTTATTCCACAGCTTCAAAACTAACCTGAAAAATTGAACCCTTAGGTTGATTATCCAAAACCTGAATCATACCATTATTCAATTTAACTAATTGCGAAACAATTGATAATCCTAACCCGCTACCTTTGATCTCAGTGGAGTGGGAAGTATCTACTCGATAGAAACGTTGAAAAATTAAATCCTTTTGATCATCAGGAATACCGATACCAAAATCCTCAATTGATAGTTGAACTTTTGAACCGAATTTTTTTAAAACTAAATTTATGGCTGAGTTTTCGGGAGAATACTTGTTAGCATTATCCAGTAGAGCAACAATAATTTGTTTTAAAGTATCGGAATTGCCCGAGATATGTAAATCAGGATCAATCTTTAATTTCAAATCATGTGCAATAGTTTTTTGATATTGTTGACCAATTTGTTGAGTTATTTTCGATAAGTTAACATCTTCTAAAACAAGGTCGGCACGATCGGCTCGGGATAGATGCAGAAGATTAGTAATTAGGTTTTGCATTCTTAAGGATTCTTCATCAATAAATCCTAGTGATTCAGGGATGACATCGGGATGTTTGTCACCATGACGTTTGATTAAGTTGATATTGCCACGAATAGCTGCAATCGGTGTTTTTAATTCATGAGAGGCATTTGAAACAAAGTCTTTTTCACGTTGCAGGCGCTGATTTTGAGTTTGTAGCAATTCATTGAAGGCTTCACCTAGTTCTTTAATTTCTTGAGGGCTGTTGGGAACTTCTAGAGTTGGTTGATCAAAATCAGGATCTTTGGTTGTACTACGAGTTTCTTTAACTAATTCGATCGTAGGAGCACTTAATTTAGCGGCTAATTGTTGAGCCCACCATGTTCCAAATCCTAAAGTAACAAAGACAATAATACTGATAATTATCAATAATAGAATTAAGCTATTTATCAGACGATTTAGACTAGTCCAAAGTTGATAAGTAGTGTCAGAATCCTTTTTTGAGTAAAAAAGAAATAGTCCATAACCTTGAACGTAAACAATATGTTGCCCTGGTAAAATACTGATTTTATGTTGATTGATAAATTTTTTAGAAGCAGAAGTAGTCATAATTTCTTGACCAACACGATTAGAAGCAGCTGTAATCGAAGATTTTTGGGTTTTTACTCGGATAACGGTACTTTGTTTGGTATGGCGATTATTTTGGTTGCTCCATTGGATAAATCCGGGAATATCATCAATATTTGAACGATAAAGGCTCATCATTTGTCCTCTGGATTCGTGGACTGTTTGAGCGTATTGTTGAACTCCAACGACGATCAGAATTAGGGCACTGATGGATAACGTAATAATGATGACTAATTTGCGAATGGCATGGTTGATTAATTCTTGATAAGATGATGGTTTATCAATTTTCATTGGCAATATCCTCAAGGGAATAACCCACACCACGAATGGTTTGAATCAAGGGCTTATTTTTTTTGCCATCAACCTTATTACGTAAGTAACCAACATACACATCAACAACGTTTTGTTGTCCTAAGAAGTCTTCGCCCCAAACGTTATCAAGTAATTCATCACGAGTAAATACTTTGCCAACGTGCTGTAAGAAAAATAATAAGAGATCATATTCACGTCTGGTTAATTGAACATTTTCATCATTTCTAGTAACTTGGTGTGACTTGGTATTCAAAACTAAGTCGGCAATTTGATAAGTTTGATCGGGTTCAGTTAAGTGCTCAGCTCTTCTTTGAATAACCCTGACACGAGCCAACAACTCTTCAATTTCAAAGGGTTTAGTAATATAATCATCAGCTCCATTGTCTAATCCAGCAACTTTGTCACCAATATAGTCACGAGCTGTCATAACAATAACCGGAACTTGGTCATGCTTTCTAATACGACGGAGAACTTCCATACCATCAAGCTTGGGTAGCATCCAGTCTAAAAGAATCAGTAATAGTTCATTTTGATGCTTTTCATAAAGTTCCATAGCTTCAGCACCATCGTTAGCTATGATAGTTTTAAAATCCTCAAATTGTAGTTCTTTACTAACGTAACTTGAAAGACTACGTTCATCTTCAACAATTAAAATTGTATTTTTCATTAACAAATCTCCCAATAATTATTTTCTTAATTATAAACATGCTTTATTAAATAAAACTAAAAATTCCATTCTGTATAAAATATTTGGAGCCAAAGCCTAGTTATTAAATTTTACCCCCTTTCTTATAGAAATGGCTAATTCAGATAATTGTATTTCATTTTAGAGGGACTACTATTTCAGCAGAAACCTATTGTTGTGAATAGGAGATGTTGATTATGCGTTCAGAAAAAATTACGGGTAAATTAATGGATCAATTACCCGTTATATTGGTTCTGGGATTTTTCTCATTGTTAACCTCTATATCGGGTTCAAGTACTAATCTGGCTTTACCTAAAATATCAGAAGACTTAAAGATTAGTAACAGTCAATCAACGTGGATCATTCAAATTGGGTTGATCGTGGCTACAATAACCTTTGTATTGTTTGGTCATTTAGGAGATATGATTTCTAAGAATTTTGTTTTTACTAACGGTGGCAAAGTTTTTATTATTGGTTCTCTTTGGACCGGTATTTCTGTTAATTTTGTGATGATTTTATTTGGTCGGTTCATTCAAGCAATAGGTGTAGCAATGATTATGGCCAATTCTTTGGGAATCGTTAGCCAATATTTTCCTAATGAAACTCGTGGTGAAGCCTTGTCGATTATCTCAATGTTTATTTCTATTGGTGCTATTTCTGGACCTGCTATTGGTGGTTTGATTTTATCATTTACATCTTGGCGCTGGATTTATTTGTTTAACGTTCCTTTAGGAATTATTATCATTTGGTTCAGTCACAAACTATTGCCGACCCCTAAGGTTCCATTGGAAAAGATGTCAACAATGTTGAAAAGATTCAATTGGTTAGGGCAATTTATTTTCTCGATTGGGTTGAGCCTGTTCTTTTTGAGTGGAGTATATTTTCAAAAAGGCATGGGGTCAATTATTACAGGAACAATCTTCTTTGTCGTAGGAACAGTGATTGCGCTGCTGGCCTTTTATCAAGATCAGAGATTTCATGAGTCTTTGATTGATCCTGAACTAGTGAAGAACTGGGATTATTTATTGTCGATATTTATTCTTTTCTTGGCAATGCTAGTGAATGCAATGTCTAATATCTTATTACCATTTTATTTGCAAAGCTATGGCAAAATTTCACCTTTTATCAGTGGTTTATTGTTGATGGGACAGTCGTTAACAATGTTATTGGTAACACCTGTGGCTGGATATATAACTGATCATTGGGATCGAGCTAATTTATCAATCATTGGACTAATGATCTTATTAATATCGCAAATTGGCTATGCAATGTATCCACGAAATATGAATCTGATTTTAATTATTATACCTATTGTTATTAACGGGATTGGTTTAGGATTATTTTTGCCACCAAATAATACCATTACGATGAGTTCAGTTGATGATAAATTGTCAGGCGTTGCTGGTTCGATCAATTCTTTTGCAAGGACTTTGGGAATAACAATCGGTATCAGCATGGCTTCAATTCTATTATTTGTGCAGTTACCTAAGGTTAAAGATATTACTCCAAAGCTGGGTATGTCATTCATGCATGCCTTTGATCATGTTTTTTATGTAGCAGTTATTATTTCAGCATTTTCTTTAATAATGGTTGTTTGGAGAAAATTGAAGGGGAAGCGAATATAACATTCTTTTGAATCAGTTTATGTTACACTACAAACTGATTAGTTAAAAAGGGTGAGACACGTGGAAAAAGCAATAGAAATTCTTAAAAAAAATAATTATAAAATTACTAAACAAAGAACAGATTTAATTGATTTTCTCAGAAAATTTACGGTTCAGTATGTATCAATTAATGATATTGCCGATTATATGCGCTCGCTTTATCCGGGAATGAGTAATAATACTATATATCGCAATCTTAAAGAATTTGCTGATATCGGTTTGGTCGAGTATCAAGAAAAAGACAAAACTTTGGTGAAGTATCAGTGTGATTTTTCTCACCGACATCACCATCATTTTGTTTGTAAAAATTGTGGCAAAGTAACCGAATTAAAGGCATGTCCGATTGAATTTTTTGCTGACCAATTACCGGGTTATACGATAGAAGGTCATGCAATTGAGGTTTATGGATTGTGTGCCGACTGTACAAAGAAGTTAGAAAATAAGTAAAACCATGGAGTGTTTATTGGTTAACTTAAAATTCTAATATAAAGACAAAAAGAGTATCTATTAAGAAACTTTCAAGGTATATAAAAATATGCCTGAACTTTTTAATAGATGCTCTTTTTATTAGATACTTTATCTGAACTTAATGATTTAATTTCCAATTTTTATAACTCAGACCACAGAAATAGGCAATAACTTCAAAAGCGGAGATAAAAAAGGTAACTGGCCAATTAGTAACAAAAGCCAGATATAACCCTAACCAAACACCAGCAAGTGACAATCCGACAGAAACCATAATCAACTTTGGTAAAGTATGAACTAAGTATTTAGCAGTTGCACCGGGTAAAGTCAGTAGAACGAAAACTAGTAATGAACCGACAATTTGAGCACCGATACTGACACTTAAAGCTAGAGTAACTAGGAAGGTAATTGATAATAAACGAGTTTTTAAGCCAGCCGCCTGAGCTCCGATGTGATCAAAAGAATCAAAGGCTAAAGGTTTATAAAAGATGATAAAAATAAAGATTACAAAAATTGCCAAGATAAGTAATTGTTGGACTTCTTTGGAACTGATACCAACTATACTACCAAAAAGTATATTGGTAGCGTAACTGCTGGATTCAGATGACAATGATAGAAAAAGAATACCGAGACCAATGAATAAAGAAGATATGGCGCTAATAGAGGCTTCTCTTCGTGACGATTCACTACTTAAACTACCAACGGCAATAGAGCTGATCAAAGTAAATATTATCATTCCTGCTAAAGGACTTATGCCAATCAAAATACCAAATGAAGCTCCCGCAAAGCCAATTTCTGACAAGGTATGTGAGAGAAAAGACATGTTTCGAGAGACGACGAAGACGCCAACTAGTCCTGCAGTAATGGCAATAAAAGTACTTGCTACGAAGGCTTGACGCATAAATTCATAATCAAACATAAATAATTATTGCTCCTTTCCAAACATGTTTTCAGAAATATTATTGAGATTAACATTTTTGATGGTTTTATTTTGGAAAAGTAAAACACGTTGAGTATACTTTTTCGTTAATTCATAATCATGAGTAATAAAGATAACGGTCAAATGATATTTGTGACTCAATTCTGCTACCAGATCCATCAATTGCATTTTAACTTCGACATCTAAACTGGCAGTTGATTCATCTAAAATTAAAATTTGAGGATCATTTAATAATGCTTGAGCTAGATAGGCTTTTTGTTTTTCACCGCCAGATGATAAGCCTAGTGGACGGTCTTTTAAACTAGTTAAACCAGTTTTTTCGAGAATGTCACAGATTTTTTGATTATTACTTTTTCGCTTAGTAAAACTAGGTGTAAATTTTAAGTTTAAGCGGATGAATTGTTCGATACTTAAAGGATAATCAAGGTCGATATTACGAAATTGAGGAACGTAACCGATAGTTTCCTTCTTATTAAAATCTAAAGTGCCACTAGTCTTCTTTTCTAGACCCATGAGAATTTTAATGAGCGTGGTTTTACCAGAGCCATTTGGCCCAATCAAACTGACAAATTCACCTTGGTTGATTTGGAAGTTTAAATCTTGAAAGACTAATTGATTTCCAAATTTTTTAGTTAAATTTTTTGCTTCAATCAAATTTATTTCTCACTTTGTAAAATTTTATTTAGATCTTGATATTGGGAAAGCATCCACTGTGTGTAGGTTTTCTTTGCGGGCAAAGTTTCGGTAACCTTTAATATAGGAATATCGTTTTGTTTAGCCAGTTTGACCAAATTATTAACAACTTTGCTTTCAGTTTGTGTATTAAGAACTAAGAAGGCAACTTGTTTATTCTTAATGCCTTGGTGCATTTTTTGAATAGCCTGTGGTGTTGGATCAGTACCATTCTCAATTGCTTTTTCAAAACTCTTGTTGGCAACTTTGAAACCAGTGGCTTCAATGGAGTAATCAAAAACAGGTTCGGTAACATAAACATTTTTGTTAGATAATTCTTTGGATGCTTTCTTTAATTGAGTCAATTCATTTTGAACTGGTTCAAGTGAAGCAATGTATTCTTGAGCGTTCTTTTCAAAGTAAGCTTTATTCTTAGGATACTTTTTGGCAAGTTTGGCGGCTAAGTATTTAGCATATTTGGGCATAGTTTCTGGGTTGTACCAAATGTGTGGGTTATCGCCAGTTTTTTTATCCATAACTTGTTCACCAATTTTGATATACGAACCATTATTCTTGTTTAATTTATTCATCCATGAATCATAACCAAGACCATTAGCGACAGTGATGTCAGCCTTACTGATCATTTGGGCGACTTTGGTAGTTGGTTCATAGTCATGTGGATCAATAGCAGGATTATTAATGATCGAAGTAACTTGGCCTTTGTTGCCGACAATCTTTTTGGCTACCTCAGCGTAAAAATCAGTGGTGGTAACGACATTGATTTTTTGTGAAGATGAGTTAACTTTTTTGTTTCCACAACCGGATAAAACTAAAATAAAAATGGCGAAACTTAGAATGATTCCTAAAAACTTATATTTCTTAATAAACATATCCTTCTCCTTAATGATAAAAGTTACTATTAAACCTTAAGCTAAGGAGCTTGAAAAGTAAATGATAAATTTTACTATTTAGGAATTGGGTGTAAAAAAACAGCACCTATTAATAGGAATTCAAGGTATAAAATATATACCTGAATTTTTTAATAGACGCTGTTTTTGTTGTACCTAAAATTTTAAATTAAGTTAATCTTGCTGGGTATGATCCTTAATATAATTTGTTAATTTGATGATATTTTGTTTGATCTCATCACGAACATCTCGATAGGCATTCATGATTTCCTCATCATTTCCAGAAACAATAGTTGGATCATTGATAGGCCAATGTAACCAACGAGCTGTCTGGGGAATTATATTTTTATCTCGAGCTTCACCGCTTAAAGTAATAATAATAGTTGCTTGATTTAAGAAAAGATCATCAATCTTTTTTGGTTGTTGTTTTGAAATATCAATATTATCTTCGGACATTACTTTGACTGCTGTGGGATTAATATCCTCAGCTCTCACGCCGGCGCTTTGGATTTTCCAATTGGGTAAAAATTTCTTTGCATAGCCTTCAGCTATTTGTCCACGACAAGAATTTCCGCTACACAAAAAATAAATACTATTAGTCATTTTTCTTAATTCCTAGTTTGATTTGGCATTCGGGACATAGTCCGTAGACTTCCATATGATTTCCAGAAATCATATATCCAGAAATCTCAGCAGTTTTTTCTTCAAGACTTTTTTCAGTCTCACTGAAACCAGGATATGTGACATCGACGATTCGTCCACAATTGGTACAAATGGCGTGATAATGGGGAGAACCGAAGTAATCATAGTGTGTGCTTCCATCACCGTTTTGCAATTCAACGACTAAATGGTGGTCAACAAAAGTGTTCAGAGTATTATAAATCGTAGATGCCCCAATATTAGGTAACTCTTTGCTTAGTGCATCACGAATTGTTTCTACTGTAGGATGATTATGATGGCTAACTAAATAGGCCAAAATAATATGCCGTTGCGGTGTAACTCTTAATTTATGGTCTTTTAGAACTTGTAGGGTTTCTTCCATTACAGCATTACTAGCCATGAGCAATCTTCCTTTCTACTTTAGAATCATTACAAGATGATTATATTACTTAACGTAACATAATTCCAAAGAAAGATTCTATTTTGATGAAATCGCTTAATTGTTTACTTTTTAAAATTCGTGCGTTATTATGTATTCGATAACAAATGAGAACCATTCCAATGTAAGGCGTATTTAAGGAGCTGAGTGTCATGCCTAAAGAAAAGAAGAAACAAAGTTTAGCCGAAAAGATCAATGTCATGCGTGCCAGTGTTATGGGTGCTAATGACGGAATTGTATCAGTGGCTGGTATCGTTGTAGGTGTTGCCAGTGCACAAAGCAATAATCATGCTATTTTTCTATCAGGAATTGCTGGAATGCTTGCTGGAACAATTTCAATGGCAATGGGAGAGTGGGTCTCGGTAAGTACCCAACGTGATACTGAAAAACGTGCTCTGGAAAAGGAATCTGCAGCTTTAGATGGTGATTATGATGGTGAATTTAGTTTTATCCGTGATAAATATCAAGCTACCGGTATTTCTAACGAACTAGCTACTCAAGCTACACAGGAGATGCTCAGCGATGATCCTTTGGACGTGGCAGTTCGTGAAAGATATGGTTTTAATCCTCGTGAAAAGACAAGTGCTATTGCTGCTGCTTTGGCATCTATGATTTCATTTCCAACGGGATCAATTTTGCCGTTAGTATCAATTACAATGTTTCCCCAAAATATTAAGATGATTGCAACTGTAATTGCTGTTATTATCGCATTGACAATCACAGGCTATGTTGCCGCTGCTCTGGGTGGTGCTAATAGATTCAAAGCTGCATTGAGAAATGTCGTCTCAGGACTTTTGACGATGTTAGTAACCTATGTAATTGGATCGCTGTTTGCACACTAGGAGGTAAGGAATGATGAAAACTATGACAATTTCTAAATCAAAAAAACAAAAGAAGACAATGGCCGAACGTTCCAATACCTTACGTGCTGGTGTGCTTGGTTCTAACGATGGTATTTTAACTGTTGTTGGTGTATTATTTTCAGTTGCCGTTGCGACAACTAATCAATTTACAATTTTTATTGCCGGACTTTCTGACTTATTAGCATGTGCCTTTTCAATGGCTTCTGGTGAATATGCTTCGGTTAGTTCTCAAAAGGATACTGAACGAGCAGCTATTGAAAAAGAACGTGAATTAATTAAGACAAATTATCAAGATGAATTGGCAGTAGTTGCTGATTACTATGTTGAACGTGGTGTCACTCAAGAAACTGCCAAAAAAATTGCTACGGAATTAATGAATAAAGATGCTTTAGGAACCGTGGTCAGAGTTAAATATGATTTGCAATTGGGACATTATATGAACCCTTGGGATGCCGCTTTTTCATCACTAGTTTCAGCTGCTTCTGGTGGAATTTTTCCATTGGTTGCAATGACGTTTTTACCAGCTTCAATTCAATGGCCAGGAACAATTTTAGCTGTAACTTTGTCAGTTGCTTTAACAGGTTATTTGAGTGCTAAGCTTGGTGATGGTTTAGTTAAAACAGCTATGATTAGAAATATCATTGTTGGTTTGATTACAATGGCAATTCACTATTCAGTTGGTTTGATGCTTTAATAAATAGATATAAAATAAAAAATATCGGGAAGGGACAGAATGCTGTCCGATTCTCGATATTTTTTATTTTGAGTACTATTTAGTTTTTAACATTAGATCCAATGATTTTTGCAATTCAGCTAATTGTTCTTCATCTTTGCAGTTGGTATTTTTACGGATATTTTGTGCTAAAACTAGTTTCATAGCCTTATCGACGCTGGATTTAACGGCTGAAAGCTGCATTAAAACTTGATCACAAGGTTTATTTTCGTCCATCATTCTCAAAACGGCATCTAGTTGACCTCGAGAACGTTTTAGACGACTAGTTATTTTTTTGTTGGCTATTTCTTCGGGTGTTTGTGACATGCTCGACCTCCCAAACTGGTTTATTGTTACAATTATACCCATACGGGTAACGGGGAGCAAATAATTGCTTTGTTTTATTTATGTTCATTGGTAAATCAAAATATTTGCTTAATTTTACCCTAGGGGGTATATTATTTTACATAAGTAATGAGAAGGAGATTGAATGATGGCAAATATTACAGAATTAACAGATAAGACATTCAATGACGAAACAAGTAAGGGATTAGTAATAACTGATTTCAACGCTGATTGGTGTCCACCATGTAAGATGATGAATCCAATTTTGGAGAAGTTATCTTCAAATGATCAATTAGGCGATAAGATCAAATTTACTTCAATGAATGTAGATCACAATCCAGAAACACCAAATAATTTTGGTATTCAGGGTATTCCAACTTTCATCGTTAAGAAAGATGGAAATGTCGTTGGACGTATGGTTGGTTATCAACCAGAAGAGAAATTCCGTATGGCCTTAGAGAAGTTCATGTAGGTCAAGTATTAAATCATTCATAACATTCATATACACAACATATAGAGCCACTGACTTGAATTTTCAGGTCGGTGGTATTTTTTTAGCAAAATTTCTGATTTTGAATATTTTCAGATATCAAAAGGTGTTATATTATCTGTTGGCAAACGCTTTCAAAATTATAAAAAGGGATGATTATACATGGATAATTTACCCAGAACATTGAATTATGTTAATTGGCTTGAGGGAGAAGTAATTACGATTGATTTTGATCGTTCGGTTGAGTTTGATCCAAAACTATATCCAGAACTTGCGGAAATTGGCAGTTGGATAGCTTCAGATGATCAATCCAAGTACTATTTAGCTTATAAATTTGAAAATGAGTTTCCTGATAAAATAATCAATCAAGTGTTAGGTAAATTGAACTTGAATGGTTATGAATTAATACATAGCAATATTGCGTACGCATAAAAACTCAATATAGTGACCGGTATATGTTGGTTACTATATTGAGTTTTTTTGATATATGTTGGTGGTATTGAAATCACACGCAAAAACGGCGTGCAATTCCAATACTTAGGCAAATCCTCGTGAGCTGAGCGCTCCAGTTCCGCTCTCTTTATTGAAACGAGCTACACAAGCCAATTCTTTCCGGTTAGCTACACCTTGAAAACCACACACAAGGTACGTGTGTAATTTCCAAGGCTAGGCTAATCCTCGAGAATTCCCAAGCTTGTTCCGCTCTCTTATTGAAACGAGCTACACGGGAGCAACTCATTCCGTTTTGCTACAGTATTGAAATCACACGCAAAAACGGCGTGCAATTCCAGTACTTAGGCAAATCCTCGTGAGCTGAGCGCTCCAGTTTCGCTCTCTTATTGAAATGTTACGAAGCTGTTATTCCAAATATTTTCGAAGAAAGAAATTGTATCTTCGGCTATCATATAATCATTGTCAAAGGTGGTTGTCATGTCGTGTTCCATTAGGATTTTGTAGCCTAATCCATGGGCCATGACAATGGTTGCGTTGCAGCAATATTCGGTTTGGGCTCCACAGAGTTCGATTGTACGAACGCCATTTTGCATGAGAACTTTATTTAGATTGGTTTGGTAGAAGGCATTGGGGTGAAATTTTTCAACGACGATGTCTTCTTTTTGTTTATCTAATTTGCCTGATAGTTGCCATAATTCACTGCCACGGACTACATCTTGGTCGTTGTGTTGAATAAAGATGATTGGCAGATTTGCTTGACGATATTGAGAGATACGATTATTGATACTTTGAATCAAACCACTGAAATTATAACTATATTGCAAAGCTTTTTGCATGTCGATAACAATTAATGTTTGAGCTAATTTTGGCATGATGACACTTCCCCTAAAAGAAATTTATAATTTGAGCCTAACATTTTGGTTTAATATTTGAAAGCGATATTTTGGGAATATGTCTCTTAAAAAAGTTTGCGGAATGGAAATAATTCGTTTTATAATGGGAAATATTAAAATATAGGATATAAATAATGAAAAAAATAAAAATAATTTCTATCATAATTGGGTTAATTTTAGTGGTGGCTTTGGGAATTGGTGGTTTCTTTGTTTATCGTACACAGCAATCATTGAATTCTTTAAATACCAGTAAAAAGAGTGTATCAAAGAAAATAAATAGTAGTAAGCCGTTTTCGATTCTATTGTTAGGTGCTGATACGGGAACGGATGGGCGTGTTGATCGTGGTAATTCTGATACGATGATGCTTTTGACACTTAACCCTCAAAAGAAAAAGACGGTTGCTTATTCAATTCCTCGTGATGCTTTGGCTGAGATGGTTGGAGATAAGCAAAAGAATGTTCAGAAGGTCAATGCAGCTTATAATATTGGCTTATCGAAGATGGCTAAGAGTACGGTCGGTAATTTGTTAGGGGTTCCAGTTGATTACCATGTTGCTATTAATATGGAAGCTTTGGAAAAGACTGTCGACTTTGTTGGCGGTGTGACAGTAACAAGTGATTTGAAGGTATCTTTTGACGGAGTTACGATTCCCAAGGGTACACATCATTTGAACGGTAAAGAAGCTTTGACGTATGCTCGTATGCGTTACCAAGATCCACGTGGCGATTATGGACGTCAGATTCGTCAGCAACAAATTTTAAAGGCAGTTGTACATAAACTAGAAGAGCCCAAGTATTTAGTTAAAGTACCGGACTTGATCAAACAGTTAGGCAATGATATTAGTACTGATTTGACTACTAGCCAAATTGATCAGATTGTTTTGAAATATAATGGTAGTTCAAAGCATATGGATTTCAATCAGATTCAAGGTAAGACGGCTTGGATCAATGAAAGTTCTTATCAAGTTTTACCAACTTCAACTATGCAAAATGCTTCTGATAAATTACGTGAGAATTTAGGATTGAAGCAGCAGACTTTGGATAATACCGAAACTAAATTGAATGCTAAGAATAAAGAATTTTTTGAAGATGAAGATAGTACTGATTATGATACTTTTGGTTTAGATACTACTTATTACACTAATAATACTTACTAAGTTTCAAGCAATAAAAGATCCTCATACGATGGCCATCAATTGGTTACGCATGGGGATCTTTTTGAATATATTAGACGAGTTGAATTCATTTTTTATAATGTAATATCTGCTGTTAGTTTGCTTGTTCTATAAGGAAACCTTGATTCTGATATTTCGAATGGCTGTCCGTCGTCTAGATAACTTAATTGATCGATTACCAAAACGGGTTCGCCTAAATTTTCAGCTATTCCTGAATCTACATCAATTTGATTGGCTTTATCAGCACTGACAATTCGATGGGTTCCCTCAACTCTAAGTCCTTCTTTTTGAAGATGTCCGTAGATTGATTTTTCAAGGATATCTTCAGTTAATGTCGTGATAGCTGTTGGCATAATGGTATGTTCATAAGCAAATATCACTCCATTAACGTAACGAATACGGCGAATAACGTAGACAGGCTCAGTTGGCTGGATAAGAAGTTTATTGGCTTCTTCTTCAGTGGGAATGCGAGCGGATAATTCTAAAACTTTGCTTGTAACTAGTTTTCCTTTGTTAGTTCTGGTTGCTCCAAAAGGCTTGTCAATTGGAGAAACCTTTCCAAAGGTGGGATCATGATCGTCGGGAGAATAGTCTTTTCTAACATAGGTTCCTGAACCACGTTTGGAATAAATCATTCCCTCAATAATTAAGAGTTGGAGTGCCTTGTGAACAGTGATTCTGGTAGTGTTAAAGTTTTTAGCAATTTGATTTTGATCAGGTAATAGTTCTCCAGGAGAATATTTACCTGACTTGATTTCTTGTCGTAATGTTTCAGCGACCTCTTTGTATTTGTATGCCATATTATCAACCTCTCTAGACCAATTACAAACTTAGTTTATCATTAATAAATCATTTTTGAGCCGTTTGGCACATAATTTCACCAATAGATTAATTATTGAATAAAAAAATTATTTAAGTTGCGTTTTTATGAGTTAGTGTCGGATTTGCAGGATAGAACGAGTATCATAATAAATGAATAATAGACAATGGGGGAAAATAAAATGACTGAGCTAGATCGTATCGAATCATCTGCTTGTACTTCAATTATGGTAGGTAAAAAGGCTTCTATGGATGGAGCTACTTATATTTCCAGAAATGAAGATCGCTTAAACGCTATCTACAGAAAACGAGTTATTGTCCAACCAGCTGTTTCAGACCGTCATGAAACTTATGTTTCACCTTATAATAAAATGACAGCACCATATCCTGAAAATGGTTATCGCTATACTTCAACTTTGGACGCCGACCAAAGTACTGGTCCTAATGAAGAAGATGGTTTTAACGAAAAAAATGTTGGTATCAGTGCAACTGAAAGTGTTTATGCCAATGAAAAAGTTTTGGCATTTGATCCATATGTAAAAAACGGTTTGGCTGAAGATTCATTAGCAACCTTGGTATTGCCATATATTGATTCTGCTAGAGATGGTGTGAAATATTTAGGAAATTTAGTTGCCAAATATGGTTCTGCTGAAGGTAATGGACTTCAATTCAATGATAAAAATGAAGTTTGGTATATGGAAATAGTTACTGGACATCAATGGGTAGCCGTTCGTATTCCAGATGATTGCTATGCCGTGGCAGCTAATCAAGTAGCCATTCAAGATATAGATTTTGATGATCCCGATAATTACATGTGGGCTGATGGGATTCAAGATTTCGTTGCATCACATAATTTAAATCCAGATTTTGACCGTTGGGACTTTAGACATATTTTTGGAACTGATACGGAACAAGATCATCATTACAACACACCAAGAGTATGGTTTGCCCAACGTTATTTCAATCCATCAGATGATACACAAGATCCGGAATCACCAGAACTTCCCTTTATCAGAAAGCCAGAAAAAAAGATTGCAGTTGAAGATATTCAATATATTTTGAAATCCCATTACAATGAAACAAAATATGATCCATTGGGTAGTGGTAGTGATCATGATAGAAGAACTTATCGTGCCATATCATTATCAAGAACAGCCAATTCTCATATTCTTCAAATGAGAGATTCTGATAAAAATGGTGCTGCCGGAGTAGAATGGACTGGATTTGGAATCCCAAGTTTCTGCCCACAAGTGCCATTTTTCACCAACGCCAAAGATATTGATGAATCGTACAGCTATACACCAGAAAAAATGGATTTAAAGAGTGCATATTGGATGTATGAGGCTTTGGCCATGGTAGTAGAGTCACATTACAAAGAGTTTGTAGAACCAAACCTAGATTACCAAAAAGATCTTTCGGCCTGGGCTCGTCGTAAAATAGATGCCGTTGATCAAAAAGCCGTGTCAATGAACGGAGAAGAATTGACCGACTATTTGACAGAACAAAACCATGAAATTGTAAAACATTATAATGAAAAGACCATGGAACACCTAGCAGATTTAGTTACAAAGGGAACTGAATTGAGCAAGTTAACATTCAAGATGGATCCAAATCTTTAGAGAGCGAAACAGGGGCGCTCAGCTCCTGAGGATTAACGTAGCGTTAGAAATTACATGCGTAGTTTGCATGTAGTTTCCAACGCGTAGTTAACCGGAAGGAGTTGCCCCTGTGTAGCTCGTTTTAATTAGAGAGCGAAGATGGAGCGGTCAGCTCCCGAGGATTAAGACTACTTTCTGAGTTACTTGTGAAGCAAGTGACACAGAAAGTTGACTTAACCGGAAGGAGTTGCTCCACCATAGCTCGTTTTGAAGCCACCGCTCATATATATTCTTGACTTAATAAAATCAAAAAGACCGATAACCTCAATTTCACCTCTCAAGAGAAATTGTAGCTATCGGTTTTTTCAATCTCTCAAAAACAAAAATAATGATGAATTTCACAATCAATAATTGTAAACTTTAAATAACGTAAATAATTTAGGGGTAAATATCATGAAAGGTATAAGATTTAAGAGTGTTTTTGATATCATCGGTCCAGTAATGGTTGGACCCAGTAGTTCTCACACTGCCGGAGCTGCCCGTATCGGAAAAGTGGTACATGATATCTTTGGTGAAAAACCAGATAAAATAACGATTGATTTATATGAATCTTTTGCAAAAACTTATCGAGGCCATGGAACAGATGTCGCTATTGTTGGTGGCTTGTTAGGAATGGAACCAGATGATAGAAGATTATCCGATTCTTTGAAAATAGCCTATGAACAAGGAATTAAAGTTGCTTTTGTTCCTAAAAGTGATAAAGTCGATCACCCTAATACAGCCAAAATAACTTTGGTCAAAGGAGACCATGAGTTATCAGTAACTGGTGTTTCAATAGGTGGCGGCAATATTCAAATTTCTGAAATCAATGGGTTTAAAATGTCGTTGAGCTTAGGAACTCCGACTTATATCACTGTTCATCAAGATGTGGCAGGAATGATTGCCAAAGTAACTGATGTATTTTCTGAATTCAATATTAATATCGGAACGATGACAGTTACTCGGGCATCGAAGGGTGAAAAAGCCATTATGATAATTGAGGTTGATGAGCGTCGTGATCGTTCGGAAATTTTAGAAAAATTAAAAGCATTGCCTAATGTCGACAACGCTACATATTTTGAATAGGGGATGACAGGATGTTTTATACAATTAAAGAGTTAGTTGAAAAAAGTGCTGATTATGATTCTGTTGCTGACTTGATGGTTCAAACTGAAATGGAAAATACCGATCGTAGCAAAGAGTTTATTCGTATACAAATGGAACGTAATTTAAAAGTAATGGAGGAGTCGATCAAGGAAGGTGTTGCTGGTGTCAGATCTGTAACAGGTTTGACAGGTGGAGATGCTAAGTTGATGGATGAATACTTGGCTAAGGGCGACTTTCTTAGTGGAGAACCTATTCTTGAAGCGGTCAGAAATGCTGTAGCTGTAAATGAAGTCAATGCCAAAATGGGATTGATCTGTGCCACTCCAACTGCTGGTAGTGCTGGTGTTTTAGCCGGAGTTTTGGTGGCCGTTAGAGATAGATTAAAAATGACTCGTGATCAACAAGTAGACTTTTTATTTACTGCCGGTGCTTTTGGCTTGGTAATTGCTAATAATTCTTCAATTGCTGGGGCAGAAGGTGGTTGTCAAGCTGAAGTAGGTTCTGCTGCAGCAATGGCTTCAGCAGCTTTGGTCTGCGCAAAGGGTGGTACTGCTCAACAAGCTGCCGAAGCCATATCGATAACCTTACAGAATATGATGGGATTAGTTTGTGATCCTGTGGCAGGATTAGTAGAAGTTCCATGTGTAAAGAGAAATGCTTTGGGTTCTTCACAGGCAATGATCTCGGCTGATATGGCCTTAGCTGGCATTAAGAGTGTTATTCCGGTTGACGAGGTGGTTGAAGCAATGCATAAAGTTGGTCAACAAATGCCTTCGATCTTTAAAGAAACAGCAGAAGGTGGCATGGCTACTACACCAACAGCTTTGAAATTGAAAAAAGAAATTTTCGGAGATTAGAAATAGAAAGGGATTTTAAATATGAAAAGACATGCTCATTCCGCTTGTACTTCAATTATGGTTGGCAAAAAAGCCTCGATGGACGGAGCTAACTATATAGCTAGAAATGAAGATAATTTTGTCGCTAATTGGCCTAAGAAATTCTATGTTCAACCAGCCGTTACCAATCGTCATCAGACTTATGTTTCACCATATAATAAGTTAACAGTTGAACTACCAGAAACCGGTTATCGTTACACTACATCGCCTGATGCCAATCAAGATGAAGGTTATTATGAAGAAGACGGTATTAATGAAAAAAACGTTGGAATGAGTGCTACAGAAAGTGTCATGGCCAATGAAAAGGTGTTGGCTTATGATCCTTTGATAGAAAATGGCGTAGCTGAGGATTCAATTACAACTTTAGTCTTGCCATATATTAATTCTGCTCGTGAAGGTGTGAAATATTTAGGAGATTTAATTGCTAAATATGGATCAACTGAAAGCAATGGGGTAGAGTTTTTCGATAAAGATGAAATTTGGTATATGGAAATTGCCACCGGACATCATTGGGTTGCCATTAAAATTCCTGATGATTGTTACGTAGTAGCTGCCAATCAAATTGGCATTGAAGACATCGATTTTGAAGATACTGATAATTACATGTGGTCAGATGGTATTCAGGAGTTTGTCGAAAAGCATAATTTAAATCCTGATTTTGATCGTTGGGACTTCAGACATATTTTTGGTACAGATACTAAAAAAGATCGTCATTACAATACTCCAAGAGTTTGGTACGGACAAAAAGTATTAAATCCTTCGATTGAACAAGATCCAGAGTCTTCTGAACTGCCATTTTTGAGAAAACCAGAGAAAAAAATAGCAGTTGAAGATATTCAAAAAATCTTAGCATCTCATTACAACGAAACAAAGTTTGATCCAATGGGAAACGGTAGTGAGGAAGATAAGAAGCGTTATCGTGCCATCTGCTTGTCTAGAACAATGAACTCTCATATATTACAAATGCGCGATCCTGAAAAAATTTCAAGTGCTGCAATAGAATGGAAAGGTTTAGGAATGCCATGTTTCAGTGCTTATGTACCATTCTTTACTAATGCTAACGAGATTGATAAGTCATATAGTTATACACCAGAAAAAATGGATCTAAAAAGTGCTTATTGGCTGTATACGGCGTTAGAGTTTGTAGTCGAAAGTCATTACAGCGAGTTTGTAGAACCTAACTTAGACTATCAAAAAGAACTATCAGAGTGGGCACGTCAAAAGATAGAAGAAGTCGATCACGCCGTTGAAAAAATGGATGATATTGAAGTAACCGATTATTTAACCGAACAAAATAAGTTAATTGCTAAGCACTTTAACGAAGTAACTAAGAGCCATATGGCAGATTTAGTTACAAAAGGAACCGAGTTGAGCAAGTTAACATTCAAGATGGACCCAAATCTTTAGAGAGCGAAACAAGGGCGGTTAGCCCACGAGGATTTGCCTAAGTATCGGAATGGGTTGCCCTTGTGCAGCTCGTTTTAATTAGAGAGTGAAGAAGGAGCTGCTCCATCGTAGCTCGTTTCAAAGTCGCTGCCTATATATGATTTAAAAAATAATTTAAAAAAACAAAGAAATTCCCAGTAAAAAAGCTTGTAGATTTGTTCGAATCTACAAGCTTTTTTGTGCATAACAAATCAATATAACATAAATAAAACGTTTTCTCACTACTTTTTTGTTATGTCATGAGCTTTTTTTACCCAAAGTGACAATTACGGGTCTATAATAGAAATTGGGATGTTCCCGTTTTGGGAACCGTAAATCAATGAAAGGTAGCGAAGGCATGCAGGTATATAAAAATTCAGAAGAATTGATAGACCAGATTAAAGAGAGTTATCATAAGTTCATTGATGAATATGAGGGAATTAGCGACGATGTTGCTGATGAAAAAATTGATCAAGTGGATAAAACTCCAAGAGAAATGCTCTCATATCAGGTCGGTTGGATTAATATGATTTTATCATGGGAGAAAGCAGAATCTGGTGGGGAAAAGATTACTACCCCAACTCCAGGATACAAGTGGGATCAAATGCGTCAGTTGTACCATGACTTCAACATTAAGTATGGTTCAGATGGCATCGAGAATGAAAAGGCTGAACTTGGTAGTGTTGTGGCTGAATTAATTTCTTGGATCTCTGATATGTCACATGATGAATTGTTTAAACCTGGTGAACGTAAGTGGGCAACAACAAAAGCAATGTGGCCAGTAGCTAAGTGGATCAGAATCAATGCGGTTTCTCCATTTAATAACTATAGTAGACAGGTTAGAAAGTGGAAGAATTTTAATTTAAGAGATAAAAAAGCAGTAAACTCATAGACATCAAAAAAGGATTACTAACTTTATACAGTTAGTAATCCTTTTTTTTGTGTTTAAAGTCCAAAATCAATTAAGAAGAATCCGATTGTACCAATAATAATTAACATAATAAAGTTAATTATTGTAAAGTATAATAAATATTTACCAGGGTTTTTCTTAAAGAAAAATCTATATTGTTTGAAAGCCAATAAATTAGCCAATGAACCCACTACAGTACCTAAACCACCAATGTTTGTACCTAAGAAAATGGCATGAACATATTTGGAGAATTTAGAAACCAGAATAGTTGTTGGAACATTACTAATAAATTGACTGGTAATGATCGATGTTAAGTAAGTGCTTGTTCTTGTTTGCAAAAACTGATGTAGATTATTAACAATTGCTGGTTCACGGTTAATATTACCAACGGCAATGAAGAAGCACATGAAAATCAACACGATTGAGTAATCAACTGATTCAAGAATATGCGGATTAATAAAAATTACCAATAGTAATGCCGCAATCAATGAACCCCACATAGGAATAACAGAAAAGATCCCTAAGAAAATTACTACTGTAACAGCAACTGTCAAAGTTAAACTAGGAATATTCAATTCCACAGCTGGCAATTCGGTCAATTCAATTGGATCTTTTGAAAAAAATCGAGTAGCTAGAAAAATTGCTATGAAAGTAACAATTGTTATCGGCGTTGACATGATAAAGAATTGTTTGATTCCTAAGTTAAAGTGCGTTAGCAGGAATAAATTATGGGTGTTACCAAACGGGGTAAAAATACTTCCAAGGTTAGCAGCCATCGCAATAAGTATCACTGGAAAGATCGGGTTTACTTTTATATGTTTGGAAAGTTGATAGAATAAAGGAACTAAAGTTAAAATCGTAACATCATTAGTTAAGAACATAGCTCCGAAGAATGCTAAGGAAGCTAGCATAAAAATCATTTGCCGCGTAGTTTTGGCTTTATGAGTCATATACGCAGCATAATATTTTAGAAAGTCCAAATAATCATAGATTTGGATTATAATCATCATAGATAGTAGTGATGCAAGTGTCTTCCAATTAATGTCCATCATCTGTGGTGGACTGATGAAGATAGATGTAAGAATAGCTGCTGCTCCAGCAATCCACAACACCCTATCTGAAAATACACGTTTTAATACGGCCATTTACGTTTCCCCTACAAAAAAGAAGTACCTTATCTAGTATAAAGATAAAAGTACTGTTAAAAAAGATAATTATACAAAAAATACCAAATAAGTTTCCAAAAGTTAATTTTTCCAAAAATTATTTTTATAAAAAGCATAATGTATTGTAACCTAAGTATACTAAATATCAACATGAGGGAGGATAATAAATGCAAATAATTTTATCAATTTTAATGTTTATCGTGGGGATTGCCGTAATGACCGTATCTTTCAAAGCAAAAAAAGAATTGGTATATTATCTGACCTTATCAATTGGCGTAATTATATTTTTTGCCGGAATTTTCGTGATATTTCCTAAATAAGTATGCCAACTAGACTGTGGATTGGTATAATCGTCGTATCAAATAGGGGAGGGATTTCCATGATTTTAAAACGTACATCTCTTTTGGTCCTTGTTTCGATGATCGTAAGTGTTATTGAAATGACCGTTGACCCGGGATTCTTCTTTGGAAGGATCTCTTTAGCGTTTTCAGGGCTACTGATGCTACTATTATCATTGCTATTTGTAAAAAGTTTGTGGCGATTTAGTAAATAGTATTTTTAAATTGAAATAAGATTCAATAAAGGGCCAATGTATAATTTTATCTTGGCCTTTTTGTATACCTTAATTCAGTTAAATAGAGTGTCAAAAAGTGCTATAATTCAAAAAAATTACCAAGGGGAATAAATATGAAAAACGCAATTAGAGTAACTATTATCGCTGCTTTAGCATTTTTTTCAATAAGTATATTTGATTTTACCAGTGTCAGGGCAGCTAATGGTGCTGTGTTTACCGTCCATACTTTAAAAAATGCGAATTTATATGCTAAAGGACAATCAATTGATAACGGGTTGGGTGATCCCAAATTTAATTTCACACCAGTAACTAATCGGCAATTAGCAGCTAATACCGATTGGTATACCGATATAACAGCGGACAGTAATGACAGTAGTTATACAAGGGTAGCTACGAATGAGTGGGTAAAGTGGAGTGATATTGTATTTACAAATAAAGCAGATACACCTTATCCTGTTACAACAGAGAAATCCTATCCTATCTTCAAGTTTGATCCTGAATCTTATACTATGGAAAAGACTTCATCGGTTTTGCCAGCCGGCAAATGGTTAGTAGCATCATTTATGACTTTTCCAGATGGCACCCCAAGTTATAATCAAGTGGCAACCAATGAATGGGTAGAGGTGGATTAATTATATATTTAGTGTGGTAACGAATGAATTTTAAAATAGTAGAATACTTGTTCATGGAACAATTGTTTCACAGGAAACATAAAAGGAAGGTTCAAAAGATACAAGTGTTAGTTGTTTTTCAAGTTAGGTTATATTATGAACTTGCCGTCCTCCACAACAAAACCGATTGGGCTGGAACGCTGAGGGCACAGATTTGAATCAATTCTGCGAATTGTTTCAAATACTGACCTTCTACTAAGTGAGTACCTCACTCAGTAGAATTTCGCGGCTGAGCCCATCGGTTTTGTTGTTCCGGACTATTATTTTATTTTGTTAATAAGTTTTATTTTAAATATAAAAAAAGAAGAGCAATGTCTATTAGCTTCAGGTAGTTTTACTACTTTGAATGTTTAATAGGCATTGTTCTTTTTTAGTTAGTAACAGGTGTAACAAAATTGAGAAAGAACCCAAATGTTTTGAACCTTTCTATTTTTATGTGTGCATTCTTTTTATTATCGAAGTGTGCAAAGTGTGTATTACGACGTTTAGAAGTTGAAATAACAACGTTTTGAGAAATTGGCACGTAACTTGCTTATATAAAGGTGAACGGATAAACAGGAAGTGATGTTATGAAAATTGTGTTGATAAGTCATAGCAATATGGCAGTAGGAATGAAACAAACTTTAAATATGATTGTTGGAGATGATAAGGACGTACTTGCTTTTGCAGCATATATAAAAGGCAGTACAGCAGAAATACAAAAAGTGAAGAGGATGGTTGAAACAGAAAAACAAGAACAATTTATTATTCTTACCGATTTATTGGGTGGCAGTGTTAATAACGAAATGATGCAATTACTTGAGAATAATGAAAACGTAAAGTTAGTTACAGGAATGAATTTACCATTGGCGATGCAACTGCAATTGAAGGCAAGCACTGCTGAGAATATTTCAGATAAGGATTTATCTTCAATTATTGATCAAAGCAAAAAATCGCTGGTAAATGTAAAAAAATTATTAGTAGAAAAGAGGATGAATGAAAATGATCAAATTTTGTAGAATTGACCATCGTTTATTACATGGACAAGTAATTTTCTCTTGGACAAAATCCGAAAGTATTGAACGAATTATTGTGATTGATGATACTGCAGCAAATGATGAGTTTAAAAAAATGTCTTTGAGTTTATCTAAGCCTACTGGTGTAAAGTTAAATATTTTCTCAGTAGACACAGCTATTAAGAATATCTCCAAAATTAAAAAATTACCTGAGAAAGTAATGTTGATATTTGGAAATACTAATTCAACATTGAAATTTGTAAAAGCTTATGAGGATATCAAAGAAATTAACTACGGAGGTATTCCTGAAACAGAAGGATCTAAGAAGTTTAGTAATACTATCGCTTTGACGAAACAAGATATTCAAAATTCTAAAGAATTAAGTGATATGGGAATCAGACTTTACATGCAACAAATACCTACAACAAAGAGAGAAGAATTGAACGATAAATTGTAAAGGGAAGTGAAAGCAATGTTATATAAGGCCATCATATTAGGAATAATTGGAATTATCGTTGTTTTGGATTCTCGGTTATTTGGAAGATTAAACGTAGAACAGCCATTAATTGCTAGCACGTTAGTTGGGATTGCTTTGGGTGATATTACTAAAGGTTTAATGGTTGGTGCAACATTGGAACTTATTTCACTAGGACTAGTTAATGTAGGTGCCGCTGCTCCGCCAGATATGGCGCTTGGATCGATTATTGCTGCAGCTTTTTCCATTCTATCAGGTGCTTCGGCTCAGACAGCATTAACAATTGCCATTCCCATTGCAGTTTTAGGACAGTTGTTGGCTATTGTTTTGAGAATGGGGATGTCTTCATTTAACGTTTTAGCTAAACGTTATATCAATGAAGGAAAGTTTAAATCAGCAACTAATTTACATATTCTATGGGGTTCAACACTTTATGCCGTTAGTTATTTTGTGCCTATCTTCGTCTCAATCTATTTCGGAACGGGATTAGTTAAACAAGTCGTTGAAGTAATTCCAAAGTGGTTGACTAATGGACTAACAGTAGCCAGTGCAGTGTTACCTGCTTATGGATTTGCTTTATTACTTTCAACGATGCTTTCTAAAAAAATGGCTCCTTATTTCTTCATCGGATTCTTAATCACTGCATATGCAAATATTAGTGTTACTGGGATAGCTTTATTTGCAATTCTTATAGCTATTTTATTAGATCAGATTATTTATAAAAAGGATAATTCATCATCTTCAGACGGTGGTGGGGATTCATTAGATTCCTTATAGAAAGAAGGCAAGGTCATGTCAGAAGACAAAACTAAGAATAAAGCTGTTAAAAAGGAAAATAACAAAAAATACTGGCAATTTTTCTGGCGTTCATGGGCCATTCAAGCTTCTTGGAATTATGAACGTCAAATGAATTTGGGATTTTTATATGGAATTGCTCCAACTTTGAATCGAATATATAAAGACCCAAAGGATATTGATAAGAAGAAAGCAGCTTATAAAAGACATTTGGCTTTTTATAACTGTACGCCACAAACCTCATCATTTGTTTTAGGATTATCGGCTTCGATGGAAGAGCAATTGGCTAAGAATCCCGATGATTTTGATCCTGAATCTATAAGTGCTGTTAAATCTAGTTTAATGGGTCCGCTATCTGGGATTGGAGATTCATTCTTTCAAGGGACAGTTAAGGTACTCGCTTTTGGACTAGGTATTAACTTCGCTCAAAAAGGTAACATTTTAGGACCAATCCTTGCCTTATTGATTTGTTTGGTACCAGCATGGTTAGTTACTTGGTATGGAGCTAAATGGGGTTATACAGCCGGTAATCAGTTTTTAACAAAGCTAAATTCAGAAGGTGCAATGGATCGAGTAATGTTCATTGCTGGTGTAGTAGGACTGATGGTAATCGGCTCGATGGTTGCCAGCATGATACCTTTAACAACACCTTTACATATGGGAACAACGTTTAAGCTTCAATCCACGCTTAATACCATCATGCCTAAATTGATTCCAGTAGGTTTGACGATGTTTATGTATTGGTTGATTCAAAAGAAAGTTAATACGGGTTGGATTTTAGCAATTTGTATTATTGGTGGAATCCTAGCTAGTGTGTTGGGAATTCTGAAAGCTTAAACCTAGTAAAAGAGGAGATTGAAAGATGTTTGATTCTAGTTAGGAAGTAAATTTAATATCAAAATTTATCAATCAAACAAGTAAAACAATTAGGAGGAATTTAATTATGTTATCACCAAAGGAAATTGTAGCTAAGATTTTTAAGGAAGAATCAAATATTGAGAATGTAATGTTTGTTGGTTGTGGTGCTTCAATGGCAGATTTATATCCTGCAAAATATTTCTTGGAAAAGAATGCTAAAAAATTACGCATCAGTTTATCAACTGCTAATGAATTTAACTATGATACACCAGCATCTTTAGGTAAAACTTCAATTGTTATTGTTGCATCACTTGGTGGTACTACACCAGAATCTGTTGAAGCAACAAAAGTAGCTAGCAAAGGTGGGGCTCATGTCATTTCAGTAACAAATTCAGAAGGATCTCCATTGACGGAAGCGGCAGAGTATGTAATTGTTCATGGATTCCACGAAAGTTATGCTGCTAAGGTTGCTAAAATGAAGAATGTTTTGTTATTAGCAGTTGAAATTCTTCAAGCAAGTGAAAAATATGCTCATTATGATGAAATGATTGATGCTTTGAATAAAATTGACGGACTTATCAATGAATCTGTTAAATCAGTTACTCCTTCAGCTAAAGCTTTTGCTGAACAATATAAGAACGACAAATTGATTTACGTCTTATCGAGTGGTGCTACATATGACGTTGCATACTCGACAGCTAGTTTCTTATTTATGGAAATGCAATGGATTGCTGCTCCAACATTAAATTCAGGTGAGTACTTCCATGGCCCATTTGAAATGACAGAAAAAGATGTTCCTTACTTACTATTCATGAATGATGGTCCTACACGTCACTTGGATGCCAGAGCTTTGACATTCTTGCAAAGATTTGATGCTAAAGTAACAACAATCGATGCTAAAGATTATGGCTTGGCTTCAATCGCATCTGAAAATGTAATTGATTATCTAAACCCAATGATTTTAACAGGTGTAATGCGTGTATATGCTGAACAATTGGCCATCGCTAGAAAACATCCACTAACAAAACGTCGTTATATGTGGAAATTGGAGTACTAATTTAGTTGAATAGACAAATAAAGCGGATTGGCCGGAGGTCAACCCGTTTTTGTGCTTAAAAATTTTTATAAATTTATTTATTAGGGGGTTAATGAATGGCGGAAATTAAGTTGGAAAATTATCTCGATAAAATATCGAGAACAGCAATAGAGGAGAATAAATTTGATCTATTAGAAACTAGTACCATTGCGGATAAATTGAATTTATCGCGTAGTACAGTAAGTCGTTATTTGAATACAGGATATAAAGAGGGGATGTTTTCTAAAATAAAAACCCATCCGATTAAATATATCTCTATAAAGGTATTAAAAAAATATTTTAAAAATCCGGCTTTAAATTACGATGATGTCGAATCATTGGTAAATGGGAAAAGAATATATCAGACGGATGGTAGAGATATTTTTAATGCAGTTATTGGATCTGATGGCAGTTTAGTTAATCAAATTGAAGAAATAAAGACAGCTACACTTTATCCCGGAAAAGGATTACCCATAATGCTTATGGGTCCTAGTGGATCAGGAAAGACATTTTTAGCACATAAGATTTATGAATATTGTGTTCAAAAAAAGTTGATTGCTAAACAATCTAAATTTCAATCATTGAATTGTGCGCAGTACTTTAATAACCCTGAATTACTTTCAAGTTTATTGTTTGGTTATACTAAAGGAGCTTTTACAGGAGCCGACCAAGATACTCCAGGACTTATAGAGAGTGCCAATGGCGGAATTTTATTTTTGGACGAGGTTCATCGTTTAACACAGAGCGGACAGGAAAAACTCTTTTCGTTTATGGACACAGGACAGTATTCACCAGTCGGAAACGATAGTATCAAGCGTAAAGCCTCAGTAAGATTGATTTTTGCTACGACTGAAAAATTAGATTCAACCTTTTTGCCAACCTTCGTAAGACGTATTCCAGTAATTATTAATATTCCTAGTTTTAGTTCGAGACCACAGAGTGAAAAAGTTCAGTTAATTGATTACTTTTTTATGAATGAAAGTCGAGTTTTAAATAGAAAAATAAATGTTTCAACTCAGTTAATCAGTGTCTTAGCATCAGCCGATATGGAAGGAAATATTGGTAAGTTGAAGAATATTATCAAATATTCCAGTGGCAATGCTTATGCTAAATTTGATAATACAAAAGAAATTAGAGTTAATTTATCTAATATTCCTGTAAATTACTATCAAAATTTAATTCAATATAAAAAATTTGAAAATGAACCTAACGAATATATTAAATACGATTTTAATGGTGGAACTTTACCGCATCACACTAATCAGACTGTCAAAATAATTAAGAACTTATACGAAAGTACGATAAAAATAATTTGGAACTTTTTTAATAATCAAATTACTAGAAAGCAATTTTTAAATCATATTAATAAAAATGTAGATATGCTTTTTGACAGTATCTTATTCAAGACTGAATATAAAAGCTTAGACGATTCTGAATATGAATTTTTGGTATATCAAATAAAATCAGTTTTTGACTTTATGGAAGATAGTTATGGATATCCCAAAGATGGTAATCAAATAATAGCAATTGCTACTTTGCTGAGATCGAAAAATCTGCAATCTGTTTTGAACGAAAATAAGATTTGGAATTTATATCAGTTGCAAATTCTGGAAGAATTAAAAAATAATTTTAGTAGATCGTATCAGATTGCCACGAGGATTTTGTCGTTGTTATCTAACAAAATGGAAAGAGATATCTTAAAAGAGGATATCCTAATGGTTACTCTTTATGTGGCCAAAAATAAGAGTAATACTGCATTACATTCAATTCATAGTATCGTCGTTGCCCATGGTTATTCAACCGCTAGTAGTTTAGCTAATGTTGCCAATAGAATGTTAAAAGATAATATTTTTCAATCTATTGATATGCCAATTGATACGACTACCAAGGATATTGAAACTAAGTTAATTGATTATATTAATACAGTTAATATTGATAAAGGATTGATTTTGCTAATTGATATGGGGTCTTTAAATCAAATTGGTAATAGCTTGAATGAGAAACTGAATGTACCAATTTTAATGATTGATCACGTATCGACCCCATTAGTTCTTAATGTAGGTAATCTGATTCTTCAACATAAAGGTATGAGTGATATACGAAATGATGTTCAATTTAATAATAAAATTAATAGCCAAATATTATTGCCACATAAAAAACAAAAAAAGGCTATTATTACGTGTTGTCATTCGGGAATGGGGAGTGCTGTACAAATTCAGGAGATTATAAAAAATAGCTTGAAAAAATTTGATGTTGATATCGAAATTCTACCGTATGATTTTGGAAAATTATCCAGAAATAAGCGTAATGAGTTACCATTTGAACTTTATGATGTTATTGCAATTGTGGGGACGGCAAATCCCAAAATAAGTGGTATTCCATATTTATCTTTAGATGGTTTGTTATCGGGAGATCATATTGATCAACTTATTAAAATTTTGAATAATACTAAATCTATGGATTATTCGGAACTAAAAGATGCTTTGTTAATGAATTTTACTATTAAACGAATGATTTCAAGTGTGACTATTTTAGATCCTAATAGTTTAATTAAAATTACGGATTCAACAGTGTCAAAAATGGAAAATTTGTTAAGTACTAAATTTAAAACCAATAAAAGAATTCTTCTAATAATTCATGAATCAGGTATGGTGGAGCGATTGATTCGCAAACAAACTTTAGATCAACAAAACGATATTGCAGAATTTGAATTAAAGCATCAAAAAATGTTTGATTTAGTTTCTCAAGCAGTTCAACCCTTAGAGGAGCAATATAATATAAAAATTAGTCCAGAAGAAATTAGATTAATTATTGAGATAATTCTGGGTGATGATTAGAGAAAATTAAAACAGTGCCTATTAAGAAATTAAAACTTAATAAGCACTGTTATTTTTATTTAATATTTATAATACTGTAAATTTTGAATACTGATACTAAAAATTAAATCAAGTTGTTTTTTAATAATCTCCGTCAGCAATCTTCTCCAAAGTAGTTTTGGAAGGGATGAAGAATAGATTCCCAGTAATTGGAGTACTGAAATCAAGTAGACGATCGCTCTTAGTGAACATATTGGTCAACATACGGTTGGTAATAGCGAAGTCTTTCGAATAACCAATAAAATATGTTCCAGTAATATTTTTGGCGGGATCTGAGAAGGGAACATTCATTCTGACAATTTTGTGTTCGACGCCGCCTTCTTCATCTTTGGAAACGACGTTGTGAGCATTTTTTAGTTTTTCATCATCATCGAGTTCTCGATCGGAGAATTTGTGACGACCAATGGCTTTTTCTTGATCTTCGGTCTTTAATTTTTTCCAAGCATCCATATTGTGGATATATTTTTGGGCAAAAGCGTAAGAACCATTTTCAAATTCAGGATCTTGTTCTTTATCAATTAAAGTATAATCCATTGATTCGATACCAGTAGGGTTCTCAGTACCATCAATGAAACCAACAATTGAACGTCCTTCCATATATCTGAAACCATGTGTTTCATCTTCTACGGTAGTGATAGGACGTAAAATCCCCATGAATTGATCCATTAGTTCATAACAAACAGCCATTTTCTTGGAACGAATATGAATGAATAAATCACCTGGTGTTGAAACGGCAGTGTATTTTGGACCTTTGATCTCTTGAAAATTTTCTAATTCTTTTGGCTTTGGAGAATTTGGGAAAAGATAATCCCAAGCATCTGATCCAAATCCCCAAGCAATATGTGCTTGGGCTTCAGGGTCACGAATTCGCATACTATTGATAATTGAATTAGACATGTCAGAAAATTCTGCGATAGCATCTTTTTCAGCAGTTAAATCGCTATGATTTAACATCAAAGTTGTAAAAATAACACTCTCACCAGCGTCCTTGTACACATCTTGAGCTTTTTTTATGTCTACTGTCATGAATCTACCTCCGAAGTATTTGTTTATACACTTACCTTATCACACAATAAATTAAAACGATATTATTAAAATTCACAAATAAAAATTCTTGATTATGTTCTTAATTAAGCGAATAATTAATTTAATAATGAATTTCAGTTCTTACTTAAGCTTGATTATGACTAATATTAACTGAATAATTTGAAGGATACCGTCGTCCGTGAAATCTCTGTGGACGCTGGAACGTGGTGGGCACAGATTTGAGCTAATGAAATTCGCATTATCTCAAATACTGGCCTTGTCCTAAGTGAGTTCCTCACTAAGGACAATTTCACCACTGAGCATCCACAGAGATTTTACTACCGACTGGATTTTAATTTCTAGTATTGTTGGTTAAAAGTGCAATGTTATAGAATCTTTTGTCTTATATGCATTGTATAAAAACGATTAATTAGTAAATTAATATACTAGTTCGGAGCAACAAAGAAAATGGGCTCAGTAGTGAGATTCTACTTAGCTCACGTAGTGAGGTTAGTAGAAGGTCGATCTTGAAGACTGTTGGCATAGCCAAGAGGCTCCAAGTCGGCCCACTACGTTCCAGCCCAATTTTCTTTGTTGCGGAGAACGGCAAGTTTAAATTGTAACCAAATTTAAGTAAGAACTGAAATTTCAGATAATTCCCGAAAGGAAGTACCAATATATGTGTACAAGTCTTAGTTTAGGAGCTTTAGATGGCTCAAAATTTTTAGCAAGAACAATGGATTTTGCTTTTGAATTAAATGGCAGACCAACTTTTTTACCAGAACAATACAAGTGGATTTCTTCTTATGATAAGAAGACTTACACGGCTGATTATGCAATTATGGGAACTGGTGCTAAGTATGGTAATAATTATATGGTAGCCGATGGTTTCAATGAATACGGTTTGTCAGCTGCTGAATTGTATTTCGCTAATGCTGCCAAGTATGAAACAGAACCAACTGATGGTGAAATCAACCTTGTAGCGGAAGAATTTATTCTTTGGGCTTTAGGAAATAATAAATCAATTGAAGATTTGAAGGAAAATATCAAACAAGTTCATTTGATTGAGTCAGACGCTGGCGTTATGGGACAAAATCAACCATTACACTTTATCTTTAGTGATTCAACTGGGGCTACTTACATTTTGGAACCAGAAGGGGACGGCTTAGTTCTTCAAGAAGACAAAGTCGGCGTTATGACTAATACTCCTGATTACAACTGGCACAAAACTAACCTTGCTAACTACTTAGGTGCTCAAACAACTAACTTCGGTGCTAAGAAATTCGGTGACCAAGAAGTTATCCCATTGGGTCAAAATGGTACATTTAGATTGCCTGGTGGTTACACAGCCGTCGATCGTTTTGTGAGAACTGCATTCGTTCGTAACGCAACTGAAGCTCCTAAAGATGCTAAGCAAGCTGTTAATACAATTTTGCATATGCTTGATAGTGTAACCATTCCTCGTGGTGTCAATATCAAGGAAAACGGTGAAGCTAGTTATACTCAATACCAAACTGTTTTGGATTTGACTAATAAAGTTATGTACTTTATACCATATGGCAATAGAACTGTTTATTCAGTTAAATTGACTGATGATTTAATCAAGAATCAAAAAGAACCAAAGGAATTTGAAGTCGATCTTAATCAAGACTTTTTAGCTTTAAATTAAAATTTTAATAAATAAGCAGGTGTTTTATCAGACAAGGCGTAACTTTCTCTGGTAAGATACCTGTTTTTTGTTAGGAATGGTTTCTTTTTTGGTATGTATGCACGATATGTTATAAGATATAATTAAATCAAAAGATAATCACCATGTTTATAATTGGTGCGACCCAATTTATGAAATGAGGAAAAAGAATGGCTGATTTAGTTTATCAAAAAATTATTGCATCACTAAAAAAGGCGATTGATGCCGGAGAATTTTCAGATATGCGTTTACCTGATGAAAGATCTCTAGCTGAAAGTTATAGTGTCAGCCGAAGCTCAATCAAACGAGCTTTAGGATTAATGGCAGATCAAGGAATTATATTTAAAAAACGTGGTTCGGGAACATTTGTGAATCCATTATATTTGAAACAGGGTTCATCATTTAATTACAGTGGTAAGAATTTGGGAATTACTGATAGTTTCAATGCTAATGGCCAAAAACCGGGCGTAAAAGTTCTGAGTTTTGATGTAATTCATCCAAATAAAGATCTTCAAGATAATTTGTTCTTAAAACCAACTGAATTTGTTTATGCTTTCAAACGTTTACGTTCGTTAGACGATGTACCTTTTATGATCGAAACAGGATATATTCCTATTAAGTTGGCACCAGAATTGTCAGAGCAAATTGCTTCGGAATCAATCTTTAATTATGTAGAATCAGAGTTGGGAAAAGAAGTTAACAAAACTTATTTGACAATTTCTGCAGAGCCATCAGATCAAGAGGGAAAAGAGTTATTACATTTAGCTGATAATGAACCAGTTGGTTTAATGGAAGGAATTTTCTTCTTAGATGATGGAACACCATTTGAATTTTCAACTATGAAGCTTCATTATAAATATTTCAAGTATGATTCATTTGTTGATTTAGCAAATAAGTAACAGCTAACAATAATTGGAACGCACCAATTTGTTAAATGGTTGACTTTTAATATTATTCTAGTTATCATAGCAATTGTAAATACATAAGGAGTGTGCTGGTAATGACAGATTACTCATCAAAAGAATACTTAAACTTAGTAGATAAATATTGGCGAGCAGCTAACTATGTTTCTGTTGGTCAACTATATTTAAAAGATAATCCATTGTTGAGACGTGAATTAAAGCCTGAGGACGTTAAAGTTCACCCAATTGGACATTGGGGTACTATCGCTGGTCAAAACTTTATTTATGCTCATTTGAATCGTGCTATCAATAAGTACGGTCTAAATATGTTCTATATCGAAGGCCCAGGTCATGGTGGGCAAGTAATGGTTTCAAATTCTTACCTTGATGGTAGTTATACTGAAACTTACCCAGAGATCACTCAAGACACTAAGGGTATGCAAAAACTCTTTAAACAATTCTCATTCCCAGGTGGTGTAGCATCTCATGCTGCCCCTGAAACTCCTGGATCAATGCATGAAGGTGGAGAACTAGGTTATTCTCTATCACACGGTGTTGGTGCTATTTTGGACAATCCTAAGGAAATCGCCGCAGTAGTTATTGGTGATGGTGAATCAGAAACTGGCCCATTGGCTGCTTCATGGTTCTCTAATGTCTTTATCAATCCTGTTGACGATGGTGCTGTCTTGCCAATCCTTAACTTAAATGGTTTCAAGATTTCTAATCCAACAATTTTGTCACGTAAAAGTGACGAAGATCTAACCAAGTACTTTGAAGGTATGGGTTGGGACCCAATGTTTGTTGAAGGCGATGATCCTGAAAAGATGCATCCAGAAATGGCTAAGACCGTTGATGCTGCTATTGAAAAGATTCAAGCTATTCAAACAGAGGCTAGAAAACATCCAGCTTCAGAAGCTAAGATGCCTAACTGGCCTGTTATCATTTTCCGTGCTCCTAAGGGCTGGACTGGTCCAAAGACTTGGGATGGCGAACCTATTGAAGGTTCATTTAGAGCTCACCAAATTCCAATCCCTGTTGATCAAAATGATATGCAACATGCTGACAAGTTGGTTGAATGGATGGAATCATATAAGCCAGATGAATTATTCGATGAAAATGGTACTTTGAAGTCAGAAATTGCTGCTATTGCTCCTAAGGGCCAAAGCAGAATGGCTATGAATCCAATCGTCAATGGTGGAGTGGATCCAAAACCTCTTAAATTGCCAGACTACAAGAACTATGCTTTGAAGTTTGACAAGCCAGGTACTAAGACAGCACAAGATATGATTGAATTAGGTAAGTATCTAGGTGAAGTTATTAAGATGAATTCTGATAACTTTAGATTGTTTGGACCTGATGAAACAATGTCTAACCGTTTGTATGGTGCCTTTGAAGCTACACCACGTCAATGGATGGAACCAGTTCATGAACCTAATGATCAATATGAAGCACCAGCTGGTCGTATCATTGATTCACAACTTTCAGAACATCAAGCTGAAGGATTCAATGAAGGTTATACTTTGACAGGACGTCACGGTATCTTTGCTAGTTATGAAGCTTTCTTGAGAGTTGTCGATTCAATGTTGACACAACACTTCAAGTGGTTGAGAAAAGCAAACGAACTAGGTTGGAGAAATAAGTATCCTTCACTAAATGTTATTGCTACATCAACAGCTTTCCAACAAGATCATAATGGTTATACTCACCAAGATCCTGGTATTATCACTCACTTGGCTGAGAAAAAACCAGAATATATTCGTGAATATTTCCCAGCTGACACAAATTCATTGTTAGCTGTTATGCCTAAGATTTTGGATGATCAAGAGAAAATCAATTTATTGGTCACATCTAAACAACCAAGACTTCAATTCTACTCAATTGAAGAAGGTCAAGAATTAGCCGATAAAGGTTTGAAGGTTATTGACTGGGCATCAAATGATAACGGTGATCCTGATATTGTTATTGCTGCTGCTGGTACTGAACCTAACCTTGAATCACTGGCTGCTATCAGTATTCTTAGAAAAGAGAAACCAGGACTTAAGATTAGATTTGTTAACGTAGTTGATCTATTGAAGTTGAGATCACCAAAAGTTGACCCTCGTGGTTTAACTGATGAACAATTCAATGAGATCTTTACGGTTGATAAACCAGTATTGTTCGCATTCCACGGCTTTGAAGATATCATTAAAGAGATCTTCTTTGATCGTGATAATCACAATCTATATGTTCATGGTTATCGTGAAAATGGTGATATCACTACACCATTTGATATGCGTGTTGTTAATGAAATGGATAGATTCCATTTGGCTGAAGAAGCTGCTGTTGCTGTTGAAGGCGATGGTGCTAGTGACTTTGCCGATGAGATGGAAGCTGAAGTTGATAAGCATAACAAGTATATTCGTGAGTATGGCGATGACTTACCAGAAGTTAACAGTTGGACATGGGATAAATAAATCTAACTAATAAAAAAGGACAGTGTCTGTTAAGAATTCAGGTATATTTTACTTACCTTGAATGTTTCTTAATGGGATGCTGTTCTTTTTTATTAAAATCGTTATAAGATTTACAATTAAATTATGTGTTCACACTTCGTAGACAATTGTTTATAAACCCCGCCACAATAGGGCTAGTAGAGAAAATAAGCAAAAAAATAATTGAATAAGTTTAGCTTTAATAATTCTAAGAAAATATTTTAGAAAAATGTGAAAGATTTTCAAAAGCTTACTGCGAGTAGAATGTAAACTTTAATTTGTTTTAAGAGAATAATAGGGATTATTAGAAAGAAAACGATAAGTATAAATGTGGCTCTAAGCATTGATATGACGGGGTTGTCAAACGTTTTTTGCCATGGTATTCTCATCTATGGAAAAGAAAAGAAAGACACTAAGGGGTGGATGTTATGACAACAAGAAACGTAAAATTCATGAAAGTAGCACTAATGGCGGTAGTAGCAATATTATTAATGATGTTATTCGTTTTGCAAAGCCGATACATCATTCCGGTAGTTGCTATTGTAGCGATTATATTAGCTGTCTATTCAGAAGATAAAATTTCAAAGAAACATACATTCAAGTTTACTGATTAATTAATCAGTCATAAGACAACTGGGGTAGGATTTCCAATATGGGAATCCTTTTTTTGTGCAACAAAATATCGTAAAGGATACAAAAAACTTCATTTCTTTAGATTTAGATAACATATACCTTAAAAAAAGTCTATTAAATAAGTTAAATATTAGAAAATAAATATGTGTAAAATGTTGTTCTTATAGTTGGGTTGCTCAATAGTTTATCTATCAATGCATGAGTATCATACGCTGATAATTCAATTATTTTTTAAGAGGAATAGATCATGAGAAGGATAAACTATGAGAGTATCAATAAAAAGGGATTGATTATTACAGCATTGGGTATTGCTGCTATAGGGGTAAGGTTAAATCAAACTATAGATGTTAAAGCTGATGCTGAGAATAATAGTGTTATCGAAAATGTTCAAAGTGGTGAAAAATTAAAACAGGATGGACAAAATATTCATTCTCAATCGACACCAATAGCTCAAGAAAATAAACAGTCAGTTACGACAGTTGATCAGTCGAAAACAAATCAAGAATCTGATTTAAATGATACAAAACAATCATCAGTTGACAGTGATTCGGCGAAAGAGAAAGATGTTCTTAAATCTAATGATGATGCTAGTCCAAAAACAAATAACGATGATATTCAACCGGAAAGTCCCCAATTTCCAGCGGTAACCGATACTACCGAAGAAGGAGTGACAGATGGACAGGAAGAAACAAGTCCAATACGTACGACGGTTCAAATTAGCGCTACAAATGACAGTGGGACGGCTATATCTAACTCAAAAGTTACCGATGTCATGGTAGACGCGAATGCAAAAGATGTTAATGCCATTTTTACGGTGGTTAATACTAGCGGGGACGATCAGGATACAACTTTTTCTCGTTTTCCAGGTAGTAGAGAAAATCTGGGCGAAATTTTATGTTTACCGAAGTATTATAAAGAAACCACTCCAGAAAACGATGTAGAGGTTTCAAATGACCTATCGGTAGATGAGCTTACTAAAAATCTACCTGAAAATGCTTATTTAAAATATTCAACTACAGATTTTTTTGGTATGAAAACATATGATGAGTTGATAAAAGATAATCCCGATTTTAAATGGTCTGATTTATCGGAAATTGGAATCTATTTTGATGGCACACCCATGAAAGGCGGCAGTAGTTTTTCGATTTCGGTTCCCTTAGTTGCTGGTAAATCAATTAATATTTATGACGCTACTGCGGGTAAATTTTCAATTGGTGCAGTTAGCAGTAAATTTACTGGAGCATATAGAAGATATGTCAGGTTTGGAAAAACGTCTGGAATAAAATTAGCCACTGGGGATAAGCCGTATGAGGCAATATGGGTGAATCCAGTAAATCAGGATTATGAAGATGTTCCTGATGAAATTCAAGAGCTAATGCCTGTTGCTAAATCTGATGCTATGGAAATAGATAATTTTTGGACCTATGAATTTGCAACAGACCAAACTTTGGTTTATACGGGGAGCATCATTGCTGTTGATTTGGAGTATGTAGGAATTCCAGAAATTGTTAAAGACAAAGGCTATTCAGTTCTATTAACAGATGCGGATAGTGAAGGAAAACGTTATCCTCAAGAATTTTATACATTTTCTGCTAATGATGATGAATCGGAACGAAGCGATTCTTCAGATGATGAAGATTATGTAGAAACGAATCCGTTTGTTTATATAATTTTAAGAAAAGTTATTGATACTAAAGATTTATCACTTAAAGTTGGCGATAATTGGTCCAATACCGATAACTTTGTTTCGGGATTAGATAATGATGATAAACCATTGAGCACAAAGGATGTTCAGGTGAGTATTGATGACCCTGATGGTATTCTTAAGGATGGAAAAGTCACTAAAGAGGGTAAATTAACAGTTAGATATTCATACAAAATTTCAGATAGTTTTTATGAAAATGATGCTCCATATATAATTACCAAAACAGCTTCGGTGAATGTTGAAAAAGAACCAACCACAAATGGATCTAATACTGCTGATCATATTCAAGATAACGGCAATGCAACACATACTCATGCACATGTAACGCACCAAACACATCAGACTAAATACATCTCATTCTTATAAGACAATGCACAAAAACAACGGAGAAACAGTTTCAACGAGTTCACATGAAACAACGGCCAATGTTGACAATACTTCGATTAAACATGTCCAAAGAATATTAGCGACAAATCCTGATAATACTGAAACAGTTTTATATAATATCGAAGGTCAAAAGGTAGGCGATCGTGCATTAGGTAAGAATACTTCTTGGTATAGTGATCAAGAGTTAACTCTTAATGAAAAACTATATTATCGTGTATCGACTAATGAGTGGGTTGATTCTAATGATGTTTATAGTTATGAAAGTAAAAATATTGTTGTTAAAACTCAGAGTTCAGCGCAATTACTATATACTGCAAACGGTAAGAAAATCACCAATCGTGAATTAGCACCTAATACAGCTTGGAAAGCTGACCGTCTAGCATATATTAATGACAAGAGTTATTATCGTGTGGCGACTAATGAGTTTGTACCAATTAGTGATATGATCGTGAAATAGAAATACATAAAAAGGCTCTAATGACTTTGTCTTGTCGTTAGAGCCTTTGTTATATAAATATTTTAATCTGCATAGGGTAATGCATCATTTTCAACATCTTCTTTGTTAAGCAAGATGATGTTCTCACCATTAGCCTTACGACGATCAATATCGTTTTCACCCCAAACACAGAGTTCTTCCAATATTTTATTTAATGAATGACCGTAGTTGGTTAATGAGTATTCAACTTTTGGCGGAATTTGATTGTAAACTTTGCGAGCTACAATGCCGTCATCTTCCAACTCACGTAACTGTTGAGTCAACATTTTTTGAGTGATGTTAGGGATGGCACGGCGCAATTGACCAGTTCGCATTTTGCCATGTTTTAAGTGACAAAGAATAATTGGTTTCCATTTGCCACCAATTATTCTCATTGTATTTTCGACACCAATATTATAAATTGCTTGTTTCATAATGCCATCCTCTCAATATTCTTATCTAATTTTTAAATCATAACATCACTAATTAGTCTTAGCAATTTTCTAAGTCTAAATCTTCAGTTTTAGCGACTGAGACTTCCATTTTCATTAAAGCCCAAATCAAAATAATACCAACTACTAGCATAGCAATACCAGCCCACGGAGTGTTAGTTAATTGACTGTTGGCGACCATTTGACCACCAACAGTTGATCCTAAAGTAATTCCCACATTGAAAGCTGAAATATTCAAGGCTGATGCTAGAGGAACTTCATTAGGAGTGTATTTTTCAGCTAATTGAACGATATAAAGTTGCAATCCAGGAACGTTCATAAAGGCGAAAAGTCCTAACAATAATACAGCAAGTAAGCCGAGGAAATGCGAGTTCATAGCAAACTTCATAACAATCAAAGCAACGCCTAAGCCAACAAACATCTTCAATAAAGCCAATAATGGACGTTTATTAGCCCAGCGACCACCCAATGTATTTCCAACAGCAACTGCTGCACCATAGACAATTAAAATAATAACAATTGCGCCTTGTGACCAGCCCATATTCTTATTAAGAATTGTTGTTAAATAAGTGTATACGGGGAAAGTTGCACCGTAACCCAAAGCTGTGATCAAAAGAATCAACAGCAATTGTGGTTGTTTCAAAATTCTCCAAATGCCTTTGACACTAGTAGGTTTTGGCAATGGCAATTCATTTGGAACTAAAACGATGTTAGTAATCAATCCTATTAGACCAAGTGCAACAAGGAAGAAGAATGACAATCTCCAACCCCAAGTGTTACCGATAAAAGTACCAATAGGCACACCAGTAATAGTTGCGACTGTTAAACCAGTAAACATAACTGCAATAGCTGAAGCACGTTTGTTAGGAGCAACCACGTCAGCGGCAATCAATGAAGCAATCGTCATGAAAATTCCGTGTGCTAAAGCAGCAATTACACGGCCTGCCAAAAGAATAGCAAACGTTGGGGCCATAGCGGCTAAAAGATTTCCAATGATAAAACTGATCATGATACCAATCAGTAGTTTTTTTCTATCCCAGCGATTAGTGATCAAAGCCAAAATAGGAGCTCCAAACATAATTCCTGTTGCATAAATAGAAACAGTTAATCCACCTTGTGCTAAAGATATGCCAAAGGCCTTAGTAAGCATTGGCATAATACCAACACTGATAAATTCTGTTGATCCAATTGCAAAAGCACTGATAGCTAGTGACAAAAGAATCCAAGTTGATGACACTTTTTTGTTCATATTCATTTCACCCCTTAGGTAATAATTAAGTATGTGTATCATTATATGGGGTTGGGATAAATAAACAATTACGTACTTTAAAGTGCAGTAGGGACTAAAAAGTACCTATATTAATTAAGAATGCCGTCGTCCGTGAAACCTCTGTGGATGCTGGAACGTAGTGGGCACAGCTTGGAGCCAATGAAGTTCACATTGTCTTCAAGACTGGCCTTGTCCTAAGTGGGAAACCCACTAAGGACAATTTCACTACTGAGCATCCACAGAGGTTTCACTCCCGACTAGGGCTTGAGATTTAGGATTATTGAGTAAACTTGCAATATAGGAAATTGGTTTTTATCATTTTAGAAGTTTTTAATTAATTAATTTACAAAGTAGTTTTTGCTAAAGTGTCAGTTTGTTTATACTATAAGTTTCTTAATGGACTTTTTTCTAATTACTTAGAATTCAAGGTAACTAAACTAACAGAGAAAAAACCTAGTCCGGAGTATCAAATCCGATGGGCTCAGTAGTGAAATTCTACTTAGCTCACGAAGTGAGGTTAGTAGAAGGTCGAACTTGAAGACTGTTGGCAAAGCCAAGAGGCTCCAAGTCGGCCCACTACGTTCCAGCCCTATCGGCTTTGATGCGGAGGACGGCATCCTTCAACAACATTTCCTAATATATTGCGTTGATAAATTAGATTATTTTAATATTATTATTGACAGACTAATTTTTAAATGCTTTACTAGTCATTGTAAATTGAAAACGAGGGGAACTTTATTATGAAAATTAATAATCAAAACTCACATTTAAATAATCAATTTGCCTTTAGCTTTTTCTTTAGATAGCGTTTGTATCCCATTGATAGGATACGGACGCGTACGTGTTCGTATCTATCGATTGGCTAAAGCTTTTAAGCATGTCATTTAAAGCCAGATAGATACAGGGTTGAATCTATCTGGAGAAATTATTTGGGCCCAAGTAAAAAACCAGTTAGATTCGTATCCGAATCTAGCTGGTTTTTTTATATATTTGGGAGGATGAATTTCATGAAAAAAACATTAATTAGTTTGTTGACAGTAGCGATGGCAGCCTTGGCATTAGTAGGTTGTTCTAATAATTCTGCAGCGGATAAAAAAACACTTAACGTAGGAATTTTACAGATTGTGCCACATGGCTCATTAGATGCAGCACGTAAAGGATTCAAGGAAGAATTAAATAAAGAAGTTAAGCAACATGACAAGTCAATCAAGGTTAATTATAACTATCAAAATGCTCAAGGGGATCAATCAAATCTTAATTCAATGGCACAACAATTGACTCAAAAGAAAAATGATTTGATCTTAGGTATTGCTACACCATCAGCACAAGCTTTGGCTAAGAAAACTAAATCAACTCCAATTGTTGTCACAGCTGTAACTAATTTAGAGAGTGCCGGTTTGGTCAAGAGTGATAACAAGCCTAATACTAACGTCACTGGTACTAAAGATTTAGGACCAGTTGATAAGCAAGTTAAACTATTAACTACTTTGACTAAGAATAATAAACCAGTTGGTGTTTTATATAATTCATCAGAAGAAAATTCAGTTTTACAGATCAAGATGGTTAAAAAATATGCTAAAAATCATAATCTTAAATTAAATATTGTCAGTGTAACAAGTACTAACGATGTTGCTAGTGCTTTGTCAGGTATGGCCGACAAGGTTTCAGGTATTTATATTCCAACTGATAATTTGATGGCTAGTTCAATGAAAACTGTTGGTAAAAAAGCTCGTGAGGCTAAATTGCCAGTTGTCACAGGTTCAATTGAAATGGCTGAAGATGGTGGTACAGCTACATATGGTATTAATTACAATGATTTAGGAAAGCAAACAGCTAAGATGGCTTACAAGATTTTGATTGATAAAAAGAAACCTCAAGATATGCCAGTTGAAATATCACATACTTTGAGACTTTATATCAACAAAGATAATGCTAAAGCACTTGGAATCAATCCTGATCAAATCAAGAAACCTTAGTAGGAAATTTTTGGAGGTAGAGAAATGATTATATCTAGTCTTGGACAAGGATTATTATGGGCACCTTTGGCAATCGGTGTTTTTATTACATTTAGAATTTTGGATATTCCTGATTTAACAACTGAAGGTAGTTTTCCTTTTGGAGCAGCTATTGCGGTTAGTTTAATGTTGAAAGGTCAGTCGGCCATTGTAGCTTCACTAGCTGGATTTTTGGCTGGCTGCGTAGCCGGATTAATTACGGGAATTCTCGATACAAAGTTAAAGATCCCTTCACTATTGGCTGGTATTTTAACGATGACAGGCTTGTATTCAATCAATATGCATATTATGGGCAAATCCAATGTACCGTTATTAAATCAAAAAGTTTTGACAGAGTATTTGCCAGAAGGTTGGAGCTTAGAGGTTCAAACGATTGTCTTAGGATTGTTAATTACAGTAATCGTAGTGGGATTGTTGTATATGATGTTCAAAACTAGATTAGGACTTTCTCTAATGGCAACTGGTAATAATAAAGATATGTCAGCTGCTAATGGTATCAATACCGACGGAATGATTATTTTTGGATATGCCATTTCCAATGGATTTATCGCTTTATCTGGAGCTTTAGTTGCCCAAAGTAATGGTTATGCTGATATCGGAATGGGTATTGGAACAATTGTTATTGGATTAGCTTCAGTTCTTGTTGGTGAAATATTCCTACGTGGACATGGAATTTTAACTCGTTTAATAGCAATGGTAGTCGGAGCTATAATCTATCGATTATTATTAACGGTAGCGATGAGTTTAGGCTTCCCAGCAGACGATTTGAAGATACTTTCAGCCATTATCTTAATTATTGTTATCTGTGTACCAATTATCCAAAATCGAATTAGAACAAAACGTCAATTGAAGAAATACTTAGAACAAATGGAGGAACAAGACGATGAAAGTATTACAAGTGCAGCATCTACAGAAGGTATTCTTTCCCGGGACTGAGAATGAGCGTCATGTTTTGAAAAATATTAATTTACAAGTTAATGAAGGCGATTTTATCTCAGTTATTGGGAATAATGGTGCTGGTAAATCAACACTTTTGAATACTATTGCTGGTACATTGAACGCTGATGCCGGCGAAATCGACTTGGCCAATCATAATGTTTCTAAAAAATCAGTTGCGTACCGTTCTCGTTGGATGTCACGAGTTTTCCAAGATCCTAAAATGGGAACTGCTGGTGATTTAACAGTTTTGCAAAATTTGGTTCTAGCCCAAAGTCATACCCATACGATCAATTTGAAATGGTATCAGAAAAAGGGGGATATCGAATCATATCAACAATTATTAGCTACTTTGAATATGGGACTGGAAAATTTTTTGAACACGCAAGTTAAATATTTGTCTGGTGGTCAAAGACAGGCTTTATCATTACTGATGGCTACATTAAGTAAACCAAAATTGTTATTGTTAGACGAACATACCGCAGCACTTGATCCTAAAACAAGTCAGGAAGTTATGAAAATAACTGATCAGATTGTTTTGAGAGAACAATTAACAACGATGATGATTACACATAAAATGTCAGATGCTTTGAAGTATGGTAATCGTTTGGTAATGATTCAAGATGGTCAAATCAAGTTGGATGTTAAAGGCACAGAAAAGAAAAATCTTAAACAAGAACAATTATTAGCCGCATTTGAGGCATAGTAAAAAGTCCGTTACTGAAGTAGAGATCAGTAACGGACTTTTCGTATTTAATAATCCATTTATCAGGGGGGAAGGATGGATTAAGACTTTTAATTTATCTATATCTTTTTTTATATGAAGATTATGTTTATAGGGGGGATAAGTTAAAGCTTTTTGATTTCCTTTAACTTACAAGTACATCGTAACTGGCAAATGTGAAGAAATTATGATGTTGGTGTTTTGAAAATAAGAAGTTTGACTATAATCAGCATTAACTATGTTGATTATAGTCAAACTTCAGTCAGTGTTACTCAAGATAAATTTTCTTCAAAGTAGTGATTTCCGAAGAGCTGACCTTGAGTTCTTTTTTGATATAATTATTTATATTGCCATACTTTTTATCAATTGTTTTCATGGCTGTTGCTAGATAATTGTAGTGAACGGTCATTAAGTCTTTGACTGAATTGATAACGTCAGGATCGGTGTACCCCTTCTTATTTAACATTTCAAGAAGATTATCGACAAATTCCTTATTAGCGACGTTAGTTAATAGGTAATCTTCCTTGATAGTTTCAAAAGGAACTCCTAGAGCAGTTAAGAAGAAGACTGCGCCCATACCGGTTCTATCTTTACCAGCACTACAATGGAAAATCAAAACGTTATCATCGCCAGTATTTAATAATAATTGATTAAAGAATTTACGATAAGCGACTTTTGCGGTGTCACCTATGATAACATCACGGTAAACTGCAATCATATGTTCATATCCATTGGTAGGATCACTGCCGATTTCAGGAATATAGCCTTCATTCTGGACTTCTGAGGCCTTTGTTTCATCTTCTTGAAATACTGGAGCCCAAACATAGCGGACGCCCTCAGGACGTTTGTCAGGCTTTTGATCAATTTCTGCTTTTGAACGGAAGTCGACATCTATTTTTAATCCGTAATCTTTAAGATAGTTCAGATCATTGTCAGTCAAATCAGCTAAACCGGCAGATCTAAGAATTTTGTGATACTTAACAGTTCTACCATCTGCTGTTTTATAGCCGCCAAGTTCACGGAAATTAACACCTTTTTCAAGGTTTAAAACACGTTCATTATCGTTAGCCATTGTCAATTACCTCGTTGTTTTTTCTATAATCTATTATAACAAAGGAAGGGTCATTCTTATTATGAAGTTTATTATTGCACCCGGAAAATATAGCAATCATATTAGCTCGACCAAAATAGGTCAGGCTATTTATAGTGGTATTTCTCGAGCCCTTCCTGATGCTGAAATTGCTACAATGCCAGTGACCGATAGTGAATATGGTATGCCAGCGTTAGTTGAACATACAATTGGCGGTCAATGGATGAAATTGCCGTTTTTTGATGCTTTTTGGGACAATAAAAATGGACATTATCTAATAACAAAGATCGATAGTCAAAGTACCGCTGTTATTGATTCAGAGCAAGTTGTAGGCGTAAATTTAGCAAAAGATAAAACCAGAGATCAGTTGTTTCACGCAACGAGTTATGGTATCGGTGAATTCATTGTTGACGCGGTAACTAGTGGTATTAAAAATATTGTTTTGTGCTTAGGTAAAACGGCCGTAGCTGATGGTGGATTAGGTGCTTTACAAGCATTAGGTGCCAAGATCTATGATGAAAATGGTGAACTGATTCCGGAAGGTGAAAATCCTTTGATAAATGCCGTGAGAATTGACATGGAAGATGTCTATGAATTGTTGGGAAGACGGACGAATATCACAGTCTTATTGAGCTATTCAAGTTCTCAGAAACTTTGCGATACGGTTGAATATCTAAATGAAACTCAAGAAAGTTTTTTGGAAGATAATTTAGTTTATGTTACCGAAAAAATGAATCAGAAGTATAATTTAGATATACACCCGATGCCACATTCGGATTCAATTAAGACATTGGCAGGGGCGTTTGCAATGATTAATGCACGTATTTTACGGTCATCGTTTGAATGGGTTGCTAAGGTTACGGGGATGAATGAGATTATTCGGTCTACCGATGTTTTGATTACAGCAACCGATAAAATTTCTAGCGATTCGATGCATGATGATATCTTGTATCATTTGAGTAGAGTAGCGGGATCAGAAAAAATACCGACATTCGTTTTGTGTAATAATTTTGTCGATAATTTTCAAGATTACGAGCAGCTTTTTACAGGAATATTTTCAACGCAAATGACGGAATACGATGATGAGATTACGATATTTGAAAATTATGAATCAGTGGCTAATCAATTAGCAAGGACACTTTTGGCATTTAAATAGTTTATTTTATTGAATAATATATATGAATGCATTAATCTAAAATTAAAGGAATTTCAATAAGTGCATTGGAGGATTGAATTATGGAACAAGATTATAAGAGAATTTTGGTTCCGGTAGATGGATCAAAAGAAGCTGAAATGGCTTTTAAAAAGGCTGTAAAAGTTGCACAAATGAATGGTGGACATCTTGATGTTTTAACTGTTCTAGATACTAAACAATTCATCGGTTTACATGGTGGAATGCTTAATGGGGATGTAATTTACCAACTATCTGAAGATGCTCAAAAATATCTTAATGAATTAAAAGACGGCGCTGTTAAAGATGGTTTTAATGTTGATGACATTGATATCCACGTTCGTTTTGGTGAACCTAAGACAGTTATTTCACAAGAATTCATCGAAGAATATAAGAATGATTTAATTATGATTGGTTCAACTGGTATGAATGCTGTAACACGTTTATTGGTAGGATCTGTTTCAGAATACGTTACAAGAAATGCTAGAACTGATGTTATCATCGTTAGAACTGATATTGATAATAAGAAGTTAGTTGATAAAAAGAAATAATAATAAATAGTAATTTGGTTGAGCGATGCCGTCCTTCACAACAAAGAAAATGGGCTGGAACGTAGTGGGCACGACTTGGAGCCTCTTGGCTTCGCCAACAGTCTTCAAGCTCGGCATTCTACTAACCTTGCTACGCAAGCTAAGTAGAATTTCACTATTGAGTCCATTTTCTTTGTTGCTCCGGACTAGTGTATTGATTTTCTTTAGATATTAAAAAAATTTAAATAAAGTGAATCAGATGACACTACTCTATGGACGATAGGGACTATCAATCAATTTAATATAATTGAATTTGAAAATTAAAAAGCTGGCGGATGCCAGCTTTTTTTATAGGAGAAACTTATGAGATGCGAATGGGCTAATAGTTCTAAGGAAATGCAAGATTATCACGATAAAGAATGGGGAGTTCCCAGTCATGACGAACGGTACTTTTTTGAAATGTTAACTCTTGAAGGAGCTCAAGCTGGATTATCTTGGGCAACAATTATCAAACGCCGTCAGACGTATCGTCTAGCATATGACAACTTTAATATTGAAAAAGTAGCCCGGTTTGACGAAAATAAGCGTGAAGAGTTATTGGCAGATAAAGGAATCATTCGTAATCATTTAAAAGTTGATTCTTCAATCAATAATGCGCAAATAATTCAAAAGATGCATCAAAATAATGAAAAATTTTCCGAATATATCTGGAATTTTGTTGATAATAAACAGATAATTAATCATTATAGTGATATAAGTGAGTTGCCAGCGCAAACTGAGCTATCACAAAGAATTAGTAAAGATTTGAAAAAACGTGGGTTCCGATTCGTGGGACCAACGATTATCTATTCATTTTTGCAGGCAGTCGGTGTAATCAATGATCATATCGATACCTGTGATTTTAAGTAAAAGTTAGATTTTCTTACTTAAATTTGGTTACAGTGTAAATTTGCCGTCCTCCACAGCAAAGAAAATTGGGCTGGAACGTAGTGGGCACGACTTGGAGCCTCTTGGCTTCGCCAACAGTCTTCAAGCTCGGCCTTCTACTAACTTTGCTTCGCAAACTAAGTAGAATCTCACTACTGAGCCCATTTCCTTTGTTGCTCCGGACTAGTGTTTACTTTATTTATTAATTATTTTTAAATTCAGATATAAAAATTTCGAGTCCTTATTTAATTATAAGAAACTAAAAATATTTAGATACTGCAATTTTCATTAGTAATATTAGAATAAAAAAACTAGTCGGTAGTGAAATCTCTGTGGACGCTCAGTGGTGAAATTGTTCTTAGTGGTGAAACCACTTAGAACAAGGTCGAGATTTGAGACAATGTGTTTTTCATTGGCTCAAATTCGTGCCCTCCACGTTCCAGCGTCCACAGAGATTTCACGGACGACGGCATCCTTTAAATTACTTAGTTAATATTAGTTTTAACCAAACTTGAGCAAGAATCGGAAATTAGTATAATGGTATTAAAGACGGAGGATAATTATGAATTCTGAAACTATTAGCACATTGGCCGATTGGCTTTATACAAATAGAAAGCAACTTGAAGATAAGTCACAAGAATTTGACGCACAAAAGGTTTACGATATTTTGGATTCTCTAGAAGTTTTGAGAAAGCCTATTAAAGAATACTTTGATATGACTGAGGATGATTACTATCAGAATGAATCTGACCATCGTTTGACACTTCAAAATCCTAACAACAAGCTTAAAGACTTGCATGATCGTGTTCAAATCAACCACGTTGATGGCTCACTTGCTGGTCATGAAATTAATTTTACTTACAATCATGAAGATCCATATGCTGGTGGTGACTACAAAGCCAAGACTGATATTGACTTGATCGACTATTCATTCACCGTTATTGGTGCTGTTTATGATAATACAATTGTCGCTGATGTTAGAAATTCAGTTTCAAGAGATGCTATCCTTTCTATTGGACTAGCCGCAAATGCTGTTGAGGAATGGCAAAAATGAAATTAATATCTGTCAATGACTTGTCATTGCAAAATGAGGGCTACTTTGCATTTAAGCATGTAGCTTTTTCTTTATCCCAAAATGAAATTATCGGTATCAATGGCGACAACGGTAGCGGTAAAACTCAGCTTTTGGAAGCAATTGCCAGTGGTGAGAATTTGGATAGTGGCACGATTGATTACACACCGGGCGTTAGAATCGGTTATATGCCACAGGACAATTCACAAGTTATTGATCAAACTGTTGAAAAGTATTTAGAGGATATTAGAAGTTTATCCAGAGAATTAGCAGTTAGAAAAGAACAACTATCAGGAATGATCACTTTACTAGGGGTCAGCCCTTATTTGGATCGTCCGGTCAGACAGCTCTCAAAGGGATTACAAAGAAAAGTTGATTTTTTGGCGGCCGTAGCAGGTCATCCAAATGTCTTGTTGCTAGATGAACCATTTGTTTATCAAACAAATAAGACAATTAATAATATGCTGACTTTGATGCAGGATTTAAAGGATAACGGTTCGGGAATAATTTTAGCGGCAACGAAATTTGAAACTAACGTGTCCCAGTATCTTGATAACAATTATCTTTTGAAAGATAATCGTTTGGATAAAATTCAATCGACAACTAATCAAGAAACTTATTGTCTATTAATATTTAGTGCAAATCCTAATTCAGTGGCAATAACTTCTGATATTGAACGTTATCTAGTTTCAAATATGAACAATCTTGTTGAATTAGAATTGCCTTTAGCATTAAAGGATTCTATGGTCGAAAAAATGACTCAGCTCAATTATCGTCTTCAGGAGGTCAAAAACCTTGAAAGTTAAAATTTTATTGAAAAATTATTTACAATTATTCTTTCAAAACTTTTTTTATCTGACGATGTTATTTTCGATTATTGCTTTTGGACTAACAAGTAGTCATCTTTTAGAGATGAATTCCTTAAAAAAATATAGTTTATTGATAATTGGAATATTCTTTTTGTCATTATTTTCGACAATGAATCTGTATCATAATGATAGTAAGCAAAATAAATATTTGAAGCAAAAAATAAATAGTTATTGGGCTGATACTTTAAGTCAATTTCTAGTGGCATTGATTACAAATATATTTTCAGGAATCTTAATTTTTATCTTTAGTCTGATTCTTGATCGAAATCTTTCGTTAGATATTATTGGAATAATTACTTTAGTTGCAGTGGGACTATTGGGCAGTTCTGTCGCTACCTTATTCAAAACACAGTGGTACAATCATTCTAGTATGGGTCAAGTGGGAGTACTGGTTTTTGTCTATCTGGCATTATCGGGTAGTATTATCAGTATTCTTAGTTATGTGGAGTGGTTATTACCTCCGTTATCAAAAATAATAGTTACTTTACAGGAAAAGGAATCTATAACAAGTCTTTTGCCGACTGCTGGACAAACGTTTTTATACGCATTAATTCTATTTTTTATAAGTAGTTTTGTATATAAACCTAAGAAAAAAGTTAAGTAAAAGTATTGCAATGTTATATGTTTTTCTGTTTTAATACTTTGATGAAGTAAGGAGGCAATTTAATGAGCAATATTTATTTACGTCAAGCAACAATGGACGATTTGCCAAAGATTATCGATATTATTGATGGTGCTAAGAAAACCTTACGGGATCGTGGAGTTGAACAATGGCAACAAGGGTATCCCGATAAAGAGATCCTGAAACAAGATATAGAAGAGGATATAAGTTTTGCGTTAGTACTGAATGGTGAAGTCGTAGGAGCTGCTGCTTTGCAACAAGGTTATGATAAGAATTATCAAGATATGACTTCTGGGTCATGGGATAAGAATTCTGATGTTACTTATTCCATCATTCATCGCATTGCTATTGAAGCCGATCATCAAGGAGAACACCTCAGTGCAGCCTTGATACAACAATTGTTAACAATGTCCTATTATTTAGGCTATCAAGATGTTAGAATTGACACGCATCCAGATAACTTGGTAATGCAACATATTATTGAGAGCAATGGTTTTGAAGAAAAAGGCACTATAACAATGGATGAAGATGATGGTATCAGATTGGCTTATCAAATTCTTTTGAAATAAGCATCGACAGATTATTTTTAGTATTTTTGATATATAATTGAACCATAAATTAACCATCGTTAAGATGGTTTTTTTAATATATTTTTTATCCATGGTGTTGGATATTAGGAGAACGGTAAATTGAAAATCAAAAAGATTGCAAGAAGGGTGCTTTCACCTAGACCTTCAGAATTTATTTCAACTCAAACAGATAATTTTTTGAGAAGATTAAAGCCTAGACCGTTTGTCGTTGATTATATCGAAGGTGTTTATAAAAATAATGTCTTACCAAACGTCAATGATGATACAGTCACAATTTCTGTTCTGACTGATACTCATGCTAAAGCCGTTGTCAGTGCTTCTTATTATGGAATCAATGGTATGCGACATATAATTGAGGCCAATCAAGTCAGTGATGACGTTGGAGTTGACCTTAATGTTCATTTAGGTGATTTGATGGATGGCAGTGACAAGCCAGAGATCAGTCGCGGTATTTTGCGGTTTGCAGTTGAGAATTATCAATTAAGCAAGCCACCGTTCTTTATAATTGAGGGAAATCACGATGAAAATGATAAGTATGATGAACACCGTTTCTTTAAGACAGCATCATTTCATCGAGATGACTATGATTCATTAGTAACGAAGTATGATTTTGAACAACCGGAAATTCTACGTTTGAATCCTGTCTCTAAAGTTGGTTGGTATGATAAAGGTGATATTCGTGTCATTTTTATTGATACTAGTGACATTCCTTATATTCTTAGTAACGGTTCTAAGAAGTATGACTTCAAGAAAGTTCGAGGAGTTAGAGAACAACAACTAGAAGATTTGACCACTGTTTTAGAAAATACGGTCGATAAGCACGTAATTGTAATGGGACATGCTAATATCGTCAGTCCAAGTGGACGCAGTGCATTAAACTTTAATGGTGATTTGGTTCAGCAGTTATTAGTTGCTTTCAACAACAAAGAGTCTGGACAATTAAAAAATGAATTAACAGGAGATTTTGGAGTAAATATTCGCTATGATTTCTCTTCTACAGGCATTTCTAAGGTAACAACTTATATTTGCGGTCATATGCATTATGAAAAAAACTACAAAGTTTCTGAAATTAATCATATAATATTAAATTGTTCGGCCCTTATGGGGAAGAAGCACGGATTAACAACTGACTATAACAAGAAATGGGACAGACGATATAATGAAATATCTGAATTAGCAGGTTATTTCATTAATATCGACCCGAACAAACTACGCTTACAGATTTTTGGTTACGGAGCCGCAACAAGGTATGTAAGTTTTGAAATATAAGGGAGAATTATTTTATGTGTGGAATTGTCGGATTCGTAGATAAAAATATTGCAGACAAGAAGCCTGTGATCGAAGCTATGATGGATACAATCAAACATCGTGGACCAAACAGTTCAGGTGAACTATTTGAAGGCGATACTGCTCTAGGTTTTCGTCGCTTGAGTATCATTGATATTAACAGTGGTATGCAACCTATTTATAACGAAGACAGATCAAAAGCTATTATTTTTAATGGTGAAATTTATAACTATCAAGACGTTAGAAAAGATTTAAAAGAAGCTGGACATGTTTTCAGTACTGAAACTGATACTGAAGTTTTATTGCATGGTTTTGAAGAATGGGGTATCGAAGGCTTATTGAAACGCATTCGTGGAATGTTTGCCTTTGTTATCTATGATCTTAAAACTGGTGATATTACCGGTGCTAGAGATTTCTTTGGTATCAAACCTTTGTATTACTATAACCGCGAAGGTACATTTATTTTTGGTTCAGAAATTAAGTCATTCTTGAAAGAACCTAACTTCAAGAAGGAATTAAATAAAGCTGCTTTGAAGCCATATTTAACATTCCAATATTCAGCAATGAATGAAACATTCTTCAAGAATGTCTTCAGAATCCCTGAAGGTCATTACTTTACATTTAAGAATGGTAAGTTAAGTATCAAGAAGTATTGGGATATGGAATTCAAAGAAAACCACTTGTCATTTGAAGAAACTGTTAAGAGAATTGATAAGTCTTTACGTGATTCTGTTAAAGAACATAAGATCAGTGATGTTCCTGTTGGATCATTATTATCTAGTGGTGTTGACTCAAGTTACGTTACAGCTATCTTGAAACCACAACATACTTATTCAATTGACTTTGATACAAGTACATACGAAGAAGGAACTGCAGCTAAATTATTAGCAGACAAACTAGGATTGGAAAATACTCGTGGTATTGTTACTAAAGAAGAAGCTGTTAAGTCATTGCCATTGATTCAATGGTATATGGATGAACCAGATGCTAATCCTTCATGTGTACCACTTTATTTCTTGACTAAATTAGCTAGTCGAGATGTTACGGTTATTCTTTCAGGTGAAGGTGCCGATGAATTATTTGCTGGATATGCAAATTATGGTTTCCATTCTCATTCCAAAGCTATTCGTGTGGTAGCTGAAGATTTGAAGAAATTGCCTAAGGGTATTAAGTACAAGTTGGCTCATGGTCTAAAGAAAATGCCAAATTTCCCAGGACGTTTGCATTTGTATGAATCAACTGCTAAGGCTGAAGAATTCTTTATTGGTGAAGCTAGAATCTTTAGTGAAAAAGAAGCTGCTGATTTGGTTAAACCTGAATTTGAAAAGTCACGTTCAGTTAGAGATATTGTTATGAGAAGTTACAATAAGGTTAGTGGCTATGATGATGAAGTTAAGAAGATGCAATATCTTGATTTCCACCAATTTATGACAAATGATATTTTGTTAAAAGCTGATCGTATGAGTATGGCTAATTCAATGGAATTACGTGTACCATTCCTAGACAAAGAAGTTGCTAAGGTTGCTTCTGGAGTTCCTACTAAGTATCTTTTGAATAGTAAAGATAGTAAGTATGCTCTTCGTGTTGCCGCTGAACGTGCTCTTCCTGAAGAATGGGCTAAACGTGAAAAATTAGGATTCCCAGTGCCAATTCGTGATTGGATCAGAACTAAAGAAGTTTATGAAGACTTCCGTAAGTTATTCAGTTCTGACTTTGCTGCTGAATTCTTCGATCAAGATGCTATCTTGAAGATGCTTGATGGTTGTTATAAGGGTGAAAATGACGATCGTCGTAAAGTATGGACAATTTATACTTTCTTAATTTGGTATAAAGTCTTCTTTATCGACAATGGTAAGAAGCCAGATGTTGATCCTCAAGTAGTTGTTCCAGAAGATGAAAAGGCTACTGAAATAGTTGCAGAATAAAAGTTAAAAATAAAACAGTCTCTATTAAGAATTTGCGGTATGCAATGTGCATATCAGAATTCTTCAGTAGAGACTGTTTTTTTGTTAAATATATCGTCCTCCGCAACAAAGAAAATTGGACTGGAACGTAGTGGGCACAGATTTGAGCTAATTGAAGTTCGCAATTATCTCAAATACTGGCCTTCTACTAACCTCACTACGTGAGCTAAGTAGAATTTCACTACTGAGCCCATTTTCTTTGTTGCTCCGGACTAGTGTATTGATTTGTTAATTGGTTATCTTTAAATCTATATATTAAAAGGGTTAGAGTTTTGATTGTTTATGTCGAATTAAAAGATTTCACGGACGACGGCATCCGTCAATATCCTAGTTGATATTTAAAAAGAATAATTTAAAGAATAAAGTTAAGATTAGCTAAAATTATTTTTAAAAATAATCGAGATTACTCATAATTTGGTATAGTATATTCGTTATTTTCTATATTGGGGATAGTTTCAGGGAAAATTATTTCCAAATTTAGGGGTGAAGATATGGATACTAGCCAAGTTACAGATATGAGTCAAATGTTTTTAGATTGTCACTCATTAAAAAAACTTGATCTGTCTAGCTTTAAGACTAATCAAGTACAAAATATGTCACACATGTTTGGTGGCTGTCGTGATTTGAAGAGTTTAAATATCTCGAATTTCGATACAAGCCAGGTTACTGATATGACGGGGATGTTTGCGGGGTGTGAAACCTTGGAAGAATTAGATCTTTCCAGTTTTGACACAACACAAGTAAAAGACATGTCAAATATGTTTGAATCTTCGGATGCATTGAAGTCCATCAAGTTAGGTAAGAAGTTTGTTGTACCTAATAAGCAAAAGAAGGATTTAAAATTAGTAAATAAAACTTGGGTTGATATTGGTAAAGGAACAAGAGATAATCCAAAACCTGCCAATAAGGCTGGAATTACTTCGGAAGATTTATTATCTGAGGATAATAAAGGTGATTGGGTTGTAAAACCGGATCGAGAATATAAGGGACCTTTTACAGTTCAAATTAATAATAACCTTGTTGATGGATTGATCATCGAAGTACCAGAATCGATTCGTCCAGAATATGTTGGCAGTACTTTTGAAGTTACAGTACCTGAAAAGTCAGGTTACCAAGCTGATAAAAAAACTGTCAAAGTAATGGCATTAGACAGTAAATTATCAAGTACTGATTTTGTGGTTTATCATAAAATGACTCAACCAGAAGTTGAAACTAAGAAGCCTGAAGTAAAGCCAACTGTTACTGAAAAGCCATCTATTCCAGTTCAATCAAAGATGAAGGGTAATATTGAGGAATTCAATCAATACGTTACGATACATCCTGATGCAAAGAGTGCCCAAGAATTCGATTCAAATGGGACACCAATTGATGGACATATTTTGAGCCGAAATTATACGTGGTTCAGTGATCGTAAATTGACAATTGATAAACAAGTTTATTATCATACGCCAGAAAATGCTTGGGTAAAGGCTAATGCAGTTTATGAGTGTGAAAATAAGCAAAATACTGTTAAAACTAAGGATATTTATATAACTAATTTAGTTGATAGTCATGAGCAACAGTTAACTAACCGAGGTTTGGCTGCTTTGAGTACATGGAAAAGTCAAAAAACTGCCATGTTAAATAATCACAAGTATTATCAAATCGGAACTAACGAGTTTGTTGATGCGGAAAAAGTTGATTTAGTTAAAGCATAGAAAATTAGGTAAAATTTTTTAATCAAAAAATGACAGCATCTGTTAAGTATTCTAGGCAAGCTTGTTTACCTAAATCTCTTAATGGGTGCTGTTCTTGCTTTGATATCTAAAAGTGACCTTGTCTATTGAAGATAATAGACGGTCTAACTTTCTCACCTCAAAAAATAATGGTAAGATAACGCTTGTAACAACTCAAAAGAGGAAAATTTGAGGCGTTATGACGTTACTAAGATATGTGTTATATTAATAACTGCTCATATAGAATAGTTATTCAAATTGTTAAAAATACTATTGGAATTTCGCAATATTAAGCGGTTTACTTTCAATAAATTAAGAAAATAATAAGCCTGTGATATTTAATATCATAGCTATACTCGTTGTGCTAAATTGAGTATGGTATAATTTTGTTTGAAATGTGTGAAAAATTAAAAATAGAATTAATTATAGTAAGAGGTTGATCCCTATCGAAACTGAATCAGGAAAAAAATTCACGCCTATATTGCTAGGTAGTGATATGAATGTTTACGGAATGGCTCGTGCTTTCCATGAACTTTATGGGGGCACTGTTCAGGCCTATGCTGATATCCAATTGGCACCTACAAGATATACAAAAATCTTAAACCTAACACTTCACCCAGGTTTTTCTGAAGACCCTGTTTTTATTGAAAAAATGCGTGAAATTGCTAAAGTTTACCAAAATCATGATGAACCAGTTATCTTAATTGGTTGTGGTGATGGTTATGCCGAACTTATCAGCAAACATAAAGAAGAATTGTCAAAGACATTTGTCTGCCCATATGTCGATTATGATCTATTAAAATCATTGAATAATAAAGAAAGTTTTTACAATGTTGCTGACAAACATGGTTTGCCACATCCATTGACAAAAATTATCACTAAAGATATGTACGAAAACAAGAAGGACATGGATGTTCCTTTTGATTTTCCTGTAGCTTTAAAACCAGCCAATAGTGTTGAATGGTTAGATATTCATTTTGAAGGTCGTAAAAAGGCTTTCACAATTCACTCTCAAGAGGAATATATGAGTATCGTTGGAAAAATTTATGACAATGGTTACAAGTCAGATTTGATTTTACAAGACTTTATCCCTGGTGATGATTCCAACATGCGTGTGCTTAATGCTTACGTTGACCAGGATCATCATGTCAAAATGATGTGTTTGGGTCACCCAATTTTGGAAGATCCTACACCTCAATCAATTGGTAACTATGTAGCAATTATTCCTGAATTTAATCAGGATGTTTATGACCGTGTTCAAAAGTTCCTTGAAGATATTGAATTTACAGGTTATGCCAATTTTGATATGAAGTATGACTCACGTGATAAGACATTCAAGTTCTTTGAAATCAATTTGCGTCAAGGTAGAAGTAGTTTCTTTGTAACCTTGAATGGTTACAACTTGGCTAAGTATGTAGTTGAAGATTACGTTGAGGGTACTTTGGAAAATGAACCAACTGTTTATGCTAACAAGAATAAAGCGCAACACAAGCTTTGGTTAGGTGTACCAGTTAAGGTCTTCAAAAAATATGCAGCTAAAAATGATACTACAGAATATGCTGACGAATTGATCAAACAAGATCGAATCGGTACAACTGTTTTCTATGACAAAGATAAATCATTTAGACGTTGGTTATTGTTGACATACATGTTCCACAATTATGTTAAGAGATTCGACAAATACTTCCAAGAAAATAAAGGACGCGATTTTAAATAATTTAGGAGGCTTTATTGATGGACGAAATAAAAGAATACAAAGTAAAAAAAGTGGACTATTCCAAGATTTTGATCTGTGTAGACTCAGACGATTTTGTGTCATCGAAAAATGCTTTTAACTATGCTTGTTCATTAGCTAGACATCACGATGCTGAACTAGGCATAGTATCCGTATTAGAAACAGGAGATTTAAATATCTTCCAATCGCTAGATCCAGAGGTTTTGAAGGAACGTCGTGAACAAATAAAGGAACTCCTTGAAATGTACGGTCAAAAGGCTGAAGATTATGGAGTTAAGAATATACATTTGATGGTTACAGAAGGCACGCCAGGAACAACAATTGTAGATAAAGTTATTCCAAGCTTCAAACCAGACCTAGTAATCGTTGGTGTAGAAGAAAAGAACCGAACACGTAATACGATTGGCTCACAAGCGGCTAAAATCGTTAATAATTCACGTTGTTCAGTTAGTGTTATTAGATAGTATATTTATATGATCAAAAGGATGAGACTTGTTGTTTCATTCTTTTTTTGTTTTTCAGAATATTAAAAGATTATACCCGAATGATAATAATCATAATTATTTGGATATAATATAAAGAGTGATATAGTAGTTTCTAAAATCTAAATGGCGGTGAATTATATTGTTAATGAGTAAAATTGTCGGTGGTGCTGGGGATATGATCAATGCTAAGCCTGCTGACTATAAAGATAATTTGTATTTGGCTGTTAACGGTGCTTGGCAAGAAAAGGCTGAAATTCCAGCCGACAAGTCACGTACTGGTGGTTTCATGGATCTCGATGAGGGTGTTGAAAAATCTTTGATGAAAGATTTTCATGAGTTTGCCAATAACGAAACTGAAATCAATGATGATTTGATGTTGCAAGCTGTAAAATTGTATCGTTTAGCTAACAACGTTGATCACTTGAGCAAGTTTCATCAACAACCAATTTTAAAAGATATGCAACGTATCAGTGATTTGGAAAGTTTAAAGGATTTAAGTGCTGAAATAGCTCAGTTATCTAAAGATGGTTTCCCACTTCCAATTGATATCGGCATCGAAGCTGATATGAAAGATACTGCCAAAAATGTTGTTTATGTCCAAGGCGCTGGTTTGATTTTGCCTGATAAATCATATTATGATGAAAAAAATGAATCTGGTAAGCAATTATTAGCTAAGTATGCTGAAATTGCTGGTCGTTTGTTATCAATGATCGGCTATAAACTAGATGAAGCCAAAGAAATTGTTGAACATGCTTTGGCATTTGATAAATCGCTTGTCCCAATCGTTAAGAGTTCTGAAGAATGGGCTGATTATACTAAGGTTTATAATCCAATGAAGTTCAGTGAATTTATTACTAAATCTGATAACTTAGATTTGAAGAGTTTAGTTGTTGATTTGATTAATGACACTCCTGAAAAAGTTATTATTGAAGAACCAAGATATTTGGATAATCTTAATCAATTAGTTAATGACGATACCTTTGAAAATATTAAAGCATGGATGATGGTTAAGTTTTTGACTAGCAATGCTTCGATTCTTGATGAAGAGTTCCGTCAAACAATTGGTGAATATAATTTAGCTTTGAGTGGTGCTAAGGAACTTAAGAATAGAACTAAGTATGCTTATAACTTTGCGGCAGGTATTTTTAGTCAAGTTGTTGGTACTTATTATGGTAAGAAGTACTTTGGTGAAAAGGCCAAAGAAGATGTTCGTAGCATGGTTAAGAAGATGATTTCCATTTATGAACAAAGACTTGCTAAGAATACTTGGTTAAGCGAAGATACTAAGAAAAAAGCTATTGTTAAATTAGATAAGATTGTCATCAAAGTCGGTTATCCAGACAAGATTGATGATATTTATAGCAAATTTGATATTAATGAAAATGATTCATTGTATGATAACGTTTCTCGTATTAGAAAAATCGTTACTCAAAATTCATTGGATCAATATCATAAGCCAGTTGATCGTACAAAATGGTTAATGCCAGGACATATGGTCAATGCTTGTTACGATCCATCAAGAAATGACATCACTTTCCCAGCTGCTATTTTGCAAGCTCCATTTTATAGTTTGGAACAAACAAGTAGTGAAAACTTCGGTGGTATTGGTGCTGTTATTGCTCATGAAATTTCTCATGCTTTTGATAACAATGGTGCCCAATTCGATGAATACGGTAATATGAATAATTGGTGGACTGAAGAAGATTACGCTAAATTCAAGGAACTTACTAAAAAGATGATTGAAGAATTTGATGGTATTCCTTATGCTGGTAGCAAGGTCAATGGTACTTTGGTTGTCAGTGAGAATGTTGCTGATGTCGGTGGACTTCGTTGTGCTTTAGAAGCCGCCAAACAAGATAGTGATTTTGATGTGAAGAAATTCTTCATCAACTGGGCTCGTGTTTGGAGAAATAAGTCAACTAAGCAATTAACTGAAATGTTCTTATCTATTGATGTTCATTCACCAGCTCCATTACGTGCTAATGTAATGGCTCAAAATATGGATGAATTCTATGATGCTTTCAATGTTACCGAAAAAGATAGTATGTGGTTAGCACCTGATAAACGTGTAAATATTTGGTAAAAAATTTAACGAGACTTCATCAATTTTCAATTGGTGGAGTTTTTTTTATTCTGAATCAGGACAGGATATTTAAAAAATGGCGGTGAAAAATTTGTTAATGAGAAAAATTGTCGGTGGTGCAGGTGATTTAGCAGTAGATACTAAGCCAACTGATTATAAAGATAATTTATATTTAGCAGTTAATGGAGCTTGGCAAGAAAAGGCTAAGATTCCGGCTGATAAATCTAGTGCTGGTGCATCGGTTGAATTAGAAATGAAGATTGAAAAAGATTTAATGAAAGAATTTCATGATTTTGCAGAAGATGAAAATAGTGTGAAATCAACTGAACTTTTGCAAGCAATCAAATTATATCAAGTTGTTTTGAAAGAGAATTCGGCTGAAAATGAATTACATCATGATTTACAAAAGATTGCTGATTTAAAAGACCTGAATGATTTGAATAAAAACTTGGCCATCTTAGATAAAAGTAATTTTGTTTTGCCAATTGATATTTATATTGATGCCGATATGAAAGATACAACTAAAAATGTCGTCTATGTTGAAGGCGCAGATTTGATCTTACCAGACAAGTTGTATTATGATTCTGAAAATATATCGGGTAAAAAATTATTAGCCAAGTATTCTCAAGTAGCTCAAATTTTGTTGGTCAAGTTAGGCTATGATGCAAAGCAAGCACAAACTCTAATAGAACAGACTTTGGAATTTGATAAATTATTGGTTCCTATTGTTAAAAGTTCTGAGGAATGGGCTGATTATACTAAGATATATAATCCATTATCTTTTGAAGATTTTGGCAAGAAGTCACGTAATTTAGATTTGAAGTCTTTAGTAACAGGTGAAATCAACGATATTCCTGAAAAAGTGATTATTGAACAACCCAGATATTTGAATAAAATTGATGAGTTGATCAATACAGAAAATTTTGAAAATATCAAGGCTTGGATGATAGTTCAGTATTTGATGGATAACGCTGAAATTGTAAGTGAAGATTTCCGTCAAATTTATGGTCAATATAAGTTAGCACGAAGTGGTGCAGCAGAATTGCCAAACAGAACTAAATTTGCCTATCATTTATCAGAAAATATGTTTGATGAAGTAATCGGTATTTATTACGGTAAAAAATATTTTGGTGAAACAGCTAAGGCTGATGTACGTCAGATGATTGAAAAGATGATAGCTATTTATGAACAAAGACTACAAGATAATGATTGGTTGAGTATAGAGACCAAGAAAAAGGCTATTATCAAATTAGAAAAAATTGTTATCAAAGTCGGTTATCCGGATAAAATTGAGAATATTTATCGAAAATTAAAAATTGATGAAAATAAATCGCTTTATGCAAATATGGTGAGATTAGGTCGAATAATTACGGCAGATTCTCTAGAGAATTATCATCGTCCAGTTGATCGTGATAAATGGTTAATGCCCGGACATATGGTCAATGCGTGTTATGATCCGTCAAGAAATGACATCACTTTTCCAGCCGCTATTTTACAAGCACCGTTTTATAGTTTGAAACAAACTAATAGTGAAAATTTTGGTGGTATTGGTGCCACAATTGCTCATGAAATATCACACGCTTTTGATAATAATGGAGCTCAATTTGATGAGCTAGGTAATATGCATGATTGGTGGACCCAAAATGATTATGCAAAATTTAAGCAATTGACTCAGGCAATGATCAATCAATTTGATGGAATTAAGTATGCCAATGGCAAAGTAAATGGAAAACTAGTTGTTAGTGAAAACATCGCTGATGTTGGTGGTATGCGTTGTGCAATTGAAGCCGCCAAATTAAGTGATCATTATTCATCACGTGAGTTCTTTATTCAATGGGCGAAGTCATGGCGTTATAAGGCAACAAAAGAATACAATGAAGATCTTTTAGCGACTGATGTTCACGCTCCACAACCATTGCGAGCTAATGTTATTTCTCAAGATATGGATGAGTTTTATCCAGCCTTTCAAGTGACAAAAAACGATGGCATGTGGCTAGAACCTGATAAACGAGTTAATATTTGGTAATTGTCATTCTTTGCAACAAATCTAATTGGACTAGAACCTAGTGAGTATTATTACTCCAGAATGGTTATGCAAAAAGAAACGGTATCTATTAAAGAGCATTCAAGGTATGTAAAAACCTGAATCTCTTAATAGATACCGTTTTTTTGTGATTTTTAATCAATCTGGTTAACATTTTTAAAATAATTTTCAGTTTTTTATCTTAATGATGTATTTGTTTTCCCTTATAATAAATAGTAATAAAGAAGGGTGAGGGAATATGGCGTATATCGAAGTAAGAAACGAATCCAAGCGTTATCAAATGGGAGAAACAACGATTTTTGCAAACAATAATCTCTCTTTTGATGTTGAACAGGGAAAACTAACAGTCATTTTGGGACCTAGTGGTGCTGGTAAATCAACAGTTTTGAATATCCTTGGCGGAATGGATACACCTAGTGATGGGCAAGTAATTATTGATGGTACCGATATTGCTAAATTCAATGAACGTGAATTAACTACTTATCGCCGTAATGATGTGGGATTTATCTTTCAATTTTATAATTTGATTCCAAATTTAACTACTAAAGAAAATGTTGAATTAGCTTCGGCAATTGTCAAAGGTGCTTTGGATGCAACTGAAACTTTGCGAGCAGTTGGTTTGGGTGACAGAATTGATAATTTTCCATCGCAGTTATCTGGTGGTGAGCAACAAAGAGTGGCTATTGCTAGAGCTTTGGCTAAAAATCCTAAATTATTACTTTGTGATGAACCGACTGGAGCTTTGGATTACGAAACAGGTAAGCAAGTTTTGACACTTTTACAAAATGCCAGTTATTTAAACAATAAGACGGTTGTAATCATTACTCATAACTCAGCACTAGCTAAAATGGCCGATCGAGTGATTAGAATTCATGATGCTAAGATCCAGTCGATTGAAGACAATCCATATCCTACTCCCGTTAAAGATATTGAATGGTAGGTGATTAGATGAATCCTCTGACAAAAAACATGTTGCAAGATATAAAAAAATCTAAGGGTCGTTTTATTGCCATCATTCTGATTATTATGTTAGGTGTTTTGATTTTCGTGGGGGTCAAAGCAGCTGGACCTAGTCTAAATGATTCTTTGAATAAAACGGTCGCTGATAAAAATTTATCAGATATTCAAGTGATTTCTTCGACTGGCTTTACGGAAACGGATTTAAAATTAGCACGTGAAGTCCCTGGGGCAAAGGTTGAAGCCACCAAAATGAAATATGTCATTGGTGGAAAGGACAAAGTTGCGGTTGCCTTATACGGCTATGATGACCAGGCAAAACAAAACCGATTGATTATGCGCAGTGGTCATCTACCTAGAAATAATAATGAGGTGGTTTTGGATAAAAATGCTAAATCAAAGTACGGTTATAAATTAGGTCAAAAATTTAAATTTGCTAAAAGTTCAAATTTAAACCGAAAGTCTTATAAAATTGTCGGTTTTGCTGATTCACCGCAATATATTGATAATCAATCACGTGGTTCAACTAATATTGCCGATGGTCAAGTGCAACTCTTTGCTTATGTACCAGATGAGCAGTTGGATATGTCGGTTGGTTCTGTTTTAAATTTACATTTCAATTCTTTAAAAAATAAGAATACTTTTAGTAAAACGTACAAAGATGCTGTTAATAAAAAACTTAAGATATTGAAGAAAAAATTTGCCAATCGTGGTGAACAGCGGACGGCTGAATTAGTCAATCCAGAGTTAGATTCACAACAAACCATGCTGGATCAGATGAAACAAGTATCTCCTGAGGAAGCCATTCAGCAACAGACACAGTTGAACTCGGCTAAGGTTAAATTGTTAAAGAAAGCAAAGACAACTTATACTTGGCAAACTCGAGAAGATTTACCAGGCTTCTCGGCATATGGAGAAAGTTCTGATCGAATTGCGGCAATTGCTAATGTCTTTCCAGTCTTCTTCTTTTTAATTGCTGCTTTAATTACTTTTACGACCATAACTAGAATGGTGGAAGAAGCTAGAAGTGAAATTGGAACATTTAAGGCTTTAGGCTACACTAAATGGGAAATTTCTCGTAATTATTATTACTATGCCATTTCTGCTGGAGTTATTGGGGCAATTTTAGGGGCAATTATTGGTAATGAAACTTTGCCGAGAATCGTTTTGGCATTATATAAACAATATATTGCATTGGATTGGGTTGTTAGTTTGCAATGGATCGTTATTTTAATTGCTCTATTCATCTCGTTACTGGCGACATTAGGGGCAGCTATCATTGTAATCCGTAAAGAGTTGGTAGAAGGGCCAGCTGCCTTGATGCGTCCTAAGTCACCTAAATCAGCTAAAAAGATTCTTTTGGAAAGAATTAAACCTCTATGGAATCATTTAAGTTTTAATAGTAAAGTCAGTTATCGTAATTTATTTAGATTTAAATCACGGATGTTTATGACTATTATCGGTATTGCTGGTGGGACAGCCTTGATCTTAACTGGGTTTGGAATTCAGAATTCAATTGCTGCCAGTGGTAATCGGCAGTATTCTGAAATATTTAATTATCAAGCGGTTGTGAAGTTAAATGATGATACTAATGTCACTAAAGTACGTAATATTTTAAATCAAGATACCCGATATAAAAGTAGTACCCAGATCAATTCCACTACTGCCAAGCTCAAGACTAACGGTAAACAAGTTAACGATGTGAATGTTTATACACCGAGTTCTGTGAAGAATTTTGATAAATATGTTCATTTAGGTTCTGATTTAAATAAGCAAAAGGTGATCTTATCTAAAAAGACTGCGCAGTTGTTAAATGTTAAGAAAGATGATTCCATCAAAGTTACATTAACTAGTGGTAAAAAAATCACTTTAAAAGTAGGAGCTATTTCAGATAATTTCATTGGACACTTCTTGTATCTAAGTCCAAAAATGTATCGCCAAAAAATAGGTACAGCAACTAATAATACTTTATTATTACATCTAAAATCTCAAACAAAAGCTCAAAGAAAGCAATTGGCTAACAAGTTACTAGATTCCGGAGAAGTTATGGGAACTAGTTATACGCATGACGTTTTGAGTACAGTATCCAAAATGTCTTCCTCATTAAAACCAATCATTTTGATTTTTGTCCTATTGTCCGGTATTCTTTCATTTGTTGTTTTATATAATCTAACTAACATTAACGTTTCTGAAAGAATTCGAGAATTGTCAACGATCAAGGTTTTAGGATTTTATAATAATGAGGTGACGATGTATATCGTTCGCGAAAATATTATTTTGACGATTATTGGAATTATTGTCGGTTATGGAGTCGGTAATTTATTGACGGCTTATATTTTAAATCAAGCGGCGACTGAACAAGTTATCTTCCCATTGACTATTAATTGGTTTGGATACCTAGTTGCAACCTTGTTGATGATAATTTTCACCGCTATTGTTATGCTAGTTACGCATAAAAAATTACAGCACATCGATATGATCGGTGCATTAAAATCTAATGAATGATTGAGGGTAGTAGTATGAGTTTGGAAAACGATAAAGTTCTTGTAATTGGAGGAACTTCTGGTTTTGGTAAGGAAGTTGCCATTATGGCCCAACATAAAAAAGCCGAAGTTTATGTCGTTGGTCGTGATCAAGAACGTGTTAACAAATTACGTTATGATGATAATATCCAGGGAAGTTCATTAGATGCCCAAGATGAAAAACAACTTCAACGTTTCTTTGAAAAGTATGGTTCCTTTGATCATATTGTTTCAATGTTAGGTGGTGCCATGGGTGGCGGATTTCTAGACAGTCCAGTAAGTGAAATTCGTGAAGCAATTGAAGATAAATTTTTTGCTAATTTACAATTAGTTCAGATTGCTAGTAAGCATTTGAAAGAGAATGGTTCGATTATTTTGACCTCTGGATCGGGTGGTCATCCTTATGATGCTTCTGGAGCTATCATTGGTAATCAAGCTATTAATACAATGGTAGAGGGTGTCGCCGTAGAGCTGGCACCACATTATCGTATTAATGCCGTTTCACCAACGTGGACCCCAACCGGTCTTTGGAGGGGAATGGATTCAAAACAATTGGCTCAACAAAAGACTAATGTTGCCGAAAATGTTCCCTTAGGTAGAGTCGCCAAAATTGCTGAAGTCGCTTCAGGCTATATTTACTTGATGGAGAATGACTTTATTACTGGACAAGTTCTAAATGTTGACGGTGGTGTCGATTTATAGAAGATGCTATACTTGAAGTCGACTTTAAGTAGAGGTGAAATAAATGCCTGTAGAAATTGAGAAAAGATATCGTATTGGTGATTTTTCGGAGTTAGTTGGCTTGAATAGTCCAACTCTTCGGTACTATGAAAAAGAAGGCTTGATCAAGCCACATCGGACTAATAGTGGAGTTCGTTATTATACTGAACAAGATGCTAGATGGGTTCGCTTCTTATTACATTTGAAAAGCACTGGAATGACAATTGAACAGTTGAAAAGATACGTTAAATTACGTGCTGAAGGTGATTCAACGATTAATCAAAGAGTTGAGTTATTAGAGGAAGTTCGCCGTAATTTTGAAGTTGAATTTCAACAGTTACAAGATAGTTGGACTGTTTTGAATGACAAACTCGATTGGTATAAAGGCAAACAAAAAGGAAAAATTGACGACAGTGAGCAATTTTCCGATTATTTACAGAATCTTGATCATGGTTATTTAGAAGAAAGATAAATGATATTCAGATTTCAAAAGAGCTAGTATGCAGATTATAAAAATTTGCATACTAGCTCTTTTTTTGATGATAAATTCTATTTATTATTTTTCGTGTACATATCGAAATATTGTTTGTTTATATAAGTTATCAATATTATTTTTCTAAATGATTACTATTGCAGATTTTGTTACTTGATATATGAATTATGTTATTCGTTTTCATTTTTTGAAAATAGGCAACTTTAAAAATTTCTGTATTAAGGTTTTACTTTTTAAAAAAATATTTGTTTTTTTGATTTATACATTTTACTAAAATTTAAATTTTTAATGCTGTATATACCAATGATAAACTAAATTTATTCAAAAATTTAGGAGGAAATATGACAAAATAATTTAATTGAAACGCTCTACTTAAAATTGCTATTTAACTAGTGGCAAGGATTTTTACGCTTTATATGTGGCTTAAGTGCAATAACGATAGTGATTATCGACTTATATAAGATTTAAAACAGTAAAAATCAAATATTAGATCAAATTAATGTTTGAAAATTCAAAAGAAATATTTTGATTGAAAAATAGATCATAAAAGTTATGTATTATACTCAAAAATAACTAACAAATGTTACAAAATATACTTAAAGATTCTACTGATATTGCAGAGTATGTAATTTATAAATGGATTATACATTGTACTAATTAAATATAATAAAAAATTTGGAGAGATTATTTTTATGAAACCTCGCATTTTAACGACCTTATTAATTTGTTCAGCGACTTTGACAACAACAGCAACTCCGGCTATTGCCGCAGTAACTCCTGCATCCAAAGCAACCGTACAAGTTCCAGCCGCTAGTGCTGTCTCATCTTCAACGATTTCCCAAGAAAATTCAATAGCACCAGAAACTGACAATGTTATACCAAAGGCATTGATTAATCTAGGTGTAGGGTCAGATAATCAATTGGCTGATAAGAGTGGTCAAACTATATGGCAAAAATCTGGAAAGCCAGGAGTTGCTAGAGATACTGAAATGAATGGTGCCGTTCTTAATTTTGACGGTGATTCAGCTTTTTATACTACTTTGACTGATGATCAATTAGGACAATTAAAAGATGGACTAACGATTGAGGCATATTTTAAGTATGATCCTAGTGCTGATTTTAATGGTGAGCATGAGATTTTTTCTAGTCAAGAAAGTGGGGGCTTTGGTCTAGGGGTTCAAAATGGCAAAGTTGTTTTCTACGCCAATGACGGTAGCGGTTATAAACGACCCTCTGGCGATTTAAAAGCTGGCATATGGGTTCATGCTGTTGGAGTTATTGACAAGAACAAGACTGCTAGTTTGTATTTGGACGGTAAGTTGGCTCAATCTGTAAAAATGCCGGGGGATTTGCAGTTCGCAAGAAATACTAAAGATCTTGTTTTAGGTGGAGATGCCAAACCTGATTCTCATGTTCAATCACAAATGACGGGTAAAATTAAATCAGCCAGATTATACAGTCAAACATTAAATGCAGATCAAGTTGCTAAATTAAGTGAAGATGCACATAAGGATCAACGTGCACATATTCCGGTCGATCAAACGGTGGGAACAGAATTAGTTGGTCCTAAGCAAATTTCCGCTGGTGCGGTATATGGTCTAAACGTACATGCTCGACAATTAAAAGTTGGTGATTCTGAAACCTTATCTTTTGATGTTGTCTTTAATCCAGACAAGTTCTATTATGTCGATTCGGAACGTATGCTTGGTGGTGATAAAACAACTGTCAATCAAGTTGAAAATGGGCGATTACGAATTACAACTTCTGCTGGATTATCTAATGCAGAATTCATAGAATATGCTAAAACACGTTTAGCACATATTAATTTACGTGCTAAAAAAGATGCTTCAGGTAAATCTGATATCCAATTTGAACAGGTTGCTAAAAAGGGAACAATTCAATTAGGCTCACCATTAACTGTGAATATTCAAGCAAAAAATCCTTTAGATTATAACGGTGATGGAATCGTTGGAGCCGGTGATGTTGCTTTAGCGCCTGCAGATAAGAAAGCAGAAGTAGCAGCCAAAGCTGAAATCAAACCATATAAGCATGTTATTGTATTAACCACTGATGGAGGTGGAAATCCTTGGAATCCAGAAGGAATTTATTATGCTAAGGGAACTGGTATGCCCGCATGGACTACAGATCATAATTTAATGCAAAAACGTAAAAACACGTATACGATGGACTTGTTTAATAAGCAATTTGCTATGAGTACAACTGCTCATTCAGTAATGCCAGCAATCTCAGCTCAAAACTATATTTCAATGTTACATGGTCGACCATGGGAAACTTTACCAAAAGAATATCAAGGTACAAACGGTACAATGGGGCAACATTATTTTGCCGATTTTGGAAAAGATAAACAGTTATATCCTTCTGTTTTCAAAGTATTGCAAAAGAATAACCCTACTCAAAAAGCAGCAGTCTTTTCTGAATGGGGGCCAATTGTTAATGCAATTGTTGAGCCCGATGCCGCCGTTAAAACTAAACAATCAGATTCTTTGAAATCATTCGATGACGTAGCAGATTATATTGGAACAGATGATTTCCAAAACACAGCCATGGTTTACATGCAAAGTGATTATATGGATGGACAAGGTCATGGCAATGGTTGGTATAACGATAATTACTGGAATCAATATGCCCAATATGATGGTTTATTCAAAAAAGTGATGGATAAGTTAGAATCCACGGGGCATATTCATGATACTTTAGTAATTGCTAATGCCGATCATGGTGGTGCAGGTACAAATCATGGTCCAAATGATGAACCCGACAGCAATATTTTTATAGCCTTGGGTGGTGAAACGGTTGATAGTGGTCGTCGTTTACATGGTGGTAGTAATTCTGATATTACAGCCTTGGTATTGAATGCTCTACAAGTTCCACGTGCTTCACATATGTTCAATAGTAATGTCTTTGATAATTCTGCTTTCTTAAGTCAAGGAGAGTTGGCTGGAAAGAAGCGTAATGTTGAAACTGTTAAGTTAGGCTATAAAGGTGATACGGTTAAACTTGGATTAACGAACTTGAAGAAAACAAGAAGACTTAATGCAGTAGATATGCAAATTGATTTAGCTGGTCGTAATGTTAATAGTATTCAAACTGTTGATGGGGTTAAAGTTTTACGTCAAAAAATTGAAAATGGTATCTTGAAGCTAACAGTAAGTATTGATCGTCAGCCCGTTGAAGGTCAAACAACTGACAGTTTAGCAACAATCAAATTAAGTTCTGTAGCTAACAGAAATGCTGGGAAAATAGCCATTAAACAAGCAATGGCCGGAACAACAGATGGAACAGAAGTTTTAGTTGACTTAGATAACGGTGATGCTAATAACATTAATAGACCATCTACATCAAAACCTTTAGAACCATCAAAGCCTTCAAAACCATCAAAACCAGTTGATAATGGTTCAAATTCAGATTCAGTTGTTAATGTTGAGAAGGTTATTTCCTTACATGAATCACAAAAAGAAATTCCATTGTACACATCTGATTTGAAAAAGATCTCAAATAAAGCATTATCAGGTGGAAGCGATTGGTTTAGTGACAAAACTATGACCAAGGATGGTATTAAATATTATCGTGTTGCCTCAAACGAATGGGTAAATGAAAAAGATGCATATGAGTATACTAATATTTCAAGTGTTTTAACTACTCCAAAAGATAAAATTACTTTCCTAGTAAAATCAAATGGAGAAAAAATAACTAATCGTGCATTAGCACCAAGCACACCTTGGGCAACGGATCGTGTAGTTAATATTAAAGGAAAAATCTATTATAGAGTTGCAACAAATGAATTTGTTCTAAGCGATACAGTACATATTAATTAAGTTACTTTTATAAAATAATAATTTTAATTCAAAAAATTCTTTTATGATTGTCGGATGAAATGATATAAATTTGTCTGATAGTTATGGAAGAATTTTTTTATTTTCTTCTTGACTTAAAGTCGACTTTAAGTTGTTTAATATATTTATCGACTTGATACGAGGAGGAATTGATTATGGCAGAAAAACAAACAGCCGGACATGATATGTTAGGAGATTTTGCTCCACAATTTGCTGAATTAAATGATGATGTATTATTTGGAGAAGTATGGAGTAAGGAAAATGAACTTTCAGCGCATGATCGTTCTCTAATTACAATTGCAAGTATTATTTCAGCTGGTAATACAGAGCAACTAGACGCTCACTTAAAGATTGGTAAAAAGAATGGTATTACTAAAAATGAAATCGTAGCAGAAATTACTCATTTAGCATTTTATGCAGGTTGGCCAAAGGCTTGGAGTGCATTCAATCGTGCTAAGGAAATTTGGAAGGAAGATTAATTTATGGCAAAAAATGAAGAATTAAGAACAAATGGTGTTTTCCCAGTTGGGGATAAGAATGAAGCATATGCAAAATATTTTATCGGACAAAGTTATCTTAATAGCTTAGTAAGTCCAGAGGATAATATTGATTTTGGAGTTGGAAATGTAACTTTTGAACCTGGTTGTCGTAATGACTGGCATATTCATCATGATGGATTTCAAATTTTATTGGTTACTGGTGGCGAAGGTTGGTATCAAGAATGGGGCAAACCTGCTCAATTGTTGAAACAAGGTGATGTTGTAGTAATTAAAGAAGGCGTTAAGCATTGGCATGGAGCAACTAAAGATAGTTGGTTTAGCCATGTTGCTATTACTAAAGGAACATCAGAGTGGCTTGAGAAAGTTACTGACGAAGAATACAACAAGTTATAATTAAAAGATTAGTTTTCAATTTTAATAAAAAATACCCTTTTAGCAGATAAATCATACGTAATTTGTATGACATATCCCTAATAAGGGTATTTTTTTGTTTTGGATATAAGTCCTTATAACTTTACATTATCTTTACAGTAAATAGATTAGATATATACATTCTGATTTCATAATATAACCAATGACTTATTTGGAGGGATTAGATAATGTCTACAGTTTTAACAAATGTTTCAAAACGATATGATTCGGATAAAACAGTTTTGAGTGATGTTTCAGCCGAAATTCAAACGGGAGAATTCTTCGTAATTGTTGGTCCGTCTGGATGTGGGAAGAGTACCTTGTTACGTATGATTGCTGGTTTAACACAAATCAGTGATGGTGAGATCAGTATTAATGACAAAGTTGTTAATGATATGGCGCCAAAAGATCGTAATTTAACCATGGTATTTCAAAGTTACGCTTTGTTCCCATTCTTGAGTGTTTGGGATAATGTGGCTTTTGGATTAAAGGCTAGAAAAAATACTTCACAATCTGAAATTGAAGAACGTGTCAATGATGCCTTGAAAATGGTTAATTTGGAAGAACTAAAAGACAGAAAGCCCCGTGAACTTTCAGGTGGTCAAAGACAACGTGTAGCCTTGGCTCGTGCGGTTGCCAGTGATGCCAAAATTTGTTTAATGGACGAACCCTTGTCAAATTTAGATGCACAATTACGTATTAAAATGCGTCAAGAAATTTATGCTTTGCAAAGAAAACTTGGTTTAACTTTGATCTATGTTACTCATGATCAAGTGGAAGCTATGACTATGGCTGACCATATTATGGTCTTGCATGATTCAAAGGTTCAACAAATTGGAACACCTACAGAAATCTACAAACATCCTGCAAATGAATTTGTAGCTAGTTTCTTCGGAGTTCCACCGATTAATATTTTGCCAGCTACTAAGGATACTGGTAATTTGATTGAAGTTAATAATGATTTCAAAATGGAAGTTGATCAACAAGTTCCTAACGATCATTTCCAAGTAGGAATAAGACCTAATGAATTAGTAATCGAGGCGGCTGATGAATTAGATGCTAATGCTTCTATCAAAACCATTGAGTTCTTAGGTGATGAGAAAATCGTCTACATTAAGATGGCTCATAATAATGTAGAAGTTGCTGCTATTGTTGCTAGTGACTCTGAATTCAAGGCATATGACACTATTAAAGTTACTGCTAAAAACAACTACTTAGTATTCAATAGTGATGGTGTCAATATTACTAAAAGTGTGGAGGACGTAGTCAATGCTTAAAACTTCTACAACTGACGTTGTTCCTGAAAAGAAGATTAAAGCAAAGCAACGCCAAGGATTCAAATTAAATGCTAAAGATAAGTATTTTGCTTCACTCTTTTTAGGTCCATCATTGTTGATTTTAGGATTATTTGTTTTTTATCCAATGTTCAAAACCCTTTATATCAGTATGTTTCTAACTAATACGTTGGGTAAAACGACGGTTTATGTCGGCTTAGAAAATTATGTTAAATTGATGTCCTCACCAGATTTTATCTCTAGTCTTTGGGTCACGTTTGTTTACGTGATTGCAGTAACAGTTTTGACTATTACTTTAGGATTGTTACTAGCTAATTTAGCTAGCCAAAAATTGCCGGGAATGGGAATTTTTAGAACACTTTATTCAGTAACAATGGGTGTTTCAGTTGCCGTGGCTGCCATCTTTTGGCTCTTTATCTTTAATCCATCAACTGGGTTCTTCGCTCTTTTAAGTAACTGGCTAAACTTACCAGTCGTCAATTGGTTAACTAGTCCAACAAATGCTATGTGGGCAGTTATCATTACTACCGTTTGGATGCATTTAGGATTTACGTTCTTAATTCTTTTGGGAGCTATTGAATCTGTTCCTAGTACACTTTATGAAGCAGCTGACGTTGAAGGTGCTTCATCAAGATTTCAATTTTTCCATATTACTATTCCAATGATCTCACCAACACTATTCTTTGTTTCAACGATTACAATTATTGATGCATTCAAGAGTTTTGGATTGATTGATCTTATAACAAAAGGTGGACCAACTAATGCTACAAATATGTTAGTTTACCGTATTTATAAAGATGCCTTTTATAGTGGTAATTATGCAAAATCAAGTGCAGAAGCAATTATTCTTACTGTTATCATTGCCTTCTTTACTTTGTTGCAATTTAAATTCTTAGAGAAAAAGGTGAACTACTAATGGCGAGTTTTGACGAGAAAGCAGTTTTAAAGAAAGTTTTCAATTATATTTTGTTGATTGCCTTAGCAGTTGTTATTCTGGCGCCATTCTTTATTGGTATTTGGACAAGCTTTTTACCAACAATGGATATTGCTAAAGGAAATCTTTTTAGTACTAATCTATCACTGGATAATTATGCGGCAGCTTTCACTAAGACACCGATTTTAAGATATCTGCTTAATACCTTGGTAATTTCTACGATTACTATGATTGCTCAATTAATTTTTTGTTCGATGAGTGCTTATGCATTTGTTTTTCTTAAGTTTAAGTTTAGAAAGACTATTTTCACACTATTCTTAGTTACTATGATGCTTCCATTTGAAGCTGAAATCATCCCTAATTTTGCGACTGTTAAGCAAATGGGGTTACTTGATAACTACGCAGTTTTGATTATTCCATTTTTAACTTCAGCTTTTGGTACTTTCATGCTTCGCCAGTCATTTATGCAAACACCAATTGAATTAAAGGAAGCTTCAGATATTGAAGGTTTGAATCATTTCCAATTCTATTGGAACATTGTTTTGTCATATAACAAGATTAGTATGATTACTTTAGGTGCATATAGTTTCTTGGGTTCATGGAATCAATATTTATGGCCAATGTTGACTACTTTCAGTAACAATTCACGTGTTATCCAAAATGGTTTGAAGCAATTACAATCTGAGGAAACCTTTAATGACTGGGGTATGATTCAGGCCAGTGCGGCTATTATTGTTATTCCGACAATTATTGTTTTATTCATTGGTCAACATTACTTCAAGTCAGGTATGAATGAGGGGGCCGTTAAATAATGTCGAAATACAAAAAACTTACTTTACCATTAATTTTAATTTTAGGTATCGTTTTTGTAGCAGTCTTTGGAAAAGCTTTATCTGCCAAATCAGCTGTCAAAGATAATAGAACACCGATTGTTTTTTGGCACGAAATGGGTGGACCTTCAGAACAAGCCTTGGAACAAGTTGTTGACGGATTCAATAAGTCACAAAATAAGTACAAAGTAATTCCCAAGTACCAAGGTACTTATGACGAAGCAATTCAAAAGATTTTACAAACTCATAATACAAGTACTTCACCAGCCGTTTTCCAAGCATTTGATATTTCTACAGCTCAAATGTTGCATAGTGGTTATACGACACCAGTTCAAAACTTTATAGATGAAGATAATTATGACGTCAGCAAGATCTCACCGGTTGCTAGAGCCTTTTATTCTAATGACGGCAAGCAACAAGCAATGCCATTCAATACTTCTCAACCAGTCTTGTATTACAATGCAAGTTTGTTGAAGAAGTACAATATTACACCACCTCCAGTATCACCTTCATACAGTGATATTACCCGTGTGGCTAAAGAGTTATATGAGAAATCAGGACACAAGACTAAAGGAATGACTATTCAAGTTTATGGTTGGTTCTTAGAACAAGCCTTGGCTAATGCCGGAGCTCAACTTGCCAATCAAAATGATGGTCATACAGGTAATCCAACTCAGGTTAAGATCAATAATCCAGATACAGTTGAGTTTTTGAATTGGATCAAGGAAAATATCAAGTCTGGTGATTTCATTGATTATGGTTCTGGTGCCAGCGCTGGTGCCAATCAAACAGCCGGGTTCTTATCTGACAAAGTGGGTATCTTTATTCAATCGTCAGCAAGTATCGGTCAGTTAACACAAAATAATAAGAATAAATTGGGAATCACTTACTTCCCACATCCAGATGATAAAAAGGCCAACGGTGTTGCAATCGGTGGGGCAGCTCTTTGGATCTCCAATGATAAGCCAAAGAATGTTCAACGTGGAGCTTTTGAGTTCATCAAATATACTTTGAAACCAGAAGTTCAAGCACAATGGCAAAAATCAACTGGGTATTTAGCATTAAATAAGGATTCACAAAAGACAAAGATTTTAAAGGACCTTTATGCTAAAAGTCCAGAGTCAAAAGTTCCAGGACAACAATTAGCGACAGCAAAACCTAATTATTCTAATTCTGGTATTTTGATGGAAGGTATGCAGCTAACTCGTCAACTTGAAGAAGTGGCAATGGAAACTGTTTATAACGGTGGTGATATTAATCAAGCATTGAATACTGCTGATAAGAATATCAATGATAATTTAATGCAACTGAATAAGGCCAATGGTTATAAATAAAATTTAATGCAATAAGAAATAGCATATATTAAGAGGCTCGGGAAATATCTCGAATACTTAATATACGCTATTTTTTAGTATATTTATCTTTTTAGATTAAATAAATTAGGTGGCAGTGCTTGTAAGAATGTTATCCCTAGAATTAAAAGAGCCCCAGCTAATTCGGCACCGCTGACTTTGGTGTTTAAAACAGTTACAGCTAGAACAGTAGCTGTCAGTGGTTCAAAGGCACTTAACATTCCAGTAGTTGAAGGTGTTAAGTAGTTAAGACTTTGTAGGTAAAAGAGATAAGAAAACATTGTTCCACCAGTAACGATAAAAATAATACAGATCCAAGCAATTCCAGTTAGTTGTGGCATATGGTTTAGCCCTGCAAATGGAGCGAAGACGATGCCACCCAAAAGCATCGACCAGCCAGTAACTATTCTGGCATCAAAACGTTTTAAAAGTTCCCGTGGTAAAAGAGTGTAAGATGCCTGACTAATTCCAGCACCTACGCCCCAAAAAATTGCTGCTGGAGAAAGCATTAATTGATTGAGATGTCCGTGGGTGACTAGAAGAAAAGTTCCTAAGATGGCTAAAACAATTGAAATCATATCGATTCGGCGTGGTAATTGTAACTTTCGTAATGATAAGTACAGAATAATAAAAAGTGGTCCTAAAAATTGTAAAACTGTAGCCGTGGGTGCATTTCCATACTTGATTGCCATAAAGTAGGTGAACTGCGCCGGTAACATCCCCAAAAGTCCAAAAGCCAATAATTGCACAACGTAGCGTGGCTTTTTTAAGATAGCAAATAATTCTTTAGAATCCACAAAATAGCACCAAATAACCAGCATTAACCCCGCAAAAATCAAACGAATCCCTACGATCCATTGTGTTGGGATACTTTCTTGCGTGAACAAGTACTGAGCAATACTACCAGAAAATCCCCACAGTACTGGTCCAGCGATAGCGTAAAAGAATCCCTTTTGTTTATCAGTCATGTAAATCCCCCTAAATCATGTTAAATCTCATGCTAACACAAATATATTTATTACCAACCTACGCCAGCAAAAAAATTAGCTATTCTGTATAATCAGATTTATATAGGAGGAGAAGAAAAATGCTTAAAATCCAGAATATTAGTAAAAATTTCGGTGATTTAAAAGCATTAAATGACGTATCTTTTGATGTTTCTGATGGTCAAATCCTTGGTTTGATTGGCCAAAATGGTGCCGGTAAGTCGACTACTTTTCACAGTATTTTGAACTTTCTAAACTATCAAGGAACTATAACTTGGAATGACCAACCGATAACTGAAACAGTTTTCGATGAAATTGGTTATTTGCCAGAAGAACGTAGTTTGATGCCTAAGTTAACGATTGAACAACAGATTATTTATTTAGCACGATTAAAAAATAAATCCGCCAAAGAGATTCGTCCGCAGATCGAAACTTGGTTGAAGCGCTTTGCGGTCAAAGGGACAAAGAAAGATAAAATCAAAGATCTTTCCAAAGGTAATCAACAAAAGGTTCAGCTGATCTGTACTCTAATTCACAATCCTAAATTATTGATTCTTGATGAGCCTTTTAGTGGCTTAGATCCGGTTAATGCGGATCTTTTGAAGCAGGCAATTTTAACTGCTAAAAAACAAGGTGCTGCTATTATATTTTCCAGTCATGATATGGAAAATGTTGAAGAATTGTGCGATAAACTTGTGATGTTGCGTAATGGAAAAGTTGTTTTAAATGGAGCAGTTCAAGAAATTCGTGACTCCTTTGGGAAAACGATGATTTATGTAACAACAGATCAAAGTATTGATAAACTAGCTACCTTGCCACACGTTGTAGCTGCCAAACCGTTAGAATCGCGTCGATATGTTTTGTATCTAGATAAAGAAGAAGCAGGACGTGATGTCTTTGATGAATTGACACATGGGCAATATATTGAAGAATTCAGTCAACAACCACCGACTTTGAATGAAATTTTCAGAAGAAAAGCGGGTGAAAAAGATGAATAAACTATGGATCGTTACATTAGAAACCTTTTTACGCCAAGTTAAATCTTGGAGTTTTGTCATGTTAGTCTTTGGTCCATTTCTAATGTTTGGAATTACTATTGGTGCAGGTTATTTAGGTGCCTCAAATACTGAGAATAATTCTGAAATAGCAGTAATCAGTCAAAATTCACAATTGCGTAACAGCTATCTAAAGGCTAATAAAACTGATGTTAATACTGCTATTACTGATCAAACTAAGGCAAAAAAACAATTGAATAAGGGAAAGATTGCTGGTTATTTAACTTTAAAGAGCGATAATCAGAAGATTTCAGCACAGTACGTAGGAACAAGTTCTTTAGATTCATCAATGAAGTCTAAAATCAATATCTTCCTAAATACTCAACAACAACAGCTGAATTTAGCTAATGCTCAGTTATCAGCAACTCAGATTCAGGCCTTACAGCAACAACCTAAGTTAACAGAAAATGTTCAAAAGAAAACTGGAACGGCTCATACAGCCAAAATTATTTCCTTTTGGATCACGGTCGTCATGGTTTATATAATTTTGATTACCTACACTACTATCACAGCTCAAGAAATTGCTTCCGAAAAGGGAACTAAGATAATGGAAATTATCTTTTCCAGTACCACAGCACTCAAGTATTTCTTAGGTAAAATTTTCGGAGTTCTTTTAGTTATTTTGGCACAGATTTTAGTTTACCTAATTGGAGGTTTTGGAGGATATCTCTTCATTGAGAATTCTTCATTGACCAAATCGTTTGTGAGCCAGTATCAATCATTGATCACTTCAGTTTTACGGAATTTACTAAGTGTCAATTTGATATATCTTCTATTGGGAGTGGTGATTTATACAGTCTTGGCAGCTTTCTGTGGTGCGTTAGTGGCCAAAGTAGAAGATGCGTCAAAGGCTGCACAGCCGGCTATTATGTTAAATCTAGTGGCATTTTTTATTACATTTCCATTCCAAAGTAATGTTGATTCAATCGTAGTTAAAACTTTGTCATATGTTCCTTTCTTCTCTTCATATTTCATGCCACTACGTTTGATAAATAACAATGCTAGTGGTGTAGAAGTAGCCATTTCTTTGATTGTTTTGTTAGTAAGCATTATTTTACTAACAGTTTATATTGGAAAAATCTATCAAGGATTGATGCTTCAAACAGATGATTCTAGTTTTTGGAAAAGATTCAAACGTGGTATTTCTTATAATAAATAATCAAAAAGGCGACCTACTTAATTAAAAGTAGATCGCCTTATTTTATATACTATTTAAAAGAATAATCCGTAAAGTTTAACCGCAGCGATAGCACCAAGGATTGGAGCAAGAACTGGGACCCAACTATATTTCCATTGGGATGAACCCTTTGGATTTAAAGGTAATAGTGCATGCAAGATACGAGGACCAAGATCACGAGCAGGGTTCAAGGCTGGACCAGTAGGACCACCAAATGAAACGACCAAACACATAACCAAGAATCCTAAACCAATAAAGTCAGCACGTGGATCAATATGATCTGAAGTTAAAGCAACGGCACCGAATACTAAGATGAAGGTACCGATAAATTCGTTAATGAAACCATTTAGACGACTATTTTCAGCATCAATAGTTGAGAAAGTACCAAGGATACTTTCAACATTTTCTGTTTTGTTGTAGTAAGGCTTGTAAGCAGCGACAATCATAAGTTGACCAAAGATGGCACCTAAGAATTGAGCAATGATATATGGACCAACTTCAGCCCAAGGAAATTCACCATTGAAAGCTAAAGCCAAAGTCATTGCGGGATTGATTTGACCACCGGAAATTGGACCGAACATCATGGCTGGAACCATAACACCGATACCGTAACCGAATCCAATCAAGATCCACCCACCGTGAAAACCTTTTGTTCCTTTTAATTCAACGTTGGCAACTGAACCATTACCGAGGGCAACCATAATAGCTGTTCCGATAAATTCAGCGATACAACGTACTAATAACGTATAGTGCATAATTAATACTACCCCTAAATTTAATTGATTTGTTACATCATGACCTATATTATAAGCAAAACACGAATATTAAAATTCACTCAAAAATGGGTTAAATCGTATAAATTCGTAATAATTTGTCTTTTATGAGTGAATATTCTTCATATTTCACATAAAAAAATTGCTCCACCAATACGGGGCAATTTTCACTAACATAAATAGTAAAATAAATCAAATAATGTGCAACATTTAACATTGTATCATACATTCCGAATATTTTTTGCTATTTTCAGAAAAAACGGCTATATTTTGCTATATAGTAATAATAGAAATATTAATTTTAAAACGAGGTAGGAAAATGAAAGTTCTTAGTTTAGTTAACTTAACAAAGAAACAAACCGATAAGATCGAATCGATCTCTGGTGTAGATTTGAAAGTTGTATCTCCTAAAAAAGTTACTCCTGCTGACCTCGATGGCATAGAAGTGCTTTACGACTGGTCTAATACTTTAAAAGATACTATTTTGAAGAGTGATACTTTGAATTGGATTCAAGTAGTTCGTGCCGGTGTGGATGCTTTGCCACTGTCTGAATTGGCTGATAAAGGTGTTATTTTAACTAACGGGTCTGGTGCTAATGCTATTAACATTGCTGAACAAACTTTGGCTTATATGTTGATGTTTGCCAGACGTATGAATTTGACCACTCGTCATCAAGATGCTAAAGAATGGAAACTTGATGAAGGCTATGATGAAATTTATAACAAGACTGTCATGATCGTCGGTGTTGGACATATTGGAAAAGTTATTGCTCAATATGCTAAAGCCTTAGGTATGAAGACCATTGGTGTTCGTAGAAGTGATAAGCCAGTGGAATATATTGATGAAATGATTCCAATGTCAGAGCTTCAATCAAGAATTGGTGAAGTTCATTACGTAATTAATTCTTTGCCTGATACTAATGCAACTGCTGGAATGTTCAATCAAGAATTGTTTGCTGCTATGTCAAAGAAGGCTTATTACATTAATATTGGCCGTGGAAAAACAACAAATATGGATGATTTAGTTGCAGCTCTTCAAAACGGTGAGATTGCCGGAGCCGGTTTGGATGTTACAACACCAGAACCACTACCAAGTTCTAGTCCACTATGGGATATGAAGAATGTTATTTTAACCCCTCACGATGCGGGAACAAGTGTCCACTATGAAGAACGTGCTTTTGATATTTTCAAACGTAATTTGAAGTCATATGTGGAAAATGGCGAAGTTATAGAAAATGTTGTTAATTATTCTACAGGATATTAGAAGAATTTTTTAAATTCTAGGTAATTGGACAAAAGTTATAAATAGAACAGAATCTATTAAGAGGCTCAGGTGGTACACATCTTGAAGAACTTTTTAATAGATTCTGTTTTTTTATTCTAAAATTAAACAAGGTAGCAATGAAGGGCAATAGATTTACAACTTGATACGGTCATTTATCGTATTCAATATCAATGATTTCGTTTCCAAAAAACAAATCAGGTTGAGATTTTTTGTGGATGTATTAAAATTAGGCTAGATAGATGAAAGGAAAAATGATGTTATCTAGTGACTATTTTATAGGATTCATGTTGGTTTTTTTATTTTGGTTATTATTACTACTTTTGGAAATAATTTTAAACATGAGAAACACGATCATAGAATTATCTTTCTTTTCTGATGAAAAACTAAATAATTTAGACAAACGACTTAATCAAAAATTTGGTGTCCGTTTTCAGGGACCGTTTGAATTATTGGAGTTTTTGTTAATCGGTTATATTGTCTATGCATTGCTAACGGACTTGAGATATCAAGGATTTCAATTAGATGCTGCTTCATTTAATCAAATTCTGTTGTTCTCAGCAATTGTAATTGCGGTGATGATAGGCGATATGATTTTGATTGCTAAAGACTTGCATATTTACAAATTCATTAAGAATTCAGTCGCTCTGTCTAGAAAGAACTCAAATTAAAAAAGAGAATTACTAACAAATTATTGTTGGTAATTCTCTTTTTGTATTTAGTTCATCAATTTTGATTTGAAAGGTGACAATGTTAGATTATTGGTTTCTTCAAACGAATCATGTCTTTCAAAACTAATTTATTTTCAATAATAGGTTCAGAATAGTTATCAACAAAGAAATTACGATCAATGTTAGTAACTCGGAAACCGCATTTTTGATACAAGTAGAGTTGTGCAAAACTAGTACTGCCAGTGCCGATTTCAACTGTGGAATAATGTTGTTTTTTGGCCCAATTCAAGGCAAAATGTAGTAATCTTTCACCGAATCCCTGATTTTGGACACTTTCATCCACAGCAATATTAACAATTTCTACTGTTTTAGGTCTGGTATCAATTAACAAGATAACCCCTAAGAGTTTTCCACAATTGATTAATTCAAATTTATAAGCTCGATCAAGATAACTATCGACAATCTCCTTGGAGGGGTCCGCTGTCAGTAATAATTTGTAGTGAGCTGAGGTTACTTTGTGGAAGGCAACTATTTTAGTGTCTAATTTGACCATCGCCTTGGACCAAGTATTTTGTTGTAGTTAATTCATTGGCACCCATGGGACCTCTAGCATGTAGTTTTTGAGTGCTAATACCAATTTCAGCACCGAATCCAAATTGTTGACCATCAGTAAAGCGAGTTGAGGCATTAGTATAAACTACGGCAGCATCGATTTGTTTCATGAATTGACGGCTAGCGGAGTAGTTTTCGGTAATAATAGATTCACTGTGTTTAGTATTGTATTTATTGATATGTTTGATAGCATCGTCGATTGAGTCAGTAATTTTAATAGCGATGATGTAATCGTCGTATTCAGTACCCCAATCTTCTTCAGTAGCAGGGATGATGTCGGGTTCGATCGCTCTGGCTAAAGTATCGCCACGAACTTCAACGTTATTGGCACGTAATGCGTCATATAGATCTGGCAAAAATTCATTAGCGATGTCCTTATGCAAAATAACTTTTTCGGCAGCATTGCAGACAGAAGGGCGTTGAACCTTGGCATTGATGATGATCTTTAAGGCTTTATCCAAATCAGCGTCTTTATCAACATAAATGTGGCAGTTGCCGGCACCAGTTTCAATGATTGGAACTTTGGCTTTATTGACTACCATTTTGATAAATTTACCGCTACCACGAGGAATTAAAACATCGATATAATCAGTTAATTCCATCATTTTTTGAGCTGTTTCGTGGCTGACGTCATCGATCAATTGAATTGCGTCAGGATTAATGTTTGAGTCTTTCAAGGCAGAACGTAAAGTTTCAGATAAAATGATATTTGAATTAATTGCTTCCTTGCCGCCACGTAAGATTACAGCGTTTCCGGCTTTAAAACAAAGTCCAGCTGCATCGACAGTTACATTAGGACGAGCTTCGTAAATCATACCAATGACGCCTAAAGGAACACGTTCTTGAGTGATGTCTAAGCCAGTTACGGTTTCCCAGCCACGATCGACTTTGCCTATGGGGTCGGGTAGATCCATAACTTGACGTAAGCCATCTGACATATCATTGATTCGATCAGGTGTCAAAAGTAGGCGATCAATCATAGCCTCTTTAATGTCATTTTTCTTAGCATTAGCGATATCTTCTTTATTAGCTTCAATTATTTTGTCAGTGTTAACTACTAGGGCATTTGCCATATTAAGTAGAGCATTGTTCTTTTGTTGAGTACCAAGTTGTCCTAATTCAAAAGCAGCACTTTGGGCCTTTTGCCCCATATCTTCAAGATTTGTCATCATCATCACTCCTAAAACGCTTTCTAATATCTCTAAGTATAGCATTTTTGTACAAAAAAATAGTGGACGGCTGCATCCACTATTTAACGTCTAAGTAATTTATTTTATTTGAACGTTGATTAATATGTTGCCGTCAACGTATTGCTGATTTATCACTACATTATGTTGCCGTCAACATAAATTATTTGCTATTTAAATTTTTAGTGATTTTTTCTAGCATTTCAATGAACAAACGTTGTTCCTCATCACTTAAATCATTAGTAGCATCATATTCAGCTTCTAGCCAAACGTCTTGAACGTGAGTAGCAACTTGACGACCGTGTTCAGTCAAACTAACAAGAGTTACTCGCTTATCTTTAGTTGATTTTTCAGTTTTGACCAAATCGGTTTTGATCATGCGGTTAACTGACTTGGCAATTGTTGAATGATCGACACAGAGTTCAACGACAAGTTTATTTTGAGAGATTCCATCTTTTTTTAGTAATTCTAATAAGATCATATCCTGACCAGGGTAGAGCCCTAAAGGTCGCATTCGTTTTGTAATACGGCTTTTGTAACTTGTTATAAGGTTAATAATGGCCTTTTCAATTGGAAATTCGGAATTCATTATTATCCTCCTAATAGTTAGTTTAACGTGCTTTTGAAAATAGTGTTCCAACAGGTTCGCCTGAAAGAATATTAAAGATTATATCAGGATTTTTCCCATTAGTTAAAACCATTTGTTGATTATGTTTCAAAATGAGTTCAGCTGCTTTTAATTTTGTTGTCATCCCACCGGTTCCGTATTTAGTTCCGTGGCCACCAGCTGCAGCAATAATATTAGGACTGATCTTGTCGATTCTTTGGATCAATTCGGCATCAGGAGCCTTAAGGGGATTAGCTGAGTAAAATCCGTCGATGTCTGAAAGCATAATCAACAAGTCGGCATCGACTAAGTTAGTAACGATAGCTGAAAGTTGATCATTGTCACCAAATTTTGTATGGTGATCCAATTCCGAAACCGTTACGGTATCATTTTCATTAACGATTGGAATTGTATTATCCATTGAAAGCAATTCTTGGAAGCTATTCATAACATTAGTGTGACTTTCTGGATAATCGATTATATCACGAGTAATCAACATTTGGGCAACTGACATCCCGTATTCGTGGAAAGCTTCATTATAAATTTGCATCAATTCAGCTTGACCGACGGCGGCTACAGCTTGTTGTTTAGAGATTTTAATAGGACGTTTGTCGATTCCTAAAACACCCATGCCCACACCAATAGCACCGGATGAAACTAAGACAACATCTTTTCCTTCTTTTTTTAATTGGCTCAAAACGTGAGCTAGTTCTTTAATAACAGCTAAGTTTATTTTACTGTTTTGGCGAATCAGAGTACTTGTACCGACTTTAACGACAATACGATCGGCAAAAATAGAACGCTTATTTTGCATGCTTTCATCCTCATGATAGTTTTTTAAGTGGTAATTATTTTCCAATACTATTACGATAGAACAATAGGTAGAATAAGAAAAGGGTGTATTTCATGTACAAAATATTAATTATGCTTCATGACGGCGATGATTATATCCGAATGAACAAAGTTTACATTGAAAGTATGCCAGTCGCTGGACAATATATTATTCATTCTGATGGTTTGCCATACTATGTAGAAGAAGTAACAACCTTTGTTGGTTACGTTAGCAGTAAAGGTGCAATTGCCATTGTCGTTGTTCATCCAGCTGATAAAGATGCTGAGGTTAACCAATTATATGGAGTTGACATTGCTCAAGATCTTGATGATCCAGAATATAATAAGAATGAATAGTTTTAGATAAAATGTAGTCAGATAAAGAATTTAATAAAAAGAGCGTCTATTAAAAAAATTAGGTATATTTTTACATACCTTGAAAGTTTCTTAATAGACGCTCTTTTGTTTTTACGCTTAATATTTAAAATTAGACAACTAACTAATCGTTTTCATTAATAAAATTGTTTAAACAGGCTACAATTGTAAATCAAAACTCGTAAATTTCTTTTAATAGATTTGATGTCTATAAGATGTTTAAACCGTATATCATGAGCATTGGTAGGATAGCTGCAATGGACGAATTAAATCAACTCCCTTTGATTTAATTTTGTCCTCTTTTTATACTTTTGAGCAAAAAAATAAAGGCCTACCACAAGCCTTTATTTTTGCGAGAAATTAAAATCAGAGCCTACCACTAACCCTGATTCCTAAGCAGTTGAGAAGGAGTACTACTTCAAAAAGGATAACAATGAAAATATTGTTAGGTTAATACATCTCGCTTATATAACCAAATTAATTATAAGTCCTAATTAAAAACATTTCTATATTTACGGAAAAATATTTTGATTAAAATAGCAAGATATTAGAACAATCAGAGGGGCGCGTACATTATTTTGTTGAGTTTGTGAATAGTCGTGACAGCGCATACTTAACATGTCATAATTTAGTCAACTTCATAATAATGATCTTATATAATAAATTCAAAATACTATAAGTATTTTATATAAAGTTGAGAGTATATTGATGCTATAAGGGAGCATAATAGTGTCAATGAATGAGAAAAGTTGCATATGGGTTAATGTATATATTCCAATAGAAGGGTGGTAACATTTTGAAACAAGTTAAAGTTTCCAACGTTGAACGAGATAATTTTATTCGTTCCGTTGAAGAGTCAGTAGGATCCTTCAATTTGGGCTCTGAGAGGTCGCTAATCAATTTGGTGTTCAAACATCTAAAATTGTTAGAATACAATGATAACTTAGAAGCCGAATTGATTAATTTCCGAAGAGAATTAATCGAGTATGATATAGATACAGGACATCGCCATAGTCGTGACGTTGAAGAGTTGCTTTTTAAAATTAAAAATCGAAATTTACCATATATCTAGTATATAATGTAGGAATATTTTTTATTCCTGCTTTTTTTATGCTCATGATGATAATATATGGTCATGAGGTGACAAGATGGTAAAAATTAATCAATATTTAATTCAAGATGTTCCAGTTTTAGAAGTAGTTCCAGACGGTGCATTTCACAAGCCGTTACCACTGGTTATTTTCTATCACGGATGGCGTTCAGATAAGGAATTAGTTTTAACTCAAGCACGTAAATTAGCTCAAAAAAATATCCGTGTGATCTTGCCCGATGCTATGAATCACGGGGAAAGACACATGGATATTTCTTCGATACCTTCATTTACTTTTTGGAATAGTATTCAAGGAAATTTAGCAGAATTTGCCTTAATCAGAGATTATTTTGCTGACAAAAATTTAATTAAAGATCACAAGATTGGTGTTGGCGGTTATTCAATGGGTGGTATGACGACGGGGGCTTTATTAACAGCCCACCCGGAAATTTCAGTAGCAGCGATTATTATGGGAACCCCTGATTTAAAAGGTTACGCCCGCTTAGTTCGACAAGATGCTAAAAAGAGAAAGCTTTATCTTCCTACTGATTTAGAGTCGTTAACTAGTTGGATTGAAAATTACGATTTAAATAGTCAGCCAGAAAAGATTGCTCATCGACCGGTATTATTTTGGCATGGAACTGATGACTCAAGAATTCCTTATCGAATGTCGAAAGATTTTTTTGATCGAATTCATCAAGAAGATTACGCTGATCAAGTTGCCTTTATCACTGGCTATAAAGCGGGACATCTAGTTGAAATTAGATTAATGGATAAAGTAGCTAATTTTTTTGAGTATTATTTGGAATGATTTTCTCTAGGAATGGCTTTGAAGAGAATCAATAAATTGATCAAACCTAAGATAACTAAAATAATAAAGGCGTGTTGAGTTCCAATAGCTGTTGAAGTAGCAGTTGAAAGAGACTCGTTATTTTGGCTCAAGGCAATGATGGCTGACACGATTGAAGTACCTGTGGCACCAGCAAATTGTTGAAGTGTATTAAAGATAGCATTACCGTCAGCTTGATTTTGGTTAGTAAGGTATTTCAAACCATTGGTCATAATGTTACCGAAAGACAATCCCATACCAAACATATAAAGGATATAGGCCCAGATAATTAAGGTCGTGTTTAAATTACGACTAAAAATAGTAAAAATAATTAGTGAAATGTCGGCAAAAGTAACACCAAAGAGAATTGGCAAACGAGCTCCCATTTCATCAAGAATTTTACCACCCAGAGGAGCTAAAATGGCACCGACTACACCGGCAGGGAGAACTGCCAAACCAGCGATGGTAGCACTTTGGTGGTTAACTAATTGAATATAATTAGGCAAGATAAAAGCAAACCCTAAAGATAGAATCTGGAAAAAAAAGAAGCTAAGTACGTGACTAGCAAAAGTTTTGTTCTTTAAGACATTCAAGTTGAGAATCGGTTGTTTGATTTTTTCAGAACGGACCACAAAGCCAATCAATCCTAAAATACCAATAATGAATGAAACGATAACATAAAGATTTAAATTACTCATATTACTGAAACCGTAAATTAAACCGCCAAAAGTAAGAATTAAGGCGATTAAACTAGCTAAGTCAAATGCAGATTTTTGTATTTGGCTTTTTTGTTCAATGTTTTTAATACCGAGTAAAAAGGAAATAATCAGAATTGGTAGAAGAATAACAAAAATATAACGCCAACCCAAGGCACTGACGACTAGACCACCAAAAGTAGGCCCAATTGCTGGAGCAACGGCAGTGATTAGAGTTCCGATACCCATCATTAGTCCGATCTTACTGGCGGGGACATTTTCTAAAATAATATTGAACATCAAAGGAAGGGCAATACCAGTTCCAAGACCTTGAATCACACGTCCTAATAGAAGAATTGGAAAAGCTGGAGCGATAGCATCAATTAAGACACCTAAAATGAAGAATAAGTTAGCGAAAATAAAGAGAGTTTTAGTTTTAAAGTTCTTTTTGAAAAATGATGATAGTGGAACCACAATGGCAACGACTAAGAGATAAATAGTTGTCATCCATTGGACGGTTGAAGTAGTGACATTGAACTCCTTCATTAAAGTTGGAAAAGATATGTTCATTGAGGTTTCAACGATTACTCCACAAAATGACATTAATCCTGTGGCAATAACGGCCAATAAAACCTTTAAAGGTATTTTTTCTTGAGACATTAATCATTACCTCCATCAATAAAAAAGTTAAGCATTTTCTCAAATTGGGTAATTTCTTCCGGAGAGAAATTTTCTGAGAGCAATTCTTGTTGATGCTGCATGTAATCGTTAATTCGTTCTTCTAGAGCCAAGGCCTTATCAGTTAGATAAACTGATTTTTGTCTAGCATCAGTTTTGGAAGATTGACGATAAAGTAAATTCTTCTTTTCCATGCGTTGTAATAGGACAGTGGCAGTCGAACGTTGGATAAAGAATTCGATTTCAATATCACGCTGAAAAGTTTCAGTATCTTTACGACGACTAACGAAATCAATAACAGACATTTGCATCCAAGTAGTATCAAATTCTTTGGCAAAGGCGTCGAATTTTTTAGACAATCTGTTGGCAGCAATTTTTAACAGTGTATTAGTGTATTTTTTTGACATATAAAACTCCTTACAAAATAAATGCTAGCTGACTAACGATTATCTATGTTACTCGGAAAAAATAAAATGTGCAATAAAAAATATTGATTAGTTTTTGAATACAAAAAAACTTAGTGGAATGACTTCTTTTGCTCGTCATTCCACTAAGTTAAATGGGAAATTCAATTAAATAACCTTATATTTCAAATTAAACAATCGATTTCGTAAGATTTTACCACCAGTACTTTTAGGAAATTTTTCTATCAAACGAAATTCAATTGGAACTTGATAATTGATTAAATTATGTTGTCCAAACTCATGTAAATCCTCACTAGTTAAATAGGCGTTATCCTTTAAGGTTAAGTAAGCAATAGGAATCTGCTTGCCATGATCCCCCTTGATACCAACAATACAAATATCGGTAATGCCGTTAACACTATGATAAACGTTTTCGACTTCTTCAGGATAGATGATCTTATTACCAGAATAGATCAAATCAGCCTGACGTCCTTTGAGATACAAGAAATTATCATCATCGAGATAGCCGACATCTCCAGTTTTGAAAAAGCCGTCACTTGTAAAACGATTTTTGAATAGTTTATCCTTATTGAGATAACCAGCAGCAATAGTGGGAGATTTGACCTCAATACAACCGATATTATCTTGATTGATATTGGTGATCCTAACTTGTTCAGTAAAAAATGGCTGTCCACAAGAACCCGCTTTGATTTCGGCATCATTAAAGTTGAGTGCTGAGATGTTAGCAGTCGTTTCAGTCATACCGTAAGATTGTAAAACCGGTATATCGAGCATGTTGCAACGTAGGAGAGTCCAATTATCAATTAAACCAGTTCCTAAAAAGATGCAACGGAAGTGTTCGTTATAACGACTTCCTTTTGGTAAAGTATTCAATAATTCCCTTAAAAGTGTGGGCGTTAAGGAAATGATGGTAGCTCTTTCATTGATCAAAACTTTATTGATCAAATCAATGTTAAATCCATCAATTAAGTAAACCCCAATTCCGTAGATCAAAGAACGCATGATGATTGAAAGCCCCGGTACATTGAAGATGGGCAAAGTTAAGACCCAGGTATCTTGTTTGTTAATACCTAAATTTAAAGTAGTTCCCATAGCAGAGTAAAAATAATTACCGTAAGTCAGCATAACGCCAGTATCTTTTTTATCAGCATTGGGTGTATAGAAGATAGTTGCTACTTGAGAATTGTCAAATTCAGAAACAGGTCGGTAATTTTTAGTTGGATTAAGGCTTAAAACTTCCGACATCATAGTTTTATCCCAGTTAATATGGTCTATTTCCGAAGTATTCACTGAATCACTGATAAGAATTGTTTTGGGATGACAATCATTGATTTGATATGTCAAAGTGTCTTTTGAAAGTCCAGTATCAAGGAAGATAGTTCGTGTTCCTAACTGTTGAAGTGCTAAAATGGCAACGTAGCCATTAAAACAGTTATCGGAAAAAAGTGCCACAGAATCATTTTGACGAATACCGCTGGTGAATAATTTGCTAGCAAAGAGTTGGACAGTTGAATTAAGTTCACCAAAGGTAAAATCGGCATGTTCTAGGATAAGGGCGATTTTATCAGGATCAAGTTTTGCACGTTTGACTAACCAGTTTTCCAAAATTTGACCTCTTTTCCTTTGAAATTTTGATACGATTAAAGAGCTATGACTAAATTGTAAAACATTTACACAATAAAACTTAACTAATTATTGAAAAAAATTGAGGTATAAAATGAGTTTACTAAATGATATGGGAATAAAAGTGGTTGAACAAGGCAGGCATAAAGTGATTTTACAGATGGACCTGACTGAAGAGCATCTCCAAATGGAAAGTAATAAAGAGGGTATCATCAATGCTATGTTATCGGAAACCGCTGCAAGTATTGGTGCTAACTTAAATGTTGATAAAGATAATTCCGCTGCGGTATTGGGCGTATCACTACATAATTTAAATAATCTTAAATTGGGACGTTTGATGGTTGAAGCTATCTCCGTCCGTAATGGTGAAAATGTTCAAACTTGGCAGGCAACTACACATTTTGATAAGAGTGCCATTACTAACAGCTTGAGTACAATTACTCTAAAAAAAATCCAGATCTAACTAACCACGATAGATTCTGGAATTTATAATTTCAAAGAAAGCTAGTATTACTAAACTCAAACCGAATAATTGATAAATAAAAATAATTGTTTTAGAAGGGTTCAGAATAAACACGATTCCTGCCAGCATCAACAGTGCTGAGTAAAAGTAATCAAGGTAGGGTGTTATCTGAACTCTTTTTGTCATTTCATGAGAATCTCGAAATTGATTGATACCATTAACTAAAAGAATAATCCCCAAGACTGATGGAACTAAAGTAACAAAGAATTTAGCAAATAATAAAACGCCAAGGGCTAAAAATAAAGCTCCGATACCCATTCCAATTGCAATATTATTTTCACCGGTGGTTCGGCGAATATGTAGACCATCAAAAATGGAAAGTATTCCATAAATGGCAATGTAGCTGGAAACAATATAGATGATGATGTTAAAGCTTTTTATCGGTTCGATCACTATCAAAGTCCCAGCGACCAGCAGAAAAATAAACCGTAACCAACGATATAGTTGGAACTGTCTGACCATTTTGAAAATCCCCCTCAGTAACTTATATTCATATAATAACAGAAAAGTTCAAAAATAGAATTAATCATAAGAAAATATTTCACAAACTTATTTATCAATATATAAGCAAACTACTGTCCCAAGAATGAGCATATTACTTTAATTGTGAAATGATTGTGGTACGTTATAAGTAATAGATATTAGGAGGGACAATTATGGCTGTTCGTGCATCTGATGAAATGGTAGATGTTTTAGCAAAGTGGGGCGTAGATAATATTTATGGTCTGCCTGGGGATTCTGTTGATACAACGATTGATGCGTTATATCGTGCTCAAGATAAGATTAAATTTACTCATGTGCTACATGAAGAGGTGGCTGCCTTGTCAGCTGCTGCTCATGCCAAATTAACTGGAAAATTAGGCGTTTGTTTGTCTATTGGTGGGCCTGGAGCTATCCATTTGTTAAATGGATTATATGATGCCAAGATGGATCATGCGCCAGTACTAGCAATTTTGGGACAAGTTCAATCCAAGTTACTTAATACCGATTTCTTCCAAGAGGTTGATACGCATGTCTTATTCGATGATGTGGCTGTTTATAATAAAATCATCATGGACCCACAATCTTTGCCAAGAATTATGGACGAAGCTATCAGAACTGCTATTGCTAAAAAAGGCGTAGCTGTTTTGACAATTCCTGATGATATTCCAGATCATATGATCAAAGATAACTTCACACCTAACGTTGATAATTTCCAAATGGAGAATTACAAGGTTGATGATGACCAGATTAAGGCCGTTTTGGAAATGATGAAGATTCATTCTAATCCAATCGTTTTAGCAGGTATTGGTATTAAAGATGCCAAGAAAGAAACAAAAGAATTCATCGAGAAATATAAGATTCCAATTATACAAACTATGCCCGCAAAAGGACTAGTTGATGATGATCATCCTTATAATTTAGGTCAACTAGGTAAGTTAGGGACCAAGCCGGCTTTTGAAATGATGCAAAAAGCTGATTTAGTAATTATGCTAGGGACTGATTATCCTTATGCACCATACTTAAATAAAAAAGTTGATGCTATTCAAATTGATATCAATGCTGATCGTCTAGGCAAACGTCGTCACGTTAATATTGCAATTCAGGCAGATGCTAAAGAAGCATTAGCACGTTTGAACGAATTAGGCGAACCAGTTAAGGAACGTCCATTCTTAGATCAAGCGGTTGCTAAAATTGGACAATGGCGCAGTTGGATGCATGATGTTTATACTAAAAAGCATAACGGCGTTTTGCCATCATTGATGTTCCATAATATCAGTGAGTCAGCTCCAAGTGATACAATATGGTCAATTGATGTTGGTACCTCGACTGCTTTTGGCGCTAGATTCTTGACTGCCAAATCTACACAAATGTATACAATTTCAGCTTGGCTAGGAACAATGGGATGCGCTTTGCCAGGTGCTATTGCCGCTAAAAATGCTTTCCCAGATCGTCCCGTTTATGCTATTGCTGGTGATGGTGCCACATCTATGGTTATGCAGGACTTTGCTACAGCAGTTAGATATAATTTACCAATGTTGTATATCGTTTTAAATAATAAATTGTTAGCCTTTATTGAATATGAGCAACAATCCGCCGGCCAACAAAATTACGGAATTAGTTTGCCTGAAATTGATTTTGCTAAAGTTGCTGAAGCATGTGGTGGAATTGGTGAAAGAATTACAACTGATGAAGAATTTAAAGCCGCAATTGAAAAGTATCGCAATCCTGAAAAGCCAGTATTGCTAGATGTTGCCGTAACTGATGAAGCTCCACTACCAGGTAAGATTATGATGGATGAAGCCCAAGGTTATGCTAAATTTGGTTTAGGTCATGTGATTGATAAGAAATCCTTGCCTGAATTACCACCTATGAAAGAAATATTACGTTCTTTCCTATAATATAATATTTTGATTTATAGAATAAATAAAAAACAGCCGCAATTATGTGACTGTTTTTTGTTTTGCATTAATAGTTGGTGTCAACATCGCTAGCTTTAACGAATTCGTTAGTAGCAACGCGATAGTATTTAATACCATTTATAGTAGTATATCTATCAGACTTCCAAAGAGTACTTGGTGCTAACGCACGATTGGAAACAGCTATGCCTTCTGCTTTTGAAAGATAGGTAATAGTTTTAGCATGTGTTTTGATTACTTTCTTGTCATTTTTATAAGGATAGACGCGACTGGCTTCAACCCACTCATTGTTAGCAACTCGATAGTAAATTTTGTCGTTGATAGTTATATTTTCATCAGTAAACCAATCGGTACCATGAGATAATTCTTTGTTGGAAATAAAATTCATGGATTCATTGTTATAGGAGTAGATAGGAACATTTTTCTTGTCAGAATAAGTTGCTATATCAGCGTTTTGTTTGATGATTTTATTAGATTCGTTTTGATTATGGTTATTATGATTGGAACTTGAAGAACTGCTGTGGTGTGATGATGGATTTTTTTTATAAGTTACTTTTTCAGTAGTAATTATAGTACCGTCATTATAAACATTGGCAGTAACTTTTTGTTTATCAGGAGTGTAGCCCTTGATTGAAGGAACATCAACTAAGACTGTTTTTCCAACTGTACCAGTTACATTTTTAACAACTTGATCATTGAGGTTTGAAGGGATAGTGACATCACTAGTAACAGTAGTTAACTTTGGTACGAAAGTTTCAACCGTTTTGGCTGTACCATCATAGATTTTGTAAGCATCAGTGGTATCGACACCGGTATGGAAAGAAAGATTTGCCTGTGGAGTTTTAACAGAACCGTTTCCTATGTTTACCCAGGTATCAGATATTTTGTCGGAAATGGAAAAATTATTGTCTAGTTTATTTTTTGGACCAAGTGTTATGGATCTTAGATTATTATCACATTCCTTAGCATCATCAATCTGCATACTTCCAAATAAATTATCGCCTATATTCATATCAGAATCTATCAATGCGTTGGATGTATCAAGATTGGAGATATCGATATTTTCTAGTGAAATGTCGTCACTAAACATAGCCCCAATTCCCCGTGCTTTACTGGTATCAAATGTTTTAGGGAGATTAATAGTTTTGATTTTTGAAAGGCCATCAAACATATGATCAGTATAATCGGCATTTTTAGTGTTAAAACTAGAGATATTTAAATCGATTAAATTAGAATCGCTGTAAAACATAGAAGCAAAATTTGTAACATTAGATGTGTCAAAGGTGGAAAGATCTAACTTTGTTAGTGAAGAATCACCGCTGAACATACTACCCATATCTTCAACCTTTTCTGTATTCCAGTGGGAAGTATTAAGAATAGATAATGAAGAATCGTTCAGAAATGTCTTAAACATTCCAGTAACATTAGATGTGTCCCAGGTAGATAAATCAAGTTCTTTTAGTTTGGAATCATTTTGAAAAAGTTTAGAAAAATTAGTTGTTCTAGAAACATCTAGGTTATCAAGATTATCTATTTTTGCCAAGTTAGGAAGATTACTTAAAAAACCACCTATATTGGTTTTTTTCTGCGAAGCGTCTACAAGACTAATTTGTCCATCGAAAGAAATTGATGTTATTTGATCAGAATATTTATCCCAATTGTTTATTTGGTCATAAAATTTAATTACCCCTGGTCCAAAATGTAGTATGCCGTCTTTGATATACCATTTACTTGAGTTGCTTTGATTATTAGCTGTACCTTGAGCCGTAGCATCGCTAGGAATTGTAAAAATGTTTTTAGTTGTGGTAGCAGTATTTGAACTATCGGCATTTACAATTTCTGGAGATTTTAAAAATGAAAATACGTTAAAGAACAAAAAAATTATGATTAATAACCAATATGATTTTGGATTAATTAATCGTTTAAATATGGAGACTTTATATGATTGCATGAAATTTTACCCCTAAATTTGCAGTATGTACTCTAGTATAAGTCAATTTCATGCAAGAACATAAAATAAATTATAAAAAAACAAACCCCTAAATACTGAATAGGAGTTTGTTTTTGTGTGGAATTTGACTTTAGTGATTGTTATCAACATCGCTAGCTTTAACGAATTCGTTAGTAGCAACGCGATAGTATTTAACACCATTGATATAAGTAATGCTATCAACTAACCAGCTTGTATCGGCCGCAAGTGATCTATTAGTTACTAGTTCACCTTTAGCTGAGTAAAGTGCAGTAGCAGGGATATTAACGTTGGTTGTGACGACCATATTTGTTGGTTCGTAAACATAGGCATCTTTAGCACTGACAAATTCGTTAGTAGCAACACGATAATACTTTTCGCCATTAATGACGTATGTAACACGATCACTGAACCAGCTTGTATTAGGAGCTAGCATTCTGTTGTTGATGATTTCATCTTCTGATTTATAAAGAACTTTGGCTGTTTTGTCGTAAGTTCTAACATCAAAGTTAACATCTTCGTATGGGTAAACTTGACTAGCTTTGACCCATTCATTGGTAGCAACACGGTAGTATTGAATACCATCAACAGTTACTTTTTGGTCAGAGTACCAAGTTGATTGATAAGCTAAACCACGGTTACCAATAGCTGACATTTTGTTATCTGATCCCAAAGCGTAGACGTTAATTTGTCCCTTCTCGCTATATGTGGCGATGTTTTGAACGTTTTGTTCTGGGGATGTTGTTTCAGAAGGAGTGTTGCTTTCATTATTAGTATGATTTCCATTTGAGCTATGTGAAGGATTCTTGGTATATGTTAAGACGTCTGTATCCGAAAGCTTTTTATCAGGCGTTTTAACATTGGAAATTGATGGTTTCCCATCTTTACCGTATGTGACAATGACCGTAGGGGCAGTATATCCAGAAATATTCTGTGCACTTATCTTTACAGGATTATCACCGTAACGGCCAGCGGGTATATCTAAAGCGACGGTTTTACCATCCGGAGTTTTAACGTTTATGGTAGTTTTTTTATTTTCAACACCTGTATAGGTATATGAATTATCCTCGCTGATTGTATTTCCGTCTTGGTCTTTAATTAATGGTTTACCGTTAGCACCGTAGGTTACTGTGATTTTGGGTGTTTCATAACCGGAAACTTCAGGAAGACTTATAGTTTTATCAGGATCACCATATTTACCAGCAGGAATATTTATGGGCTCACCATTAGTTCCGTCAGGATTTTTGACGTTTACATTGGTTGCTGGATTAGCATTTCCGGTGTAAGTAGCTGGATTATCAACAGTAATAATATTGTTATTAGCGTCTTTAACAATAGCCCCGTTAGGGCTATAGGTAGCAGTTAGAACTGGAGTGATATATCCGTTATGGTCAGGAATATTAAGAGTAACAGAACTACCAACTTTACCGTCAGGAACGTCAATGGAAACAGATTTACCGGTAGTAGGATCAGTAACGGCAACAGCTTCATTGTTAGAAATAGTTTTAGCGGTGTAAGTAGCAGGATCATCAGCAGTAATAGTATTACCATTGGCATCTTTAACAACAACCCCACTGGGACCGTAAGTGGCGGTCAAAATGGGAGCAATATATCCATCACTATCGTGGTTAGGAATGTTAAGAGTAACAGAACTACCAACTTTACCGTCGGGAACAACAATAGAAACAGGTTTACCGTTAGTGGGATCAGTAACGGCAACGGGTTTATTATTAGAAATAGTTTTAGCGGTGTAAGTAGCAGGATCATCAGCAGTAATAGTATTACCATTGGCATCTTTAACAACAAC
>NZ_BIFW01000007.1 GCF_003967595.1 Companilactobacillus musae | reverse complement strand
CCCACTAGGACCATAAGTGGCAGTCAAAACAGGGGCAATATACCCATCGTTATCATAGTTAGGAATCTTAAGGGTGACAGAATCACCAACTTTACCATCGGGAACGTCAATGGAAATAGATTTACCGGTAGTAGGATCAGTAACGGCAACCGCCTTATTATTAGAAATAGTTTTAGCGGTGTAAGAAGCCGGATTGTCGGCGGTGACGGTATTACCGTTAGCATCTTTAACAACAGCACCGTCAGGACCATAAGTGGCAGTCAAAACAGGGGCAGTGTATCCATCGTTGTCATAGTTAGGAATATTAAGAGTGACAGAATCACCAACTTTACCGTCAGGAACGTCAATGGAAATAGATTTGCCAGTAGTAGGATTGATAACAGCAATAGCTTTATTGTTAGAAACAGATTTACCAGTATAAGAAGCCGGATTGTTGGCGGTGACAGTGTTACCATTAGCATCTTTAACAACAGCACCATCAGGACCGTAAGTGGCAGTCAAAACAGGAGCAGTGTATCCATCGTTGTCATAGTTAGGAATATTAAGAGTGACAGAATCACCAACTTTACCGTC
>NZ_BIFW01000006.1 GCF_003967595.1 Companilactobacillus musae | reverse complement strand
GCAGTGTATCCATCGTTGTCATAGTTAGGAATATTAAGAGTGACAGAATCACCAACTTTACCGTCGGGAACGTCAATGGAAACAGATTTACCGGTAGTGGGATCAGTAACGGCAACTGCTGCATTATTATCTAAGGGTTCTCCAGTATATGTTAATTTATTATCGTCTGAAATAACGTTACCCTTGAGATCAGTAATAATATTACCGTCTTTTGTATATTGAACTTTAATTTGAGGAGCGATATATCCGTTTACAGATGGCAAACTAATAGGATTAGAAGTTGTTCCCACGACACCAGCAGGAATATCAACGTCTTGTGAGCCTTTTGAAGTAGAAACTTTTGTTGTGTAAGGATTAGCGGTATATGTAACGTAGTAAGAGGTAACAGCTTTGTCTGCAAGTATATTACCCTGAACTTGAGTATAGTTGGCAGTATATCCGTCTTTTTGAGGAACATCACCGGTGACAGAACTGTAAATTGTTCCGGTAACAGGGATAGGTATATCACCCATATTAGAAGGAACAATTAAGGTAAAGTTTAAGGGAGTAGCTGTTGAACCGTCTGGTTTAAACTCAGTGCCACCTTTTACATAAGTTCCTAAGTTAGCGGTTAAATTATTTAAATTATAAGTAGTTGATCCATCAGAGCCAGTTGGATCCGCTAATAATGTCTTTCCACCACCAATCCATTTGCTACCTTGAGCTGAAGAAAGACCAGTGTAATTTTTGAACTTGTTATTTACTGAAAGATGTAATGATGTTAGGGAATCGGTACCATCAAACATCCCTTCACCCTTAGATGAATCACCGGTTTCAGTGTTTGAATTCATATTCCATGAACTAAGATCTAAAGTTGTTAACGAAGTATCATTTTGAAATATTCCGCTCATATCAAAATCGCCACTTCTAAATTGCCAATTAGGGAATGAAATATCTTTTAATGAAGTATCGTTTTTAAACATATATCTGGAATTTAAATTTTTGGTAAGAGTATCTTCTTGGGCTGATGGGAAGATAATATGTTCGATAGAGCTATCATTTAGAAACATATCTTCCGTTGAAGTTACTGAACCTAGTTTCCATCCACTTAGATCCACGGTATTACTTTGTGCTCCGGTTGTTCCAGAGATAGTTGAAATACTAGTTAGTTTAGGATCATTAGCAAACAATCCAGTAGCATTTTTTATAGTTTTATCTTCATCATCGTCACTACCTTGTGGAGTTATTAATTTATCAGCATTAGTGATAGTTGTTAAATTTGATAAATCAGAGAACATATGGTTCATATCGGATGCAGTATTGACATTACCATCAAAAGTAATGGTTTTGATACTATCAGCATGTCCAGCCCATGGAGATGTAGGAGATGATGTTACTGTTGATACATCAGTATTTGAGGAACCTGTACTTACTTTATCAGTCGTAGTAGTTTTGTTGTCGGCTAAAGTGGTGGTTTTATTTTTATCACCTAAATGTAAAACGCCACTTTGATCAATACTCCAAGGAGTTGTACCTTGCATACCTTCAGCAATATTGCCGTCCTCTAGAGTTGCATTTTCTGGAGTAATGGCTAGCGCAGTTGCCTGAACGCCTAAATCAGCAAGTTGAGCCTTTGAGAGAGCTAAGTTAGCCATTAGATTACTTACTTTTAAGTCAGCAGTTGTTGTAGTAACTGGTTCTACAACGTTAGTAGCGTTCTTATCGGTATTAGTTGTAGTATCGGTAACAGGTGCTTTTGTGTCATCAGTTGATTCGTCCTTAACGGTATCTGTATTTTCTACTTTTTTTGTGTCGGATTGGGTATCAACTGTATCAATAGCAGGTTTTTCAGTAACAGGTGTCTTTATATTGTCTGTTGGGTCACTCTTAACGGCATTAGTGTTTTCTGATTTTGATGTATCTGTTTGAGTATTGGCAGTTGTTGCCGTGGAATCTTTAACTGTAGAAGTTTCCTGATTTTTGTTTGTAGAACTAGTATCAGTAGCAATTTTTTCAGTTGTTACTGGTGTTGAATTTTTAGTTGTTGTAGCATCACTAGAATTTGAAGATACAACTGGACTTGTTGTGGATGATGTAGATTCTTTAGGAGTAGTAGTTAAAGACTTGGTAGTACTACTAGTAGTGGTGGAACTTGCTTTTGTCGTTGAAACAACAGAAGTTTTTACAGATGCAGTGTCAGTGTCGGCTTTAACAACAGATGTAGGTCCGCCTAGCAAAAATAAACCCCCAGCTAATGAAAGACTAGAAACAACGATCCAGCTCTTTTTGGATTTAACTAATTTCTTACGCATAATACTATTTGGATTACTATTTAATTGTCTAAATCTCATAATATAAATCCCCTTTATAAAATACTTTGAGTTTTTAAAAGTATACAATCTGGAAATAATTATAGTATTATTTATTTTTTATCAAATTCAATAATGCTAAAAAATTCTTTTTAAATTTGGAAAATAAATCAAAATAATTTGATATTAAATATAAGACTTATTTAATTATTGAGAATCATAATACTATATTTTTGATAATTGACTAAGATAAATATTTTGCTCTTTTTTACGACTGCTTTTATATGCTAAATTATAAATTCATAGACAAATTGTATGGTGGAATATACATAGCTAATTTTTTATAAAAAGGATTTAAATAAAAATCATTTTAAACAATAAAAAAAATCAGAAGGATTTCAGTAAAATACTGAATCTTTCTGATTTTTTGTTTTAGTAAGCAACTAAAGTGTTTTGTAAATGTTGGAATCATTGGCTTTGACGAATTCATTAGTGGCAACACGATAGTATTTTTCACCATTGATTTGGACAATTTGATCGGTATACCAATCACTGTCAGCAGCTAATTCACGATTAGCAATCAATTTTCCGTCGGCCATATAAATGCGTTTGTTGCTGTTAGTTGTACGAAGAACAGCTTTAGTTGATTCATAAGGATAGGCTTGAGTAGCTTTGACATACTCATTAGTAGCAACGCGATAATAGGTATCGTTGTTAACAACTAACTTTTGATCACTATACCAACCAGAATCGTTTGATAAGGCCTTATTATTGATCAAAACCATCTTATTCTCAGAATCTAAAGTATAAATAGGAATATCTTTACCATTATAAGTATTAATGGTCTGTTTCTTAGTTTCGGTCGTTACTTTATTTTTGTCATTGTTATTATTTTGATTATTATTGTTGTTTGAGGAACTACCATGTGAACCGCCAGATGGTTTGGTAATCTTAGTGTATTTGACGGTTTCGTCAGTAGTAATGGTTCCAATAGCGTTGACAGTCGCTGTAACAGTTTTCTTATCAGACGTGTAACCGTCTTTTTGAGGAACATCGACTGTGATTTGTTTACCAGTAGGTCCGGTTACGTTAGGAACAATTAAGTCGCCTAAATTTGACTTAATGGTAACATCGGCAGTAATTGATTCTCTTTGTGGAGTAAAAGTTTGTACACCTGCAGGATTATTTTTTTTGTCGTAATACTTTCCAATAGAATCACTAGAATCCGTAGCCGAAAATGATAAAGTTTTATCGTCATTGGACCAAGTCTTTGACTTCGTGGAAGGTAAAAGAACATTGGTACCATTGCTAGGATTGAAAAAGTTATTAGGTCCTAATTTAATATAATTCAAATCAGTTCCGTCAAAAATGCCATCAGAACCAGCATTTCCTAATTGGACCGAATCTTCCATGTTCCATTTTGATAAATCTAATGATATTAGGGAAGAATCACCTTTAAACATTGCATTGAAACTAGTATCGTTCTTAACATCCCAGTTAGAAACATCTAATTCCTTTAGTTGTGAATCATCTTGGAAAGCACTAACAGAACTTTTTAAGTTAGGTGTATTCCAATTAGAAACATCTAAGGATTTTAAAGCAGCATCTCCCTGAAATATAGAAGTTATATTTTCTACATTTTCAAGGTTCCAAGTAGAAACATTCAATGTAGTAAGACTGTTATTTGTGCTTCCCATCATACTAAACATAAAGGACATGTCTGTAACTTTTGAAGTATCCAAAGTAGAAACATCAATGTTTTCCAAATTAGAATCTAGTGCAAATAAATATGAAATATCTGATGTATTTGATATATCAAAATTTTCAACATTCTTTACTGTTTTTAAAGAGTATAAGGTGCAAAATAACCCTTCAATCTTATCTGGAGCGATAACCTTTTCATCAAATGATACTGAAGTGATATCATCAGAATAATTTTCCCAAGGTGATGCAGCATTATCAGAAGATTCAAGTGTACCTGATCCAATATGCAATGTTTTATCAGAGCTAATATACCATGGACATGTACCAGTAATACCATGAGCAATGGCATCATCAGGAATCTTAAATCCACTATCATCATTTTTGGCGGCAGTATTACCAGTTTGATCTTTAGTTTCGGTAGTAGCGGCAGAGCCACTATCAACAGCTTTAACAGTTGTAGTAGGTGAGTTGACTAGTAATAATCCACTCATAGCTAATCCAGAAAAAAGTATCCATTTTTTTGATATAAATTTTCTCATCATAAAGTCTCCCCTCATGATTAAATAATGTCTACAACTTCGATTATAGAATTAATAAATTTATATTCAATATGAAACAAAAGTATTCCTGAAATCAAGAAATGTACAATAAAAAATTAAAAAACAACCACCTTATTATTAAAATAAAGTGGTTGTTTATTATCCTTTAATTTTAAAGTGGGCTAAATTCCTTCATTACGTATTCACTAGGAAAAGTTTTGTTCCTATCTAAATATTTCTGATAATTGGTCTTCTGATTTATTTCGTTATAAGCATCTTCTAGTTGCGAAATCGTGTACTTTTGTGTCAACTCAGCAGCAGGTGTTTTATAAAATCTTGCCATGTATTCTAACAATACTTTTTCATCGTTCATCATTGTTAAATACCTCCGCCATCATAATAGAATCGAAAGTTATTATTAGCAACTTCTTAGAAATTAGAAAATGTCTAATTTTTCTTTGACGCTTACACGCCTTGATATCATGCAATACGATGTAACTTTCTTGATTGAGTAAGGAATTGCTTTTATAAAAATCTTGCAACTAAATTAAAAAACAATTAGAATGACAATATTTCAACCAATAAAATTTTAATAGGGGGTGTCATTATGACAGCGCAAAAAGTAGATCATGATCACGAGGTGGACGCTCGATTGATTAAGAACGAAAATAAGTATTACGCCAAATCGTCTAGAATCAACTACTATGATCTTGTCATAGAATCAGCACATAATTCAACGTTAATCGATGCAGACGGAAACGAGTACATTGATTTGTTGGCAAGCGCTTCTGCTATCAACGTTGGTCATACGAATGAAAAAGTCGTTAAAGCTATCCAAGAGCAGGCTGAAGAACTGATTCATTACACACCTGCCTATTTTCATCATCGTCCAGGACAAGAATTAGCAGAACGTTTGGCAAAACTTGTACCCGGAACACCTAAGAAAGTAGCCTTTTCAAATTCAGGTTCTGAGGCAAACGATGCTATTATCAAATTTGCCCGAGCGTATACCGATAGACCATATATTGTTTCCTTTATGGATTCATATCACGGGTCGACTTTTGGCTCAATGACTTTGTCTGGTGTCAGCTTGAACATGACACGCAAAATGGGACCATTGTTACCAGGAGTAGTGCATGTTCCGTATCCTGATTTGTATCGACGATATCCCAACGAAACTGAACACGATGTAGCGATGCGTTATTTTGATGAATTTAAACAACCGTTCGAAAGCTTTTTACCAGCTGACGAAGTGGCCTGTGTTCTAATTGAACCTATCCAAGGCGATGGGGGTATTCGAAAAGCCCCAGAAGAATTCATGCAATTAGTTTATGAGTTCTGTCACCAAAATGGAATTCTCTTTGCGGTTGATGAAATCAATCAAGGTATGGGAAGAACTGGTAAAATGTGGAGTTATCAACAATTCAATAACATCGAACCCGACTTGATGTCTGTTGGTAAGTCTTTGGCTTCTGGAATGCCACTCAGCGCTACCATTGGTAAAAAAGAGATTATGGAAAGTCTTGATTCACCAGCACATGTATTTACTACAGCTGGAAATCCTGTCTGTTGTGCCGCCTCGATGGCTACTTTGGACGTCTTGGATGAAGAAGGTTTACTCGAAAAATCTTCTACTGATGGTGCTTATGCTGAACAAAGATTCTTAGAAATGCAGAAACATTATCAAGAAATCGGTGATATTAGAATGTACGGACTTGACGGAGGAATTGAACTTGTTAAAGACCGTCAAACCAAAGAACCAAACCTTGATTTTGCCAATAAAGTTATTTACTATGCATTTCAACACGGAGTAGTTATGATTACCTTGAAGGGAAATATTTTGAGATTTCAACCGCCTTTGGTCATAACGCACGACGAGCTGGATAAAGCGTTGAATGTTTTGGATGACGCTTTTGCTGCAGCAGAAAATAATCAAGTAATTATTCCAAGTAACGAAAAAATTGGTTGGTAAATCAAGAGGAGTGTATTTTTTATGAGTGATTTTTTTAAACGTTTAACCTTAAAAGAAGATCCGAGTATTTATGAGGACAAAGATTCACATTTAGTTAGAGTTTTGACTGTCAAAGATTTCTTGGCGTTAGGTGTAGGGACGATTGTTTCTACTTCAATCTTTACTTTGCCAGGGGTCGTTGCTGCTGAACATACTGGTCCATCAGTAGTATTTTCATTTATTGCCGCTGCTATCGTAGCTGGTTTGGTAGCTTTTGCCTATGCTGAAATGGCTGCTGCTATGCCATTTGCTGGTTCAGCGTATTCTTGGATCAATGTTATGTTCGGTGAGTTTTTCGGTTGGGTCGCTGGTTGGGCTCTGTTAGCCGAATACTTTATCGCCTTAGCCTTTGTTGGATCGGGGTTATCCGCCAACTTCAGGGGACTGTTGGAACCATTAGGAGTTCACTTCCCGAATGCTATTGCTAATACTTTTGGTAGTAATGGTGGAATCGTCGACTTGGTTGCCGTAGTTGTAATTGCTGCAGTTGCTTGGCTGATCTCCCACGGTGCTGGTGGTGCCGCCAAAGTTGAAAATGTTTTAGTTATTTTAAAAGTTCTAGCTGTTTTAACCTTCATTATCGTTGGATTAACAGCCATTCATGTTGAAAATTATGTACCTTTCATTCCTAAATATCGTGTCAATCCAGATGGAACTGCTTTTGGTGGTTGGCAAGGAATTTATGCCGGAGTTTCAATGATCTTCCTATCTTATATTGGATTCGATTCAATTGCTGCTAATTCAGCCGAAGCTAAAGATCCTGGGAAGACCATGCCTCGAGGAATTTTAGGTTCACTCTTGATTGCCGTAGTTTTATTCGTTGCTGTAGCTTTAGTTCTAGTTGGAATGTTTAAATATTCTGCTTATGCTAATAACGCTGAACCAGTTGGTTGGGCATTAAGACATGCAGGACACCCAATTATTGCTAGTGTTATTCAAGCTATTGCCGTTATCGGGATGTTTACCGCTTTGATCGGAATGATGTTAGCTGGTTCAAGACTAGTTTATTCATTCGGACGTGACGGAATGTTACCAAGTTGGTTAGGTAAGTTAAACAAAAATAACCTTCCTAATCATGCCTTGTTAGTCTTAACAATCGTTGGTATTTTAATCGGTGCCTTTTGTCCATTTGCGTTCTTAGCACAATTGATTTCCGCCGGTACTCTGATTGCCTTTATGTTCGTTTCTTTAGGAATCTATCCATTAAGAAAACGTGAAGGAAAAGATATTGCCGTGCCAGATTTCAAAGTACCATTTTATCCAGTCCTACCAGCACTAGGATTTATCGGTGCTTTAGTGATCTTCTGGGGACTTGATATTCAAGCTAAGCTCTATGCCGGAATTTGGTTCGCCATTGGATTAGTCGTTTACTTTACTTATGGAATGCACCATTCTACTTTAGGTAAAAAACACGACGCTGAAAAGAATAAGTAAGTATTAAGAAAGACCATTCTTAGAGATAAGAATGGTCTTTTGTTTTGGCAATGAGTTAAAATAAATATGTTGATATAAACATATAAAAATATTGAATTTAAGTGAGGGTAAATTCATATGAAAAAAGAAACTTTTTATAAAAGAAAGTACTCTAGAGTAATTGCGGCACTTCTTGCTGTGGGATTTGTAGGGGGAGTAGTTGTAAATTATGAATTACCGGTAAAAGCAGCGGATACTGAAGTGACTACTGCAAAGAATGATGACGACGATTATAAACCGGTTCCTAAATATGAATTTGCAAAAGATGAAATTGGATATGAACCAGTTAGCGTTAAAGTTAAGCTAGAAAAAAGGACAAATTTTATAACTAGTGCAGAGGTTACCGGAAAAGTAAAAGTTCCCACTAATGATAGTGACGGTTATTATGTTTATGATTATACGGGGGAATTAGGTAGCACGGTAAATGCAACATTAAGTGAAGAAGATAACGCTGGTCTTGATCTTACAAGGGCACCCTTAGTGAAAATCCAAATACCGGTTGTCGTAGAAATAAGGGACAACAAGTGGGGCAATGTTTTAAATTGGGATGGAAATAGTGTAGAAGGGTTTAGCGATTATGATGCAAAGAATATTAAGGATGAGAACTATGTAATACAGGATCCTGATCTTTTGATGCATTTTCTTTCAGAACCAACTATAGGTAATTTTTATTTTGGAGTTGATGCTGATGAAAAGCCTAATGATGATACACATTATATTCAAGACAGTTCTACATGGATAAAACAAGATTCTCATTTGTTTTCAAATCTAAATGAACCAACGTCTATGTGGAATTTTGCTGACGCAAATTATTTAAAAGACGATGAAAATGATGGTAGAAAAGTTCTTTCCAAGGATTCAGTAACGCAGAAAGTGGATATTCCCGCCGTTGAAGATGGGAAATCTACAACGGTTACTTCGACAGAGGCAGTATCTGGAAAGTTTGGTTCTGAAATTGATGTTCCAGTTCCTGAAATTTCGGGTTATAAAGCTGACAAAACATCAGTTAAAGCCACAGTTACTAAAGGTAATGATGGTGGTAACGGACAAATCACAGTTAACAAGAATCAGATAGTAAATTATACAAAAATACCAACCAAACCAACTAACAATGGGTCACATAGCTCTAGCTCTAGTTCTAGTAGCGATAATGAGTTAGGCTATGGTTATCTCAATCAAACGGTTTCAACCTATTCAAATAAAGGCCCAGCCAAACTCTATTCACTATCAGGTAAGAGCTTTACACCAATTACTAATAAAGCTTTAGCACCCGACACTGGCTGGTTTACTGACCAAATGATTACCTATAATAATAAACGTTACTATCGTGTTGCCACAAACGAGTGGGTTAGATCAACAGAAGCTTATGTTTATGAAGATAATCCAATGAGTTTAAATGTTGAAAAGCAAACATCTTTGATTAATGCCGAAGATGAAAAAATAACAAACAGAGCTTTAGGCGCTAATACAAGCTGGCACGTAGATAGAATTGCCTATTTGGGTGATTATCAAAAACCGATAACAGCTTACCGTGTAGCTACAAACGAGTTTGTTTTAAAAGATAAATAATTGCGCAAAAAAAGCCGCCACATTTGACAAGAATGGCGACCTTTTTTTATATTGTTAGTCTGACTTGTAAGGAGAAAACTAACAATATTATATATTGTATATAATATGAGGGTGTGGTTTGACCAGAACCACGAAGTTTACGCAATAATTAAAACGAGGCCGAGTAATTAATTGCGAGACCTAAGTATAGCATGAGATGTCCCATAAATAAACTCAATTTTCAATCAAATTTGTTGTACATTTTGTATAAAAGGTATAATTTATTTATAAAACTCAATGATATCAGCTATTATTAGTGAAAAGATTATGCCAATCAATAAAATCATAAAAAATTATAGGCATTTAGTGTGTCACTTTTTCAGATTAGAACTATAATAGGTCTTGTAACTAAGGAGGTTGTTGAATTATGGCAGAAGTAGATCCATCAAAGATGGCTGATGCAGCCATTGCAAAAGAACCAGAAGTATTAAACCTAAAGATGAGTGAGGCTTTCGACTGGAGCGATGATGATACAGTTGTTCGTGACGCAATCTGGGATTATTTCATGGAGAACAACAATCACGATACAGTTAAGACTGAAGAAGCTGAAAAACCATTCCTCGAAATGAAGGATGCAGATGTACGCGACTTTGTCGAAAAAAACCTTAAAAAATAAATCTTTAATTTTCCTTTAGACTTCGAGATGTGATGTCTAAAGGATTTTTTTATGCAATTTTTAGGTAAAATTAGATATAACATGAGGTTTATTTGAAAGACTATCGTTTTATTAAATTAAACGGTAAAAATAATATTATATATATAAAATCAGAATCCTAAGATTTTCGGGATTCTGATTTTTTTGCGTTGTCATAAGCTAACGATACGACATCATCGACGACATTAAATAGGAAGTCCATGACACGTTTCTTAAATTCTTTACTAGTAATGAAAACAGTCATTTGCTTGATAACAAATTTCAAGAACACTTTAGGTGCATGTTTGTTAGAAATTCTCCCCATTATTTCATCCTCTTTTTCATTGTTTTAAAAATTCGTCTGAGAAATTTACTGTTAGTAGTTTTTGCCAAGTGGTCATATGCCAAAAAATGCAGTTGACGTTTGGAAAGGGTAGGATCGTCTTGTAATTTTGAATTCAAATAAGTGTAAAGTTCTTTGGGCTTCAAATCAGTATTTTTAGTGAAATCAGCCATTTTTCGATCTACTTCAGTTTGAATTTCTTCGTGAATCTCGCTGTAGAATAAACCTTTAGGCAAAATTTTACGATGCGCCGACATTTCACGTTCAACATGTAGTTTCAAGCTTAGCTTAGTTTCATCATTAAAATTATCGATTTTATGTGTGACATTATTTAGTTTTTTATCAAGACTCAAATTTCCACCCTCATTTCTATAATTAATTATAGAATTTTTTTGAGCATTAAAAAAGCCTCCTGGAACCAGGAGGCTTCTTAAGTTAATGATCTTTTTTCGGATGAATGGAACTTTATAATTGTATCATCAGTTATCGCCTTGTTTTCGTGCGGTTCGTAAACGTTGCTCCAAGGAGTTCCATCTTGATGTGTTAAATTTTTTAAAAAGAAGGGATCATCTAAAACCTTTTTATTTTTTACTAAGGAATCAAATATATGTTTAATGTGTCCGTATTCTCCTGATTTGATAAGCTTACTTACTACAGGTGAAATTGAATCGTCCTTACTTTTAAAAAGAGGCTCTATCTTTTTTTCCCCCATATATCTATATTCTTTCCAAAGCTCTTTATCGACAGGACCATATTTAAATGCAACAAAGTTATTTTTGAATAATGGCTTTTTGTATGTCGTAAGAAAATCAGAGTATATATAGTAGACAACTTTCATCATTGGCAATGTTGTAAGAGGATGGCGTTCAAAGACGTATTCTGCAATATCTTTTGAAGTTATTTCGTCTTTAGAGTATTTAATAAAATCATCTATATTGTTTAATGTCAGAATATCTTTAAAGAAAGGATCGGAATCAATTATTGATTTCCAAGAAGGCTTATCAGTTTCAATTAAATGAGTTGAGTAAGAAGTAATATTATTCTCTTTTAAAATATCCTTAACTTCTAAAATCTTGTGTAATAAACTTCGGTTTGTACTTATTTCTGTTTCTTTGTATCCAATTCTAGATCCTTTTTGATAGCTATCAGAAATAATTATAAAATGCTTGTACATAAGATCTCACCTCCTCATTCCATATTTTAACATCTAAAGTTCCATTTTAGTAAAGTAATGTTTGGGTATATTTGTGTATTTTGTCATTTCCTTGTGTAAGTCATGAGCATTCATGTTTGATTCAAATTTTGACTTATCCCATAATTGTAATTCCCAAGGAAATCTTAAATTATCGTTACCATTTAAAGTGATATGAATACCACTATATTCACCGTCATTACGAACATAATATCTTTTTATGACTTTATTTTCTTTTAGCTTTTCCAATGTTTTTAAGACATTTTGTTTATTTTCTATTAAATCAGTGAAGACCATCCTAATTCCAAAGAAGTCATTAAGACATTTATTAAGAGAAATATCTCCTTTTTCTTTTTTATCACAATATCTACGAAGTTTTTCATATATAGAATTTGCTGCTTTAATTCTTTCGTTGATTTTGTATAAATCATCATCAAATATATCATCTAAGTCAAAACTCAGAGTAAATAATGATAGCTGATTATCTGCTAAAAATTGTCTATAATTGTCAAAAATATTCTGATATGTATCTTTAATGATTGAATCATCGTCAATAATATCTTTTACTTTTTCTTTTCTAAAGTTAAATATTTCACCAGTATACGCAATTGATAATTTGTTGTAAACTGAATTTATTTTAAGAATTGCTGATTCTAGATCATTTTCTAAAGACACATTGTAAAAATCCCTTCTAAAAATTAATAGTGTTACTAGTTTATTATAAATATAAGGGTAATACAATAATATGAAATTTTGAAAGCATTAAAAAAGCCTCCTGGAACCAGGAGGCTTCTTCTATATCAGGGAGGAAGGTTATTTAATTAGTTTGTTTATTATATATTTCTCATATTTCAGTAAAACAATATTCTTGTTTACCACTTACTATACTATAACCCAAATGTGAAGAAATTGTGAAATATAAATATATAAATATCCTTAACCCTAATTATTGTGTAACTGATGTAGCAAATTCAGGCTCACTTGTTACATTTTGTTGAGCGTCATTTTGATTCAATTGCATGTTTGAACTTTGTGTCCATTCGTTGTTAGAAACTTGATAGAATGTGTAGCCATATTTATTTTGAACCATTTGACCGACTTTCCATTGTGAGCCGTCTTGTAATTGACGACCTGAGAAAGAATCCATCGAAGTATCATAAACATTGGCTGGACCATTAACTACTGTACCGACAACAGGTTGTTGTTGTGTGGCGTTTGAATTGATATTCAAGTCACTGACAGCAACGTATTCATCTGTGGCGATTTGCATGTAAGCTGCACCATTGATGTTAACAGTTGCACCAATATTCCAAGTACTGCCAGCTGGTAGAGTGATACCAGTTACAGCTTGTCCCTGGATGTTGACAACAGAAGCTGCCCATTTAGTAGTTCCGGTTTGTCCAGAATTAGCAATTTGATCATTATAAGTAGTATCTGCTTGAGTTTGTGCATCTTGTTGAGTACTAATATTCAAATTATTAGCAGCAATCCATTCGTTGGTAGCAACTTGATAATAAGTTACGCCATTGAGTTGCTTAGTACTGCCTAGCTTCCAAGAACTATTGTTTGGAAGAAATGTACTTGTAATAGCATTACCTTGGTCATCGACCAAGACCCCGCTACCGTTGACAGTACCTACTAAACCGATTTCTGATGTATCTGCCGCACGTACGGTTTGAGGCGACAAATTAGACAGTACGGTTGGAGCAATTAAAAGAGCTAATGCTGAGCCGATTAGAACTTTATTCTTTTTCATCGTTTTACCTCCTCGTCTTATTTTGCGGTTCATAATAAACCTATAATGCAATTCAAAATTACGCAATGGGTTTAAGGAACAGTTAAAAGAAACGTTATTAATTCTTTAGAATTACGTTTCGTATACTTTCAGATTAGGCAAAAGTTATGAAAAATCGATGTTTTTTATTGGAAGATTAATCGAGAAAATTGGAAAAATCAGAAGAATAGTCCTTGGTTTCAAATTTGTGATAACTCTTGAGATCACGATCAGACAGTTTAACGATGATGGAACTTGTGATGATATTTTTTTGATGGATCACGGGTCTTATTTTGTAGATAATGCCGTAGACAGAAGGTTTCTTCATCTTATAAACGCTGATTGAAACGTTTTGGTAATTCTTCCAATCAAAAGGTCCATCTTTTTTGTCGATAGCTAGGCGAGCCATTTTGGTAAATTGCTTTTTTTGATAGTCGTTTAACTTGTGGGTGTTCTTACTTTCTAGAGTGATTTGAGTTCCTGAAGAATAGCAGTAAGGTGCAGAATGACCGTTGCGATATATCTGAGGGATGAGAAATGCTAGTGCCAGTACCACGATACAAGCAATTATAATTGACCGATTTTTAAACTTTTGTAATTTAGTCTTGCTCATTTTATCCTCCAGAGTTTTTTTAAGGATGCCGTCCTCCGCAACAAAGAAAATTGGGCTGGAACGTAGTGGGCACGACTTGGAGCCTTTTGGCGTTGCCAACAGTCTTCAAGTTTGGCCTTCTACTAACCTCACTGCGTGAGCTAAGTAGAATTTCACTACTGAGCCCACTTTCTTTGTTGCTCCGGACTAGCTTTTTGATGTCTAGTATTGTTAATTAAAATTGTGGTATTGAAAATTAATGCTTAACCTAAATATTATAGCTTGTTTAGTTTGGAATAATCTAGGCTATAAGGAATATGGTGTTATTATTTAAAAGATGTATGAAGACTGTTATAAATAGCTGATTTAAATATATAAAATGAGTTTTAAACGTTTTCGATGGTTAAAAAGCTTATTTTTTGATAATATTGAATTATGAAAAGGGGTGAAAGAATGACAAATAAATTACGCTTTTTGTCACTAGATATTTCGGGATATCCACTATTTGAAAAGAATCTTGAATTATCATTATTAACGGAAAGTAGAGTTTCTAAAAGTCATACAGAGTCCTTGATGCATTTATATGGCACTAATTATACGAATAATATAACGACTATCGTTGGAAAGAATGCTACGGGTAAGACAACCATTTTAAAATTGATGATGGGTATTCTATCAGTAGTTTTTAATAATAAGTCGGTAAGTGAAACTAGATTAAAAGAAACGTTGTTTGACAATTCTAAAGTGAAATTTGATGTTTATTTATACGGTAGTGACAGGCTTATATATAAGGATGAAATTGTAATTGATTCTAATAAGTTAGAGATTGAAACAGAAAGAATATATCGAAAAAAAGCGCTTGTGAGTGAAAGCAAGAAGAATTTATTAAACTTCTCAAAGACTAATTTGATTATGGACCGTGATAATCTAAGCTCTGAGGTGGCGGCAGTATTAGCACCAGATGATTCTATGTTTAGAACTATTATTAAGGGAAATAGTTATGAGATTCCCCTAATTACTGATAATACGATTTTTACTAATACTAATTTATTCATCTCTGACTTAGGAGCCGTACCGAGTGAGATATTACAGTATTTAGATCCTAGTATTGAATATTTGAAAATTGAAAGGACTAATGATTTAAACAACAACCAGGCTTTTTATCGACTCAAGTTTAAGAATAGAGATGAAGAGATAACTGATCGTAATTTTGCAACAATTGAGTATTATCTGTCATCAGGTACTGCAAAGGGGATTTCACTGTATACTCAGATATTAAGCACCTTAAAAAGAGGTGGCATAATTTTTGTTGATGAAATTGAAAATCATTTTAATCATGCCATCGCTAGAACTTTTATTAATTATTTTAAGGACCCAGCCATTAATGTGAATAACGCCAAATTAGTCTTTACTACACATTATTCTGAGTTTTTGGATGATATGAATAGAAATGATCAAATTTATATTGCGAGAAGATTAAACAAAGTTTCCTTAATCAGGTACTCAAGTACAAATATCCGCAATGATTTGATGCGTTCTGAAGTATTTGTATCAGATAGTATTCACGGAACAACTCCAGAATATGGTGCTTATCTTTCTTTGAAGAAAGCTACTATAAAAAGTGTTACTGACTTCAATAAGGAAGGGGCACATTTGAATGGATAAGTATATTGCCGTGATTATTGAAGGTGGATCTGAAAAAGCAGTTATGAATGTCCTACTAGATAACAATTTTTTGAAATTTAATAGAACTGATATGTTAGAAGAAGATATTATCAAGAGTAGAAAAGGTAAAACTTTTGCTAATGAACATTTGGGTTATGGGTTTAGAGATAATCAAATCGCTATTTTTAGAATTTTGGATTCTCATAGTGAAAAATTTATACTACTTAGAGCTTTTAATAGAATGATTTCCAATATAACGAATATATATATACTTCTCCAGAAATAGAAATGTTGTTTATTGTTTACAATAATGATTTTGATAATTTTAAGAATCAAAAGACTGATAAAAAGGGGAAAAAGCTTCCGGCTCACGAATGGTGTAAAAAATATTATAAAATGAATGATGTTAAGTCACCTGAGTTTGTTTATGATTTTTGGAATAGTAGACCAGATGCCCTAGTTAAGACAATTGAAGACTATTCTAAGAAATCTAAAGATCCATTTGAGAATACTCTTGCCAGTCTTTTGAGAGATAAATAAAAAGTGTCCTGAAAATCAGATGATTTTCAGGACACTTTTTTAATAATAATTAGTTTCTAACCTTAGCGTCAGAAGGTTTGATAGTAGTTCTACCATCGGCATGGGCATTCTTGATAGCACGGATGATATCATTATCACTCCAAGCACCAACGGTCTTAACGCCTTGGTCTGTTAATTGTTGTCTAGCGTTAGCAATATCTTGGTCAGTGATTTCCTTGCCGCCGACTTCTTTCTTTTCGATATCGAAGTCACCCTTAGCGGCGGGATTATTGCTTTGGTCGTCTGATGAATTGTTGGAATTATTCGTATCAGTTGACGTGTTACTACTATTATTAGTATCTGTATTTGTGTCAGCTGTTGTATTAGATGATGTTTCTGGTAATGAATCTAACAAGGTATTAGCTTGTGTATAAAGGTCTGAGTAATACTTGTCCTTGATACCTTTGAACTTAGTTACTTGTTCCAAAAGTGAACGAGCTTGGTCGTTTGTTCCAGACTTGATCAATGTCTTAGCATTCTTGATGTCCATCTTGAAGTTGTTACGGTTCAATTGGATCTTCTTAACTTGCTTCAAAAGTGTTTCGGCACGATTAGTCATCTTCTTATTGCCGTTATCTTGGTTCTTAACTGAAGTTAAAGTTTTCTTAGCAGTAGCGAATTGACGTTGATTCATCAATTTCTTAGCTTTAACCAAGTTAGTAGCTTGTTTTTCGTAAGCAGTTGCTTTATTTGTCTTCTTAGCGTTGACGGCTGATTCGAAGTGATCAGCAGCCCTTGAGTAATTTTTGTCATTAACAGCGTCGTTACCTTTAGTCATTTCTGTGTTGTAAGTATTGCTGTTGTCACTACTCTTGCTTGACGATGAAGAATTACTGCAGCCAGCTAGAACCAGTGCTAGACCGGTTGTTACGAGTAATAATGCTTTTTTCATTTCCAAATTCCTCCATATAAGTACTGCGTGAATTATAACATGTTCCAGGAAATTCAAAAATATATTTCCGTTTTGGTCATTCCCAATCGTTACTATATATGTAAGTTACTTGAACCGGCCGGTAAGTTCTTACAAATAATATTAAAGAGGTAAGAAAAATGAGTTGGAAGAAAACATCAATTACAATCGTCATGGGAAATGACAAATATCCAAAGGGAACTCGAACAGCAACCTTCAATAATATTGTTCCAGATCCTACAGAAAAACAAATCAAATCTTTCGCTGAAGGATTGCAACTATTATCAGATGGCGATACATACTTAGGTTCAGAAGTTATCAAACATGATCAATTGAGTGCTGAATAAGAAGGGGAGTAACTAATATGAAGAAATTACAATTAAGATTTAAAACTGCTGAGGGTAACAAGAAAAATTTAGTTTTGAGTTATGTCAAAGCTGACCTAGATCCCTCAGTCGTTAAAACAGCCATGCAAAAGATCCAAGCCAGTAAACTTTTTGAAAAAGACACTGTGGAACTTTATCAAGAAGTACTTGGTGCCAAATATATTGACCGCACTGAAACCGAAGTGTTTTAGAATTATGCAGTATTTAGACAAATTAATTAAACTTTTTAGGGTGTAAACCTTGAGCCTACGACTTAATTCGATTAGAATAAGAGTAGGCTCTTTTGAGTTAACTAAACGTCATTCAATTCTTTGTTTAACATTATTTGTAATGGAATTGTAATTTAGTGATTATTTATAGTCAAAAAACTACAATTTATGTACAGATATTTGTATAAATATTACAAAACCGTGATATTTAATACAGAAATGTTACAAAACAAAGGACTTTATGATTTTCAGTTGATTCCGAAGCCGGAGTTTCATATAATGGTTGTCAGTGGGATAGCCCACTAACAATTAAAATAATAAATTCTTGTAGTCCAGGGGAGGATTATACATTGAAAAAATCTATTAAATACGCAGGAATCGCTGCTGCAACACTTCTAACTGTTGCTCCAGTTGCTGCACCTGCACTTTCTACTGCTTCAACTACTGTAAAGGCTGCCGAAGCTGCTACTCAAGCACAAACAACTGTAACTTACAAAACTACTGATGGTAAAATTATTGGTGAACCTCAAGTAATTAAGGGTGATGTTAACTCTGTTCAACAACTTAACATTCCAGCTGGCTATGTAGCTATCGATGGTTCAACAACAATTACTTTAGGTGCTGATACTACACCTGTTACAAAGGATGTTACTGTTAAGATTAGTAGTGACACAGATGACTCAAATGTTAAGACAGCAATGACTAACTTTGGTGATCAATTCAGCAATATGAACGTTGATACTTTGACTGATAATGCAGGTAACGTTAACTTAGGTTCATTTGAACTTGGTTCATCTAACTCTGCTAAGTCAGACGACTTTTTAGCAAGTATCAAACCATTGCTTAAGAATGCTTCAAACTTGACAGAAACTGACAAGAATGTTTTGAACTCACATGATGCTCAATTCTACATTGTAGCTACTGACAATCAAGGTAATACATATGATGGTTCAACAACATTGAACAGAGACCAATTACAAAAAGCTATGGCAATGGATAAATACTTGCCAGTAGAATTCACTGTTTATGGTCAATATAAAGCTCTTGGTTCAAAGGTTTACGGTTCATACGAAAAGGTTGCTACATTTAACGTAAACAAGTCAAATGAAAATGAAATCAAGTCAGTAAATGCTAAGTTCTCAACACCTATTAATGTTGCTAAGAACTCAAAGACAGCTGCTACTAAGTTGACTAATCCAGCAGGTGTTTCACTTGTAGATCAAGATGGAAACTCTGTTGCTACAAAAGATATTAGCTTAGGTAACAAGTTCTACTATACATATGCTGCTGCTATGAACAACAACGGTACAACAGGTGTTGTTGATCAAAACGGTAGTGATATTAAAGACGGTGAATTTAAGACTGCTGGAACATATTACCAACGTGTAACATTTACTGCTAATGCATCATCATCACTTGCATACTTGATTAACAAGTACCAAAGTGATCCTGATAACTACACTATTTATGTAAATGGTAAACAAGCTACATCTGGTTATGACTTCACAACAAATGCCGGAGAACAAACAATTACATTTGTACGTGCCATCAAGGTTTCAGATAGTGAAGCAGAATGGACAACAACTGATAAGGCTGGCGTTGTTACAACAAAGAGTGCCAATGCTTACTACACATTGAAAGATGACGAAGGTAACACAATCACAAACCGTGCTCTTGCTAAGAACACTGACTGGGCTACTGATAAAGTTCGTACAGACCAAGATGGTAACCAACAATACCGTGTTGCTACTGGCGAATGGATTGACGCTAACGATGTAACATTCTCAGAAAAGGGTTCATCAAACAACAACGAAGGTGAATACACTGACGTTCAAGCCCTAAATGGTAAGGTTACATTGGATGGTCCTTCATCATTCATCTACATGCTATACAATGACAACGGTGCTTCAGTTTCAAACCGTGCATTAGCTGGAAACTCAGAATGGTACACAGACAAGAAGGCAACTAATGCTGCTGGACAAACTGTATATCACGTTGCTACTGGCGAATGGGTACAAGCAGGTAACGGTGTAAACTACGTTGCTTACTAATCATTAGTTAGTAATTTAAAAGACTCGCGTAAGCGGGTCTTTTTTTTGTCTAAAAATATCCTAAGAATTTGTTCTGATATGGAATTTATTTTTGTAAAAGGTTACACTAAAAAAGTGTACTTAAACAAAAAGGAGTTTTATTATGTCACGTAGTTTAAAGAAAATTGCTATCGTAGTCGCTGCTTTTCTTTTGGTCTTAGGATCATTGCCATTTTTGGGTCTGACAAATGCTAAAGCTGCTGATTCATCAATGGTCAACAAAGACAAGATTACGATTGGTACTTTGAAGAATACTGCTGCTATTCCTGCCACTATGGCTAAGGATAATAGTGAGTTCAACCGTAATAACGTTGATGCTGATACAAAAGCATATGATTCAAATACTGAATTGAATGAAGGTATCAAAAATGGTGAAGTTAACTTTGCCACAACTGATTTAGTTAACTATGCTGCCTTGGTTAAAGCTAACCCTAGCTGGAAGATTATTGGCACTTTACCGGGTTACTATGGTTTAGTTGCTAACAAGAGTATCAAGAGCGTTAAGAGTCTTAAAGGTAAGACAATTGCTATTGATAAGAAAGATAGTACTAAACAATACCTTAATAGTCTTTTGAAGAAGAATAAGATGAAGTTTTCAAGTGTTAAAATCAAACAAATTGATTCTGATTCTGCTCGTGTTGATGCTTTGAAGTCTGGCGAGATTAACGCTGCTGTTGTATCTGATCCTTCTATTAGTAATGCTAAGGGTAATGGTGCTAAGATCCTTAACCGTCAAAAGATCAATGCTGACAATGGTCAAGTTTTGATTGCCAATACTAAGGTTACTAAGAAGAATACTGCTGCTACTCAAATTATTGTTAGTACCATGAACACTGAAATCAAGAACATGGACAAGATGGCTGGTTATGGTGTTGCTGGTGCCGCTTTGAGAGACTTCGGTATTAATGATAAAGGTGCTAAGGATATTACTAAGTTAGACGTTAACTTTAAAAAGATTCATAAGGTTAAGAAGTCTGATTTCAATAAGGCTTTCAAATATGCTAAATCTCAAAAGCTTTACAAAAGTAAGATTAGTTATAAGGCTAATACCCTAAAAGTTAAAGGTGTTAAATAATTAATTCATAAGAAGATATCGAATTTAGGATATCTTCTTTTTTTTCTTTAATAATTACCTGATTAACTTGAAATATACGTTAAAATGTAAGCATATCTGAAAATTTGGGGAATTATTTTGAAAAAAAGATTAATATATGTAGATTTCATTCGTATCTTAGCCATGTTACTGGTTGTTTTAGCGCACTCTTGCGCTTCTATCTTGGGGGCAGGAAAGCACAACTTGAATTGGCAAATTGCTAGTGGAGCAGTGGTTATTAGTGAAGTTGCTGTGCCATTGTTCTTTATGATCAGTGGTGCCATGCTACTGAACAGTGATCGAACTTATAGTTTGAAATATTTATTTTTGCATCGACTGCCACGAATAGTGATTCCGTTTTTGGTTTGGTCGGTGATTTCAGCATTTGCTAACAGTGCTATTAATACCAATCCACCGATAAATCCTTGGGACAGTATTGTTAATATCTTTCATCAACCGGTCTTGGTAGCTTATTGGTTCGTCTATCCACTGATCATGCTGTATCTATTGTCACCACTTTTGAAGGGTATGGTTGATCGTATCAGCGATAACCTTTTGACGTATGGATTGATTCTGTGGTTTATCTTCGTGATTTTATTACCAGATATCTCACAAACCTTACCTAAACCTTGGAATGATTATTTCAGTGGATACTTCATGGGCAAGATTGTAGTGTCACAGAGTATTGGTTATTTCTTACTTGGCTATCGTTTAACTAGAGAGAGACATCGCCGAGTTGATCCGTGGATAAATTCATTATTCATTTTGATCTTATTTTATCTGAACGTTTGGGTCAGCTTCTTAGCTCAAAGCAAGCGATTCAGTTATTTGCACATAGTTTCAACGATTGTTTTACCGATAACAATTATTTTGATCTACACGACCTTCAGATCCTTTGAACCACATCTTCATAATTGGTTTGCTAAAGTAGTCGAAGTAATAGCACCATTGACTTACGGAGTTTATCTCTTACATGGAATCGTAATTTTTATGGTAGAGAAGTATTTAGTTCACTTCACACATTATTGGCAGACCTTTGGAATAACCACAGCTATCTGTCTGGCAGTGATTTTTATACTTCACAGTATTCCGTTGGTACGGAGAATCTTTACTTAAATTTGTAATATTAAGATTTTTAATACCTATAAACAAAGTAATACATTAGTCCGGAGCAACAAAGAAAATGGGCTCAGTAGTGAAATTCTACGTTCCAGCCCAATTTTCTTTGTTGCGGAGGATGGCATATAGAAAGGATATCTAGTTATACTAGGGTGATTTATTATCAAAGCATTATTAAACAAACTTCGTACTAAACCTAATCGAATGATTTTGTCAGCAATCGTTTTGGTTCTGGTCTTTATTATTTTGATGATCTTGAATATGAAGACTATGTATACAGCTGATGATTATATATATCGGTTCGTCTACCACACTCCAGGGGTAGAAAAACATATGCAACGAATTACGACTTGGTCGATTCCATATTCAATGTATAACCATTACATGAATTGGAATGGACGTTTCGTAGCTCATTCAGTAGTTCAATTCTTTATGCAATTTGATTCCAAAATGGTCTTTAATATTTTTAATAGTTTGATCTATGTTTTGTTGTTAGTCTTTATTAATAGATTTGCGACTAAACTATCAGGTAAGAAGAGTAATCCATTTATCTTACCTTTGATTTTCTTCTTTACTTGGTTCTATATTCCCTTCTTCGGTCAATCTGTTCTCTGGGTTTCTGGAGCCGGTAATTACTTGTGGATGAGTATTATCTATCTAGGGTATATTCTTTATAATTTGCGCAATCCTAAGTTGAACGCTTTGAATATGATTTTTGCAGCAATTCTAGGATTCTTAGCTGGTGCAAGTAATGAAAATTCCGGGCCAGCTGCCGTTTTGATCGTGCTATTATTCATGGTTAGACGTTTTATTAAAGAACGTAAGATCAATCTGAATTCAGTTGCCGGTGTCGTCTTCAGTGGAATTGGCTTTATCTTGATGATGATGTCACCTGGTTCACAAAAACGTGGCAATATGCACCGAACTCCAGAAATTATTTTGAGCAATATCAAAGGTATTACAAAGTTGTTACTGCATAATTTGGTGTCAGTTTATGTCTTATTTATTATTTTGTTTGTGGTAGCGATTCTGATGAAGAAGTTAACTCGTGATAGTTTTTGGGCAGTAGTTTTCTTTATAATCGGACACTTTGCTGCAGCTTATGCTTTGGCAATGTCACCAGAATATCCAGAAAGAACTTTCTTTGGCAGTATCATGTTCTTAGGTATTGCATTGTTTATCATAGTTTATCAATTATTCAGTGAAATGCAGATAACACCATTATTGATCTCATTGGTAATAGCGGTTTGTTTTGTTTTCAGCTTCATGCCAGCTTATCACGATATTAGTACGAGTTATTATCAAGTAACGCAACAGTACAAGAATATTGAAGCGGCTAAGGACAAAACTCCTAAGAATGCCAATGTTCAAATTTTGACGCCACAGAAGAGCAAGTACAACGCCTATAATGGGACAGTTGGAATTGCCCCAGATCCAGCATCTTGGATGAATGTTTGGGAATCGAAATTCTTTGGTGTTGATCAGATTAGTGGGTACTACGAAAAGTAACAAGATATTATAATTTGAATACAATTTCTAAAGGGGCTTGCTTTGCAAGTGCCTTTTTTTATACCATTTAAGGTATAATAAAAATAGTATTAACTTTTAAAAGGTGGTAATTTGCAATGCTTGAAAATGTACATGGTATTGTTAAGGTCAACCAAGATGCTCGTTACGTTGTCTTCTTGTTTGATACTTACGAAGTGAACCGTAAGATGTTACAAGATAAATATGTTAATGGTGAAACAGCTTGGTATACTGATGCCAAGGGAACAGGTGACGATGGCAAAGTCTTTTATCGTATCGCTCAAGATGGCGAATGGATCGAAGCAGAATACGTTACTTACGTTGACATGAACGAGTAATGTTACGAATGATTTAAATTTGCACAAAAATGTTTAAATATTGTTAGTTTTCTTAAAGTTTTATTGAAGGCAATCCTTTTACATAGTAGTCTACAGTTAGTTATTATTTTTAATTGGAGGGAGACATTATGAATAAAAAATGGGTTGCCTCTACTGCTCTAGCAAGTTTTCTAGCAGCAGTTGGTGTATCTTCAAATGCTTCTCCAGTGAAAGCTGCCGTTTCTAACGATGATGGTAATCAAGATGATCAAGATCAACAAAAGTCTGATGCCAAAGATCCTAATGTTGCCAGTGTTATGGATCAACAGGGGGCTCCTATCGATGAGAATGCAGCGGACGCTATTGAAGCTGGTGAGGAAACAAATTCAAATAGCGTTTTACCGGCTAATGCAGTCAGAGCTATTACTCAAAGCGGTGCAGTCACACAGGGTGTTTCTCAATCGCAACAGAGTGCATTTATTAGTAAGGTTGGTCCTATTGCCCAACAAGTAGCTTCAAAGTACAACGTCTATGCTTCAGTAAGTATGGCACAGGCTATTGTTGAGAGTGCTTGGGGGACATCTGATCTATCAGCTAAGTACAATAATTACTTTGGTGTAAAAGGTGACTATAATGGTTCCTTCGTCAGTTTTCCTACTCAAGAGTGGAGTGCTGAAAAGGGCTATTATACAATTTACGATAACTTTAGAAGTTACCCAAGTATTTATGATTCTTTTGCCGATAATGCAAGTCTGTTGAGAAACGGTATCAGTGGTGCTGGTGATTTTTATAAGGGTACTTGGAAAGAAAATACCTCTTCATACAAAGATGCTACGTCTTGGTTGCAAGGCCGCTATGCAACAAGTCCAGTCTATGCATCAACATTGAATAGAATAATCGAGACTTATAATTTGACACAATATGATAGTGACGCTAATACAAATGGTATTAGCGATAGTTCAGTTAACGGAACACAAACAAGTATAGATGATACAGCGACGATTACGAAGAATGGAGTGGCTTCAATCTACATCAATGCCAATCCTAATCAAATCGTATCTAATCGTGCATTAGCTAATAATACAGAGTGGCACGTATCTTCAAAGGTAGTTGCGGCAGATGGCACAGTCTATTATCAAGTTGCTTCAAACGAATATGTTAAGGCAGACGATGTTCAACTAGCTTCTGAAAAGTCCAATCCTAAAGTTAAGATTGCTGATACAGCAATTGTTATTAATAATGCCGGTTCAAAAGTTTATAAAGCCGCTAATACTAAATCAGCAACGGATCGAGTTTTACCATATCAATCCGCATGGATTACTACGGCCTATGTGGTTGACGACGAGGGTAATACTTTCTACTTTGTTGGCAATGATGCCTATGTTTTGGCAAATGATGTAACTTTGAAGTCACAAATTGCTAATGACGACTATAAAGAAGACCAAATCTCATCATATCCAGATATTGTCCATGTGATAGCTACACCGAGTGCTAGAGCTTACGATTCAAAACATAACGTCCTAGCCGTCAGTCTTGCTAATGGAACTGACTGGAAAATTGATCAGAAGTCAGTCCATTCAGACGGATCAGTTTGGTATCGAGTGGCTACAGACCAATGGGTCAATGCCAATGATGTACAAGTCAAAGGTTCAAATTACGTAACTTCAGTTTCTGGAATGGTTAAGATCAACTATATTCCTGGATATGGAGTTAACGTTTATAACAGTCCTGCAACCAATAATAAATTTACTGGTGCTAGATTGGCTGATGGAACAACTTGGCGAGTAACTTCTAAACAAATTGTCGATGGACAAACATGGTATAAAGTCAATGCCGGTTGGGTCAATGGCAAGTATTGTATATATAATGCTGACTAATTATTGAAAAATTTTAATAAATGACAAAATAGTATCTATCGGGATTCCGATAGATACTATTTTATTTTTACGGATTAATTATTAGCATAAGTTTACATATCTTAATTTAAGTAAAAAGAATGTAAATAATGGCATATTAGATTTTTAAAAATTCTGACTTTTGTTATATTACGACTTGTACTAGTTGAAGTATAAAATACAATAAAAGGAGATTTTTTATGCAATCTAAGTTATTAGATGAAGATTTAGAAATAAGTAAAGAATATCTTTTAAACGTTAAGCATGAACCTTTGCAGAAAAGAGAATCGTTTGACGTTGATTTTGAAATTATTGCATTATTTGATGTATCAGAGAGTAGGAATGATGGCAATACTTTGGTGATGCATGCTCTTTTCGGTGTGTTCGTAGATCGAAGAACTACTAAGCAAATTATTAATGAATTTTATAAAATAAATGGGGTCGGCTTCGCTTTGTCTAAAGTGATGGCCGACTTTTTTAGTATCAGACATTATTTGCCATTCGTTTTTTTATATGTGGCTTATATGCCGTTGAGAGGTGGCAGTAGAAAAAATACCGATTGGATCGGAATTCATAAGATAGTTCGATATCGTCAAAATAAAGGGTATGCGTATTTTATTACCAAAAATGGTTTAACTATCAAAATGAATTTTGCTAAAGGTAATCTGGAGAATCGTTTGCATGATGTCTGTGTGTTGATTGAGAAAAATCTTGAATTTATGGAAAGAATTTTGCTGGCGGGTTTGGCTGAAATTAAGGCTCCGAAAGAAACTGGTTTAGTTTTGAAATTTAGAAATTGCGACTGCCATACACACTTAAAAGTGAAGACTGATAATGACTCAGAACAAATTACAGTTCTCTTTATGACCTTTTTAATCGATCATTTGGGAATAGAATCAGAATATCCTGAAGAAGAAAAGATATACTATCGACAAAATTTACAGCGAATAAAAAAACTTTACTAAGATAAATCAAAAAAACGTCCAGAAGGGCGTTTTTATTTTGTCATAAAAAGTAAAATCCCGGTTTAATAGGATTTTGGTTTCATTTTGGCAACTAATATATGCGATCAGATTCAGTTATATTAATTCCACCACAAGCGCTTGTGAGTAAACTAGGAGAACTCACAATATGAATAATTTGGAATTAGGTTTTCAAGATGCTCTCAACAACCAACGATTGATCCATGGAGTTTTAAAACGAGTCCATATTTTTTCTACACGGGCTGATTATGATGATTACTTTCAAGAGGCAATGATTTTGTATGCGCAGACTTATGAAAAATACCGTCAAAAACATCAAGATATGACAAAATTCAAAGCATTCGTATTTCAAAAATTAACTTGGCGATTAACTGATATGTTACGACAAGAAAAGCATTATTTTGATTTTCATAGTTTGGAAGAATTTGATTTTCAAAGAATTCCTGAAAATAATACAGGTGAACATCTGGATTTCGTAAATTTTTCCGAGTTGTCGGTAGTTGAAAAAGACATATTGCAAAAACATTTCATCAAAGGGATTCCCTTAGTAATATTGGCAAAACATTATCAACAGACTACTAGGGCATTGAGGTACCGACGGGATAAGCTTTTGCATAAGTTACGACATATGAGCGAACGTTAAATTTTACCATCTGATTACAGGTTTATTACTTTTATCAAATATGTGAAAAAAGTTGTTATAATTTATAACGTTAAGGAAATTAACGGCGGGAAGGAATATTTAATTATGGTATCAAAGAAGAAGATTATGACTAGTTTGGTGACTTCAGTTGCCCTAGCCAGTATCAGTTTTACAACAGTTGGACAAGTAGTTCCACAATTAGGGGTACAAGTTCAAACAACAAAGGCTGCTACATCAGCTATTAATGATTACATCAATAACAACAACATTCAACCAGTTTCAATAACTAACCAAGAGGGGACATTTAGTTACTGGACACCTTATGAAAATGGTGTTGGTAAGCCCGAAGGTGTTGTTATTCATGAAACAGCTACACCAGGAGCTACAGCTCAAAACGAAGCTACATACTTTAATCGTGAATGGTCAAACATTTATACATATGTTCATGCTTTTGTTGATAACAACCAAATCTTGAATATCAAGAATACTGACTATGCAGTTTGGGGTGCTGGTCCTACAGCTAATGCCAAGTTCGTTCAAGTTGAATTGTGTGAAGTAAGCTCAACTGATGCATTTGCTAGATCAGTTGCTAACCAAGCATATTACACAGCTTCTAAATTAGTTCAATACAATTTGCCATTTACACCAGGCGTTACAGTTATGTCACATAATGACGTATCTAAGAAGTGGGGCGAAACAACTCACACTGATCCAGTTGGCTACTTTGCAAACTGGGGTTACAGCATGGATCAATTCTATGATCTAATTGGCAAGTACTACAACCAATTGAAGGGTACTACTAATGGTGGTAGCTCAAATACTACTAATAATGGTGGCACAGATAACGGTAATGCCAATGTTATTAATGTAAATAACGCTTCAGGTTCATACGTTCCATTGGTCGCTTTCTTGAGTGATGGTTCAATGCAAAAGATTACTAACCGTGCTTTAGCTAACAACACACCTTGGTATACTGATCAAGTTAAGGATTACAATGGTGTTCAATACCACCGTGTTGCTACTAACGAATGGGTTGCAAGCAATTACGTTAAATAATTCTTTCGTTTTATAAGAAAGTTACTTTTTTATAACAGATTATTACAAAAGACGCGCTGAAAAGCGGGTCTTTTTTTGCTATCATTATTCATTAATAAGGGGTATGTAAGTTGTATAATTGTCGTTAAAGAAAGGCTTAATTTGATATGGGAAAAAAATTCTATGTTGTTCTGAGTATGTTGTTTCTTTTTTGCGTACTTTTAGTTGGATGCAAGCAAAAGGAAACAGCCAAGGTCGTTAGTGCGAATAAGACTTGGTATTTATATCAAGATCAAGGAGAAAACGACACAGTTTCAATTAAATTTCTAAAAGATCAACGTGCCGAGATCAAAGATATTTCTAATATTGATGGAAAAGTCGGCATTAATCGTTTTAACAATCAATTTGATAATCCAAAATATGTTTTGAATCGTGACGGCAGGACTATAACTTTCAAAACAGCTAAGAATGATTTGGTATTGCGAATCATCAAGAATTATCATGAGAATGTTTATGGTAAGCATATGAAGGGCTATTACGTCCAATCTGGTAGTCAGACTTACAAATTTGCTTATATCACCAAACGAGATAAAGCATCTAATATTAGCAAGTCGCAGAAGAAAAAATCGCAGTCGATCGCCTATGATCAGATTGCCGACCATGTAGTTGACGTTGATAGCAATACACAACCATTGGCGGATAGTAATATGGCGGGTAATTATGATTTTTCAACAATTATCAATTATCGCCGAACAGATGGTAATTTGACGATCAATCAAAATGGTACTTATCAGATGACATTGACCGAACATTCCGCACAGAAGTTGAGCGATGATACTGATAGTAAAGTCGTAATGTTGACGTCAGTTGAGACCGGTAACGTTCAAAGTCTTTATGGCAAAATTTATTTAACTCCTAAGAATCTTTTGACAATTGACTATTATAATCACGGTCAAAATCAAGATCGACTTTTGCCAAAGGAAGTTAATTTAAAAGTTAACTCAAAAGCTACTGGCAATCAGATCGACAATGCTAAAGTTCGCCTGGAAGCTAATGGTGACCAGCTGTATCTTTACTCTAGTGATTACACCGTAAGGGTCAAAGATGGTCAAAATAATACTAAAGCAAACTTGTTAACTAAGTCTGATACAACCCAGACGAGTTTAAAAGATGCGATAAGCCAAACGAAAGATTATTATGATAAATATAAGGCCTCACCATTAACATCGAATGCTGACTTAATGCAGTTAGTTGGAGCAATTTCAGATAATCATAATAAAAAGGTTGGCGATATTGGAGTTAACTTTGGTGATTTATATGGAACCAATATTCAACCTAGCGATTATCAAGGTATCAGTGTTAACGGCAGTCAACAGCCTTTGATGCAATATATCTTCTTAGTGTCACCATCAACTAATTCACAAAATGGACCGGCGGTTACGACAACCAAAGGCAAGCTTTTGATCTATGGATCGTTGGATAATAAGCTATTCTTATTGAAACAACCGGACAAGGATTCAACCACTGTAACCTGGACAATGGTAAAAAATGTTTCACTCACCGTGCCTAAATTGAAATTCAGTTTAAATTGAGCTTTGTGTTTTAGGGATGCCGTCGTCCGTGAAATCTCTGTGGACCACTGGAACGTGGTGGACACAACTTGGAGCCCCTTGGCATTGCCAAGTGTCTTCAAGATTGATCTTATTCTAAGTGGGTACCCCACTAAGAATAATTTCACCACTGAGGGTCCACAGAGATTTCACTCCCGACTGGGGATTGTTTTCTATTATTGTTAGCTAAACTTGCTGTATTTAAATATCCAAGCAAATTAAGTAATATGCTAGTCCGGAACAACAAAAACGATGGGCTCAGTAGTGAAATTCTACTTAGCTCACGTAGTGAGGTTAGTAGAAGGCCGAGATTTGAAACAATTGTGAATTTCAATTGGTTCAAATTCGTGCCCACTACGTTCCAGCCCAATCGTTTTTGTTGTGGAGGACGGAATCCTGGGTCAACTTTTAAAAAGAATCAATTTTGGAGGAGAATATGAGTTTTTTATTGATGCTTGTAGTTACGTTGATCGAAGCAATCGTTATCTACAAAATCAGATTTGTTTATAGTCGACACCCAATTTGGGCAATTGGTCTATCAAGTTCGACAATCGTCATGTTCTACCTCATTTCAAAACTCACAATTAATAAATTTGTGCGAGCCTATACATTCAGTTTTGCGACTATCAATTTGATACTTTTGATCGTAATGTTGCTATATATGTGGCAAATGAGTCGTGATTTAAAGAACCTAAAAGCTATGCAAGGGACTGATTTTTTATTAGTTCTGGGTAATAAATGTAGTACCAATCGGGTTCCTCCAATTCTGGCGGGGAGACTGGATAAAACAATTGAATTGTATAGTGATTTTGAAAAAAAGCCAAAGATCATTGTCAGTGGTGGCAAGAGTTCTGTGAAGATTTCTGCTGAAGCTGACTTGATGAAGAAATATTTGTTGGACCGAGGGATTCCTGAAGAAATGATTTATATTGAGGACAAATCACTCAATACAATACAAAATTTGGAATTTTCTGCAATAAAAATTCGTGATATTTGGCAAAAAAGTGGTCGTCCTAGAGTTATCATAGTAACAAGCGATTATCATATTCCTCGAACTAAGTTGCAGGCAAAAAGATTAGGCCTGAAGGTTCAATTTTCGGCTGCTAAGACGGTTAGAATGTTGAAGTGGCCAGCAATGTTTCGAGAATTTACGGCGATTATTTGGTATCACCGATATTCTTTGATAACTATTTTAGGGATGGATATTTTATTTTCGTTGAGTATGTGTATTTAAGGAGAGTTTATGACTTTGTATGATAAGTTTGTTGAAAACAAGCGTCTGAGAAGATTCGTTTTGCTCGCATTAGTAATATTTCTTTTTTACTTATTCCGTAGCATGATGAGTCTTTTCTTATTGACGTTTACGTTTACTTTTTTGTCGGTTCAGTTAGTGCGAGCTGTACAAAAAAAATTACCTCGGGTTAAGCCGATTTGGGTGATTGCACCGGTATATTTGATAATTATTGCTTTGCTGATTTTTTTCATTGCAAACTATGTACCGCAATTGATCAGTCAAACGGTTAAAATGTTTAATTCGTTGCAGAAGTTTTATGAGAGTAAAGAGGTCCGGTCAAATCCTTATTTGGGTGTGATTTATAATTATTTACAACAGATCAATTTGGACAATCAAATTAAGGGTGCCATAACTCAAGTGGTTAATTATATCAGTAGTGTTGGGGCCGTCGGTTTCAATATTGTGATTTCTTTCTTGTTGAGTTTCTTCTATACCAGTCAGGTCGAACAAATGAATGCCTTTGGCCGTCAATTCTTGGATAGTAAGTATAGCTGGGTCTTTTCAGATTTGTTCTACTATGGCAAAAAATTCGTCAATACTTTTGGAGTTGTTTTGGAAGCTCAATTGATGATTGCGGTCGTTAATACAGCTTTGACAACAATTACTTTGTTATTTATGAAGATGCCAAGTGTGATAGCTTTGGCCGTTATGGTCTTCATCTTGTCCTTGATTCCAGTGGCAGGGGTAATCATTTCCTTGATACCATTGAGTTTCATTGCTTATTCAGTCGGTGGTGTTCGTTATGTTATCTATATCGTGATTATGATTGTGGTTATTCATATGATTGAAACGTACTTCTTGAATCCACAATTTATGTCGAGCATGACACATTTACCAATCTTCTTTACCTTTGTTGTGTTGATTGTTTCTGAAGAATTACTAGGTACTTGGGGACTAGTTATTGGTATTCCAATCTTTGTATTCTTCCTCGATATCTTAGGAGTTCATTCAATCGGTGGAACACGCAAAAAGCGCAGAATAAAGTTAAAGAAAACGTTATAATTAAATTTAAGGTATACTTGTCATATATAATGAAGCTAATAGTCAACTGACGTAGATGGGAGATTAAATTATGTCATTCTTCGATAGAAAAAAGAAAGATAACGATGATAATTATTCTGATCTAAATAATCCTTCTTACCAAAATCCTCAACCAGATCAAAATAATTTTGATCAAGCACAAAATCAATATAACGATGCCCCAGCGGGGATGGGACCACAATTTGCACCAAATGATCAAAATTTCAACAACAATAATAATCAAGATTTTAACAATAACAATAATAATGATTATTTCTTTGGTCAAAACCAGCCCCAACAACAACCAAGTCCTGCTCCACAAATGGACAACGAAGCTTGGCAATATACTGAACAAGATTTGCAAAATACTTTGGATCAAAGTGCTGATCTTAAAGCACAATTACGTAGCCAATTGTTAGCTGATCGTAGTTATTGCAACCATGTTTTGCGTAATACTAATAGTGACCAAGTTGAAGATCGTCAGCAAGTAACTGACCATATCAACAGTATCAATGCTTCACTGAAAGAATGGTTTGGTACTGACAAAATGGCCAATGAGATCTATATGGACGAAAACCGTGACTATTATATTTTCACCGATGATTTGAAAGTTAATCCAGATGAAGATACAAGTAAAATGTGGCAACAATTGACTACAATTTTGTCTGATAAAGGTTTGATGGCTAATGCCATCTCAGTTACTTACAATGATCAAGTCGATCAAACTTGGATGAATTATCAAAATGCTGGTTTTGTTGATAGTAATGCATATTTGATCAATATGTATAATGAATTGCAAGAACGTAGCTTGAATACATCAGTTACACCAGCTGAAATTCCATTTGATGCTGATTACCGCGTTCAACACGTTAATGATAAAGTAGATAAAATTCTGGACGCTGACGATAAACTAATTATGGAAGTTTCTCGTGGTGCCAGTCATCAATTACAAATTATTCGTCACTATAAGGATAATAAGGTATTAAGTCGTGATATCTTTGATCTTAATGGTGTCATCTCTGCTACTCAATTTTATGATCACCGTAATGCCAATAAAGTCGTTCGTGAGAACTTCTATCGTCAAGATGGAACACTTGTATTGATTAAGAGTTATACAGCTGACGAGCCTTATATACAGCTATTTAGTGAAGGTAATGTGTTGATCAGTACCTTTGATAGTGATGAAGAATTGATTATTTGGTGGTTAAAGAATCAAGCCTTGAAACAATCAGACGCAACAATTTTTGTTTCAATCAATTCTGAATACTACAAGAAGTTATTGGAATTAAGAGATTATGGCTTTGAAGTTATCCCAATTGTTATGAAGCAAAGTGAGAATGCTGAAGTTCTTTCTGATTTGATTGACGGTAAAGATAAAGTCAGCGCTGTTCTGGCTGGATCAGACCAAGTTAATACTTATTTGAATAAGAATTCTAAGAATAAGATGGATATTACTACTTTGAAAGATGTCGATACACCTATCTATAAACAATAGAGTGTATTGAGGGATGCCGTTGTCCACAGAGATTTTGTTCCCAACTGGAGATTGGTTTCTAACATTAGTGATTAACGCTGCAGTATAGGAAATTTCTTTAGTTGGATAAAGTTTAAATAAAAAAATAGTAGCACCTATTGGGAACTGGAATACAAATATGTATGCTGTGTGTTCTTAATAGGTGTTATTTTTCAATTCTAAGTTTAAATAAGATATTAGGTATACCAGTCTAAGGTAACAATTCAATCGGATAGATTGAGGAGAAGGCATATTTAAACCCTCAAAGAGAAATTTGTTTTCAGACTTTTACTGTAAATTGCGGGCCACTCTCTTTTTTTTATTGTCAAAATCGTGTAAAATACATATTGTTAAAGAAATGAAAAGAGGATCATATTAATGGCAAAATTAGTTTTCATTCGTCACGGACAAAGTGAATGGAATTTATCAAACCAATTTACTGGTTGGGTTGATGTTGACCTTAGTGAAGAAGGCGTAAAGCAAGCTCAAAATGCTGGTAAACTTCTTAAAGAATCAGGTATTCTATTTGATCAAGCATATACATCAGTATTGACACGTGCTATCAAGACATTGCACTATGCTCTTGAAGGCTGTGACCAATTATGGATTCCAGAAACAAAGACATGGAGACTTAACGAACGTCACTACGGTGCACTTCAAGGTCTTAACAAAGCTGAAACAGCTGAAAAATATGGTGATGAACAAGTTCATATCTGGAGACGTTCATACGATACATTACCTCCACTATTGAAGGCTACTGACGAAGGTTCAGCTGCTAACGATCGTCGTTACGCAAACTTGGACCCAAGAATTGTTCCCGGTGGTGAAAACCTTAAAGTTACTTTGGAACGTGTAATTCCTTTCTGGGAAGACGAAATTGCTCCTAAGTTGCTTGATGGCAAGAACGTTATCATCGCTGCTCATGGTAACTCACTACGTGCTTTGACTAAGTACATTGAAAACATCTCTGACGAAGATATCATGGATGTTGAAATGGCTACTGGTGAACCAGTTGTTTATGACTTGGATGATAAGTTGAACGTTGTAAGTAAGGAAAAGCTTAACTAATTTTTGATTAGTTTAATTTAATAAGATTACGCATATTGCGTGATCTTATTTTTTTTGACCATGTGGTGAGAGAAATATAGTAGTAATAATTAGTTCTGAGAAAAAATCATAATAATTCATAAAATAAAGTTTTGTGATAATACATTATAGTTCCATTTCTTTCGTAATTTTATTCATATAAGAAATCAAATACATATCAAAAGTAAGTATTAATGTGTATAATAAATTTACGTAAGAGGATAAGAATATGCCAATAAAACCAAGAGAATTAGTAAGACTTTTAAAGCAAAATGGTTTTATTGAAAAATCTCAACAAGGTTCTCATTTGAAAATGTACAATCCCGTAACTAAAGTTACAATTCCAATCCCTATTCATGCTAGGGAAATGAAGAAGGGAATTGAACATGCGATTTTGAGAAAGGCTGGTCTTAAGTAATGATTCTCAACATGGAGGTTAAAGTCATGACCGAAAAGAAAAATATTTTAGTATATCCAGTAATTTTACATCCAGAAGATGAGGGCTATAGTGTAGAAATTCCTGATGTTGATAATGGAACCTGGACGCAGGGCGAAAACTTAAAAGATGCGTTATTAATGGCTCAAGATGCAATTGGAATCATGCTTGAAGATAAAACTGATTATCCTGAAGCAACTAAGTTAGAAGATATTTCAACAAAAGAGAATGATATTAAGACAGTCGTTTATATCGACATGGAAGAATATCGTCGCAACAATCCTAAAACGGTTCGTAAGAACGTGACTGTTCCAGAGTATTTAGTGGTTTTAGGAAAAAAGAAGAAGTTAAATTTCTCGGCAATTTTGACTGAAGCGCTGAAAAACAAATTAGAAATATAATTCAAGATCACATCAAAAGTGTGGTCTTATTTTTTTACTCTAAAATCTGTCATTTTCATTACTTCAAACAATAAAAATTTACTTCCAGCGACATCAAACTCTTACTGTGGCGCTTGCTTTCAGTGTCGGGCGTTATTTGCTAATTTAGTAATGAACAAGACATTGGAGGAGAGGAGGTAAGAAAGATGACCGAGCACGTGAATTATGATGTGTTGCATCCATCATACAAGGCGCTTTGGGACTTGCTTGGTGAAGACAATATGCTCAAGGTCTATGACCAATTTCGTGGTACGCAATTACAACTGCCGATGAAGTTATATGACCGTGTGAAATTGGAAAAGTTTTTGAATGATGGGCCTGATAAAAGAGATGTTCGAGAGCTTTCCAATATATATGGGTTTTCACCGCGATGGATCAAGAAGCATATTGAAAGTTAGTTGGGGAAATTTTACTTAGGGAGAATGATTGAAATGGATGCACAAACGAAGAAAAAAATATTCGATAATTTAGATGTTATAGGTTCATTGATTATGGTAGTAGCGCTCTTTTTGGGAGCTTTCTATAAGGATAATGGTGGGGCCTATGCTACTTCATATACATATCCTGGATATAAGATAATTTTTAACAGTAATTATATGTTGGGGACTTTATTGATAGCTTTGCCAATAATTGTTTTGATTACTAACTATGTTGATGCTTTGAAAAAATACGATAAAATTATCAAAATATTATTGCCTGCTATTACTTTGATATTTGTCTTTGTTTTAAAAGGGCAGGTCGCCGATTCCGTAGGTGAAGATACTGGAGCAATTTTATCTTTCGCTATGGGTGGTTGGATTTATTTGTTAGGAAATGCTGTTGCCCTAATAGCTGGTGCAGTAGGATTCTTTAATGTTGATTTGGAAAAGAAATCAGAAGAATTAACTCATAATGCCAGAACTAGAAGTGAAAGACATCAAAAGTAAAATGGATTAGAAAAAGAACAGTCAATTTTTGACTGTTCTTTTTGTTTGCAGTAAGCGTTATTATAAATAATAAAGAGATTTCAATATAATTGTTATTATTTAATTTAAAGAGTATTTATTTTATGTTTAGGGGGAGCAAAGTTGAAAAAATTCAAAAAAATATTTTATTTGGTTTTAATTTTTGCTGGAATGGTATCTTTATTTTCTTTTCAACAATTGAATGTTAAAGCTGATGATGAGAAACAGACCTTCGTTGATACAGTTAATGGGGGTGATGAGTTAACTGGTCCACTTCCAGTCTATGAACTTTTGGATGATAATATAGTAACGCTGAAGAATGATTTTTCTAGAAATAACGTTAAAGAACTTCCATATATGGTTAAAATTAATGGAGGTTGGTATCAAGACTATGATGAAAATGATAATCCAATAGGTAATAAAAGTATAAATATTGGTGCCATGGAGGTACCCGCTGTTATAAATCAAAATAGTGAAGGTTTAAAATATTCTGTTCCCGATATTAAGCTTGATTATTTTTATGATCCATCGACCTCAAGATTATGGTCAGATTACAGTGATAAGGAAGATAAATTATATGTTTATCTGAGTGCTTTCACTCCTAAGGTAATACACTACGTAGATAGTGACACTGGAAAGAATCTTGGTGATACTGAAAATAACACTAAAGAAATTACGATAGGTTCTAAAGGAGTAGAGGGAAAAGGACGTTTAATGGACTTTTCTAATCTGGTAGATGATTTTGATTCTAAATATCAAGATTCCGAATCTCCATATATCTTTAAAAAAGGCTTTTATAATGCAGATAGTTCAACAGATGAACTAACAGTATATGTTGGAAAGCTTAAACCCATTAATGTATCAGTTATGCGTAATGTTACTGATGCGACTGGAAAAAAGTATAAATCTGTAGAATCTAAATATGTAATTCAACCCAATGATACACTAAGATCTCTAACTGATGATATTAGTGGAGATGGTGAACTAGGTACTGTATTCCCAGAGAATGCAGATTTGAAAATTAAAAAATACAGTATTTCTAGTAAAGATGAAGCTAATATTTCAAATACCGACATTTCTGATGCTTCTTTTAGAAACAGGGAAGAAATTATAAATTATTTTTCTAATTTAGATAATCGTTTGTGGAATACTCCTATTAATGATCATAGTGGTGGAACAATCGACTTTACTTATAGCTATGAGTACACTAACCCTCAAAAATACACATACGATGTTACAATTCCTTCAAATCTAGATTCAAAACTAGTACCTACAGTAAGTGCCAGCGGAGAATTTGGAGACAACGTTACCGTTACTGTACCGGCAGTGTCTGGTTATACAGCCAATAAAAAGACTGTCACAGCGACTGTTAATAGAGATGGGACAATTACTACTAATGAGAAAGTAACGTATACTAAGAAAAGTAGTGGTAGTAATCACAATAATAGTGATAATCCGGTAGTTTCTAATACTGAAATAAATATTGCAACCAACACACAAGCCGACGTTTACAACAACAGTGCTAACATACTTAATGAAACAGTAGATAGTAATAAGACTTACAAAGTTACCAAGAAGATGACCAAAGATGGCCAAACATACTATCAGATTGCTGATGGTAAATGGATCAAAGCCAATGATGCTTACCAGTATAAAAAAGTCGTCGACTATTTGAGAGTTTACAAAGGTTCTTATAAGAGACTTTATCACAGTAATGATAAGTTAGTGACGAATCGTGGATTAGCTGCTGAAACTGATTGGTATGTTGATCAGGTTGCTGTGATTAACGGTGAAAAATACTATCGTGTCGCAACTGATGAATGGGTAAAAGCAGACGAAGGAAATCTTTATCAATCTGATGTAACTGTTATTAATGTTAATCAAGGAACAAAATTTTATGATGAAAAAAACAACGTTCTTGGTGAGTTTGCCAATAATATTGCTTTAAAAGTTGATCGTATATCTAATGTTAATGGTCAAAAAATGTATCGTGTCGCAACTAACGAATATGTATTAGCTTCCGATGTAAAATAAATAATAAATTAGCCCTAATTCAAAACCAAAATATACAGGAAAAATTCTTGATGTATTGAAAGTAATGAATTAAGGTTTTTTGTATGCCGAATCTTTCTCATAAACTATTTTATTGTGTACAATGGAAGATATGAGAGGGGGTAACAAATATGGCAATGAAACCCCAAAAGATTGTAAAGATATTACGACAACATGGTTTTGTAAAAAAATCTCAAAATGGATCACATTTGAAAATGTATAATCCCACTACGAATGTGACGCTGCCGGTTCCGATTCATCATGATAAGGAACTTGAACATGGTATCGAAAGTAAAATTTTGAAGCAAGCCGGTATTAAAGTTACTGATATATAAAAATAAGGTTATGTAATAAGCTCTCTGATTTGAACAGATGGTTTATCATACAGCCTTATTATTTTATTTATTCATAATAAAACAACATATATAATTAAGTCCCCCTTTAAATAGGGAAATTTATATATAAATAATTTAAATTAAGCAAAAAGATAGATTATTTTTTAGGCTCAATAAATTGTTGGAATCTCTTTAAGGTGGTATTTTAGATATATTAAATTAATTTAGTTTAGTTATCACTTGATTAATATATTATGAATAGGGGTAATTGGATGAAAGTGTAGGTGGAATTATGTTTTTAGCGATTAAAGAGATCCTGCATAATAAAACAAGATATTTATTAGTGGTATTTACGGTTTTTTTAATTAGTTATTTGGTTTTTTTCTTAACTAGCTTGGCTGTCGGCTTGGCTCGAGAGAACAGAACGGCTGTTGATCAATGGCAGGCAAAGTCAGCGGTAATTTCTAGTTATTCTAACAAGAGTTTGACGGTTTCAACGATTCCTAAAGAAAAATATCAATCCTATACGGATGATAAAAATATTGCTGAGCTGGGTCAGATGACTGTGGTATCGCAGCTGAAAGATTCAGATAAGAAGATCAATACTAATATTTTTGGTGTTGATTGGAATAGTTTCATAAGTCCTAAATTGATTGAAGGGCGTTTACCTAAAAATAACAAAGAAGTTGTTATTGATAATTCCTTGGAGAATGATTCATTTAAGATGAATTCCCGGGTGAAGATCAATGGTAGCTCTAATTATTTTAAGGTTGTAGGAATTACTAAGAATAATAGTTTCTTCGCCGTACCGGTTATTTTCACTAATATGGACGTTTTTCGGACTTTAAAATATGGGTCGGATAAAGTTGAAAATATTAGTGGTTTAGTTGTTAAAAATAATCAGAAAATCAAGAAGGCTGGTTTAACTCAAATATCTATTAAAGATTTAATAAATCATATTCCAGGATACAATGCCCAAGTCTTAGTCTTTAGCTTTATGATTGTGGCGATGATTATTATTACTTTCTTGATCATAAGCATTTTCATGTATATCATTACGATTCAAAAGATAAGTTTGTATGGTGTTATGCGGGCGCAAGGTATTAGGACTGGTAGAATTGTAGAATCACTATTTTATCAAATATTTATTCTAACGATTTTAGGATCTGTTTTGGCACTAGTTCTGATAGCAGCAACGCAACTATTCTTACCCAAGACGGTACCGTTTTATAGTAATTGGTTAGCATACGGCGTATTGACCTTGGCAATTGTTGTTATGGCTTTAATGGGTGGATTAATATCCATTAGACGAGTAGTAAAAATTGACCCATTATCCGCAATTGAGGGGGAATGATTATGCATTTAGTTGAAATGAATAATGTGAATAGACAATATGGTTCTGGACGTACCTTGTTCGAAGCCTTACATCCAACCGATTTTGTTTTGGATAGAGGAGAGTTTATTGGTTTAACAGGACCTTCTGGCTCCGGAAAAACTACTTTCTTAACAATTTTGGGATTATTGCAATCGCCAACTCAAGGGCAAATACTTGTCAATGGACAAGATGTTACAAAGATGTCTGATAGTGAAAAAACTGATTTGCGTTTTAATAAGTTCGGTTTCGTATTGCAAGCATCCAATTTGATTCCTTTTTTGACAGTGAATGAACAATTTAAATTAGTTAATAAATTTTCGCATTCACGTAGGAAAAAAATAAATCCTAAAGAATTATTAGATATATTGGATTTAAAAGATGTAGCTGATAAATATCCTAATAATCTATCTGGTGGTGAAAGACAAAGGGCTGCTATCGCACGAGCTTTGTATAATAATCCAGATATTATCTTGGCGGATGAACCCACAGCTAGTTTGGATTCTAAGCGTGCTGAACAAGTAGTAGAATTATTGGCTCAAATTGCTCACAATTCTCAAAAGGCTGTTATCATGATAACTCACGATACACGTTTGTTATCTGCCACCGATCATGTTTACGAAATGCGTGATGGTTATTTAAGACAACAAGATTAGAAAGGATTGATTTGGAATGGCAACGATATATGATTTCTCAGAAACAGAAATGAATGGTTTTACAATTGATTTCAAAGATTACCAAGGCAAAGTTGTTTTGTTTGTTAATACTGCCAGTAAATGCGGATTTGCTCCACAATTAAATGGTCTTGAAGAACTTTATAAGAAATATCACGATCAAGGCTTTGAAGTCTTAGGTTTACCTTCCAATCAATTCCATCAAGAATTAGATGATGATAAAGAAACTAGTGATTATTGTCAGATGCATTATGGAGTGACTTTCCCAATGACTAAACGTGTTAGCGTCAATGGAGAAAATGAAGATCCATTGTTTACTTATTTGAAAGATTCAGTCGGTCATGGTCGAATCAAATGGAATTTTACTAAATTTTTGGTTGGGCGCGATGGTCAGGTGATTGAACGCTTTGCACCAATAACAAAGCCAGAAAAGATTGAGCCAGAGATTGTTAAAGCATTGGGTAAATAATAGATAGCGTCGTCCGTAAAAAAATCTGTGAGCCACTGGAACGTGGTGGACACGACTTGAAGCCAATTGAAATTCGCAATTGTCTCCAAGCTCGG
>NZ_BIFW01000005.1 GCF_003967595.1 Companilactobacillus musae | reverse complement strand
AACAAATAAATGTTGGCCTACACAATTTAGTGTTAAAACTTTGTTCAGTTTTCAAAGGTCTACCAGCTGATTAAGCGCTTACGCTCATCAGCGACTTAATTATTTTATCAAGCTGACAATAACATGTCAAGAACTTTTTAAAATAATTTTACTAACAAGATATCAAGTAAATGATAAAAAGTTAGGTGATGTCTAACAGACAACTTAATTATCTTACCGAAGTTACAAGATCAAGTCAAGAACTTTTTTAAAATAATTTGAAGCGTCTTGGAAAGAAGAAATCTTCAAACCGTTGACGTTGTTACATCTGTCGTGACAACAGGTAATATATTACCGTTAAAGATAAGTCGATGCAAGTCTTTTTTTATATTTTTTTCAAATTAATTAACTTAACTATTTTGGCAAAAGTTTCTTCCTATTAGTTGTCTAAAAAATTAGCTACGGCTAAAATCACCCATATCTTTATGGCTATTACTATACCACCCTTTTTGATCTTTTCAATCATCATGACATCTTGTAAAAACAAAAAGATACCCATTGTTATCAAGAAACAATAGATATCTTTATATTAAAAGAAAGTCTTACTTACTATAATAGTGAAAATCAATAATACTACCGAGGAAGACAATGCAGCAATTACTGCATTACGTCCACTACTTAGAAAAGCCTTGAAATTTACACTCATCCCTAAGGCAGCCATTGCCATCCCTAATACTAAATACGCTAGTTTAACTAGTAAATCTAGAATACCACTAGGCATAGGTACGAATGTTCCAATCACACTTGCTAGTAAGAACCCTGCCATGAACCAAGGAATCGGTAATTTTTCTTTTTCCCCACCCTCGATCTTTTCTTGATGTTGGTACCAAATACCAATAATCAAAGCAGCTGGGGCTAAAAGAAGTACACGCGATAACTTAGTTATGATAGCCGCACTTAAACTGACCGATCCACCAGCACCACCTGTTGCAATCGCATGAGCAATTTCATGTAATGATCCGCCTGCCATAACTCCAAACTGCATTGATGACATATGCAATAGTGGTTTGATTGCAATCTCTATCAATGTAAAGACAGTTCCTAGAATAGCGACTATTGCTACTGCTAAAACTTCTTCATTATGTTTAGCTGCTTCATCTTCCTTAGAAACTTTGATTTGTGGTGAGATACCCATTACTGCCGCAGCTCCGCAAATTCCCGTTCCACTGGCAGTTAAAATAGCTAATCTCTTATTAACACCTAATTTTCTAGCCAGATTATAAGTTAAGATAATAACTCCAGTAACAATACAAACCGCAAACAAAATCGTTTTAACTCCTGCATGAGCTAAATCAATCAAATTAAGTTTAAATCCTAATAAAATAATTCCTAAACGTAAAAACTTATTGGAAATAAATCCAATACCTACTTTAGCTTGATCAATAGCTGGTCGATACATTTGAAATAGCATCCCCAGAATCAATGATATTACTAAAGCTCCAATAATAGTTAAGTATGGAAGGCCCCCTAAGAAACTTCCAATAATTGAGCAAAGTAGCGTCATTGCAAAAGCATAATAGAAACTACGCTCGAAAAATTTTGAATACATACTAATTCCTCCATGAACTAGATGATAATATAGAATTATCATAAGTAAAAATTAGTATTTATTTGATATATATAAGTAAAATTTATATAGGAGTGTGCCATGCTTGATAAACGTTACGATACCTTGATTGTTCTTTCTAAAACTTCATCTTTTACTCAAACTGCTAACCAACTTTTTATAACTCAACCTGCAGTTTCTCAACAAGTCAGTTCTCTAGAGAATGAATTACAACTCAAATTGGTCATTCGTGAACACGGTCATATCCGATTGACCACGGCTGGTAATGAATTAGTTAAATTTGCCAAACAGGTTGAACTTGAAAGCACTAAAGTCATCCGTTCACTGCAAAACAATACTGATAACTTCAAAATGGGTTGTACCCTTTCATTAAGTTCAACCTTACTACCGCAATTTATTCATCATCTTTCTACTCGAACAAAAATATCTACAACCAAAATCAACAATACTCAACACATTCTTCAGGAAATTCGTGATGGTAAAGTTGATTTTGGTTTAGTTGAAGGCAATTTCAATAAAGAAGAATTTGATTCCTTTTTTGTGAAAAAAGAAAAATTCATTTGTGTTTCTCATGACGATCTAGTTATCAATTCCATTGAAGATCTTTTCAATCAACCCTTGTTAATTCGTGAAGTCGGCTCTGGAACACGGAATATCTTTGAAAATTGGTTGGCTACTCAAAACTATAATTTCAACGATTTCAAAAATGTAACTGAAATTGCTAGTCCTTCTACTATTATTGAATTGCTCAAACAAAACTCTGGTATTAGTTTTATGTACGAATCCCTGATTAAACCTGAAATAAATTCTGGACAATTAAAAAAACTAAATCTCAAGGGCTTTGAAATAGAACACCCTATCAATTTAGTCTTTCTCAAAAATTCGTATTTCAAAAATATCTATCAAGAGATTACTGAATCATTTTTAAATCAAACTAATAATTCCACCAATAATTACCGAAACTAATAAAATCTGTGCATTCTTAACTGAATTAACAAAAGTTAATACCTTACTAGGTTTCTTAATAAATTTAATACTATTAATAACCACTAAAGGCAATGTCACAACTAAGATCAATAGGGAATAAACTGGCAAGTATCCTAATAAGACAGATAGTATCACTGCTAAATATCCCAGAGCGTAACTAATTATCCAAACTAATAAAGATTTTTGACGACCTATATATGCCACCAATGTCTTTCGCCCAACTTTTAGATCCTCTTTTTCATCAGAAATATTATTAGCTAACATAATATTACTAATAGCAAAAACAGCTACTAACGAAACTAACGCTGTTTTCAAAATAAAGTTCCATTCAAATGCTGGAGTATTTTCCAAATTAACATAAACAGACAATAACGTTATGTTGTAACCCATTGTTAATCCTGAAACCAATTCTCCAAATGGACTATAAGAAATTGACTTAAAACCACCAGAATATAAATAACCAATTAAAAAACTAATAATACCAACAATAAGAACAAAAATTCCAGTTTTAAAAACTAAATACAAGCCAATCAAAGCAGAAATCAATGTTAAAACAATCGTCAATCGAACTGCCTTTACAGGAGCAATCTGATTGACCTTCAAAGTATTATTAACACTATTTTTGAAAACATCAGGCTGACTCTTATACTTGTTATAATCAACATACTGATTATGAACATTGACTGCCAAATGAAATAAGACAACTGCTACAAAAAGCAAAATACTTAATCCAAGGTCAAACTGCTTATAGTACAATCCAACAAACATCATCCCTAATAAAGCAGGCATTGCTGAAGTTACAACTGAATAGATCTGTGTCAAAATAAAGAATTCTTTGATACCTTTCATTCGTTTCCCTCCTTGATATAAAAAACGTGAGTTGCTTCTAATTTTGAAGTAACTCACGTTTTATTTTACTTACTAATTTCAACACTTTCCATAATTACGTCTTCTTTAGGCTTATCATTGCCATCTCGCTTAACACGAGCAATTTCACGAACAACGTCCATCCCATCTATTACTTGACCAAATACGGTATGACGATGATCCAACCAAGGAGTACCACCGTTCTTATAGGCAGCAATAATTTCTTCTGGATAGCCTGCTCCAGCCATTTCCTTGATCATACGCTTAGGCATATTCTGATTAGAAACGATGAAGAATTGACTACCATTAGTATTAGGACCAGCATTGGCCATTGATAAAGCACCATCCAAATTAAATAGTTGGTCAGTAAATTCATCTTCAAAACTATCGCCATAAATACTTTCGCCACCCATACCTGTTCCAGTAGGATCGCCACCTTGAATCATAAAATCAGGAATTACACGGTGAAAAATAACCCCATTATAGTATCCTTTTTCAGCTAAGCCGATAAAGTTCTTAATTGTTTTAGGAACTAATTCATCGAATAATTGAATTTTAATTTCACCATGATTGGTTTTAATAGTAGCTACACTACCCGTAGCATTTTCTAAATCTAATTGTGGATAAGTCATTTTGTATTCCCCTTCTTGTATAAGTAAACTTACTTTACCATATTTAATTCATAAGCCAAACGTTTGCCATTTAAAGGATTGGATACTTCTTCTTTGTTTCACTAGACAGTTTGTCTTTTTATATATCATTATATATAAAAATATGTTAGTTTATGAGTTCATTCAAATTTGAGGTGATTTAAAATTGATTACAGAAAACATTCAAGACTACACTTTGGGAAAAGACACTCCCGAATTAGACATTACTATTACTGGTAAAAGCGACATTGACTATTCTCATGACGATTTAAAAATTGCTGCCGCAATTAAATTAATCGAATCGTGCGACAATCTAAACTTCACATTACTAACAGGTGAACATGATTTATACAAAAATCTATCCGACCGTTTATACGTTGCCGTAGAAGATTTTGTTCCTAAAAGTTACATGCAATAATAAAAGAGATAACTAGTCAAATAAAAATTATATGCTAAAAAATTGAGCAGTATCTTAAGAATTCAGGTACATCTACATGCCTTGAATATTTAAATGGATACTGTTCTTTTTCATTGCTCAGATTTAAAAATAACTAATAAAAAATAACACACTAGTCCGGAGTAACAAAGAAAATGGGCTCAGTAGTGAAATTCTACTTAGCTCACAAAGTGAGGTTAGTAGAAGGTCGAGCTTGAAGCCTTTTGGCAAAGCCAAAAGGCTTCAAGTCGTGCCCACTACGTTCCAGCCCCAATTTTCTTTGTTGCGGAGGACGACAAGTCTACACTGCAAATAGCTTCTAGTAAGAACCCTTTACCATTTAATTATCCCTTTTCATTTTGTGATAATATTGTTTCAGCGCTAATTTTGAAAGGAATTGTTATTTTGAAATCATCTCTGAACTTTAACACCTTAATTAAAAATATATTTTTAAAGGTTGATTGGGAATCCGTCTTACAGCACGTTGCTTCAGTCGTTTTCCAATTAATTTTATTAACCGTGGTTCTTTTATTGATCAACTGGATCGGTAAAAAAATCATCCGTCATATTTTCAAAACTGGTTTGCGTGGTACCAAGGCTACCATCTCTCCTAAAAAACTAGATACCATTTATACGTTGGTACTCAATATTTTCAAATACATTCTAATGTTCTTTTGGATCTATGCCATTCTTTCAGCTATCGGTATTCCCGTCGGAACATTAATAGCCGGTGCCGGAATTTTCAGTTTGGCAATTGGTCTTGGAGCTCAAGGTTTTGTTTCCGATATGGTCAACGGCTTTTTCATTTTGCTGGAGCAACAAATCAGCGTTGGTGACATGATCAGCGTCAATGGTATTGAAGGCCAAGTTACTTATGTTGGTATTCGAACAACTCAAATTCAAAGTATCGATGGAACTCTTAATTACATTCCTAATCGTAATATCACCGTCGTTAGCAACAAATCACGTAATAATATGCAAGCCTTGATGGAAATCCCCATTGCTAGTGATGCTCCTTTTGATGACATCACCAGAATCATCAGTGATATCAATAAAAATATTGATCTAACTAAACTACAAATCACTAAAAGACCCTATATAGTAGGATTTTCAAATCAAAATGATGGAACACTAGTACTTCAAGTTGCTGCATATACTAAACCAGGAGCTCAATACCACGTACGAAACGTACTTTTAGAAAAATATTTAACTGCTATCAAAGATGCCCAAATTAATTTACCAAAATAAAACACAAAAGGGTCCCTTTAACTAGAGTTGAGTTAAAGGGACCCTTTTTTTTATAAGGAGTATGGTGAAATAAGTTGTACGGTTGGCCGCAAAATCAACCTGCTTATTTCTTTTCGGAATATAGATTTTGTCAACTGCCTTGATCTCGGCTTTGTCGATGATTAAGGCAGTTTTATTTTATAGGTGTGTGTTTAAAGAGTTTGTTTCTAAATGAGTCATATATAGTTCTCTGATTCTTTATGGCAAATCGTTGCCTGCTGCAAAGTATACGTCATACCATTCTTGCTTAGTCAATTCGACATCAGCACCTTTGGCACTATCAACGATATGTTCTGGATTCATTGTTCCAATAATTACTTGAATATTTGCAGGATGTCTCAAAATCCAAGCTGTTGCAATAGCGTTCTTGCTTACGCCATATTTATCAGCCAATTCTTGTAATTTTTGATTTAATTCTGGGAACTTATCACTGCCAATGAAAGTTCCTTCAAACATACCATATTGGAATGGTGACCAAGCTTGAATAGTTGTACCCATACGTCTAGAAAATTCTAGTAATCCACCATCATGATTAATTGAACGTGCATCAGTCATATTAGTGTGCATGCCGTAATCGATCATGCCAGTATGAGCAATACTGAATTGAAGTTGATTGATCAAAAGTTTTTGGTCAATTGCTTCTTGAATCAATTGAAATTGTTGTGGATTAAAGTTTGAAACACCGAAGTGTCTGACCTTACCATCTTTTTGTAATTCATCAAAAGCTGCTGCAACTTCTTCTGGTTCCATCAATGGATCTGGACGATGCAAGAGGAATGAATCCAAATAATCAATTTGCATACGATCAAGAATTCCATCAACTGCTTCAATGATGTGCTTCTTTGAAAAGTCATAGCGTTTGCCAAAAACAAAACTTCCATGACTTCTGGCTGGATCAAAGACGATTCCACCCTTTGATTGGATATAAACATCATCACGTGAGATGTTTGCTTCCTTCATTGCTTCACCGAATACTTTTTCGGAGTTACCCATACCATAAATGTCGGCTGAGTCGATATAATTTATTCCAGTATCAACAGCAGCTTCAAGGGCTTTAGCAGCATCTTTTGTTGATAAAGCTTCCATACGCATGATACCAAGTGCAACTGCAGATGCAGTCCAGTTTGTATTACCAATATTTAGTTGTTTCATAAATATCAAATTCCTTTCTTATTTCTCAACGACTAAAGAATAATACTTAGAGTGTGGTCTAGGTCAATTACTTTTTTTAAAATATTTTTTTGTTGTTTACAATTTGGCTAACTTAATTAGAACAGATATAATTAAACCATTAGAGATTACAAAGGAGTTCTATAATAATGGAAAAACGCATTAAAGGTTCATGTACCTCAATTCTAGTTGGTAAAAAGGCTTCAATTGATGGTTCAACTATGATTTCAAGAAATGATGATGGTCACGAAGCCCTTGACCCTCAACGTTTTGTAGTCGTTAACCCAGAAGATCAACCAAAGACTTATACTTCAGTTATTAGCAAGGTGAAAGTTGACCTACCTGACAAGGCTCTACGTTACACATCAATGCCTAACTCAATTTTGACTAACGGAATCTGGCCTGCTGCCGGAATCAACAGTGAAAATGTTGCAATGTCTGCTACAGAAACTATTACAACTAATTCTCGTGTTCTCGGCTTAGATCCATTTGTTGAAAACGGACTTGGTGAGGAAGATTTAGTTACTGTCGTTCTTCCCTATGCTAAAACTGCCCGTGAAGGTGTAAAACGTCTCGGCGCTTTATTAGAAAAATATGGTACTTACGAACCAAATGGTATTTCTTTTGCCGATCATAATGAAGTTTGGTGGTTGGAAACAATCGGCGGACATCACTGGGCTGCCGTTCGCATTCCTGACGATGCTTATGTTGTCGCACCTAACCGTATGAACATTGATGACTTCGATTTTGATTCAGATGACACTCTTTGTTCAGCTGATTTAAAAGCCATGATTGAAAACAATAATTTGAATCCTGATTTTGACAAGTACAATTTGAGACATATCTTCGGTAGTTCATCCATTAAAGATACTGTTTACAACAATCCTCGTACTTGGTATGGTCAAAAGTTCTTCAGCCCTGACGACACAACTGATGATCCAATGGAACAAGATCTACCATTCATTTGTCACGCCAACCGTAAAATCTCAGTTGAAGATGTTAAATTTGTTTTGAGTTCTCACTTTGAGAATACTAAGTATGACGTTTATGGAAATGGTACCGAAGCTGAAAAGAAACTCTTCCGCCCAATTGGTATCAACAGAAATCATAACGTTCATATTCTTCAAATCAGAAATAACGTTCCCGATGAAATTGCCGGAATCCATTGGTTAGCTTATGGTGCCAATACCTTTAATACCGTTGTGCCTTTCTACACTAATGTCAAAGACACACCCGCTCAATACAAAAATGCTACTGGCAAATTCGATATGAATAATATGTACTGGTTAAGTTGTACAACCGCTTTACTCGGCGATACTGACTACGACCTATACGTTGATATGAGAAATGACTATGAACTAGACGCCATGAGTGCATATCGTAAGATTCAAAACGAAACTGACGCTGCCATTAAGGATCAAAAGAAAGTTAAGAAGTACTTGGAAGAAGCCAATGAAAAACTAGCTGATACTGCCTTCGAACTTCAAACTAAATTACTTGGTGATATGGTAACTATGGGTTCTGAACATATGAAACTTCGTTACAATTTGAACGACTAATTTTTTAGTTTGATACAATCAAATATAGATTTTTTGATTTTCAGACAAAGAAGAACAGCTCTATTAAGGACTTCAGGCATTTGTCTACCTGAATGCCGCTTAATGGATACTGTTCTTTTTTGTATTCAGCTTTAAAAATTATTAATTAGCAAGATATCACCAGTCCGGAGCAACAAGAAAATTGGCTCAGTAGTGAAATTCTACTTAATTCGCGTACTTTGCGGATTTAGTAGAAGGCCGAGATTTGAAACATTTCGTAGGAATGGTTCAAATTCGTGCCCACTACGTTCCAGCCAAATTTTCTTGTTGTGGAGGACGACATCCTTCAATAACACATAATTTACCTTCATTTCGCATCAAAATTTTCCTATTTAGAAATGATTAATTTCACAATCAATTATTTAGTTAAAATGACTAAATAATCCCCAAATATCTTTGTAAGCCCTTACATTTAGTGCTAAGATATCCTTATACATTAAGGGGGAAAGCATTCATGATCTATACAAATCTTAAAGACGTAACTGCATCACTTATGAAAAAGAATAAGACCTTTAAAATGGTCCTAGACTTCTTAGATGATAAGGATCTTATCAATAAAGAAAATGGCAAATATGACCTAGACGACGGTGTATTCGCACTTGTTCAAAGTTATGACACAAAGCCCGAAAAAGAAGGTCGTTGGGAAAGCCATCAAGCATACATTGATGTTCAATTTATTGTATCCGGTGATGAATTAGATCTAACAACTAATAAAGATAACTTGACGCTCGATGAAGACAAGTTAAAAGAAAACGATGCTCTTTTCTACAAGAAATTCTACGAACCAGTTACTAAAATGCATTTAACAACTGGCGATGTTTGTGTATTCTTCGCTGAAGATGCTCACGAACCTGGTTTGAATCTTGATGGAACTGTTCCTATTAAGAAAGTTGTTGTTAAGATTCCTAAGGACTTAATCTTAAATTAATCTGATATCTCTCTGAAGCAAATTCACTAATTATGAATTTGCTTTTTTATTTGCTATTTATGCAAACATATGTTCTTAAAAAGTGATATGCTTTTATCAAATAAAAGACAAATAGTGTCGTGTCACTCTGCTACAATGAAAACAACTGGAGGGGATTATTAATGAAACTACTACACACCGCCGATTGGCATATCGGTCGAACACTAAATGGATATTCACTTTTAGATGAACAAAAGTACGCTTTTAAACAAATACTACAGATTGCTAAAGATGAAAAAGTTGACGGTATTGTTATTGCTGGAGATATTTATGATCGAGCCGTCCCTAGTCCCGAAGCTGTTACAGCTTTGAATGAAATGTTTAAAGAAATCAACTTAGAGAATCATTTTCCTATTTACGCCATTTCTGGAAATCATGATAGTGCTACCCGTTTGAATTACGGACGTGAGTGGATGCAAAATACATCTTTCTATTTAAATACCCTTTTAAAAGAAGCTTTTACACCAATTGAAACTGATGATGCACAAATTTTCATGTTGCCATTTTTCGATCCCCTAGATGCTAGAGTTTATTACCAAGAAAGGGTATCCGATAAAGAAAGTATCAAAAAGCTCACTTCTATTGGTGATGCCATGAATTTAGTCGTTTCCGATATGGTAAAGAAATTTAAGACTGACAAAAAACATATTTTAATTACTCACTTTGCTGTCTCAGCTAAAAAGGACGAAGATATCGAATTAACTAGTGAGACGACCTCTCAAGTCGGTGGACTAGCTACTTTAACAACCGATAATTTCAAAGATTTTGATTATGTAATGATGGGACATATTCATACTCGTTTTGCCTCTCCAAGTGACACTGTGCGTTATTCAGGAAGTCCTGTTAAATTTAACGTCAAAGAAGCTCGCATGAAAAATCAAGGTAAAGGTGTCGATATTGTGACCATCGATAATGATGGTATTAATCGTGAATTCAAACCTCTTACCCCTCAAACTGATCTAATTGTTCTAGAGGAAACTTGGGAAACACTTTGTGATGAAGAATTCTATAAAAAACAACCAACACATGATGCCTGGTTTGCTATTACTGTTAAAGATTTTGACCGTAGCCAATACACCCGTGTTAATACTCGAGCTGAATTGGAAAAACGTTATGGTACTGTCATAGAACTAAATTACGAAAATCTTGCCAACACTTCTGAGCAAAATATTCAAACAACCGATATTACTCAAATAAGTCCGGAAGAAACTGTCAGCAAGTTCTTCCAAACAATCACCAACAAACCATTGTCATCCAGACAAAAGAAACTCGTTGATTCCGTCTTCAACGAAGTAGAGAGGGAAAACAAATGAAACCAGTCTATTTAGAAATGAATTATTTTGGACCACATGAACATTCGATAATTGATTTTCGTAAACTTGAAGAATCCCCAATCTTCCTAATTGGTGGCGATACTGGTGCTGGTAAATCAACCATTTTTGACGCCATGACCTTTGCCCTCTTTTCTACCACTACTGGTAATCGTGAAGCTAAAGAAATGCGTAGTCAATTTGCTCCCGACAATAAACCAACTAAAGTTACTTTCTACTTCGAACAAAATGGAAAAATCTATAAAGTCGAAAGAACACCTAGTCAATACCTAGCCAAAGTACGTGGTACGGGACTAGTTGAACGTAAACCAACCGCTTCACTAGCAGTTGTCGATGATGTTGATGGTGTCGAAATTGAAAGTTTAGCCACTCTCCCACGTGATGTTGGTAGTGACATCGATGAAATATTAAAATTATCCGCTGAGCAATTTAAGAAAATAATTCTACTACCTCAAAATGATTTTTCTGAATTTTTGAAATCCGAAACTAGTGAAAAAGAAGAAATCTTAAAGAAGATTTTTGGTACACAAATTTTCACTGACTTCGTAGCTAAATTAAAAGTTCGTTTTGACAAAGCCAAACAAACTAATTCTGAGTATGAGTCCGCCCTAAATAGTCAATATACTTCCCCAATTTGGTCTGACGACGAAAAAGACTCTTTGATCAAAGCCAATGACGATCAAAAAATAACAGTTTTGGAACAGCATCTAGAAAACCGTCAACATAATTCAGAAGCAGCCCATTCCAAGGAGACTCAAGCTAATTTTTCTTGGGATAAAGCTAATCAAGAATATCAATCGGCCATGACCATTCAAAAACAATTTGATGATCTAGCGGCCAATGAACATAAATATCAAACTCAAATTTTGGACAAATCAGACGAAATAGACGCTAAAAATATTCATATAGCTGAATTGGACTGGGCCCAACCTTTAAAAGATATCGTCAGAGACCTTGATAAAGCTAACAATTCACAAAAAGATATCTTACAAAATCAGCAAGTAGCAACTGACAAATTGACTGAAGCACAGCAAAAATATGATTCAGCTAAAGAAAAAATCAATCAACTAACTTCTAAAACTGATGACTTTAAAAATCAGCAACAACAGTCTAAAGACCTATCTATTCTGATTCCAAAAGTTCAACGTGTAGAAAAAATCAAAACTGATTTGAACCAATTAAAACCTCAACTAGACTCTCTAAAACAAACGATTCAATCAGAAACTGAAGCAATCAATAAACTTCAAAAAGATATCGATGAGAAAAGTCAAAAAGTAGTTTCCTTAGATGAGTTACAAACTAAAAAGGATAATTTAATTCTCGAACGAGATTCTACGATTGATGCTTTATCTCCACTTGAAAACTCCCAAAATACTTTAAAAAAGCAAGTTGATAAAACTAAAATAGATTTGGATAAGTTGAATTCAGATTTCAAACAAAAATCCGAATTACTCAATAACTTGCAGATCGACTATGAAGCACAAAAAAGTAACCGCCAAAAATTAATGATTGCTCAATTACAACAAGAGTTAGTCACTGGCGAACCTTGTTTAACCAAACCGCCTAAGGTACCTTCAGAATCCGAACTAGAAGTATATATTAATATTCCATACATTTCTTCTCCTTCACTTTCTGAAAAATAGAGTCTTTCCTTCAACGCGGAAGAAGAATATCCACATGAATTATTTAATTCTTTAATTAGAATATGTGAAAACGTATGAATCATGTAATAGGAAGGATTCAAATATTTTCTATCATCTTCAAATCTAACTTTTTTATTATATATATTCTTACCAATATTCGTATTTTTTACTTTATTTGCCCATTTATTAATAGATTCTTTTTTGAAAGAAATAAATATTCCTTCCCCTAAAAATCTCATGCCAACGTACTTACCATCAGTTTGAACTCTCTTTAAAGAAACTTCTTTTACTTCAGCTTCATCTCCAGTTGTTTCTAAGTTCTCTTTCATAGAATCAGTATCAGTTGATCTTATTCTACTAAAACTACGTAGTACATTAACAACTTCCAGTTGTTTTACCAATGTGACCCCTGAAATGATATTAGAATAGTCAAAACCATTACCTTTTAAATCATGATCGTCATATTCTAATATATTTAATCTTCCAGATTCTTTATCAAAATCACGTTTTCCAGATAAGACTTCAAATTCAGCTCTGCGATAATCCATAATCTGATCAGAAATATCATTACTTTCAGATTCATTAAGAATATTGTCAAAAATTACATCTACGACTTTGTCCTTCGATTTTCCAACTCGTGATGCTATATCTTCCAAAAACATATCTAGTTTTTCACTAGCTTCACTTTTTGATAGATTTTTTTTATGGACTTTATCCATTACTACTTTGAAATCTTCGTCATTTTTTATAATTTCAATTGTTTCATCATTCTCGAAAGGAATATTTACCGAAACAGAAATATTTGGAAAATAAAAATTAGATGCATTCTTCAATATAGCGGTTAATGGCTCTTTGCATTCACTACCAATATCATCTTTTTTCCACAAATACTTTCCATTACAGCTAACATGCATTTGTTCCAGTTTTTTATTAAATTTATCTGAAAATATACCTCTAAGACTTCTTTTTTTATTACAAGTAGTACATTTAACAGATAAATCATCAATTCCACCGCTATACCCAGTACTGTATAATTCCAATTCATGGTTGTCATTCTGAGGATCATCATTCTGATGGACCCATTCTATCCATGGAAAATCCTGAACATGTCCTTTAGGACATACACATATAATTCTAACGGGTATTAACTCAACTCTTCTTCTCTTAGAATTTTTTTTAAATGGCCAATATTTAAATGAATTTTCATTTCCTGTTCCCGCCAATTCTTTCCATGCACGATATCTTTTTAACTGGTGATCAGTAGGTGAAAAATACCATTGTGGGAAATTAACACATGGAACATAAGATTCACTGCCATAAGATTCATTATCCATTACCGGCGGTTCAATGAACCCATTTGAATTCATTACTTTTTCTAGTCTAATATCATGAAATATTTTACAATTATCAAAATTCCAAAATTGAGAATCCTTAATCATCAAGGATTGATTATTAACATTTACAAGTGATCCAATTCCAAATGGAGTTATTAATTGAGATTGTCTAATTTGAAATTCATTTTTTACCATAATCTTTTGCTCCCGCTATTCATTTTTTGATAAATAAGAGCTATTTTCTACATTTCTCATGGAATTCATAACATTAGTTACCTTATCAGAATTATTTATTTCATTATGATCCTCAAAAGATTTTAATAAAATACTATCTTTATCATTATTTTCCATTTTTGCCGTTTCAGTACTATTTTTATAATAAAATAAATTTCCTTCTTTTTCTTTTGTTATATCACGCAGATATTTCCATTTATTTATAAAATTCGAAATTATTTTATCGGCATCTTTTATATACAAATCTGCATCTGAAGATTTTTTTATTATTTCAAGTATTTCATTTTTTATACCAAGTAATTCTTTATCACTAACTTCTATAGCAGAAGAATCTCCTGATAGATCTTCTACCGTATTTCGTAACATCATTACAATTACTGCAGCCACAGCTTTTTTTAAAGCTGGTGCAGAATAAGGCGTCACACTACTTGACTCAACAAATTTGTAAAGATTTTGATGATAAGACTGGAATGTTTCATAGTGTGAACGGTCTCTACTTCTTGTTGAATTGTATAATGTAAATACATTACCAAGCGATTTTCTTCCAACACGACTAGTGGCCTGAATATATTCAGAATTTAGTTTGGGCTGTCCCACAACAAACATGGAGTTCAATCTATCTATATCAATTCCAACTGACAACATGTTAGAGGCAATTAATGTATCAATTGATTTATTACTTTTAATATCAGAACTATATTTACTTTTTAGTCGTTTCAATATTTCTGGAATATCACTACTTTCGACTCTAGAAGTTAGCTCTACATTCTTACTACCATCTGAAGATAAATATCGTGCACTTACCCCCGTCTGTTTTTCTAGTCTCTTCAAATATTCTCTAACATCATCACTGATAAGTCCTGCTGCTTTTCCAAGTTCCCTTATACTGTTGAAATATCCAGTCGTAGTCCAATAAATATCTTTTTCTTCGTCACTAACGTTCAATTCTTTAGATGCTTGTAACATTGCAGACATTAATCTTACTTCTGCGGTAACTTGAGTTTTACCTGTTGCCATAACTCCTATGTATTTTCTACCATATGCTTCATCTTTTGATTGTTCTTTAACAAAAAAGTTATCCGAAGCATCTATACCTGAAGGAGGAAATTGCACTACTTTTCTATTAAAAATATTTTTAACTTGATCATCAGCATTTTTGATTGTTGCCGTAGACGCAATATATTTTGGCCCTAAGTTATTAGAATTTTTCTTAAAAATATAATCAAATCCCGCTTCATACAATCCAACAATACTTCCCAATGGTCCAGAAATCAGGTGCAATTCATCCTGTATTACCAAATCAGGTCTCCTATACTTTTTGACATCATCAGATCCAAAAAGATTCTGCACTTCTTCTTTTAATGGTGCTTGTGCAAATTTGTCTACAGTCCCAAACAATAAGCTTGGTCTCTTTTTATATACTGTTTCATCAACAACAAATACAGGTAATCCATTTTGAGGATTATAGGCACCATAAAATTCACAATTTTTATTCACACAGCAAAGATTATATTTTGGCTTTCTAGTTCCTATAGGATAATATCCCCATTCTCTAGACAAATCCAAATTTTCCTTCTTTGGAATTAAACTGTATCCACACCAAGGACAATTTAGTACTTGAAATTTATTTTTTTTCTTTGCACTTAAAACAGAATTTGAATCCATCATTTTTTTTAATGTTTTTTTAGCACCCTTTAACGTGTACTCAGTACTTTGTCCTATCCAAAGGCCGATGCTTATTTCCTCTGTACCTAAATCATTTATTTGTAATTTTTCGTATTGTCTTCTCATAAATTCTAAGGAAACTATCAATTTAGAGGCTCGCTCAAATTGTTGAGCCGTTAGTAGTCTCAACGTATATCTCATAATGGCATTCACTCCATGATAACTGCTAGGATGTGCTAGTCTTCTAAATATAATAGTTAATGCAATGGCAAATAAATACGCTTCAGTTTTTCCACCACCTGTACTTACCCAAATAAGATTTAATTTTTTTCTATCTTTACTTTTGTCATTTAATACCGATTCTAACGAATCTAATATAAACGCCAATTGAAAGGGCCTCCACTTAAAATTTTCACGCATTGATGTATAGTCGTGTTTCTTAAAACAATTTACCTTCATTTCAGCATCGTTTTTTTTCACATCATTATTTCTCTGTAGTATCATTGCTTCATTAGCTAATTTAAAAGCTCTAAGAGCCTTAGAATTATTTTTTAAATATTCAATGGACAACTTCATTCTCTTAAAACATTCGATACATTTTTTTATATTATCATTCTTCAAAGAATCAAATTCTTCGTCAACTTCAATAGTTGATATATTATCTATCCATTTTTTATATTCATCCGTAAAAGCCTCTAATCTCTTGAAAATATCTGAATCATTATTTCCTTCAATATAAGAGTCTGCTTGTAGAATGTCATCTTTCAAAGTGGGAATGTCAAATGACATAGGTAATACTTCATATTTTGGAAGGTAAGTTGTTCTAACATATTGAATCTTATTATTACTAATAATCCATTCAGCAGAAATACCTTTACCAAAGACGTAGGTTTTTTTGCGTTTATATAAAAACAAATTCATTTTATCATCATAAGCCATTTTACTAATTTGCTTTATATCTATATCTTCTGATGATTTAAAGTCAATACAATCTTGACTTGGTACCTCAATTTGCGTTTGGAAAAAAGATTTTGCTCTTTTTCCTTTACTAAGATTTCTTAACACAAGGGTTACAGCATAAATCACTTCGCCATTAAGATTCTCTATTTTTTGCCTTTTAGCAAATAATTCCATAGAAGTACTTTCGCTGAGATCTCCCTTAAAAACTTTAGTCCTAAGTATACTTCCAGTAAATTCAATATTTAAACTATCATTTAAAGGTATTCTACAATACATTTTTTTATTGTTATATTGAATATTATTTAAAATTTTAATTAGACTATCAATAACTGAACTTAATTCAGTTTTGGAGTTGTCAACTCCCAAGGATTTCAAACTAGTATTAAGAATTTCATATATTTTTTTATTTTTTTCTTCTTCTCCTCCTTCATTTACAAAATCATCCACAAACTGAATAGTTTTTCCATCTATGTCGAAATTAAAATATTTTTTTATTTCAGAATCATTAATTGCATTTTCAATTAAATGAAATTGATCATCATTTAATTTTAGTTTTGGATTATTTTCTGTTTCGTAATAAGATGAATTTATATTAACTTTTAACTTACTATTTTTCATTAAGCAATAGAAAGTCATTCCTATAGACGATGGCAAAAAACTATTGTCCACATTGGTCGATTCTTCATCAGGATACGCAACACTATCAACTTCGCCAGATAAATCATGGCTTTTCCCCATCGGATAAAGTATCCCCGTAGTATACCTACTTTCAGGATTTTCCGTTATTATTTCATAATCGTCGAAAAAACTAATATTCTCGGAACCCGGACCGAGAATTTTTCTTTTTATCGAATCGTTAAATTTAGATCTTATTTGATATTGATTCTCATACTTCTTCATATCTACTTTAATCCCCCCATTTAAATAATTCTGTTTGCATCATTTCTATCTACAATTTCAGCAGAGTCGGTTAGATTCTCTATATTTCTAACTCTATCTGTATAACTTTTAACTTTACTTTCTTGTATTTCTTTTAATGTGTAACCTTCAAAGATGTCTCTTTTTTCTTCTCTTTTTTCCCGAAGTTTACTTCTTACTTCTTTGCTGGCTTTGTAATAATTTTCGTACTTCTTTAATAATTCATCATTATTTATTAATAATCCAATATATTTAATAAAATCGGGTTCTCTTGGTGCTATCGGTATTCTATTCAAATCTAGCCATGCACTATAAAAGCCAATGGTTTTTTTGTCATATCCTAATTTATCAAAAGTTTCCTTGATTTGAAATGTTGATAAATTTCTCTCTTTCACATATTCAATTAACTCATGTTTCCAGTAAAAATCCATGTCTTGAATATTCTGTATATTATGAAAGCTTTCATTCTTGTACTTTTTCATTTTTCTTTTTAACTTAAACCTATATACTTCATCCGAATAAGGTATTGAAAAATCTAGAATTCTATCATTTACCGACAAATTGGATATTAACACTTTCTTACATCTTCCATCATTTTCCATTTTGTAAATGGTACCGTACTCGGTTCCCAGAATTTCTTTACCAGAAATCAATTTTACTTTATAACTGACAGAAACTGTATTTGATGTATCTACTTCTGAAGTCGCCGAATGAATTTGCTCTGATTCTTTTATACTTGAATAGAAATTCTCATCTATCTTATCTAAATGATATTCAGATTCATTCTTATTTTTCTTTTTTTCATAAAAGGAAATATTCATTAAAAGCTCTTCTATCCTATCCAATTCTTGATCAGAATAGTCTGAATTCTCTGTTACTTTACTAATTTTAGTTATTATTCTTTTATCTTTTTTTAAGGCTCTTTTCCAAAATTCCACGTTGATTTCTGGAATTATAAAACAAAACTCACAATTTAGTTTTGAATACATCCATCTCCGTCTGTCCTTAGTATATGGTGAAATCAAAACTATTTTGTCATAGTTTGAAATATTACTTGGTTTACTTTTAATTGAAACGCAATCTACATTCTTATATTGTGTATATTCTTTATTCGCTTCTCCCAAGAGATCATCATGCACTACCATCAAGATTTTACTATTATTATTTGAAATGATTTTCTTTATTTCTTTTTTTGCTTGACTACCATATCTATTATTTAAAAGCTTTAATAGTATTTCATTTAATTTATCACCATTTTTAAAATTCAAATCACTACTCAAATAATCAATCTCTTGAATTTTTCGATTAATAAAATCAGAATTCTTATCTACTTGTCCATATAATAATCCAACAATTTGTTTCAATTGAACAGATAGGCCCAAATACCTTGGATTGGAATCGATGTAATCACTTATTTCACTCAATTCCATTAATAATTGTTTTAATTGATCATTACATCTAATGGCCCTTAGACCATATTTAGTTATATTTTTATTATTTTCAAAAATTTTAACTACAGATTCATAATTAAAAAGATCTAAATGTTTTGATTCAAAACTAGAGTACATATTAGAAATTACATTCAGTTTGAATCTATTCTTGCAAAGATCTATTAAACTTCTAAATTCATATTCATTATTATTTCTATACCAATTATCACCTAATACATAAACAGAAACATTTTTAGCATTTTTTTGGCTATACAAATAATTTTGAATCCCTTCTAAATTACTGGCTAAAATAACACTTGGATACTCATAACCATTAGAATAAGGCATCTTATTTAGATCTCCATTATCATCTATGCGCCAACAATTGCACAACTGTCCTAATTTATATTTTTTTCCTCGAAAATCAAATTCAAACTTAACTACATTTTTGATTAATTTATTTGGAACAAGAATCACACTCTTTTTTGTATTCCAATAGCTCTGTATTTTAATTGATAACACACTAGCCAAATTTTTTCGATAATTTTCAACAGAAGCAGCATTATATCTATTTTGTAAACGATTTTCATATAATTCAATTGGTTTTAGTATTTGCTCAGCCTTATTTTTCATATAAGAAACATCGTATTTATCCTTTTTATCTTCATATAATTTTTCCAATTGAACAGTGTCTTCAGTTAGTCCCTTAAATTTAAAGTAGGGTATTTCATTTTCTGAGGCATTAACTTTTTTTAAAAACATACCTTTTTTTAAAGATGATAGCTTCCTATTATCACTTTCTGAAATATTATCTTCAATTGTCATCAGGCATATTTGTAAAAATAGCTCTTTTATGTTTTCATTTCCAAAGCACAAATAATTATGAAATAATTGATTGCTATTCCTATCAGAATATATTTGAGCAATATCTTTTTTATCACTTCTGGTAAGAGTTCCAAATGGTTCATTTGTAGAAATTAATTCATTACTATTATTCATATATGTTTCCTCATTTATTGACCATTTTCTAATTAAAGTATACCTTGAATTCCGATTCTTAAATCAAGGAATTATTTGTTTCTAACAATAATTATTTTGAGAAACTAAATAATCTAATTTGGCATAAAAAATATCACTTAAGACAAATACCTGGTATAATTGTTCAGAGGTAAAATCATGACTATAAACATAATTGACCTTTTTTCAGGTGGAGGAGGATTGACCGAAGGCTTTAGATCTCCACAAACAAATATTATTGCTCATGTTGAAATGGATAAGAATGCTTGCAAAACTTTGCAACTAAGAGATTCTTATTATTATTTAAAAAAACATAAAAAAATACAAATTTATAATAGTTACTTGACTAATAATATTAGTTTTACAGATTTATTAAAAAATATACCTTCTTCAATACTAAACAGAACCATAAATGAAGAAATTTCAGATAAAACTATTCCAATTATTTTTAAAAATATTGATAAAAAAATAGATCAAAAAAAAATACAGGGTATTATTGGAGGTCCTCCATGTCAAGCTTATTCAACAATTGGAAGAGCTCAAAATGAAAAGAAGAAAAACGATGATGTTCGTATATATTTATACAAGCACTATATAAAATTTTTAAAGAAGTACGACCCGGACTTCTTTATCTTAGAAAATGTAAAAGGGCTTCAATCATTCAGGGATTTAGATGGTAAAAAATTGCTACCAAAAATCTTAAAAGAATTTGAAACTATCAATAGTACCTCACCCTACATTGTTGATCATAAGATTATAGATGCTTCTGAATATGGTATTCCTCAAAAAAGACAACGATTATTCATTTTTGGTCATAAGAAACATTTTGATTTCAATTTTTTTGAAAATTTTCAAAAGTTCAAAGCGTCTCCGCCAACAGTAAATATGCTTTTCAAAGATTTACCTACCATGTCTGCCGGAGAAATAAATAATAATTATTCAGATATTGCTCCTGTAGAATTTGTGAAAAAACATATTAGAAATACATCAACACCTCTATCCCAAAATATTTCTAGACCAAATAACAAAACTGATTTAGAAATATATAAAATAGTTGCTTCGGCAAAATTGGATGGAAAAAATATAAAGTATTCAGATTTGCCATCCCGTTTAAAAACTCATAAGAAAACCCAAATATTCTTAGATAGATTTAAAGCCATTAATGGCAATAGCCAATCACATACTGTGGTTGCTCACATTGCTAAGGATGGTCATTACTATATTCATCCCGACGTTAAACAAAACAGGTCCATAACTGTTAGGGAAGCTGCAAGAATTCAAACCTTCCCAGATAATTACTTCTTCGAAAATTCTAGAACTGCTGCTTTTCAGCAAATTGGAAATGCAGTACCTTCACTTTTAGCAAAAAAGATTTGCTCTAATATATTAAATGGAATGTACTCACAGCCCTAAAAAAAATTATTCACATCTTGTTACTTCCTAAAATCGCCAGAAATTTCTATAGTATCTTTACTTTAGAAATTTTTGACGATTTTTTGGATTTTATAATTCTGACTTTATAATTCTACTATCTTCATGAATAATTTATGAAAATAATTCTGTAACTAATTTTCTATAAAATGATTCGACATTAAATTTTTTAACAAGAAAAAAATATTGCTCAGTTTTGTCATACTTTTTAAGTGAGAAATAATCAGAAATAGTAACAAATTTCAAGTAGATTCTCCTAGAACTATGTTGAGTACTTTAAATTCCAAAATAATACAAAGTGTATAAACTGGAAAGTCGCTAGCAAATTCAAAAACTCTAAGATCACAAATTATTTAGACTACCGGCAAAAATAATTCAATTAGGTCGATTCAAATTTTACGATTGATTGTGCTGAAAAATCCTTAAACTGATTAATATGATATAGAATTTATTCAAAAATTCATTTTTTTCAAGGAGGTAGTCTGCTATTAAATCGTATCAATAATCTGTTATCAAGCATTTTTCTCAAATAAAAAACATGGATTAAGATTGTAAAAATCTCCATGATTTTTCTCGATTTTACTTCTGTTATACTAATCACATCAAATCAATTACCAACGGAAGTACCTTATGAATATTAATCACGAAATCAACCAAGGCATAAACTTTGGTTTTATTGACAACTCAATTCAATCACTATCACGTTATCAACCAGCGTTGGTAACCAATCAAAACGGCACGGTTCTCGAAACATTAGAAGACGAATTGCGTAATGCAACTTCATTTACGATTGCAGTAGCTTTTGTCACTTCGGGTGGACTGTTGGATCTCAAGAGCACGCTTGCTGACATTGCCACCCGTGGTGTTCATGGAAAACTCATCACTTCAACCTATCTTGGCTTTAACAATCCTGGCGTTTTTGAGGATCTACTACAGATTCCTAATCTTGATGTCAGAATTTTAGACCAAGATGGTTTCCACACTAAAGCATACTATTTTAACCACGACGACTATCAAAGCTTGGTAATTGGTAGCGCCAATTTAACTCAGAATGCTTTGAAGAAGAACTTTGAATGGAATCTACGGGTAACTTCAACTGATCGTGGCGAAATAGTTTGCAACGTCAAAAGTGAGTTAGACAACCTTTGGCAACAAGCAACTCCTTTGACTAAATCGTGGATCGACGAATATCGTAGCGATTGGCAGCCAAACTACCCAACTTCCAAAAAGAAGAGAACTAATAAACTAGGTCAAATTATTCCTAACCAAATGCAAGAACCTGCTTTGCAAGCCCTAAAACATCTCCGAGATGTTCAACATGCTAAAAAAGGATTGGTCGTTGCGGCAACTGGAACTGGAAAAACTTATTTGGCAGCATTTGATGTTCAACAATTCCAACCTAAACGGCTGTTATTTGTCGTCCATCGAGAACAAATCCTGCGCAAAGCTATGTCCAGTTTTCAAGAAATTTTAGGTGGACCTGATAGTGATTATGGCATTCTTAGTGGTAATCAAAAGAATTTAAATGCTCGCTATCTTTTTGCCACAATCAACATGGTTTCTAAAAAATCAATTTGCGAACAACTAGGTGCCGATGCTTTCGACTACATTATTATTGATGAGGCTCATCGAGTTGGTCAAAACAATCTTGACGAAAAAGAGACCATGTATCAACGGTTGATGAACTTTTACAAACCGCAATTTATGCTAGGAATGACTGCCACTCCTGAACGAACCGATGGAACCAATGTTTACGAATACTTTGATTATAATCTAGCTTATGAAATTTCACTATTAGATTCATTAGATCATGACCTGCTGACGCCTTTTCACTATATTGGTGTCACTGATTACGAAAAGGACGGCGAAGTAATTGATGATAAAACTAGTTTGAAATACCTGATATCTGACGAACGGGTCAATTATATAATCGCTAAAACTAATTACTATGGTCCTAGAAATGATGCCGTTCATGGTTTGATTTTCGTCAGTCGAATTGCTGAAGGACGTGAACTAGCTGCAAAGCTTACGAACAAAGGCATCACGGCACAATTTGTTTCCGCCGAAGACACGGTTGAGGCACGTGAAAAAGCAGTTCACCGATTAACTAAGGGTGAACTGCAATATATCATAACCGTTGATATTTTTAATGAAGGTGTCGATATTCCGATTCTCAATCAAATTGTTATGATGCGTCCAACCAAATCCAGCATCATATTTTTACAACAATTAGGACGTGGTCTACGTAAATTTGCCAATAAAGAATATGTTACGATTTTAGACTTTATCGGTAATTATGACGAGAATTATATGATTCCCATGGCATTTGACCGTTCGCACACTAATAATAAAGAAAAAATTCGCCAACAAATCATTAGTCCCAGTATCTCCGGCGTTTCAACGATTCATTTTGAGGAAGTCGCTCGCAAGAGAATTCTAGATTCTGTCTCAAAGGCTCGTTTGAATGATATGAAACGTTTCAAGGCTGCTTATCAAAGTCTCAAAGATAAGATTGGTCTTCGTATGCCAATGCTATTGGATTTTGCCAAAATGGGCAGTATTGACGTTCCCGATATAATCGATAAATTTGAGACCCTTTATGATATGCAAAATAAATTTGAAGATGATTTTTCAAATTCAATTACAGAGAAACAGCACTCATTTTTGAAATTCATTTCTGCAGAAATCACTGTATCTAAACGTCCGGTAGAAGCTTGGGTATTAAAGCAACTGTTAGATAAGCAAACCTTGACCGATGATGAAATTTTATCAGAACTGAAAGATCAGAAGATTTTCTGTGATGGGGAAACTCTGGATAACGTGGCATCCGTACTAGATTTCACTTACTTTTCTAAAGTAAAACAAAAGAAGTATGGTCAAATGGTATTGATCAACCATGATGAACACAGCTGGAAATTCACTTCTGAATTCCAACAATTCCTACAATCACCGATATTTAAAATCTATTTTGAAGATGCACTTGACGCTAATCTTTGGAATATATCTCAGAATCCAGATACCTATCACAATAGATTTACTATTGGTGAAAAGTATTATCGTCCCGATATTATTAAGATGTTAAATTGGAAACATGAGCCCAATTACATCAATATTGGTGGTTACGGATTGCGAGATGACGGACGTTTTCTCCCTGTCTTTATATCATTAAAGAAGACTGAAAAAATTCAAAATAAGATGGTTTATAAAAATACTTTTTTGGACCGTTCGACCTTACCTTTGTTCTCCAAAAGTGGTCGTTCCACTTCTAGCACAGTGGAGAGTGAAATTCTCAATCACAAAGAATTCGGGATGATCCAATTATTCGTGCGAAAATCTAACGATGACAGAATTGATGGTAAAGATTTCTACTACCTTGGATCTGCCCGTGTTCTTAGTGCAAAGGATATTATGGAAGAAAATGTTGATGGAAAGCCAACTAAGCTAGTTGAATTTGTTTTGCGATTGGAACATGAAGTTGACTTGGGATTGTACCGTTTTTTGACAGAAGACTAATTCTTTCAGTTTAATTTGAGACTATTAAAGGGGAATTATTATCATGGGATTTTTTCTACAAGGATTAACAATGGGAATTGCATACGATGCTCCAATCGGTTTGGCAAATTTATTTGTCATCAACGCTGCTCTAACGCAAACAAAACGTAAGTCATTTTTAACCGCTCTTATTATTACTTTTTTCGATGTCACTTTAGCTTTTGCCTGTTTCTTCGGTATCGGCGCCATCATGAAAAAATTTGAGTGGTTACAATTAGTGATTCTTTTGGTCGGAAGTTTAATTGTAATTTATATGGGCATCAATCTACTACGATCCCAAACGACTGATATTAGTGGAACCGACACTGAAATGACACTTCTAAAAACCATTTCATCAGCATTTGTCGTTATCTGGTTCAATCCTCAAGCAATCATCGACGGTTCAATGATGTTAGGAGCGTTTCAAGTTACCTTACCTACTTATAGTTATCCGATATTTATTGCAGGTGTAGGAATTGCTTCCGCATTATGGTTTATTCTCTTAAGTTTGATTGTTTCCAAATTCAAAGATAAATTTAACGCAAAAATCTTACGTATCATCAATTTAGTTTGTGGTGTCATCATTATTTTGTATGGTGGAAAACTATTAATTAATTTCATATACTTATTGATTCACTGATCTCAAGAAAATTTAAACGTAAAAATAAGCGCCTATAAGAAATCCTGATACACATATCAGATCTCTTATAGGCGCTTATTTTAATTAAATTGATTCCACTAATGACCACTCCAAAGTTGTACTATAATTACCAGCCTGAGAAATTCCATCCATAATAAACAATTTTGGTCCCTCATCATCTGACCACATTATTGAACCTAAGGTTTGGCCCTCAATAGTTTCAGAAACTAAAGTTCCAGTACTATCAAGAACACTATAGCCTCCATCTTTTTGGTAATATCTCATTTCTGAAGGCAATACATTTTCACCTGACTTAAACGGATTACTTTGTGCTAAATATAATTTTAGAGCTTTTTTCTCACGACGATTATCAGTTACTTCTAAATGATCATTTTCAATCTTTTTTCTATCTAACAAAATCTTAGAATTATATGAATTGATACTTCCATAGTCCCAATCTTGGGCTTTCATACTAATACTGTTGGCAGCAAAATTCATAGTCAATTCACCGACATTATAATTACCAATTACACTATTATTAGCATCATAACCTACTACAGTAGTTGTTGTAGAAAACAACGGATCATCATTTTCCCCAATAGTTGAGTTCACCTCTAAGGAATATTTCTTAATAGTAGAAAAATTAATATTCTTCACAACCAAAGTTGAACTTTTGCCATTGCTATCTGAAGTATAACTATAATCTGCAAAATCCTGCCCATTTAATTTTAGATTGTTAATTATTGAAGTAGCCGGTAGCTTAAAACTTATATCCACTTTTGACATTGAGGAGTTAATATTACTATCGCTCAAATCTACTTTATAGCTTACCTGATCGTTCTCTGAAACATTATTAATAAGCGTATTACTAATATTGTGATCATCATAACTATTATTAAAAATCGTATTATTAATCGTCAAAGATGGTAGAACATTTTTTCTAACGCTCAAGTTAGCTCTATTGGTAGTTACAGTAGTAGTACTATCACCACTAGTAATCGTCAATACCGCATAATACTTGGTTCCATTATCAGTAGCGTAAACTGTATTTGGTGTTGTATATATTAATTTATTGCTACTGCTATTAGTTACCACCGTGTCTTTATTAGCAGCATCGACTTTATGCCAGACCACATTTGTTGGCGGTTCACCGAAATTCCCTTGAACCTCAAAAGTTGCTTTTTGACCCTCATCTACCGTTTGATCATCCAATCCCCCACCAATTTTTATGTCCACATAATTACTAACACTAGTTCCATTGCTATTAGTCATAGTTCCAGTTACCCTTACTGTTCCAGATTTTCCGGTTGTATTGGCAGTCACCAAACCTGTTCTAGTATCAACTGTTGCTAAACTAGTATCGTTTACTTTCCAGGTAATATTTCCAGTTGCATTGTATGGTGTTGGTGTTCCTACAACATAAGTCGTGTCTACACTGGATTGATTATTATACAAATAATTACTTTCAGCTATCACGTCCAAAGAAGTTGCCTCAATCGGACTAGGGAAAGCTGTTACAAATGCTACTTTGGAATAAACAATTGTATCCAATAATCCTGGTATTAACCCATACCAGCGGGTCATCTGTTGATAATAAATCGTCCCCACTTTACTGGGAGTCACTGTAAGTTCTTTGGTCGTTTGCGACATTTGCGTCCAATTTTTTCCATCAGTCGATTGATACCACGTATAATGTGGCGTTGACAATAATCCTAAAAGAGCGTCCACCACTGATCTTCCTGAATCTGTATACATAGTTTTAGGGTTGTTGACGTACGTATATTGATTTTCTGGTTGTAAATTATAACCGGATGTTAACCAAATAAATAATAATATTATTGGATCGGATGTAGGTTGATGGTATGGTGTCACTTCGGCCTTAACCGTTAAATTATCAGGGACAAGTTTAGAAATTATATTTTGAGTGTCAGAATCCTTATTAAAATTATCCTGATTAATATTTAAAGTTATAACCATCAAAATAACATTCACTAAAGCCCCAATTAATAGCTTCTTTTTCCATTTCATCTCCTTGTCCCCTCTCGATTTTATACAATCTTAAAGGAATTCAGGAAATAAATCATTTTATTACTTTCTATAAAAGTTCAATATATATGCCTTTATTAATTGAATAGATTAACGAAATTAGATATTAACATAGATTTATCCTTATAACTTCTCGTTAACAAATGTCCATGAACATGATTAACGATATCAGTTTTAATAATATATAATTCCCCACAATCAACTTCTGACTGAACCATATTTAATGGAAGATAACTAAAACCTAATCCATTTGCAACAGTAGCTTTAATTGCCGCAATACTTGGTAAACTTATTGTTTTAAATTGACGTTGATGTTGTTCCCAAACTGCAGTTTCAAACTGATGACGATAACTGCATTCCGGCTCATTGATTATAAAATTAACCTGTTGATCATTTAATATTTGTTGAAAAGTTTGTTTACGCGAACTAACTAAAACCATTTCCTGTTCTCCAAGATCATGATCAATCAATTTTTTACTAGGACGACTAGGCCACATCATAAAGGCAACATCGACTTCCCCATTTAACAAGGCTTCTTCATTATATAAACATGTCGCATTCTGTAATTGAATTTCTACTTGAGGAAATTGTTCTTTAAACTTAGGCAGCATTGGCGCTACTAAAGAAATGGTCAACGATTCAGGAGCCGCAATTTTCAAGACTCCTGTTTCACCAGATTGATTCCATTCTTTAATATCAGAAAAACTCTCCAAAGTTTTATTTATCAAAGGCAACAATTGCATCGCAGCAGCAGTAACATTCACTTGCCGATTCTTATATTCAAATAGTTTAGTTCCTAATTCATTTTCCAAATTCTTTATCTGCATTGAAACCGTCGACTGCGTATAGCCTAATATTTCAGCAGCTTTAGAAAAGTTTCTTGTTTCATAAATAACCTTAAATGTTTGTAATTCGCGAATTTCCATGACATCTTTCCTATCTATTATTGGCATTCACTGGCAAAATCAACATGTGCTAACAATGACGAATATCTTTCTTCACTAAGATTTTCATACTGGGTCCAAGCGATGCCTATTCCCTTTGCGACCTGATCCAAAGTTTCCTGATCTTTTAGTGCTACTTCTATCTCTGTCCCCCAATCACCTACACCTAATCCACCATACTCAAGTAAGTCTTTATCTTCCGTATCATGACCAACCTTTACACAAATAGTCATAATAAAATTATGTTTTTGATCTTCATAACATATGTATTGTTCATACTCATCCGCATCAAATTCTAAGAAATCAATTTTTACACTTGGATGAAACTTTATTTTAACAGTATCATTCAAATGTAATTTTTGATTCCAAGTTAATAAATAACGTTCTTTTATCTTGAATCCTTTTTTATAGTATGGATTAATTTTCTTCTCCGTCAAATTGACATTTTTTTTATTTATACTAGCTTCAAAAGTACCTACAGTAAGACCTTGTTGGTCCATGATATTTCCCCCATTTCAATCAAAATTTTTACAATCCATATCTAACTGGTTTCCCATCATTGATACATTATCAAATATTTTGATAATTAGTATTTACATTATCAATTATACATATAGATAAAATGTCGGTAAACTTTAATTAGTCCTTACTCAAGTTCGGTTACAACTTTTTTAATTTCATATAATCAAATAAATACTCTGAATTTTTTATAGTTGGATTTAAAAATAATTAATAGACGAAGCAATACACTAGTCCGGAGCAACAAAGAAAATGGGCTCAGTAGTGAAATTTATCTTAGTGACGAAGTCACTTAGATAAAGGCCGATATTTGAAACAATTGTGAACTTCAATTGGTTCAAATTCGTGCCCACTACGTTCCAGCCCAATTTTCTTTGTTGCGGAGGACGGCAAATTTATACTGTAACCGAGCTTGAGTAAAAACTTTTTATTAAACGTTTATAAAATGAGGAACACCATGCAAATAATCTCTTATCAAAATAATCCCCAATACCTTGCCGAATTAGTTGATCTAATTAATTACTGTCAAAATATCGAAGCCAAATTAAATATCAAGATGTATGAACAGAATGATATTTTTCAAATTGATACTTACTATCAACAAAAAGGTGGCGACTTCTGGATTGCTCTCGAAAATAATCATGTGGTCGGTAGTATTGCCCTACTTCCCTTGGATTCTAAAACTGCTGTTTTAAAGAAACTCTTTACTTATCCTGACTATCGAGGAAAGCCTAATCATTTGGGTGCAAAACTTTACCAAGAATTATTGACCTTTGCTAAACAAAAGTCCTTTCAAAGAATCGTCCTTGATACGCCGGAAAATGAAACTCGTTCACATTATTTCTATGAAAAAAACGGTTTTAAACAAGTCTCAAGTAAGGATTTCAATGCTTCATATCCCTACCCTGATCGAGACTCAAGACTATATCAATTAATACTTTAAGACACATATTTTTATAATTTTTTTACACAGTTTCTACATTAAAGGCGTTTTAATAAATAATGCCAAAATTAATAAAAATCAAATTTTATTATTTACTTTTTTGAAAAACATGCTAATATAAGTGTCACAAGATAAAAACGACAAGAAAGAAGAGTAAGTTTTTCCACACTAACAGTGAGTTGGGAATGGTGAGAACCCAATTAGTAAATGGAATTTCTGAATAACACTTTCTTATGTTTCTGGCTCAAATGACTTCGGTCAAAGTAAGTTCAGACGTTAACCGGTACGTTACCATCGGTGGAGCATGTCAGTGCTCTTGTTGAGGTGGTCTATTTTTATATAGGCAACTTGGGTGGTACCGCGAAAAGTCTTTCGTCCCAGTTATTATTAATTTAATAACTGAGATGAAAGACTTTTTTATTTTGCATTCATAAAGAAAATACCTAAACGACCAAAGTCGCTAGAGGAACTAAGGAGAGAATTATTATGGACTTGATTATACCTAAGGACTACGATCCAAAACTATCTGTTAAAGAAACACAAAAGGCTATCCAATACATCCGTGAAACTTTTCAAGATGAATTTGGTAAAGAATTAAACCTATCTCGTCTATCAGCACCAATGATGGTCGAAAAAGGTACTGGTTTGAATGATAACCTTAATGGTGTTGAATCACCTGTTTCCTTCACTATGAAGGGTATTCCTGGCGAAACAATCGAAATTGTTCACTCATTAGCTAAATGGAAACGTCTTGCTTTGAAACGTTATGACTTTGGAATGCACGAAGGTATCTACACAAACATGAACGCTATCAGAAAAGATGAAGATCTTGATAACATTCACTCAATCTACGTTGACCAATGGGATTGGGAAAAAATCATTGCTAAAGATGAACGTACAACTGAAACTTTGGAAAGTACTGTTAAACAAATCTTCAAAGTTATCAAACATATGGAACATGAAGTTTGGTACAAGTTCCCTAAGGCTGTTCATCACTTACCTGATGAAATTCACTTCGTTACAACTCAAGAACTAGAAGACAGATGGCCTGATAAGACACCTAAAGAACGTGAAGATGCTATCTGTAAAGAATACGGTGCTGTCTTCTTAATGCAAATCGGTGGACCCATGAAGAGTGGTAAACGTCATGACGGTCGTGCCCCTGATTACGATGACTGGAAACTAAACGGTGATATCTTGTTCTGGTATGAACCTTTACAACACGCCCTTGAAATTTCAAGTATGGGTATTCGTGTTTCTGAAGAATCAATGAAAGAACAACTAAAGATGGCTCACGCTGAAGATCGTGCTTCACTACCATTCCACAAGATGCTTTTAGCTGGCAAACTTCCTTATACAATCGGTGGTGGTATCGGACAATCACGTCTCTGCATGTTGCTACTAGGTAAAGCTCACGTCGGTGAAGTTCAAGCTGCAGTTTGGCCTGAAGACTTACGTAAAAAGTGTGATGAAAATGGTATTCACTTACTATAATATTTAGTTCCTTCCCTGTAAAAATATATTAATAAAAGAGTCAGAAATCATTACGATTTCTGGCTCTTTTATTGTATAAATCCTAAAGTCCCTAGTATTTTTCATTCTTGATTTTCTAATCGTATACAATTTCTAATCTCATCATATTCACCCAGTTTCATAACTTTATGAATATTTTTTTCAGTAATGGCCCCATTCTGATTTGAAGTAAATTCATAAAAATAATCTGTCAACAAATTATATTGATCAATCAATTCTTCCTCATCAACTCCTTCATTCTCATTTACTTCTGCTCTTCTACGCAAAACTTCCATGATAACTTTTGACCATTGATTATACGATCTAAAAATAAAAACTGGTTTCTCACTAGTCGAAAAATCAAAAACTCGATCTATGATAAGTGAAGCAACATATCTTGAAGATGCTAAATCTTTAAATGACTTTCCTTTTTGAAAATGAATTCCTTTTGCATTTTCAGTTCGATATGGAAACAGCTCTAAATCACAGGTTTTTAAATTATCAAAATAATCAATCGGTTGATTTCGCAAATTTCGATAAAAATCTATTTTACTACCTCCATCACGAAGCAAATAATAATAGTAGGAAAATAGATAATATTGTTTACGCAATGGATTGTTTTCAGTCTTTTTAGCTTTATAATCAGTCCATTTTTTATCAAAATCACTTTCTTGCTGCAAATTTCTGATTTCTTTTGCTAAAACATTCTGATTCGTTTGAATTATATGTTGATAGTACATACCTACGTCTTCAAAATATTCTTCTGGGTTCTGCTGACTCTCTTTAGCAACGTAACCCTTAAAATCCTTATATGGCGTAGAAGGCCGAGATTTGAAACTATTGGGAACTTCAATCGGTTCAAATTCGTGCCCACTACGTTCCAGCCCAATCAGCTTTGTTGCGGAAGACGGCAATTAAAATTTCATCTAAATATAAGTAATCTTCAAATTACCCAAAGATACCAATCCTGAAATGGTCACAGTAGGACTATTATCGTCCAATCTTCTAACACCTACTTCAGAAATATTTCCCATATGATTATTGATACCTTTAACAATATTCCAGTTTTGAGGAAGAAATAGTTCAATATTGCCAAGCGATACATCAACATGAATATTAGCCGTATCTTGCACAACTACATTTTCAAAATAAACCTTTGCTTCACCCATATTTACCGAAACGTCAGCGTTCTTAAAATCATCTGATTCCACATATCTGATACTGTTGCCCATTTTTACTGATACCACAACGTCTGGATCATCAACTGTTTTAACATCTGGACCGTTATAATCAGCCTTATGCCAATCATAATGATAATATTTTCGCATCCATGGACGATGTTTGGCCAATAAGGGACGAAAGATCATCGACAACCCAATTGAGATCAGTAACGCTGCTCCTAAAATTGTCCAAGGTACAAGTGCCGTTATTCCCAATGGCTTAGCGTATAAGATTCCTAAAAAGGCTAACGAAAAAACTGTCCCCGATACCGCAAAGTAAACCAAACTCTTAATCAGCACAGCCACTAAAAATATTGTCGCAACTATGGTCCAAAAACTAAATTGATATGTAATCAAATGTAATTGACTGACAATCAAAATACCGGCACTCAATAACAAAAATAGCCCCCAGAAAATTCCATTTCTATTCCGCATTTTTATAACTTCCTTTGATCCAATTTATTTTTTAAAGCCTTCCAAAATCGTCTCGAAACATAGATTTGCTTATAAGTATTTTTAAATTTAACTAGATTGCCCGTTACTGACCTAGATAAAGATAAAATTTCATCTACATTCAAAATTGAGGATTTAGAAATACGCAGAAAGTTATCCGGCAAATTCTTTTCCAACTCATATAAACGATAATGGATCAAAAAGGCATTATTGGCAGTGTGAGCATATACATTTCGATCATTGGTTTCAAAAAATAATATATCTTTGAGTTCCAAAGTATAAACTGTTTCTCCAAGATAACCATTCAAGTGATTGAATTGATTCTTCATTCCATTTAACTTGTTCAAAATTTCAATTACTTCAGCATTTTTTTGAGCTGCCTTAACAACAACTTCTGTTTCTGAATATTTCGAATCAAGTTCCAATTTCACCTTCACACTGCCGCCCCCTTCGCTAAAAGTATTACACCACATCGTTATATAACTTGTATAGCTTATTTGCCTAAGTGGTCTATTTAAGAAACTAAGTGGTCATTAATTTAAATAATTTAATAATGATAGGAAAATACTTTGCAAACTATTCTTAGCAGTCGTAAATGTCCCCACATCCACACCAGTTAATTCTTCTTCGCCAAAATAACGATTTTCGATGTACATATGATATGCTAACTCAATTTGAATTGCCTCTACTCGAGGATTTTTTCCATAATGTTGCGTAATGTAGCCACCTGAAAACGGATAATTATTCGAAACACTATAACCTTTATTTTGAAATTGTTCAGTTAAAAGTTCACGTAATTTGATAGTAGAAGTTTGATCTGATTTATTGCCCAAAACTACATCCGCTACCGGTAAGTCCTCTTCGTGTGGATATTGAGCAAAACTATGTAAATCGAACAAATAGATTTTCTCAAATTTTTGCAATTTTTTATCAATCAGGCTTTGTAACTGCTGATGGTATGGTTCATAAAAAGTTTGAATACGTTGTTGTATCTCATTTGCCGATAAATTATTTCGATAAATATCTTTTCCAAAAGTCGTACGACTATAAACTACTTCGTGGCGATAATCCCCATCTAAATTAACCATTTCTGCATAACGATTAGGATCAGCAATATAGCGATGGAGATTATTTTCCAATGTTGTCACACCGTTTTGTACCAAAAAATCATATAAATCAGGTAAAAACCAATCTACATTTGGCAAAGGTAACTCTGGATTCATTTTCTTTTTTATATCATCTGGAATCATTTCTCCGCTGTGAGGTAAATCAATAATAATCGGTAACTCATCAATCTCCTCATTATATGTTGCAAAGTTTTCCATCAACTATTCTCCCTTAATCCCAATTTTCAAATGCAGTTTCAACCATGGCATCATTACCACATCGTGGACATTGCCAAAATTTATCTTGCCCAATGAATTTCAATTTCGTTGTTCCGGCAGTTCCCTTAGCAAAAGTCACTTGTTCTAAAACTGTATCACAATACTGACAATGATATTTTGGCTCAAATGATCCAACCTTGAAATAAAATTTCTCAAATAAATAAAAATCTTTCGGACACGCATACAAAGCATGACCATAATCATCGGCAATCGTTTCTCCTAACTTAACTCTCTTCAAAGCCTCTTTTACCGTCAACTGATCATCTACTAGTTCATTCAATAATGGAGTCTGACCAGTAAAAATATTTTCTGGTGAATACAACATTCCAATTCCTAGCATGGCATCAATCTCATAGCCACATTTACTGCAACGTAAATCATGTCTTTGTCCCATTTCTTATCTCCTTACTATTTCCTTAAAACGTCTAAAAATGTTATTCTATTGTACAATTATTATATAGTTAATAATTGAGGAGGAATTTAATGCAAACTATAGATAAAGTAAAATCTGCTGGTTTGGCAAAGTTCACATCCCTAGTTTATCTCTACACGGGATTAGGTATTGCTCTTTGGACCATCAGCGTTCAAGCAATTGCTAATAATCAAGCTCTTTCCATGGTGATTTTCCAAGGAATGGCACAACATCGTATCATTTCAATGATCCTAATGATCGGTATTCCCTTCGCATTCATTAGTATATGTAGCCGTTTGGCAACAAAGTCATACTTTTTAACCTTTTTGAGTTACGTCGGATTCATCGTTACCCTATCAGTTATCGGTGTTCCAATTTTCTACATGTACTCAGCTAGAAGCATCGTTCAAACATTGACTGTTACTGCTGGTGCATTCGTTATTTCAGCCGTAATCGGTTTTGTAACTAAGAAGGATCTTACAACTTGGAGCAGAACCTTATTCACTGGTTTAATTGCTATCATCGTTGTTGAAGTTATCAACGGATTGATTTTCCATAGTACTCCATTATTAATGCTAACGAGTGCCGCCGTCATTATCCTATTCTTGTTTTACATTGCTTTTGACTCACAAAATATTAAGCGTATTTATCAAAACTATTCTGATTCAGAAAGCTTAGGTGCAATTGCCTTAGTAGCTTCAGTCAGTTTAGTACTTGATTTCGTTAACTTGTTCATGAGCATTATTCAAATCTTTGGTGATAGTAACTAGTATAAAGAAAAACTCTTCAAACTGAATTATTTCAACTTGAAGAGTTTTTTTATTTCCATCTTTTAAGTAGACGCAACGTCTAACAAAAGGCTAATAATTTGTATTACTCTATCTTAGGTAGTAGTATATGTGATTCAGAAAAAGACTCGAAATCGTCTAGCCCTCATAGCTATGATCTCGAGTCTTTTTTTGTTTATCTATAGTTACTAATTTGTTACGAAGTACAATATTTTTAAACATTAAATCGTATCTGACAAAGTCCAATTCATTTTACCAGAGTAAAGTCCCTGAGTATTAAATCCACTTGTTCGAAGCATAATTCCTTCTGCATCATTCCAAGATTGACCAACATTGGTAGATTGATTACCACTTTGTGTTTTGTGACCACTGGCAATCATTGCTGATTTCTCATTAGAAATAATATTTTCCACTCCATTAGAATTACGATAAATTACATTACCTTTAAAAGGATTACTCCCATTGTATAATCCTGAAGTTGTTACCGACAAATACCAAGGCGACTTAATGTCATCCTCTCGACTGTCATTAACAATGATATTCCACAAGCCGCTACGGGGAACTAACATTGAACTTGTTGCTTGGTTAATAGCTCCAAAAGAATAATCATCTACTTTTAAGTTTAAGCCACCACTTTTGGTTATTAAAACTGTGGAACTAGTAGAAACATTACCATTTTTATCTTCAACATAAACCGTTAAAGTGTTCTTTTCCTGCGTTAACTTAGCAGAAGGAATAGTTAAATTAAGTTGTCCACTCGCAGTACTATTCTGACTTAATGGGAAAGTATCCATTGCTGTGCCATTCAAAGTAGCGTGTACATTTACATCCGCATTAGTTACTGTACTGCCATCGATATAAGCCACTTTACCAGTGATATTAGCATCTTCACTAGATTTAACCGTAATATTACTTTGATCAATACTCAAATTGATTGGCTTACTCTTCTTGATAGTAAAGTCTGGTGTATCAGCGTCTTGAATCAATACTTCGCTTTTAAAGTTCGAGCGCACAGAGTCTATCGCTGTATCAGAATTAACATTATTTGCCTTACCGTAAATCGTAATTTTGGCATTTGTCGGCGTTGTAGTAAATAGACCTTTTGCCAAAGTATGCTTAACAGTATTACCTGATAGTTCACTAGCATAAATAGGTTCGTCGGCACTACCATCGTCATATGTCACTTTACCGATAACCTGATTAGAATCACCGTTCGTATAGGTAATCTTATCTGGCAATGTTAAATTAGCCTCGATTCCATCCCATTTATCCTTACCACTATCATATTTCAAATTATAATTAATATTTAAATTATCGTTTGAATTAACGGATTTATCCGTACTATCAGTTTTAATTGTCTTGTTCTGTGTCGTATCTTCAATGTCAGAATCAATATCGGCTTCTACTGAAGAAGGGATGGATTCAAAAGCGATTAAATTGGCTTCATAAGAATCCCCTGTCGTTGAAGTAAATCCCCAGCGTAACTTATTATCCGGCATACTATCGTGACCACCAAAACTATCAGCTTCTACTTTACTTGAAGTTGATACGACGGGATTCGTACCCTTTGATCCATCTGGGTTCTTATCATTAAACATATAAGTGATTTTAAAGGTTAAAGGATTCCATGTTAATGTCAAATGATGCCACTGTCCATCATTAAACGTTACCGGATTAAACCCTTGATGATTCATTTTAAAATATGTTTGAGAAGAAAGAAAAGGGTTAATTGCCGTATAAGTACCACTATACCCAGGATATCCGTAAGCAATATGTTGCTGGCTAGAATTACCTACGTCAAATGAATTGGCTGCTCCAGGATCAGCTGAATTATTGGAATTGGTATCAAATTCCAAAGCCCAACTATTTTGAATAGCTGTACTAGCTATCTTGGCCGGATCTTTAACGCCACCATCGTTATCAATCCCCCAGACACCTAGAGTTTCACCACCACCAATGGCTCCATTCTTGTTAGAAAAAGCTTTTACACCCGCAGGTGAATTTTGTAAAACAAAGGCCATACCATCACCAAAGCCATCACCCAAAGTCTTATGTTTCTTGGGTCCGAAATATACCCACAACGATAAAGTTTGCTTTTTTCTAATATCAACATAATTTCCACCAGCCACATTAGACCAAATAGCCGCCTTTTCACTTTTAAAATAAGTCATTCTAATAGCCTTTTTTAGTGAACTCCCTGTTGTTCGACCGTTCTCATCTTGCATAACAGCCATATTTTTAGTTCCATAGTCAGAAAAATCGCCAAACGTAAAAAGATTTGGATCAAGCCCTATGTTATCTGGTGTTGTATTTAAACCATCCGTTGCTTCGCTCAACGCATCAATTTGATTTGCCTTAACTTCTGTACTCTGAAAAACACTTAACATTCCAATTATAGTAAAAAATAGTATTACCAAAATAAATCTTAGCTTTTTTGCCAACAAGTTACCTCTTTATAATTTCCTGAATCAAAAAAATCAATGCTTACCATTATACATCTTTACAAGTAAACATAAAAATATTAATAATTACTTTTTGGCATAAAAAAATCCCCATGTAGCAACCATTTTAATAGTCACTGCACGGAGATTCTTTATTACTTGGTAATTAAAAATATTTTATAAACTATCTTGGGCTGTCCAAGTAATAGTCGAATGATATGTTCCGGTATTCTCTAGAGAACTTTGTCTCAATAAAACACCTGTATCTTTTGTCCAACTATCGTCAACATCAAAGGTTTGCTGACCATCTTGACTCTTAGTTCCGTTATCAATATTAATTTTATTATTAGTCAAAGATTGTTCACTTTCTCCTGACTTAACGTAAACCAATCCACCATTCCAAGTCTTACTTCCGTTTGTGACTGGTGTGGCTTCAGCAAACAAGTTCCACTTGCTACCTTTAGCTCGACCATCAACAACGTCAACGGACCAGTCGTTTGCTCTTGAAATTAAGCGGTTTGCCTTAACAGCTTGCACGCTATTGAAACTACTTGTGGGATTAGCCTTTACTTGTAAAGTACTTTGAACCGTTACTGTATAAGTAATGGTATTAGAAGTATTGTAGTCATCCTTGTTGTAAACATATAGTGTTACCGTATTTGTGCCTTCATGCAAGTCACTGAATAAATCAGTCGACATTGGCAATGAGAATGTAGCACCACTAGCAATCGTATTCATGTCGACCTTAGTAACATTACCGTCATTTACTTTGGCGACAACACTCAATTTAGAAGGATCAACCGTAGTTGAAGTATCACTGTATGAAACTTTTCCTTGAAGATTAGTTATTGCACTAAAACCAATCGTTGGATCAGAGCTTTCCTTAGTTAAAGTCATCTTATTAGCTTGTTTGATAACAAAGGCTGTAGTCATAACATCTTTGTCCAACACATCGCCTCGGAAACTAGCATGTTCTGATGCTACATTAGTTGTTGTAGCAGTCGTACCACTATTGACTGTACCTTCAAACTTAATATTAGCCGAAGTAATATCGTCTTTGTACAAAGCTTTAGCTAGAGTATGAGTGATTTCGTTATTCGTCATACCATTAAACTCATCAATATTTTCAGTTGATTTGTTACCTGATTTATCAGTATAAGTAATAACTGCACTATTGTAATTGATCTTATCAGGCAATTTGATATCGGCAGCAATCTTTTGCCATGGTTTTGATCCGCTGACATAGTTCAAATCATAATTAACACTGACACTATCGCCTTCATGAACAACATTAGAATTAGGTTCATCAGTCGTTGGATCAGATAGAATATGATCCCCAGCTGATTCATCAATGATAGTTGAAGTTGCATCTGCTTCTACCATTGCTGGAATAGACTCAAAAACAATTAAGTTATTTTCAGCACTATCTCCGGTTGAACCTGTAAATCCCCAATATAATTTGTGTTCGCCATTTGTAAGATTAAAATTACTTATATCAATCGGGATATTCTCACTAATACCAGTTTGAGGTTCCCCACTGAGGGTTTTATCATTAAAGTGAAACTCTATGTATGCGCTATTTCCACCACTTGCCGGATGCCAGATTAAAGATAAGTGATGCCAATAGTCATCAGCCAATTTCAATCCTTGAACTCCTTTATGATTCATAGCTGCACCATTGCTAGTTTGTCTATAAGTAGATGCTAAGGCAGGATAATTATATGCAATATGGTTATAGTATGTTGAATTTAAATCTGTATCAAAATTACTATCTTGCCCACTACCATTCCCATTAGGATAAGTATCGAATTCTAAAGCCCAGCTATTTTGAATGGCTCTTTTGGCAATTGTTTCTGCCGTATCTGCCTTATTATTTGTTTCACCCCAAACACCTACAGCTTCACCAACATTAACATTATTAGATGGCAAAGTAGTAAAAGCTTTTGTTCCTACATTTTGCAATACAAAAGCCATCCCATCACCGGGATCAGGAGCTACTACGTTGCTTCTTCTGCTTCCCCCAAAGTACATCCACATTGACATTGTTTGTCTTTTATCAATATCAATATAATTACGATTATCTTGATCACTTTGACTACGGTCGGCCCAAATTGCACCAACTGAATGAGTTTTTTTAAGCTGTGTTAGAGCAATAACATCTGAGTTACTTTTATTTTTATCTTCATTAGCATTTATTACAGTAGCATTATTATTTGTAAGTGATGGCACTACAAACCATTGGCCAATATTATTCAACCCAGTTGGAACGGTTCTATCGTTAGCGGCATTATTACTCAATACTGTACCTATATCTGTTTGTTCTACAGTAGCAGCATAGGTCTTGTGTACACTAAAAGAAATAACTAGTAATAAACTACATAGCATGAATCCAGCATATAGCGTCCACTTTTTCATAATAGAAATCACTCCCAACATAATTAAAATATTAACCTGTCCATACATACATTATAGTATCTGTAATATTCTTTATAATTTCATCTATAGATATTTTTTGTTTTCTATTTTGAAAATAGTTCGAATATATTTTTGATTTATTAATTTATATTCTAATATTTTTAGGCTAATATTGTCACCCGAAAGTGATTACGTTTTCTTCCTTTTTTTGTCATTTTCTTATTCCATAAAAAATCCCCTTACAGTGACCATAAAAATGGCTACTATAAGGGGATTATTTAATCTCTAAATTTAATTTTTAAGATAACCTATTTATTCTCGGCGATAGCTTTATTAACAGCATCTTTTTCGTCTTCAATCAATTTAACATTAGTTTCAACAATCTTAATGTCCATCTTGATCTCACGAGTTAATCCGGGTGTATTGATCTTTGGTTCAAAGAAGGCCTTAAATTCAGCTAAACGTTCTGGTGTATGGAAAATCATTGATGTAACTGTGATATATGTTGAGAATTCCATATCACCACCAACGGTATCTTCAAGCCATGACCAATCATTTCTGATCCAGTCCCAGGCTGCCTGTTGAGCATTGTCGTTGGCCAAAGTGCCACGATACCATGAACGTAGATCTTGAGGCTTGATAACATCCGAATTTTCAAATTGTCTTACTAATTTTGCAATCAATTCTGACTTAGGTGTGCTTGTGATAGCAACTGATAGGTCGGACTTATAACTTGGATCTGATGACTTAACATAATCTGCTAAAAGATTGTCGAACAACTCAACACTACCGTAATTCTTTACTTCATTTCTCAAAACAAGTAAACGAATATCAGCAGGTAATCCAGCTAAATTATCCTTATTAGCGTTAAACAAGTCATGCGCATCACTAATGGCTTTAGAATTTCTAGCATACAAAGCTGCATTCAAAACATATGGACGAGTTAATTGATCATCATTTGATTCGCCATCTTTTGCAGTCCAGCCTAAGCGTTCTACTTGGGCAGCACTCAATTTATCAAAGAATTCACGTAAAGCCTTTTCTTCATCAGAACCAGACTTTACGAACTTCTTCAAATTATTGGCAACACGATACAAAGCTGCATTGACAACATTAGAGTGACTATTTGCGACTCTTGTCAATAATGGAACAATAGCTGCATATGAAATTTCATGTGCATCAGCCAAAAGACGAAGATCTTGAATAATTCCTAATTGTGAAATAGCACTGATTGAATCAATGTTATCCAATATATCATTTAATAAAGTTTCATCATATTTAACGATGAAGTGAGAATTATTACCTTCATTTAAGCAGAATGGAACTTTGGCATCATTGTGCAATTCAGCATAATCACCAACGGTAATTGTCTTTTCAGACATAATCTTAGGAACAGCACCATAGTTACTGTTCAAAGGAATTTGCCATAGACGACCTTCATCTTTACCAGCACCGATGAAGAACTGCTTTTGTGACAACTGAATCTTGCCATCAACTACACTAGCTGAAACGACTGGATAACCAGGTTGTTCCAACCATGAATGCATAATTGAACCAACATCAATACCAGAAGCATCGCCTAAAGCGTTCCAAAGGTCGTCCCCTTCAGCATTGCCATACTTGTGAGCTTCAAAGTACTTCTTCAAACCAGCACGTAAGTTATCGTCACCTAATAAGGCACGAACCATAACTAACATACGAGCACCCTTGGCATAAACGATAGCTGAATCAAACAAAGCATCGATTTCAGCAGGATTATTAACTTGAACGTGAACCGATTGAACACCATCAGTTGCATCACGTTGCAAGGCAGCTGGAACATCTGATGTTTGGAACATTTCCCAAATGTGCCAGTCTGGTTCAATAGCATCAACTGCAACATATTCCATCATGTTAGCGAAACTTTCGTTCAACCAGAGATTATCCCACCACTTCATAGTTACCAAATCACCGAACCATTGGTGAGCTAATTCATGAGTAATAACTGTGGCAACTAATTGTTTTGTATCAAGAGCTGTATTGTCAGGATCAACCATCAAATATGCTTCACGATATGTAACAAGACCCCAGTTTTCCATAGCACCAGCTGAGAAATCAGGAAGTGCCAATTGCCATGAATGTGGAAGTGGATATGGTGTTTGATAGAAGTCTTCATAAAATTCAATAGCTCGTTTAGCAATGTCCAAAGCAAAGTCTAATTCGTTAGCTTTGTGAGCTTTAGTAGCGAAGACACCAACTTCAACACCACTCTTAGTTTTAGTGATCTTGCTTTGAAGATCACCAAATGCAAAGGCAATTAAGTAAGTTGACATGCGAACAGTAGTATCAAAATAGTGAATACCATTTTCAGTTCTGATTTCAGGCATATTAGCTAAAATAGTTTCGCCTGGTTTTTCATCAAACTTGATAGCCATGTCAAATTTAGCCTTAGCTTCAGGTTCATCAACACATGGAAAAGCTTGACGAGCAAAAGTTGTTTCAAACTGTGTTCCAATAATTTGTTTCTTTTCACCATTAACTTCGTAATATGAAGGATAAATACCCATCATTGAGTCAGTCAATTTAGCATTATATGTAATTGTTAAAGTTGTTTCACCAGCTTGTGGCAAATCAATATTGATTGCGTCATTAGCATTATCAGTTGTGAATGGAACATCTTTACCATCAGCTTGAACAGATTCAATGTTCAAATACTTTTGGTGAATTGAAATTGATGGTACTTTAGCTTCACCATCAATGACTGTCTTACCAGAAAATTGTTTTGTACCACGATTGATATCTAAAAAGACATCGTAGCGGCTTGGTTGAAATTTATCATAAAAACGTGTTATTTCAGTCATAAGTTCCCCTTTAATCTTTTTTTAATACACTTCTAATCAATTATAATCTTTACTTTATCTTAGTTTCAATAAAAAGCTTATGGTTAGACATAATTAATCCAATTTCTTAACCAAATTATACCAAGTTTCATCAGCATGTTCAGAATCGGCGACTCCTTTATTTTCAAAGCCATTTTTTAAATAAAATGGTACGTTTCTATCCAAACTAGTCAAAGAAATACTCTCACGTTGGTGTTTTCGCGCATTTTGTTCAATCGCATCTAGCAATTTACTACCAATACTATGTCCTCGATATTTAGGATCCACTGCAATTGTAAAGATTATTTGATTGCCACCTTCAGGCAAATTATCTGGAGTGTTTTCGTACATCCAGTCTTCAACGTAGTTTTCTTTCGTTGCTGGTCCTACAACAAAACCCGCTACTTGGTCATCAATTCTGGCAACTAGAAAAGTGGTCGATAATTTATTAATTCGATCCTGATATTGTTCTTTAGTTCCTGCTTCTTCAGCCGTAAAACCTAAACGTTCAATTCTTAAAATTTCTGACAAATCTGTTTGTGTTACATTAGTTATTTCCATTAAAAAGAACCTCATCTCTTATATATTTTGATTATACAAGAGATGAGGTTCTTTTTAATATGTACTGGCAATCTGATCAGTAATAATCCATTGCCCATTTCTTTTTTCATAATACATTTCCATTTGTAAATGCCAGGTATTAATACCGCCACCCCAGATCTTAGCTTGAACTTGGTTTTGACCGATCAAACTGGCTTTATTGCCATCAATTTTTATATCTTTAATTGCATCTTCTTTTGAAGAAAAATATCGCATCTCTTCATTTTGAATCTGATCGATCCATTCCAATTTAGGTTGAACATAACCTGTCATATGGGTTAATTTCATTGTTGATGCCAAAATCTCATTTAAACGGCTGATATTTTTTTAACCATGGCGATATTTTCATCACGATATAATTGAATAATATTTACTTTATCTGTCATCTTTATCACACTTTCTTAACTTACGAAAAGTATGATACCAAGTATTTCCAGTTAGAACTATTCAAAAATAAACGTCTATTCATAAGTAAAAGTTATGCAAAACTCTGTTTCAATAATTCCGCGAAACTTTCAATATAATATCCCGAATTATCAGCTTGCCAATAGGCATAATAATTTTGAATCAACTTTCGATCTCCCTTGACTAAAGGTATCATTTTGACAATATCTTGATTCAACTGCTTTTGCATCCGATGATTGATTATTAAATAACCTTGATTAGAAGCAATCAACATCTGTGCCTCATCATAATTCTTGGCCAAAACGAATTCACTTTTAACACCCAAAATATCACGATAATATTCCTTCTCCGATTCCTGTTGATTACCGTCAGTTATCAAGATACAAGGAATGTCTGCTAAATCAGAAACATCGATTTTTTCAGTGCCAACAGGTAAAGAATTATTAACTGCCACCATAAATTCGCTAGAAGTTAAAAATTCATTTTGATATTCATTTGACAGTGCCCGACGTTGATCGGAAAAATTCAAATCAATCTGTCCTGTTCGTAATAAGTTATAAAGTTCTTCATGAGTTCCACTAGTAATTTTAATTTTCACTTTAGGAAATTCCTGTGTAAATTTAGATACCGTCTGAAGAAATTCTGTTGTACCAAAGTTTCTTAAATAACCAACATGTAATTCAACTTCATCATTTTTTACAATCTTGACAGTATTCTTAATTAATTGATCAACATCAGCTAAAATATCCTGACTATGCGTATAAAAATATTGACCCGCTTCAGTTACTTCAAAACTGCGACCCTTTCGGTCTAATAATTTAACACCCAAGCGACTTTCCAATTCTTTCATTTGTTGAGAAATGGCAGATTGGGAAATGTTACACTCCACAGCTGCTTGCGTAAAACTATGATTTTTTACAATTACTATAAAATATTGCATCTGTTGGTACATTGGTTTCACCTCTATATTCTTATAATAAAAAGCGTATAGTGTATTTATTGGAGGGGATTCTATGCGAACTAAATTAAGACTACTACTTATTTTCCTGTGGATTCTTATTATTGCTATTTTTATAGCTGCAGGACTAACTAATGGGTGGTGGTCACTTGCACCTATCATTGCTTACAACCGACCACAAGGACCATTTGGTTGGCTATTTACTATAGTCCTTACTTTATCCTTAATCGATTTTTTATACTATCACTTAATCAATCCAAATAAAAAATAATCTTTTCATATTTGAGGAGAATTCCTAATGTGCAAATTTATTTCCCGACTAACATCTTTACTGTGGGCTTTAGTTCTAGTCTTTTTCATCAAAAATACTATTGTAAATCATGGATCTTACCATATAACAATTAATGTCACTAACCCTCAGGGCATATTGGGCTGGCTTTTCACTATCGCATTGTTCGTTACCGCATTTGATTATATCTACTATCACTTAATTTATCCTAAAAATAATAGTAAAACAAAACAAGATCACTAACCAACATGGTTAATGATCTTGTTTTTATTTTGTATTTAAACCAACACTATCGTGTGAATAATAATTATCATCAGCAATCGCATTCTTTACAAAGTCAGCAATTGAACTAATTGAAACGTCATGTCCACCAAAGGGCTCACCCTTTTTTGTGATTTCATAACCAACAGGGCCATTAGTAAACCAACCAGGACGAATAACTGTGTAATTCAAATCAGAATCCTCAACCACATCAGCCGCCTCACGATATGAACGTAACATTGAATTACTACTCAAGTTACCACTGGCACCAACTGAAGCTGGTATTTCATCATAAATACCCATTGATGTTATGAACAACAAACGTGAAACGTTATTACGATCCATTGCTGCAACAATCTTTCTAGCAAATTGACCTAAAGGACCACTCAAAGCAACAAAGACGGCATCTTGGCCAGCAATAGCCTTATCCAAATCACTATCTTTCGTTACATCTCCAGCCAAAACTGTTTCACGGTCACTGGCATTCAAACGACTGGCGCTTCTAGCAAATAAAGTTAATTGATTGTCAGTTTCATTCAATAGTGTTTGACGAACGGCACCACCAATTGTCCCAGTTGCGCCAATAATTAAAACTTTTTTCATCATTTTCTCCTATTTATCACTTACAACAATCAAAGATTTGATAGCTGTACGTTTATCCATTGCTTCATATGCATCTTGAATTTCATCAAGTGTGAATCTCTTAGTAAAGACTTTTCCGGGATTGATTTTACCGCTCAAAACAGCGTCTAATAAAATCTTCTTATCGTCAGTTGTTACTGAAGCAATCCCACCACGTAAACCAATGTTCTTCCAGAAAAGATTATTAGTATTCATTTCAGCTTTTTGAGGTACACCAACACGTCCAACGACAGCTCCGGGACGACCTACTTTAACAGCTGTATCAACAGATTGTTCTGTTCCGACACATTCAAGAACAGCGTCAGCACCTGTTCCAGTTAATTCCATAACTTTAGCAACTGCTTCGTCACCACGTTCAGGAATAATATCTGTGGCGCCGAACTCTTTAGCTAATTTTTGTCTATCTTCATGACGACTCATGGCAATAATTCTCTTAGCACCTAATAAATGGGCTGAAAGAACACCACTCAAACCGACAGCACCATCACCCATAACAACCACAGTGTCACCTTTTTTTACTTCAGCACTTGTTGCGGCGTGAAAACCTGTTGCCATAACATCGGCTAAAGCTAAAAAGTTGTTTAGCATATCATCAGAGTAATCTTCTGGTTGACCAGGAATTTTAACTAAAGCCCAGTTAGCATTAGTAAATCTCAAGTATTCTCCTTGATAGCCACCATTGCCGCCGGCTTCTTGATTCAAACAATCACCATCAAAACCAGCCAAACAAGCAGCACAGTGCCCACAGCCATGGGTAAATGGAGCGATTACAAAGTCACCGACTTTAACATCTTTAACTTCTGAACCAACTGATTCAATGATACCAATTGCTTCATGTCCAACGGTTGAACCTGATTCACGTTTTGAAATACCACGGTACCACCAAAGATCTGATCCACAAACACAAGCACGAACAATTTTAATAATTGCATCAGTTGGTTTTTGAATTTCTGGTTTAGCATATTCTCTAATTTCCATTTTCCCTGGTTCTACAAAGGTTGCTGCTTTCATAATTAAAATCTCCTCAAAATTTATTTTTGTGCTCCACTGTTACGTACCTCTGAAACATTTCCATACCAATACTGAGCGGTAATACCACCATCAACTAAGAAATCACTTCCAGTAATAAAGGCACCACGACGATCCATCAACAATTCAGCCAAATTGGCAATTTCATCTGGTGTTCCGGGGCGTTTCGTAACCATTGAATCAAACATCTTCTTATATCCAGCTCCACGAGGACCGTTCAATTCATCAACTGCTAATGGTGTCATGATAATACCAGGACTAATTGCATTGATTCTAGCACCACGTAATTGCCACTTGACTGACTCGGCAGCCACTCGTAAAACATTAGTCCGTTTAGCATATTGATATGCAGCTAAAGAATCTTTAACATTAATTTTCAAGACTGGTAAATCTAATAATTCCTCAGTTGGTGTCATAGCTAAAGCTTGATTATCTTCTTGTGACAAAGCTGGCAAACGATGACCTGATTGTGATGAAATAACAATTCCTGCACCACCTGGAGCCATAACTTTTCCAAATTCTTCCAACAAGACAGACGTTCCATATAGGTCAACTTTCAAAACTTGTTCCAAACTAGCTTGTGAAGGTGAAACCCCAGCCGCATTGACTAGTCCCATAATATCACCAAGTGATTGAGCCTTAGCAACTACTTCTTTAATGGAAACCCGAGATGAAAGATCAGCTTTAATTGTTTCAACTGTGAAACCTGCTTCTGTTAAATGTTGTTTCATTTCTGCTAATTTATCTTCGTTATAATCTGCCAGTAACAAATTTCTTCCAGCAGCTACTCGTCTAACAATGGCTTCTCCGATTGAACCGGCACCAAAGAGTACGATTACTTCGTTATTCATTTATGTATACCTCTAATTTGTTTTTATTAACTTACAAGTGATATCTTACAAGCAAATAACGATTAGACCAATTTCAAATTTAAAGTTAATCGATAAGTTTTACTTATGAATGACAATAAAAAAATCTTTCACCGACAATGAAAGATTCTATAAATTATATTAATTTTTATTAGATTCTAGCCTATTGAAAGCTATGATCACAAAGCAACCTACAATCACACCAATCGTATTGGCAATAATATCATTGATATCACTACTACGATTTATCAAAAAATTCTGTGACAAATAATATTGAGTAATTTCGATTCCACTACTAAGAATCAGACCAATTAGTCCTAAGATAGCAATTGGTAATTGTGGCACAAACTTTTTTAGGATCATCCCTAATGGAATCGTCAAAATAATATTTTCGGTAAACCCTAAACCATGTAGGTAAAGACGCGTTTTGTTGACCCGTCCAATTCCTTGTTCCATAAAGTAAACTGATCGTCCATCAAAAGAAATCGGCGTAAATAAGATAATCCCTAACCCTGTGAAATAAACTATCGCCAAAACAATTAATTTAAAATATTGTGTATTCTTGAAATTATTAAATACTATCCAAAGACTTATGAGTGATGACATAATTATTATTGCAAAAGGTAGCCAGCGCATTCCAAATCTCCTAGCTTATATGATTCAGACATATTAGCACTATTCTTTACCAAATCAAAATAAAAAAGAACGCTTCTGTTAGCGTTCCAATTTTCCAACTTCATTTAATTTTGCTAAAACTGAATGTTTATGTGGCGAGTGCATAATAGCTTCTGACAAGTCATTACCAGCTACATTACCGTGGTGTTTTCCACCATCCCATGGATCAACATCGGATACGTCATAGACCACACCGTCGATAGCAACATACGCCGGTTGCCCGTTTTCACCATTATATTGTTTTAATTCCTCAAGTGTAAATTGTTTCATATAATCAACCTCACTTAAAAATTTTTGTTCTTAATTTTATTATGGCATGTTTCCAGTCCAAAAGAATACTTATATCACTTGTAAAATTCCTCAAATTTTTTATCCAAATCAACTTTAGATTGTTGTATGACTTCGTTGACATCTACTCCACTGGTTTGCAGCCCTTGAGCACGAACGATGGAGAACTTATCAAAGCCCATTAATTCTTGGAAAATACCTTGTAAATACATTCTTGAAAATTCTAGTGGTGTATAACGATCATTATTCGTATAGATCGAACCACTAGCTTGCAACAACATGACGCGATAATCGTCAGTCATCAAACCAACCGAACCTTGTTCAGTATATTTGAAAGTTTCATGAGCTATAAAGATATTATCAATATAGTCCTTCATTCTTGAAGTCACATTAAAATTATGAAGTGGAGAAACAATCACGATTCGATGATGCTCCTTAAATTGTTGAATCAAATCCTGATTAATTTGGAATATTTGTTTTTCTTCTGAGTTTAAAGTAATTTGATTAGCTTGTTTTTCCCAGATTCCCAACAACTCATCAGTTGTTAATTGTGGAATTTTCATACCGTAAAGATTGATCAAATCGACTGTTTCATTAGGAAAACTAGCTTGGAATTTTTTCAAGAATATTTGTTGAAGTTTGATGGAATAGTGTTCTCCATTACGATAATCTGGTTGCGCATTAATAATTAAAGTTTTCATTTTATATCTTCTTTCGGATGTCTTTTTCAATAGTTATATCCTACAATCTAAAGGTGACAACTCATGGCACCTTTAATGAAATCCGAGGAAATAAAATGAATAAAGCTGATCGATTAAACCAAGAACTCATTTTTTTAAGCACTAAAAACTTCTTTCAAATCAATGACCTGATCTCTGAATTTCAAATTTCTAAACGAACTGCCTTACGGGATATTTCAGAACTAGAACAAATGGGATTGTCCTTTTACGTTGAGAATGGTCGTTACGGTGGTTATCATCTCGTTAATCAGGAATTATTAGTGCCAGTTATTTTCAATCTGGATGAGGTCAACGCCATCTTCTTTGCTATCAAAGCTTTGAGCCAATTATCGGCCACACCATTTGAAAAATCCTACAAACATATTTATGACAAATTAATGGCAACTTTACCCAAACATCAACAAGATTACGTTGCTAAAATGCAAAAGGCCGTCAGTTACTACCGTATTCCTTCAATCACCGCTCCCAATTTTTTAAGTATTATTTTAAAGTCAGTCATCGATCAAAAAGTGCTTAATATTACTTACAACCAACATCACCGCAGTCAGCAACAGATTCAAGTTTTCAATTTGCTGTATCGAAATGGTATCTGGTTTTGCGATGCTTACAATATTCAAACAAAGAAATGGGCTACTTATCGTTGTGACTGTATCGAAAGATGCCAAATCAACGCTCAAGTCAAAGATACCTATGGCCATTCAGAACTAAAACAATTCAAAGAAAATTACGAAAATACCTACCATAATATTAAATTTCAATGCCACTTAACCCCTCTGGGTCGGGAACTTTTTCAAAAAAATAACTACCCCAATATGCATCTCAAGGAAGAAGGCAATCAAATCTACCTTTATGGGGGCTACAATCAGGATGAGTTCGATTATATGGTGGAATATCTCATCACTCTAGGTCAAAATGTCACGATTGATTATCCAACCGAGTTAAAGCAAGCCTATCTAAATGAACTAAGAAAAATTATCGCAAAGTATTAAAATAGATAGTAGAGAATCTAAATAATGGAGGTTTTATAATGGAAACTTTTAAAATGATTCAATCACGTAAGGCCGTTCGTCAATATTCTGGTCAAATCACCAAGGAACAACTTCAAAAAATTATCACTGCCGCAAACGCTGCTGCCGTTGGAATGGGAGAATTCGAGAATTATCGTTTAACGGTTATCCAAAAGGCCGAGATTTTAAACAAACTCAGTGGTATCTATGATGCACCAACTGTTATTGTGGTTTCCGCCAAGAATCCTAGTGCCATGGAAGATATTTCTGCTGGAACAATCGTTCATAACATGGAATTAACAGCCGAAGATCAAGGACTTGGTGCTAACTATAATATGTCTAGTCTTGGTTCAATTCCTGATGACGTTATTCCTGACGGATTCAAACCAATCTTTGCTTTGACTTTGGGCCAGACAACTGAGAAATTTGTTCCACGTGAAATCTCACTTGATAAAATTAAAACTAATATTGTTAAGTAAATTTGATTAATAATTTTAGAAATTAGAAACCAGTTAATAGCAAAGTCCCCATGTGACAACCATTCAGGCCCTCACATGGGGATTTTTTCATGAATTAGACAGTTTCTGTTTTGCTCTCTACCTTTTTAAGCCCATCTATCAAGAATCAACTGACCAATTTCTTGCCAATGTGATTCTAATACAAAATGACCACCATCTAACAAATGAACTTCAGCATTCGTATCATCTTTAGCAAAAGCTTGTGCACCTTGATAAACGAAACTAGGATCATTTTTACCCCATGCGGCAATGATTTCTGGTTGATAATCGCGAACATACTTTTGATACTTAGGATAATTTCTTACGTTACTTTGATAATCAAAGATTAAATCTGATTGTCTTTCAGCATAGTCAGGCAATTCAGTGTAATGGATATCCAACGTATAACCGTCTGGTGATACACTGCCTTCCTTTTCGCCACCAAGATATTGACCTTTGATTGTTTCTGGTTGAAAAGCAGATTTATAGCTCTCACGTAATTCTTTAGTTGGATTATCCCAATATGTTTTACGGCCGGCCCACTTAGAACCCAGTCCTTCTTGATAAATATTACCGTTTTGACTGACAATTCCTAAAATTCTCTCTGGATATTTAGCTGCTAAATTAAAACCAATTGGGGCACCGTAGTCGAAAACGTAAAGATAAAATTTATCAATCTTCATTGCTGTCAAAAAATCATCGACATACTTTGTTAAATTGGCAAATGTATATTCAAATTGTGTATGCTCGGGAGCTGCTGATTGGCCAAAGCCAATGAAATCTGGAGCAATAACGTGGAAATTCTTTTCTAGCATTGGTATCAAATTTCTGAACATATGACTAGCTGTAGGAAATCCATGTAGTAAAACAAAATCTGGCTTATCCTCAGAACCACTTTCACGATAAAAAACATCTAATCCATTAACTTTAATTGTTGAATATTTCATCTTCACTGACCTCAATTCGTTTTGTTTAACTTTATGAACTAAGTATAGGTTCAACTTGCCATATAATAAACTATGAATATTAGAATCAGGGTATCTCAAAAACAGATAGCTAGGAGAAAATAATTATGAATACTGATACTTTAAAAATGTTTATCACAGTTACTCAAAAAGGAAGTATCTCAGCAGCAGCTCAAGAACTTGGATATGCTCAATCAAATATCTCTACTAAGGTTCATCAATTAGAAGAAGATTTACAAACTCAATTATTTTATCGAAGCAACCGGGGAATCACTTTGACCGACTCTGGAAAAGAACTCTACCAAAGAGCTATTAAAATTGTCAGTTTAACCGACGATACTATTAACAAGTTACAACATCCCCAAAAAATTCAAGGTCAACTACACATCGGTACATTACAGACCGCCGCTTCAACCTATTTACCAACGATTCTTTCTCAATACCATCATCATAATCCTAATGTTGAACTCTCTATTGAAACTGGTACTACTTTATCCAGTGCCAAAAGAGTTCTTAATTATGAATTAGACGGAGCCATTATCGGCGGAAAAATCAGCGAAGATGACCTAATCTCTTTACCACTCAAAAATGAAGAACTATGTTTAATAACCGCTAACGCCCCAGATATCGACATTGATAATAGTTCCCTATTGGTTTTCCCTGTTGGTTGTGCTTATCGAAAAATCCTAGAAAGTTGGTTGGATTCACAAAAAATCATGATTCATCACCCTATTGAGTTCAACTACCTCAATGCCATTATTGCCAGTGTCAGTGCTGGACTAGGGATCAGCGTTCTGCCAAGAAAAGTAGCCGAACCATTTATTATTAATAAAACTATTAAAGCTCTAGATCTTCCCGAAGAATTTTCAACTTTACCAGTATCATTCATTTATCGAAAAGACTATATTATCAGTCGATCATTTGAAAAATTTCTCGATATTTTGAGATGAAATTAAGATTCTTGTTCAAGTTCGGTTGCAAACATGCAACATGTTTTATTTTTTACCCAGACATTGAAATAAAACAATAAACTAGTCCGTAGCAATAAAGAAAAAATGGGCTCAGTAGTGGGCACGAATTTTTCTTTGTTGTGGAGGACGGAAATTCTAATAAACCTTCCATCAATCTAATGAAGTTATAATGAAATTATAATTTTTAGTTGTTAATAAATCCCTTTTAAGTGATAATGAAAGATGCATTCTCATTTTCAGGAAATAATTTTCATAGATACACAGGGGGATTTATATGAAAAATATCTTTAAAAAAGAGAGCGTCGCTAATTATGTTAAAGCGGACTCTCATTTAGTACGAACTTTACACGCTAAGGACCTTGTCGCTTTGGGGATTGGAGCAGTTATCGGAACTGGTATCTTTATTCTGCCAGGTCACGAGGCTGCTCTGCATGCTGGTCCAGCGGTAGTTATCGCCTTTTTAGTAGCCGCTTTAGTTTCCGGAATGGTCGGAATGGCCTACGCTGAATTTTCATCAGCTATGCCCGTTGCTGGTTCTGCTTATTCTTTTGGATCAGTCATTTATGGGGAATTTATTGGTTGGCTCTTAGGTTGGGCTCTAATTTTGGAATACTTCTTAGCTGTTTCTGCTGAAGCAACTGGTTTTGCATCTTATTTCAATGACAATATTTTGGCCACTTTTGGGATTACTTTACCCAAAGCCTTGCAGGCTGGACCTTTAGAAGGTGGTGTAATCAACTTAACCGCTGGATTAATTGTTTTAGTCGTAGCTTTCATCATTTTCCACGGTGTCAATTTATCAAAACGAATTGAAAATATCGCCGTAGTCGTTAAAGTTGCTATTATCATTTTGTTTGTCGTTGTTGGAGTTTTCTACATCAAAACTTCTAATTATGTACCATTCTATCCTGCTAAGTTTCACTCAACACCATTTGGTCTAGGTGGGATTTCTACCGCTGCCGCAACTGTTTTCTTTGCTTTTATCGGTTTTGATGCTTTGGCCGCTAATTCAGCTGAAACTGTTGATCCCGGTAAAAATGTTGTTAAGGGAATCATTGGTACAGTTATTGTAGCCGTTGTTTTATATGTAGCTTTCTCATTCGTTTTAACCGGTATCGTTCATTACACTAAGCTAAATGTGGACGACCCAGCAGCTTATGCCTTAAAAGTTATTCACTTAGGGGCTTGGAACAAAGTTATTACTCTGGGAGCCTTAATCGGTATCTTTACTGCTATGATCACCATGTTCTTTGGTGGTTCACGTTTGGTTTATGCATTAGGACGTGACGGATTGTTGCCTAAGTTCTTAGGTTCTGTCAGTTCAAAAAGAGCTGTACCAACTAATGCCATTATCATCGCAACTATTATTCAAACATTCTTTGCAGCTATGGTTCCATTGACACAATTAGCTTCGCTAATTAATGCTGGTACTCTATTAGCATTCGCCTTCATCTCATTTGGAGTTATTCCTTTAAGACGTCGTAAAGATATCATTAATGATGGTTTCAAAATGCCTTTATATCCAGTATTACCTGTTTTATCTGGATTATTCAGTGTTTACTTTATCATCATGTTGCCAAATCTAACTAAAATTTCTGTTTCAATATGGTTAGTTCTTGGTGTGATTTTCTACTTTGTTTACGGAATTAGACATTCTAAATTACAACAAGCTGAAGATTAATATTAAACAAAAAACCTTTGTAAACTTGGAAGATTTTCACTTTCAAGAATTACAAAGGCTTTTTTAACTAATTAATATGCAAATTTAACAAAACCGAACCTACGGTAATAAGCACAACGCCTAAAACTATTGTCCAACTGATAGATTCATGCCAAAGAAAAACCGATAGAATTGTTGTAGCAACAATTCCTGTGCCAGCCCATAAAGCATAAATAACATTCATATTCATTGTTCTCATACTCAAAGATAAGAAATAGAAACAAAACAAATATGCTACTAAACTTCCCACTGCAAATACAATCCGTGAAAATCCATCAGATGCCTTTAATAGATTTGTTCCTAATACTTCACCAATTACCGATAATCCTAAATATAAATATCCCATTTCAAATACCTCTTTTTTAAATGATTTTTATTATTTAAAATGGGCTTTCCACCTAGACTCCCAGGCACATGCGTATCTTAATATATAATCTTTTTTCATAACAATCGATATTATATCGTGTGAAATCAAAAAATATCAAGATAAAATAATCATAAACTCTAATACAGAAAGAACGATGATCTTTGGACAAAACAGACTTAAAAATTTTAAAACATCTAAACAAAGACAGCCACATAAAGAAGAACAAATTAGCCGAGTTAGTTAATCTGACTCCCCCAGCCGTTGCCACTAGAATTGAACAACTCGAAGACGAACATGTCATCAAAAAATATACAATCGAAGTTGATCTTGAAAAAATGGGCTACATCCATCAAGTTTTTATTATGACTGAAATGGATTATCGTAGTCTCAAAAAGTATCTTAATTTTATTCATTCTAAAAGAAACTTCATCCGCCATCACTATCAAATCTCTGGTCAAATGAACTATATGATTCAGAGTGCTTTCCACTCCAATACAGAGTTAAATAACTTTTTAACCGAACTAGGAAAATATACCAATTATCAAGTTCTCAATGTTATTTCTGAACTGAGCTAATCGACAATATCACTAACAATTCTAATAACGTCAAAGAAAGAACTGTCATCTAATTCACTAATTTTACGAATACTTCTCGACTGATAATCAAAGGTATGAAGTTGTAAAGGATTAATGAATCCATCAATTTCTGATATTCCAACAAGAGGAATAAGCAAACCCGTTTTTTTTAAATGATTTTTGTTGGCATGTGTAATTGGACAAACCAAAACTAATCTGGTCAATTCACTGTAACCACGGTTACTAAGAACTAACGCTGGACGTCTTTTCTTAATTTCTTCACCAGAAGATGGATCAAAATCTAACCATACTACATCTTGCCGTTCGGGAATATACTTAGTCAATTTCCTCTTCTCCCTTTGATTTATCAGTAAATTCTTCACGTTGTGCTAAATCATGAGTTTTGATAAACTTTTTATCCTTAAAAATATTGGTTCTTTTGGGTGTAAATACAATGGAACCATGACGGCCTTGGAAAACATCGTATTCTCCATCTGTCGGTTTTATCCCTTGAGGGATAGTAAAAACCTTAGAATTGCCTACTTTTCTAGCTTTAACACTCATATCGCCACCTCCGTATATACGAAGTATATCCTCATATTTAAATTCAAGCAACTTTTGTGATTCCATCTTAAAACTACGTAAAAAAACAGCCTTACTGTATTCAAAATAAATACGGTAAGGCTATTTTAGATAACTATAAAATTAGATTTCTTCTTCAGCTTGTTTTGTTTCTGTTTCTTCAACTTTAGCAACTGCTTTTTGCATCTTACCCAATACTCCACGAGCAATTGGTCCAACGATCAATAATTGTAGCGGTAAAGCAACAATCAAGTTAAAGATCCAAGTATGACCATAAGTAGCTAGGACATGTCCTTGAGATAACTTACCTTCAACGGCGATTCCGAAGAATGACATCAAAGTTACCATTCCAAGAACCATCAAAACTGAGATTGTGATACCGATTAAAGCAGTATTTCTCTTCATATAATCATTGATAATATATTTGAAAGCTAATCCTTTAGCGATTGGTCCAACAATTAGTAGATCCAATACGATAGCGACACCCAAACCTAGTGGATAAGCGCTTAAAATTGCCATTGGCAACCCACTGCTGAGCCCCTGAGCCATGGCAACATTATATCCCGTCATTACTAAAACCATCAATCCGGCCATAATGGCTGTGAATACAATTTCTTCTTTTAAATTACGTGGCATTTGCACACTCCTATATTTAATTACATATTTAACAACAGATACTTAATATATCACGTTAAAAATTTCTTCATAAGTTACAATTGTGTTACAAATTAAGTAAAACGCTTGCATTCATGAATATGTAATGACACTTCAAAGGTAAATTTGACAAAAGCTCTTAATCCACTCAAAATAACTTATACATAGATATCGTAAATAAAATAGAAAATGCAGGTATAACAATGGATAAACAAACTAAGTTTGTTAAATTATCAAATATTGGATTGGATAACTTGGAACTTTACAAAAAAGAAGCAACTGGCTACTTGGACAACGTTTGTTACTTATATACTAATAAAAACAGCAGTAGTGCTTTCGTCGCCATGAACTCTACTGGAAAAGTATTGGACTTCTATAAATTCCACACTTCAATGGATAAAGATGACATTATGAAAAAAATTATGGAGCTCTTCAGCGATGACGAAGCTACTGATTTTAAGAAGGTGTTTGAAAGCGTAAAAGAATTCACCTTAACTGACAACGTTGTTGTCGAATTACCATTTGATAATGGTGTTTTTGAAATATAGATTACAAATAACATCAAGTATCGCTTTAAGTGAATTAATTGCTATCCTTCAACGTTTCGTGATATTATTTATTTGTAAACGAAGGCATTAAAAAAGACTGAAGACGGCAATCTCCAGTCCCAAAAATCAAAAGAACATTTAATTCAGGTCAGACATCACTAGTGTCTGGCCTTTTTTTGTATCTAGCACTTTGTTTCCTCAATCAATAGCAGAAATATTGGTATAATCCTTCTAAACATTAAGAATCAAATATCATGATATCCTACAAATATGCCTGATACCCCAGTAAAAGGGCCAAAAAAATTGCTATAATACCAATAATATTTTTAATTACTTTCGAAGGTATATAGCGAACAATAATAGGACCAACATAACCACCAACGAATAAACCTAGAATCAAAGGAACCATTACTGACCATTGAATTTGAAGTAAGAAAATAAACATGACCGCCGAACAAATATTATTAATAAATGACGAAAAATTACGAATAGCATTGTAGGTAATATACTTTCCGCCAATTAATTTTGAAAGCACCGCAATCATCAACAATCCTGATGCGGCACCAAAGTAACCATTATATAGTCCGATTAAAATAACATTTAACCACTTGATAAATGTTATAACTGTACTACCTTTTTTCGTGTCATTTTTTGGAGTACTTGGCCACAATAGCATAACCCCAGCCAATAATATAAAAAGCGGAACAATTTTTTTAAACCCAGAGTTTGAACTATGAATTAAAATAAGAGCACCTAGAACACTTCCAGTAGTACTCAAAGAAGCGACTATTATCGCCATCTTCCAGTGATTACGAAGCTCTTTAAGAGAAGATGCAATTGTTCCAACACCAGCCCCCACTGTAGCTACCGTGATAGTAGCATTAGCAGATATTGGAGATATTCCAATTGACAATAAAACTGGATAAAGAGTCAAAGAAGCCATCCCAATAATACCCGTTAAAATACCGGCTAACAGACTCATAAATATTAAATAAACCATTGTGAGCAATATAATTTCTTTCTCCAACGGCACAATTTTGTTTCGGATACGCCTGCACTTACCGATTAATATTATATATATATGTTAGAGCGAATCAAAAATTGTGTCAAAGGAAGAATTTCATTCATTTGATACAAAAAGCCGGAAAGCCCCAGTTTAATAGGAACCTATCAATACTGGATTCGATTCAATCTTTGACCCTACTCAAACACAAGTTGTTGGATCAGGTTCAGGACAATTAGTTAAAACAACCGCTTGGTATGGCAACGAATCAGTTTTCACTGCTCAAATGATCCGTTCACTTGAAAAATATGCCAGTTTGAAATAAGGAAATTCAACTTACTACAAAACTTGTATATCAACAAGAATTAATTGATATCATTTAGTATTTCGTGTTACTATTTATCTATAAACGAGGGCATTAAAAAAGACTGAAGACGGCAATCTCCAGTCCCCAAAATCAAAAGAACATTTAATTCAGGTCAGACATCGCTAGTGTCTGGCCCTTTTTTGTATCTAGTGCTTTGTTTCCTCAATCAATAGCAATATAATCACTAAGGTCAAGAATACAATGGAAAGATATTCCAAAGTTAACTCCTATAATTAGACTAGGATTCGATGCAAAAAATCCATTTGCAGCACCTCCAGTATTAAGAACAGGCGAAGGGAACACACTAAGTTTTTGTATTTTTATTATACCTATTTTGATAAAATCACAGATAGAGTTGTATAGCCTTTATAATAAATTTTAAATAACTAAATACTATTACTATTTGAAATCAACAAAAAATAAGCTAAGAAATTCCTCTAAATGGGGATTCTTAGCTTATTTTTTACTTTAATTTTAATAAACTGGTCGATCTTCACCTTGTGTATCAGGATCGGCGATACCAACGGAATCGTTCTTCAAATATTCTGAATCAACAATGATTTTAACAATTACATCAGCCATACTTTGGCGAGAACCTGAAACACCAACATATTGGTCATTTCTGTGAGTAACCGTATATTTAACTTCATCACGATCATTCAACCATGGAAAACGTAATGTAGTATAAGTTAGATCAGATTCAGATAAGAGTTTGTCAGCATTGATTGCTGCATCTAAACCACTTTGAACCATCTCATCATTCCAACGACCGAATTCACCAGGAACTTCATGATAAAGTCCCAACAAACTTGATTCAATAATACGATCAACATTATTTTCCTTCATCGATTTAATTACATTCTTAGTAATGACATTGTCGTTAGTGTGATCAACCATCGCAATATAAACTACATCTTGACCTTTCATAGTAGCATTGACGGCATCATAATCAGTAATATCTCCGTCAACAAGTGTTACATTTTCATTGTCGTCCAAATCAGCTAGTCGTTGACTATTACGTAAGAATAAAGTCAATTCTACATCTGGTTGTTCTTTTAATAGTCGCTCTTCAACGATACGGGCAATTTGTCCGTTAGCACCTAAAATTAATACTTTTGTCATTTAAATTTCTCCTAATTATTTCAATTTAGCTAAACTTGATCCAAAAATCTGCTCAATTGTGACAGGATCACGGTGGTCAAAGAATTGACTCTCACCTTTATCCAAGTTAGCCATTGTTTTCATTTCGTCAGCGGTTAATTCGAAGTCAAAGACATCAATATTTTTCTTAATTCTATTAACATGAACTGACTTAGGAATTACGACAATACCTCGTTGTAATAGCCATCTTAAAATTACTTGTCCGTTAGATTTACCATATTTCTGAGCAATCTGAGCAATTGCTTCATTAGTGAAGATATCATGCTTACCTTCAGCAAATGGTGCCCAAGCTTCAACTGTAATATCTTCTCTTTGGGCAAAATCAACTTCTGAGTTCTGTTGATACCAAGGATTAACTTCAATTTGGTTTACTACTGGTTTGATTTCAGTCGTCAATTCCAAGTTTTTCAATTGGTCAGCGTAAAAATTTGAAACACCGATAGCACGAATTTTTCCAGCTTTATAAGCTTCTTCCAAAGCTTTCCAAGCGCCAATTGTATCGCCATATGGTTGGTGTAAAAGATACATATCAATGTAATCTACGCCTAAATTCTTCAAAGAAGTTTCAATACCCTTCTTGGCTCTATCATAAGTAAAGTCTGAAACCCATAATTTTGAAGTGATGAACAAATCTTTGCGGTCGACGCCACTTTCTTTGATAGCTTCACCCACGGCTGTTTCATTTTGGTAAGCTGCAGCTGTATCGATCAAACGATAACCAGTATTGATTGCATCTAACACGGCTTGTTTACATTGTTCTAAATCTGTTACCTGAAAAACTCCGAATCCTAATTGTGGCATTTCGATTCCATTATTTAATTTTACTGTTTGCATTATTTTCTACCTCGTCGTTATTTACTTTATGAATACATTCTATGACCAGACTTATGGTTTGAAAATTACTAGATAGATATGCTAGCATACACATAGCGTATACTGTGAGGCATATATAATGATTGATAATTATTTACTTGAGGAATTAGTAACATTTAAAAAATATGGAACTTTAGCTTCCACAGCTGAACATCTAATGGTCACTCAACCGACTGTTACGCGGGGAATGCAAAAATTAGAAGAAGAACTAGATGTTGAAATCTTTGATCGTCAGCCTAACCGAATCACATTAACCAAAACTGGAGAGCTGGCTGCCAAAGAGGCTCAAAAGGTCATTGATCAAAACAATAATTTAATTACAACTGTTCAAAAGTACGAATATAATCACAAAAATATTCGTGTCGGTGCAGTTGCTCCAGGCCCCTTAATCTTATTGGATCATCTGAGAGAATCAGAATTAGCTCAATCAAAAATTGATATTAACGATAACTTAATTAATCCTGAAGACGTAACTAAAGAACTTTTGGATCACAATTACTCTTTTGTACTAACTAATCAGGAGATAATGACTGATGATATTGAGTCTCGTTTTATCGGAACAGAAGAGCTTTCTGTTAACTTAAACCAATTTACCCTTTTGGCTAATAAAAAATCAGTTTCTTTTGCTGACCTTAAAGGCTTGAGCTTTATTGTCATTGCTGATATCGGTATCTGGAAAAATATCACCGAGAAACAAATTCCCGATGCAAAATTCTTATACCAGGATCAGCAAGAGGCATTCCGTGAAATCACCAAGTATTCTGATTTTTCCTATTTCACAACTAATATTTCTAAAATTGACCGCAAATTGGAAATGGAAGGTCACGATCAAATCAACGTTTCCATTAGTGACAATGCCGCTAAAGTCGATTTTTATGCAGCTTACTTAAAAAATCAAAAGAAGAATATTAATCCTATTTTAAAAGAAATGAATGAAGTTTGGGACAAATATCTAAATTAATGTACGCAAAAGGCCCTCGGAACAAAATCCGAGGGCCTTTTGCATATCTTCAAATAACTTGAAATCATTTTTTACTTTTTACAAACTCATCGAGGTCCTTTAATGCTAATTTCAAATCTTTACCATAAAATCCATGACCGGCATTTTTCAACACTATAAAATGGGCATTCTTAAAATTATGAGCAGCCTGTCTGGGATACTTGATAGAAACAATATCATCACTATTACCATGGACAATTAAGACGGGGCCCTTATACTTAGTCGCTGTATTAGTTATATCCATATTTAGCAATTCTTTATAATAATTACGTCCAACCGTAAATCCCATTAAATCATTCGTTTTAGGTACTTGATCAAATGAACTATATTGTTCTTGAGCATCACGTGTAATCGAAAACGCAGGATACATTAAAGCTAATCCCTCAATATCTTGTGGGTGATTTGATGCTGTCAAAGCTGAGACAACCCCTCCTTGACTACCACCGACCAAAAGAACGCGATGCTTTAGTACATCATCCCTTTTTTGTAATGCTTCTTTTACAGCCAATAAATCTTGCTCTTCTGTAATAATCGACATCTGAATTTGCTTTATACCAGTACTTCTCCCATTATAGCTACCTCCAGGAAAATCAAATGAATATGCTAAATACCCCTGATTGGCCAAATTCTTAGCATAACTCTCTAACTCTTGATAATTACCACCTAATCCGTGAGAAACAATTGCAATCGGCATCTTTTTAGGATGATTTTTAGCTGTGTAAATGTGACCATAAATATCTTCATTGTTATATTTCACATGCCAAACTTGATCATTAACTGATTTAGTTTTGGTATTTGCAACTTTACCTGCAGATGGTCCCTTATTATTCGCACTAACATCTTTTTTACTGCATCCCGCAATCATCAACATTCCTACTAGTAGCAAGACACTTATAACTGTTTTTCTCATAAATTAATCCTTAGATATCTTAATATCGACATTATTACCCATATTCTTAATTACATTACGATAATTAGCAGAATCGAATTTTCCAATGATATGAATTCCCTCGTAATACTCTTCAGTTCCCCAATAAAAAACAATTCTCTGTTCTGGAGACCAATAACCGATTGAACCTTTTGTTCCAGCATGTCCGCTAGGCATTCCTTTAGTAGATAAACTATGATTTAAATCAGCAACTTTTTCTGGCAATCCTGCATAATCTCTAAAACTCAAAGTAGCCGGTAATTCTTTAGCAAAAGCTTTGGCCGCACTGGAATTGTTTAAATGTGCTTTCAAATTTGTACCATTAATTGAAACTGTAATTTTTACATTAGTTTTTGGATCAGATGTCGTCACCTGACTAACCCTATTTTTAGAATCATCCTGACTGGATGTTTGTTCTTTCTTCTGTCCACAACCAGTTAATAATATCAATGTGCCTATGACAAGTAGAACATTTTTTAAAATTTTCATCTTTTTATCACCATTTTCTGAAATTATCTTCATAGTAGAGCCAAGTTTGAATTATGTCTAATACCCATATTCTATAGACATCTATTACTTTTAATTATAATAAAGAAATCTATATCTTTTACTGAGAATCTACAGAATAGTAATTTAAGACATTGCTTAGATGCCTTGAAATAACCTTTAATTTCATTCATAAGATGACCACAATAGCGGAAGTAAACTTTTTACTTTTTTTATTCCAATTCTGAATACATACGTGGAGAGTTAACCAGCTATCAAAAAGAACGTTAATCAAATTGTTTGAAAAGACCCAGTTGATTTTTCTTTTTAGAAGATGATATTAGGGCAAAGTTCACTGGAAGAAAAGTATTTCCGTCACTCCAACCTGCGTTTAGATCATGGAAACCTGTTAAAAACAGCTGTTAATAGTCATGGACATGGATACCCTCATATTTGATTTCGACGCTTTAATTATACCGATGTGAGTAAAATCATATTTATTAATATTATTCAACTTTCAACCTTTAGTATCTAAATTAATACACTCAAAAAAGCCTTCAAAATAAAATCCGATGACGAAGGCCTTTTTGAGTGCATTTTTATTGTTATTCACAAAGAATTCATTTCAAGACTAGATTTTCTAACATTAGTTTGTTTCAATTACATCCCAATGTTCTACTAATTTACCATTTTCTAGACGATAAAGATCACAGAAAATTGCCTGTGAGCTTCTTTTACCATAATGTCCTTCAGAAATAATAAGAACAAAATTTCCTTGTTTGATCCTCTCTATTCCTGCTTTCATTAATCCAGAAACTGTATCCGGTAAGTATGGACTATGTTGAATTTACTTATCACCATCATACATACTATGACCACTCTTAGTATTAGTAATCTGCATGTACACTATTTGCTTGTTTAAATTCTTTTGAATCATTATCTGTCTTGATTGTTCTTAATATTGCGACAAAAGTATTCATTTTATATCCTCCTAATTTTCAAAGACAATGACCTTTTTACCAGTGTTTCCACCTGCTTCAAAATCTAAATGAGCTTGTTTGATATCTGGTAAATCAAATTGATAAGTTTTGTCTACATGTACATCAAGTTTTCCTTGGGTATAAAGATCAATAACTTCTTCTAACTGTTTAACTGTCATGAATCCTATAGAATAAGTACCAGTAATACCTCGGCACTTTGTTTCTTTTTCATCAATTACAGCATTAACCGAAGTTATACGGCCACCTTTTTTGACAACCCGATAGCTGTCTGCCAATGTCTTAGGTCCGGTTAGATTAACAACCAAATCTACATCAGAAACTAATTTAGTAAAATCTTGTGATCGATAATCAATCGTTTCATCAGCACCTAATTGCTTCATATAGTCGGCTTGTTCAACTGTTCCGGTCGCAATAACGTATGCATCAGTACTCTTAGCAAGTTGAACTGCTTTAGAACCGACACCACCAGCTGCACCATGGATCAAAACCTTTTGTCCTGCTTTTACTTGACCATCACGAATCGTGGCTGCATAAGCTGTAGCTACTCCTAAATAAAAGCCACCTAGTGGAACTAAATCTAAATCCTTTGGAACAGTTGCGACAACGGCTGAATCATCTAGCAAAATATATTCGGAATAAGTATTCATATAAGACATCCCAACTACATGGTCACCAACCGCAAAACGAGTTACCTTATCGCCAATCTCCGTCACTACTCCCGAGAAATCTTCTCCTAGCGAATGTGGAAGTACTGGTGCCATTTCTTTTGGCATAGTGGGTGCCGGACCATTAGAGCGAATAACAATATCTGGATCATTAACTCCAATTGCTGCCGTCTTAACGACTATTTGATTAGCAGCTGGTTTTGGAAGATCAACCTCAACCATATTCATAACATCTACATTTCCATAATTATTTAACATTACTTTTTTCATAAAATTACTCGCTTTCTTTAACGTGAATTCATTATGCCTTGGTACCTTAAAGTTTAAAAGTACCGATTTTTTTGATAGATACTATCTTTTTAGATAGACTTTAGTCATATCAATGGTATTTGGGCAAAAAAAAATTCCCGAAATATTTCGAGAATTTGATTTCTATACTTTTGCTGATTCATACGTGTCCGCAAATTTTTCTAATGCTTTCAAAACGGGCATAAATTGTTCTCCCATTTCAGTCACTGAATATTCTACCTTTGGTGGCACTTGCGGATAAACTTTTCGATTAATTAATCCATAACTTTCAAGCATTCGTAATTCTTTTGTTAACTGAGCCTGTGTAACTGTGGGTAACTTACGACTAAGCTCACCAAAACGAAGTGTCTGTTGATGTAAGAAATACATAATAACCATATTCCATTTACCACGAACAATCTTCTGAACTCCAGCCACCGGGCAATCTATAAATACTTCTTCATTTGTCTTTTTCATACATATCTCTCCAATACTATTTATTTTGATAGTACCATTGTTTTCTTTGGTAACATCGAAAACATTATATACGCTTATCATGAAAAACGACAAATATCTTAATCTAACAAAAGGTCCTCAGAATTTATTTCCAAGGACCTTTTTTAACAATTTATTCAAAAATTAGTCGTTAGCATGAACATCAAAGGCGTTCAAAAGCATTTCTTCAACGCCATCATCATCAGGATTGTGCATTCCTTTACCATTGCGGTCCAAAGCACGAATAGCATCCATTTCATCTGATGTTAAAGCAAAGTCAAAGATTTCCTTATTTGACTTGATACGTGCCTCATGAACTGACTTAGGAAAGACGATTATACCTTCTTGATGTTCGAAACGAAGGATAATTTGACCAACATCCTTGCCATATTTCTTAGCCAAATCGTTCAACAATGGTTCAGCAAACAAATCTTTACTACCTTGACCTAGTGGAGCCCAAGCTTCTAGTGTTACATGAGCGTCAGCCATAATCTTACGCAATTCTTTTTGTTGGAAATAAGGATTGTATTCAATTTGGTTAACACTTGGCATTGTACTAAAGTTTGGTACCCACTTGTTCCAGATCTTAGGTGTCATATTTGAAACACCAATTGAACGAATCTTACCAGCAGCCTTAGCTTCTTCCATAGCCTTCCAAGCTTCATCGACTTTACCGTATGGTTGGTGAATCAGGTAAAGATCCATGTAATCTAAACCTAGTTTTTGAAGTGATGTATCAATAGCTTTTTTAGCATCTTCGTAAGCAAAATCTTGTAACCATAATTTTGAAGTAACCCAGATTTGGTCACGAGGAATACCACTATCTTTGATAGCCTTACCGACTTCTTGTTCATTGAAGTAAGCTACAGCTGTATCAATGTGGCGATAGCCTAATTTTAAAGCATCACTAACTGCTTTGTATGTTGAACCGTCAGCGGGAATTTGGAAAGTACCGAAACCGAATGATGGGATTTCTGTACCGTCGTTTAATTTAAAATTTGTAATATTTGTATTTGTCATAATATCTCCTTATCAAGCTCTTGAAATGATAAATACAGTATAAAATCAAAATTCAACTTTGAAAATTACTAAAAAGCTATAGTAGTATACTTCACTCGCATACTATTGTTCTAGCCTTTTTCTTACGTCATCTAAGACTTTATCAATGTCTCCTTTAATAGCTTGCCCCTTATCTTCAATTTGTTGTGGCAAGAACTGATAATCACGATTGACCATAATATCATAAGCACCATTCAACGTATGAGTTAATGCCCAAAATGGTTCTTGAATAAACATCGGTGTCATTCGACCAACACCAAGCTCAATAAACAAAATTTTCTTATCATGTAAATTATTATTTATATCATCTGAAATTTTTTGATATTCTTCGCGATATCTAGTTCCTTCCAAGAAATTTCCATATCCTCTAACCCATGGAAACAATTCGCTACCACAATGAGGACACTTAGGAATCAACTCTGTTGGTATCTTAGTATCATCCCCCATTGCTTTGACCATTTCTTCAACTGGTTCTACTGCATCATATACCTCATCGGTACAACTATTAGAGCATTGGAAGAAACGATGATCTCCTTGAATCTGAGCTACTTTCTCCTCTGGAAAAGCTTTGATTGCTTGAGTATCTTGATTAGTAGTCAATATAAAATAATCTTTGCCCTGCAAAATAGCTTGTAAATCTTTATATGGTTTTCTTACTTCGGCATGTTGTGTTGTATATAAAAACGTTGCTAAGTATCCCCAATACTCTTCACGAGTTTTAAATGGATACTTCATTCCTGCGAAGGCACCTTTCATACCATACTTTTCAGCAAACTTTCCAAAATACTTTCTAAATGATGCGTTATCTTCATAATAAAAATCTCCACCACCAGCAGCTGATAATCCTGAAGCTCCTCCAACAATAATATGATCGGCCTCATTTATTTTTTTGGCAAAAACATCTAGCTGTTGATCATATGGTAATGGTTCTCTTGCAGTTAATGCCACTGGTGTTTTCCCACTAGCGTAAACGCCAAAATATTGTTGGTAATTTACCTGTGTTGCCATGACTAATTGTTCGTATAATGATTGTTCCATTCTGATTACTCCTTAACTAATAATTCTTGAAATGTTTGGTTGATATCACCAGGCAGTGCAATTGATCTGTTTGCAATTTCTGGTGCAATATTAATTTCACTTGGCATATTTAAAGTTATAAAAGACCAATTGTTAGTTTGTGCCACTAAATTCATCAATGGTTGCTTGATCAATCGATTATTAGCACCTATTCCTAACTCTAATTGAACAACCTTTTTGTCCTCATTATTATTGATAAATTCTTGAAAATTACTTTTTTGCTTTTTCCAATCTAATGAATTTTCTACTAGGCCATCAAAGTTTCCCTCCACTTCCCAAATACAATCATTATCAAATTCATTCAATTGAAAATGGGTGTCGGCGTTAGATGTGACTACAAAATAATCCTTTTTTCCTATAATCTTCTTTAAATTACTAAATGTTTCCGTTGGTTGATAATCATCAATAAGATATTGATGAACTCGCCTCATAAAAATTCTATGTTCCGATTCCGGCAATTGAGCAAAGACACCTTGAATCAAGCTGCCAATTCCATATAATGTCTTGAATTCATTAAAATATTTTCTAAAATTTTTATCATCCTTAAAAATATTAAATCCTTCTGCTATAGATAACCCATTGCTTGCGCTAATCAAGACTCCATCGCTTTTTTCAAGTAATTCACGTGCTTGCAATATTTTATCCTCGATTGAATTTTTCACTTTAAAAAATCTCCCACACTTTGTATAATTATGTACACTATGTATTGAACTTATTTAAAATACCGAAAAAATCAATTTAAATTAAGCACACTTTTTCTAGAAATAATTTTTTTCTAACAACTTTTTAAAAGTGTCAAGGAGATTGAAATGACTAAAGAACGAAAAATTGACCGCCGAACTCTTTATACAATCAATATTATCAAGGATAGTTTCTTAGATTTAATTAATCAGAAAACCTATACTCAAATCAACGTTGCCGAATTATGTCGTCAAGCCGATATAACTCGATCAACTTTTTATTTACATTTTGATAACCTTACTGACGTTCTAAATAACGTATTAGATGATGCCTTTCTATTTAATCAATCAACTTCTTTAAGTACTCTCCCCGAAAGCCAGCCTCTAACTATTGATCTTTTAAGGGAAAACGAATCATTATTGCCTGCCTGCCAACGTATTGCAGATTCTTCTAAATATCGCCAACTACTAATGGACCCCTCTTTAAGCGAGTATATTATTGGAAGAATTATTGCTCATGAAAAGGATAAAATAGTTCCTTCAATACAAAAAAGAACCGGTTTGAACAAAAATGAAGCCGAATTACTCTTCATCTATTCAATCAACGGTTCTTTCGCAATAAATAAACGTCACCATTTCATTAAAGATGATGCCTGGTATCAAGAATTACAATTATTAAATACATTTACTAGTGGTGGTTATAATTCTTTAGAGGTGAATAAAAAATAATTTAGAATTTTAATAAATTCAATCAAAAAAGGACAGTACTTATTAGTTTTACACAAACCAATAAGTACTGTCCTTTTATAGATTTCTAACCTTGACCATCTTTAAATGCAGGGTACAAAGTCATACCACCATCAATAAATAGTGTGATACCTGTAACATAACTTGATTCAGATGAAGCTAACCAAGCAGCTCCGGCAGCAACTTCTTCAGGATCACCAATTCGATCCATTGGAACCATAGAAACTGTTTGATCATATTGTTCTTTATCAGCAAATTTCTTGGCATTAATAGGTGTATTGATAGCACCAGGTCCAATTGCATTAACACGAATACCATCTTTGGCATATTCCATCGCAATTGTCTTAGTGAATAACTTTACTCCACCTTTTGCGGCTGCATACCCAGCAAAGGTTGGCCATGGAATTTGTTCATGGACAGAAGACATGTTGATGATATTACCCTTTTTATTGTTCTTCTTGAAATATGCTAGAGCTGTTTTAGAACCTAAGAAAACACCAGTTTGATCAACAGCAATCATCTTATTCCAATCATCCAAAGATAACTCATGAGTAGCTGATTTAATTTCCATACCAGCATTATTGACCCACACATCCAAGTCACCAAAATTATCTAAGGCTGCTTGTAATAATTTTTGGTTTCCTTCTTCAGTTGCCACATTGGCTTGAACGATAACTGCTTGTCCACCAGCTTGTTTAACTTCATCGGCCGCATTTTGGGCACCCTTTTCATCACTGTTATAGTTGATAACAACTGACATTTTTTCTTGACCAAAACGTTTTGAAATGGCTGTTCCAATACCTTTAGAACCACCAGTAATAATTGCTACTTTATTATTTAAATCTGTATACATTTATATTTCCTCCAATTTTAAAACATAGTTGTAATAATGGCTCCACCAACAATTAGTACTAAACCAATAATTGTTAGCAATAATTCATGATGGCTCTTCTTTTCATGTAAGAAAACCATCCCACCGATCGTTGATAAGACAACTGATAATTGTGAAACAACAAAGGCTGAATTTACGCCATTATCATGAACTGACAAAATATAGGTAATTGACGCAACTGAGAAAATGAATCCAGCTAGAAGACTTTGCCAACTAGCTTTCTCTCGTAAAACTCGTGGTTGTCGTGTAAATATTATATAAAGTAATACTGCGATAACCATTCCGACTGACTCTGGTAAGAAAATTGCCAAGCCAGATGAGGTCATAGCCTTGGGAATCGAATTATAAACTAAGAAACCAATTGTCGTTAGAATCAACATGATCATTGTCTTAGTATTGCCACTGTTAGATGACTTTTGATCTTTCTTCCCAGTCAAAGCAACACCGATAATCAATAATATGATTCCAATAGCTCCAAAAATCTTGGCGTTGACTGAAGCCCACTCACCAAAGAGCAAGACTCCAATTAATGATGTTCCAATCAACTGCAATCCAGTTGAAATAGGCATTGTTTGTGAAACACCAATTTCTTTATAAGCATTATATTGACCCAGTTGTCCAATAATCCAGAAACCACCTGCTAAAGCTGCCATGATAAAACTAACAACCGAAATGCTTGGTTTCAAAACTATGAAAACTCCGATACTAACAATTAAAGTTCCTAAAGCTGTACCAAAAATTTGATTGATTGGCTTTCCGTTTATCTTCGCTACCGCTAAAGGTAAAATACCCCAAGCAATCGCTGGTAATAACATTAAAATAATATTCACGTTTTTCCACTTCCATATTCCTTTTATCTCTCATGCGATAAATACAGTATAAAGTGGGTCGTACCAATTTAAAATTACTAGATAGTTATAGCAGTATACTCGTAAAGTATACTGAATGATTAAAATGAATTATGAATTTATTAAAAAAGATTCTCATGACTACAAAAAGTCATTAGAATCTTTACATATAAATACAAATTTTAAATTTTTCCACCAAAGACTGGGAATACGCTAGCATCACCATATTCCATTTGGTCAAGTTTTGCCAAAGTCTTCATATCTTCATCAGAAATTTTAAAATCAATATCAGCATTTGATTTCATATGATCTGGATTAGCTGTCTTAGGTAGAACAACAACATTTAATTGCCAGTCATAACGAATGCACAATTGTGGCACGCTAACGTTATATTTAGCAGCCATCTTCTTGATCAAATCATTGTTCATGGCAGCACCGTGAGCAATTGGTGAGAATGCTTCAACAACGATTCCATTATCTTGTGAATACTTGATAATATCAGTTGGAGTATCACCAATATGAATTTGAACTTGGTTAACTGCAGGTTTAGTATCACTATTCTTAATCAAGTTATCCAAATCTTCTTTTTGGAAACTTGAAACACCGATAGTCTTTAACTTACCAGCTTTAACAGCATCTTCCATAGCACGCCATGTTTCCAAATTACCTTCAAAGTGACGGTCGTTACCTTGGTTAACTTCTTTCCATGGTTGTGGATTATGAATGATCATCATATCCAAGTAATCTAAGCCCATCTTATTCAATGTTTCATCAATTGACTTCTTAGCTTCATCATAATTCTTAATTTCGGCAGCAACTTTTGAATTAACAAATAGTTGGTCACGAGGAATCCCAGCATTACGAACACCTTCACCGACGCCACGTTCATTGCCATATGCTTGAGCGGTATCAATATGTCTGTAACCAATCTTTACCGCATTCTTTACAGCATCAGCAGTTTGATCATCAGGAATTTCCCAAACACCTAAAGCCAATTTAGGAATTTTAACTCCATTATTCATCGTAAATGTTTCATCAAAAACAGTCATAAAATATCCTCCTTATTTGTAACCGCTTATATTATAAGTTCAAACTATACTTCTTGTCCTGTAGGACGAATTATCATTTCATTAACAGCCATATTAGCTGGTGTATCAATTACAAAAGCTACCGCTTGAGCAATTTCTTCTGGTTGTAAAGCCATCATTTCTGAACCAGGTTGTTTCATAGCTTCCTTTAAACCATTACGAACTTCATCATTATTAATTGAATCGAATAGCTCAGTCTTAACTGATCCCGGAGCAATAATTGTTGTCTTAATATTATTGCTATGTTCTTCTTGACGAAGTCCTTCCATAATTGCCCGTACCGCATACTTAGTACCTGAGTAAGCCGCATATCCTGGCAAAACTTCATAGCCTAACACTGAAGATGTTGAAATAATATGACCACTCTTTTGTTTTTTCATAATTGGCAAGGCTGCAGCAATACCGTTCAAAACACCTTTAACATTGATATCGAGCATATTTTGCCATTCGTCACGAGCTGTTTTTTCCAAATTATTAACTGGCATAATTCCAGCATTGTTAAATAAAGCGTCAACTCGACCAAACTTGGCAACAGTCTTATCAATCACATTTTGTACTTCTTCTGCCTTAGTTACATCAGCCTCAACTGCCAAAATATCAGTTCCAGGATTATCCTTTTGAATTTCTTCCAAACGATTCATTCTTCTAGCAGCAATAGTTACTTTGGCACCTTTGTTAGCTAATAATTTTGCGGTAGCAGCACCGATACCACTTGATGCTCCCATAATAACTACAACTTTATCTTTTAAACTCATAATTTACCTCTATTCTTTAATTGTTTTAATTACTCGAGCAGGCACGCCACCAACAACTGTATTTGCGGGGACATCTTTTGTTACGACCGCACCCGCTGCTACAATGGCATTTGTACCAATCACAGTTCCCGGAGTAACGGTGACATTTGCACCTAACCAAGCATTATCATGTATATAAACTGAGTCAAACTTTAAATTTCTTCTACGACTTGGTTCTTGATGATGATTAACCGAAGTTATCGTCGCATTAGGTCCAATCAAAACATTATCACCAATATAAATGCCGCCTAAATCGACAAACATTGAACAATTGCTAATGTAATCATTTTTTCCTAAATGAAGATTTTGACCAAAGTCAGTATAAAATGGCAAACGAATCTCTGTACTTGAATCAATTTTTTCACCAGTTATTTGACTAATGATTTCTCTTGTTTCCGATTTTGTACGTGGAACTGAATTCAACTTTTGAACTAAAATCTGATTACGAGCGTTGATTTTTTCAATTTGTTCATAAGCTTGTGTATCGACATCCATTTCTGATTTCATTGGATCACCTCTTTGATTGATTTCAGTATACGAGGAGATTATTATAATGTTAAATACTTATTAATAATCATTAACTATTACATTTAATTATAATTGAGGTATATCAATGGATATTAGAGTTTTACGTTACTTTATCGCTATCGCACAAGAAGAAAACATCTCCCGAGCCGCTAGGTTATTACATATTTCCCAACCGGCTCTGTCCCGTCAAATTGCTGATTTAGAGACCAAATTAGGTACGAAATTATTTATCCGTGGCAAACGACAAATGCAACTGACCAAAGACGGCTATTATTTATTAGAACGTGCTCGAGAAATTGTTAAGTTAGTAGATAAAACAACCTATAATCTTCAAAAAGAAGATGTAGTCAGCGGAACCTTGGATATTGGCGCTGGCGAGAGTTTGGCCATCGCCTGCATCATGAAAACCGTTCACCAATTAATGTATAAATATCCCGAAATACAGGTCAATCTGAATAGTGGTGACTCGATAAATATCGAATCAGCTTTGGATAGTGGTATTTTGGAATTTGGTGTCATCATGGGTCATCACCAGTTGGAAAACTATCACACTCTAGAATTACCTGAAAAGAATCGTTGGGGTATTTTAATGCGTGAAGATGAACAACTAGCAACCAAAAAGACTATCTCACCTACTGATTTGATTGGCCGACCACTACTAATTTCACGTCAACTTCAACGCCATCAAGACTTTAAAAATTGGAGTCAGGGACTATTTGATCAATTTAATTTTGTTGGCAGTTACAATTTAATTTTCAACGCCGCCTTATTGGTCAAAACCGGTGCTTGCATAGCTTTAACTTACGAAGATCTCATCGAGCCCACCGCTGACAACGAACTAATTTTCAGACCGTTGAACCCTGAACTGAATGATCCTAATACCTTGATTTGGAGCAAGAATCGAACCCTCCCCGATGTGGATCAGTTATTCTTAGATACATTACGAAAAAATATTCAATAAAAAAGGTATTTCATCAATTTGGTGAAATACCTTTTAAAATTTATTAATTTAAGATGAATTTTGTTGCCAAATCTAAAGCCTTTGTTCGAGAGTTTCCCAATGTAAAGCCATGATCAGCATCTTTCAACAAATGCAAATTACTATTCAAGTAACAATCATCATATCTTTGCGATGCCACTTTATCAACAACTGTATCTTTTAGACCATGAATCAAACAAACTGGTCCCCGATATTGACTAGCAACTTCGTAAATCGGCAAAGTTTGTGCCGTTCGCAGATAAAAACCACCTAAAGTTAAGCTCTTTTTAATTGCTAACTTATCAGGAATATTTTGTGGATCATAAGTATAACCTTGAGTACTTCCCTTCAAGGCATCATCCTTTAAGGTAGCCGCTGGAGCTAACAAAATGAGTTTAGCAATTTTTTCGTGATAATAACCGGCAATCATGCTAGCAACCACGCCACCTTGCGAATGTCCTAACAAATAAATATTGCCGACCCCTTGTAGACTTCTGGCATAATCCAAAATTGCTTTACCATCACTGATTTCATTCAATACCGTCATATCTTCAAACTTGCCATCGCTTTGACCATGTCCATTAAAATCAAAACGTAAAGTTGCTAAACCCTTGTCCGCAAATCTCTTCGCTAATTGATATAACAATTGATCTGGATTCATCCCTCGATCCGATGTAAAACCATGCATCAATATCACCAAATCAAATTTATCAGTTTGTGGTTTTGTATAAGTCCCTCGTAAAGTTAATCCGTCTCGCTTAATTTCTACATCCATTCTTTTAGCTCCTTTTTGATTATTTTAATACTTGCCATTCTCCGCAACAAAGAAAATTAGGAGGCTTTTTCTGTTATAAAAAAGAAGATAGCCCTAAGGTTATCTTCTATTGCGTTGCATTCTGGTCATCGGTTTTTGATTCTTGTTATAATTCAAATCATTTGAGTTGTTTCTCATTGATTGATAATTTTAGTTGTTATTGATTGTCTGATTTTGATAACTTGGTTTTGCCACTGATTTTTGCATAAAACTAAACACCGATGCAATTATCAATAAAACAATTGCTGGAAAAGCCATAATTGCTCCCAATACAAACAATCCATTACCTATTATTCCTAAAACTGGACCTACTATTGAAATATAATTTTTTCGACTTCTAACTAATGAAATAATATTTAGAATTAGGCCAACAGCAGCAAAGAAGTAAAAGAACGCAGCTGTTCCACCTGTAGTATTAGTATTGCTCTTACTGAATGCATCTCCGATTGCTGAAGCAGCAATAGCAAACCATGAAAAGACAAACAAGATACAGTTAATAATATCCATAATTCCTGTCCAGATATTAATTTTTAATTTCATAATGTCCCCCTATGACATATATTTTCAAATTGCATTTAATCATTCTAATTGAGCTATATTCTTATTTCCAGACAAAATTCGTTTTCAATTCTAATTTAATTAAATGTTATTGGTGATATAAATTTTCTGGATTTAGATATCTTATAACATAAAAAGCACCCTATTCGAATGCCTTACATATTAATAACCATTTATTTAACTGGATAATGGACACCATTTCTTTGTTCAATCCATTCATTCGTTGCTACACGATAATAGGTATTACCTTCATTATCGTTTGCCACCTTATCGACGGCCCAATAACTATCAGCTCCAAGTGCACGGTTAGTAATTACACGACCATTTTGATCATAAAGTGTGTAATTCTGTCTGGTCCCATCCAGATATAAAACTCCATTGTTATTTTGAATATTGATTAAATTTAGTGGAATTGGATAGTGAACACCATTTACTTGTTTGACCCATTCATTTGTTGCTACACGATAATAAGTATTACCTTGATTATCAGTCGCAATTTCGTCAACAGCCCAATAAGTATTTTCACCTAAAGCCCGATTAGTAATTTCTTTGCCGTCGTTATTATAGAGCTTGTAATAAGAAGCCGTCTTATCAACATAAAGAACGTCTTTTTCTTGATCCGTAACAGATAGATTTGATTGACCATTTAGAGTTACATAGTTAGCATTGATCCATTCGTTATCAGCAATATGATACTGTTTATTGCCCACTTGATCAGTTCTAGCACGATCAATTTTTAACGGTGTATCTTTAGGAATCGTTATACCATCAATAGTTTTATCATCATCATTTACTACTGGATAATTATCTTGGTCATTTTTGGTTGTGACGGTTCCAGTTGGGGAAGTTATTGTCCAATTGTGGGACGACCTTGAACCGGAACCTGAAGTGGATTTTGGTTTGACGGTTACTTTTTGATAATAAGTAACTGTATTGTCGTCATAGTTTACCGTAGCGTCTTTTCCAAAATCATAATCATAAGCAGATAAATTGTTTGTCAACGTATACTTCAATGCTCTGTAATATGTTCCAGGAGTATCTAAAGCATTTGAAACAACCTGTGCATTGCTGTCAGAAGCTGGATCTGTTTTATAATAGTCTCCTGAAGCTGGTGCATCAGCAATTTGATCATCATCATTTTTTAGGACATCTTTTGAAATATCTAGTGACTTGTCTTTGTCATTAGTACCTACGTTAACTTCAGCTGATTTAATAGGGTTTGTAGGCGTATCATCACCAGTTACAGCAATTTTCCTAATCACCGTTAAGGTCTCAGAACTGGTATTAAATATATAATCTTTATTTTCCGTTGCTGGTTCACCATTGATCATTGTGTCATATAGTTTGATTCGGGTATCAGTTAAAGGATCTTTACCATTCTTTGAAAACATATATCCGATAGCTTGATCACCGTTTAATTTGTATGAATCAGTATCTTTATTATTTACATCTTTTATCTTTTCATTAGTATTGGTGTAACCATCGGATAACTTATAGGAAACCACCTGATAATATAATCCTGTTTTCTCTAAAGTGCCATCAGTTTTATCTGAACCCATATTTATATAATTATTTGCATCTCCCGAATCAATAGCCGTCGCATTAAAGTTTTGCGATTGAGAATATGATTTGGCAGCATTTAGGGTTGTAAATACACCACCATAGTGTGGAGTTTCCATTTTATTAATATAATCTTTCACACTATTTGTATCATTTGAATAATTATCAGTAATTGTTAATTTATCTCTGTTACTTATTTCAGAGAGTTTTGTCCCCTTTGGAACAGACATAATATTTTTATTCTTAGTAATATTCATCGTACTAGGATTTACTATAAATGTCTTTTGTAATGTATTTGGATCAATATTATCCAAATCAGGAGCTGTCATCTTATTACCATTGCTGTCATATCCTGGCAACACGTGCATAGTAACTCTTAATGGAAATGACACTTTCGATAATCCAGACACATCGACACTAGTTGGATTCTGTCCATCTAGTTGATAACAAAATTTCTCAATATCTGCACGAGTGTTCAATTGTGCTTGTGTCCATTTTCCATCAGACATATATGCAACAGACATATATGCAAATACATCATTATTATAGTATTGCGTATACTTCTTAGGACTATTATCAATAATATCCTCAAAATATTGACGTCCTGTACCATTTTTTTCGACAACATCACTATCTTTTAACGCAGACACTCCTGCATCATTTTGCATATCGTATATATGTTGCGGATTCTTAGCATTAAAATAAGGATAACCTTGCCCAGTTGAACCACCAAAACCATGGTCAGTATTCTTAGCTATGGCCCTGAGAACTGTCGTTAAACTGTTTGTACTTGCAACATACCGATCATCAAATTGTTCTAAAAATCTATAAATCATAAACTCAGACGAACCTGGTACGTTTGGGTCACTGTCCATTGATGAAATATCGTTGGCATCCCATCTTTGCTGAGTTTGAGAATCTGCCGCTTTTACATTAATTGTTCCTATTACAGGAGCAATAACAGGAACGACTACTGGTGCAGTGGCTAAAAGTGCCAATGCAACAGCACTACTTAAATATTTACTATTTTTTTTCATAAATAGCCCCCTTGATAATTCAAATTTTATCACTTTGTAAAAATAAACCTACTCGTAATTGCATAAATCTTTATATATAAATATGAATTTATTTGATTTTTTTCAAGATCATTTTCCATACAAAAAGCCCAGTATAGTAATCACTTTAATGGTTACAATACTGAGCTTTCTTATTTCTAAAATTATTAAAAGGGTTTTACAAGACAACATCGTTAGCATCAAGCCATTCATCTGTTGCTACTCGATATTCTTTTACTCCAGTTTTATTGGTACGAATCTGGTTAGTTTTCCACGATGTGTTTTTAGCTAATGCTCGATTTGTTATCTTAGTATTATTCTGATTATTCAAAATATAGTACTGCTTATCTGACTTTGTTGTGACAACTCCTTGGAATGGAGTATATGTCCAATCATCATTGTCTTGATCTATCACATCGTCAGCGTTGAGCCATTCTCCTGTTGCTACTCGATATTCTTTTACTCCAGCTTTATTAACACGCACTTGATCGGTTATCCATGATGTATTCTTAGCTAATGCTCGATTTGTTATCTTAGCATTCTTTTGATTATTCAAAGTATAGTACAATTTATCGGCTTTTGTTGTGACAACTCCTTGAATTGAACTGTAAGTCCAATCACCATCTTCATTGTCTTGATTAAATACTACATAATTAGCACTAATCCATTCATTATTAGCAATATGATATTGTTTATTGCCTGTTTGATCAGTTCTAGTGCGATCAATCTTTAATGATGTATTTCTTGGAATCGTTGTACCTTCAATAATTTGATCATTATCATTTACTACTGGATAACTGTCCTGATCATTTTTAGTAGTAATAGTTCCAGTTGGATAAGCTATTGTCCAATTAGGAGAGGAACCAGAATTTGATTGAATATTTACCTTTTGAACATATTCAACACTAGTTTTATCGTCAGATAATTTACCATCACCAAAATCGTAGTAACTAGTGTTCAAATCAGACTTTAGATTGAACTTAATTATCCGATAAAAACTACCTGTTTTAGTAAATTTAGTTCCATCCGTTGCATTAGAAACAGGACTGCTCTTTCCACTTAAAATATCTTCCGGTTTGTCAGACGCAGAGTAATAGTCAGATCCATACGAAACACCATTGTCAGCAACAATAGAATTACCACTTGAAATCAAATCCTTAGCTCCAACTTCTGATGATTTTACTTTGGTACCTAAACTATAAGAAACTGTGTTAATTTTACTTATCACTTTATTAAGTGTTACATTGACCTTTTGTTCGTAACGGAGACCCAATACTTCTCCAGTATCCTTATCAGTATCATAAGCATAACCCAGGCCATTACTAGAGAAACTATCGTATGTAAGTTTGTTCTCGTCCCCTTGGAAAAGTAAAACAATGTAACGATAGTAAGTTCCGGGTTGTACAAATGCCCCATTATCATCCATATAAGTTTTATCAGTATTAATATCCGGCGGTGTTTGAGTTCCACCAGTTTTTTTACCGCTAAACTTTTCCAGTTCCTCTGTATAATAGCTGACCCCTTCTTCAGGCCTATCAATATTGAGGATAGGATTACTTACAGAATCATGTGTTAATCTATTTGTAAAAGAAATACCATCTACATTATCTATTGTTGACGTTGGTACACCAACATTTATTGACACATCAGGTATTGTTACTTGAACCTCTGCATCGTTTACCTTTAATGCTTGAGCATAAGTAACAATATTTTCTTTAGTGTTTATGACATAATCTTTATTTTTAATTCCACCAAGTTGGTACTTTTCTGTACTGAAATCTTTAGGTAACTTGAAAATAATTGGTCGGTAATAAGTTCCTGCTTTGGAAAAGATTTCTTCATTTACTTTATCTACTGTATTAATCGGATCATTGTCATTTAAAGCATCAGTGTAACTATGATAATATTGAAAAGTTCTACGTCCTTCATCATTTAGATCCGCGTCCGCAATTACTTTGCTGCCATCACTTGAATCTAATGTCGTTTTTGCAAGTTCAACTCCTATAGCATTTATTATTTTGCTTCCTACAAAAACATCTTCTGCCTTGGGGATTGTAGGAGTTAGTTTTACCACAGTATCAGCAGCTTCTGCTGTTTCTGTAGGTTCCAACATGGGAACAATTAATGGAGCACCAGCAACCATTAAAGTTGCGGCTACTACACCACCTATATATAATCTTTTTTTCATAATTGCCCCTCCTCTATATAACTTTAATTTTATCACTTTAAAAATTAATTTTATCATTTTTTATTCGACATAATAATAATAAAAATACCATTTCATAACAAAATTCCCTGTAAAAGATTTAACTTTTACAGGGAATTTTAAATGAGACAAATATTTTTTATTTATTATAAGTAAGATATGCAATTCCGTTTACTTTCTTTACAGAATCTAAGGTAAATTCCTTAAAATTAGTTTTATCAGAAAAGAGTGGGATACCTTTTCCCAAAACTATTGGCACGATTGCAATTTGATATGTATCAATCAAGTCATTATTAACCAGTGGAGCAATAATACTGCTACCGCCTACGATCCAAATATCTTTCTTTGAAGATTCATTCTTCAAACCCTTAACTAAATCAACGATTTCACCATCAACAAAATGGATATTACCAATATCCTCACCTGGATGTCTGGTCATGATGTAATTCTCAAAATCATCGTAAGGATAATCATTAGGAGATAACTTATTAGAAACTTGATTATAAGTTTTGCGTCCCATGACTACTGTATCCACATGTTTGACCATTTTTTCATACTCACGATCAGTCATATCACCTGACGTAAAATTATTATCGATCAAATAATCAATATTACCGTTTTCTTCAGCGATATAGCCATCTAGAGTTTCTGAAATGAATAAAATAACCTTACGTGTCATCCGCTTAACCTCCGATTAGTTTTACTGATGTAATTATATATCCATTCAGAGGGTAAGAACTAATATAAAACACCTAATTACTCTTTAGTAAAATGAATTTCAGCATTGACGTTAGATTTTTCAGCCAAATTTTCCGCATATTTTTTAATACCATTCTGATCTGATTCACCTTTACTATTAAGCTTTATCAAAACAATTGCTTCATCAGTCTTATCCTTTGCCACTAGTTGCCCTACGTACACTTTGTCTATCGCGTCAGGATATTTCTTCAAAAGCTGCTGTTTAAATTTCAAAAGATTCTGCTTACTATTATCGTTGACATTATTCTGGGTACTATCAGTTTTTTCCTGATCAACGTACTTCTTAAAATCACTAACACTTAAGTAATTTCCCTTAGCTAACTGTTGAAACTGCAACTTATATTGTCCCAATTGATATTCGTTCAATTTAGTATCAAGCGATTTAACTTCCGTCTTATTTATGTCACTACCTATTACAACTAATTTTATTTTGTCATCAACAATTTGTTTATTAACAACATAAACTCCGGGCAATTCGTTATCAATAAAATTGGTCAACTGAGTTTGGTTATAAGTTTGTTTAACTAATGTCGAAGCCGAAATTAAACTAGGAATCGTAATTACGATTGCGGCTACTATAATCAAAATCTGATTTTTTAACGGAATCGCCTTAGCCTTTTTCTTTCTGAAATTAAAGACAAAAGTTCCTAACATTGTGGCTAAAGCAATAAAAAATGTGTTGATCAAGAACAAATAACCAGCACTAAAAACGATTGACCAATTCAACTGACTTAATCCATAACCAACTGTCGATAATGGTGGAATCAAAGCTGTAGCAATCGCTACTCCGGGTAAAATATTGCCTGGTTCCTTCTTAGCAGAACCAATAATACCGGCAACACCACCAAAAAAGGCAACTAAAACATCCCAAATGGCCGGTTGCGTCCGCGCAATGATTTGATCACTAGCAGCTTTAATTGGTGATAGTGAAAAATAAATCGTGGCAGCAATCAAACCTACAATTAATTCAATAAAATATACCGTGGCAGCTTTTCGAATTAGTTTGGTATCACGAATTCCAAAGCCATAGCCCATTCCAATAATTGGGTCCATAATTGGCGAGATCAACATGGCTCCGATAACTACCGCCGTTGAATTCATATTCAAACCAACACAAGCAATAATTGTGGCACAAAATAAAACCGCAAAATTAAGCCAACTAAGATTTAAATTTTGCCGTACATGTCGATCAATAATATCCGATTTTAAAAGTTGTTCATTATCATCCATTTAACTTTTCCCCTTCTCTATTTTCAGATCTATTTTAACAAATACGTAGCTATTATGTTTTACATAGTAGTTATGTACTGGTAGCATGTATTACATAATAGTGAGGTCATAATTATGAATAATTCCCAATTACTAAAAGGCGTCCTTGAAGGGTGCGTTTTAATCGTAATTTCAGATGATGAAGTATACGGATATGAATTAGTCCAGAAGTTAAACAAGCTTGGTTTTACAAACTTAATAGGAGGAACAGTTTATCCACTACTACAAAAATTAGAAAAACGTGGTGATTTAACAAGTCAGCTCAAACCCTCATCAGAAGGTCCTTCCCGTAAATACTATTCACTTACACCCCAAGGCAAAAAACAAATGGATGAATTCATTAATCAGTGGCACTCATTAGAATTAGTGGTTAATCAAATAATTTCAAAAAAGGATGATCAAAATGACTAAAGCCGAAGATACGCAGAAGCTAATTTCTAGTAATAATGATCTACGAAAAAAACTTAATCCAACTAATGAAAAGTATTACAGTAAGTTACTAATTTATGTCCGTACATCTGGGCTTTTGTACGAAGATTATGAAGTGGAAAGTAGTTTGCTGGAAATTCTACAAGATATACTTGATGCACAGAATAATGGTCAAGATGCCCAAGATTATTTTGGTCAAGAACCTTCAAAAATTGCCAACCAATTAATTAATAACTTTACAAAAATCAGTTTTAAACAGCAACTCAAATTTTTTGGAACACTCTTTGGCGTTACCGCTATTTGGACATTCATTACTCAATTGATTGGACATGAACAACAACTTAATCTAATGCCATTCATTTTAAATGGAGTATTTTTAATACTATTCATTGCAGGGACATTTTGGTTTATTCATCAAACAACCTACTGGAAATTATCCGATCATAAGATTTTCAGTTTTCTTTTCACTTGGATTGTTTGTATGGCAGTAATTACAATCTTTACGGGAATTCAATTTGTAAAACCTGCTTTTCTAAATATACCAGTTACCCCTACCATCATAGTGTCGCTTAACCTATTATTGTTAATTGCATCCCTAGTCGCTCTCATTAAAATAGATAAAAATAAGCGACCATTAATGATTGCTATTAGTCCTATTATTTGGGTATTAACTACTACTAACATTTTAAAAACTTATTTACCGATAGGTTCACATAGGATGATTACTTTAGTAACAGCAATTTTAATATTTTTAAGTTGTGTTTGGTTCTTTGTTTGCTTTTGGAGAGTTAATCGGCAACAGAAATAGATTCTTATCAAAAAGGCCTTAATTTGAACGATATTGTTCAAGTTAAGGTCTTTTCTAATTAATTTGCTAGTTTTTTATTAAATAATACCAGCAGCCATATGTTTATTCATTTCGCTGTCACTTAAAGTTCTCTTTGTAAATCCTAATATCAAGGCTGTAATAACTGTACCTATTAGAATACACCCGATATATAACAATGGTTTATTACATGCAACTGGAATAACAAAGATTCCACCATGAGGAGCTTGTAAAGTGATACCCAACATCATACTTAGAGCCCCACCAATTGCTCCACCTATTATATTAGCTGGAATTGTTCTCAATGGATCAGCAGCTGCAAAAGGAATTGCTCCTTCAGTAATAAAGCATGCACCCAAGATCCAGTTAGCCTTACCTGCTTCTCTTTCTTGATTAGTAAATTTATTCTTAAACAATAAAGTAGCTAAAGCAACTCCTAGTGGTGGAACCATACCACCAACCATCAAAGCTGCTGACGGTCCATATATCTTTGAAGCAAACATTGCGAGCCCAAAAGCTGACGCGGTCTTATTAATAGGACCACCCATATCAGAAGACATCATTCCTGCTAAAATTGCTCCCATTACAAAAGCACTAGAACCATTCATTGATTTTAGCCATGTCGTTAAGAATTTATTCAAATTGGACATTGGCGTATTTAAAATGAAGAACATTACAAAACCAACAACAAATGTTGCTAACAAAGGAATTAATAGTACTGAAATCAACCCCTGATAAGTATGAGGTATATTCTTAGTCTTCTTAGTAATCAATTTTGTTACATATCCACCTAAGAATCCAGCCAACATACCACCTAGGAATCCAGAACCACCATTCATGGCCATCATCCCACCAATCATACCTGGTGCAAGTCCTGGTTTATCAGCAATACTCCATGAAATATAAGCAGCTAAGACAGGAACGTATAACTTAAACGCAGCATTTCCTCCCATTTCATTAAAGAAGGCTGCCCAAATATTATATTGATCACTTTTTGGATCACTGGCATAAATACCAAACATAAATGAAATAGCAATAAATATACCACCAACTACAACGAATGGAATCATATAAGAAACACCACTCATAATGTGCGTATAGAAGGCTCTAGCAAAACTACTTCCTTTTTCTTCTATTTCTTCATTCTTCTTCTCTACTTTAACTTTTTTTACATCATTACTGTATCCAGTTCCTAAAGACAAAGCTTCATCTACTACGTCCTTTGGTTTATCAATAGCTTTTTTAACTGGAACATCTACAAATTCTTTATCCTTAAACACGCTTGTATCAACTTTAACATCATGTGCCACGACAATTGCATCAGCTTTTGCAATATCTTCCGCGGTTAATTCATTTTCTATTCCAGTTGACCCATTAGTTTGAATCTTATATTTCATACCACGTTTTTTGGCTTCATTTTCCAATGACTCGGCTGCCATATACGTATGAGCAATACCCGTCATACAGGCTGAAATTCCAATTAAATATTTACCACTGTTTTTAGTAGCCGTCTTTAAGTCTTCTTCATTAGACTTTATCTGATCCTGATCAATAAGATCTTTATAAATTTCATCAACAGTCATTGCTGTTAATAATTTAGCCCGAAATTTTTCATCCATTAAAAAAGTCGATATAGTTGATAACATTCGTAAATGTTCATCATTAGAATCACTCGGTGCTGCAATCATAAATACTAAATTAACAATCTCATTTCCCCATTTAATTCCATTGAGGTTCTTTAAAATGACAACTGTGGCTTTTTCTACGCCGCTCGATTTGCCATGAGGTATAGCAACTCCATATCCAACTGCAGTCGATATTTCCTTTTCTCTTTTATTAACGGCAGCTTGAAAAGATGCTACATCAGAAACATATCCATTTTTTCCAAGAATTGTGGTCATCTTATCAATGGCCTCTTGCTTATTCATGGATGCATTAGAAATAATGATATTCTTTTTATCAATCACATCTTTAACATTCATAATTTTCCCCTTTTAATTCAAATATCTATTTATTTGAAATATAAGCTGGCCTTTCCTGTTGAATTAAATAAATCCATCTTGTATTCAACAAGTTCTTGAGCTGCTTTACGTGCACTAGGCATTAGTACATTAGGTTCATAATCATCCGGTTGATCGCTCAATGTTTTACGTAATTGTTTAAAGAATGCTGTTTTCATATCAGTGGAAAGGTTAATTTTGGCAACACCATGTTGATATGTTTTTCTAATTTCTTCATCTTTATTATCTGATCCACCATGTAAAACTAAAGGAATGTCTACTGCTTCGTGAATTTTTTCCAATAAATCAATTCTCAACTCTGGCTTTTCAACGTGTGCATAATGACCATGGCGTGTTCCAATTGCTACAGCTAAGGTGTCTACTCCAGTTGCTTCAACAAATTTCTTTGCATCTTCTGGATCTGTATAAAGGATCTTATTGACGCCATTACTATCTACTGACAACTCATTACTTCCAATCGTACCCAATTCAGCTTCTACAGACACTCCTACGGCATGAGCTGCTTCAACACATTTTTTAGTTATTGCTATATTTTCATCCCATGGTTTAGCTGATGCATCAATCATTACTGAACTATAACCATTTTGAATTCCCTTCAAAATATCTTGATATGTTGCACCATGATCTACATGGATAGCCATAGGAATTCTAGTACGATTTACGGCTTGTCTGACATATGCTACAAAATCATCACCAACAAAACTTAATTCATCCGGATGAATTTGAATAATTGCAGGCGCATTTTTCTTCTCAGCAGCATTAATAATAGCTTCTACAAATTCACTATTTGAAACATTATATGAACCTACTGCAAACTTGTTTTTATATGCAACGTCTAGTAAATCAACCATATTCATTAACATATTTAATAACCTCTTTCTTCATTCCATGTTTTTATAAATTTTTCTCTATTTTTTGTTTTTAATAACTTTTGAACCGTCTCTAAATTATTGGTATGTACATAAACATCTCTAAAAAAGCCTTTGTTTACTTCTAATTCTTTTGATGGAATATATACAATGATCAATCGAACTTTTTGGTTTCCCCAAAGAATATCTGTTTTATTTATTCCTACAATTACCTTAGGATCATAAGAGAATTTAGTTAAAAATGGATGAGGTAAAGCAGTAAAATTACCAACATCAGTACTAGACATAGATTCTCTTTCTTTAAAGTTTATAAATAAATTAGAATACCCCGATAAATCTAAAAGTTTCTCTATTGCGGTCAAATTTGAAGTTTCATTTATCTGATAATAATCAGCATCGCTTATTAAGTTTGAAGTTCCTATCGTTGAAATAAATTGCTGAACGTTTTGAATATCAGCACTACTAAAATTTCTTGAAATATGTATTAATTTTTCACTTTTATCGCAATTTTCATTAATTGTCGTTAAAACTAAATCAAACCCATCAAAATCACTCTTATTAAATTCATGATCTATTTGCTTAACTTGGACATTTTGGAAAAACATTTCTACCTTATTTTTAATTAATTTTGTTTCAATCTGCTTATTATTAACGATTAATAAAGCTTTTAACGTATCTTTCTTTTCATCATTCAAAACTAACTGAATATGTATGGATAAATACGCTATCTCAGGTTCTGGTATTGTTAAATCAAGATGTTTTTCCAAATCATCATAAATAAAGCTGGATATAGAATAGGCAAAAATATATTCATGTTTTAATTCTGTAAAGTAAGGATTAAATATGGGAATCTTTTCTTTTATTGGATTCAATAATCTCGCTATATGATTCACTATTTGATTTCTATATTTTTCATTAGAGTAAACAGGAATATTGAAATATTTTTCTGCTCTAAACAATGTATCTTCAATGAGAGAAATTATTTTTTCATCATTCAAGATAATCTCTGGATTAGTGATATCTAATGGCAATGCCAAAAGATAGTACGTTAAACTTAATAATTCTTCTTTAGTACAATCGTTTCCTAAATTATTTATTAGATCGTTTGCTAATTTGTATTCTGAAAATTCATTGACCGTCTTCTCATAAACTGAAAGTCGTTTAACAAAATTATTATTGTCCATCCTATAATTCATAATGATCATATGAATTATCAATTTTACATAAGTCCAATAATCCACAGTACAATTGTTCTTTGTCAAAGTACCTTCAACATTTCTTATAATCTTTGATATATCATCCATATTTACAATTTCATCAAAAAAGCTATATATCTGATAAGATAAATTTTCTTTTGAAAAAATTTTAATAGGCACTAATTCTTCTAATAGCAATCTTTTGGATTCCTCATTACCTACCAATCTGACACCTGTAAATATTTTGGATTCAAAGTTAAGTTCGATATCAAATTTCTTTATTCTCATAAATAGTTTTTGGATTTTGCTTCGAATACTCTCACCTGAATATGAAAGTTCATCTGCAATTACATCAATTTGAGTATATTCATCACTATTTGTAAGTAACAAAGCAATCCGAAATAATATCTGATCATCAGTATTTGGATCATTAGATCCTATGCTACTTGAATCATATTTTCCTTTATTGATTTTGTAGCCCTTTTCTGTAGAAACAATTAATTTATCATCTTTAAAAGTTCCATTAACTTTAGCTACATAATTTCTTATGCTCCTTTCCGTTACTCCAACCAAATCTGATAGTTGCTTATTAGTTATAAAACCCTTTTGTTGTAGCAATACATCAAGCATTTTATTAATATTCTTATTCATAATATTTTCCTATCTGCTTTATTAATAAGAATCATTGCCTATCAACAATTCCTATTATATTTTGTTTGTTAGCGCTTACAAAAGCATGCTTATTTCCTACCGGTAGGAAAGTTACATCTAACTATCATAATAAATACATCTTTAATACTTTATTTTTTTATCTTATCAACTTAAAAGTTTGTAGAGCAATATTTTAAATGTTGTAAAAACATGTCTTAATTAAAGATATCCCTTCTTTATCTAAAAGAATTTCATTAACAGCATCGATTATTGATTTTTATTTTTAAACATACCAGAACGGAACATTATTCAGTTCCTGACAACAAAAAATACCCGTATGATGACCGGAAAATGGTTATCATACGGGTATTTTTTGTTTTATTCTGTATTTATTACATAACAACAGTAAAGAAAATTTTATTTCAAATGTTCTCTTCTCTAATTATTAATTAGCCAATTTAGTTCCACATTTATTACAGAATTCTGTACCGGCACTTAACTTAGCTCCACAATGAGAACAGAAAACAAAATCACTTGCTGCTGCATCATTGCTATTTGTATTATCTTTTATAGCATTAACAACACTAGTAGTATTATTAACAGACTGTGCTCTAGTCATTTCAGATTGTTTTCTAAAGTTACGATCATCTTGATATTGAGCCAACTTGCTTGTTAATTTATCCTCAAGTTCATCAACACGTTGAGCTTCGAAAAATGGAAATTCAATAACTTTAGTAATTCCTGAACGTTCATAAGTAAATGAAGTCTTAATTCCACTACCTAAAATTGCAGCCCCAATTAAAATAGCAATAAGTGCACTAAAAAATGATGATCCCATCAAAGCTAGTCCCAATAATATAACTATAGCTCCGAGAAAAATCGAACCTAATTTATAAGACTTTGAAGTATAAACATTAGTAATTCCTGATAATGGTGATGAATCTTTATTTTTTCCTGCAGGTAAAAGACCAAATAAAATTGTATTTGGCATATTAACGTGTAAGAAAGCATCGTCTAAAGTAATACTTCCTTTAACCCCAAATGCAATTAAACTTACTGAAAATAAATCATTATCACTTTCAGATTTGACTGATTGAACCATAAATATTTCCCCCTAAAATTAAATACATGAACTAGTATATTAATCTTTTTGCCTAATTACAGCGTTAAGGAAAAAATCCTTTATTAAAGAAAACATTTTCATAGTTTTTCAAAGAATAAAATTAAATTTAACACCCAACAAAAAAAGCCCCAACCTTGTAGGTTGAGGTTTCTTTTCGAAATCAATTATCCAATGAAATCTTCAGCAACATAGTAAACATTGCTACCAGCATCATAAACCACGCCGATACCAACTGTTGTTACTTCAGTTGAGAGAACATTTGTATAGTGACTAGGTGTGAAGTTTTCAGCACGGAAAGCATCCATGATACTGGAAGCAACTCCTGTAGCAGAAGCAGCGGGACGTTCAGCAATATTTTCTTCTTCAACTGAACTAGCTGGGAATGCTGTAAAGCACATTGTTCCATCTGGTCTTTCATGATCAAACTTAGTTGAAATTTCCTTTGCACGAATTGCTGCTGTATTAGTCAAATCGCTTGATTGTGTCAATGGAGCGATACCTTTAGAAGCACGTTCAGCGTTGATTGATTGGAAAACAGCTTCGGCAACACTAGCAGCATCACCAGTATTAGTAGTGTTTTGGTTGTTAGAAGGTTGGTTATTTGTGTTTACTTGATTGTTATTATTGTTTTGATTTTGTAGACTTTCTAATCCTAAGTTAGCAAAATCAGTGAATACAAAATTAACATTTGTTGTTTTAACTGGTCCGCTAACGGTCATATTCTTACTACTGATCCATTCATTAGGTGCTACTTCATAATAAACATTACCGTTAACATCCTTATTAGCAGATTCAACTTGCCATTGTGTACCGTTAGCTAAAGATTTGCTATGAGGCATGTCACCTTTAGTCATGGTGTAATAAACTGGAGCATCGCCATTAGTGATTGTTCCAACGGCAGTTCCATTCAAAGTTGCATCAGTTTCTTTTAAATATTCGTTAGTAGCGACTTGATAGTATGTTTCACCATTGATTGAGATCATTTTACCAACTGCCCATGGTGTGCTTGGAGCTAGAGCACGATTAGTGATCAAACTTCCTTGATCAGTATATAGACGTGCTGTAACACCAGCATTAACAGTCGCAACAGTTGCGGCATCAGCCTTTGTTTGTGTCATTAATGCTCCAGTAGTTGCCATTGCTAAAGCAGCGATAACTGCTGCTGACTTCTTAGTAAATAAATTCATAATTATCTTCCCCTTATAATTTTTGATTAATAAAATACTTAATCACATCAATTAAAAATACTAAGTAATACCTTTAAATTCAGTCGACTACTCATTTTCTATTGCTGGTATTTGACCAACTACACCGTCAACTGTTTGTTTCCTCTAAGATAAGTGCTTCAATTCTTAATCCATCGGTAGACATTTTGAGTGTACACCTGTCCTAGATTAAATAAAATATGTTAAATGCAAGATTTGTTCAGTACTTTCGATTTTTAATTAAACACGTTATTTTGTTTAATAATTATTTTCATTATACAACTTAATCACCTTATTGAACAAATATAAATATAACCTTTTAGTAACACATAAAATTGCTAAGTTATGCTTTTTAATTCTAAATAATAAAAAAAAAAATATTTATTAAGTTTTCAAGGTAGTTTTACCTGAATTTCTTAGTAAATACTGTTCTTCTTTTGGTTAAAAGTTCAAAATTCATTTCCGTTTATATTAGTTGAAACTGAACTTGAGTAGAAAATCTTTTACTATTTAGTAATAGTCGATAACTTTAGTTCCAGCATCAGAACCATAAACAATCTTTTGTACATTCTTAGTAATTGTCGCAATTCTTGAGAATCCACTGAGACCACTTTGATTATGACCGTTCGTCATGATAACCAAGATATACCTTTGACCATTTGGCAACGTCACAATTCCTGCATCATTATTGACATCATCGAGAAAACCAACTTTATCCTGAACTGTAGTACCAGCATCTGCTTCTGCGGCTCCAGCTGGAATACCAGTCCGATAATTTTGTTTACCCATCAAATTCAAAAGTTTCGTTCGATCGGATTTATTCTTAAACGGTCCAGTTCCATCTGCCAAATCTTTCAACAGCAGCTGCAAGCTATAACTCGTCGTCTTGGTAGCCTGACCAGTTTGGAATACCGACGAGTACCAGCCTTGTTTTTCCATAAAGTTACTCAAAGTATCAGCACCGTATTTATTAATCTGATTCTCAGAAAAATCATTATCACTGTTGACGATCATTCGGTCAAATCCATCAATATTATCGGTCGTCCAGCTGAAATCGCCATTTGTTCTTTGATCAAATAAATAAGCTGCTAAATATAATTTATACGTACTGGCTGCAGTACGTACCTTATAAGAATCGGATTCTGCTTGTAAACTTCCCTCTTGATAAAGCTTAGCTTCCTTATTATCTGCGGCATCACTACCACTTACAGCACTCAGATTATAGAAACTAACACTTACTGTTCCATCCTGAGTTACGCTGTTTAAGTAATTGGTCAAATTTTGTTTGATTATCTTCTGTTTTCTTTTAATCGTCTGGCTAGTTCTAAAATCATCTATTCCAATCGACGCAAAGGAATTATTGAAATAATAATTTAGGCCCAGAAAAATAAGTAAAACGGTAATCAAAGAAATCCTCAGCAATTTTTTAATCCTTCTTCTTTTGACTCTTATAAGATCACCTCGTTTTGTGTGACTAATACAATATATTTTTCGTAATTTAATTATACGAGTTGATTATATTACTATTTTATACAATTCGATTAAGTTCTTTTTACAATTTTTTATTCAGTTTTATAGTAATAATCGTCCAAGGTATATGTAGTAATTGGTGTGATATGTAGTTGATATTTTTCTACTAATTCTGTAAGTTCCTGACCATCAATTAAAGTTACAGTGTTGTTTCCCTGTGTAGCTTTTTTCTTAGCACGATCCGTAAAATGACTAGTCGTTACAAAAATTCCATATTCAGCATTAAAACCGTCCATGACCCCTTTAAATTTATCGATTTCTGGTTCCGAAACAGCTCCTTCAGTGTATTTTTTACATTGTATAGCGACTCTGCTTGTTCGAAACTCATCTGATGTGAAATAACCAAATCCATCAATACCATGATCACCAGAACGAACAACCCCGCGTTCCTTATCTATAACTACTCCCATTTTAGAAATTAATAATCTAGAAAAACTTTCAAACTTACCAGAATCAAATTTCATTAAACAATTTAACAACTCTGTCTTCCAATTACTATTATCAATATCCTCTTTTTCAGCAGGATCGTTATCAGGTACTTGATGTTTATCTTTCTTTTTACGTTCGGAATTTTTTTTATTCCAATAATCATTTATCAATTCCTGTTGTTTTTGTGTAGGATAATCCTTGATGTCATCATTTCTACCTAAATCAGTTAAAACTATATCCTTGCCTCGAAAAGGTTCTTCGATATAACCAACACTGTATAAACTTTTCATCCCAAAATTGAAATCAAATAAGAATGGACTATACTTTCCATTTTTCCCTTCTTTTGTAGAGTAGACATCATCATACTTTAATCCATCGTATTCCTTATCGGCTATCGTTTTGCGAATGACTTTTCTATTCGCCACACCGCCTAGTTCACGCAAAGCTAATATTATTGATTTTTCAACCGATCTTCTTTTATACGCCATATTATCTCCTAATTAATAAATTGCATTGATTAAATAATTTCATAGGTTTTTAAATTCATTACTTTCTTAATAATTTTATCATCTACTAAATTTATAAGGAAAACAAAAAAGAGTATTTCCGAATTAACCGAAACACTCTTTATATAAAACTTTATTACATCACAATACTATAACTAGTTTCTTATACAACGAATCTAGACGCCACAGGCGTCTTTTTTTACTTCCGGAACAAAATAAAAAACGGAGGTCATGTATTATGACACTAGACATTAAATTTAATAAGATCATTGAAGAAATCGAGGAAGACTTGGAAACTCAAGCAGGTTTTGTACTTAACGATACCCAAATAAAATCATTAAGCGTCAATCATCGGGTTGTATTTACTGATTCAGAAATTCAACCTTATTTAAAAGATATAATCAAGTTTTTAGCTATTACGTCCCCTAGTGAACGAGTTTGGGATTGCTACAAAATTTTATCTGATAATACCTGTGTTATCGCTATACATTTAGAATCACCTTACATTTATTTCAGCACTATTGGCTTAAACGAATAGCAAAAAGATCTCAATCAAATTGGTTGAGGTCTTTTTTTCTATAATTAGTCGGATTGATTTTCAATAGCTGGCATATTATTTGCTACTGATTGAACAGTTTGCTTTTGTACATCGGTTGAATAATATTGTTTCTCTAAGTCATTCAAACTGACTGTATGTGCTATTAAACTTTCTGTTGCTGTACTATCGCCAGTTGAACCATCTTTAGTATAGTAAGTGACCGTATCACCATCAATCGTATAACCAACATTTGAAACTGATGTACCAATTCCAATCCAATATTTACCGTTAGCAGAATAAACTCCTAGCATGGCTTCTTTAGTAACATCATCACCAGGCATTGCTAATTGATGAACCATAACCCCAATCATTTTGGGATCAGTGACTTGGGAGTTATTAGTTTCACTCTTCTGACTACTATCCATATCTGAACTAGAATCAACAGTAGCTTTCTTACCAGCTACAATGTTTGCAAAAGCATTTTTAACTTGAGTATTTTTAGTTTCAATCAAATTAGGTGTTCCATCACGACTTTGATCCACTAAAACAATTGGTTGACCATTTTGAAAGGCAAAGAAATAAGTAATGTGATTTGGTAAAGGAGGAACTGTTCCGTCGTAATTATAAATTGCTACAACATTATAAGTGTACTTTCCATCACCATTTTTACTAAAGCCAATTGAAGCTTGATTACCTTCAACTGTAGTCTTAGAAAGATCGTCAGGATATACCATTCCAGTTGAAACCTTCAACGAATTTTTACCATCATATTTTGTATACGATTGCTTCATTGTCGGTGCCCATTGATCAATGAAAGTTTTTAATTGCGTATCTTTAGTTTTGTTCCAAAGTACGGTCGATTTTTTACTAGGACTAACTTTGGATTCTTTTTTACTTTTGACCGTAGTAGTTGTGGTTTTGTGACTAGATGTTTTTGTAGATTCAGATTGTCCTCCACAAGCAGCCAAACTTAATACTCCTGCAAACAACATTACTGTTAACAATATCTTTTTAATTTTCATGATTTTTTTCTTTACCCCCTAATTTTTTTGATAACTGCAATTCTTTTACTTCTCTCAGGCCGGCTTGAATTAATACAAATACCGTTACCCAAGTTATGACTGCCACAATTCCGCATATTATGTATTTAGAATTATCAAACATATTCCAGTCCCACAGCATATGTAAAATTATGACTAGACCTAAAAATTTTAGAAAACGAACATTGGTAAAAGTACTAGCAGTCATACTTTGTGCACCCTTAACGATAACCAATCCGGCCGTCGCAATTGCACACCATTCAGTGTGATCAGAGATTGAAAATGCTGCTCTTTGTAAAGCCACGCTTATCCCGGAATATTGACCATTGCCAACCATATATTGAATATTTTCAAAAGCCGAAAAACCTGTACCAACTGCGGCGCCAATTAGTAATCCATTGAATATTCTTTTTATTTTTAACTTATTAACAAAATACGCCGCAATAACCAATTTCGATGTTTCTTCGATAATTCCTATCAATAATGCTCCTACAAAATCGAAACTCGCTCCATTACTTACAATATTTGATACGACAATTGTCAAAATCAACGAAAGAATTCCACCTAACAACATAATCTTACCAATACGATAAAAACTAATATTTCTATAAACATTAATTTCAAAAAATAACACTAAAGCTGCCATGGGCACAGAAATTGCCAGAACTACATCCATGGCTAATAGGTCACCCACCTGTTGATTCAAGTTTGTTAACACAGAAAGTAATACTCCGGCCAAAACAATAGTTACCAAAATTCTAGAAAATAACCATGGTTGAACTTTTTCATCGGATATTTCTTCCAACGAAGGTGTGGTTTTTTTAGTTCCTGCGATAAAAATATCCTCAGCCTCTCCTTCAGTATGTGATTTTAAAACTTGACCAAAAAATTCCTTCCAACTGATTTTGACTGCTCCAGTACCACCAGTCCAACTATTCAATTGTGATGTTGCTGAATCCATAATAGAGCCACGTTTTTCTGCTTCTGCCTCATTGTTGATTTCATCAGCATCTATTTTGACTAATGATTGACCACACTTGATACAAAATTTTGCTTTACTATCATTTTTCGCTTCGCAATTAGTACAAAAGACGCTTCCTTTTTCTTCTGCCAAATTAATATCCCCTTTTTAAAACATCCAGCCTAAAACTCCACCGGCAATGCCACCAGCAACTCCAGCCGCATCACTATTTTCCTGATCATTTTGAGCTTGGTCAGCTTCTCTTTGTAGATAGACTTGATGTGCTTTTCGACAAGCAGCCGTATTTTGATAACGATGGATCTCATCCTTACCACTAAATTGCCAAAGAACTGCATCAGTATCTTTATAAGTACTCTGTCTTAATTGAATCGTCCATTTTCCAATAGTTTTTGAATCAACCGAATTAGCTGCTATGGCTAACTGTTCTTCAATTGCTAACTTGCTAGTATCAAAATGATCATTGTCCAAAGCTGATTCAATGCTTCCCATCTGATGTGTATCAACATTGATATCAATTTCTTTTTTTACTGCATTCATAGAAACTCTGTAACCATTTCCAGAAGTAAAATTTGATTTTTTCATAACTGCATTTACCGTCGTCGGTACATAGACAACAAAATAGACAAATAGAATTGCAACTATTGCAACTATGACAATTATTGAACTCTTTTTGTGTGGTTTCTTTTTAGAAAAGTTACCCTTAACTGCTTTTTTAACAATATTCTTTGATTTCTCAGCTTGCTTACTTTCAGTTAATTTCTGACCACACTTTGGACAAAATTTTAAATTTCCTTCAATTTTGTAACCACATTTTGGACAAAACATATCAAAATCCCCCTATATTCTAATGACCTAAGACAAATCCGATTAACCCGCCGGCTGCTGCTCCCAGTAACTGCCGAATCAAATTCACTGTCACTGGCTTCTTTTTCCCGATTTTCTTCAATATAGGCCTGCTTAGCTTTTTTAAATTCATCCGAATTTTGATAACGGACACTTTCTCGACCACCTGAAATTTCCCACATTACCCGTGGCGATTTTTCATCGACATCTTGAATAATCTGTACAGTCCAATCACCTGGTAAATCTTTTTCTAAACCAGCTAGCTGACTTTCGGCACCAATAGGCGCAGTCGAAAAACCATTAGTTGTTGAGGCGGCTACAAGATTATAAACTTTTGCTCTATTTGCCTTGATAACAACCGTTTTTTTCAAAACATTAGCCTGAGCTGAATACCCCGAAATAGTAAAACCATTCTCAGTTATCGCTGATTTAACTACCTTAGGATAATAGAGCAATCGGTAACCATAGAAACCTCCCAAAAGAACCGCTATCACAAGAATTAAACCTGTAATTATTTTCCATTTAGATGCTGATTTTACAGATGTTTTACTTGCAGGTTTAGCAACTGTCTCAAGTTTATTTTTATCAATTTTTTTGCCACAATTAGGACAAAATTCAGCATCCTTAGTAATTTCAGTTCCACAATTATTGCAATACATAATTTTCCCCCCCTAATACTTTTGAACGATCCAGTTAGATTTTGATGTATCCATTGAAAAGTCAGATTCATCTTCTTTGAAAACTGAAATTAGCTGCCATTTATTATCAACTAATTCGTAATCCATTTGATACTCTTGTAATTTAGTACTAGAACTACCGTATTGAGGACCATCATCATATCTTGCAGCATGTGGATCTGTATCTGTCTTTTTAACTTTGGCAAACACGTCCACAAATAATTGCGTTGCACTCTTTAAATCCACAAGTGAATCATCACCAATTTCAACATAGGTGGCATGATCATCATCAGCTTGATTACCGTTAAATAATTTGTCATCATGATCACCTGATCGTTTATCAAAATATTGCTCAATTACTTGATAACTAGCTTTTGCATCACCTTGATAATTAGTACCAGTTAATGATTTAACCAGTTGTGGTGATTGATTAGGCAATTTTGATGGATCATTACTACCCGCGGCATCCAAGTACTTAGGTAAATCTGCAAAAACCATTTGGCTGATCCCTTTAAAATCAGCATTCTTTAAACTATGATCCATTACTTTTAAAGAAAAATTGTCAGAACTGGCAATCTTAAAATTCAAACTCTTATCATACTTATCTGAATCGTCCATCGTTGCTTCTGCTGAATTAGCATTAACCACATCAGAGCCAGTTTCACAATGACCAACCAAAGGAAGTTCACCGCCATACTTGATTTTGTCATTTTCGTGCAATTTCACTGTATTGTTAGTATCGGGATCCAAGTGACTATCAGTTTTCTCACCATTGTCATAAATGTAAATCCAAGAAGAGCCCTTAGGTAAAGCGTAGGTATATTCCTTACCACGTGCTTTTTGTTTAGCTATAGCTTGCCGTTTAGCAGCTTGTTTATCTTCTTCTTTAATTTTTTTCTTTTCGGATTTAGTTAACCTATGTTCTTTCGGTTTCTGAGGTCCAACTGAAACATTTCCAGCCGAACAGCCAGTTATCAATCCTCCACAACTTAATAAAGCCAAAATTAATACTGCTATCCCCTTTTTATTCATATTTCCCCCATTTACTATTCAAAACTTCAAATAGATAATTTAATTACTCCAATTGGAATTTTGTTTTTAATTATAGTTCATTTCGTGTTCTTATAAAACCATATTATTGATAGCACTATAGTATTATATCCTTATAGTCATATTTATCAAATAATCTCAGGAGAATCAAAAATTATTAATCGTTCGGATACAAAAAGTGCTCCATAACTATTAGATTTCTTACCTAACAGTTATGGAGCACTTTATTTTTTACTAATTTTGTTTATTTGTCTTTTGTGTTATTTTCAAAGCTTCTAATAATTTTTTGCTAATCTCTTCACCCTGAACCGGATCTAATTTGTCCAAAAATTTAATTAGTTGTCGCAAATTTGGACCAAATTCTGTCGATGACTTTATATCATTACCAGTCATTAGAGAATCCATCGTAACTCCTAATGCTTTGGAAATTCTATAAAGAGTATTAGCACCAACCTGCTTAACAGTTCCACGTTCAATTTTAGACAAATAATTGATAGTCAAATCGCTGAATTCTGCAAGCTGTTCTTGAGTCATATTCTGATTATGGCGTTCTCTGGCAATATTACCACCCACATTTGTCTTCATACTTATCCTCTTTACTTTATATATTCTCATTTAAAGGGTAATGAAGAAACGAATGTGTTTTAAGTTCTTATAATACCTTTATCAAAGAACTTCTTTAGTAACATGTTCCTATTGGAACATTAAAAAAACACTTCTACAGAAACGTAAAAAGAAGTATAATCAAGATGTTTTAGGAACTAAGTTGAAAATTCAATTATTCATCTATATTTGTTTTTAGCTTTATGAAAGATCCAAATATAGAGAATAAATTTTTAAGGGGAAAAAATATTATGAAATTCAACACAAAATCAACAATTATTGTAACTGCATTAGCTATGGCTACAACAGGAGCTCTTGCTCTAAACCAAATACAAGCAGATGCTGCAACGATTGCCACAACACATTCAGGGACATATTCAAGTCTTTACAGAGAAGACGGAAAAATCATTTCTAACCGTGCACTTGCTCCTGACACACCATGGTTAGTCGGCAAAATTGCAACTATCAACGGTGAAACAATGTATCAAGTTTCAACTAATGAATATCTTCGTGCTAAAGATTCTAGTCTTAATGGTCAGCAAACACCTGCTGATATAACAAATTTAGTTGGTACGGCCAAAACTCAATTAGCACTTTACAATCGACACGACGGTAAGATGGCTAACCGTGCCTTAGGCGCAGGAAGTGCTTGGCAAATTGGTAAAGTAATCAAAAATAAACAAGGTATCACTTTTGTTCAAGTTTCAACCAACGAGTACGCTAATGCCGCTGATATGACATTTAATCAAGCTTTAATACCAACATACATTGAAGATTTTGGTATGGGAAATACGTTTGATGGTTCTACAAGCAATTCAGATAACGATTATAATATAAATACTGATCCAAATGCCCCCATTACAGATCCACATCCTGAATACAATAATTCGGATTCAACAATTTCCAATAACAATAACTCAAATCAATCAGAAACAGTAACACCTAATTTATCGGAAGTTCAATCTGCTGTATTCGCATCAATTAATGCCGAACGACAAAGCAAAGGAATTGCTCCCTTAATTCAAGATTCATCTTTAACAAAAGCAGCAACAATCCGTGTTGAAGAAACGACTAGAAAATTTGGACACACACGTCCAAATGGAACCAATGCACAAACGGTTCTTGCTGAAGTAGGAAACAATTCAACATATTATGGTGAAAACTTATTTGCTACTCCATGGGATCAACTTTCAGTGAGAACACCTGAACACTATGCCAAAGTAGTTATGGATAACTACCGTGGCGAAATGAGTGGCAGTAATACGACAAGTAACCACTATACAAATCTAATGCTACCTAGTTTCGGTAAAGTCGGTATCGGTGTATATGAAACATCTGATGGTGTAGTGTATGTTGCAGAAGAATTTACAAATTAAAATATTGTCCCAGATCCCAAGCTGAGATTCAGTTTGGGATTTTTTTATGCATATATAAAAAGTATCAAACAAATCTATAAGTTTTCAAATGGTTAAAATTATTATTTAAAATTTTGGGAGAATTTTTGTATATTTCTAAGAAATAATTCAATTCTAAATTATTCCAACCATGACGACATTTCTTTCAATAATTCATCATACTTATGTGTTGATAAAATTGGTTTTGTTAATTCTATTTTTTTATAATTTGTTTTTATAGAATCCAGATTCTCTTCTAAAGCAACAAAGAAAATTTGATTATCTAGTTCTAAAAAATAATGCTCTACTGCTTTGTATATCTCATTTAAAGAAACACCATCAATTTCCGTTTTAATTACTGAATCTAGGCCAAAAGGAAATTGATGATTTCCATAACAATTTAACGTTCTAAAATAAGATAAATAAGCTCCTAAAATAGCTCTATTATTTTCCGTTCCACTACCTTCTATTTCCTTAAAGTCGCCAAATTTTATATTTGAAATCTTAGGTTCACTTAGATTAATAGAAAGCTCAGTTAGTTGCTCATCAAAATAGGTTATTATTTCTCGTTTTTTATTATTCATTTGCTTATTCAGTTTACTTATTTGATAGGATAACTTATTTATTTCTTTTTTTGTTTGTTCTATTTCTTCTAATGAGTTAGTAATTTGATTGCTATATTTTCTTTGAATTTCTTTAGAAACTTGAATATCAATATACTTATCCATATTCGATTTATCCTTAGCAAACTTTTCTTCATTACCTAAAACATCGAATTTTTTTATTTTAGAATCCAATTCTTTTTGAAGACTACTTTCTTCTTTTTTTAATAAATTCAACTCATTTTGTTTCTTTAAAATGTCAAATTGTATATCAAAGATATTGTTATTCAATTCTAACCTTGAAAGTGATTGTTCTACCGTTAGTTTCGAATGACAGTAACTACATTCACCATTTTTATTTGATATTTTCTTAATTCTATTTGCATTCTGGTTTTTTATTTTATTGAGTTCTTCAATATCTTGAAATTTAATACTAATCTTTGATCTAATGTTATGAATTTTAGAATACGATTTATTTATTTCCTTATTTGATATTTCCATCTGTACTTTTTGATTTTCCAAATCTTTTTTTACTTTTTCTAAATCGATTGGAACAACATTTTCTTCGTACTTACTTTTAAAGTCATCATTCAATTTGTTTAAAGTTGTTAATTCCGATTCTTTATCTTTTTTTTGCTTATTAAAAGATGTTTTTTTATCTTTTAATTGTATTATTTCTTTATTAGAAATGCCCAAATCATAATCTACAATTTCTTTAACTGCTTTACTACTTCCATATCTATTTAAAGAGTCAGATACATTCTTATATAGATAACCATCCCAAGATTTATCCTGATCAATATAATTCATTAATAGCATTTCAGTTGGATAAACTGATTCAAACCTTTTACTTTTTGACAATTGTATTTCCAATTCAAAATCCATTTGACTAGCTAACCACTTAGCATAATCTTTATAACTAAATATTTTCTCATTATCCACTTTAAAATAATTTTTGTTTCTAAGAATAGAATGTTCATTTCCATCAATATCAATGTACTCTTTGAATAGCATCTGATTAGAATTCCACTCATTAGGAAACTTTTTTATATCAAATCCCAGGGAATAAAAAATAGATTTTATTAAACTTGATTTTCCCGTAGATGACATCTTACTAGTTATAATATTGATATGATCATCAAATTGAAAACTCTGAGCTTTTTTTTCCTTATAATCCATGATAATCAATTTTTTTATGGTAAGTCTTTTCATAAATTTGCTGCTCTTTCTGAAATATAGTCAATAATTAATGCAATTTTAACAAATCTTTCACAATCTCCATAGTTAGACTCATCATTATCCAACTTTGACTTCATTTTCTCTATTAATTCATTACTAGTACAATCATCATCTAAATCATAGGAACTAAATACCTTATCCATATTTTTTCTAGCTGAATAATACTCCGTAAATAATACTTCTCTCGCTCTTTTAATTTTTTCTTTTTGCAAAAACGAATAATTGGTATCTTCTAAAAAGTCCTTAAAATAATCCCTACTTTTAGTTTTTGTAAATATATGACCTAAATCTTTACTTGTTAATTTCTTTTTCTCATAGTCCCTTCGTTCATGCCCCTTTTTTACAATATATTCTGCTTTCTCATGTATTAAAATAAACAATTCATTCAATGCCAAATTAGCCCTATTATCTGTTATATCTATTTGATTATCATTCATTAGTCCTATCATATAAATGCGTGCATCGTTTAAATTATCCAAAAACTTAGATACAAATACCCTAGATTTCTGTACTCTTTCAACTATTGATTTATCGACCTTATCCTTTTTAAACTGACTTATTATTTCCAATCTTTGACTATCAGAAAATACATAGGCATCATCTTTTATAAATGAATCATCAACCCTCTCCATTTGATTTAAATCTTGTTTTGCCATTTCTTTTAAATATATTAAATATTCCCCTTCATTTCCCGCTTCTAAGTTTTTTTCTAATATTGATTTTTTAGCTTTTTTTGATATTTTGGTCAATTTTTTTACGGATAATGCCATACTTTTAACCTGCACATAGGCCTTATCTTCTGCTTTATTTAAAGTAAAATCTTCTTCTGATTCAATATATACGTTAAAATTATCATCATTAATATTTTTTACAGCAAAAAAAACTACTGTCATTGCCTGAAAGTCAAATCCTTTAATTGCTATCGCTCCACCGTTATTATCTGACAATAGTAATTCACCTCTAAAGAATAATTTTTAAATCTAAGAATGCTAATTTGATTGTACTATTTTAAAAAATCCAATAAAGAGAACATACAATCCCATAATTTTTTAAAGAAACTACTGCCTCCTAGAGTAATCACTTGAGTTATTCTATATTTTTGAGAACAACTTAAGTAATGTAAAAAAGAGCATCCCTGAATTAAATTTCAGAGACGCTCTTATATTTTCTACGGAATATTATTCCCACTCAATAGTTGCGGGCGGCTTAGAAGTAATATCATAAACTACACGGTTGACATGGTCGACTTCGTTTACGATTCTAACTGAGATCTTTTGAAGTACATCCCATGGAATCTGAGCAAAGTCAGCTGTCATACCATCAATAGATGTAACGGCACGAATTCCGATTGTATAATCGTATGTTCTACCATCACCCATGACACCAACTGAACGAATACCTGGCAAGACTGTGAAGTATTGCCAAATCTTTTCATCTAGGCCATTCTTAGCGATTTCGTCACGAAGAACCCAATCACTATCACGAACGATTTGTAATTTTTCTTCGGTAACTTCACCGATTACACGAATTCCAAGACCTGGTCCTGGGAATGGTTGACGCCATACTAACTCGTGAGGCATACCTAGTTTTTCACCTAATTCACGTGTTTCATCCTTGAACAATGTCCGAAGTGGTTCGATCAACTTGAAGTGCATGTCCTCTGGAAGTCCACCAACGTTATGGTGAGATTTAATTGTTTGAGCAGTACTTGTACCACTTTCGATAACATCAGTATAAAGTGTACCTTGTGCCAAGAAGTCAATACCATCAAGCTTTTGAGCTTCATCGTTGAACACTTGGATAAACTCGTTACCGATAATCTTACGTTTCTTTTCAGGATCAGTTACTCCAGCAAGTTTGTCTAAGAAACGTTTTTGAGCATCAACTTTGATGATGTTCAAACCAAACTTACCCTTCAAACTATCCATAACTTGATCGGCTTCATTCTTACGAAGAAGACCATGATCAACGAAGATACTTGTCAATTGTGTACCGATAGCTTTGTGCAACAAAACACCAACAACAGAAGAATCAACACCACCTGATAAACCAAGAAGAACCTTCTTGTCACCAACTGTGTCACGAATCTTTTGAATTTGTTGATCAATGAAATCATCCATTGACCAGTTAGCTTTTGCTTCACAAACATCAAAGGCAAAGTGTTTCAAAATTTCTGAACCGAATTCAGTATTTCTAACTTCGGTATGGAATTGAACACCATACATTTTATGTTCATCATCAGCGATTGATGAAATAGGTGCGTTTTTACTTGTTGCGACAACCTTGAAGCCAGTAGGTGCTTCTTTAACAAGGTCACCATGACTCATCCAAACGTATTGCTTTTCAGGCAATCCTTTGAATAGTACAGAATTATCATCCACAACAGTAATATCAGCACGACCATATTCTCGGTTGTCAGCTGATTCAACCTTACCGCCAAGGTTATAAGACATCAATTGCATACCGTAACAGATACCTAAGATAGGAATACCTAACTTGTAAATGTCTTGGTCGATTGAAAAGGCATCTTTATCGTAGACACTCATTGGTCCACCAGAAAGAATAATACCTTTAGGATTGATTTCTTTAACTTCTGCAGCAGTAATAGTGTTTGGTAGTAATTCAGAGTAAATACCAATATCTCTGATACGACGAGTAATCAATTGGTTATATTGACTACCGTAGTCTAGAACGATGATGCTATCAGCATCAGGCCATTGCTTGCTCAAATCAATTTCCCCCATTTTTTTATTTCTTCTATTGTATACGAAATTTAGTTCCATGTCATATATTGTTAGCGCTTAATATTTTCTTAGGTAAATTTTATCAATTTGATGATCTTCAGATTTGTGCAAAATCAAGTCTGCTCGGTTTCTAGTAGGTCTGATATAATCACGCAAATTAGGATAATTGATTGTGTCCCAAACGTTTCTTGCCATCTTCATAGCGTCTTTTTCAGGCATCTGGGTGAATTGGTAGTAATAACTGTTAGGATCGTTTCTAGCCAAATCTAACAGTGTTTCGAAACGTTTCAAGAACCATTCCTCAATATCTTTTTCTTCAGCATCAATATAAATTGAAAAATCAAAGAAATCACTGACATAGATCTGCTCATTCTGAGGCAATTGTAATACATTTATACCTTCAACGATCAAAATATCTGGATTATCTGTTTCTTCATATTTACCCGGGATAATATCATAAATATTATGAGAATAAAGTGGATACTTGATACGTCCACCCTTGGTCTTAACTTCACCCAAAAAGTTCAAAAGCTTTCCCATATCATAAGTTTCTGGAAAACCTTTTTTACTCATTAAATTACGTTCTTTCAGAATCTTACTGGGATATAAAAATCCGTCTGTCGTCATCTGGGAAACCTTATATTGTGGATAAGCTCTTTCCAACATTATCTTCAATAATCGAGCAGTGGTACTTTTTCCCACAGCAACTGAACCGGAAACACCAATAATAAAGGGTATCTTACGTGTTGATCCGTCAATAAACTCATTTTTTAATTTAGTCAATTTGCGATAATTCTTCAGATAAATATGAAGTAAGTGACGAATTGGCGCATAGATTGAACGCACATCGTCAATTGAAATTTCATCATCCAAAGATTTGATCTTACGCAACTCTCCATCAGTTATCGCCTGCTTGGTATATTCACCGTGGAAGTTTTCCCATTGCTTTCGAGTAAATTCATCATAGTTAGCTAAATTCTTCATATTGTTAAACCTGCTTAATATAGTAATTAACTTTTATTAAATATCTGGTATTCTAGTATAGTATAGAACTTTTTTAAAAAAGGAAACAATATATGAAGAGAATAGTATTATTTGGGGACTCGACCTTGATGGGATTTCGTGATGGAAAGGCTAGTGATACTTTAGCTAAATCCATCAGGAAAGACTTTCCAGGCTATGAAGTCATTAACATGTCGATTGCCGACTACAAAACCAATAATGCTATGACACGTGTTGATCGCGTCAAAAGACTAGATCCTGCAATTGTTATTTTGGGATTCGGTGCTAATGACATTTCGACAGACGATGAAATCAAACCAGGTAAATTTGCGGCTAATCTATGCAGTATAATAGATACTTTAGGAAATCAGCGAGTTATCTTGCTCTCTCCTCCCTATATTGATTGGCGCATTAACCCTACTAGACCTTGGACACGCCAACTACAATTTGAATTAGTTACGGAACATCTCAGTAAGCAACTAGACGTATCGTATATCGATATCTTACACGATATGGCTAACCGTACTGATCTCAAGGAGTTGTTGCAGTCTGACGGGTTGCACTTTACCAAGCAAGGTTATAATCTCTTAGAAGACGAGTTAATACCAGAAATTAAAGCCACGCTAGCCAAATCAAAAGAGCTAGTGTCGAATTGAAGGAGCACTTTATGGATTTAAATATTCCTCAAAAATATTTTATTTTATCGTGTAACGAAAAAGGTAGTATTCGTATTTTTAAGAATACCAGACGTCGTGCCTATTTAGCTGAAAGTTCATTTTTTGATCTTGCACTAAATGACATTATCGATTTAACCGACAACAGTGTCATCATTAATAAGGTTTTGCCAGACGACAAAAAATATCTAAACGAATTTTTCCAAATCATTAACAAGAATCAAGGCAAAAGCGTTACTCACGTTCTTCGTGCAATGGCTACTAACGAAAAGATCACTCGTATTATTTACAATGAGATCGGTGATTCGCTTGTTGATAAGGTCGATGTAACTAAAGCCGTTACTGGTTTAGTTTTCAAGACTAACAACTACTTACCTAACCGTAATGTTAAACGTGAATTAGTCGCTGACTTGCGTAAAGAAATTTTAACAGCTGAAAAGATTTCACCCGAGGCCTTTGCCCTACTAGCAACACTTTATGGCAACCACGATTTGAAATTTTACTTCTCACAATTTGAACAGAAACAGCTGAAAGATAAGATGGAACTTTACCAAAATGATCCAACTTACGAAAAATTGTTTGAATTGTCTAAGCGTTTGAATCGAGTTACATTAACTCTGTTAAGTTAATGAATTAAAAAAACTAGTAATAAAAAGGTTATTTACCCTTCTTATTACTAGTTTTTTTATGCGCCCATATCTACTGGATCGCCTGGCAGTCTTAACAACTGTGGCTTTCCATAATAGTAGCCTTGACGTAAATAAATATTAAAACTGCTACTTAATTCTGCATCGTCTTCGTCTTCTATACCCTCAAGAATCAAACGTTGACCATATTCTCGGCTAATTGCATGCCAAAAATGTAATTTCTGTTGAATCTTAGGGTCTTTAATTCCGGTCCGAAAATTCTGTAAGGCAAACTTTATTTCTGAAGCCAACGGTAAAAATTCTTGAATACTTCTAAAATCGTTAATACCGGTCCCTACATCATCTAATGATATCTGCATTCCATGTTCAATAAAACTACGCAAATACGGAATCAAACTAGTATCAGGATATTTACAAGGACCATTTTCTTCTGTCAATTCAACCACTAATTTAGCTGGGTACAACTGCGTTTGGCTCTGAATAATAGCCTTGGCTACTGTTGTATCCATTAGCTGTTCTCGACTGACGTTAACTGAGCAGTATTGAACTTTTAATCCCAAAATTTTAGTCGTGGCTACCAATAATTTTGACATAGTTTGCGAGTCGATATCAGTAAACGATTCCGGCAAACGCCACCCTTCAGAGGTTAATTGCTTGATCAGTAGCTCATAGCCAAATACTGTTTTAGTTCTTATATCTAATTGCGGTTGGACAAAATATCGATAAATCGGTTTCACACACACCGCCACCTTCACAATGTACTTATTATAAGTTTACATTTATCTCAATCACTGTATACTCGTAGTATACTTCAAACCAAAATGATATCAATATCACGATATAAATAAATTAATTATACTTTGAAAGCTGTGGTCTATTAGATGAAAATAGCTATTATTGGCTGTACCCATGCGGGTATTGCAGCCATTAAACAAATTCTAAAGTATTACCCCGAATCTGAAATCACTGTCTACGAACGACACGCCGAAATTTCTTATTTATCCTGCGGTACATACTTACACTTAGGCGGCTCTGTAAAAAACTTAGACGATGTTCTTTACGCCGATCCTGAAGACTTTATTAAACAAGGCGTCACTATGAAAATGGAACATGACGTTATCCGAATTGATGCTGATGAACACACTATTTTGGCACAAGATTTAAAAACCAAAGAATTAGTTCACGATACTTACGATAAGTTAATTATGGCAACAGGTTCTATTACTGCTATTCCTGCCATAACTGGAGTCGAAAATACCAAAGTAATGCTCTGCAAAACCTGCGACCAAGCTCACGAATTATACGCAGCTGCTCAAAAATGTCACCAAGTTACCATCATCGGTGGTGGTTACGCTGGTGTTGAATTGGCCGAAGGATATATTAAATCAGGTCATCAAGTTACTTTGATCCAACGCGGACCACAAATACTTGATGAATACACTGACCCTGTAATTGCTAAACAAATACAAAACTTATTGGTCAAAAAAGGTGTCAAAGTCTTAGTAAACACAACTGTTACTAAACTCAGCGACTTATCTGACGAAAAGTTAGAAATCACGACAACCAATGGTACTTATAATTCAGATATGGCTGTTATCTGCCCAGGTGTTATTCCTCAGTCCGATTTATTAAATGGACAAATAAATCTTGCTAAAAATGGTGCTATTATAACGGACCCATACATGGGTACATCTGACCCCGATATTTTCGCTGCAGGTGATAATACTGAAGTACATTATAATCCAACTCTAAGTAGCGCTTATATTCCTTTAGCATCCCACGCTGTCCGTCAAGGTACACTCGCAGGTATCAACGTTTTAGATAAACGCTTAAAATCTATCGGTACCCAAGCTACTACTGGAATGTTACTCTTCGATACTACCGTCGCATGTACTGGATTAACTTTAGCCAAGGCTAAAGCAGCCCACTTTGAAGCTGGTAGTGCTTTTTATCAAGGAAACTATCGTCCTGACTTTATGCCTACTACTGCAAAAATCACAATTGAATTAGTTTACGATAAAAACAGTCGCAAAATATTAGGAGCACAACTTATTTCTGACCACGAAGTATCACAATCTGCTAATACCTTATCAGTTGTAATCCAAAACGAAAACACAATTGACGAATTAGCATTTATGGATATGCTATTTTCACCTAACTTTGATGAACCATTTAATTATCTTAACTTGGCTGCTCAAGTTGCTGTCGATCAAGAAGGCGGTTATTGGAGAAGCAATTAAAAAAAGATGAAATTCCAAATATCAGGAATTTCATCTTTTTTTACCTTTTATAACTACCATGAATAACAACTTTCATACCATAAGGAACATTCTCATATACCCACTTACAGTCAGGCACTGACAGATGGATGCATCCATGTGAAGATGGTTCTCTACCCAAAGTCTTAGCAATTGATTCAACGTAATTACCTTGTTCATCGGTTGGTGTGGTATGGAACAAATACTCACCATGATTTAAAAATGAAACCCAATAATATGCGCCCAACTTCAAAGGTTCTGTATAGAAGAATTCACCACGTTCCCCCTGAACGTAATAAGTTCCTCTTGGTGTAGCGTCCTTTTTACCAGTAGAAGCGTACATCTCATATAATGTTGTTTCACCATCTTTGACATACATTCTTTGTGTTGCAATATCCACGTCTATCCAAGCATTTGGATGTTCATTCAAGTCGGGATAATCTTTCTTTTCTGAAGAATCATTGTAGGTGAAATTCTTTAAATTCACCATATCCTTATCATCTTCAACCGTTTCTGGTGTATTGGCAACTTTTTTAGCTACCTTTTTAGGTACGGCCTTATCTTTAGCCTCCACCTTAACATCTTTAGCATTGTTTCCTACAAGCTCAAAGGCCCCATAACCCAAAGCAATAATCGCTAATAACGAAATAATTGCGATTCTAAATATTTTTTTGTAATCCATTGATTTTTCCCCAAATCCGTAACAGCATAACTAATATTATACATGGTATATAGAAATCAGCAATACGAAAAGGGAGTTGTATACAATTCTTCTTTTACAAAAAATAACACCTATTCAAGAGATATTCGACATGTAGATCCAAATCTCTTAATAGATGTTATTTTTATACCTAAAATTTTAAATATTTAAGCTTTTTGTTCAACTTCGTAATACTTCTCTGGTACACGTTGCAATAATTGTGACAATTCGCCGATTGAAGTAACAGTTAGCTTATGCATTGCTCTAGAGGCAATCGTATAAACCAGTTGTTGTTCATCTTCATCGAATTTATCCTTTGAAGCGTCCCACATGATAACTGCATCGAATTCCAATCCTTTAGCTAAGAACGATGGTAAAACAATAGTTCCCGTTGCCAAACGTTGATTTTCTGAACGGATCAAGGTTGACTTAACTCCAGCAGCTGACAATTGTTCATGCAAATGCGTTGCATCCTCCAAGGTCTTGGCAATAATTGCTGTGGTATATTTACGTTTATCATTTTCCTTCAATTGACCAACAACTTGTTGAATAGATTCAGCTTCATCATTAGCCATTAAGAGATTTGGTAAATCTCCATCACGATTAAATGGCTCAATTTTTTGTCCATTAGTTAAAATTGCCTTCGTAAAGTCCGTAATTTGTTTTGTAGAACGATATGAATGGACTAATTGAACAACCCTTGTTTCATCTGCTTCAAACAAACTTTGAGCTTCTGACAATAAGGTTTGACTGTTCTTCTTTGTAAAAATCGACTGATTTAAATCGCCCAACATTGTATAACGAGCTCTTGGGAATTTGTATTTCATATAAGCAAGTTGGAATGGTGTATAGTCTTGAATTTCATCAATGAAGACAAACTTCATATCCAATTCACCATGTTTACCAGTAACCAAATCATACAAGTAAAGATATGGACTTAAATTATTCATCGAAATCTGTTTATTATTGAAGCTTTGAACAAAGTTCTCTACATATTGAATCCATTGATCTTTAGTAATTCCATATTTATTTAGATCGACAATCTTGGGAACAGCTTTTAAGAAATTCAAATAGTTCGCTGCAACATTGATAAATCTCAAGTGTTTGATATTTTTATAAACGCCTTGCATCATTGCTGTGACAATTTTTCTAGCTAAGAATTTCTTCTCTTCATCGCCATTCTTGAACTCTTGATCAGCTGTATTATATAGAACCTGCAACTGTTCCTTGCTCAAGTTTTCAATTCGTTCAGAAACCCAATTAGAACGCATCTCTGAACCAATTTTACGATGCAACATCTTAACTAGGCGATCAACAGTCGCATCTAAGCGATTACCCAAGTTATATTGTGGTCCATAGCTATAGTAGAATTCTTGGATTTTTTCCTTAGAAATAAACACTTTGCCTTGGAACTTGATATCTTTGAAAGCCATTCCGCTTTGACCAAGCAACTTACTATAATTAGTCAAAATCTTAAAGAATTCAATATCCGACACAAACTTACCAATATTTTTATTATCCGTATCTACGACAGTTTCAAATTGTTGTGCCAAACTCTCTACCGTTAAATTAGGCAAACGACGTGCCAAAAATTGTTTGTACGTCATTTGAACCATGTTTTGTTCACCCATTTCTGGCAAAACATCTTTAATGTAATCATTAAACAATGAATTAGGTGAGAACATAACCACTTGACTAGAAGTTAAAGTTCCACGGTAACGATAAAGCAAGAATGCAATTCTTTGCAAAATAGCTGAAGTTTTACCTGATCCGGCTGCACCTTGGACAAATAATAATTTTGACTTAGTATCACGAATAATTTTGTTTTGTTCACTCTGAATAGTTTTGACGATACCCTTCATGTGAGTAGAAGATTTACCATCCAAAACTTCCAAAAGCATTTGATCGCCAATTGTTTCTTGAGTATCAAAATAAGCCTTGATCTTACCACTATCAACTAAAAATTGACGTTTCAAGAAGAGATCAACTGACTGCTCACCATCTGGCGTTTGATACTTAACTTCACCCAACTTACCATCATAATAAATAGAAGAAATTGGTGCTCGCCAATCATAAACTAAAAAGTGATCCTTCTCATCAGTAAAAGAGCTCAAGCCAATATAGACAGATTCTTTTTTAGGTTCACCTTTTTCTTGGAAATCCAAACGCGCGAAAAATGGCGTCTTTTCCAATTTTTTGAGAATTCCCAAACGCTGTCTCGATTGTTGCCAGCTATTATTTCTTTCATCTAACATTTGTTGTTGTTGATGAATGGAAAGTGCTGCATCCATTGAAATAGAGTCGCCATCCATTCCCAAATGGATATCATCAAAAGCATTATTGATAACTTTTAAATCTTCTTCAGCAACGTCCATATGTTCTTGAAGTCGATTTTCAGACTTCTTAATTTTGTCAACCACATCATCTAAATGTGCTTGTTCAATTTGTTTTTCGTCTAGTTCACTAACTTTAGGTTTATCTGTCATCATAATAACCTCTTAAATTTAAGTTATATAATGTTACCACTATTAGTATTAGATTTCAAAAATTGAAAAAGGCGGTATCATAACTAAAATAATAAAAAAGGGACAGCAAAATATCACCATCCCTCAATAATTATTCAATTTTAGACGTACTTTTTATTTGAAATCTTACCCTCGATAACTTGTTAATCTATTTTATACTATTAAATTTACTTTAACCAACAATTAGCATTATTTTTTTACATAACTAAAATAATAAAATCCAGCAACAAAGATCAAACCACCAATGATATTGCCTAGATAGACTGGTACAAAGTTCTGAAAGAATAATCCCCACGTACTGCCACCTTCAAAAATTGCTGCCGGTATGATAAAGCAGTTGGCAATACTATGTTGGAAACCAACCGCCACAAAAATCATAATTGGAAACCAGATACCTAGAATCTTTCCAGTTGCATCTTTAGCTCCAAAAGATAGCCAAACTGCTAATCCAACTAACCAATTACAGCCAATAGCTGAAATAAATGCTGATAAGAAACTAGCTTTAGTTTTACCCGCAGCCACAGCTATTACGGCATCTCTGAATGGTACCGCATGCGTCAATCCAACTACGTGACCAAAGAAATAAGCGACAAAAATAGCGCCGATAAAGTTAAACAAAGTAATAATTAGTAAATTCTTTAAATAATCGCTCCACTTGGCTTGCTTATCAAAAATTGCTGAACCAACCGCCATCATATTACCAGTAGCCAATTCTCCACCAGCTAAAAGAATAACGATCAAACCTATTGGAAAAACCAATCCCCCAACTAACGACTTGACACTAGCCAAATCGTTCGGAATTGAAGCCGTAACCCTGACATAAGCTAAAAAGCCAATCGAAATCATTGCTCCACCGATAAAACCTAAAATCATCTGAGCTAATAGTGGTTTCTTTAGCTTATTGACTCCCGCCGTAATACTCTTTTGCAGAATTTCTTCTGGAGTAAACATATTCTAATCTCCCATAATTTACATTTGGTGTAATTAAAATATCATCTAATATCGAACGAAGTCAATTGAATTTATCAAAATAGTTCGGATAACTCGTATACAAAAATTGCTTTATATGAAATATAATTTTAGCCGGTAAAACTTCTTTTTTTATTAAGTATCCCGTCCTCCATGACAAAGAAAATTGGGCTGGAACGTAGTGAGCACGACTTGGAGCCTCTTGGCTTTGCCAACAGTCTTCAAGCTCAGCCTTCTACTAACCTCACTACTGAGCCCATTTTCTTTGTCACTCCGGACTAATGTATTGATTCTTTATATTTGTATATGAAGAATCTAAATATTGAAAAACCACCATATGAGAAGTCTGCAATATTAAAGTACCGTAAGATATTTAACAATACTAAAAATCAATTTTCCGACTTAAAGAAGTACAATCTCACATTAAAATCGTTCCAAGTAATACATAACCGAATTACCTAATATACACATTCTTAATTTAGAAATAATTGTCAGCAAAGAGTAAAACCAGTCCGGAGCAAGAAAGAAAATGGGCTCAGCCGCGAAATTGTTCTTAGTGGGAAACCCACTTAGAACAAGGCCAGTATTTGAAACAACTCCGACCTTGAGTTGGTTCAAATCTGTGCCCGCAGCGTTCCAGCCCAATTTTCTTTCTTGCGGAGGACGGCATCCTTAACTAAACAAAAAAAGCCAACATAATTGCCATATTCAATGACAACTACATCAGTCTTTATTTTTAATCGATCATCATCAATCGATCAGCGTCTAAGATTTTAAATTTATTATTACTAATTTTTTCAATCATACCTTTTTTAGCCAAGGCAGTTAACTTCCGACTAATCGTTTCAGGTGTTGTTCCTAGATAAGTTGCAATATCCTTCTTTTTCAAAGGTAAAGTAAACACAGCTTGATCTAGTCCAGCACTTGTTTCCAATAGGTAATTAGCCAAACGGCTTTCTACACTAGCAGTGGTAACCTCAGTTGTCTGTTGTTCCAATTGACCAACTCGACGTCCTAAAGCATTAACCATATTGACTGCCAACTCTGGTGTCTGTTGCATCAGTTTTTGGAAATCTTGTCGATTGATCTGACAAACGGCTGTATCCATTAAAGCTTCGGCATAACTATTATGATCTGAATTAGAGAACAAAGCTGCTTCACCATCAAAATCACCTGTTTGTAAGATTCTCAACATTTGTTCTTTCCCATTCGCTGCCATCTGGAAAACCTTAGATTGCCCATGGGCTACGATAATTAAAGAATCAGCGCCATCTCCAGCAGAGAAAAGATATTCGCCACTTTTATAGTGATGGTGGGTCACTAGTGTCGCAATTGTTTCCTTATCCGTTTTCGATAAATTCTCAAAAATTGGAACTAATTCAACACAATCCTCTGCAGTATGGTCATGCGCTAATTTTGCCATTAATTATCTCTCCTTAATCAAAGTCTTCGTCGTCTTCCTCTTCAAAACCTTCACGAGCACTCTTACCAAGTAAAGCTTGATAAATTCTGATTTGATGATTGTTAAAGCCTAACAATTGAACTAAAACTTGGGCCATGAATGGGCGATCTTCATTTTCAGCCAACTTGATTGCTCTAGTAACAAACATATTATCAGTACTAAAATCATTAACAACAGTTTGAAGCATGTCTTCAGCTGACAAATACTTATTCTTACCATCTTCTTCAATCATGGCATATTCAGAATATTCTTTTATAGTTGAAGGTGGTAATTCACCCTCATCCAATAACTCATCGGCTATCTTATCATACCAAGCGTTATTTTCATCGATTGTTTGACTCAAAACAGCCTTATAATTTTCAGCATTAGCACCTTTAACGAACCACTTTAATTGGTGCAATTTAATATTTAATAGGAAATGATTTGAAACAATATGTCCTGTCATTGCTCCAGCGGTTGGTTTGTGGTGATCGGCATCAGCTTGCTTTTGCTCAGCCGCAAATTTTTCATCGATTGTTAATTCAGTCATTAGGCAATCTCCTTAACTTTTGTCTTTAATACTTCGTATCCTAAATCAGTGATAACTTCTGACAACTTATCAGCTGAAGTTTTACTTTCATCAATATCTGCTCTTACTTTACCAGCGTTGAAGAGAACCTTTACGTTTGAAACGCCATCTTGATTTTGAACAGCCTTTTGAATTTTTGTCATACATGATGGGCATGTTAATTCACCTAATTGTAAAATTACTTTTGCCATAATTGATTCCTCCATATATCTAAAAACTTTTGCTAGTGAAATCCCAAATACCCACGAGCTGTAAATGCTTCAACTTTTGAAACACTTACAGCTCGCAAGTAATCCGAAAGATCACTTGCTCAACTAACTTACAAATACTATCTTAACTAGTTTGCTGTTTTGAGAACTTGATCTGTATCAAGTTTTGCAGGTTTATTTCTAATTAATCTCATTGCATTGAAAATAACTACTAAAATACTTACTTCGTGCACGAACATTCCACTACCCATATGGATAATACCAACGATCAAACCTAGTAGTAATAAAGCAACGGTTCCTACAGCAATAATAATATTTTCTTTTGTATTAGCTACGGTTTTTTTAGCCAAAACATAAGCATGAGCTAAAGCATCAAAACTGGACTTAACTAAAATAATATCTGATGTTTCAATCGCAACGTCAGTTCCAGTACCCATTCCAATACCAATATCAGCAGTTGCAAGTGATGGACTATCATTGATTCCATCACCAACAAAGGCTACAGTACTACCTTGTTCTTGGAACTTCTTAACATACTCGACTTTATCCTCAGGGAGCAATTCTGCATGTACCTCATCAATTGGCAATCTTTCAGCTACCCTTTGAGCAGCCACCTTATTATCACCAGTCAACATAACAATCCTCTTTAAACCAGCATCTTTCAAAGCCTGAAGTCCTTCTTTAGCATCCGATCTCAATTGATCATTAACTCCAACTACTAGACGAAGTTCTTGATCAACTGCCATCAAAACAACTGAATCACCATCATTCATACGACTATTAATTGCTTTTCTTTGCGTAGCAGAAACCTGTACATCATTATTCTTCATCAAACGTTCATTACCAACCAAGATCTTGAATTGATCATTTTGACCAACTAGACCTTGGCCTTTAACTGTATCTAATTCTGGTAATTTTTTTGTTTCAGTAATTCCTAAATCTTTAACATAATTCACAATTGCTTGTCCTAAAGGATGATCTGAAGTCTTTTCCACTGCTGAAAGTAAACTCAACATTTCGTCCTTATCATTACCAAAGTTATCCACATCAGTAACGGACATCTTACCAGTTGTTAAAGTACCAGTTTTATCAAGTACCAAAGTATCCACATGTGCAAAACTATTTACGGCATTGCCACCTTTCATCAAGATACCATTCTTAGCACCATTACCAATTCCAGCAACGTTTGAAACCGGTGCACCGATGACCAAAGCACCAGGGCATCCTAGAACTAGAACCGTAATAGCTAGTGGGAAATCTTGTGTAAAGATCCAAACAAGAATTCCAATTATCAAAACTGCAGGTGTGTAGTATGTAGCAAATTTATCAATAAAACGAGCGGCAGGTGATTGACTATCTTGAGCTTCTTCAACTAATTCGATGATTTTACCAAAAGTGGTATCTTCACCAACTGAAGTAGTTTCAACGGTAATTGTTCCGTTATCCGTCAAAGAACCAGCAAAAACTTTATCGCCAATACCTTTTTTAACGGGAGTTGATTCACCAGTAATTGAAGCCTCATTCATGTATCCTGTTCCGTCGATGATTTTTCCATCAACTGGAATTTGACCACCGGGCTTAACTAAAACATGGTCCCCTTCATCCAAATCATCAACATCAACAGTTTCCGTTTGACCATCTTCATTGACTAATTCAGCAGTTGTTGGTGCCATTTTTGTCAAACTCTTAACTGAAGAACGTGTCTTCTCCAAAGTCTTTTGCTCCAAATAATTACCAAAGAGAAATAGGAATGTAACCACAGCCGATTCTTCAAATTCTCCAATAATAAATGCTCCAATAACAGCTATCGTTACCAATAATTCAATACTGATAACTTTATTTTGCAAAGCTGTAAAAGCATGTAACGCGATGGGAATTGCTCCAATGATACTAGCTGCAATCATAAAGATCGTAGCCGCAATTTCAAAGTGTAATAGAAATTTAGAAATTAAACTAATAGCAATCAGGATTGCAATTGTTACTGTCATTTGGTTTTGATGCTTTGAAATCCATATATTTAATTTTGTCATCTGACTTACCTCTCTCTTAACTTACAAGACATATTCTAAAGGCTCAGACCTTCAAAAAAATTGATACTGGTCAAGTTTTGAATATTATTCCATTTATAAATATTTTTTTATAGTTTATATTAGTTATTTCTTGCACAATGTTTCGGAACTAGATACTATGAATACATAAACAAAAGGAAATAACTATATTTCTTAAAGAAAGGAATGATTAATATGTTGCATGCCTTATGGGTTCTTATTATCGGTGCTGTAATCGGTGCCATAGCAAGTATGATTATCAACAGAGATATGCCTTGGGGGTGGTTTGGAAATATCATTGGCGGTTTAGTTGGCGCGTGGTTAGGTGAAAGTATTCTAGGGGCCTGGGGACCAAACATAGCCGGGATGGCTATCGTACCAGCTATCATCGGTGCTATTGTCGTCGTATTATTGACTTCCTGGGCTTTAAGTAACTTGCGTAGAGCATAATATGAAAAAATCAGTTAAATGGTTATTCAGCATAATTTCAATTATAGGAATTATCCAAGTCTTATGGTTCGTCTACCTAATTAATCCCTTTAATTGGAATTTAAACTTTAAAAATCAACTTCAACTACCGCCCAACGTAATCAACTACGTAGCTGTCTTCTTAGCTGCTATCTCTGGAATTGCCCTTTTGATAATGTTACTTTATGTACTATTTATCCCTGTAAAATACAGTAACATTACCTTTAAATCTCACGATGGAAATCTTAAAATTTCTAAAACTGCTTTAGAAAAGATCATTACTAACAAAATCAAAGAAAATCCGATGCTGCATGATATTGATGTAAAAATCAAAATTCTTGGTCGCCGTCGAAAAGCAAAAATGTTTATCTCTGCCATGAGCCGACAAAGTTCCAACCTAAAACAACAAGGTGAAGAGATCAAACAAATTGCTAACGAACAATTGAAGAATAATCTGAATGTTCCTATCAAGAATACAATCGTTCAATTATCGCCTTTCGAAAGCAATCAAAATATGAGAGTTATTTGAGGTTAATATTATGAAAAGAAGAATAATCGGTACACTTTTGGGCAGTCTAATTGTGATTATCTGGATTACTCTTGGCTTCGGAAATTTGCTTTTAGTAGTCTTGGCAGGATTTATTGGATACGCAATAGCTGCACTAACTGGAAACAAGACAGAAAAAAATGAACTACGTACCAAACTAACAAGAATCTTACAGCCAAAGGAGTAAAACCATGACAGTGCAACCATTAAACGCCACTTTGATCAGTAACAGTAAATTAAAATTCAACGAAGATGTGATTGCCAAAATTGCTGGCATGGCTATCAGAGATATTGACGGTGTCTTATCAATGAACGGCAATATGCTCGACAATATCGCTGACAAAATTAGAACCAAAGAAGATTTAACCAAAGGAATCGACGTTGATGTCGGTGAAAAACAAGCCGCATTAGATTTAGAAATTGTCTTAGAATATGGAAAAGATGCCCACTTGGTCTTTGAACAGATTCTAAGATCTGTCAGCCAAGCTGTCGAAAGTATGACTGGCTTAGAAGTCGTTGAAACTAATGTTTATATCAGCGATGTTATGACTAAAAAAGATTGGAAAAAAACTGAATAACTGAAAAGGAGTATTTTATTATGCCAAATTCACAAGCAGCTTCAATCCAAAAAGAATTAAATTTCTCAGATAAGGTTTTAGAAAAAATTGCTAATCAAACGGCTCAATCAATTGATGGTGTCTTATCACTAACTGGTGGGGCAATTAGCGACTTAACAGACCGTTTCATGAATGATCCAACTAAGGGTGTTGATGTTAATACAGAGGACGACAAAATTTCATTCGAGTTAAAAGCCGTTTTAGAATACGGTAAATCAGCTCCACAGATTTTTGAAAAAGTAGTTAGTAGCATCGCCCATTCTGTAAAAGAAATGACCGGAAAAGAAGTTAGCAAAGTAGTCCTAAATATTGATGACCTAATGACTGCTTCAGAATGGAACAATAAGAACAATAAAAAAGACGACAAAGAATAGTAAAATTGGAGTTTTTAATTAAAAGAAGAACAATACCTATTAAGTCTTCACGGTAGTAAAATACCTGAAACTAATAGACATTGTTCTTCTTTTTTAATATTTAAAATTAAACTACTAACAAAATAGAAAACAGCAGATACTTTTTATTTAGATTCTTTCTGATTGATATGTTGTTTTAATCTTCCATAAATCTTATTGGCAATTGTTTCAGCAATAATAAATCCAATTGCTAAAGACATTCCCACTGTTAGAGCTTTAACAAAACCGTAAGCAGCTAAGCTGTCTTTACCCAAAGTAAAATTTTTCATACTGTCATATAAGATAGCTCCTGGAACCAATGAAACTAAACATGGAACATAAAATATATTGACGGGAGCTTTAACTAGAATAGCGCAAAGATTTCCTAACAAACCAATTACTACTGCGCCCATCAAATTAGGCATGATCAAACCGTGATTGAACCAACCGACGATTATATAAACAATCCAAGCAATTGCTCCAACTAAACCTGCCGGTACCAAAGTTCTACGAGGATTATTGGTAATAATTCCAAAACCAACGCTCGAAAGAAAGCCAAATATGAAACCATAAACAATTTCCATCATAATTAGCCCCCCATAACCGATTTAATCAAGATTTGACCAATAATAACGCCACTGCCAATTGATATTCCTGAAATAATTGCATCCGTTGCTCGGACTAATCCTGAAATAGTATTTTTTTCAATAATTTCACGTAACGAATTAGTCATCGGTACTCCAGGAACTAATGGCATTAATGCGCTAATAATAATGTAATTAGCATCATGAGCAATATCGACCACTCCGAGAATATTTGCTAAGACACTAATAGCTAAACTGCCTAATGCCACAGGAATATAAGGTGTTTTCGTATGATGGGCAACTACTTGTGATACCAAATAGCCAATTATTCCTACAAAAAAAGCTAAAAATAAGTCACCCCAAGTTGCCTTAAACAAAAGCATTGGTGGCATTGATACCAAACCGGCTCCAATACATTTAGTGATCCACGAAAAATCGAGTGTTTCTTTATCAACTCTTTGTACTTCTTTTTTTAAATCTTCATATGTTATTTCATGTCTTAAAAATTGTCTTGATAAAGTATTGATCTCATCTACTTTTTGCAAATTGAAATCTCCAACACGAACCTTAAAGATTCTCGTCGCTGCGCTTTTTTCCGAGCTAACAAAAATACCAGTCATTGTCGCATGACAAACGACTGGTAGATCAGCTGCCCTACCCACGTATTCAACCGTGTTCTCAACTCGTGCCGTTTCAGCACCATTTTCTAGTAGAATCGTACCCACTTGACCACAAAGAGTGACAATATCACTTTCATTGATAGTCCCCATGATGGTACCCTCCAGTAGATATTTTTATTAATAGAATATTATTAACACATTCTATTAGAGAAAAAAAGTAATATATTTCTTCCGCATAATTAAAAAAGTTAATTTTGTGAGTTTAAGGATGCCGTCCTCCGCAACAAGAAAATTTGGCTGGAACGCTGCGGGCACAGAGCTTTCATTCCCGACTAATGTTTCATTTCTAGTTTCACCGACTAAAATTGCAGTATTTGAAATTCTTTTAATTCTATGATGATTAAAACTTTATTGTCTGAATTCAAGAATATCTAAAAAACAAAGTAATACACCAGTCCGGAACATCAAAAGCACCGATGGGCTCAGTAGTAAAAGGTCGAGATTTGAAACAATTGTGAATTTCAATTGGTTCAAATTCGACCCACTACGTTCCAGCCCAATCGGTGCTTTTGCTGTGGAGGACGGCATATTTAATTAATTTAGTGTTTTAAATATGTACCTTTAAGTAAAATTACCCATAAAACAAGAACAATTCCACCAATAACTATCAAAATATTATTTGTTTCATTGCCCGTTTGAGGTAAAGTACTAGGATTACTATTAGTATTCGAGCTTGATTTTACTGGCTTAATATCACTGATTTTACTCAAGCTACTTAGATCTGACAAAAGGCCTGATGTATCAGAACTGTTTAACAAATTAGATAAATCAGATGGATTAAGACTATCAAAATCCAAATTAAAGCCTAGGTCTTTATCCAATCCAAAGTCAGGAATATTCAAACTAATATTTCCTGGAATAAGATTACTCAAGTCCGTAATCTTATCAATTGGGAAGTCAAAAGTAATGTAATTGCTGTCGCCCTCACTCTTGAAACTAAAATTGAATGGCTTTTGATGATTAATTGAATTAATTTCAAAAGCTTTATTTCCAAATTGCTTTGGATACTTGACTGTTACTTCAACGTAATAAGTTCCATCAGGGTTTTGCATGACTTTAGCGGTATTAGTGAAGTATGGTGAAATCAATGAGCCATCGCCATTATTTTTTGCAACCTTATAAGTTAGTTCTTTTAAAACCGTTTTTGGTCCAGAATTACTATCATTGTCGGTTGTTGTTGTACTATCATCAGTTGGTGTTGTAATAATATCACTATCGTCGTTATTATCATTAGTATTATTTGATTGCAAATCACTGATCAAACCTTTAATACCATTAGCTGTATTTGTAATATTATTTTCTGCACTAGTAATCTTATTCAAACTGTCTGAAAATGAACTATCCGCTCCATGACTATCCATCGAACTCATATCAAAGCGGAATGTAACCTCTTCATTATTCGGATCACTTACATTAAGATTCAATATCTTAGTTTGAATAGTTGCCGGAATATCGTTGTCCAAATCGGTTAACTTATCAATGTTAAAACTAATTTTTTCATGATGATTGCTATCATTAGTAATAGTTGGTTTTTCACCATTGATTTTTGGAACATCCAAACTACTCAAATTTGAAACTCTGGCTGTCAAAACCACTTTATAACTACCATCATCATTTGTATAAATTGTGGCATTTTTAGTGAATAGCGTATTCATTGGTGATAGTGCATTTGAATTTGTTTTATAAACTTCATAATTAATTGTTCGATTATCACTATTGTTTGTATCTGCTTGAACTGTTTCTTCCAATACATTAGGTGATCCGGTATTATTTAAACCTACTACACCAAATATTCCCAAGAGCATCCCCACAGACAATAGACTAATCAATAATTTTTTCATCATATCGCCCCTTTTAACATATACCAATTTTATCATAAATTTTTTAAACGCTTAAATATTAAGCTGTATTTCATAAAATATGAAATAAAATTTTCATTAGAATTATTAAAATAATATTATAGATTATTTGAAATAAACTAACCAATAGATATATACTAGTTACTATCATTTGCAGGAAGGTGACTTACTTTATGAAACAAGGAACAACAATCCTCACTCTCGACAACGGATACCATTTATGGACTAACACTCAAGGTCATGGCGACATCAAATTGCTTTGTCTTCATGGTGGACCTGGTGGTAACCACGAATACTGGGAAAACTTCGGTGAAAAATTAGCTGATCTTGGCGTACAAGTAACTATGTATGACCAATTAGGCTCATGGTATTCAGACCAACCCGATTACAGCGATCCTAAAATTGCTGAAAAATACTTAACTTATGACTACTTCCTAGAAGAAGTTGAAGAAGTTAGACAAAAACTTGGATTAGACAACTTCTACCTTATCGGTCAATCATGGGGTGGAGCTTTAGTTCAAATGTACGCTGCTAAATATGGACAACATCTTAAAGGTGCTATCATCTCAAGTATGGTCGATGAAATTGATGACTATGTAAAACATATTAACCAATGTCGTATGGACGCTTTAGGCCCAGATAAGGTTAAATATATGGAAAAAATTGAAGCTGAAAATAATCTTTCAGATCCAACTTACCAAAGTTACGTTGACGTTTTGAACGCTGAATACGTTGATCGTAAACAACCTACAGCTATCAGACATTTGGTTGATACTATGTCTGTTCCTGTTTACAACACATTCCAAGGCGATAACGAATTCGTTATTACTGGTAAATTAAAAGATTGGCACTTCAGAAAGCACCTCAAGGAAATTACTGTTCCTACATTGTTAACTTTCGGTGAACATGAAACTATGCCTGTTGAAACAGCTAAGATCATGCAAAAAGAAATTCCACATGCACGCTTAGTAACAACTCCTAATGGTGGACATCATCATATGATTGATAATGCTCCAGTTTACTTTGATCATTTGGAACAATTTATTAAGGATGTTGAATCCGGTAACTTTAACGATTAATTTAGTTTAAAACTTAGGCAATAAAATAAGAATAGCGTCTATTAAGAGATTCAGGTAAGCAAAACAATACCTTGAATACTTAATAGACGCTATTCTTTTTTAACTTAAAACTTGGAATACCTACTTTAATTTGTCTTGATATACTTTCTCCACTTCAAACGACTCAACCATGTTTGTTGAGCTGATATTCCGTGTTTTTCGCTTTGTTTTATATATTCTCCAGCGGTATTCATTACATAAGAATTCTCGGTATCTTTTGAAAATACTTTAACAATTTTAATCAATTGATTCTTAGGCTTTTCTTCCACAATTGGTACAGCTATTTCTACTCGGCGCTCTAGGTTTCTAGTCATCATATCAGCTGATGAGATCCAAACTTCGGTATGATCTTTTCCAAACTGAAATTTAAAAATCCGACTATGTTCCAACAATTGACCGACAATACTTTTCACTCTTATATTCTCTTTAGGTCCACAAACACCTAATTTCAAAGAACATGGTCCTCTGACAATTAGTCTAAATGGTAGACCTTCTTTTGCTGCAGCATAAATTGCATTAATAATATCAATATCAGTCAGTCCATTAACTTTCATGAAGACTTCACCTTGTCCATCACGAAGATATGCCTCGGTAGCTTTTTTAATATTAGCAATTACCATATTACTAATACCATGGGGCGAAGTAGCCAATAGATTATATTCCGCTTTTTGACCGGTCATTAAATAGTTAAAAAATTTAGTAGCATCATCAATATAGGTTTGATTACTTGTAAAGTAACTAATATCAGTAAAACCTTTGGCTGTAATTGCGTTATAATTTCCAGTTCCGATTTGAACATAGCCTGTTCCGTCGGCGTGTAGTGCTAAACAAATCTTAGAATGAACCTTATTGACTTTATCGCCAAAAATCACGTTAACTCCAGCCTCTTTAAGGACCTTAGCTACTTCGATATTATGGACTTCATCAAATCTTGCCCGTAATTCCACTATCGCTGTAACTTCAATCTTCTTAGCTGCAGCCTCTCTTAACAATCTTAATAAATCGGAATTATCTTCTGTTCGATAAATCGTAATACAAATCTTGGTTGTTCGTGGATCTTTAACTGCTTGCTCTAAATAATCAATAAAGACACTAAATGAATCGTAAGGATATTGAACTAGAATTGGTGACTTATCTAAATACTGCAGAATATTATTATTATCATTCCATTGAAGAGCGTCAAATGGCGCAAAAACCAATTCCTTATGGTCACGATATTTCTTGAATAGGGTCGTTAAAAATTTAATATCAACTGGTCCTGGTATTTTATAAACACTTTTACGACTAATACCCATTAACTTAGTAAAGTATTTACGACCCTTTTCCTCATCTTCACCAGAAAATTCTACTCGCATTATCTCACGTAAATCTCTTGTATCAACATAATGAATCATTGTATTGAGATATTCTTCGTCAGATAAATTTTTATTCAAAAAGTCATACGGTTTATTTTTATCATAAGTAACACGAAAGACAGCTATCTTAGAAATTTTGTACTTTCTGATTAGATCTTTAGCCATAGCTCGCATAATATCTTCAATCAAAATATAGTGATCATCTACACCAGTTTCAATTAAACGGCCTAAATCTTCCGGAATTGGACAAGTGTAAGTGTACTTAGGAGTTTCCATTAAAAAGTATAAATTCTTACGAAACTTATATTCTTTAGAAAATCGTTGCATATCTAATCTAGGCACAATTTTTTTATTATAGAACTTTTTAACAGTCTTTTTTTCAGAATCCGATAATTCAGAATACTTCAATAGCTGAAAGAGCTTCTTATCCCCAGCCTCTTTCATCAAGTTATCGTAAGCCTTATATTGCAAAGCAATATTCTTCTTATTATATTCATATGCCTGATCTAAAATATCTTTACCTGTCATGCCGGTACGTTTGTCACTCTTATGTTCAACCACTAAATTATGAATGTTGTGCATTCTGACGCGGAAAAATTCATCCAAATTATTAGAAGCGATGGCTAAAAATTTTAACTTTTCCAAAAATGGAATATTTGGATCATATGCTTGATCAATAACACGTCTATCAAATAAAATCCAACTTAAATCCCTATTATAATATTTATCCTTCATATAACTCATTTAACCTTCATTTCTATAATTAGTCTTCATCCCTCTGTTCCTTCTTAAATGATTCGTAGTCATACTCAACCTGCTTAACATAGCTATTCGTAAAGTTCATCAAAGAATTAGCAATGTCGGCGTATTCCTCACCGAATCCAATAATTAATGGATAATTTGGTGAATGTGAATGCGCTCTGGCTAGCAGAATAACACAAACCTTAACGTAGTCCTCAAATGATTCAAAATCCAATTTATCCAAATTAATTGACGACTTCATATCTTTAAATTGACGCATATAAAAACTATATTTCTTAGTATCGAAAGCACCCAGAAATGGGTCTGATGCACTTTGCAAAATTAATTGACTATCAACGATATTTTGTCCCTGTGAAACCTCATTGCCAGCATATAATTTATCATCATTATAAATAGGCAAAGCCTGTTTAGCTTGAAGTACTAAGTAGTTGCTATCTAAATCTCTTAACAAAATCAAATAGCAGAGAGTCCCTACGCTCCCAACACCTACACTATGGCGCACAATATCAATAATATCAAAATCCTCTAAGAATAATCTGACGTCACTACGTTGGTTCTTTTTATATTTTTTGTAACCATCAACAACATTCTTATAATCCTTCTCACTAATATGTTGCGTTACTGGTTTATTCTCAACAAAACGACGTGCGCCAGATGAATCTATTTCAGTATATTTTTCAATAACTAATTTTGAGTTACTCTTTTGAGCTTTTTTGATGCTCTTAGCAATCATCTTATTAAAGGATTCCTGAAAATACTCTTCATTATCCTTTAATTTACCAAAGATCTCCGTAATATTTTGAAGTGTGTTTGGCAAAATAAAACGTTTCATTTCTGAAATTTTAGTCATATGTTTCAAAGTATCGAAATAAGTATCAACTACCGTCAATAAAAATTCCTGTACGTCAGTTTCCACGAATCCATGTGATCTAGCCACAATTAAGGCACTAACCAGAAGTCTTTTGAGATCATATTCCCAATGACCTAAATGGGCCTCATCAAAATCATTCATATCAAATAATAATTGACCTTCTGATGAGCCATAGAAACCAAAGTTGCCCAAATGAGCATCCCCACCGACTAGAACTTTGATACCACTGTTTTCGTTCCTAGAAAGATCATAGTGCATAACATCAACTGTTCCACGGAAGAAAGCAAAGAGAGATTTTGACATTCTTTCCCGTTTAACGGCCAAGAGTTCTGGAACAAGTAGCTTATTCTTAATATTTAATATCTTATGAATATTTCTTTTTTTAGGTTCAAATTGATTGAATTTATCAGAGACAGTAGTCGCAAAAAAACGTCCTCTAATAATTAATTGTTCAGTACTTTTAAAAGCGTCAGTATCTTGAAAAGTATACGGTGTTCTGCTCATACTTTCATCTCCTCAGGTTTATTATACAATAGCTAGCTTAGATAAATATTGGCTTTCCCCATTTTTTACATTAAGGCTCACTATAACAAAATATATATTTTAAGTATGGTCAAAACATTATCATTTATATTTGAAAATTAACTCAAACAAAAAAGCCAAGGTATGGGCCACCCTGGCTTTTTTGGAATATTTGAAGGTTTAATACAGTTTTAGATACCATCTTCATCAGGCTCAGGTTCTGCATTCTTGTGTTCAAAAACCTTGGTCTGATTCTGACTAATTGAAACGATTTTGTCAGCTAATTCTTTAGAACTACCATTATAATTGGCTAGCTGCAAACCAATTTCCATGATTGAACCAACATTACAACCACAAGTAACGCTGATTTCTTTATCACTCGACATACTCAATTTTACAGCTTCTTTAAAAGGTGTTCCACCAAGTAAATCACAGATAAATACAATTTGATCATCATTTTTTATTTCTTCTACGAATTTCTTACTCAAACTCTTTTCGTCCATGTCACCGGTAAAGTCGATGAAACTAACACCTGTTAATCCACCAGCTAACAATTTGACTGTAGACTCAATTCCAGTTGCATAATTTCCATGTCCTGTAACGATTAACTTCATTATAGTACCCCCAACCATGAGAATAAGATAGCAAAGATAAATGTTGCCAAAATTAGAATAACTGGTGAAACATTCTTCTTTTTAAGTAGCCAATAAAGTAAGAATGTATAACCTAATGGCAAAATGTTAGGGAAAATACGATCAAAGAATTGTGTTTGTAAAGCAATTGTATGACCTGCTGAAACAGGAATTTTAGTCTTAACAGTAATTTGAACATAAGTAGCAATCAAACCACCGATAACCGTACAGCCTAAAACACTAGCAGCATGAGAAACAATCGCTGAATTCTCTCTAATTTTAGAAATAGCTTTTGTACCTGTTGTATATCCCAATTGTGCAATTGGAATACGAGCAAAGAACATTGCAAGATAAACTAGGAAGAAGATCAATGGTCCTAAAATACTTCCTTGTTTAGCAAATGAAGCTGTAATACCGGCAACGATAGGTAAAATAGTGAACCAAGTAATCGCATCACCAATACCAGCTAAAGGTCCGAACAAAGCAATTCTCAAACCATCGATGGTTGAACGTTTCTCACCATTTTCTTCCAATGAAGCTTCAAGACCCATTAACAATGGGGCGGTGTAATTATTAGTGTTGATAAATTGTAGATTGGATTTCAAAGAATCAGCCAATCCCTCTTTATCATCCTTATAAATTTTCTTCAAAGCTGGCATCATAGCTAAAGTCCAGCCATCAGCCTGCATTCTCTCATAATTCATTGCAGATTGATTAAATAGAGATCTAATACCAAGCATTCTGACATCGTGCTTAGTCAATTTACCTCTTTTTGGAGTTTCAGTTTTTTTAGATTCCATCTTCATCATCTCCATTGTTATTGGCATTTTCCATAACTGCCTTCATTTTCTTTTCATTCTCAGCGTCTTTCTTACTTCTGTTATATTCGATCAAAGCAAGAGCTACACCGATAACAGCGACAGGCATCAAGTTTCCAAACTTAATGAAACATGCTGCTGTAAATCCAATTAGAAGGTATGGAACATATCTGGCTTTCAACATACTCTTTAAAAGTAATCCAAAACCAACAGCAGGTAGAATACTACCGGCAATTTCAAATCCGTGACTTAACCATACAGGCATTGAATTTACTAAATCTTTCATAGGTGCTTGAGCACCATAGACACATAGGAATGCAATAATTCCGTATGATAAACCAACTATCCAAGTTGGCAATAAAGCTAATTGTGTATATTTCTTTGTCTCACCATTTGCAGCATAAGTATCAAGTTTCTTTGTCAAAACTGAAAATGCTGAATAGTAGAACAAGATAATGTATTGCATCAAAATACTAAATGGTAATGCTAAACCAATAGCAGTGGCTGGTGACTTACCTGTTGTATAAGCAAGTACAACTGTCATAATACCAGCCATAATAGGGTTAGGCGGCTGTGTTCCACCAACTGGGGTTAGACCGGCAAAAGCTAATTCTGTTAGACCAGCAGCAACAATACCTAAAGTAATATTGCCAAGTATCATACCTGTGATTGTACAAACAATCATTGGTCTAAAGATGTAAAAGCCTTCCCACCAGAAATCAATACCTGAAATAATGGCAAAGATTCCAATTAAAATTCCTTGCATTAAAGTAACTTGCATCCTAGATCACTTCTTCCAAAGGTTGTTTTTTATCTTCTGGAACTTCTTGTACATAAACATTGGCACCCTTATCGGCACATGCTTTCAAATCAGCAATGTCTTTATCGTCCATGTATGTGTATTTTGTAACTTGTTTTTTACCATCGGAAAAATGCATGTTACCAATATCAATATCTTTCAATGGAACACCGCCCTCAACTAATCTACGGGCATCCTCCGGTGTACGAACAACAACAAAGATCTTTTGACGAGCACTAGCACGATGAATATTGTTAATAGTTTTTTCAATTGTCCAAAAACGAATTCCTACGCCTGAACTTTCAGCGGTAGCTGACATTAATTCTTGTTGAAGTGGATCATTAGCAGTATCGTCATTAGCTACTAACAACAAATTAGCTCCTGTCGATGATGTCCAGACAACTCCGACCTGTCCATGCACAAGTCTGTTGTCAATTCTTGTTAAAACGATATTTGGTTCACCCATTATCAATTACCTCTTCCTACTTAACTATGAACATTATTAAATCGCCGACAACGGTAGATTGACTATAATAAACAAACTTACCGTTAAAAATTCCCTTTTTTTGAATGTTAACTAACGGATCTCCGACATTTAAATTAAAAACTTTCCGATTTTGTTTCGTAATCAAACTTGGTTCAGTTTGAGAAATAAATTCAGGATATTGTTGATATTTTTTAGCAATAAACGGAATAAACTTATCGTTATTTTCAACTTCACTTTTGTGAATCATTGGAAACTCTTTAAATGGTAGGTAGATTTTTTCCAGAAAGGTTGGTTCTCCATCTGCGTAGTACATAAATTGAATTATGTACAAATAATCATCAGCTTCTAAACCTAATTCTTTTCGAACTCGTTTCTCTGAACCATCAATATTCAATTCAAACTTTTGCAATTCTACTTTGGGAATTGCTCCCATATCTGTTATTAACTTTTCTACATCTAAAAAAGAAATTTTATTATTCGACTCATCATTTGCCGCAACAAATGACCCTTGTCCTTGTTTTTTATATATGTAATTTCTATTTTCTAATTCAGCCAGTGCCCTTCTAACCGTAATTCGTGAAACTTTATAAATTTCACCCAATTTTTGTTCAGAAGGCAATTTACTATTCTCAGGTAGCTGTCCTGATTCAATCTTCTGAATTAGATTGTTTAGCATACTTTGATACAGTGGCATTATATTGTTCATCCGGATTTCCTCAACTTGTTATATTGTTATAACAACCACACCCATAGTAAAGCATCATCTTAGTATTATGTCAACGCTTTCAAAGCATAAATTATTATTTTTATTTTGAATGGTTCTTCTCATAAAACACTTCATATCAAGGGATAAGATCCATATTATCAAAGGTGGTATTTTTTTAAGTGGTTTTCAATTAAAGTACCACTTAAAAAAATATATACAAAAAAACTCTCGAAATCATCTTCCGAGAGTTTTTTAATTATCTAACTATTTAGCAGCTTTAGCAGCAGCTTCGTCAGCATAAACTTTGTTTCTCTTCTTCATTTGCTTTGCGTACCAGATAAAGATCAATAGGTATGCAATTAGAGCTAATGCAGCGTAAAGAACAAATTTAATTTGGCCAGTTGAAGCGTTACCTACTAAGTAAGCAAGGAATTTCTCAACAGGACCTTCCATAGTTGAGTGAGAAATCATTGTACCTGATGCAAGACCCTTAGGGAATGCGCCAAGTTTCTTAGCAGTTTCAGTAACCATAGGAGCTGATAATGTACCGGCCCATAGGAACAATGGAAGTTCGATAGCACCGATAACGATCATACGGATAATCTTACCACGTGTAACAACTAACAATGCTGGTGTAACACCCATGGCGATAATACCACCTAAAGGTAAGATCTTGTTGCCAGGTAATACTAAAGCTTCAAGAAGCATGATAGGTGCTAGAACATTAGCAGCAGCCCAGATTTCAGCACGTCCAGCGATGAATGGCCAGTCAAGTCCAACGTTCATTGTACGACCCTTTAACTTCTTGTTAGCGAAGTCTGTAATACCTTGTGATAATGGTTCAACGGCAGCGATAAACCATGAACCGATAAGTGAGAATAGTTCCAAACAGAAAGCAGCTGTAAATGATAGTGTAAAGATTTCCTTAACACCTTGGTGTGAAAGTAAACCAATAAAGATACCTAAATAAATACCAATAGCAAACTTGCTTCCCCAGAAACCGATCTTCTTGTTCAATGCAGCGGCATCGAAATCAAATTTATCTAACCATGGGAAGATAACATCAAACAACTTATCAAAGACCATGATGATTGGGTTCATCATGTAGTTCATATGTGTTGTTGTCATTGGGTTTGAAGCTGGTGCATGAAGTAGATCATTAAAAGTAGGTTTCATCAAATCAGAGTTGATAATCTTCAAAACACCAATGAAAATAACTAGGATTGTTGTAATTAGTAGATTTGCTCCGAAGAACATAGCCAACAAACCAACGAAAGCTAGATGCCAAATATCAAAAATATCAACATCAAGTGTATTTGTCTTGTTTAGCACGATCATAACGATATTAACGATAACCATAACTAACAAGAAGAACAATGTATATGGTGAACCCCAAGTAATAGTAGCTAATGGAGCCCAACCTAAGTCAGTAACTGATAGTTGAATACCAGTTGACTTAACGAAGGCATTCAATGCGTCTTGGAATGCTGTTGTTAACAATCCAATAACGGCACTGATAGCTGTAAGAGCAATGGCTAATTTAATACCACCCTCCAAAGCCTTAGAGAATTTAACTCTAAAGATCAAAGCGATAATTGTCAAAACGATTAACATCATTGGTGCGGCACCAAGGTCAATTAACGGTTTGAATATCGCGTTGGCAAAATCAATAATTCCTGACATATCCGTTTCCCCCTAGACGATTATTAAAACTAAGCTTTGCCACTATCCTTAATAGCTTGTTCTACTTGGTCATAAACAGGCTTTGCCATAGCAGGCATTCTATATAGGATAGGACCAGCATCAACAACTGGGCAACTTGGTGTGAATCCTAAATCTGTTGCGGCGATTGGTGTAAACAAATCGTAATCCTTCAACATATCTTCAGTAATATCCTTAACCATAACGGCATCGGCTTGAACATCATATCCACGATTGCTCATTTCTGTTTCCAAAGCATCTTTGATTTGGTGACTTGAGTTAACTCCGGCACCACAAGCAGCTAAAATTTTGAACATAATACATACTCTCCTTTTTATTCATTACTCTTTGCATATTTAATAAATTTACGATTCAAGAAAGCATAGATCTCTTTTGGATCGTCACTCTTAAAGAATGGTACAAGCTCGTTTTCAGATGTACGAGCCATGAAGTCCATGATCTGTGCCAAAATGTTTGATTGACCTTCAGGATCATTGTTTAAAATCATGAATAAAAACTTCACTGGAAATTCTTTCTTAGGATCAATCATATTATGGAAAGAAATTTCTTTATCTAACTTAATGGGAACAATCATCCTTGCCTTTACGAATTCGCTCTCCGTATGTGGGATTGCTATATTTGGTATCTTTGGTGATACAACTGACATATCAATTCCAGTAGGATAGTTCTGTTCACGTTCCAATAAGTTATTAATGAAGTCCTTAGTTACAAGGTTCTTCTTTAATAAAGAATCAGCTACTTCGCGAAACACTTCCTCTTGTGTTGAAGCTTTTGAAATATAAACTTCGTTTTCGCTAAATAGTTGATCAGTAGCTAAATCACTCATTAACACCATCACCTACCCGTTTGTTTGTTTTTGTTTACAAGAACAATAGTAAACGCTATCATAAAATATGTCAATACCTAATAACGAAATATAAGACCATAAATAACTCTTCCTATATAACGTGATAAACCAGTGTTTAATTTGTTTAATCAATTAAGTAAACACTTACAAAGAAATAAACATTTAGCTGTCAAAAACAATTGACAAACGCACAATCAGATGCTAAATTATGTTTGTAACGAACAATAGTAAACAAAAAGAGGTGATCTTTTGTTAAAGAAAGAACGCTTTCTAAAGATTCTATCCGAATTAGATAAGAATGACATTGTTACTGTTAACGACTTAACTACATTATTGGATTGTTCTGATATGACTATCCGTCGTGATCTTGAAGAATTGTCAGAATCTGGCAAGTTGATTCGAATTCACGGTGGCGCTCAAAAAATTAGCGTTTCTCCATTGGAGGAAGCTTCTCATGTTGAAAAACGTGAGGTTCATATCAAAGAAAAACAAGAACTAGCTAAATTAGCAGCAGGTGAAATTGATAATTTCGATACTATCTTTATCGGTCCAGGAACAACGCTTGAATTGATTGCTCAAAACATTAAAAATGTGAATTCTTTGAGGGTCGTGACAATTAGTATTCCTGTCTTTGAAAGCTTTAAAAATTCAGATCTTAACTGTGAATTAATTTTAGCTGGCGGTATTTATCGTAGTCGCTCAGGAACACTGATTGGTGCTTTGGCAAGCAATGCTGTGAGTGGACTGAAATTCGATAAAGCATTCGTAGGTGTTAATGGTATTCAAAATTCACAAATTATGACTGCTAATACCGAAGAAGGTAGAATTCAAAGCGTTGCTTTAAATAATTCCCAGACAAAATACATTGTCGCTGATAAATACAAATTAAATAGAAATGATTTTTATACTTTCTATAGTTTGGACGATGTAGACTATCTGGTTACTAACAAGAGTGCTTCTAAGGAAACTAAAGATTACTATCAACAATATGTAAGACTTATAACCAACTAAAATGGAGGGATTATTTTATGAAGATCGCATTAGCTTCAGATAAAGCAGGATTGGAATTAAAGAACTATATCAAGGATTACCTTGAAAATGAAGGTAAAGGTTACGAAGTTGTTGACCTATCAGAAGAACCAGCTGCTGATTTTGTTGATTCATCACTTCTTGTTACACATGCAGTTCTTGATGGCAAGACAGACCGTGGAATCATGTTCGATGAATATGGTACAGGTTCAGCTATGGCAAGTAACAAGATTCATGGAATGGTAACAGCTAACGTTACTGAAGAAAACACAGCTCATATGACAACACAACACAATGGTGCTAAAGCTATCGCTATTGGTGCAGGAATTGTTGGTAAGAAACGTGCCGAATCAATCGTTGATGAATACTTAGGTGTTAACTACGCTGGTGGACGTCACCAAATCCGTTTGGATATGCTTGAAAAACTATATTAATAGGAGGGAATTAATTTATGATTATTGCATTAGGAAACGACCATATTGTTACAGATACTAAAATCAAAATTTCAGAAATGTTAAAGGCTATGGGCCACAAGGTTATTGATGTTGGTACATACGACCATACTAGAACTCACTACCCTATTTATGGATTACGTGTAGCTAACCTTGTACGTGATGGCAAAGCCGACTATGGTGTTGTACTTTGTGGTACAGGTGTTGGTATTTCTACAGCTGCCGACAAGAACCAAGGAGTTCGCGCAGCTCTAGTCGCTGATACAACAGCTGCTAAGTATGCTAAGGAACACTTGAATGCTAATGTTATCAGTTTCGGTGGTGCCGTTGTTGGTGAACACTTGGCTGAAGAAATCGTTAAGACATTCCTTGCTGCTGACTATTTAGGCGAAGATGACGACCTAGTTAAGAAGATTGATGCTGTTGAATCTAAAGACAATCCTGAACAACATGACAATCCTCACTTCTACGATCATGAAATGAAACTATGGGACGAAGGTTTCTATCACGACTAAAATAAACGGGTAATTTCTCGTTTTGGTGAGTGGAAAAAGGTTTTTATGCCAAAAATCCAAAAAAATATATTTTTTTCAACAAAATGTATGCGCTTTAATGTAATATAGTAGTGTTAGTTAAGCGCTCTCACCTTAATAATTAAAAATATCTGTGAGCTACCATTGTGTAACTCATCAAGGGCTATATGAAATGAAAAAAAGTTAGCCCGGCTTCAAGTACTGAACAATTAAGTACAGTGCTTGAAGCTGGACTAACTCTGAGAGGGTTTGTTTCATAGAACCCATTTTTAATGGCCTGAATTAGGTTATTTAAATTTAATAAAGGGGTCCGCACAATGAGTAATTCAGTTCTAACAATCACCATGAATCCTTCAGTTGATATCTCCTATCCACTAGAACATCTAAATATTGACACCGTCAATCGTGTAAAGGATGTTTCCAAGACAGCTGGTGGTAAGGGATTAAACGTTACAAGGGTTCTTAAACAATTGGGTGTATCAGTCACAGCATCAGGTATTATTGGCGGAACAATCGGTCAATATATTACTAATCAACTTGATGAAAATGACATTGATCACGCATTTATGAAAATTAGTCAAGAATCTCGTAATTGTATTGCTATCTTACACGACAATGGCGATCAAACAGAGATTCTTGAAGCAGGTCCTGTCCTTTCAAAAGACGATGAAGTTAGTTTTCTAGACCACTTCAACGATCAAGTAAGTAGCTTTGGTCTTGTAACAATCTCTGGAAGTTTGCCACAAGGTCTTTCTAAGGGACTTTATTCTAAAATGGTTCAAGTCGCTGCTAAACATAACGTACCTGTTATCTTAGATAGTTCTAATGATGCACTACGTTTAGCTCTAGAAAACGACGTTAAACCATTTATGATCAAACCTAATCAAGATGAAATTGCTCAACTTATCGGCAAGGAAATCACCGATTTGAACGACTTGAAAGACAAATTGTCAACTGAGGATATTTTCAAAGATATTCCTTGGGTTGTAGTTTCACTAGGTTCACAGGGTGCATTTGTTAAATACCAAAAAAACTTCTTCAAAGTAAATATTCCAAAAATACACGCCGTTAACCCTGTTGGATCAGGAGATTCTACCGTAGCTGGTTTAGCCGCAGGTTTGATCAACAAAGAAAGTCCAGAAGATGTTATGAAACGAGCTATGACAGTCGGTATCCTAAATACTTTACAGGAAAAGACTGGACATATTGACATTAGTCAATATAAAGATTATTTTGAAAAGGTAGACATAGTTAAGTACTAATGTTTAATTTATTATTCGGAGGAATGAATGTATATGACAACACCAAAAAAGTACGCAGCACTAGAAAAAATGTCTGACAAGAACGGAGTTATTGCAGCTCTTGCTATTGACCAACGTGGATCATTAAAGAAAATGTTAGCCGCAGCCGCAAACAAGCCAGCTAACGAAGAAGATATCGTTGAATTCAAGAAAGCTATTTCTCAAGAATTAACACCTTATGCTTCAGCTATTCTTTTGGACCCAGAATATGGTCTTCCAGCATCAAAATTAAGAGCTGATGGCTCAGGTCTTTTGGTTTCATACGAAAAGACTGGTTATGATGCTACTGAACCAGGTAGAATTCCTGATTTGATCCCAATCTGGTCAGTACGTCGTTTGAAGGAAGCCGGAGCTGACTCAATCAAGTTCTTGCTATACATCGACCCAGACGAAGATAAATCAATCATCGACCAAAAGGAAGCCTTTGTAGAAAGAATCGGTGACGAATGTGTTGCTGAAGATATTCCTTTCTTCGTTGAATTAGTTACATATGACGATTCAATTGGTGACGTTAAGAGTGCCGAATATGCTAAGGTAAAGCCTCACAAGGTTATCGAAGCTATGAAAGAATTCTCAAAGCCACAATACAACATTGATGTTTTGAAGGTTGAAGTTCCTATTAACCTTGACTACGTTGAAGGATTTAACGGCGACAACCCTGTTGTTTACACAAAGGATGAAGCTATCAAGTACTTCAAGGAACAATCAGACGCAACTAACCTACCTTACATCTTCTTGAGTGCTGGTGTTACTGCACAAGCCTTCAGAGATGAACTACACCTTGCTAAAGATGCAGATGCTAAGTTCAATGGTGTTCTATGTGGACGTGCTACATGGAGAGGCGCTATCGAACCATTCGCTAAAGACGGTGAAGAAGCTGGTAAGAAGTGGATGAACGATCAAGGTAAGAAGAACATCGAAGAATTGAACGAAGTTCTTGCTGAAACTGCAACTTCATGGAAAGAAAAAGTTTCAAAAGACTAATTTAATTTATTAAATTTATGCATTTTGAATAAACTGGGTTTTCTTGGACAAAGTTATTAGTTCAGGATAATCCAGTTTTTCATTTATTAAGAGATTATTCATTTGGGGGAAAATAAATGGTACCTGCTAATTTTGAACTAGCCAGAAACGCTGTTACATCAATGGTTGCAGTTCTATTAATCGTTATTTATATAATTTATATGATTTCAAAATATTCACATCGTGATAAAGAAAAAGTTTGGACTGCGGACACAATTCTTTTAACATTTATCGCTCTCTACTGCGTTTATATAACTCTAATGAATTTTGTCAAATTACCTGCTAATCTAAATTATATAAATACGATCGTAACCTCTGTTTTTATGGTGGTTGTAATCATCTTCATTATCAGTTCCATCATCAAACGTTTTTCTAAAAAATCATCTAATTAAAAAAGTATATTTCTGTATCAAAAAAGCTAGTGAGGTATTAATTTCACTAGCTTTTTTAATGCCTTCTTTTATACATTACGTCACTTAAGGCTGATTAAATTAATCGTTGATATCAAAAATGCTATTCTATATTCGAAATTAAGATTTAAGAGATGACCTACATTGAAAATTTCTGAAGTAAGTAAAAAAATTGATCTACCCGTCGCAACCATTCGCTATTATTCAGATTTGAATATGATTCCTTCTCTACAAAGAGATTCTGAGGGACAACGAATTTTCGACGATGAGGCTGTCGTTTGGCTGCAAGGGATCAAATTCTTAAGAGAATTAAACATCCCTATCGCAGATATTAAAGAATACATTGAATTAAGTCAGAAAACTGGTCCTGCTGCACTCAAAAAGCGCCATCAGATGCTCTTAAAACAACGTGCTATTGCTCAACATAGCCTAGCTCATTCAACTGAGCGCCTTGATAAAATTGATAAAAAGATAAAACACGAAGAAGAAATCATGAATGGTCGAAAACATGACAGTCTCAATCCTGCCCGAAGGTTTATTACGTAAAAAAAAATCTCAGCGTGACATATGTCATACTAAGATTCTTTTGCTGTTCTTTAACCTACTTGACTAGTACCATCTGCATAATTAAGAGTAACTCCAGATTGAACATTAAAGATATAGACATTAAAATGAACTGAATCATCTCCGATTGACTGTGCCTCCATTTGAACGCCGCGTGGCAGTAACTCATCTCCACGGAAGATTGGTGTAACTCGATAACGAATATAATGTAATCCACTTTGTTTCAAATAATAAGCAACGTCCATTTCATGAGCCAACATTTCTGGACTATTCAATGAACGAGTTCCTGTCATTAAATTTTTAGGATTATCATTTTGACCTGTTAACTGATAACCAATTAAATGACTACGATTATATAACCAACCACTACTGATTCGCTTATTATGCCACCCTGTAGGATTCCAATGTAAAGGCTGGCGTTTGGCTGTTGTCATTAAAGAAGCGTTTAACATAGCATTTGCGGCAGTTACACGGTTAAGATTATCTAAATCACCATATTTCTGCCATGCTCCGTCAGTTGTACTCAAATCGGCTTGAGAAAAATTAGGATTATTGTTGTTAACAATAATTTCTTGAGTACCATTATAATCCAAATCAGCTAAATTATTAGTATTGCTGGAATTTTGATCGGTTTTATTATTATGTTCATCAACAAATTTTTGATCGTCAGCAATTTCTTGTTGCAACTTAGTAATTGATTTCTTTAATTTCTTATTTTTTGAGGCTAATTTTTTGGTTTTTTTCTGATATGAATAGTCTTTAACATACTCAGTTTTGGTTCCCTTATTAGTAGCCGCCTGACTTTGAGTAGACAAAGTGGTCATCATTGGAAAAAACGATAAAAACACTAAAAGTTTAACCATTTTTTTCATTATACTTTTGACCTCCTATATCCAGCATTAATAGCATCTTGTTCATTGTTGAAATAAACCGCGTTTGAAGAGTTCATATTATATCCTCGTTGCCCAGGAACATGATAAATATGAGATTTTGAATTACCAACAATTTCCCCTGTATTACTAGTATTCATGTCCCCCTGTGATTGTGTTGAACTTGATTGACCTTGATCCTGAGATTGCGCTTGTTTCTCTTGCTGTTCTTTTTCTGCCTTAGCCTGTTGTTCTTGCTGTTTTTGTGCTTCCTCTTGTTCTTGTTGCTTAGCCTTAGCTTCGTCAGCTTCAATTTTATCCCTTTGCTCTTGAAGCTTTTTCTCCTGCTTGCTTAATTTAGATTTCTTAGCAACCAAAGCAACGTTTTCTTTTTTGGCGATATTATATTTGTCTTTATCAACGTATTTAGTTTTCTTAACCACCTTAACAGATTCAGAATCGGCTGACTTTTTCTGTGGTGCTTCACTAGGATTTGTCATAATACTGGCAACGAACATTATGACAATACTAATTATTAATCCATTACGATAATTTCTTTTTTTCGTTGTAATCGCTAGATCATTGCTTTTTATTTTACGAAACTTAAAAAACTTGATAGCAAAATAAATCGTGGCTATAAAAGCCACAAAAACGATAAAGCTCCCCATATCTTAGATCCCCCTTAACCATATGTTCTTGATTTAATACTATCTAAGATTTCATACGCAAACAAGCGGAAAAACTGGGGGCCTTTCATAAGGAACAGTTTAAATTAATAATTATTTCAAAAACTTATATGATATAAGATCAATTACTGTTATACTGTATGTTGATACAGCATTTATAGGTAACTATTCTCAGTTATCTTGTATCAAAGAAAGCGTTAGGTGTGGTCACCTAGCGTTTTTTTTATGCAAAAAAATAGCATCCTATTAAGGACATATTGAAGGTAGTCATCAATACCCTGAATTCTTAATAAGATGCTCTTTTTATACCTAAACTCTAAAAAATCCATTTAAAAGCCTTTTTATTTCAAACTTGCTAAAACATAATCTCCAAGTATTCTGACCCGTTTAAAATCGCCCTCATCAGGATCTTGATTAATTTTGACTGAATCAGCAACTTGTTCACCATTACTCGAATTTAACATCATCGTGAAGTAATCCACTGCTCTACCAAAATGTAAATGTTCCTTTGAACTCGATCCCAAAACAGCAAACTTAGTTCTTTCTAAATCAATATCTTTAAGATCATCATAAAAATCCTGAGCTTCTTCAGGTACTTCACCGTCATTATAAGTGTACGTATCGACAATCAAAGCATCATAATCTACAATCTCAAAAACATCTGCATCAACCATCTCTTGCAAAGTAACTTTAGAACCCTTACTTTCCAAATAATCTGCTAGATACTTAGCAATCTTTTCATTTCGCCCAGTCATACTAGTATACGCTAAAAGAATTTTCATTAATTCACCCTACCATCTAACGCTAATGCGTTGTTTTTGGTGTTTAGCTGAAATAATTTCATCAACCATGGCAATGGCAAAATCAGCATAACTAATCTCACAATTGCCCTCACTATCAAAAGTTAATTCTTCACCAGCTAAAACATATTTACCAGTTCTCTTACCTTGAGCATCGAACTTGGCTGCTGGACTAATAAAAGTCCAATTGATTGAGCTATCTCTTAAAACATCAAGTGACTTGCCCATTTCTTCACTCAAAGGCTTAACTGCCTCAGGAAAATCTTCTTGTTCATAAAGTTGTTTATCATGAGCTGGATTAACATACAATGAACCAGCACCACCAACTACCAATAATCTTGTTTTTGTATCTTTTAAAATTTCAATCAAATGCTTAGTTGCTGGTACGTACTCTTTGACCATCGGACCAAAGAACCCTAAAGCATCAACTAAAACATCAAAATCATTAACATCTTCAGCTGTAAGACTGTATACATCACGAACTAGGTATTTGTCAGTAGGCGACTTTTTTTCATCACGAACGATTGAAGTCACATCTAATCCTCTATCCAAAGCCTCTTTTACAATTAAAGAACCCTCTTTGCCATTAGCACCGATAACTGCCACTTTCATAATTAACTACCTCCAAATTCTATTAACAAATTCACTTTACACAATCGTAAGCAAAATGACTAAAGATAAGCTCGGATTATAGTAAACTTGTTGTGCTAGGAGGCGTAATTAATGGCATATCAAATTTATTTAGTGAGACATGGTAAAACTTGGTACAACGAGTATGAAAAAATGCAAGGTTGGTCTGACACTCCACTAACTACTGATGGGGTTGCTGTGGCACAAAAGGCTGCTGAAGCTCTAAAAAATGTCGATTTTGCAGCGGCTGTGACTTCAGACATGAAACGAGCAGTTGATACTTCCAGAATCATTACCAGAAGAAATAAAAATCACTTAATTCCACAAGAACTAGCCGAATTTAGAGAACAATTTTACGGGTTTTATGAAGGACGTAGTATCGATGAATCTTGGTTCGCCATTGGTAAACCTCATCATGCCCGTAACTTTGCTGAAATCGTTCAAAAATATGGTTTTGATGCCACAATGGATTTTGTTAAAGAAGCCGATCCTTTGCATGATGCAGAAAATGCCCAAGAATATTGGGGTCGAATCGAACGTGGTTTCAAAAAAATCGATCAAATTGCCAAAGATGGTGACAAGATCCTGCTAGTCACTCACAGTATTACTATTTTAGGACTAGCAGTTAGGTATAAAACCGATGATATCGAATTGAATGATATCCCCGCTAATGCCAGTTTGACTTTACTAGAACGTGAACCACAAACTGATACTAATAAAATCACCAGGTACAACCAATCGTTGATCAAATAATGTAGTAGAATTAAATTACATCTATTGGGAGGGTAATTTTTAATGGCAAAATACCAAATCTACTTAGTTCGTCACGGACGTACTTGGTTTAATCGTTACAATAAAATGCAAGGCTGGTCTGATACTCCCCTTGCACCAGAAGGAGTTGAAGTCGCCAAGCAAGCTGCCAACGCTTTAAAGGACGTCGATTTTACAGCAGCTTTCTCATCTGATGCTAGACGTGCTATTGATACCTGTAAATTAATTGTCGATGCCAACATGAATCATAACAAGATCACACCTCAAAAAATGATGGAATTCAGAGAAGAATTTTATGGTTATTACGAAGGTATGAACTCACCCGAAGCTTGGTTTATGGTTGGACAACCTCATGGTGCCAGTAGCTTTGCCGAAATCATCGACAAATATGGCATGGATGCTACTAAGGACTTTATGAAAGAAGCCGACCCATTCCATGATGCCGAAAACGCTGAAGAATATTGGAATCGTGTTAATAAGGGCTTTGAAAAATTAGATCAAGTAGCTAAAGATGGCGACAAAATTCTCTTAGTTTCTCATGGAACAACTATTCGTTCTATCACTGACCGTTATAACGACGGAGATTTTGATGTAACGGTTAGTCCTAGAAATTCTAGTTTAACAATGCTAGAAAGAGATAACGGAGTTAATAAAGTAACTAGCTACAATCAATTACTAAAGTAATCAATAAATATTTGACAAAATATAATAATTAATATATTCTCAACTCATCAATTACTAGGAGGTCTGGACAATGATTTTATTTAATACTCAAACATCATCATGTTGTTGCGGTTCGCATTCTATGCGTACCGTCAGTTTGAGTGCTTAAAATCAAACTAGACTACTGGTATATCACGCGTAGGGTGCAAATCAAACTTGATTTGCACCCTTTTTTTACGCCTAAAATTAAAGGAGAAATCATTATGAAATTCAATACAAAACTAATCCACGGTGGTATCAGTGAAGATAAAGACACTGGCGCCGTTTCAATCCCAATTTACCGTTCATCTACATTTCATCAACATAAATTAGGTGCTGAACCTAAATGGGAATATGCTCGAACAGGCAATCCTACTCGTCAAGCATTGGAATCATTAATCGCTGATATTGAAAACGGAAAGAGTGGCTTTGCCTTTGCTTCAGGATCAGCAGCTATTCATGCCGTCTTCTCGCTCTTTTCATCAGGTGATCATATTATTATTGGAAACGATGTTTACGGGGGTACCTTTAGATTGGTCAATAAGGTCCTCAAACGCTTTGGATTAGAATTTACGGTCATTGATACTCGTGACTTAAAAGCTGTTGAGAATGCCATTCAAGATAATACTAGAGCCATTTACTTCGAAACCCCTACCAATCCATTGTTAAAAATCACTGATATCAAAGCAGTCGCTGACATTGCTAAAAACCACAATTTAAAAACTATTGTAGATAATACTTTTGCTACCCCTTATAATCAAAATCCCCTTACTCTTGGTGTTGATATTGTTGTTCACAGTGCCACCAAATATCTTGGAGGACACAGTGACGTTGTTGCTGGTCTTGCCGTAACCAATGATGAAAAAATTGCTGAAGAATTAGCCTTTCTCCAAAATTCTATCGGCAGTGTCCTTGGACCCGATGATAGTTGGCTTTTGATGCGAGGTATCAAAACTCTCGGTGTCAGAATGAGAGTTCATCATGAAAATGCTAAGGCCGTTTATGACCATCTAACTAATAACAATAAAGTTGCTAAAGTTTACTACCCGGGCAACCCCAATTCAATTGGTTATAGTATTGCTAAGAAGCAAATGAAGGGTTTTGGAGCTATGATCTCATTTGAACTTCAACCCGGTCTTGATGCCAAAAAGTTCGTTGAAAGTCTTAAATTAATTGATCTAGCTGAAAGTCTTGGTGGAATTGAAAGCCTTATTGAAGTTCCCGCCGTTATGACTCATGCCGCCATCCCTCGAGAAATACGTTTAAAAAATGGTATTACCGATGAATTAATTCGCTTATCCGTGGGTCTTGAAGATGAAGAGGACCTATTATCTGATTTGAAACAAGCATTTGATCAAATTTAATTAGTCATAGGAGAATCCACAAACATGTTTTAAAATTTCTCTTTTCATATAAATAGTTCGTGTTTTTCTGTAAAAAAGAGTCCTTTCAATAAAATTATAAACAATTTAATAAAATAATTTTTTAACTTAAAATATTTAAAATTATTGTTCTTGAAAGCTGATATCTAAGCTTTGTAGGCATTTTTAATTTTGCTAGCATTAAATTATTTTTAATTTAGTCTACCAGTTTACTGAAAAATGCTATAAACTGTTTAATAAGCTCACATTTGAAAGGAGAACTTTAACGTATGTCGAAATCAATACAAGCTATCGAATCAAAAGCATTTTATATCAATCCCAATCGATCAGTTGCTGTCATTAACTACAATGAGGAATATATCCAAGATATCTTCCAGTTAACCAACAGTAAAGGTTTCCACAACTTAGTCGACCTTTATTTAAAGGAAAGCCAACTCGCTGTAACCAACAAAGTTGAAGGTTTGGACGTCGATACCTACATCAATATTTTGAAGGCAATTTTAATTGATGACAAACCTACATATGAAAAATACGGTAATGAACAGATCCTCAAAAGTATTGAAGACTTCTACTCATACTACCGCTCATATTTTAGAGTTTCTCTAATCAATAAACATAGCAGTGCCATTGTCAAAGGTAACTTTATGAATATCGACAACCGTTTCAATGAAGTCGTTATTCATCTTTATCGTGCTATTGAAGAAAAACTCCAAGGTTTCACTAACAAAACTTATCGTCAAATCAATGCTGGTACTAATGCCTGCGTCCTAACACAATCTATTAATTGGAACGCTCCTAAAAAATATCAAGCTCTTGAAAGCATCCGTTTCTTGGACACAATCATGTTGCGCCCACCAATGATGATGCACACTAAGAGTAATAAACGTGAAGGTGTCTTCAGTGCTGTTCCTGATAATCCTATCGACAAATTCGATGGCGATCAAAATGATTGGTACTGTTTCCCTGCTAAAATTGGTGAAAGTTTAGCCTTTATCTATTTCCATCGTGACTACTTTGTCAGTGGAATCGCTCTAGCTAACTTATTTGAAGTTGCTACTGAAAAGGACGTTGCCGGTAAGAAGCCAGATGAGATTATTCTCTTTGGTTTAAAAGAAACTGAAGGTGATGTTAGTCACTATTATCATGACGAAGAAAACGATATCTGGGTCGGCGAGGTTCCTTACAACGACAAGACTACTTACTTCGGTTATATGAAGAAAATGTGCCTAACAGTTCACAACTTACATATGATTTACGAAAATCGTCTACCAATTCATGGTTCTATGGTTAAGATCAGCTTCTCTAACGGAAAAACTAAGTCAGTTGTTTTCTTTGGTGATTCCGGTGCCGGAAAATCTGAATCAATTGAAGCATTACAAGAAATTGCCGATGATAAAATTATCAATATCGAAACCATTTTTGATGATATGGGTAGCTTTGCCTTTGATGAAGAAGGCAATGTCTATGCTCAAGGTACTGAAACTGGTGCCTTCGTTCGTTTGGATGATTTGAGCAGTTCAGTTGCTTTCAACAATATGGATCGTGGTATCTACTTGAATCCTGAATTGAAGAATGCTCGTGTAATTTTGCCTGCTAATACCTACAAACACGTGGTAGAACATCATTCAATCGACATGTGGGTTTATGCAAACAACTATGATGCCGAAATCGGTTTACATCAATTCCCTGATGAAGATCATGCTAAAGCTACTTTCATCGCTGGTAAGCGTAAAGCCCTCGGTACAACTGATGAAGTTGGTATGAGTACAACCTTCTTTGCTAATCCATTTGGACCCGTACAAGAAGAAGAAAAAACTCGTCCCATCATTGATAAAGTCTTTAACAAACTCTATCAAGATAAGGTTTACGTCGGTGAAATCTATACTCACTTGGGTTATGATAAGTCAAAAGACAGCCTACATGAATCTGCCAAGGAACTATTAAACGAATTAATGAATAATTAAATCATACAAAATAAATAACACCTATAAGGGATTTGATATATATACGTATATCAAAAGCTTTTATAGGTGTTATTTGTTGTATTTTTTATTAATCTCGGTTGTTAACTTATCTAATTCCCTGGTCAAATCACTATTCTTAGCTGATTTTTTCTTTATTTGTGGATTATTCAAAACGAATTTCTTTTGATTTTTATTTTTTATCCAAAAATTATACTGTAAATTATCAACCGCATAGGAATTATTAATCGTAAAGCCACTCTGCTTCAAAGAGGCGTTATAATCTGATGATTCATCAATTGGATTGGGAACCAATCCAGTTATTATTTGTGAACCAATTTTGGGTAATGGAGCTTCTTCATTATTTACTAATATTTCACGATCATCATCTTTTTGGTGATTCATATTTGCATACCAATGGTTAAATGAAACCAGACCACCAGCCAAGGCTATGTAGACACTTTGTCCTTGTAATGAATGATCGCCACTAAGTACTTTATCAATATGAATAGTTGCTTTGGTATAAACCATATTTTTAGGACTTACCATCTTTTGAAGATTATAAACTTGACCCTTAATAACTGACTTACTATGATTCTTTAATTGATCCATTGAGGTTGCTACAAACTCATTCTTAGTCAATTCATCACTTTCAATTACATCAACTTTAGCAGTTTGTTTTTGCCAATTAAGCTGGTTTTTTCTAATTATTTTATTAGAACTATGATCACTATTAGTCTGTTCTTGATGAATTGTTGAGCTTTTTAGCACACTAACGCTGTACGCAGATAGCGGCAATATAAATACTAATAAACCTAAAAAAATCATTAGTGTTTTTCTCATCGCAATTCTCCTCGATTGACATTATCGCACGTGTTGAATCGTTGTTGTACCGCGATTATTTTATATGATTAACGATTTTATTTATCAAGGATATATGAGAAAAGAAATTCACTTAGAATTTAAATTAGATTAAATAATTAATTATAAATCATCAGTAATAATAGGTTGTCGATCAGTAGTCTTATCTTTGAAATATTCATATTCACGCAATTCAGCATAAGATCCAGAAATATTAGTAATATTTTTATATCCCAAATTACCCAATGCTCGCACCATGTTGTAACTGCGTTGACTTGATTGACAATGGACATAAACAGGTCGATCGGTAGGAATTTCATCCAATCTATCACGAAACTGGCTTAATGGTATATTGGTTGAAGTTGTAATATGACCTGCAGCATATTCAGAAGGTTCTCTAGCATCAATAATAAAAGCTCCATTTTCAACCAAATCTCTTACTTTAGTTATAGAGATTTGGCGATACTCATCATTCAAAATATTATCAGCCACTAAACCAACAATATTAACTGCATTCTTGGCCGTACTAAACCATGGAGAATAACATAATTCCAAATGGGTCAAATCTTCAACGTGACCATGCATAGAAATTAAAGTAGCAATAATATCAATTTGCTTATCCACATCTGACTTTCCAATTGCTTGTGCGCCAAGTATTTCACCACTAGGATAACCAAAAATTAACTTCAAAAAGATTGGCGACGTTTCTGGCATTACACTAACGCGGTTCTGAGGTATAACGGTGACAGAACGGTGTTCAATTTCATTTTTATCACAAGCATCTTCTGTTAAACCAGTTGAAGCAACATTCAAATCGAATAAATGTATCACTTGTGATCCAATTACGCCCCTATTTCTGACTGACCTTCCATAAATATGATCGACTGCATCTCGAGCTTCCATTTGTGCAGGAAAAGCCAAGGCTAAACGTGTTTTTTTACGGGTTAACTTATTGGTTACCTCTATTGCATCACCAACTGCATAAATATCGGGAATCGAAGTTTCATAATGCTGATCAACCGCTATACTGCCAGTTATTCCCAATTTACAACCAATTTTTTGTGCCAATTTGGTATCTGGACTTACACCTATAGCCATGATAACCGCTTGCGAAGGAATCTTTTTCCCTGAAGCTAACTGAATCTGATCATCTGAAATTTTTACTAATGGATCATTCAAAACGACTTGAACTCCATGATCATATAAATTCTTATGAACTAACTGTGCGAAGTCATCGTCGATCGTACTCAAAACATGGCTTGCAGCCTCAACGACAGCTACATTTCTTCCTGATTGAACTAGATTCTCACAAACTTCTAGGCCAATAAAACCACCGCCAATAACAGCTACGTCTTTAACGTGATTCTCTTCCAAATATTTTTGAATTTTTTTAATATCAACTACATTTCTAACTGAAAATACATTGGTATTACTTATACCTTGAATTGATTTAGGCAGAATTGGTTTGGCTCCAGGTGATAAAATCAATTGATCATAGGGAACTTGTCTTTTTTCACCAGTTTGAGTATCTTGAACTGTTACCAATTTTTGTTCAGAATCAACATCAATAACCTCAGAATTAACTTCAGCATCAATTCTATATTGGTCCTTAAACTGCTTAGGAGTTTTTAAAATAATACTGTCCGCATCTGGAATCAGACCACTTAAATGATATGGCAAAGAACAATTTGAAAATGAAACATCAGGTCCTTTTTCAAACATCTTAATTTTAGCCGACTCATCCAATCTACGTGCTCTAGCTGCAGCAGAAGCTCCACCGCCAACACCACCTACAACAACGATCTTCTTATTATTCATCATTAACCCTCCTGTTTAGTAATTACATTTCTATAATTTGATACTCATATCCTAAATCATACAAAAATTTGATCAAATCATTCATCCCTACAAAAAGTGTCTTAGTATTATCGTTTGGATGAAAAGTAAGTGGAATATCTCCCACAATATCCTTTTCAAAATAAACTTGTACATCATGATCCTTATTATTGAGTAAACCAAAAATAGAAACAAAACCCGGTTTCAAGCCCAATTTTTCCATCAGACTAGCCTCAGAAGCGAATTTGACATGTTTCTGTCCTACTATTTCTGCAAAATGTTTCATGTCCAAACGCTTATCATCATCCATGAAAACCAAATAAAAATTATGTTTTTTCCTATCAGTCAAAAAAAGTGATTTGGTCCTAATACCAACTTTTCCCTTGATATATTCATCAGCCTTTTCAGTAGTATAAACCGCTGGATGCTCTACTATATCAAAAGAAATATTCAATTTGTCTAACTCTGCTTTTACTTGTTCATAAGGACTCATAGTCTTATCTCCGATCAGCAATTTACATTAATTTTACTCCAAAATAAAAGACAGTATCTATTAAGAAAAATTCTAAGTATAAAAATATACATCTGAATTTCTTAAAGGATACTGTCCCTTTTTATATCTAAGATCTAAAAATTAAAATAATGATAGTACGAACCAAATACCTGTTAAAACACTAATTTTAATCTTATCAGATTGTGGTACATCTAAGAATTTCCAATTAAGTCCTGCTAGAGTACCAAAACCAATAAAGCCAGCGATTCCGTTTACCCAAATATCTGTTTTACCGGCAATCAAATAAATAACTGTAATCAACAAAGCTACGATTGTTAAACCGATGGCCATATTAATGATTAATTTGTTCTTATAGTTATCATTGTTTCTCAACAACAATGTATAAAGCCAATAACCTATTCCAAAAGAAATCAAGGCTCCGACTACATAAATCAATAATTTCAACCATTTACCCATTTGTGGCATGCTAGCAACATTGGGATCAGATACGATCATTTCAATAACTGTCATGAAAATGCTAATCAAAAACACTCCAAAGACAGAAAGTTTATCTATTTTATATAAATTTTTCATATTTTCCCCTATTCTTCCTTCAACAATCCAACTAATTCAGATTTGGCAGCTTTATTGGACGGAATAAATCCAAAAATCAATCCAACTGCAGTTGAAACTGACAATGACAAGATAATTGCATACGGCGTTATGACGGCCTTAAATGGTAAGAAGGCATTGATGATAGAAACAAAGAGGTATCCGAAGATAATTCCTATAATTCCACCGATAACACACAATACAACACTCTCAATTAAGAACTGATTCCGAATATCACTCGACGTTGCTCCAAAAGCTCGACGAATTCCAATTTCTTTACGACGCTCTGAAACAGTAATGTACATAACATTCATAACACCAATACCGGCAATCAATAGTGAAATACCCGCAATAAAGGCAATGAAGTAAGTAATATCATTCATAATTTTAGTGAATTGCTTACTGATCTGATCGGGATTAGATACTACATATCGACCAGTATTCTTTTGTTCGCCCATTTTTTTCATTCTTTTAACTGCAGTCTTGCCAACCTGTTTTTTATTAGCATCTGAACTAATGTACAACTTAGCTCGATCTTTAGAAATTTGGTTAGCAAACAGTTCTTTAAAAATAGTCTTAGATACATAAGCATCAGGACGATATTCCGTCATATCATTTACTCGATAAATTCCTTGGACGACAAAAACTGTTCCATCAATTGAAATTAAACGATTAATCGCATTCTCTTTAAACAACTTATGTGCTAAATCTTCAGAGATATAAACTCCATTTGAGGCACCAGTCATCGTGAAATAAGTTCCTTTGATAAGTTTCAAATGCTTAGGTTGTTTATTCAAACTCATCGAAACATTCTTAGTCTTATATTGAGCCTTAGCACCAGCTTCAACTACACTACTAGTTAACTTGACATGATCCACACCTGGAACTTTACTCAAAGCCGAAGCATCATTTTGAGTAAAACCACCATCAGTATTGTAATCAGAAGTCGGTTCCCATTGGAGGATCACTTTGTTTTTAACATTGTGACTACCCATCCCTTTAGTTACCGTATGTGTGAAACCATCACCTATTGCCAAAATACAAATAACACTAGCGATTCCAATGATAATTCCTAACATTGTTAAAAAGTTTCGGTTTTTATTCTTAGCAATTGATTTTAGAGCGATCAAAATTTTATCAGTCATGATTCTTCACACTCTTTTCATCGTTATATAAACGTCCATCACGGATATAAACTGTTCTCATAGCATAATCGGCTACTTCACTATCATGTGTAACCATAATAATTGTAGTCCCAGCTTTATTTAGTTTCGTAAAAATCTCCATGATTTCTTTACTTGTTTTAGAATCCAAAGCACCTGTTGGTTCATCCGCAATAATTAATTTTGGACGATTAACAATTGCCCGAGCAATTGCGACACGCTGCTGTTGTCCCCCAGATAATTCAGAAGGTAAATTCTTTTCTTTTCCATCTAAACCAACTTTTTGAATAACATCAGCCACTAACTCATGTTTTTTATTTTGTTCCTTTTTACTATAGATAAGTGGAATTTCAATGTTTTCGTAAACACTGTAAGTTGTTAATAATTTGAAATTCTGAAAAACAAATCCCAATTGGTCGCCACGAATTTGTGATAATTCATTATCATTAACGTCTTTATAAGACTTGCCTTCCAGCAAATATTCACCTGTATAGCTTTGATCTAATAATCCTAAGATATTGATCAACGTAGATTTACCTGAACCAGAAGGTCCCATGATAGCCAAAAATTCGCCGTCAGCAACTTCTAGGTTGATATTCTCCAAAGCAGTGAATTTGCCGTAAGTTTTTCCTACATTAGTAACTTTAAGCATTATTTCACCGCCTTATTTTAAGACCAGCTTGTCGCCAGCTTTAAGTCCATCAATTACATAGTAATCTTGATCTTTTTTAGTCATGGTTACATGTTTCTTATGCTTCTTATCATTCTTCAAAACATAAACTGTATCTTTCTTCCAAACTGCTTTGGCAGGAATCTTGTAACCATCTGATTCAGTCTTAATTTGAACGTGCATACCATATGGTAATTTATCTTCGGTAGCTACACGGAAATGATAGTATGAAACATTTCTAGTGCTATATGGAATAGCATCCTTTTGTTCATAATTACCGGAAATCTTAGTACCATCGTTCTTAATAATTGTTACATTTGCACCAAGTTTGATCTTATCTAAGCTATATTCATTAACATTACCTTCAATAACTGGAGCGCCATAAATGTAACTTCTACCAGCGTCATCCTTGAAATAAGTTCCACTGATAGGTGCAACAACTGTTCTACTTTGAGCCTTATTTAGCTTAGCCAATTTAGCTTGGGCTTGAGCTAGTAGTTCTTGATTCTTACTCAATTCAATTTGATCCGTTGTTGATTTTTCAGATGAATTGTAAGCTTGAATAGCTAATTGTGCTTGTTGAATTTCAGCATTAGCACTAGTAATATCACTGCTCATATCACGATAGAAAGTGAATAGGACTTGTCCTTTAGTAACCTTTTGACCGCTGATAACATGAGTTGAAGCCAAAGTTTCATCTTCACTTTTTGGTTGATCACTCACAGCCTGCTTATCTTTTTCTTGCACGATACCATTAAAATAATTAGTGTTGTCACGTTGAACTGTATAAGTTTTATAGTCAACTTTACTATTATTATTTTTAAAGCCGTTTCCTAAGACCAGAAAAAGAATAATGGCAATTAAAATAACATTAATACTCCAAACAGCAATTTTAATTTTTTTCATAAATAATCTCCCTAAATTTGCTTATCATAAATAGCATAACAGTTTAAAATTAGACAAAAAATGGTCCTCTGTCAATGATGAAAACAAAAAAAATAGAGCATTTCTGCTCTATAAATTAACCGTTACAGGTATCGAATTAAATGATACCAACATCGTTAGCGTTTACAGCATCGATGATTTCTTAATATATTTTCTACCTATTATATTTTTATTCAGTAGCTAACTTTTCATCCTTATTATTATCAGATTTATCATTCTTTGATAATCGTTTCAAACCAATACCAGTGAATCCACTAATAATAGAAAGAACTGGTGAAAGCAAACTGAAGAAACAGAATGGTAAGAATGACAAGGTTGGTACATTCAAGGTATTAGCCACAAATGCTCCAGCAACACCCCATGGAATCAAGTAATTAATTACTGTTCCACCATCTTCAAGAACACGGCTTAGTGCCAAGTTATCTAAACCACGTTTATTAAAAGTTTCCTTAAAGGCTTTACCGGGAAGGATAACTGAAAGGTATTGTTCACCGACAAAGATATTAACTCCAATACCGGAAAGGATTGTTGCGGTTACAACTGAACCTGGTGTCTTTAACTTTTCAGCAAGTGGCTGCATGGCTGTTTGAATTACGTCAAACTTCATTAACAAGCCACCTAATGAAAGAGTTAAGAAAATCAATGACACAGTGCCCATCATCGAACTAATGCCTCCACGAGTTAATAAAGCATCAACATTAGCATTCCCTGTTTTAGAAACGAAACCATTTTCAATGAATCCAGCAATACTTTTAACTGATGTATGCGGATTTTCAACAAAAATCATTCCAACAGTTACCGTAATATTCAAGATCAACGTTGCGACTGCTGGTATCTTCATAATTGAACAAATGAAAAGCAAAACAATTGGTAAAATAGCCCACCATGAAATAAAGAAATGTGTATTTAAAACATTTAAAGTTGTATCAATCTTGTTAAGACCATTAGCAGAACCTGAGTTGCCTAAAATTGCGTAAAGAATTAATGAAATTATAAAAGCTGGAATCGTAGTCCACATCAAATTTTTAATATGAGCAAATAAATCATCTTCAGCAATCGCTGCTGCTAAATTGGTTGAATCGGAAAGTGGTGAAGTCTTATCACCAAAGATAGCTCCCGAAATGATAGCTCCGGCTACTAAAGCAGGATTCATTCCTAAGGTTTGACCCATACCGAAGAGTGCAATTCCAATAGTAGATACGATTGTGAAAGCACTACCGATAGACGTTCCAATCAAGGCGCAAACTAAGAAAACTGACGGTACGAACCATTGTGCCGAAATCAAGTGGAATCCGGCAACCATCATTGATGGAATAATACCGGCAGCAATCCAAGTTCCAATCAAGGCTCCAATTAAAATAAAGATGAAAATGGGAACAATTCCATTTTTGACACCTTCTTCAATGCCGCCAAATATTTCATCCCAACTGTTCTTTCTTACTTTGGCCCATAAAATCAATAGACCTATCACTACTAAAACGGGTGTTTGAGGTGACAATCCAAATTTAATAACCCCAAAGCCTAAAACAATTAGCATTACAATTAAAATTGTAATTGCTTCTCTAAAACTGACATTCTTTTTACTAGTATTCATCCTAATTCCTCCAAATTGTTTTCATTTAAATCCAGAAAAACTAATATCGAGGATTCCCACCACATGTATTCATCATATCTCTTACCCCTTGGTATAAAAAAAGTCCCTGCTGCAATAATTGCAACAGGGACGATTAATTTACCGTGGTACCACCCAGCTTGAGAATAGTTAAAAAACTACTTCTCCACTCTCGAGGATAACGGCCCTCTCATTCCGCTTGGAAAACCAAGTCATGTCTGGTATTTCATAATTGCACCCTGACCGGTTCGCATCAACCACCGGCTTTCTTACGCCCAGATACATTACTAATTGATTCAGACACTTATATGTGTTTATTTGATTGACATAAACAATAACAGGCTTAATTTATTATGTCAACTAATAAAATTATTTTTATGCCATTCGACGATCAATGAATTTTGACAATAATGACAATGCGTAGCAAACGATAAAGTACATAATAGCCATTGCTACGAAGACAGGAATGATGTAATTAGGGTCTTGTCCATAAACAACTTGACCGTGTTGCATCAATTCTGGCACAACGATAATTGTTGCTAAAGATGTATCCTTGATCAACGAAATAAATTGACTAACCATAGCAGGAATCATCTTTTTGTAAGCTTGAGGTAAAACAACATGCCACATTGCTTGAGGCATTTTCATACCCATAGCTCGAGCCGCTTCCATCTGACCTATATCAACTGCCATGATTCCAGAACGAATGATTTCAGCAATCATCATTGACTCAAAGACCGTCATTGCTAAAATAGCTGCCGGAATCGTATCAGGTTTAAATCCAAACGCTGGTAGACCAAAGTAAACGAAGAAAATGATCAAAAGTAATGGTAAGTTACGAATAACATCGATTATAAAACCAATTATTTTTGAAAAATATGGAATCTTAGAATAACGGATAATCCCTAAGACTGATCCAATAATAAAACTTAAAATCACCGATATAACGGAGATCAAAATTGTGATCCATAAGCCTTGGAGAAGAAATCTGATATTTATCCATGAATAAGCATTTATCCAATTTTGCATAATTTACCCCTCCTAAGCTAACTTTCTTTCTAGATGTTGCATATAGTAACTGATTGGCAATGTAATAACTAGGTAGAACAAACCAACAATTATATATGTATTAACAGTTTCAAATGTTTGTGAAGCAATAGCATTCCCTTGATACATCAGATCAAACCCAGCTACGAAAGCTAGCACAGATGAGTTCTTGACCAAATTAACGAATTGGTTACCCAATGGTGGAATAACATACTTAAATGCCTGAGGCAAAACGATATAACGCATTGCTTGCCAGAATGTCATTCCTTGAGAACGAGCTGCTTCCATTTGACCAACATCAACAGAATTAATACCTGCACGAACAGTTTCAGCAATAAAAGCCGATGTATAGATTGTCAAACCAATAGTTCCCGCAGTAAAACCATTGATTTTAGTGATATATAAAGGAATTACTAGATAGAAGAACATTGTAATAACCAATAAAGGAATGTTACGAAATACTTCTACATAAATGTTTCCAATGATTCTGACCGCCTTATTAGGGACAACCTCGAAAATGGCGAACAATGAACCGATAATTAAACTAAAGAACAGTGCTAAAACACTAGACAAAAGCGTCCAACCAAAACCACTGATGAATTCACTCCAGTTATTTGTTAGTAGATTTATCATTTGCGTAGCACCTCCTTATAGTTGAATCCAGGTACATTACCAAACCACTTAATAATTAATTTATTGTAAGTACCGTCTTGTTGTACTTCCTTCAATGCCTTATTAACAGCATTCTTAAAATCATCTTGTCCCTTATTAATACCTATACCATAAGGTTCAGTCGTAAAGGCCTTACCCTGTAATTTATAACCAGGATTATTAACCGCCATCCCCGCAAGGATAACATTATCAGTAGTTAAAGCATCCCCTTGCCCTGACTTTAAAGCAGTCAAAGCTTGAGCATAATCTGGCAATTGTAGAACTTGTGCCTTTGGAGCAAACTTTTTAACGTTTTGAACCGAGTTAGATCCAACAACACCGATAATTGTTTTATTGTTTAAATCCTCAACCTTCTTGATTGAAGAGTTATCTTTGACCAAAATTGATTGTCCAGCATCAAAATATGAATTTGAAAAATCAATTGTCTTCTCTCGTTCAGGCGTTATAGTCATTGTAGCGATGATAGCATCGATATTACCGTTCTTTAACAAAGGTATACGTGACTGTGATGTAACGGTAACAAACTTAGCTTTGGCGTCTTTACCGAGCATTTTTTTAGTAATAGCTTTTGCAAGATCAATTTCAAACCCTTTAGCTTGTCCATCCTTTACATCAATTAAACCCAACAATTTAGTATCGGCTTTAACACCCCAAGTTATTGTTTTGGATTTTTTATCATTTTCCAAAACATTTTGTGATGACAAAGGTTTTGAACCACAAGCAGTCAAAGTCAGAACTAAGAGTAAAGAAGTGATGATCGTTGCTAGATATTTAAATCTTTTCATATTCTTATCCCCCTAGTGTTTAATAATCTTGCTTAGGAACTGTCTAGCACGTTCGTTAGTTGGATGACTGTAGAACTTATCTGTTGCATCGTCCTCCAAAATTTGACCGTCAGCCATGAAGATTACTCTATTAGCAACTTCTTGCGCAAATCCCATTTCATGAGTAACAATCAAAGAAGTCATATCGCCTTGGCTAGTAACATATTTGATAACGTTCAATACATCATCAATCATTTCTGGATCCAAAGCACTAGTTGGTTCATCAAAGAGCATGCAACGAGGTTTCATCGCTAATGATCTAGCAATAGCTACACGTTGAGCTTGTCCACCAGAGATCTGTGAAGGCATGTTATGAGCCTTGTCAGCCAAACCAACTTGATCTAATAAAGCCATAGCTCGTTTTTTGTTTTCTTCTTCGCTAAGCTTTAAAACAATTCTTGGTGCTAACATAACATTTTCAAGAACATCTTTATTCGCATATAAGTTAAAGTGTTGGAAAACCATCCCGACATCTTTTCTAATCAAGTTGATATCAGTCGCTTTGTCAGCTATGTCATGACCATTTACGATCAGCTGACCTTCTTGAATTGTTTCCAATCCATTAACAGTTCTAGCCAAAGTACTCTTACCTGATCCTGAAGGACCAATTAAAACGACTGTTTCCCCTTTATCAATTTTCAAATTAATATCCTTTAGTGCATGGAAATTGCCATAATATTTTTGTACGTCACGGAATTCAATCATTGACATATTAATTCCCCTTTCTTTATTAAGAATTATCTAATATGCTTTTTTATATTAAGAAAATTTTAATTGTTTTTTTGGAATTTAGCAACAAAAAGTTCTTTTGTGAAATTATTGTTCGGTTTTAAAATTTTGAAGTATTAGCTTATAAACACGATAACATCAGTGTTATATTTAGAACCATATTATTTTTATTTTATAAAAAAATATTTTTGAACAAAGCAAAAATACACACATTTCTTCAGTTTACGTGTGTATTTTTTGAGATTGTTGAGGATCTCTATATTAATAATTATTAAGGGGGAAGTGCTTCTCTTTTCCGAGAAGCTGCGCACGAAAGGTTGTACCCTTCTTGCGCAGTCCCTCGGAAGGGACAAGGTATTTTATTTCAAAACAATCTTCTTATAAAGATATCTAGTTAGGAAATAATAGCCTAGATAAAGCACGATAAAGATAGCGAAAGGAATTTCAATATTCATATATGGTTTGTAAAGCAACTTAACGAATAATTGCAAACCTATCAAAACATGGATAATTCCTAAAATTGCTGGTACTGCGAATAAAACAGCAATTTCTTTATTAATAGTTGCACGAAGCATCTTTTGCTTTGTACCAATCTTATAGAGCATATTGTAACGTTTAACATCACCGTTAGCTCCAGATAGGATTTTAAACATTAAACAACTGGCAAGCATTGCTAGAAAGGCAATTCCTAAGAAGAATCCCATAAATTCCAAACCAGAGAAGAAACCATTAATCAATGTATAAGCACTATACTTATCTCCTCCAGCATTTTTCAAAGCTGGATAACTCTTTATCTCGGCTTTAGATATCGCTTTGATCTCAGATAAATTATCTTTAAAGGAATTAGTCTTAATTAAAACCGTAGAAGTTTCTTTAGAATTGATAGCGTTGTAATCCTGATCACTAACAAATTCCGTTTGCATACCACGAGTTTCTGGTAAGCGTGTATTCATCAACTCATATTGAGCGTTAGAATTCTTTTTAATATCTGAAGTTGTACCTAATTTAGATTGCATAGTCTTAACATTGATTTGAGAATATCCAATCGGTTGCTTCTTAAATTCACTAGTACGGTAATAAACTTTTTTGCCGTCAGTTTTGTAGTTATAAACAACTTTTTTATCAATATTCAAATCCTTCAAACGCTTTTGTTGAGCAGCATCCGGATTTGTTACTTGAACATCATAGTAATTCTGACCATTAACAACATTGTCAATTTGATTATTGAAACCTAAACCTACAGTGATGGCCCCTAATGCTAAGGCAAACATGATTGAAACCATAGATAAAATCTTAGTATAATCATTAATTCTGAAACTTAATTGCGACAAGGTAAAATTGTTCAAACCTTTTTGTGAGTAATTAACTCTTCTCTTAAGCATTAAGATAACTGCAGTTACAAAGGAATTAATTGTTAAATAAGTACCACCAACAATAGTTACTAAAGCAACAGGTATTCCTAGATAAATTGCACCAGGATTATTTCCGGAGAACCACATTGTAAAGTAACCAATTGCTAACAAAATTAATCCTAAAACAGCTTGAACAGCTTTTAAAACGCCGTTACGTTTAATTTTTACTGGTTGACTGTCCCGATTTAACAAGGTTAAAACCTTTGTTCGACGTAATGAAACTGAATTTCTAATTGCTGAGAACATAAAGATTACAATGAAAAATACGAACGTCCAAATTAAAGCTGGTAAATAAAAACTACTGAAATGTTTAACTTGCATATCCAACATCCCAATCAGCCAACGACTAACAAAACCTGTAGCCACAATACCGATCAAAGTACCAATAATTGTTGAAATGGCACCAATAGCAAAAGTTTCAATAAAAATCATTCGTGAAATTTTACTACTTTTAGCACCAAGCATCATGAACATTCCATATTCTTTTTGACGCATACTTAACAAGAATGTATTCGCATAATTAACGTAAACAATCGTGATAATAGCTAAAAGAACAATTCCGAACCCAAAGATAAAACTTGTTGCCGCGGCTGGTGAATTAGAGCTCAAGAAAGCTTGGTTAGTTGCTAACGACATAAACATATAAAAGATGGCTGAAGCAATCATCAAACCGGAGAACAACACTGTGTAATCACGCATTCGATGCTTGATGCCACTCAAGGCTAATTTATTTAACATGTTTTCCTCCCTATTCCGCAAATGTTCCCAATGAATCTAGAATTTCTTGATAATATTCAGCACGTGTTGCGTCTTCTTTCTTTAGTTCTTGACCAATCTCACCATCTTTAATGAATAGAATTCGATCACAGAAACTAGCTGAGAATGGATCATGCGTTACAAGTAAAATAGAAACATTATCTTCACGATTAATCTTTGTCAAAGTATCCAATAATGCTCTAGCACTCTTAGAATCCAAAGCACCAGTTGGTTCATCCCCGAAAACAATTGATGGTTGATGTACCAAGGCACGAGCAGCTGCAACACGTTGCTTTTGACCACCAGATAACTCAGTTGGATAGTGATTCAAAATATCTGTTAATCCTAATTTTTCAGCAATACTCATTACTGATGGCTTGATTGATTTTACTGGTTTATTTTGTAAAGCTAACGGTAAAGCAATATTTTCATAAGCTGTTAAATTCTCCAAAAGATTGAAATCTTGGAAAATAAAGCCAATTTTATTGGCTCTAAAATCAGCCATTTGATTATTATTCAATTTAGTAATATCTTGACCAGCAATTTCTACTTGACCGCTAGTTGGTGTATCTAATGTAGATAAAATATTTAAAAGCGTTGTTTTACCTGAACCTGAAGCACCCATAATCCCTACGAATTCGCCAGGTTTCACCTCAAAATTGACATCTGATAAAGCCTTAAACTGTTTCTCTCCAGCCTTACCGTAAATTTTTTCAACATTTTGTACTTCAACTATTTTTTCCATTGGTACTTCCCTCCACGTATTGCATTTTTAGTTTGATTAAGATGCCGTTCTCCGCAACAAAGAAAATTGGGCTGGAACTTAGTGGGCACGACTTGGAGCCTTTTGGCTTTGCCAATAGTCTTCAAGCTCGGCCTTCTACTAATCTCACTTTGTGAGCTAAGTAGAATTTCACTACTGAACCCTTTTTCTTTGTTGCCCCGAACTAGCGTATTGTCTTTTATATTTGCTATCACCACTGCAAATTTAAACATCAATAATAGAAATCAATCTCTAGTCGGTAGTTAAATCTCTGTGGATGCTCAGTGGTGAAATTGTTCTTAGTGGTGAAACCACTAAGAACAATTTCAATCTTGAAGACAATGCGAATTTCATTGGCTCCAAGTTATGCCCACCACGTTCCAGCGTCCACAGAGATTTCACGGACGACGGTATCCTTAAAACAATCTTTATAACTCTTCATTCGATATATCTATCATAACGGCTAAACCATTTTGGGTCGTTCGATTCTCCTTACAATTTCTTACATTTTTGTAAGTCATTGTTACATTAAGCGATATAATATTTTAGAACGTCGATTCGCAAAGATGTTCTAAAATTTAAAACACTAAGGGGTGTATTTCCGATGGGGAAAAAAATGCCAGAAATGGATTCTAAAAAATCCTATATTAGCTGGCCTGTTGTTGCTTTAATGGATTTTGTTACAGTTATCGGATTCGATGACATTGTTTACAACTTTCATAACCAAGGATTAGGTATCGTATTTACTTGGATTCTTATGCTATTTTTATTCGTTGTACCTTATGAGATGATGGTTGGTCATCTTGGTTCAACTTTTAATGAAGAAGGTGGTGGCGTTACTTCTTGGGTTCGTGCCACTGGTGGTAACGTTTGGGGTTATATTTGTGCTTGGACTGTTTGGGTTTCAAGTTTGCCTTATATTGTCGATGTTGCTAATTCAACTTTGATTTCATTCGGTTGGTTGATTAACGGTAATAGTTCAATGTCAGACAAAATGAGTAACTCAATGTTTGCTCTATTGACAGCCGTCATCTTTACCATTTTTATCTTTATTCAACATCGTTTGAGAAATTCTCTTCAAATTTTGAGTATCATCGGTGGTGGTGCAATGTTTATCATCACTATTCTTTATGTGGTTATGACCTTCGTTTACTTGGGACAAGGCAACATGCCTCATACTCAACCATTTACGATTAAATCGTTTATTCCTAAATTTGATATGCATTATCTATCAACATTTGGACTAGTTATCTTTGCGATGAACGGATCAGAATTTGCGGCTCCATATGTTACTGAAATGAAAGATGGTAAGCGTGACTTTCCTAAAGCTATGTGGATGCTTGCAATCATGACAGGATTTTTAACTGTTCTTGGATCATTTGCATTGGGTGTCTTCTTCAATGCCCACCACTTGCCAAATGATTTGAAAATGAATGGTTCTTATTATGCTTTCCAATACATGGGTCAAGAGTTTGGAATGGGACAATTCTTCCTATACTTATTTGCTCTTACTCAAGCCTTGTATATGATGGCTCAATTAGCTGTCTTACTAGATGCTGGTACCAGAATGTTCTTATCTGATACAGCCAAAGAGTACTTACCAAAGGGTTTAACTAAAACTGATAAGCGTGGTTTACCAATCAATGGCTATTGGTTAACTACTGGTATCTGTACTTTAATCATGGTTTTGAGTGCTACTTTGCCAAACATGAATTCAATCTTTAATCAACTATTGAATTTAAATGGGATTGTTTCACCATATACAACCTGTTTCTTATTCAGTTCCTTTATTCTAGTCAGATTACATGACGATAAATTCAAGTCAGACTTTACCTATATTAAGAATAAGTACTTCGCTATCTTAGTAGGTATTTGGTGTTTCGCTATTACTTTCGGAGCTGCCACTTTAGGTATCTTCCCTACAGACGAAAAGCCAGGTACTGCTGCTTGGACTCACGTTTTGAGTTTGAATATCATCGAACCATTGATAATGATAGCTATCGGTATCATCTTGCCTTTACTTGCTAGATATCAAAGAACTAAAGAAACTAACTAATTTTAATTTGTTGTACACTAAGGAAAAAAGGTTGGAGCGATCATCATGAAACAAAAAATTGCAGTACTTTCAGACGTTCACGGCAATATCACCGCTTTAAAATCAGTCTTAAATGACGCTGAAAAAAACGGTGCTAAAGAAGTTTGGTCCATAGGAGATATTGCCATCGGTGGTTCATCTACTGAAGAATGTTTCCAATTATTAAGTGAAGTTAATACAACTCAATACTTGATGGGCAACTGGGAAACTGCCTTTTTATCGGTTATCTCAACTCAAAGTGTTGATTTAGATAATCCTAGCCAAGTATATTTTGCTAATTTAGTTCAATATGACTTGGAACATTTTACTTCCGGAAGAATTCAACAAATTAAAGATCTACCTTTGACTGGTCAAAAGACTATCGAAGGTATTAAATTTTCATTAACTCATAATTTACCTACAAGTAACCGTGGTCATGAGCTTTTTGCTTATAAAGAACAAGCTAATTTTGACGAGTTAGATATTGGCTCAGATATGGATGTTGCCATTTATGGTCACACTCATACTCCATTGTGGCGTTACACCACCGAAGGCCAAATGATTTTAAATCCAGGTTCAGTTGGTCAACCTTGGTATAGTCGTCCTAGTCTAATGAAAGACCGCGATGCCAGTTATATTTTATTAAGTTTGGAAGATGACAAAATCAGCGATGTTGATTTCCGCCGTATCACTTATGACATTCAAACCGAATTAAACAATGCTAACCAATTAGGATTTCCATATCCTTCACTTTATAAAGAACTATTAACTACCGGTCATGCATCTACTCACGATAAAGCTAAACTTCAGAAAATTAATCAAGCAAATAATTATCGTCAAAAGGCCAAGGAGTTTCTTGTTGACTTATCAAGCAAATAAAGGTTAGTTTGAAGGTAACATTATAAATAATTCAATAAATCTTGGGGAGTAGTCATATGGTTGATGAAATTCTAAAAAATATCGAAAAGTACGATACAATTATTATTCTCAGACATCAAAATCCGGATCCTGATGCGATTGGTTCACAAACTGGTTTAGCAATCATACTGCGTGAAGCTTATCCTCAAAAAAAGATCTATGTCGCTGGAATTGATCTACCCGTTCTCGATTGGATTGGGAGCATGCAAAATGTTTCACCTGAAACTTATCAAAATGCCTTAGTGATCACTGTCGATACAGCCAATTCACCTCGTATTGACAATAATGGTGACTACAAAAAAGCTCTTAAAATTATTAAAATCGATCACCATCCTAATGTTGATCCTTTTGGTGATATCAATTGGGTAGATGAAAATATTTCTAGCTGTGCCGAAATGATCTACTCTCTAACTGAAAAATTAGCTCCCTTAAATATTTCCAAAAAGAGTGCGTATAGTCTTTATGCCGGTATCGTTGGCGACACTAACCGCTTCTTATATGCTGAAACTAGTTATCGTACCTTGAATATTGCCGCTAAATTGGCTAAAACTGGAATTAACATATCCGAAATAGGCCTACATGAAGATGAAATGTCTATTCAAGTCGCACGTTTAGAAGCTTACATTTTGGATAATCTTAAAATCACCAACTCTGGATTTGGTTATATTATTATTCGTAAAAACACTCTAGAAAAATTCAACTTAGATGACGGTGAATTGGACCACGTTGTTCCTTTGATTGGACGTATCAACAATGTTAATAACTGGATTGTCGTTAGCGAAAAACACCAAAATCAATTTAGAGTAAATCTAAGATCAAAAAATGTTTCTATCAATGGCATCGCTGAAAAGTTTGGCGGTGGCGGTCATCCCCTTGCTAGTGGTGCTTACGTTGGCAGCATGGATGAAGTTTATGCTTTGATCAAAGATATGGATAATTTAAACAAACAAAAAGAAAATACTTATCGTTAACTCAAATTAAAAAATAAGAACAGCATCTATTAAGAATGCAGGTATATATTTTACATACCTCAAATATTTCTTAACAGACGCTGTTCTTTTTTATTTATGGATCGCTTAAATATTCTGCTCGACTCTTTCATTATAGTAGACAATCTTAGGTTTAAATTCATCACTATCAAAGTGAACCTTGGTTAAAGAAAGATTATTAGGTTCGATTTGATCTAACAACATTGGTGCATAAATATTTACCAAGGCCGTTAAAATTGCACTGTGGGTAACTACAACTACTGGTTTTGTTTCAGCCTTTAAAATTTTTTCAATTCCGCTTCCAAAGCGGCTCCAAAACTCCTTACTCGTTTCAGCAAAATGAGTAGGATCTAATTTAGCAATTTTATCCTGCATTTCATTCGCATTCATCTCTGTTAAAGTTCCTTCCACAGATTTACCAGAAATTTTAGCATAAGTTTCTTTCTTCGATTGACCTTCAAAACTTCCATAAAATTGTTCTCTTAGTTCAGGCATAGTCACCATCTTAAAGGGTTTACCACCTGCCGCCTTAAAACCATTATTCAATTCAGTAACAGTTTGAACTGATCGGTTCATATCACTACAATAGATTGTTTCAGCTATCGTACCTAAATTGCCCAAAGTCCGTCCCATTCGATAGGCTTCTTCATGACCAGCTTTTGTTAGAGGAGTGTCTGACCAACCTTGCATTTTACCCAAATGGTTAAAATATGTTTCTCCATGACGGATAAAATAAATATCCATACTTATCAACTCCTATTTTGATACTTATTTTTCAAGAGAATTGTAATCTTGTCAGAAATAAAAGACAATTTTTTAGAATTTTTAATTAAGCAAATTCGGACCGTTGATCTGAAATAATAAAAATTGTAAAATTCAAAATAATTGTCGTAATTTCTAATTAGTAATACTATAAATGTAGAGAGAGTCAGTGATGACGTTCACTGCAATAATTCATAAGAATTTGACGACGTCTACCTTATTTGAGGTAGGCGTCTTTTTTATCTAAAATTTCAGGAGGTCTGATTATGTTCGATAGTTTACTTTTTCAAGATATTAATCATCAACCGCAAATTCTACCAACTGATGATCCGATTTTTCAGGATTTAAATTTAGAAGATCTATTTACAAAAATTAATCAACTGACTGGTTATGACATTAGAAAAATTAATCATCAGCCCCTAACAAATGACAATGAAATTCGATACCGTCAGGAAACATTTAAAGACTTTCAAGAAGAATCAGTCTATCAAGCTTTTGAATATTTCACTAAACAAATGCTCTATAATTTTCAACAACATACTGAACTTCACAAACTAGATCCTAAATCTTATCGTGAACACAATCTAGTTAATATCCTTGATAATGAATTTGAAGCCATTGATACCCTTCTTTCAAAGCTAGAAAATAAATCTTTGTCTTCCAGCGGTTTAAGCAAATTCATTAGTTATCTTAAGAAATACCAAAATTCTGACAAAATCAAGACTATAAAAAGCAAAATTACAATTATCAATCGGGATTTTAACAATATTTATTATCGTTTATATTTAAACGGACGTACTGTTACAGTTGAATCCTCGCCCAAACACAAAGAAAGCATGAATGATAATTTTAAAGAGACTTTCTCCCCTATATTTGAATCAATTCAAGACATGGATTCCCCAGTAAAAATGGAAGATAATCGTTCTCCTTATAGCATGAATAATTTACAAATCTCAATCATTACCCAACTGTCTAAACTCTACCCACAACAATTCTTAGAGTTAAGTAATTTTTACAACCAATATTCCCGCTATCACGATCAATTAATTGAAAATACTGTGCAGGAACTTACTTTTTTCCTTGCTTGGCAAAAGGTTGAAAGAATAATTAGTACACAAACTGATCTTTCTTTCACTCTCCCTATTCTTACCAATGACGGTAGTGAAAAAGTTATTAATAGTTTCGATTTAAATCTTGCCCTTAAATTAATACAAAGGACTGATCATCCACAAATAATAACCAATCAATTTACTTTGAATCCCAATAAACCATTTCTTATCATTTCAGGACCTAATCAAGGCGGTAAAACCACCTATGCCCGTATGACTGGACAAATTTTCTATCTGGCAAGATTAGGAATCGCCATTGCTGGTACTTCCGCCAAAATCAAAACTCGGAAAAACATTTTTACTCATTTTGATCGTCAGGAATCCAGCAATAAACTCAGTGGTTTATTAGAAATTGACATTGATCGTATGTATCAAATCACCAAAAAAGTTGATGCTCACAGTTTTGTAATTCTAAATGAACTTTTTTCCTCCACATCTGAAGAAGATGCCACAGAATTAGGTAATCGTATTCTAAAAGAATTAGATCAAAAACATGCAACTGGGATTTATGTTACTTTTCTAGAATCATTGGGTGAAAATTCACGTGTACAGACACTAATGAGCCAAGTCACATCTAATGCTAAACGTACCTTTAAAGTTATTCCTGAAAATTTAAATGGCCAAGCATATACCGATATTCTATTGAAAAAGTACCGGCTGAGCCAATCTGACATTGAAGGAGAACTATTAAAATGAAAACTAACTTGATTTCAAAAAAAGACCTCGATTTATCAAAATTTCAACTCAACGATCTTCAAGAAGATGTCCTTGAAGATTTGGAATTAAAACCAATTTTGGAAATTATGTCTGATAAAGATAAGTTTCTCAATCAAACCATTTTAAAGATTTGGTTTAATCCTTTAAATACAGCTGAAGATATTATTTATCGTCAGGCGGCTATTAAAGATGCCTTGAAACACTCTCAAGAAATTCACGATTTATACCAAATTATTGTTGAAACTATCAAAACTGTTCGTAGCGAATTTTGGACCTTAGATTCTGGTTCTGCTTCATACAAGCTACATAGTTTTGCTCGTCAAATTGATATTTATTTAAAATATATCGCTAAAATTGAAATTTTTTCTAACGTTGACTGGCAATCTAGAAATTTTCAAAACTTTTTTGGTCGGCTTAAAAATACTTTTTCTCCACAATCACTTTCCGCTATGCATGATTTAATTGATATTATCGTCACCAATAATACTTACAGTTTTCCCGTCAAATTAAATAAAAATTTTGGCAGTGATGTTTCAGATTTAGATTTCAATAAAAAAACCAATCGACTTAGCGATATGATGGGTTCTATGAAAATACGTTTTGAAAAAAACGAAATCAAATTTGTTATCCCCGAACGTGATGATGACAGCAGCAATGCTCTAGGACATTACAATAATATAGCCGATCTAAACTTAGCCACTAAAGTTGTTAATACAAAATATGAATTTGAAAATTTTTTTAATGAATTAAAATTTCAAATGGGATTTTTATTAGGAAACGTTCGTCTCAAGAATGCCCTAACTAACATTAAAATCACTTATCCGACAATCGCTCCAATGACTGATATTAAAGAATTAAAAAACGTAGTTCTTCTATTAAACGATTCCAACCATGCAAAAATTGTAGGCAACGATTTAACTGGCAATATCTCACTTGTTATAATTTCTGGCACTAATCAAGGCGGAAAAACCACTACTTTGAGAAGTCTAGGTCAAGCTCAATTGATGATGGATTCCGGTATGTTCGTTTTTGCTGACAGCTATCAGGCTCCTATTTACAGTCGAATTTTGACACATTTCAAACGTGAAGAAGACTCCGAATTAACTAGTGGAAAGTTAGATAATGAGCTATATCGTATGTCTAATATTGTCAAAAATATAACCTCCAAAAGTCTAATTTTAATGAACGAATCTTTCTCATCTACAAATGAACACGAAGGTTCTCAAATCAATGCTCAAATCGTTTCTGGATTAGTAAATAGCAGTACAACCGTAATATCTGTAACTCATCAATTTGAATTTACTAAATTATTAGATTTAAATGACGATGTAAATCCAATCTTTCTCAGACCTGAGAGAGATCAAAATGGACATCGTAATTTTAAATTACTCAAGGGTTACCCACTCAAAACCAGCTTTGGTATTGATATATATGATCGGATTTTCGGAACTAACAATAATTGATCCTAGTTCCATTTGTTTTAGGAATCTTCCCATGATACGATAACGCTAGAAACAAGTTTGATAATAAAAGTTAAGGGAGTTTGAGATGAAAAAAATAATTGCTTCTATTCTATTGAGCATTTGTCTTATTCCAGTAGGAACAACTACTGTATCTGCAAGTACCGAGAACAATACCGAAACATTAATTATCGCTTAACCAGTTAAACGTGATTCATACAAATATAAAATTTATAAAATGAACCACAAAAAAATGGTCGCTGCCAAAACTATCAAAACCTACAACAAAAAGGGTATGAAAAATTGGAAAGCCCAAAAAGTTCAAATCAATGGAAAATCATGGTGGAAAATTGGCAACAATCAGTACTTTAAACCTTCCCAACGTGTAAGGACCGTTATTCACGAAAAGAATGGTATTAAAACTCATTTAAACTATGTAAATTAAAAATAGATCAGTAACCGCTTTGGTTACCGATCTATTTTTAATTATGAGCCATCAGATAAATAGCTAAACAAATAAATACAATCGTTAGAGAAATCATATATGTAAAAAATAATTTATCACCCTTAGGAAGTGGCTTTGGATATCGGAAAGCTCTTGTAACTCCATCGATAAATATAATTACTGGTGTATAAACACACAATCCAGTCAAACCAATTACAAACAAATTTGTCCAACTATTACCACTCAATCTCTGAAAAAGGCTGTATATAAACACTAGTAACAATAAAATTGTTGGTAAAATTTCTAATCTTCTCTTCATTTTCTTTCCCCATTGATTTATTTGGCCTAATTATGAACTTTCAAGATCAATGGAGATACCAATTTATCGAAATTATCTACTACTTAATCAAAAAGGCACCAAAGACTAAAAAGATAATTCCAACTATCAGAGAAAAATAAACACCCATGAAAACATACGGTTGAGGATTCTTAACATTTTTCTTGATATTATAATAGGTTTTCCGACCAATATAAATTTGATATATTCCCATCAAAATGACAACTATTCCAATTAATTCTGCACCCATATTTTTCACTTCTTTCTAGAACCATCATATTCTATTACAACCGAGAAGCCTAGCTTGATAATCATCAGACTTGAAGTCAATTTAGTAAATGAATATTTCAAGTATTCAGACGATTCTTCTTACAATGCTTAAAAATATTATTTGCTAGAAACATCCGTTCTTTTCCTTCTTAAAGAATCTCTTTTATCATAAAGGTCATTAATCAAAATACTATTTTTATCTTTTACTATATCTGTAATACCTTGTTTATCAACAAATCTAAAATTTTTTCTTTGTAGGAAAGAAATAATGGTCGGTAACATCTTATGCTCTTTAGACTCTTTCCAATAATATTGTCTTAAATTCAAGACAATTTTTTCGTTATCTATAGTCGTAACTTCTAAGTAAAATTTTTCCTGCATTAATTGACTGTATCCGGCAAAATACCAATCAAATGAAATAATCGATTTGGGTGCCATATCGTAGAGATCCAAAATAATTTCCATTTGCTTAATCTGTTTATAAGATAAATATTTTGTTCTTCGTAAATGTAATAGAGCTTCTATTGGCATAATTAATTCTTTGACAACGCTTTTATCAATTCTATTAATACTCGGATACTTTATTCCAGAACGACCTATGGTCCAATAGTTATAGTAATTCTTATAGTCGATAGGAGATATATAAATAATTAAAAGATAAAAAATAAATTCAATCATCATCAGATTCAAAATTTCTAATAATACACTTCCATGTATAGATTCAAAGCTGATAAATCCAATGATAGAAAGTATAATAAGCATCACCAAAACTGGCTTTCTATTTTGGGGTCTTCCAAAATCAAATGGAAAATGTAAATAAGGCTCACCAGTTATTAATTCATCTAAAGAAATATTCAACATGCCACTCAAAGAGATCAAATTGTTAATACTAGGTAGGTTTTCTCCGGTTTCCCATTTGGAGATTGACTGTCTTGATATATTTAAAGACTTAGACAACTCTTCTTGAGACAAATGATTCTTCTTGCGATATTTGACAATATTATTTGCTAAGCTCATCTTCTTCACTTCCCCTTTTCATAATTAAATTATAGGTACTAAATCAGAAAAAAAGCACGCACTTATTGCTTGCATCGTTATATAACAGTTAAAAAACACAAAAAATGGATCTGCATATATCAGATCCATTTAAAAAGTATATCAAAGCCCGAAAATATCAGTATTGCACCAAATAAAGAGCCATATAAAAGTGCAAAACGACTAAACTTCGGAAATTTCTTATTCTCTTTTTTCATATTAATAAATGCCTTAATCGTTACATATATTTCTCCGCAACCAAAAATTAAAATCACTAAAGCAATCAAATTAGACATATTCGGTCCCTTCTTTCTCTTAAGACCAATTCATAGTCACATCGTACTCTCTTAAGTGATAATAAAAAAAGCTTTAGCCATAGACATAACGTCCTTAGCCAAAACTCTAAGAAAAATATTTTGAAAAATTAAACATTGAGCCAATTAAAGAGACCATTCCAATAACAACCATTATTAGAGAAAAAATGCCGTTAATAGTACAGACATTATTCCAAGGGAAGTTAATCAAAAATGATAATCCCAAAACGCCTATCCAAAAGTATTTTCCTTTATAAAAATCGTTATTAAAATTCACGCAGACCCCTTCTTTACTCTGTTATTATCTTGATAATACTCCAAAAATTTATTTTTGTGCCAATTTAATCATAAACGTACATTTTCTTATCCTGAATGTAATCTAACGCCTTGTTTCGAAATAATTTTGTAACAAATATATATTAAAAACACTCGTAATAATAATTCCCAAAATATCAAATAAGCAAAATTTCAAAAAAGTGTCGCTTGGTGATACACCCCAATAAAGATCTATTGTAATAATTGACATTTGCATAAAAGTAAATAGAATAACCCCAACACTTAATGCCAAAATTAATAATCCCACAAAGGCACTAGTGAATCTGCACTTATTTATTCCTAAAAAATCACTTAAATAACTCACAAATAAATGTATCAAAGTACTACTAGTCCAAACCAATATAATGCTTAATATAATAATTAAGTCATTTTCAATAAGTAAGTTCAGCCGCATATCCTTAAAGTTTACGAAAAGATCAAAAAAATGATTATTAATATGCATAAAATATGGGCTCATATGCATATATGCTGAACTAAAGAAAAATATTGTTGCTACAATTCCTAAATACCCATATGCCACACAAGTTGTTAATAAATTACTAAAATACAATTTGGTTTCACTTATTGGAATTAATCGATATCGATTATTGGAAATAACTGATTCATTTTTTCGAACTAAAAAGATTATTCCAATAAAATACACTAAGCATGTAACATTCATTGTGATAGTTTCTCTATAATCCCATTTAGCCAAACTTACGGCAAATACCAACGCATCAAAGAACAAAATCAAGTTAACCAATTTAAACTTATTCCACATTAAATCTTTTGTTACACCCAGAACGCTACTCATATTCAAACCATCCCATAGCTAATTTTGAATTCTTTTAATTTGATTTAACTAATACCAACCGAGTTAATTGATAATGCCGTCGTCCGCAAAATCTCTGTGGACCACTGGAATGTGGTGGGCACAACTTGGAGCCAATGAAGTTCGCATTGTCTTCAAGATTGACCTTGTTCTAAGTGGATTCCCCACTAAGAACAATTTCACCACTGAGGGTCCACAGAGATTTTGTTCCCGACTAGAAATTGATTTCTAATATTATTATTCAAACTTGTGGCACCTTACTATTGCATGCTTGTTATATACTTATTTTCCAATATTTAGAGTTTTCATATACAAATGTAAAAAATCAATAAAACCAGTCCGGAGTAACAAAGAAAATGGGCTCAGTAGTGAAATTCTACTAAATTCGCGTACTTTGCGGATTTAGTAGAAGGCCGAGCTTGAAGACTGTTGGCGAAGCCAAAAGGCTCCAAGTCGTGCCCACTACGTTCCAGCCCAATTTTCTTTGTTGCGGAGGACGGCATACTTTAACTATTTTGCTCAGTATTAGTTACAACCAAATAAAAAAAGAATTATTTTAGTAGTGTTTTAACGAATTGTTTCGATCCATCTCTTCAAGAAATAAATATTTAATACCGTAAAAATCACTAACCAGATGGCGCTGACACCAATACTTATCCAGATAACATTATTGAATTGATTTAAGTTATTAATCCCTTCAGGTGTCATATTTTCATATACAAATTTAAAGACGCTTCCCGTTGTGTAATTAAAAATTACCAAACCAACAAAAGTAACAACTACATAAAGAATAAATTTAACCAATTTTTGTCTTCCAAAAGCTAAGAAACCGCCGATCCAATTTATCAAGAAATGAACTAAAGTAATGCCAGTCCATATAAGGATCATTCCTATAATGGTCAATAGAATAAACTGCCCCATTGTCATTAGATCTTCCCCACTTAGCTTGGGCATCTGGCCAACTCCACCGGCAGTCATAAACTCAATAATATTACCAATAACAACTCCTAAAATTTGTAAGTATACATATGCCAAAAAGGTCGTTAAAATATTGCTAAAATATAATTTCGTATCGGAAATAGGTATTAAACGATAATTGTTGCTGGTAAATACGTGCTCATTACTGCGAGAGAGCATTATAAAACCAACAAAACTAACTATTCCTGTTTCAAAGGCAAACACTCCTACAAAGTAGGTGGGCATTATTTCACCATTCCAACCACCAGTTACTAACCTAAGTAAGTAGATTGCTACAAAAGCAATTAATTCAAAAATAGTTACCCAGTTTATTAGTTTCCATTTATCACGCATCAAATTTTTACTTAAATTGACAAATTCGTTCATTTTGTAACACTTCCTTCATAAACACCCTCATAGTATTCTTCAACTCCAAGATGATACTTTTTCTGAATGGCTTCTACTGAACTGACTTCATAGATGGTCTTGTCCTTAATAATAATTACATCATCAAGTAAGCTAGCTATTTCAGTTACATAGTGGTCACTGATAATAAAAGTTGAATCGTCATTTTTCCAACGAATAATACTACTAATGATTTTCTTACGTGACATGCTGTCAATTCCACTTAATGGTTCATCTAGTAGATAAAGTTTGGTATTACGGGATAAGGTCAAGGCAATTACTAACTTACCTAATGTACCTGTTGAAAGACCTGATAAACGTTTGTCATTATCTAAGCCTAAATACTGAGAAATCTCTTTATATTTAGAAACCGAAAAATCAGAATAAACATTCTGATAAAATTTAACGACTTCACTAAGTTTAGTGTTTTTCGCAAAACCACCTAGTTGATCACTTAAACTGACATTTTCTTTAACTGCTGCTTTCTTCGTCGTTCCATTCACCGTTATAACGTCTTCTGGAATCGAGTTAACACCCGCAATCAAACGCATCAAGGTTGTTTTACCAGCACCATTTTCCCCTAATAGACCAATGATCTTGCCGCTCGAAACAGATAGATTAATATTTTCTAGAATTGTTTTATTATTCTTTTTATAATTTAAATTTTTAATATTTAGAATCTCTCTCATATCGTTCTCCCCCTTTACTTTGTAGTTTCAGACCACTTGTTCAAAAAGTATAAATTAATCATTGTGAATACAATAATCCACAAAACCATCATTGCCATTCCCGATAAAATCACATGATTGACACCGCTAAAACTACTATTCATTCCATTAATTCCCATAATTTTTAAAACATTAGCTGTAATAAAATTGAATGGGATCAAAAATATCCAAATTACGACTAAACTCAAGATTACTTTTCCAAAGCTCTGATTTTTAAAAGGTAAAAAACCATTTATCCAATTTATAATTTGATGTATCAAGGTTATAGCAGTCCAGACCAACAAAACTCCTAAAATAAAAGCTATAAAAATTTCAAATTTAAAAAGATATTGTTGAACTGAATTAAAATCTTTAATCATCATCCCATCATATGGATTGGGGAATACTTTACAAGCAACTACATAAATAATTCCTTCACCAATCGTCAAGTATAGATAAGTTACCCATGCTGTCAAAATATTACTGGCATATAAAGTATTATCACTAATAGGAATCAATCGATATTTGTCATTGGTGTACGTTTTTTCAATGGTCATTGAAAGTAGTACTGTACCAAAAATCATGACCATTACAACGCCACCAGTAAAACTAGTAATATCCGTATTATGAATCAGGTAATTATACAATTGCAAAAGAATGATTACGGCAATATGTATGCCCAATAATAGACTTATGATTTTAAACCTATAACTTAATAATCGTTTACTAACTCTTCCAAAACTACTCATCATTTGTCCCTCCCTCGTAAACCTGTTCATAGTAAGCTTCAATTCCTAAATGGGACTTGTTTTGAATATCCTCGACTGAACTTACTTCGTAAACCTTATGATCCTTTAAAATAATCACATCATCTAGTAAGCTAGCTATTTCAGTGACGTAGTGCGAACTTATGATAATTGTCGATTCATCGCTCTTCCATTGAATAATACTTTTTATGATTTTTTTACGAGTCATGATATCAATTCCATTCAATGGTTCATCAAGAAGATAAAGCGCTACTTGTCTAGATAAAGTCAATGCAATAACCAATTTTTCGCCACTACCAGTTGATAGATCCATTAATTTTTCATCACTATCAATATCCAAATACTTAGCTATTTCTTGATATTTTTCTAATGAAAAATCTGGATAAATATCAAGATAAAATTTTACGATATCTTTTACCTTGATCCGATTATTCTTTCCAATTTGATTATCTTTCAAACTCTCTATTGAATATGTCATACTAACGCAAGACTTTATGGCGGCTTTACTTTCAATACCTGAAACTTTGATTTTTCCAGCCGTTTTAGCATTAACTCCGGCAATCAAACGCATCAAGGTTGTCTTACCAACACCATTTGCTCCAAGCAAACCAACGATTTTACCATGATCCAATTCAAGATTGATGTCGTCTAAAATTAACTTATTATTTTTTTTGTATTTTAAATGGTTAATTTCCAAGACTCTACTCATGATCTTGCTCCCTTTGTTTGACGTAATTATTAAAACTAGTAGTGATCTCTTTATCATTCATGTTCAAAGAATGTAATTTGTCATAAGTTGTATCAAACATTTCAGTGACAATATGATCCTTTAATTTACTCACAATACTTACATCCTCCGTCACATAATTACCCTTTCCTCTTTGAGGAATGATGACATTCTCTTCTGTCATTTCTTTCAACGCCTTTTGAACGGTATTTGAATTGGCTGAAAATTGAACAGCTAGTTGTCTAACTGATGGCAACTGTGAACCCAACTCATATTCGTTACTAATGATTTTGCGATATAAAATGTCTTTGATTTGAAGATAGATGGGTATGTTATCGATGTATTCCATTTCTTCACCTTCTTACTGTTCTAGTACACTAATACAGTAAAACAGATAATAAAAAAAAGCAATCGTTTTTTAGACAATTGTTAAATTTAAATTTTTATACAATTTGTAAATATCATTTAATACTTTCTAAAATCAAAATCATGCTACATTTAAGTCAAATTGGGAATGGATATGAAACGAAAGAACTGAAATATCATGCTAAAATTTGGTAAAAAAGTTACTTCTAGACCCATGCTGATCAGCCTATCTTTGGCACTAATAGTAGGACTATTATTTGGCTTAAATATCTCTAAAAAGCTTGGTCTACAAATGGGCATTATTATTTTCATTATGCTGTTTATCGGACATTACTTTTTTATTTTGCCTACTATCTTCAACTATTGGGATTCCGAACAAAATTTTATCCGTTATAGCGATATTAAAAATTGGAAAAATCGTCTAATAGCTATGTTTTTTCCAAAGCACCTAGCTCTTAGAGATATCCCCAAGAATCAAATTAAAACCGTTTTGATATTAGGTCTTCCACAGCCAAAATCTAATCTATCATCAAAGTTAGTTGTTTCTGAAGAAAGCGGCTTTATGTACAACCTATTACTAATGCTCAATGAACCAGTAAAAGTTAGATTGATTTTAGTGAATAATAAAACAGTCGATCTTGATCTATCGAGAGATTACGTTCATAACGCTCAAAAAACCATTGGCAAATTACGATTATTTCTCAAAGGATTCAATCCCTCCGTTGTTCAACTTTCTGAAGAAACTAAAAAATTCATCAGTATATAAAAAAAGCTCTACTCACTGACCTAAGTCAATAAGTAGGGTTTTTATTTAGAACCACACAGGCATCATCATGGCAGCTATGGCCGTACCATCATACTTCATAGCATTAGTTTTTAGTTGATTATGTAAAACAATTAAACTTTTAGGAAAATTTTCTTTATGTCCTAAATATTCCAAGGCAATCTTTTTACATATTCTTGAGGATGTCAAATCAACATTTTGATTTTTTTCTAAGTCTTTGGCTTCTTTTAAAATCATATCTTTAAGGTCTTGATGATCTTTCATATCTTCAGCACCATAAGCTGTACTTAACTGATCCATAACTAAAGTTACTTTTTCTTTATTTTTCATAGAAGTCATCTCTTTCAAAATTATTATCTAATTGGCACTTTTTCAAAAATACTATAAAACTGTGACTTATCAACTGAGTTTCCTCGGTAAGCACCATTAAATCCAGCTCTCTTGGAAAGATTTCCTAATTCCATCAAAGCTTTTTCTTCATCATGATTCAAACTCACACGGCTAAAACCGGCAACATAAATATAATGCACCATACGATTGAGCAGTGCTTCTGGATTCTTAGCATCATCAATTTTTTTATATACTTGATATAAAACATCAGTCACATCTAGTAAATATGAACTTTTCTCATCATGTTGCATTAATGATCCGTATAAAATGTGTATATTCTTTTTAGCTTCTTCTCTGATATCCATAATTATCTCCTTTGAAAACAATTCATTTGTTTCTTTCTGGTTCTAATTTAGCATCAGGGAATTTTTCTAAACAAAAAATATCTTGAACCCACGAGATTTATTTCCTGAATCAAACTATTTTGCTTTTTCAGGAACAAATTTATTCGGTTTCATGATATCTTTTTTGTGATTCATCATTATATGGGATAATTAATATACAAATTCAGTTTGTCAGGGGGGATAAATTTGATTCATGTAGATCCAAACATCTATGCATTAGGAAAAATTTTTACTTGGTTCATCTTCTTTTATGTCTTCAAATCTATCTATCATCCACAAAAATTTTATCCATTATTCATTCTTTACATTCTTAGTATTCTTTGTGATATCTTTACCCCATACGCCTACTTAGTAGTTGCCATACTACTATTTTTAACTTTTTATTGGGAGAAAAGGTCTAAAATTTTCTTATTAAATACTATTCTTCTAAGCTCTTTAGTTCGTCTAATTTCTCAAACAATTGCTAACTTCGCTATTATCGTTTTCTTTACTAATAACGTTTCAACAGAAACAATGCAAGGTAGTCTTTCGCTCGTTATAACGGCTAACTTAATTCAGGCTTTTATTTCCTTACTTTTTATTTATCTGTATCGTCGTTTCAATATTGCTACTATTTGGAATATTGAAAAATCATTATTATTTAGTTTACTAATTGGTTATCTATTCGCCGTTATCTTTATATTTATGCAAATAATTCAGCATTATCAAGCATATTCAGATCTAACTTCTGGAATTATGCTCTTCATTTTAATCCAATGTACTTTTATCGTAATTATTTTTCTAAAGGGTAATCAAGGTCAAAAAGAAGCCTATACGCGTGAATTAACTAAGGAACAACTCAAAAATCTTAAAATGTACACCGATCAATTGGAACATGATCAAATTAAACTACGTCATTTTGAACACAACTACAAAAATACAATTTCCAATCTACGTACAATTGCTCAAGAGAAAAATTATCCAAAAATGAAATCTTCTTTAAATACCTTAGAAAATTACTCTGACAGTTATTTTGATAATATTTCTATGCAACTCTTTAAGGATCTCAATAACGTTAAGAATCCTTATTTAAAGAGCCTATTGATCAGTAAGCTAACCCTAATCAATCAAAACAATATCATCTGTCACTTTGAATGTCGTGATAGCATTGATGATATTTTGATCAATATTTTCGATCTAGTGAGATTACTAGGCATTTCTTTCGACAATGCTATTGAAGCTACTAAGAATCAAAAAAATGGTGAAATACAAGTTGCCATCATTGAAGAAAAAAAGCAACTGTCCTTTATTATCAACAACACAACTACCATTAAAACCGATATTAACGAAATAATGGAAGAAGGATTCACTACCAAAAAACATCACTCCGGCCTAGGATTAGTTAATATTCAAGACATTAAAAAGAAGTACCCTAACCTGTTCGTTCAATATCGAAATAACGAATCCTGGTTTAAACTTAATATTGTAATTATCAAATAACTTGAGGAGTATTTATGCCTTTTTCAATAACTGGATCTCACTTACTAAGAGTTTTCTTTTCTTGGGCTGTCTTCTATTACGTTTTCAACCTTACCTATCATTCCAGATTATCAGCTCAAAGAAGAATTGCTACATACGTTTTATTAATTTTTATATCTTCAGCTTTAAATCTTCTTCTAGGTGGGCAGGCTGTACTTTTAATAGGACTAGCTATTTACTTTAGTCTTTGGACCAAGAAAAGGGTCAATTACTATTTGATAAACCTTATTTTGCTAAATCTTATTATAAAATTCTTTGCCTTCTTTATTCCAAGCCCTATCTTAAGGTATATTTTCCCTAACCCTTATAACTCCACTTATAGCTTTACTTTAGTTGTAGTATTAATAGAATTCATCTTTTCAATTATCTTTGTCTACTTCTATAATCATCTGAAATTAAATGATTTCTTTCAATCACGACAAAATGCCATGACCAGTATTATCTTAGGTTACATCTACGTTATTTTATACATGTTCATCATGATGATGCAGCACTTTACAGTTTATGCTCATTTAATTACCGGCATTTTCCTATTCACCTTATTACAATGTATCTTTATTATGTTCATCTTTATTCACACTCGGAGACGACAAAAAAAGATATATCAAGATAAATTTTCTCAAGAACAAGTTAAAAATTTAAAGTTATATACTGACCAATTAGAGAGCGATCAACTCAAGTTACGCCATTTCAAACACGATTATAAAAATCTTTTATTTAGCCTTCAAACAGTAGCTCAAAATGAAGATTATGAAGCTATGAACCAGGCTCTTGATAAACTAGAAAATTACTCCGATGATTATTTGAACAATTTATCAATGGACCTTTATCAAGATCTTAATAACGTTAAAATCGCTAGTTTGAAAAGTCTCTTCATCAGTAAGTTAAATATTATAAATCAAAGTAAAATTTTTAGTTCCTTTGATTGCAATACAGAACTAAATGAAATTCCGATTAATATTTTAGATTTAATCAACTTATTGGATCAGGCAATTGATAACGCCATTCTCTTCACCAAACGTCAAGAACACGGTCAAATTCAACTAGCAATCACTCAAGAAGATAATCAATTAGCATTTTTAGTCAACAATACTGTAGCCAATATTCCTACGACAGAACGTGAACAAGATTATTTGGACCTTTTAAATATCAAATCACTAAAGAAAAAATATAATAATGTTTTTATTCAATACAGTAAAAACGATAAATGGTTTAGATTTCACGTTACATTAATTATTAAAGGAGATAAAAAATGAGCTATCCAATCATTATGTGTGAAGATGATCCAATCCAATTAGAACAGTTGAATAAACTAATTAAAAATTACATCTTATTTCACAGCAATCTTTTTCAAATAAAACTTCAAGCATCAAATCCACAAATGGTCATTGAATACTTGAACAATCAAGAACCCCAAAATGGTATTTATTTCCTCGATATTGATTTAAAGTCTGATCTTGATGGTATACAACTAGCCGAAAAAATTCGTCAAAAAGACGTTCAGGCGGAGATTATTTTCGTCACAACTCATGATGAATTAGCACCATTAACTTTAAAAAGAAAAGTCGCTGCGCTAGATTTTATTGAAAAGGATCAACCTCTCGAAGACTATCGACAAGAGATATATGATACTCTAGACTACGCTCAAAAAATTATTGATGAAACCAGAACCATTCAAAAAAAGACCTTCTCTTTTGAAGTTGGAACACAAGTTTATAATTTGGAAAAAAACGAAGTAGTTTTGATAGAAGCTTCAGATATACCACATCGTTTAAATATTTATTCAACTAATGGCAAATTTGAATTCTATGGAAAACTGAATGAACTAGAAAATAAATATCCTTTTTTATTTAGAATTAATCGTTCCTGTTTGATAAATCCTGAAAATATTCAGCATATTGACTTTTCTGTTCGTAAAATTGATTTTGATGATGGTTTAACAAGAAAATTCTCTATCGGTAAAGCTAAAAAACTTAAAAAAGTCATTCAAGAGACACTCTAAAATCTATCGTTATAACGTAAAAAAATGCTTCTCTTATAATTTAAGAGAAGCATTTTTTGAATTAAATATATCTATTAGTGAATAAGCTGTTTCAAAACTCGTTGTTCTTTTTGAAATCTGAGAAATCTCATTCCATAAGCGACCTGAATAATCATTAAAGACTAAATGGTCGTATTTCTTGGCATGATTGACTTCCTCTATCAATTCATTAACTTTTTTATCAAAGAGCGAACCACGATACTGTTTGTCCTTTAATTCTTGGACAGATGTTTGAATCAATTTATCTGTATCTTGATCAATTACTGATTCATTGATTTGCTTACTAAATGATTTTTCAAATTCAATTAATAATGATAATAGTAATTTCTGTTTTGAATTATCCATTTGTCTTCTCACCCGTATACTAATATAACTGATTTTTAAGATAATAGATACAGTTTTTATGTATTATCGAAAGCATCACAAAGCACATACATTTGATTTTTTCTATCTAAAAGGATTACTCAATCCCGTTCCTTTGAGAACACTATTGGCATCATTTTCAGTCGCCTTAGCCAAAACTAATAACGCATTAGGAGCTTTATATTTATTAAGTATTAAATACTTAGAGATCATATTATTAATTTCCTGACAGACAAGACGAACTTCCTTACCATCTTCCAAATCACGGTAAGCCCGAAACAATTTAGTTGTTACAGCTGTATCAGTAGCAACCTCTTTATCCAAACAAGTCTGTTGAATTAAGTCCAATAATTCTTGTCGTTTCATATTCACGGTCTCCCTCTTTTAATAAATTTGATTTTAATATAGAAAAAGCCTAGTTACAACTAAGTCGGCTAAAGAATACAGTTAGTCCAAGAAATCGTTTTCTACCTATTATATAGCGTGAAACTAACTTCCATGTTATTATTTAAACAGTTTATCGAAAGGATGGTATTCACATCATGCGCTTAAAGACAGATATCATTTCAACAAATATATAAAAAAATGGCATTGTTACCCTGGGGTAATTAGTGCCACCAGGAGGATTTAATGACTGAATCTAAATTAACATTTGAAAAAACACGTGTCATCGTTGCCGGAGTTAGCCACCTACAGCCTGATTTCGAATATACGATGCAAGAACTAGCTGCTTTAGTTGAAGCAAACAATATGGAAGTGGCAGATACTATTATTCAAAACGCCAATAGCGTTAGTGGAGCAACCTACTTTGGCTCTGGTAAAGTTACTGAAATCAAAGAGATAGCCAACGCTGACGATGTTCAAATTATCGTTTTGAATGATGAATTAACACCATCTCAAATTAGAAACCTTGAAAAAGAAACTAAATTGAGTTTTATGGATCGAACTGAATTGATCCTTCAAGTTTTCTCCAATCGTGCTCAAACTAAGCAAGCTAAGTTACAAGTTGAAATTGCTAAATTACAATATCAACTACCCAGAATTCATCCATCAGGTAATCCATTGGATCAACAATCGGCTTCAGGTGGATTAGCTAACCGTGGTGCCGGTGAATCTAAACTAGAATTAGACCGTCGAGTAATTCGTAAACGTATTACGGCTTTACGTAACGAGCTTAAAACGGTCGACAAAACGGTCAACGTTCAAAGTAGACGTCGAACTAATACTTCTTTACCATTAGTTTCATTAGTTGGATATACTAATGCTGGTAAATCAACAACAATGAATGGTATTTTGAATTTTAATAAAGAAGATTCCGAAGACCGTAAGGTTTTTGAAAAGAATATGCTCTTCGCTACACTTGATACTAGCGTTCGTCGTATCGACCTAGAAGACAACACAAGTTTCTTACTTTCCGATACCGTCGGCTTTGTTAGCAAACTACCTCATAACTTAGTTGAATCTTTTAAGACTACTTTGAAAGAGGCGCAAGCTGCTGATCTTTTAATTCAGGTCATCGATATCTCTGATGAACACTGGCGTAATATGATCGAAGTCACTGAAAAAACTTTGAAAGAAGTTGGCGTTGTTGATAAACCAATGATCTATGCTTTTAACAAGGCTGATCTAAAACCTGGACAACAATTTCCATCTATTGAAGGCGATAATATTTATTATTCAGCCATCGATAAAAATTCAATCGAAAAATTAGTTAACCTTATTAAACTAAAGATCTTTAATAACTATAAGAAGACTGAATTGCTTATTCCATATAGCGACCAAAAGATTACTGAAGAAATTCTCAAAACTTCCCAAGTACTCAAAAAAGAGTTCATTAATGACGGTTCATTGATCACTGCTAATTTAAGTCCTGAAGAATTAGAAAGATTTAATAAATACATTCAAACAGAGATATCTGATTAACAGATATCTCTGTTTTTCTTTGCATTTTAACCCTTATTGTATTATTATTTTATAAACATTAGAATTTTTCTAATTAAGGGCACTTGATTTTAATATTCATTAGTGTATTCTAAGAATAATATTTTAGGGAGGTTAAACAATGAAATTCAAGAAGAAGTATTTACTTGCATTGTTACCGATATTTCTATTCGCACTAGTTCTGAGTGGTTGTGGTTCCGCTTCTGAAAAAGATAGCAAAGATACCCTCTCAATCAGTTCCAGTGATGTTATTGCAACAATGGATTCATCTATGAACACCGATGTTATCGGGGCACAAAATTTAACTAACACTATGGAAGGTCTTTACAGATATGATGGTAAAGAATTAAAACCTGCCATAGCCAAGAAGGTTGTTAAACCAACAAATGATGGTAAAACATATACCTTTGATTTAAGACATACTAAGTGGTCTAACGGAAAACCTGTTACTGCCAATGATTTCGTTTACGCATGGCGCAGAACGGTCGATCCTAAGACAGCTTCACAATATGCCTACATTTATACTGGTATTAAAAATGCCGACAAGATCAATGCCGGTAAGAAACCCGTAAATACTTTGGGAATCAAAGCATTAGGTAAATATAAACTTGAGGTTACATTGGAAGATGCTATTCCTTACTTCAATACTTTGATGGCTAGTTCAACATTCTATCCTCAATACAAACCATCTGTAGAAAAAGCCGGTAAGCAATATGGTTTAAAGAGTGAAGGAATGGTCTTCAACGGACCTTTCAAATTAGTTAACTGGAATGTTTCAAATAACAGTTGGACTGAAGTTAAAAACAACTCTTACTGGAATGCCAAATCAGTTAAGCTAAAGAAAGTTAAGTACTACGTCGTTAAAGACGCCAACACTGGTTTGAACCTATACGATACAAACCGTATCAACCGTCTTGAAAAACTTGGTGGTGATACAGCTCGTCAAGTTTCAAACTACAAGACTTTCTCATTGGATAAACAAACAGGTAACTTCTATCTCGAATTTAACCAAAAGAAATACAAGTTCTTCCAAAATGCCAAAATTAGACAAGCAATTTCTATGGCCATTGATCGTAAACAGTTAACTGACAACGTTCTTGGTAAAACTGGTGGTATTGAACATACCTTAGTTCCTGTTGGTATGTCATACAATCCTAAGACTAAAGTAGATTTCACTAAAGAAAAAGTTCTTCAAGATTCAAACAAGTACACCGAATACAATCCGGCTGAAGCTAAGAAACTTTGGCAAGAAGGTATTAAGGAAACTGGTCAAAAGAACCTAAGCTTTACACTTCTAGGTGATGATACTGATAATGCCAAGAAGCAAAATGAGTTCATTCAAGGTCAACTTGAAAAGAACCTACCTGGTTTGAAGATTACTTTACAAAATGTTCCATTTAAGTCACGTCTAGACAAATCAACATCTGGTCAATTTGATATTGTTGTTACTGGTTGGAATGCCGATTATCCTGATCCTGTTACATTCTTGGATATCTTTACAACTGGCAATACACAAAACAATGGTAAGTATTCAAACAAAGATTATGATGCTTTGATCAACAAATCTAAGACAACTGATGCTACTAATGAAGAAGCTAGATGGCAAGATCTACTCCAAGCAACTAAGATCTTAACTGATGATCAAGGAGCTGTTCCTTTGTATCAATCATATCAAGCTAACTTAACTAGAAGTAACATCAAGGATTACACAATGACTCCAAATGGTAGTTACAACTTAGTTACTGTTTTCAAAAAATAATCAATGATGAGGGAGATTAAATAATGGCTAAATATATTCTCAAAAGAATACTTTATTTATTCTTGACCCTATTCATTATTGCGTCGATAACATTCTTCTTAATGAAGTTACTTCCTGGTACACCATTCTCTAACCAGAATCGTATGTCAGCGGATCAACTAAAAATTGTTAAAGCACAATATGGATTGGATCAATCAGTCGGTGTTCAATATGTTCGTTATATGGTCGGTTTATTACATGGTAATTTGGGTACATCATTCCAATTCAATAATGAACCTGTTACAGCATTAATCGGTCAAAGACTTGCTCCATCAATGCAAATTGGTGCTCAAGCTATGATCCTTGGTACTATCTTCGGTATCTTACTTGGTGCCGTCGCAGCTATTCGTAAAAATTCATGGGTTGATACTTTAGCTACATTCATTTCAATCCTTGGTTTGTCTATTCCTTCTTTCGTTTTAGCTGTTCTTTTACAATTCTACCTAGCCTACAAATGGAAGATCTATCCAGTTGCTCTTTGGGATAATTTCCAATCAAGTGTTTTACCAACCTTGGCTTTAACAGCACTGCCATTAGGTACTGTCGCCCGGTTTATGCGAACCGAAATGGTTGATGTTATGAGTAGTGATTACATCGAATTGGCTAAATCAAAAGGTAATTCCAATTGGAAAGTTGTTTCCAAGCATGCACTTCGTAACTCATTGATCCCCGTTGTCACAATTATTGGACCTATGGCTGTTTCTGTTATGACTGGTTCTATGGTTGTTGAAAACATCTTCTCAATTCCTGGTATTGGTGAACAATTCGTTAAGTCAATTACAACTAACGATTACCCTACTATCATGGGTCTTACAATCTTCTATTCATTCTTATTAATCATAGTTTACTTGATCGTCGATATCCTTTACGGACTAATCGATCCAAGAATTAGACTAGGAAACGGAGGTAAAGAATAATGGAACAGACTCCTCAAATTCCTAAAGAAAAATTTAGACTCGTTCACGACGAGAATAATGCCGAACAAGAAAAGATCGGTACACCTTCACTAACATACATGCAAGATGTTCGTCGTCGTTTATTTAAGAATAAAGTTGCTGTCGTTTGTTTAACTTTACTTTCAATTATTGTTTTAATTTCAATCTTTGCTCCACTTATTGCCCCATCTAATCCCAACGCTCAAAATGTTACTATGTCTAATCTCCCTCCTAAATTGGGTAACTTGAATATCCCCGGTATGAACGGATATCAAAACATGGGTGGTAAAATGGTTGATGCCTACAAACAGGCTGGAGCACCTAAGGGTACATCATTTATCCTTGGTACTGACTACCTAGGCCGTGACCTTCTATCAAGAATCATCTATGGTACAAGACTTTCATTAGTCGTTGCCGTACTTGCTACATTAGTTGATCTTCTAATCGGGGTACCCTATGGTATCGTTTCTGGTTGGAAAGGTGGCAAAACTGATACATTCATGCAACGTATCGTTGAAATTGTTTCATCAATTCCTAACTTGATTGTTGTTATCTTGATGATGATTGTTCTAAAACCAGGTCTAACATCAATCGTTATTGCGATTGCCATTACTGGTTGGGTTACAATGGCTCGTCTGATTCGTGCGCAGACCTTCCAATTGAAGGAACAAGAGTATATCTTGGCTGCGAGAACTTTAGGTGAGCCATCAATGAAGATTGCTACAAAACATTTAATTCCTAATCTTTCTTCAACAATTATCATTCAAACAATGTTTACGATTCCTAATGCCATTTTCTTTGAAGCTTTCCTAAGTTTCATTGGTATTGGTATTCCAGCTCCAAACGCTTCATTAGGTACACTTTTATCAGATGGTCAAAAAGCCTTCAGATTCTTACCATATCAAATGTGGGCTCCAGCTATTATCTTGAGTATTATCATGATTGCCACTAACCTTCTTGGTGATGGTTTACGTGATGCCTTTGACCCACAATCATCTGAACACTAACTAAGGAGAAATCGAAATGGATAAAATTCTAGAAGTAAAAGATTTACATGTAGATTTTGACACCTATAACGGTACCGTTCATGCGATCCGTGGTGTTGATTTCCATTTAAATGCCGGTGAAACCTTAGCTATTGTTGGTGAATCTGGTTCTGGTAAATCTATTACTGTTCGTTCAATTTTACAATTATTGGCTTCAAATGCCACAATCTCAAAAGGAGAAGTTCTCTATCACGGGGACGATCTTCTACAAAAAAGTGATAAAGAAATGGATAAGATCCGTGGAAATAAAATTTCTATGATTTTCCAAGACCCAATGACATCTCTTGATCCTACTATGACAATTGGAAAACAAGTTGCTGAACCACTTTTGATTCACAACAATGTTTCTAAAAAAGATGCTTTAAAACGTGCTGAAGAAGTTCTACGTCTAGTTGGTATTCCTAATCCAGCTGCCAGAATGAATGACTACCCTCACCAATTCTCTGGTGGGCAACGTCAACGTATCGTTATTGCAATTGCCATCGTCGATTACCCAGAAATCCTAATCGCTGATGAACCTACAACTGCCCTTGATGTTACCGTTCAAGCACAAATCATCGACTTGCTAAAAGAACTACAACAAAAAATTGGTACTTCGATCATCTTCATCACCCATGATCTTGGGGTCGTTGCCGGAATTGCTGACCGTGTTGCTGTTATGTACGCTGGTCGCTTCGTTGAATATGGTTCTGTTACTGACATTTTCTATAATCCTCAACATCCCTATACATGGGGCTTGCTTGATTCAATGCCTACTCTAGACACTAATGAAGATGCCCGCTTGAATTCTATTCCTGGTACACCACCAAACCTTTTGAACCCACCAAAGGGAGATGCCTTTGCACCTCGTAATGAATATGCTATGGAAATTGATGAAGAAGAACAGCCACCATTCTTCAAAGTTTCTAAGAATCACTACGCAGCCACTTGGTTGCTTCATCCAGACGCACCAAAAGTTACACCACCCGAAGGTATCATGAAACGTTTCGCAAAATTTGAGAAGTTAGGAGGCAATGCTAAATAATGGCAGATGAAAGAAAAGTAATCGTATCCGTAAAACATCTAAAACAATATTTCAACATTGGTAAACCTAACGAGGTTAAAGCCGTTGATGACGTTTCATTCGATATTTATAAAGGTGAAACTTTTGGACTTGTAGGTGAATCTGGTTCTGGTAAGAGTACTACTGGACGTAGTATCATCAGACTTTATGATCCAACAGATGGTCATATTTTCTTCAATGGTCAAGATATTAGTAAGATCAAGAGCCATGGTCCTAAGATGAAGGAATTCCGTCGCGAAATGCAGATGATCTTCCAAGATCCTTACGCTTCATTGAACCCAAGAATGAAGGTTAAAGATATCATCGCTGAAGGCCTTGATGTTCACGGTTTAGTTAAAAATGACCAAGAACGTGATCAAAGAGTCCGTGAACTACTTGATATGGTTAACCTAAATCCTGAACATATGACTCGTTACCCATATGAATTCTCTGGTGGACAGCGTCAACGTATCGGAATTGCCCGTGCTTTGGCTGTTGATCCTCAATTCATTATCGCTGACGAACCTATTTCAGCCCTTGATGTTTCTATTCAAGCTCAAGTCGTTAACTTGATGCAAGATATCCAAAAGAAAAAAGGTTTAACATACCTCTTTATTGCCCATGATCTTTCAATGGTTAAATACATCAGTGATCGTATCGCTGTTATGTATCGTGGAAAAATCGTTGAATTAGCTGATTCTAATGAGATTTACAATAATCCATTACATGCTTATACTCAAAGCCTCTTGTCAGCTATTCCCGTTCCTGATCCAGAGATTGAAAAGAGTCGTACAAGAATTGATTTTGATCATAAGAGTCCCTTCAAGGATGATCAAAGACTTCAAGAAGTTTTACCTGGTCACTTCCTCTATTGCAGCAATGAAGAAGCAGCTCAGTACAAAAAATAGATAACTAATAATTTGATGAGTGCAGACATCAAACGTTATGTATCTGACAAATTTCAAATCCTATAAAATACGATTCAAATCCAATACCAAACAAATATTATTTTATAAAAAGTAAAAGAGCTAGCCGAATGGCTAGCTCTTTTTGTATTTAAATTATTTTTCATAGACTTTAACTTCTTTCTGTTTAAAATTTTCTTATATATCAGGGGGGGAGGAGATATATTTTTAAAAAAATCTATTTGTAATTTATAGGGGGGATTAAATAAAAAGGATTATTAATTTTAATTTTAGTTATAAATTTAATTGGTTCTTTCATGAGGAACTTGTTTGTTCATTTGGTCACCTCTTTGTTATTTGACTATGTTTAAATAATAACGAGAATTTATGAATATACGATTTAGAAACTGCGAATTATTTAACAATTAAATGTGAAGAAAAATTGATTCTTTTAAGGATGCGTATACCAACTGGGTGTTTTTAAGTATGCCGTCGTCCGCAAAATCTCTGTGGATGCTGGAACGTGGTGGGCACAGATTTGAGCTAATGAAGTTCGCATTATCTCAAATACTGACCTTGAACCTTTTAACCAAAAGAAGAATGATATCCATCAAGAAATACAAGTACATTTACATCTCCTTGCATACTTAATAAAACCTGTTTTCCCCTTTTATCTACTGAATTAAAAATTAACTGATCAAAAGAGCAAAACACTAGTCCGGAGCAACAAAGAAAATGGGTTCACGTAGTAAGGTTAGTAGAAGGCCGAAATTTCTTTGTTGCGGAAGACGACATATTTCACCTTCCCTGTAACATACTTCGATCTAGAACAGAAAAGGCCTGCCAGCGGCAGGTCTTTTCTGTTTTTGATATTTATTAGGGGGAATAAATATCTAATTGTTTTTAGGAAATTAACTTTATATCTTAAAGGGGGAGATATTTAAAGTTTTTCTATCTATGTGTTTTTTAAGGGGATTAAACTTTTTAAAAATAGAGTATTTATATAGGGGTTTATTTCTATTCATGTGTAAAGTGAGTTATTTAAGAAACTAATAGTTACGAGGGGTCTCCAATTTCATCCGGTCACTTCTTTCAAATTAAATTAATTCTATATCTTTAAGGGGGGAGATATATTTCTATTTATAAGAGTTATTCATGTTTTAATAATCATCTAGTAAAGAGTTGACTAACAATTAATATTGCTTTTGCTCTTTGTTATTTGACTATGCTTAAATAATAACGGGAATTTATGAATATACAGTTGCCAAACTAAGAATTAATTTATAACAATATATGAAGAAATTGTGACCTCTCTCTTTCCAACTAAGGATTTCGTCAAAATATCTTAGCGCTATAAGACTAATTACCTGAATTAGAAATTCAGCTGATTTATACTTTAATTAAAATGATTATAAAGTGAGGCTATTAATATGAAACTAACCAAAGATCAAAAAGTCGATTTGAAGGCTGCCATTATCGCCGGTACAGCAGCTGGAATATTCTCAGGTTTTGTAAAATTAGGCTGGGAAAATATCCTACCTCCTCGTACACCTGCTCGTGATGCCGTTAACCCACCTCAAACATTGATGGAACAAGCTGGAATTCCTAAGCAGATTACTCGTGGTACTTACACCTATTCTGAACATCAAATGCCTTGGGCTAGTTTTCTAATGCACTTTGGCTTTTCAACTTCATTTGCCATTATCTATGAAGTCTTAGCTCAATATAAGCCTTTTATCAGAAAAGGCTCCGGTGCTATTTTCGGTTTAGCCATTTGGGTCGCTTTTCATATTGGAATTATGCCTATGATGAAAACAGTCCCTTCTCCCAAAGATCAACCTACTGAGGAACATATTTCAGAAGCTCTCGGTCATATCGCTTGGATGTGGACAAACGACATCGTCGGACGTGAGCTCTATCGTCGTTTGACTACTCAAAAATAGGAGTAACTTTTGAATAAATGGAAAACTTCACTAACTGAGAGAATCAGTTATGGATTAAGTGATGCAGCAGATAATTTGGTTTTCCAAATGATGACTACCTACCTATTATTCTTTTATACAGATGTCTTTGGTTTAACTGCGAATGAAGTCGCCATTCTTTTCGTTGTTGCAAGGACCGCCGATGTCTTTGAAAGTTTAATTATTGGAATCATGATCGACAATACTCATTCTAGATGGGGGAAAAGTCGGCCATTCTTTCTTTGGTACTCATTTCCTTATGTAATTTTCGCTGTTCTCACTTTTGTCACGCCCAATTTCCTACCACATTCCGGGAAATTATTTTGGGCCTACGTCACTTATTTAGGCCTTGGATTCTTCTATACAGCCGTAAACCTACCTATTACTTCTATCTTACCTACTATGACGGATAATGAGCAGGAAACGACCCTTTTAGGCGTTATCAGACAATTCTTTGGCAGTTCAGTTCAAATTATTGTAGCTGTCTTTACAATTCCACTAGTAAACTTCTTTGGTAAAGGCAATCAACAAAAGGGATTCCTAGGGACTATTCTTCTCTTCGGGATCATTTCGCTATTTCTTATTCTCAACACATTCTTTCATGTTAGAGAACGCTATACAAACAACGAAATCAACCATCAACCTATCTCTGAAGTTTGGAAAATGTTAAAACAGAACAAGCCATGGATCGTAATTTCAATCGTAATCTTTCTTTACTGGTTAACTACTTCCATAAAAAATCAAACTACTATTTACTATTTCAAATACATTATCCACGACGAGAACCTCGTATCTTTAGCTAATAGTTTCACTTTGACTGCTTTGATTGGAGTAGTAGCTATCTATTTCGTTTCGGCCAAACTTGGTAAAAAAAATACGATGCTTTTAGGTATCGTCACTGCTTTTGTTGGGCAACTGATCATTACCTTTGCCACTTATACCAAAAACTTACCAGTACTATTCACTGGTATCTTCATCAATTGTATTGGTGGAGGTTTCATTATTGGACTAGTGTCTATCATGATTGCTGATACTATTCGCTATGGAACTTCTATGGGTATCCAAGCTGAGGGTGTCTTAGCATCGACTGATGATTTTGGCGTTAATTTAGGACTAGGACTGGGCGGACTTATTACTGCTGAATCACTACAACTTTCAGGTTACGTTTCTAATAAAACCCAGTCAGCTACAACTATTTCCGCTATCAATTTAAACTACGCATTAATTCCGTTAGTCCTTTATATCATCATGTTTTTGATATTACTAGGTTACAACGAAAAGAAAATTCAAGAATCTATTAAATAAAAGAAGGCAAATTATGCAACAAGAATCACTATTTGCCAATCAAAGTAACGATGACAATACTCCTCTAGCCAACCGGGTTCGCCCTACGACACTAGAGGAGTTTGTTGGTCAAGAACACTTAATTGGCAATCAAAAAATACTTCGCGAGATCATTGATCAAGATAAAATCCCTTCATTGATTTTCTGGGGACCTCCCGGGGTTGGTAAAACAACTTTAGCTGAAATCATCGCTAAAAAAACTAAAGCTAATTTCATTACTTTTAGTGCCGTAACCAGCGGTATCAATGATATTAAAAAAGTTATGCAAGAAGCTGAACTTAATCGTGAAATGGGACAAAGAACTATTGTCTTCATTGATGAAATACATCGTTTCAATAAAGCTCAGCAAGATGCTTTTTTACCATTTGTCGAAAAAGGTAGTATCACCTTGATTGGAGCTACAACCGAAAATCCTTCTTTTAAAATTAATTCAGCCTTACTATCACGCTGTAAAGTCTTCGTTCTTAAATCACTAACTAAAGATGACTTAATTCAATTATTAGAAAATACACTAAAAAATCCTAAAGCATTTCCAGATCTTAAGGTCAAAATCGAATCCGATACTTTAGAATTAATTGCTGCTTACGCAAATGGGGATGCTCGTGTAGCCTTAAATACTTTAGAAATGGCGGTCATTAATTCAGAAACTAAAGATAAAGTGGTCAAAGTGGATTCTAATAATATTCACCAATTACTGAATACCAAATCCCTACGTTATGATAAAAATGGTGAGGAACACTACAATATTATTTCAGCTTTACATAAATCTATGCGAAATAGTGATACCGATTCGGCCATTTATTGGACAATGAGAATGCTTGACGGTGGCGAAGATCCACTTTATATTGCCCGTCGATTGGTTAGATTTGCTAGTGAAGACATTGGTTTAGCCGATACCAACGCTTTGAATGTTGCTATTAATGCATTTCAAGCTTGTCAATTCCTTGGTATGCCTGAATGTAACGTTCATTTGGTAGAAACTGTTATTTATTTATCCGTAGCTCCTAAATCAAATGCTACTTATAAAGCTGTTTTACGTGCCGAAAAAGATATAAAAAAATATGGTAATTTACCAGTTCCATTGCAAATCAGAAATGCTCCAACTAAACTGATGAAAAACTTAGGTTATGGTAAAGACTATCAATTGGCACATAATTATGAGGATAAATTAACTAGTATGCAAACTGCTCCTGACGAAGTTTTAGGTCATCAGTATTATTCTCCTACTGAACAAGGTAAAGAAAGATTATTTAAGCAGCGTTTAGAATATATTAAGACATGGCATCAAGAACATGATTTAAATAAATGATCCTTATTTCTTAGTTAACCTATTATAGGCCTAAAGAAGAAATACTTTTTTCCTGTAATTTCATTATTGTATTGCCTAAAAAAATGGAATTAAATATATTATGCAAGCACTTACACGAATGAAATTACTTTAAGAAAGGCGTGATTATTTGTTACTAATACATAAGGATAATTTATACACTCTAAAAAACAATCAAATATCTCTTACACTTGACTCTAAAGGAAAAGCGAAATTTTTGTCTTACAAAGGAAAAAATTTAATTGAACATCTTGATGGAAACGTTGTTGATCCTGACCGCCATAATTCATTTTATTTAGATTATCATCAGGATTTAAAATCTAAAGAACCCAATTATAATCGTGTAGAAATAATAGAAGATTCTAATACTTGTAAACATATTGCCTTTTGTGATGACAACAGTCAATTAAGATTGGAATATCATTTATTAATGCGTTCGGAAAAAGCTCAAGTATTTAGTTATGTTATCGCTAAAAGTAATGATGAACATCCCTTTACAATCAATGAATTAAGAACTGTCTATAGATTGGATCCAGCAGTCTTTCCTAATAGCTACACCACTTCTAGAATAGGATTACAACCTAGTAGCAATTACACTAATCAATTCAAGCGCTGGCAAGATGAAACTTACGAAATGCCTGATGGTGAACGTTTTTCAAATTCTAAAGTTTATTCAAAATACGATTATGCCGACTTCTTTGCCAATAATCCTTTTTGGGGATTCTTTGGTTCTGAATATGGATTTTGGTTTGTTCCAGCAAGTACCGAGTATTACCCTAGCGGTCCGTTGAAACAAGAATTAATGGTTCACTATGATGGTATTCTCCTAAATTATTTAAATGGTGCCCATTTGGGAACTGGCGATTTTCATATTTCTGCCGGCTGGAAAAAATTGTATGGACCTTGGAGTATTTATATCAATGATGGTACAGATAAACTCCTCGATGCCCAGGAATATGCCAAAAAACAACAAACCAATTGGCCATACTCTTGGCTACAAACACCTTTATATCCGCTCACTCGCGGTAATGTCTATGGAAAATTAACTCTTTCCAATAAAGAAAAGATAAAATTGAAAATCATTTTAAGTCAAGGAGATACGACATTTGATAAAGCCTCTGGCGGCTATATCTATTACACTGATACTAACGAGCAGGGATTATTTTCATTGAAAAACGTCCGTCCTGGAGAATATAGACTCTCAGCTTATCCATTAGAAGGATCTACCGTAGGAACTTTTTCAACAAAAATTTCCGTCAAATCTGGTGACCAAACACTACCAAGCATGCAATGGCAAGTTCCAAAAGAAACAGTCTTTTGGCAAATTGGAACTAGCAATCACACAACGGTTCCCTTTCAATTCTCAACGAACCTACGTAACAGCACTTGGAGAAAACTTACTCCAGCTCACTTAATTTATGAAATTGGCAAAAGTCAGTCTGATCAAGATTGGTATTGTATCCAAAGTACTCGTGGCGTTTGGGAAATTCATTTTAATTCTATTCCCAAACAAAATAAGACACTCACCTTATCCATTGCTTTAGCAGGCGCAAGTAAAACTAATGCTGACCACGAAAATGATCGCGGTCACGGAGATCCCTCATTGGAAATAAGTCTGAATGATAACCCTCTTGGACAAAAAACATTTTTAGATGACAATGCCGTTTATCGTAATGCCTTAAAATGTGGTAGTTATCACTTATGGAAGATTCCGTTAGACTCAGATTCATGTGTAGATGAAAATAATATTATTAAATTACGTGTTCATAATGGTTACATGATGTACGATACAATTAAATTAACAACTATTGGATAAATAAAAACACTATGGAAATGCTGGTCTTAACGGGCTGGCTTTTTTATTATTTAGTGATAAAATTATTCCTTAATTCAAATCGAGGGATATTGAAATGAAAAAACGCAATTCAATGATTATCTTTTGCTTATCATCAATAGTATTATTCAGTTTTCAAAATATAACTGAAGTTAAAGCTGTTAGTTTTGTGCACACCTTTAAGAAAACTCCAGTCGTCTCTAGAAGTGAACAAAATGATGATTTTACTTATAATTTTAACCGAATAAATAGACGTAATCTTAAAGCTAAAACGGACTGGTTTACTGATAAAATCGGTAAAAATTCTGGAAATGATCACTATTATCGTGTAGCAACTAATGAATGGGTTAGTACTGATGATGTTGCTTTAGTAAACCGAAATGTTGATCGTCCTATTACTATCTCAACTGGACATAATATCTGGAAATTAAATTATAAAACCTATGAATTTTCCTATACAGGACGTCGGCTATCAGCTGGTACATGGGCAAGTAATGAAAGAGTTCAATTACCGCGAGGAATATCCTATTGTAAAGTTGGACCAAATGAATGGGTACAAAATATTCACTATTAAAAAAACTACGACAAATTTGTCGTAGTTTTTTTTATTCAAACGGATATTTCATTCCCCAATCATTTCTAACATCATTCAAAATATGAGCTACATCGTGTGATAATTCTAATTGCCCGTCATCATGACCATTATCAATATATCTTTGCATATCTATAACTTCATATTGAAGTGCCTTATCATCATCACCAACAACAATCTTATCCGTTGTTTGAGTATGAGCATCAGCTGTATAAGTAATATCTGCTTCTGTTGCTCGAGGATAATTGCTAATCTCGATATATCCCTTGGTTCCGGATATTACACCACGTTTTGGTTGCTTAGCACGCATTGATAAAGCCATAACTGCCATCTGTTCATCATCATTTTTTAAAATAATTCCAGACTGTTCATCAACTCCGGTCTCAAAATATTTAACCGTTGTTAAAATATTAGTTGGTTGCTTGTCCAAGAAACTTCTAGCAAAGGCTGTTGCGTATCCACCAATATCTAACAATGCTCCACCAGCTAATTCTTTATTGAAGAACCGATTCTTTGGATCATAGTCTTTCAAACTACCAAAATTAACTTGTACTAATTTAACTTGACCTATTTTACCCTCAGATATCAACTGTTTAACCTGACTATAAAGAGGCATATGTAATAGTGTAAATCCTTCCGTTAAAATAAGGTTTTTCTTCTTAGCTAAAGTTTGAACTTCATCAAATTGATTTGCGTTAACCGTAATAGCCTTTTCACAGAAAACATGTTTACCTGCATTCAGGGCCTCTTTGATATATTGATAATGATATGTATGTGGTGTTGCTATATAGATAACATCAATATTGGGGTCATTGATCATATCTGTAGGATTATTGAATTGATGTTGAATTTTCTTTTCTTGAGAAAATTCAGCCATCTTTTCAGCATTCATGTCTGAAACTCCATATATTTCTCCGTTAACTACATTTAGTGCATCTGCCATTTCATGAGCGATCCAGCCAGTTCCAATCATTCCCCAATTATATTTTTTCATAATTACAAATCTTCTTTCCTAATATGTTTTACATCATCATTTGTTGCCAAAAGCGTGTCTGTTACAACATTTTTAAAATAAGAAGTTCCTAATACGCCAGTCATTTGTGATAATTTAGAATCTATTGTGTCGATATTATCCCAGTTACCAAAATGACAATCAATTAATCCATTACCATTTGGTGTCCGTACCATCCCAGCCATATTTTGAGATTGTCTAATTTCTGCTTTTCCACCTAATGTTTCTACCTCGCTAATAATTTGGGGCATCGCTAAGTCCAAAACTTCTAAAGTTAATTGCACTTCAGGGTTCAATTTCTCAGTAAATCGGGCTTCTGGAGCCATAATTATGTAGCGTTTTGATAAATTTGCATATAAACGCTCAAAAGTATGAATCCCCCCATTACTTTTTAAAACATTTAATTGATGATCTATACTGTCACAGCCATCGAATGCTAAATCAAATTGCTTAACTTGTTCTAAGGGAACAATCGGTATATTTAAAGATTGACAAAGATTTCGAGTTTGTTCTGAAGGACTAGCCACCGATATCTTTGAAGTATCAATAGTTTTAATCAACCGGCTAACAGTTCTACCACCACCAAAACTAACAGTCATATTTGGTTCAATCATTTTTGATGCTGTTTCAATTAGTTGTTCCATTTTAAATCTCCCTTTAGAAATTAATTTTCACACATGCCTTATGCTTGAAATTCATTTTCATAATAAAATAAAAAAAATACCCTGTCAAGCAGGATATTAAATCTTACGATCAGATATTAATTCTTCATGTTTTGTGATTTTATCTAAAGTCTCTTTATTTTGACCAATCAACAATAAGAATAATGCTTCAATCATGGTTGATGCTGCGATTCTTGAAAAGTAATATTCTGATTGAAAAATTTGTTCACGAACATAGGTCTTCAAATGTATATCAGCCTTCTGAGCAATTGGAGAGTCAGCACGATTGGTTATTGCAATAACCTTAATACCAAGTTTTTGAGCCACTTCTAATTGTTTTATTAAGGATCTAGATTCCCCTGAGTTAGATATGATTATTAAAATATCCTTATCTGTCATATTCAAAGTTTGCGCTATTGAAGTTTCAAATGCCGCATCACTCATCGCTAATAATCCAATTTGATTAAACTTATAAACTGCATCTATTGCTACAGGATAAGTATTTCCTTCCGCGACAATTTGAATTAAACGAGCATTTTTAATTGCCACTAATACTTTTGTGACTTTCTCAGTAGATAAATTTTTCAAAGTATTACTGATTTCAGTATCTTTATTTTCAGCAATATTTTTGAGAGATGCTTGGATGTCATCATCTATTGTAACCGAAACATTATCGTCATCAGACACCTGAGCCAATCGGGTTTTCAGTTGATGAAAACCATCAATATTTAAATTTTTACAAAAACGTGATACAGAAGCATCACTGACTCCAGCATTATTTGCTAATTGAGAAATTGTATAATCAATTACTTCTTTGGGCTTAGCCAAAATGACCTGTGCGATTTTCTTATCTGTGACTGACATATGTGGCAATTTATTATAGATAACATCGATTATATTTTGCATAATTAATACCTCTAACTATATTCTATCAAATTTATGACAGCAAAAAAGCCTGCTAATAAGCAGGCTGCCATGATATTTAAAAGTATCATAAATATCAACTTCTTTCATTTTTGTAGAACTACGGGGAATAGTTCTTAATTTGACTTCATATCTTTTAGGGGGGAGATATATTTGAAGTTATTTGTTATAGGGGATTAAATTTTTTAAATATTATATATATGTTTTAAGGGGGTTAATTCTATTCATTGTTTTCAATAATTGTTTTTTAAAGGGTTGTCTCTATTTGAAACTTTATCGAACCATCCGGTCACCTCTTTGCTTTTGACTATGCTTAAATAATAGCTTTTAAATACGAATAAATTTATAACAATATGTGAAGATATTTTGAACTTTTTTATAAATAAAAGCTTTTTTTATAAAAGCAATTGAGTACGTATAACAAAATTAGAAATACGGCGGAGAAAATACGTTAAAAATACTTGTTAAAGATTTGATAATTATACTATTAATGATTTCTATATTGTTATCAACGACCGGTAATATGAGAAGTATATTACTGACTCTTTGTTTATTGCATTTGACGAACATTACACAAAAAAAGACCACCATAATATGGTGGTCTAAACGAAGAATGATTTTAATTTTGAATTTGTATTATAGAACCTTAACAGCGAATGAAGGCATGAAGTAACCTGAAATTGTTGAAATCTTAACTGATTCACCTGGTTGTGGTGCAGCGATGTATTGGTTGTTACCTAAGTAGATACCTACATGGTAAGTTGAACCTTTGCTACCCCAGAATAATAAATCACCGGCTGATGCTTGAGAAACAGCTTCTTGTGTACCGGCACTTTCTTGAGCTACTGTGTAACCACCGATACTCTTACCTGTTGCTTGTTGGTATACGTATGATGTGAAACCTGAACAGTCAAAACCTGAAGGTGTCTTACCACCCCATACATATGGTGTACCTAAATATTGTTTAGCAGTATTGATAACACTGTCAGCAGTTGAAGCTGTGTCTGTTGAAGCAGCTGATTCTGTAACAGCTGTTTGTGCAGTTACATCGCTACCTTTAACCCATTCATTATTACCTACTAAGTACCAGATATTACCTTGATCATCTTGTACGGCTTCACCAACAGCCCAATCACTGTTAGATGCTAATGCACGACCAGTTGTTTTAGCTGATGTTGATGGTGCTGAATACAATGCTGACATAACCTTTGTACGTACAGCTGATGGTGCATCTGACATAACTTGTGCAGCAGCTTTAGTACTTGTAGCATTTGATAGACCTAAACCTGTAACAGCTAATGCTGCAGCAGCTGTAAATGAAATAAGACTCTTTTTAACGTTAGTATTCAAAATTGAAATCCCCCGTAGTGGTTTGTTTTTATTTTTTAAGTTTTTATTAATTATTAATTTCTTATCACTCAACGATGACTATAATACTCTCTGAATATTGCAGAATTGTTACAATAATTGTATAAGAATGTTACACTTTGAAATTCACAATATAATAAAGGCCTAACCACAGTAGTATCAATGGTTAGGCCTTCTTTGTGAAAAGAGTTTTTACTTGATTTTCTCGTCTTTTAATACTTTGATAACGTTTTCTTTAGTCATTTCTATGTCATTATTAATAATTTTATAGCTTTTTCCCCTTAATTCCGGTGGAATTTGTAGATCTCGACGGAATTCCTCACTACTTATTCTTGCCTTTAATCTTGCTTTATCATCCCCACGATCAGCTAACCTTTGCGTCACAGTATCTAAATCAACCTCTAGAAAAATAACTACTGCCTGCTTTCCATACTTCTCTTTATAAGAAACTGCTCCTTTGGTATCAACGACAATACTAGCAACGTCATACTTTTTCCAAGTTCTGTTAAGGCTTTCCTCTGACGAACCATACCAATTGCCACTATATTCGACTTTTTCAAGATAATGATTCTTCACGAATGATTCTTTTGTTTCAAAATAATAGTCTACCCCGTTTTTCTCACCCGTACGTGGTAATCTAGTAGTATGAGTTATAACACTCGGTATATGATATGTATCTTGCAGATATTTACTAATTGTCGTTTTACCGGTTCCACTTGCTCCAGTGATAACAATAATTTTTTTATCCATTATGGAACTCCTATATTTGAAATATTTCTTCTACTATATTATTATACTAGTCTGTTAAGTAATTAATCCGAGGAGACTTTACATATGAAAATAGAAGACTTAAAGGTTGGCACTGTTTACGATTGCTCCGTTGATGAAGATATGGATTACCCATTCCAAGGTAAAGTTGAAAAGATCTATGAACATTCAGCTTTAATGGAAATTGTTAAAAACGATCCTAAAGATAACACAAACAAAATGGAATTGAACAACAAAATTGTTGTTAGTATCAAGAAAATCAAAAAAGCTAAATAAATAATATCAGACAAGCACTCTATCTTGAGAGCTTGTCTTTTTTATTACACTATATACAAAAAAAATAAGACTAACCATCAAAAGGTCAGTCTTATTTTTACTTTTCAACTTCAATAAACGATCGAGCTGGTACTCTCAAGACGCGATATTCCATCGCATAACGATTTGCCTTTAAACCTAAACCATTAACCAAGTTATTCTTATATTTAGCTTGAACAGTAATAACATATGCATACTGATATTTAGCATCTAACTTTTTAATCTTTTTCATTGGCCAATCAAGGTGAACCCCAGAAACTGTAAATGGCAATGTAGCATCAGAAATCGTTGCATTACGACTGGAAACAGTATAAGTAGAATTATTCAACCAATATTGATATACATCTGTGGCTGAATTGGATTCTTTCTTATCAATTTTAACGTAATATCCTTGTCCATCATTAGTCGTTTGGACAATCATTGGATCATATTTATAACTCACAGCAACTTCATTTTTATTCGTTAAATCAACCTTCGTAAATAAACTCGTATAAAGTAGACCACAGACTGCCAAAATAACAACTACAATTTCCAACAAATCAGTTAATATAGTTGTCCAAGTAATCTTCCCCTTCTTTACGACGAGAATTTTTAAATGACGATTTCTAATATTAAATACAACAAAGATTAATAGTGCAATTACAATAATCCATGCAATAATTCCTATAAAATTCCAAGAACTCATTGTTTTCTCCCAACTAAAAATTAATTGTCTTAAACACTTCATAACTCTATAATAGTCATTACGCTAATTTTACCACGAATCGAAAAAATAATTGAAATTGTAACACGAAACGATACAAAATCTGTGGGTACATACGTTTGTCGCATTTTTATAATGGCAGTATAACCACGCTATATCGTGTATCATTCGTTATGATAGGCACAATATATTGTGTTTCAAATTTTAAATGATTATACTAATTGAGAACAGCACCTGAGAGGAAGTAATATTATGAACAACGTAATCGTATATAGCAAGAATAACTGCATGCAATGCAGAATGACTAAAAGATTCTTAAAGGAACATAATGTCCCCTTTGAAGAAAGAAATATCAATCAAGATCCACAATATCTTGATTCTCTAAAACAACAAGGCTTCCAAAGTGTTCCCATTGTAATGAATTCAGCCATGGACCCAATCGTCGGTTTTCGTCCAGATAGTCTAAGAGAATTGGTCGACTAATCATGAAATTAGCTTATTATTCAATTACTGGTCAAACAAAACGATTTGTTAATAAGCTGGGAATAGATGGATATGAAATAACCGATGCCGATCCGTTTTATAAAATGGGTCGGCCATTTATTCTTATTGTGCCATCTTATGACGACGATATGATGGACCCTGTAATTGACTTTCTTCAGTACGAAGATAATGCACAAAACTGCCTAGGAGTGGCCGGTGGTGGTAATCGTAATTTTAATACACTCTATAATCACACAGCTAAGGACATTGCAGCTGGTTTAAATGTTCCGGTCGTATTCCAATTCGAATTTAATGGAACACAAAAAGATGTCGAAAACTTTAAGAAAGTAGTGAATGAAATTGGGATTAAATAACCTAGATGTAACCAAACTCAGTTATTTTAAATTAAATAACGAAATCAACATCCCCGTAGATGACAAAATTCCTTTAAACAAAGATAAAGAAGCCGTTATAGCCTTTTTTAAAGAAAATGTTGAACCAAATACTAAAAAATTTGATTCCTTTGAAGACCATCTTAATTACTTAATTGATGAGAACTTTATTGAGAAAAATGTTATTGATAAATATCCATTATCTTTTATTGAAAAACTCTATCAAAATTTGTTAGATCAACATTTCCAATTTCAATCATTCATGGCTGCATATAAATTTTACAATCAGTACGCCTTAAAAACTAATGATGGTGATCTTTACCTTGAAAATTATGAAATGAGAATCCTTTTTAATGCCCTTTTATACGCTAACGGAGATCAAGATTTGGCTCAAAGTTTAGCTACTGAAATGATTGCTCAACGTTATCAACCTGCAACTCCTTCATTTTTAAATGCTGGACGTAAGCGTCGTGGTGAATATGTTTCTTGTTTCTTACTACAAGTAACTGACGATATGAATAGTATCGGGCGAACTATCAATAGTGCTTTACAGCTTTCCCGAATTGGTGGTGGGGTCGGAATAACTCTTTCTAACCTTCGTGAATCTGGTTCACCTATCAAAGGTGTCGAAAATTCTTCTTCTGGTGTTTTACCAGTTATGAAATTATTAGAAGATAGTTTTAGTTACAGTAATCAACTTGGTCAAAGACAAGGTGCTGGTGCGGTTTATTTGAATGTTTTTCATCCAGATATTATTGATTTTCTTTCTGCTAAAAAAGAAAATGCTGACGAAAAGATCCGTGTTAAAACACTATCATTAGGTGTTATCGTTCCTGATAAATACTATGAGCTAGTTCGTAACAATGAAGATATGTATTTATTTAGCCCTTATTCAGTTGAAAAAGTCTATGGTATACCTTTCTCATATGTCGATATCACTAAAGAATACGACAACATGGTTAAAGATGATCGTATTAAGAAATACAAAATCGAAGCTCGTGAACTTGAAGATGAAATCAGTAAACTACAACAAGAATCTGGCTATCCATATGTTCTAAATATTGATACGGTTAACCGTGACAATCCAATTGACGGAAAAATTATTATGAGTAATCTTTGTACCGAGATTCAACAAGTACAAATTCCTTCAGAATTAAACGATGCTCAAGAATATACTAAACTTGGAACTGATGTCAGCTGTAATCTAGGATCAACTAATATTCTAAACATGATGCAAAGTCCTGATTTTGGAAAATCAATTCGTTCAATGACAAGAGCATTGACCTTTGTCAGTGACGCTTCTAATATCTCTGCAGTTCCTCCGGTAGCTCACGGTAACAAAATGAGTCATTCTATCGGTCTAGGTGCTATGGGACTTCATACCTTCTTGGCATGTCATCATCTTGAGTATGGCTCACCAGAAGCCATTGAATTTATTAACGTTTACTTTATGTTACTTAACTACTGGACTTTGGTTGAAAGTAATAATATTGCTAAGGAACGTCATGAAACCTTTGCTAATTTTGAGAAGTCAAAATATGCTGACGGATCTTACTTTGACAAATATGTCGCTACTAACTTTGCTCCTAAATTAGCCGAAGTAAAGGATTTATTTAAAGATATCTTTATTCCTGAACCTAGTGACTGGGACAAATTGAAGCAAGACGTTATGCGTGATGGCCTTTATAACGCTTATCGTATGGCCGTAGCACCTACTGGTTCAATCTCTTATATCAACAATACCAGTGCTAGTTTACAGCCAGTAACTCGTCTTGTTGAGGAACGCCAAGAAAAGAAAAACGGTAAATTATATTTCCCTGCACCTTTCTTAAGTAATGATACAATCAAATACTATAAGTCCGCTTATGATACTGATATGCGTAAAGTAATTGATACTTATGCTTCAGCTCAAGAACATATTGATCAAGGTATGAGTTTAACTTTATTCATGCGTTCTGAAATACCTGCTGGCCTTTACGACTGGAAAGACGCAAACGACACTAAACAGACAACTCGTGATTTAAGTATTTTACGTAATTACGCTTATTACAAAGGTATCAAATCTCTTTACTATGTCAGAACATTTACAGAGAACAATGACGAAATTGGCAGTAATGAATGCGAAAGCTGCTCTATCTAGGAGGAAATTTTTATAATGGTTGATACATACTACAAATCAATGAACTGGAATAAACTAGAAGACCAAATTGATAAGGAAACTTGGGAAAAGTTAACTTCACAATTTTGGTTGGATACACGTATTCCACTTTCCAACGATCTAGACGACTGGCGTACCCTTAGTCCTGCTGAACAAACTGTTGTTGGACACGTTTTTGGTGGTTTAACACTCTTGGATACCCTTCAATCTCAAGATGGAATCCAAGCCATGTTGAAAGATACTCGTACTCAAGCTGAAACAGCCGTTTTCAATAATATTGAATTCATGGAGTCAGTTCACGCCAAAAGTTATTCTTCTATTTTTAGTACTTTGAATACTGCTGAAGAAATTGAAGAAATCTTTGATTGGACAGATCATAACGAATATCTTCAAAAGAAAGCTAAATTCATTAATGATATTTATCAAAATGGTGATCCACTTCAAAAAAAAGTTGCTAGTGTCTTCCTAGAAAGTTTCCTTTTCTATTCTGGATTCTACACACCTCTTTACTATTTAGGTAATAACAAACTGGCTAATGTTGCCGAAATTATTAAATTGATCATTCGTGACGAATCAGTTCACGGAACTTACATTGGTTATAAATTTCAACTAGGTTTCAATGAATTGAGTGCCGAGAAACAATCCGAATTAAAAGATTGGATGTATGATTTACTCTATACTCTTTATGATAATGAAGAGAAATATACTAAAGAATTATACAAAGAAGTTGGTTGGGTCGATGAAGTTCTCGTCTTTCTTCGTTATAACGCTAATAAAGCCTTGATGAATCTTGGACAAGAGCCACTTTTCCCTGATGGAAATGCTGAAGATGTTAACCCTATCGTTATGAACGGTATCTCAACTGGTACAAGTAATCACGACTTCTTTTCACAAGTTGGTAATGGTTATTTAATGGGTAAAGTTGAGGCCATGAAAGATTCTGATTACGATATCGGACGTACTGGCGACAATAAAACCCCTGACAGCAATTCATTATTTGATAAAGTTAAAAAATTAAAATAATTTATAAAAAATAAGGATTCACCAAGAGGTGAATCCTTATTTTTTATTTTGTTATATTTTGAAATAATTTTTTAGAAAGATTTTCCAATGAATCCCATTCTTCTTTATTGAATCCACTCTTAGCCACTAATATTTCTGGTAACTCATTTACATCTTTTCTTTTATTCTCTCCAATTTCAGTCAAATGAATATTAACAACACGTTCGTCACTTTTACTTCGTTGACGAACAACCAGTCCTTCATTTTCCATTCTTTTTAACAAAGGAGTTAAAGTACCTGAATCAAGTGATAATAACTCACCCAATCTTTTGACAGTAACCTCTTTATTTTCATATAAGGAAACTAATACTAAATACTGTGGATAGGTTAAATGATTTTTACTTAACCCATCGTGATATAACTTTTGAATCGCACGTGAAGTTGCATAAAGAGAAAAACACAAATGATCATTCAAGGGGATCGGCTTAGTCATATCTATTTCAACTTTTTCTGCCATACTTATCCCTCCTTATCCTTTTATTGATTAATTTTATTCCTAATCAATGAAATTGTAAACTATTCTATTTCGCACAACTTAATTTAAAAGTCCCAAATATAATATAAATATTTATAATCAAATATTTATAAATTTTAAACTCAAATAATAATAAAAATACTTAAATTAATTGAGTTAGAACATGATATATTGATACAATTTGTAATGATTAAGGATATATAAAATTGTGAGGGACTTTTATGAATAATTTTCATCAAAAAGATTTTTTAATCTTTGGTATTTTTTTGTGTACCTTAATATTATTTCTAGGTACCTTTTCTACCACAGTCTTTGGAGATTCTGATTATGATCATGCCCTTTCTACTACCCCTAAGGGGCTCGATTGGGACGATGGAAATTTTGTAATTGCTAAATTTCCTCCCAAACCAGACAATGCTCCGCTTTCTAGTCCAACGGGAAAAAAATACAGTTATAACAATAATGCCACTATTGTTCATTCAACAAATCCAGCAACTAAAAATACCAGTGTCATTAGCTTAACCAATGGCACTTACCAAGTTGGTGCTGTTTGGAGCAAATTTGAAAAAGACAATTATTTTGATTTAAGTCACGAACAAGTGGCTTCAATGTGGATATACTTTGGTAATACCGGAGGAGAAGCTCCCGGTGACGGTATGGCCTTCGTCTTACAAAACGATAAAAGGGGCGAAAACTCTATTGCTCTTTCATCAACCGGAATACCCGTAAACGGACAATCATTAGGCGTTTGGGGCGCTGATTGGGATAAAACAAATTCCGAACCCTCAAATATCTCTAAAACCGCTATTCAGAACAGCTGGGCCATGGAGTTCGATACTTACAAAAATCTACTAACTGGCGCCAATGAAATTTCTGGAGAGGGTGTTTCCTTTGATGCTACTAATCCTGGAACTTATTCTCAACATATTGCTACCGGATTTCCTGCTTCATCCAAAACCTATATAAGACAAAAGGCCAGTAATACCAATCCTCCAATTTATTACTACACTATGCACCATGATAATTTTATTGGTATTAAAAACTTAGTAGACAGTAAGTGGCATCATGTTACCATCAAATGGTCTCCAAATACTAGTGCAAACAGTCAACAGATTCCTACAGGGGGAACAATGACTTACAGTTATAATGACAAAAATATTGACGGCACTCCCAATACTGACGGTGTACAAAGTACTAGTTTCGATTTAGATACTAGCAATTTCAATCTCAAATCAGATAGTAAATTATACTGGGGATTTACTGGCTCCACTGGTAAATACTATGAAAATAATTTAATGGTTTTTGAATCAATTCCCTCCTTTGTTGATGCAGAAGCAATCCCCAGAATTCACGATAATACTCAAAATCGTGACATCGCAGCCAATGATACCAATGTTGATCCTAATGATGATATAAGCTATTTCTATACCTTAAATTATAAAGGTTGGACTAAAACTTGGAATAAAATCAATGCTACTATTAATGTTCCAAACAACATTCACTTCACCACTGGCTCTATTAAATATGAATCAACGGGTAAAACTTATAATATTTCTGATTTGCTTGTTAATGATCCCCGTATAGTTCAAACACAATTACCAGATCCATTAAGTCACGAAAGTCCAAAAGCAGTAATTGAATTACGTGGACATACCGAAACAATCGCTACCACGCAATTAAAAGTACCTGCTGCATATGCCTCTTTCGATGGTGACAATTTAATTACCGATACTAACACAAACCAATTTTTCATAAAATCTCGTTTATTAACCCTAAAGAGTGATTTTCCAGAAGTTAAAAATGTACAGCCAAATGAGGATGTAGATATTCCTGGAGAACTAGAATATCATGACGGAACATCTTTAATTAGCTCTAATATGACAGTTTATCCAACTTTAAATAATAAAAGCTTATCTCCTTTTAGGTTAAATGACGATAATCCAGCTACTGGATTTAAGCTTCACTTAACCGGCGACCAATTATCACATTCAAAGATTAATATGATAACCTTCTATGTCAAAGATAACTTAGGCAATACTACCAATAAGATTACTAGACAGATTAATATAGACGATTCTGGTACTCTTCAATTCGGTAACATAACTAAAAAAATGCAATTTAAAAATACTAATCTTACCTTTCCTAATCAAATCATCCCCAGATTTGATACTTGGGAAGTTAATATTCTTGATAGCCGCAAAAAAGGCAACAATTGGCAAGTTCAAGCTCAATCCGCCGACCTTATTAACAACACTGACAAAACAAAATTCAATGGAAATATGATTTTTAAAGATCAATCTGGCAAGATAACTCTACTTAATAAGGGAGCCTCGATTGCTCAACATTATAAAGATACTGATGGTATTGAAAGTAAAAATATAACTGAAGAATGGAAATCTCAAAACGGTATTTTATTACTTTCCGAAGCACACAATAAAGCTGGCACCTATAGTGGTCTTATTAATTGGACTTTACAAGATTCTGTTCCAAATAAATAGAGTGTGAGGAAAAAAACCTCACACTCTTTTTTTACTGTATATTAACTACGATATCCCATAAACATAGCAAACATCAAAATAATTAAAACAATCGTTGTAATAACAACATACAAATTATCATGTTCTTTATAGAAGGCATAAATTGAAACAACTACTCGTAAAACAGGCGTCAAAATTAATAAAAATACACCCAACATAATAACAGCATACGATTTACCAGCAGCTACACCTGAAAATATTGCCATGAATCTACGTGGATAAGCTCCTGGAGCATAGCCACTACCACTCATAAAGTACAAAGCCATACCTATTAAAATAACAATTGCTGAAGTGATAACACCGATTCGTAAAATTTTTCCAATTACTAATTCAACTTGTCGTGTTTCTTCATGTGTATTATTCATTAGATATTCACCCCAAATCCTTTAAGAGCCATTTGAACTCCCATATAAAGAATAATAGGAATAAAGATCATTCTAATAATTCTAGGTTTCAAAACTTGCATTAATCGAGCGCCAATTGTAGCACCAACTAAGACGCCAATTGCCAATGGTGCAGCAATATCAGGACGGATCGATCCATTAAAGAAATAAACTGTTGCACTAGCGGCAGCTGTTACACCCATCATCAAATTACTAGTAGCACTGGATGGCTTTAAAGGCATCTTCATAATCGTATCCATAGCGATAACTTTAAAAGCACCACTACCAATACCTAACAAACCACTTGCAAGACCAGCAGCCCACATCATGATAAAACCACCAGGAACATTTTTCATTGAGTAATCAATTTGTTTCTGCTCAGCTTTATCATAATAAGTACTGGCAAGTTTGAATTTATCAACAATCGGATCATGTCCCGTATAAACATTTTCGCCCTTTTTATCCATTAACTTACGAATCATATTGTAAGTTGAATAAAGTAAGAAAAATCCAAATAAGACATATAAGAAATTACTAGAAAATACTCCTACTAGTAAGGCACCCATAATTGCACCAACTGTAGTAGCAATTTCCAAAAACATCGCAACTCGAAGATTTAACATATCATCTTTTAAATAAGCAATAGTTGAGCCAGAACTCGTTGCAATAACAGAAATGATACTAGCACCAATCGCATACTTAATATCTAATCCCATCATAATGGTCAATACCGGAGTGATAATCATTCCGCCACCGATCCCCAAAATTGCACCAAGAATACCAGCTCCCACACCCATCACTAGGAGTAGCAGCATTGAATTCATTTTATTTATCCTCTTTCTCAACTTCTTCTTTATTAGAGAAATTCTCCACGGAAGTTTCGTAATTACTTTTCATTATATCCATTGTGTGTTTTATTTCATCATTTTTTAAAACATTTTCTGAAATTAAATCAATATGAAATTTAGATGCATTCAAATAATCACAATTTGTTGAAAGATAAATTTTTGTTTCAACCTCAGCATCATCATCAAAGAAATGAGTTACTTTTTTGGCATCATCAAACGGTAAATTAATAACTCCTGTTTCTAAATAAAAGTTAATTTCAAACTCAGCATCCGCTACATGAATCATAATTTGAGAAAGTTTATTATCGGCAACATCCTTCTCCATTTGTTCCTTAGCCTTATTCAAAGACCAAAGATCCTCTTGAAGTAAATCATCTTTACTAATTTCTAAACTAGTTTGATTAAATTTCCCTTCTTGAACATTCTCAATAAAATCTGCAATTTTAATTTTCATACTCTTCTCCTAAAGGTACATTTTCAAAAACTTATCCACAGCCTCTTGGTAGTTTTTAGAATCAACATAGTAGCTGCGAATGTGAACACCAAGGCTTTCATAAGACTTTCTTGGGGATTTTCCACATGTGGATAACTCATCTCTCATTTCAAACGGAACTGTAAAATCATTTTTACCATGCATAAACATAATTGGTAAAGAATTCTTCTCTAAAGCTCTTCGACAATCGGTTTGCTTATATGAAAAACCAGCTCTAACTTTTGACATCAAAGATATCCCTTTGATTAAAAGTCTTCCCTTAATATGATATCTTTTCTGGCAATGATAACTTAAAATATCGTACGCACTAGTATATCCAGAATCTTCAATAATCAGTTTAACATTCTTTGGTAAATCATACTTCGATGTCAGCATAACAGTTGCTGCACCCATTGAAGCACCAAACAGAATAATTTTATCGTTAGGACGGATCGATAACAAGTACTTGATCCAATCCAATAGATCCAAACTCTCAATATATCCGAAACCTAAGTACTTACCTTGGCTTTTACCAGCCGCTTGATTATCTATTTGCAAGACATTACATCCTAATTTATCGAAAAGCTGTGCATGTACATTAAGTGAATTATGATCGACACCGAAGCCGTGGACCATAATTACCGTTACACCATCGTTATTATCAGTAAACCAACCGTACAACTTACTATTGTTATATGTAGAGTTTATCTGCCATTCTTGTTTTTCTTTTTCTAAAAATTTAGTCGTATTCTCAACTAGTCCTTCATCCATTTTAACCTTAGGTGCTTCCGCTCCCAAAGCCTTAGAACCTCTTTTTTGAATATATAAAAAAAAGGCGTTCAGAATTAGAACGACTAGTAATAACAATACCAACAGAATAATTATCATGATATTACCTCACTTATCCTAATTCTTTCACACCTATCATTGCTATGGCAACTATAATCATTGAAATCGTAATTCCTACAAACAAAGTAGAGAATGACAATGCTGTGATAATCAGACTTCCGGCATAAGGTCCGATAGCACGTCCCAATGAACCAAAAATACTATAAAAACTTTGGAAAGTACCACGATTTCGATTTGTCGACATCTTACTCAATAATGCTGGAATAGTTGGGAAGACCATTGATTCACCAATTGTTAGGATCAACATACTAATAATGAATGCCAAATATGTTTTTGCTCCTGGTAACAATAAAAATGATGCTCCCATGATAACTGTTCCTAAGAAAATTTGATACTTTAACAACTTAAATATTCTTGAAACGACACGATTCATTACTGGTTGAATAATCAACAATGAAGCGGCATTAATAGTAAAGACAAAACCATATTCACGTGTTGTATAACCTTGATCTAGCATATATGCTGAAAGATTACTGTCCCATTGTGAGTATCCTAACCAAACGATCAAAATAGAAGCACAGATAATAAAGACATTTATATTAAAACGACGTGCTCCAATTGCAACTTTAGGATCTTCTTCTTCAACCGCATTATATGATCTTTCTTTGATCTGACTCTCGTCTTCTTCTTTAACATGATCTAAAACATTAGCTCTAAGTAATAATATAACTGCACTGACTACAAACAATAACATTGGAATAAAGAAGGTGAAAAAGATACTCCAATCAAAAATAAAGCCAACTGCATTTGAACCAATTGCAATTCCTAAGTTGGCAGCCAAATACATATTATTAAATACAACTCGGCTATTTCCGGTCATTTGTTCAGCTACGAAGGCCGTATAAGCATTAATTGCCGTATACACTAATCCCATTCCAAATCCTAAAATAACTAGCATAAACGCATATGTAGGCCAAACATGATGTACTGACATACCTAATAACGAGAGAATTGATATTGCATAACCAATATATAACGTTCCCCGTCTTGAAAAGCGATCGAACATAATACCACCTATAGCGTTACCCACCATCATAAACGCTGAATAGACCATCAACGCAAATCCGGCGGTTACTAGAGATTCGTGTAAGTTCTTATGAATAAAAATAGTATTAACTGGCAACATAAATCCCATGACCAAGTTAAAAGCAACATTTAAAATAATTAACCATATTCTTTGCGCGCGCATCTTTTTCACCTCTTCTATATATTTTTTTCAATAAAAAAACCATGGTTTCAATCACCATGGTTTTAGCGGTAGTACTCAAGATGAGCAAATAGATTCCTGTTCACATCAGGTTTCTATAGATATCCCTCACAAATCCGGTGAGTAGTGCTCGATATCCTACCATCATAAGTGCCGTCCAAATTCGACGGCTCTCGACTCATCGCACAACCTGTATCATAATATATTCTGAAAATAGTTGCAACTATTTTCATTAAAGATTTGGATTTTCACTAACTTTTTCTTCCGTCCATATCTTATAAATAAGATTCAACAAGCCACCCATTTGTCCATCAACACCGTTATACATCCAACGATAGATACATACATCTTTTTTCATCTCATCCTTTGGTGGATTGGCACTGTTTGCAGTAACAACAATATCAGCCTCTTTAGGATCACTAACAATTTTAGCGTATGGCAACGATTGTAGAGTTACAGCTAAATCAGAATAAACTAGGAAGAATGATTCTAATTCCAAATAAACCTTAACTTGAATATTCTTGTTATAAAGTGAGAAGAAACGATATGCAATTGCATAAATGGCTTCTGAGATTTGCTTAGATTTTCCAGTTAATGATTGATACTTGTCACGTAACATTAAATGTTGAACAGTTGAATAAATTTTACTCTCAAGACCTTCATCATTTAATTTACTGATAGCATCACCGAAACCTGAATACAAATTCAAAATTTCAATATAATTATGATCTAGAGCTAAAACACCAATAATACATGTTGTTAAATTATACTTATATCTCAAAAATTCCTTATGGGACATAGCCATATCAGAAACAGTTTGTTCCACATCAATTGGAATAAGTTCCAAGAAATCATCAATAAAGTTAGCAAACAATGGATTGTATCTAACCAATTGCTTAGAAACAGATTGAAGATATTCATCTGAAACTTCAAATGTAGCAGGAACACACATTAACAAAATATAAAAATCAGCTGACTGGAACATTTGCTCCTCATAACTGACATCTTCTTTAATAGCACGCTTTAATTCTCTAACTTTTTCACTACCAGTATCACCCTCAAGCATTGAACCGGCACTTTCAAAAATATTAGGGAACGGATAATTGATCACATTTAAAGCGTCCATGTTTTGAACGTGATTGCCCTCAATGATTCGATACAAATGAGCCATAACGACATATGCATAGAACATTTTTGTTATATGATTTGTTGGTTTGAGACGATATTTATCCAAAGCAATATCAACAACTTTGAAGGCTACTTTTTGCGTGAAGTCTTCAAAAGGCCAAACGTATCCCCGTGTAGCGTTCCAATATAATGCTGCAATGGCCAAACGAATCGATTCCTCATCTCCAACAAAGCGCATTGGCTCATAGGCGATTCTGACACCAAACCGTTTTAGATAGCCTCTCATTGGCTTTAAATGACGTAGGACAGTTGCTTTGCTACTTTCCAATGTCTCATAGAAATGTTTGAAAGAACTCTCCTTATCCTTAACAATAGCGTCTAAGAACAAATATCCATCTGAATTAGTCGTTAAATAAGCATGATAAGCATCTCTAGTCACACCAAACATTTCTTCAGTATTGTATTTATCCTTTTTAAGAATTTTCTTAAAATCCTCTTGAATTCCTAAAAATGTATTATAAACACTGCCATAACTCTTATTCATTTGATAAGCAGCCTTACGTAAATTGATATCTTTTACTTTGATATCACGATTACGATAAGTCTCAATAAGATTAGCACTGGCCAATTGATTAGTTCTGATTAATTTTATCTTGTTAAATAGTTGTATTTTTTCTATCTCTGATTTTGATAGAAACAAGTCAGTAAAGCTATCCAAGAACTCCACCCCCGTAGATTCAATTAGTTCTATTATAATAGAATACATTCAATTTTATATTCAAACCTTGATTTTATTGTAAATAAATTTATATATAGTAAACTACCATATCTCTTTACTTAAATAAATAGACAAAATATTTTAAATAATATGAACATATATTATTATCTATACCAATATTTTATTTTACGCCTTATTTTTAATAAGTATAGTACCTTGGCTGTCCTTAATTCAGAAAAAAACAAATTTTATAAAATAGGAAAAATTAATGTGCAAAATTGTTACGAATTATTTCTATTATTTAAGTCGAACTTGTTTGCGATAGCTACAAGTTCGACTTTGCTTTTAAATTAAATTTATCATTAATTGTCTATTGGTCAACTATTTAAATTATCCTAAAATCTAATTGGATTTATCAAATAAATTTAGCTTTCATAGTTTTCATTAATAATTTAGTTATTACTTTAAAAATATGAAAATAAAAAATACACAAAAAAAGGGATCAACCATTTGGTTGATCCCTTATCATTAGCGTGGCAGCTCCCTATCCTCGCGGGTAGTTTCCCACCAACTACTTTCGGCGCGGAGAAGCTTAACTTCTGTGTTC
>NZ_BIFW01000004.1 GCF_003967595.1 Companilactobacillus musae | reverse complement strand
GTAGATAGGCTGCGGGTGGAAGTGTAGCGATACATGGAGCTGAGCAGTACTAATAGATCGAGGACTTAATCGAGTAAGAGTTTACAGCAGTTTGAAGTGATTTAAATTTAATTCATTGGCTTAATATCTAGTTTTGAAGGTACGAGATCATACAGTGTAGTGACGATAGTGAGAAGGATACACCTGTTCCCATGCCGAACACAGAAGTTAAGCTTCTCCGCGTCGAAAGTAGTTGGTGGGAAACTACCCGCGAGGATAGAGAGTCGCTACGCTGTCTCATGATGGAGGATTAGCTCAGCTGGGAGAGCATCTGCCTTACAAGCAGGAGGTCACAGGTTCGATCCCTGTATCCTCCATATCATGAGCCGTTAGCTCAGTTGGTAGAGCATCTGACTTTTAATCAGAGGGTCGACAGTTCGAACCTGTCACGGCTCATTTGCAACATATATACACACCATGCGGGTGTGGCGGAATTGGCAGACGCGCTAGATTTAGGTTCTAGTGTCCTTTGGACATGAAGGTTCAAGTCCTTTCACCCGTATTCAATATTGTTGTTGCAATATTGAGTTTCATCTAGTAAAATATGAAAGTAACGTTTTATGCCGACTTAGCTCAGTTGGCAGAGCACCTGTCTTGTAAACAGGGGGTCGGAGGTTCGAATCCTCTAGTCGGCATAATGCGGAAGTAGTTCAGTGGTAGAACATCACCTTGCCATGGTGGGGGTCGCGGGTTCGAATCCCGTCTTCCGCTTTCATTATAGTAACGCCGGGGTGGCGGAACTGGCAGACGCACAGGACTTAAAATCCTGCGGTAAGTAATTACCGTACCGGTTCGATTCCGGTCCTCGGCACTATAATGAATATGCACCTATAGCGCAATTGGATAGAGTGTCTGACTACGAATCAGAAGGTTGTAGGTTCGACTCCTACTAGGTGCATTAGTTTTATTTTCGGGAAGTGGCTCAGCTTGGTAGAGCACCTGGTTTGGGACCAGGGGGTCGCAGGTTCGAATCCTGTCTTCCCGATAGGTAATATATTATTGCCAGTATCATAGTTTTTGGCGGTGTAGCTCAGCTGGCTAGAGCGTCCGGTTCATACCCGGGAGGTCGGGGGTTCGATCCCCTTCGCCGCTATTATTCCGGACCTTTAGCTCAGTTGGTTAGAGCAGGCGGCTCATAACCGCTCGGTCGTAGGTTCGAGTCCTACAGGGTCCATCGTTTTGAATGGACCTTAACATTTATTGTTATCGCGGGATGGAGCAGTCTGGTAGCTCGTCGGGCTCATAACCCGAAGGTCGTAGGTTCAAATCCTGCTCCCGCAATTTGTTTCAAATAATTAATTTTTGGTTCGTTGGTCTAGTTGGTTAGGACGCCTGCCTGTCACGCAGGAGATCGCGAGTTCGATTCTCGCACGGACCGTTAGTAAAGAAATTTACTATGGTAGAAGTAGCCGTAAGGTAATATGCGGGTGTAGTTTAGTGGTAAAACCACAGCCTTCCAAGCTGTTGTCGCGAGTTCGATTCTCGTCACCCGCTTTGCCACTTTTATGGGCCTATAGCTCAGCTGGTTTAGAGCGCACGCCTGATAAGCGTGAGGTCGATGGTTCAAGTCCATTTAGGCCCACTATATCTGGAGAAGTACTCAAGTGGCTGAAGAGGCGCCCCTGCTAAGGGTGTAGGTCGCGTAAGCGGCGCGAGGGTTCAAATCCCTCCTTCTCCGTTAATATGACCCGTTGGTCAAGTGGTTAAGACACCGCCCTTTCACGGCGGTAACATGAGTTCAAATCTCGTACGGGTCATTGATGCTTTAGCATCATGTTTTAAATAGTTTTACGTATTAAGCAATGGAGGATTACCCAAGTCCGGCTTAAGGGAACGGTCTTGAAAACCGTCAGGTCGCGAAAGCGGCGCGTGGGTTCGAATCCCACATCCTCCTTAGTGGGTAGCATATGATTTATTTTTATTATCGCGGGATGGAGCAGTCTGGTAGCTCGTCGGGCTCATAACCCGAAGGTCGTAGGTTCAAATCCTGCTCCCGCAATTTGTTTCAAATAATTAACCTTTGGTTCGTTGGTCTAGTTGGTTAGGACGCCTGCCTGTCACGCAGGAGATCGCGAGTTCGATTCTCGCACGGACCGTTAATGGCTCGGTAGCTCAGTTGGTAGAGCAATGCATTGAAGCTGCATGTGTCGGCGGTTCGATTCCGTCCCGCGCCATTTTGGAGGGGTAGCGAAGTCTGGCTAAACGCGGCGGACTGTAAATCCGCTCCTTCGGGTTCGGTGGTTCGAATCCACTCCCCTCCATATTTTAGGGATATAGTTTAAAGGTAGAACTATGGTCTCCAAAACCATCAGTGTGGGTTCAATTCCTACTATCCCTGTTTCTACCTTTTTATTATTATGGCGGTATTGGTGAAGTGGTTAACACACCGGTTTGTGGCACCGGCACACGTGGGTTCGACTCCCACATACCGCCCTTTATTGGGTTATAGCCAAGCGGTAAGGCAATGGACTTTGACTCCATCATGCGCTGGTTCGAATCCAGCTAACCCAATTGCTGTAATAATTGAATATGGCGGTATAGCCAAGTGGTAAGGCAGAGGTCTGCAAAACCTTCATCACCGGTTCAAATCCGGTTACCGCCTTTGGTTATGCTGAAGTAATCAGGCATATTAATATGCCGGTGTGGCGGAATTGGCAGACGCGCAGGATTCAAAATCCTGTTCCCACTAGGGAGTATCGGTTCGACCCCGATCACCGGTATTAATGGGTTTTCAAAAGCTTTGTAAAACCAAATATCAGTTAGCTCTAATCGTTGTTATGTCAGCGGCTAGAGCTTTTTTTGTGTCTTAAAGTAATTTTGAACAATATTATTTCATTTAAAAAACTTTAAAATCGTCAGCCATGACAGAAACAGCTTTTTTATTAAGATACTTTTTATTTAGTCCTGCCAAAATATATTTGTTGTTAATTCGGACTTTACCATTTAAGAATCCATGAATTGTAATTTTTTGTCCTACCGATATATTTTTATCGTTAGAATCCAATGTAAGAATAAAATATTGGTTACTTGTTTTTATGGGAACTAATATTAAATGGGTTTTATTGGAATTACTGGCAATATCTTTGATATAAAATTTGTTCATAGTAATATTCATGAAAAGACTTTGACTACTATATTGCTGCATAGATGTAACATCGAGTTTTTTCATGATGTCAGGATACTTTTCTGATTGTCTTGAATTGGTATTTATTTTAGAGGCCTCAGCGTTGTGTATTAAGGAGTGTTTTAGCAAGTTAGTGTTATTCAATGACGTTCCTGTTAAAAGTGTTAGACCGGTTAATAGAGCTATTCTTTTTCTATTCATACATATTCCCCTCAAAATATGACATCTTAGATATTAATTATAATTCTGACAATACCTTTATATGTAAGATAAAGCGTAGCTAAATATTAATAATTATTAGTTTTATATTTATTGGTTGTTCAAATTTAATAACAAATTAAATTGAAAAATCGTCTAAATTTACTATCTCAAATTATTTAGACTTGTTATTATAATCGAGTACTAATATAAAAATGAAAGAGGCCGAGACGATGAATTTGACAGCAAAACATTTAATTGATACTGCCTATAAGGAATTTTCCAGCCATAGAATTGAGCAATTTACAATAATGGATCTTTCACGTAAGTCGAAAGTAAGCCGTGGATCGATTTACTATCATTTCGAGTGTATTGATTATTTATATAAAGCAATTTTAGATCAGATAATTGAAAAGGTAACAGATGGTTGTAATTCGTCAGATGATTTACTGATAGGGATTGTAAACTATATTGCCGAGAACAAGAATTTATGTCTTAACTTGTACTATCAAAATGTTATTACGGTACGTGATGGAGATATAATTAAGGAACTGAATAAACTAATATTAAAGTATGACAAAATCGACTCTTCTAAGAAGACCGAACGAGGGTATCTTATTGGCGTCTTTCTAGTAATCATAAGAAATTGGCTTGATGATAATTTGAGTACTGACAAAGATATTATTATTAAGGATTTGCTAAATTATAATCGACTTTTAAAAAGTATTTAGACACTTTTGGAAATGTGTTCAAATTTCAACACTTTCTGAAAAGTGTACATATAAAATGAAAGTGGTTTTCGCTATTATATAAATGTAGTCAAATTGCTTATAAGTTTGCCTACAAAAAATTATGAAAACAGGAGCGTTACAGACATTATTTTATATTTAAAAACAATGATCTCGGCAGGTCATTGTTTTTGTGGTTTCATAAGTGGTATGCACCCTTAATTTGAGATTATTTATAAATCATGTATTATATATACTTGAGGTGAAAAAATGTTTAGAAATGCAAAAGAAGAGGATGCAGATCAGATATTACCAATTTTATTCCAAATCTTTGATGAAATGGAATTAGATGTATTTAAAGAAGTTGGTAATGAAAAGATGGCCCAAGTTATTAAGGAAGGTTTCTTCCAACCTGGCTATCGTTATGGATTAGATAATATCCTTGTAAATGAGATTGATGGCAATGTGGTCGCTATCATGGTTGGCTATCCTGAAAGTAAGGAAGACAATATTGATGAGCCATTGATCAAAATTATGCACAAATATGGCATTAAAGAAAAGAATCTATTCGGTGATAAGGAAGCTTGGCCAGGTGAATGGTACCTTGATTCATTTGCGGTTGCTCCAGCTTACCAAGGTAAAGGCATTGGAACGAAAACAATGGAACACTTTATTGATGTGATGCGTGACCGTGGTGAAAAGATTCTAAGTCTAAACGTTGATGTAACTAATGAACCAGCTAAACATGTTTATGATAAAACTGGTTTCAAGAAGGTTGGTCAATTGTATATTGGAAGTCATTTATATGATCATATGCAATATGATTTGACAAAATAAAAAGCTTGAAGAATTTTTATTCTTCAAGCTTTTTATTCACATTTGTTTTTAAAGTTATTTAAATATGGCATTTTTGATTTCATACCCAAATTATCTAAGTCAGCTTTGGGTGCCAATGTCGGTAGTTTGATATATTTATCTAAGAAGATGGCTAACAAAGTTCCCATGGGTCCATCATCTAAGCTGTTAAATGATAATTCTAAGCCAGGATGTCCTTGACTCAAAATAGTTGGTTGAACTCGAAGAATTTCTTTGCCTGATTGGGTAACGTGATATTTTGATGCAACCAAGTTTCCAACGACGCTCCAATTAGCTTTGCTAAGATAAACAAATTTTAAGTCGATCATTGGCAAAGCATTAATAGTAGCTTTTTCTTCACCATTGATTTCAATTGAATATATTTTCAAGAAATTATTCTTTAATTTTATTTCACCAATTAACGTATTCAAGCGATTATATAATTTGATCAAAAAAGGGTTTTTCTTATCACGAGAAGCAATAAAAATGGTTTCCTTACTTTGATTTGTAATGACGAGAATATTGCCGACTGCCAAGTCTGCTTTTCTAATATAGAGCTCCATTGCTAATCCTGTTGCTGAGAATCCGCGACAGTTTTTTCGATGATTTTAGCTACACCATCATTAATATTACTGTCGGTTGAAACTTGAGCTAATTCTTTGATAGCAGGAATGGCATTTGCCATGGCAACTCCAACGCCGGCATCACGAATCATTGAATAATCGTTGAGATTGTCGCCAATGGCCATAATTTCTTCTGGTAAAATATTTTTATTTTTAGCATATTGTAAAAGTGCAATTCCCTTTTGGGCATTAACACTGTTTACTTCAACGTTATTGGGTGAAGATGATGTTACAACCACATCTTTAATATTTTTACTGATTTCCTTTTTTAGGGGAGCAAGAATTCGATGTTGATGTTCATTGAATCCTATTAGCTTCATAATTTGATAAGAGTCATCCTGGAAAAGGTGATCATAATTATCGACAAAGTTCATTGGCATCATTTTAACGCGTTCTTGAGTGTCCCGGAGAGCTTGTTTGAAGGAAGTTCTAGGATTTAATTTAACTAAAAGATTAGCTAGGTTTTGAACACGAGCTTCACGATCATTGGAGAAAATTCCTTTATCTGTAATTACTTCAAAATAAACATTATATTTATTGAAGCAATCGACGATACCTTTTTGTGAAGTCTTTGAAATGGGGTTACTGGATATAAGCTTTTCATTGCTATTGAATACTTCGGCACCATTTAGTGTGATGAAGCCTGGATGTACATGATTCTTTAAAAATGGTTTAGCTTCACTTAGACCGCGACCAGTAGCAATTAGAAATTCAATACCAGCTTTTTCAGCTTCTTTGATTGCTTGAATGTTACGATCTGAAACTTCCATCTTTTCATTTAATAAAGTACCATCCATGTCGGATGCGATTAATTTAATCATAAAGTTTCCTCCGAATGCGTTATGCTATAAGTGAATGTTACCATATTTTATGGCATTATATATCAAAACAGGTAGGTGTAAATTTGAAAACCTTAATAAACAATGATTGGCAAGATGTTTTAAACAGTGAATTTGACAAACCGTATTATGAAAAATTGCGTGAATTTTTAGTTAATGAATATAATACACAGACTATTTATCCAGAAATGCATAAAATTTATCAAGCATTCGATTGGACACCATTTTCCGAAACCAAAGTTGTTATTTTAGGTCAAGATCCATATCACGAACCTAATCAAGCAATTGGTTGTAGTTTTGCTGTATCTCCAGGTGTGACGATTCCGCCATCACTGAGAAATATTTATAAAGAATTGCAAGATGATTTGGGATGTACACCAGTTAATCATGGATATTTGAAGTCGTGGGCAACTCAAGGGGTATTGCTTTTGAACTCCGTTTTAACAGTCAGGAGAGGTCAGGCCAATTCTCACAAGGGTAAAGGCTGGGAAGAATTGACTGATTATGCTATTAAAGCTTTGTCTGATCGTGGAAAAGTAGTTTTTATTTTATGGGGAAATGCTGCTAAAAGTAAGATTCCTTTGATTGACCAATCAAAGAATACAATTATTTCTTCCACACATCCAAGTCCTTTTGCTGCACGTTATGGTTTTTTTGGCTCAAAACCATTTTCTAAAGCAAATAAAGCGCTTTTAAACTATAATGAAAAGGAAATCAATTGGCAATTACCAGAACACGCCGATGAAACGGAGGAAAAGTAATGGATTTATTTGAAAGCCTAAAAAGTAAAATTGATGGAAAGAATCTAACGATTGTATTCCCCGAAGGTGAAGAACCAAGAATCTTGGGTGCTGCAACTCGTTTAGTAAAAGAAAATATTCTTAAACCTATTTTAATTGGTGCTAAAGCTGAAATTGAGAAGATTGCTACTGAGAAATCGTTTGATATTTCTAACATTGAAATTATCGATCCTAAGAATTATGCCGCTTTTAATGAGATGGTTGAAAAATTTGTTGAACGTCGTAAAGGTAAAAATACTAAGGAACAAGCCGAAACAATGTTGTTAGACAATAATTATTTTGGAACAATGTTAGTTTATATGGGTAAAGCTGACGGTATGGTTTCCGGTGCAATTCATTCAACTGGTGATACTGTTCGTCCAGCATTGCAGATTGTTAAGACTGCACCTGGTAATTCACGTATTAGTGGATCTTTCATCATGCAAAAAGGTGATGAACGTTATATGTTTGCTGATTGTGCTATCAACATTGACCCTAATGCTCAAGAATTAGCTGAAATTGCTGTTCAAACAGCACACGATGCAAAATTGTTTGATATTGACCCTAAAGTTGCTATGCTTAGTTTCTCAACCAAGGGAAGTGCTAAGAGTGACGATGTAACTAAGGTAGCAGAAGCTACTAAGATTGCTCAAGAACTAGCACCAGAATTACCAATTGATGGGGAATTACAATTTGATGCTGCTTTTGTACCTAGTGTTGGTGCCCAAAAAGCTCCAGGCTCAAAGGTTGCCGGACATGCTAATGTCTTTATTTTCCCAGATTTGCAATCAGGTAACATTGGTTACAAGATTGCTCAAAGATTTGGTGGTTTTGAAGCTATTGGACCTATTTTGCAAGGACTTGCAAAACCAATCTCTGACTTATCTCGTGGCTGCAATGAAGAAGATGTTTATAAGTCAGCAATTTTGACTGCGGCTTTAGCATTATAGAATTAAGGAGAAATTATGCTTGAATATCAATTAAAAACTCATTCTTATGAGGATACTGAAAAATTAGGTGAGAAACTCGCTGGTTTGTTAAAAGCTGGTGATGTCGTCGTACTTAATGGTGATCTAGGTGTTGGTAAAACTACCTTAACGCGAGGATTAGCCCGTGGACTTGGTATCAAACGTAATGTAAAAAGTCCTACTTTTACTTTGATTAGAGAATATAAAGATGGAAAAATTCCACTTTATCATATGGATGCCTATCGTTTGGAAAGTAGTCCAGACGAAGATTTAGGATTTGACGAATATTTCAATGGCAATGGTATAACTATTGTTGAATGGCCTCAGTTTATTAAAGATGAAATTCCTGATGAACATATTTCAATCAATATTAAAAGATTGTCAGATACTGAACGTCAAGTAGAATTCAAACTACATGGCGAAAGTTTCAATGATCGTGGCTTTGGTGAATTAGTATGAGTGCAGAGTTAAAGCTTCGTGAAGCAATTCCAGAAGATGCAGATGAATTGTTAGCTTTTCTAAAGAAGACAAGTCAGCAAAGTGACTTTATTTCTTTTGCTGATATGCAAGATGTGACGGTCGAAAATGAAGCCATAGCTTTAGATGCAATTTATCAATCTGTATATGATGAAATAGTTTTGGCAATTTTTGATGGTCAGATTGTTGGTTATTATCGTTTAGAAAAATCTGACGAACAAAAGGCTGAATTTGGTGTGGTAGTTGATAAAGATTATTGGAATAATGGAATTGCTTCATTTCTTTTGGAAGATGCAATTGACTGGGCGATGGATTCGCCATTGAAAAAATTATTCTTAGAAGTCTATAAAAATAACTCAGTTGCAATTCATATTTATCAAAAATATGGATTCACAACTGAGGTGGAAAAAGAAAAGACCTTTGTAATGGAAAAGATGGTTTAATAACATTATCCAATATTAAGTAGAATAAAAAACAGTCTCTACTGATGATTTAGTAGAGGCTGTTTTTTTATGGGATGATATTAGCTTGTGAGTTTTACCATCTTTTTTATTTGTTCAGTACCGAATTGTTGTTCAGTTTTTAAAAGAATTTCAGCACAAGCAACACTATCAGCTAAAGCATTATGATGATTTCTTAAATCAATATTGAGAGCTTCAGAGACGGTATTTAATTTGTGATTTGGAAACTGTGGATAAAATTTACGACTAGTTCTTAAAGTATCAATGGTTAAGTACTTAGGTGCTTTAATACCATAGTTGGTTAAAGTGTTTTTAAGAACGCTGTTATCAAAACTGGCATTGTGGGCCGCAACTAGATGACTGTTGTCAAAGAGTGTTTCGATATGAGGCCAAACCTGATCAAAAGTAGGGGCATCAGCGACATCCTGTGGTCTGATATGGTGAATTTGAATATTTCGTGGACTGAAATATTCTTGTGGATTGATTAATGTATAAAAACTGTCGACAATTTTACTGTCACGTACTAAAACTAAAGCTAAGGAACAGGCACTAGTTCGGCTACCATTGGCAGTTTCAAAATCCATGGAAACAAAATTCATTAATTATTCTCCTTTAATGTTTAAATCTAATTCAATAGGGCAGTGATCGGAACCAAAAATATTATTTAAAATATCGGCGTTTTTAATTAAACTTTTACCGTTATTAGAAACTACGAAGTAATCAATTCTCCAACCGGCATTATTTTTTCGAGCGTTAAAACGATAACTCCACCATGAATATTTTATTTCATCGGGATGAAGTGATCTGAAACTATCGATAAAACCACTATCGAGTAATTCACTAAATTTATTACGTTCTTGATCAGAAAATCCAGGATTTTTGTGATTAGATTGGGGATTCTTAAGATCTATTTCCTCGTGAGCAACATTAAGGTCTCCACAAAGGACTATTGGTTTATCGGCTGATAACTTAATCATGTATGATCTTAAAGCATCGTCATAACGCATCCGATAATCAACACGCTTGAGTTTGGGTTGAGAATTAGGGGTATAACTATTAATCAAATAAAAATCTGGGAATTCTAGGGTAATGGTTCGACCTTCATCATCGAATTCTTCGACTCCTAGACCATTTTTTACATTTATTGGTTCTTGTTTAGAAAAAATGGCTGTACCGGAATATCCCTTTTTCTTAGCATAGAAGAAGTATTGATGATAACTGGGAAGATCAAGATCTAATTGCCCAGCTTGCATTTTTGTTTCTTGAATACTGAAGATATCTGCGTCTAATTCTTTGAAGGTTTCAACAAAGTCCTTTTTGACGACAGCACGTAGGCCATTAACATTCCACGATATAAGTTTCATAAAATCACCTCGCGACAATTATAGCATTTTTGTAATGTTAGTTAGTTCGTTAAGTATCTAACTATGTGATAAAATTAGACGTAAGTCTTAGTAGCATAAAGGATGATGAATATTGAATTTTCCAGTTGAAAAATTACCTAATATTGAATTTAAATTAAATGAACCCCTTAGTAAATATACTTTTACTAAAACTGGTGGTCCAGCTGATGTTTTAGCATTCCCTAAAACTCGTGAAGAGTTAGTGGAAATCGTTGACACAGCAAGAGTAAATCAGGTACCTATAACGATTATTGGTAATGCCAGTAATCTGATTATCAAAGATGGTGGTATCCGTGGAATTGTAATTATTTTACCTAATTTTCATAAAATCGAAGTTTCAGAAACTAAGGTTACTGCTGAAGCGGGCGCTACAATTATTAACACTACGATTGCTGCTCAAAAAGCTGGTTTGACTGGTCTTGAGTTTGCGGCTGGTATTCCTGGTAGCGTTGGTGGAGCAGTCTTTATGAATGCCGGAGCTTATGGCGGTGAAATTAAGGACGTCTTTGAATCGGCCGAAGTTTTGTTACCTGATGGACATATCACGACTTTAACTCATGAAGATATGAAATTTAGTTATCGTCACAGTATGGTTCAAGATGATGGTGGCATCGTTATAAGCGCTACGTTTGCTTTAAAACGTGGAAATAAAGAAACCATTCAAGAGGAAATGGACCGTTTGAACGAATTGAGACGTTCAAAACAGCCGCTTGAATATCCTTCTTGTGGTAGTGTCTTTAAGCGTCCCAAGGGACATTTTACTGGTCCTTTAATCATAAAGGCTGGTTTACAAGGCAAGATGGTCGGTGGGGCTCAAGTTTCAATGAAGCACGCAGGTTTTATTGTAAATATCAAACATGCTACGGCAACTGACTATTTGAATTTGATTCATTTGATCCAAAAGACTGTTAAAGCAAAATTTGATGTGTCACTTCATACCGAAGTCCGCATTATTGGTGAAGACAAAAAATAAAAGAATGGTAGGTGTTGTCTGTGGAGATACTTGAATCAATTATTTTGATTCTTTCACTTTTAATTATTGCCAATATTGTAAGTCACTACTTTGTGTCGATACCGCCTAGTTTGTTGCAAATTGCAGCTGGGGTTTTGGCAGCATTATTTATGCATGTCAAAATTTATGTTGATACAGAGTGGTTTTTGTTAGCTTTTATTGCGCCGATTCTATTTAATGATGGAAATAATTTTCCTAAACGAGAACTTTGGAAACTCAAGGGTCCGATTTTAGGAAATGCTATTGTTTTAGTTGTTATCTCAACTTTGGTTGGTGGGGTATTTGTTAAATTTTTAATCCCAAGATTGCCTTGGGCAACGGCTTTTACATTGGTCGCAGTATTGTCTCCAACTGATCCGATTGCGGTGCAATCAATAGCCAAGAAGGCTCATATTCCTGATAAGTTAATGCATTTGATCAGTGGGGAAAGTTTGATTAATGATGCATCTGGTTTGATTTGTTTTAAGTATGGTGTAGCAGCTACTGTTACGGGGATGTTTTCATTAAAGAGTGCCACAATTGACTTCTTCCATATCTCGATCGTTGGGGCTTTGGTTGGAGCAGTGATGATTTGGATTTTTAACGGCGTGCGTTTATATTTGATCAACCAAGGTGTTGATGATTCTATTTTGCATGCTATTATTCAAATCATTATTCCTTTTATTGTTTATTATGTAGCTGAAGATGTCTTTGATGTTTCAGGAGTAGTGGCAGTGGTTATTGCTGGTATCTTGAATATATCTTCGACACAAAATCGAAATGCGTTCACACCTGAAATTCGATTGATCACTTCGAGAACTTGGGATTTAGTAGTTTATGTTCTTAATGGGATTGTTTTTGTTCTATTAGGAATTGAAATTCCATTTGCAATGGAAGAGTTGATTCATAACGATAATATTAATACGTTTTTAGCAACAGGTTTGGCATTTATTATATGGATAATGCTTGTTGTAATTAGATTCCTTTGGAGTTATGTATATTCGACATTTTCAAATAATTCAGATGGTAAAATCACACTCTGGTCGAAAACAAGATTATATGATTGTTTAATGTCCGGTATTTCAGGTGTCCGTGGAGCCGTAACTATGGTTGGTGTCTTGTCGCTACCAATGACAATTAAAGGGGGAGCACCTTTTCCTTCTAGAACCTTGCTACTCTTTGTTGCTAGTGCGGTGATTATTTTTAGTTTGTTAGGGGCAACGTTCTTAATTCCTTTACTAACTAAAAATAGTGCGCCTGTTGCTTATCGTGGTAATACATTTAGTCCAGATAGCGATGATGATAATGACGACGAGGACGCTACTCCGATTGAATTAACTCAAGTTGAAGCCAGTCGGTTGATTCTTGATAAGACTATAAAAAAACTTCGTAATGAAATGGATGATGGCGATACAGCTGTTTATTCTTCGGTAATTGCTGAGTATTTATATGATATTCGAAATTTAGGAATCAGAAATAGCAATTCTAGAATAGTTAGCCATCAAATTAGTAAGCGTCGTGTTAAAGGTAAGAAAGATGCTGAATTGTGGGATATTTGTTTTAATTGCGAATTAGAAGCAATTGATGAATTGTATGAGAATCATGAAATCTCTGACGAGTCCTACGATATAGCGACTGGAAAAATAGCTAAATATAAAAAAGAAATTGTGCATCGTCGTTATAATGCCACAATTGAATTTTTCCTTAGTTATTTTAGAAGAACTTATTTACAGATTAAACGTTGGATCTATCGTTCTGTAAAATACGATGATATTAAACAAATGAATCAGGATTCAATTAAGGTATCTATTGCTGGTGCTAAAAAGGCGCTTGCTAAGTTACAGGAATTGAATCAATCAGATCAAGAAGATATAGATGACAATTTGATTTATATTTTCCAACGTCATTACGAGGATCGCCTTGAATTATTACAAGGAAAGTATCGAGGTCGCTCACCACAATTTAATAGTGATCGTATGGCATTGGAAGTTAAGGCTCTAAGTTATCAAAGAGCCTTTGTTCAAGATATGTTAGAACAAGGAAAAATTAGTAAATTAACTGCCAATGAATTAAGACAAAATATTAATTATAGTGAAGAAGTTATAAACATAGGAGTAGATTAAAATATCTGATAGCTTTTCTTGGGTTTGGTTATATTTAATGTTGCCGTTCTCTGCAATAGATTCAATTAGTTATAAAAAAACACAAGAAAAGATCCTAAATATGATGAACTTTTATAATTTTTATTGTTTGTTATAATTAGTTCGAACTGCTAAGGAGCTAGAAAAATGAATTTTATACCAAGCAATATTTTTACGTGGCAGAATTTGGCTAACTTGGTTGATATCCTGGTAGTCTGGTATTTTCTATATAAGGTTCTGTCAATGTTACGTGGAACTAAAGCGGTACAACTTTTAAAGGGAATTGTAATAATCTTTGGTATAAAGATTATTAGTTGGGCCTTAAACCTACATACAGTTTCTTTTTTGATGGATCAGTTGATTAACTGGGGAATCATCGTTATCGTGATAATTTTTCAGCCCGAAATTCGTCGTGGATTGGAACATTTGGGACGAATGCCGTTATTTAGCTCAACTAGTAATGAAGAAGGTAAGACCAAAAATCATTTGATTGAGAGTCTTGATCAAGCAATTCAGTACATGAGTAAGCGTCGAATTGGGGCGTTGATCACTTTGGAAATGAATACTGGTTTGGAAGAATATGTCGAGACTGGTATTGATTTGGATGCCGAAGTTACAGGTGCCTTATTGATTAATATCTTCATTCCTAATACGCCGTTGCATGATGGGGCGGTAATTGTTAGAAATAACCGTATTTCTGTTGCAGCGGCTTATTTACCACTTTCAGAAAGTAATACGATTCCTAAGGAATTGGGTACTCGTCACCGTGCTGCTGTTGGTATTAGTGAAGTAACTGATGCAATTACAATCGTTGTTTCTGAAGAAACTGGTGGTGTAATGATCACAAGAAATGGTCATATGATGCTTGATCTTTCTCGTGAGGATTATCTGAAGTACCTTCATGCCCAATTAAAAGATCCAAATGAGAACAATAATCATTCAATTTTGGATTTCTTTAAGATTGGTCGTCGAAAGAAGGAGGACCAAGATGAAAAGGATAATTAATAGTAATTATTTTTATGCATTTATTGCCCTCTGCTGTTCTTTATGGCTGTTTTTTTATGTAAGTACGCCGGGAGTTGGATCGACAAGAAATTCAAATCAATCAAATACTTCTACAGTCACTAAGAAAGCTACTTTAACAGTACCTTTGCAGTTACAAGCAGATGTGGAAAAGTATTATATAACTGGCTATCCACAGAATGTAAAAGTAACAATTGAAGGACCGGCTGCCTTAGTTACAGCTACAAAGAATACGCAAAACTTCAATCTCTATTTGAATCTTAAAGACCTTTCTATTGGACAACATCGTGTGCAAATTAAAGAGTCTGGTTTGAATAGTGAATTAACCTATAGTATTAAACCTAAGTACGTTACTGTTAATATTCAACGCCGTGAAACAAAAAGGTTTGACGTTGATGTTGATTATAATAAAGAATCCTTAGCAACAGGCTATGAAGCCGGTAAGACTGAAGTATCTCCAGATACTGTGACAGTTACTGGTGCAGCTTCTGAGATTGAGAAAATCAATAAAGTTGTCGTCAAACCAATTTTACCTAAAGGAATAAAATCAACGTTTGATCAAGAAGTTTTAGTGCAAGCGCTCGATAAAAATGGTAAAACTGTAAATGTTACATTAGATCCACAAACAGTCCATGTAAAAATTCCGATTACTATTCAAAGTAAACAAGTAAGTATCAACTTGAAGCAAAAGGGAAATTCGGATAATACAAATTTCTCACTTGAATCTGATGTGAAAAACATTAGAATTTTCGGAACTCAGGCACAAATAGATGCAATCAACGATTCGGTCGATATACCGGTTGATGTGTCTGATGTGACCGGGAATACCAAAAAATCGATTGATTTAGGCGATGCTTTAGGAAATAAAGTGGCTTTTACGGATCCACAAGCAATTGATGTGACGATTAATACTGGAACAACATCATCCAATAATAATAGTTCGTCGAATAATAGTAACAACAATAACAGTACTAATACGAATGGTAATAGTACTAACGATACAAATTCTTCGAATACTAATTCGACAGAAGATAATAATAGCGAACAATAATACGCTGGGGGTAAGTTTTTCATGACAAAATATTTTGGAACAGACGGAGTAAGAGGTATTGCAAATAAAGAATTAAGTCCAGAACTAGCATTTAAGCTAGGTCGTTTTGGAGGCTATGTTCTTACACAACATTCAGAAAATAGTGATACACGTCCACGAGTTTTGGTTGCTAGAGATACACGTATTTCTGGTCAAATGTTGCAATCAAGCTTAATTTCTGGACTACTTTCTGTAGGTATCGAGGTTTTGAACCTTGATGTAATTACAACTCCAGCGGTAGCATACTTAATACGTGCCGTTTCAGCTGATGCTGGAATTATGATTTCTGCATCACACAATCCTGCTGAAGATAATGGAATCAAGTTCTTTGGTTCAGATGGCTACAAGTTGCCTGATGATGTTGAAGAAGAAATTGAAGAGTTATTAGATGCAAAAGAAGATACTTTGCCAAGACCATCAGCTGAAGGTTTAGGTAGCGTTTCTGACTATCCAGAAGGTGCTCAAAAGTATCTTCAATTCTTGAAACAAACACTTTCAGATGATTTAAGTGGTATGAAAATTGTTTTGGATACTGCCAATGGTTCAACAAGTCGACTAGCAAGTACTTTGTTTGCTGACTTAGGCGTTGATTTTGATATTATGGCTTCTCATCCAGATGGTATTAATATTAATAAGAATGTTGGCTCAACTCATCCAGAAGAATTAGCAAAACGTGTTAAGGAATCTGATGCTGTTGCTGGATTGGCCTTTGATGGTGATGGGGATCGTTGTATTGCTGTTGATGCTGACGGTAATATCGTTGATGGTGACAAGATTATGTTTATCCTTGGTAAATACCTTCATGATGGTGGACGTCTTAAGAAAGATACAATTGTAACCACTGTTATGAGCAATATTGGTTTGTACAAGGCTATTGAAGCTAATGGAATGAATTCAGTACAAACAGCTGTTGGTGATAGACACGTTGTAGAAGAAATCCGTAAAAATAATTACAACATCGGTGGGGAACAATCAGGGCATGTTGTTTTGTATGAATATATGAACACTGGTGATGGTATGCTTACAGGTATCCATTTGTTGCATGTTATGAAAGAAACTGGCAAGAGCCTTGCCGAATTAGGCGCTCCTGTTAAAGTCTATCCACAAAAATTAGTTAATGTGCCCGTAGCTGATAAAAACTCATGGGATCAACATCAACCAATCTTAGACGTTATTAAAACAGTTGAAGATGAAATGGATGGCGATGGCCGAGTATTAGTGCGTCCTAGTGGTACACAAGCTTTACTACGTGTTATGTGTGAAGCTCCAACCGTAGAAAAGGTTAATGAGTATTGTGATCAAATTGTTGAAGTTGTAAAAAACGAATTAAATTAAGATTCTGAATGAACTGGCAGCACCTAATAAGAAGGGTATATTAATACCATTCTTATTAGGTGCTGTTTTTTTATCAAATAAACATATGAGATATACCATATTAAGTATATCGGTATGTACCAACTGTACCAATTTAATAAAAATATAAAACTTTTCTTGACAAAAAACCACTAGATTAGTATTCTAGTCATTGTCGCAAGGCGATAACATTAACTTAAATGAACTATACCATTTATTTTAAAATAAACTAGACCAATTTAGAAAGGCATGAATTACTATGTGTGGAATTGTTGGAGTAATCGGAAATAATAAAACTACTGATATTTTGTTAAACGGATTAGAGAAACTTGAATACCGTGGATATGATTCAGCCGGTATCTATGTCAATAATCAAGATGGAAAAGATTTCTTGGTTAAAGAAGTTGGAAAAATTAGTAAATTAGAAAATGCAGTTTCTGAAGATGTTCAAGGATTAGTCGGAATTGGGCATACAAGATGGGCAACTCATGGTAAGCCAACCATTGAAAATGCTCATCCTCACTTTTCAGAAGATAATCGTTTTTATTTAGTACATAATGGTGTTTTAACAAACTATGAAGAATTAAAAGAAAATTATTTACAAGATGTTGATTTCAAGAGCCAAACTGATACTGAGGTAGCTGTTCAATTAGTTGATCATTTTGCTAAAGAAGGTTTGGATGGTGAAGCTGCCTTTAGAAAGGCATTAGGTTTAATTAAAGGATCATATGCTTTTGCTATGATCGATAAAGAACAACCAGACCGTATCTTTGTCGCTAAGAATAAGAGTCCTTTGTTAATTGGTTTGGGTGATGGTTTCAATGTCATTTGTTCTGATGCTATGGCAATGCTTGACCAAACTCATGAATTTGTAGAAATTCACGATGGCGAAGTGGTAATTTTGGAAAAGGGTTCAGTTAGGATCAGTAAAATTGATGGAACCTCAGTTTCTAGAGACTCATATACAGTAAATCTTGATGCTAGTGATATTTCTAAAGGTACATATGATCACTACATGTTAAAAGAAATTGATGAACAACCTAATGTAATGAGAAAGATTTCTCAAAATTACCTTAATGCTGATGGTAGTCTTAATGTTGAATCTGATTTGATTGAAGAAATGAAAAAAGCTGATCGTTTATATATTATTGCTGCTGGTACTAGTTGGCATGCTGGGTTAGTTGGTAAGAATATCTTTGAAAGAATTGCTGATATACCAGTTGATGCTGAATTGGGAAGCGAATTTGGTTATCATATGCCAAAACTATCAAAGCATCCATTCTTTATTTTCCTATCTCAAAGTGGTGAAACTGCTGATAGTCGTCAAGTTTTGGTTAAGGTTAACAAAATGAATTTGCCAAGTTTAACTATTACTAACGTTCCAAATTCAACTCTTTCAAGAGAAGCAACCTTTACAATGGAATTGCTTGCCGGACCAGAAATTGCTGTTGCTTCAACTAAAGCTTATACGGCCCAAATTGCAGTCGAAGCAGTGTTAGCTAAAGCACTTGGTATGGCTAAGAATCTAGATGCTGCCAAAGAATTTGATGTTAAAAAACAATTAGCTTTAGCTGCTAATGGTATCCAAACAATTGTTGATGAGAAGGAAAAAATCAAAGCTTTGGCTGCTGACTTCTTAACTGATCAAAGGGATGCCTTCTATATTGGACGTGGAATTGATTATTCCTTGTCACTCGAAGCCGCTTTGAAGTTGAAAGAAATCTCTTATATCCATGCAGAAGGATTTGCTGCTGGTGAATTGAAACATGGAACTATTGCTTTGATCGAAAAGAATACACCAGTTTTTGCTTATATCAATGATGGTGTTGGTGCAAGTCATACTCGTGGCAACATTCAAGAAGTTCAAGCTCGTGGTGCACACGTACTAGTAATTGCTAGTCAAAAATATGCTGAACCCGGTGATCAAATTATTATTCCAGAAATTGATGAATTGATTTCCCCAATCATCAGTGTAGTACCGGCACAATTGCTTGCTTACTATGCAAGTTTAGCCCGTGGAAATGATGTCGATAAACCACGTAATCTTGCTAAAAGTGTTACTGTAGAGTAACCTAATTTAGGATAGTATATTAACTAATAGCCTCTATTATAGAGGCTATTTTTTATATTAAAAAAAATAGATTGGTGGTTTTATGAGGGATAAAAAATTGAATTTGTTCTCAACAGTTATGTTTGGTCTCAGTGCCATTATTGGTTCTGGGTGGATGTTTGGCTCTAGTCAGGCGGCCAAGATAGCTGGTCCGGCTGCAATTTTGGCATGGATCTTGGGGGCAATTTTAGTAGCGATGATTGCAATGGTTTATGTAGAAATAGGAACGATGTTTCCCGAGGATGGAGCGATGAGTCGTTTTACGATGTATACTCATGGTTCGCTTTTGGGACATATTTTCTCGTGGGCTAATTGGTTATCGCTTTTAGCAATTTTACCGATTGAAGCAGTGGCATCAACTCAGTATATGAGTACTTGGCCTTGGAAATGGTCACAGTGGACACATACTTTTATGAAAAACGGTCAGTTGTCATTTAATGGTATTTTGATGGCAACAGTTTTGATTTTGATTTTTACATTGATAAATTATTGGTCAGTTACGATTATGGCTAAATTTAATAATTTGATTTCAGTTTTTAAAATTGTTGTACCGATAATTACGATGCTGATTTTAATAACAGCACATTTTGATTTAAGTAATATGGGTCATAACCTACATCAGTTTATGCCTAATGGAACTTCTTCCATTTTTGTGGCAATTGGTAGTGCGGGAATTATTTATTCTTATGTTGCCTTTCAGACAGTAATTAATTTAGGAAATGATATTTTAAAGCCTGCAGTTAATATACGGCGAGGAATTATCTTTTCTTTACTAATAAGTGCAGTGATTTATATTGCTCTACAAATTGTCTTTATTGGTGCTGTGCCAAAATCAATTATTAGTGGTGGTTGGTCACAGATTAACTTTAATTCACCCTTTGCTGATTTAGCGATTTTATTAAATATTTATTGGCTATCAACATTGATCTACTTTACGGCTTTTATTTCACCAATTGGTAGTGGAATAGCTTTTTCAGCGTCTGCAAGTAAATCATTGTCATCAATGCCTAAGAACAAACATTTACCTAAGTTCTTGAGTAATACTAATAATTCTTACAATACGCCAAGAATTGCTTTGATGGTTGATTTCTTTGTAAGTGTTATTTTGATTCTTTTGTTTAAAAATTGGGCCTTGTTGTCACGAGTAGTAGCGGCGTCAACGTTGATCTCATTATTATCGGGACCAGTGGTGGCAGGAAGTTTGCGAAAGATGGGACCTGAATTTAAACGTCCTACAAAAATTAGAGGAATGAAATTTTTAGCACCTGTGGTATTTGATCTGATCAGTTTGGCAATTTATTGGTCTATGTTTCCAACGACTGTTGAGGTTATTGTAATTATTATCATAGGATTGCCAGTATACTTTATATATGATTTTCGACGTGGTTTTAAAGAATTCAAGCAAAAATTCTATGCTAGTTTATGGTTGATTGTGCATTTGATTGGTTTATCAATTATTTCATGGATCGGTAGTAATGATTTTGGTGGCTTGAATTTGGTTCAATATCCATTGGATTTTGTTGTAATAGTTGTTTTCTCGACAATCATGTATTATTGGGCTATTAATTCATCATATTATTCAGGTTATTTTGATGATGCTAAAAAATTAAATTCCACGGTAAACTGGGATGAAGAATATAATGGATAGATTAAAAAAGTTAGAAAGATGGTATTGGGGTGGAGTAGTTCTTATTGAATTGATTTTATTTTATAGCTCCTCAATGACCTATAAACAACAAACTTCGGTTCCCTTTATGGAAAGATATTTCAAAAATAAGCCTTTATATGGATTCTTTGATAGAATGGGATTCAATTATGGTGGTAAATATCAATCAGTTGAAAATGATGGTTATTATCATTTTGTAGAATTTCTAATTAGAAAGGGCGCACATTTTGGAACTTATTTGATTCTTGGAGTGTTCTTGTGCTTAGCACTCTATACGTATTTTAAAAATAACCATTTCTTACAGATTATTATTCCGTGGTTTGCGGCCACTGGATTAGCTGCTTTTGATGAATTTCATCAAGGATTGACTGGTGGCAGAACTCCGTCGGTAGTTGATGTTATATTAGATAGTTTTGGAGCATTAACGGGAGCTTTAGTTGTAATGTTGATTTTATATTTTACTTTAAAACGTAAAGAATCCAACAGATTTTAATTAAAAAATAAGTTTTGATTCAAATTATTATAATTCTATTTATAAAAGCCGACCTAAATGGTCGGCTTTTTTGGTATATTATTTCATTCATGGTTTTTTAATTATTAATCATGTTCATAAATTGTCTAAAAGCAAAAATGTAGATACTTATAACAAAAGTTGTATTATATGATTTGAGATGTTTAGACAAATTTATGATTTTGATTTCATCCCAGCAAGGACGGTTTATTAATATGACAAATAAGAAGTTAACAATTGATAGAAAAGAATTATTAATTGCCGCTGGTGCAGCAATGACCTTGGGCCTAGGAGGTTCTCTAGGACATCAGGTAACTGTACACGCAGATACAACTAATACATCTGTAACATCTTCAACAAGTTCGGCAAAAGAAGAAACTACAAGTTCTAAAACTACAACATCAACTGCACCTAGTTCATTGAAAACAGCTAATTCAAATTCTAATGGTTCAACCAACCCAGTTGAATCATCTAGTACAACTAATACCACCGATAATCAAACAGCATCAACTGACAGCAATGATGCTTTAAAAAACACAACGCAAGTTTCTACAGAAATAGTAAAGGGGTCAACAGAGGCTTCATCAACTAATGCAATATCTTCTACAGCAACATCATTGACGACAACTCCTGCTACTAATTCTGAAAACACGCCAACAGAAAGTCCCTTGGAATCTACAACTACACAAGAAACTACTTCCGCAGCAAAAAATACTGATCCTAGTAAAGCGATTGAAGAGAAAGAAACAAACGATTTAACTGATTCATCCAAAAATGCGACTACACTTGCCGCCGCAACAACTGAGAAAGTGACAGCTGCAAATCCAGAAACTGAAACGACAGCAATTTTACCAACATCATTGACGACCACTCCTGACAATGTAAAGATCGATACCGCAACATCGACATTGACCCCTGTTGATACAAGTAAGTATAAAGTTACTTCTCCCGATGGTAATAAAAACACTAGTAATTTCAATTGGAGTACTGACAATGAAGGTAATGCTACGTTAACTGGTACAAATAGTGGTTTAACTGATACTGATATTACAATTCCTTCACAAATTACCGTTACAGACAATAGTACAAACCAATCGACTGATTATAACGTTATAAGTATTGGTGATAATGCCTTTTTTAATAACAAAAACTTAACTAGTGTCACTATTGGAAATGGACTTACTAGTATTGGTAATAATGCCTTTTTTAATAACAAAAACTTAACTAGTGTCACTATTGGAAATGGACTTACTAGCATTGGTGAAGGTGCCTTTGAATATAATGACAATCTTAAAACAGTTGACTTTACTGATAATAAAACTTTACAAACAATTGGCGATACTGCTTTTACTAGTGATCAAATTGCAGAAATCAAACTTCCAGATTCAGTAACAAGTATTGGTGACAATGCATTTGGTTATAATAATGCGGTAGAGAGTATAACGATGCCAGCTAGTTTAAAAACAATTGGTGATTTAGCATTTGTTTCAAATGGTAGTTTAAAAACTGTTGATATGTCTAAATCAACATCATTAACAAACATTGGTAATAGTGCTTTTATTTATGATAATAAAATTACGGATGTTCTATTACCTGACAGTTTACAAACAATCGGCGATCAGGCCTTTTTATCCAATACTAGCTTACAAAATATAAAATTTGGTCCTAGTCTTGTTTCAATAGGTCATCAGGCATTCACTTATGATCAAGCATTGAATAATATTGATTTGACTAATGCTACGAGTTTAAAAACCATTGGTAGCGGTGCTTTTGAGTATACTGAATTGACTGGTAATTTGAGTATTCCGGATAGTGTAACAACTATTGGTGATGAGGCGTTTTCTGGAAATCATTTAACCCAACTTAAATTAGGCAATAACTTACAAACAATTGGTGATTCAGCTTTTGACTACAATTCATTGGGTGGGACATTATCAATTCCTAGTTCCGTAACATCAATTGGAAAAAATGCATTTTTGAGCAACCATTTAACAGGGGTAGCTACCGATGCTAGTAATATTTCTATTGGTACAGATGCATTTTCTTCAAATCAAATTACAACTGTATTAGCCCCAAATGCCAGTTTGAAAGATATAGGAAATTATAATATTAATGCGGCTATCAATCAGTTTGCACATATATTTACAGATTCTAAATCTAATGATATTTCTGATTACTTTAATGTTAATATCGGCGGAGTCACACAAAATGATATTGATATAAGTGATTTAACCAATGATGTTACTTATGATAAAAATACTGGAAAATTTGAAATTCCAGCTAAAACGACTAGTTTTAATTTCAACTGGACCTTAGTTCCAACAGGTTCTACAAGTTCTGATAATGGATATAGTGGTACGTATGAGGTTGTCTTGGATGATCCAAGTATCAAAGTATTTGATACTAAGATACCAGCTGGTAGTACTTGGAATCCTAGTGATAACTTTGATAGTGCTGAAAAACCTGATGGTACGACTTTGTCATTAGATCAAATCAGTGTTTCAATAGTTGATCCAAATAATAAAGCAGTTGAATCAGTTGATACTACTCAAGCTGGAACCTATAAAGTCACTTATAGTTATGGAAGTGAACAGAATACCGCTGATGTAATGGTTTATCTTCGTTCTGGTACTGTGGATATTACCGGGAATCAATCAGTAACATATAATGGTAATTCCCAATCACTTAATAATGAAAATTATAAAGTGACACTTTCAGATGGAACTATTTATAATCTCAAAGATGGCGACCTTGAGTTAGACGAGGATGCCAAAAATGCTGGTTCTTACACAGTTGAATTGACTTCTCAAGGAAAAGAAAATATTCAAGCTCTTGATAGAAGTAAACTGTATGATTGGCAATTTAATGCAAATAAGAATGCTTTTGTGATTACACCAGCTCAAGTTACAATTACACCCGATAGTGTCTCGAAAGTTGCCGGGACTAATGATCCGACTTTAACAGCTAAAGTTGAGGGTACTGTAAATGGTGAAAGTATTAATTATAAATTGGAAAGAGTGCCAGGAGAAAACGTTGGTGATTATTCAATAACGGTAGAACCTGGAGAAAATCCCAATTATGATATTACAGTTAAAGCAGGGGTTCTTCATATAACAGCTTCTCAAAAATCAATTAATGGCAATGATTATACAATGCATATCGGTGATCCAGAGCCAACAGCAGAAAATTTCAATGCTAGTGCGACAGATGAAAATGGTCAACCAGAAACAGTTACAGTTGATTTAAGCCATGCTAAATTAACAACTGTTGGAAGTTATGATGTTAAGTTGAGTACCAGTGACGGTCAAGAAAAAACAGTTAAGTTAAATGTTTTAGAAAAAGAAAATAGTGGTGGAACTGGTACTCATCCAACAGATCCAACAGATCCAACAGATCCAACAGATCCAACAGATCCAACAGATCCAACAGACCCACTTGATCCTAAGAATCAGGAAACTATCATTATGTCTGGTGATATTTATTATGTCCCTAACATCAGTGGAAATGAACCAGGTACTTTGGTAGAACCTAAACGTACTTCATACATTAATGGATACGATCCAAGTTCTCAAAAATCAGGGGTAACAACATTCCCTCAAACAGGAAATGACAGTGGTAGTTTAATGAAAATTTTGGGTGCTGTAATCGGTATTTTGACGCTGGGTGTAATCGATATCAAAAAGGTTCGTCATCAAGGGTAATAAATATCACTTTTCCATGGTTATTTACGCTACAAACATTGAAATAACGGAGTTACTTTGATAAAATTATATGCGGTTTACAATAATCATGAAAGAAGGAAACAGAAATGTCAGGACATTCAAAATGGCATAACATCCAAGGTAGAAAAGGTGCCCAAGATGCAAAACGTGGTAAAATCTTCCAAAAGCTGTCTCGTGAGTTATTCATGGCAGCTAAATCGGGTGGTGCCGATCCTAACGATAATGCTGCCCTTCGTTTAATAGTAGATAAAGCTCGTGCAGCCAATATGCCAAAGGACAACATCAAACGTGCCCTTAAAAAAGCTGAGGGTGGCAGTGAAGAACATTATGATGAAGTTACATACGAAGGCTATGCTCCAGGTGGAGTTGCAGTTTTAGTTAAAACTTTAACAGATAACAAAAACAGAACTGCTTCTGCCGTACGTGTTGCATTTACTCGTAACGGAGGAAGTATGGGTTCAAGTGGTTCAGTTTCTTATATGTTTGATCGTAAAGGCTATATCGTTCTTGATCGTACAAAGAACACTCAAGATGAAGATACAGTTTTGATGGACATCATGGACCTTGGTGCAGATGATCTACAAACATCAGATGATGCTTATGAAATTTATACAGAAGCAAAGGAATTTGCTGCAGTTCGTGATGGATTGATTGAAAAAGGCTATGAATTAGCTGATTCAGAATTAACAATGATCCCACAAAATACAACTCCAGTTCCAGAAGAAAAGAAAGAACAATTCGAACACATGATCGACCAATTGGAAGATGATGAAGATGTTTCAGAAGTTTACACTGCTGCTGCAGATGAAGACGACGAATAGTTCAAATTTTAAAGACCGTAAACAATTAAGTTTGCGGTCTTTTTTTGCGTAATTTTTTCTGAAAGGAGGTTGTAATATGACTGCAGAAACGATGGTCAACAATCTTTTAACGGAAGCATGTACGAATAAGATATCTGATATTTATTTTTTGCCACGAGAAAACTTTTATCATTTGGAAGCTCAAAATTCAATTCAGAACTATACGGTGGCAGATTTAACGATTGATGAAACATTAATGATTATGAATTATTTGAAATTCAATTCTGGTTTAGATGTTTCTGAACGTCGACGTTCTCAGAAAGGTTCATTTAATTTTGTGTATCAAAATAGAAATATCTTTGTACGAATATCGGCAGTCGGTGATTTTAAAAATCGTGAATCAATGGTAGTTCGGCTCATTTATCCACAAGAACTAAATGCTCCTATTGATGAGGATTTGATTGAACAATTATTACCAATGGCACAGCGAAAAGGTATGATGCTTTTTTCTGGTCCAATGGGATCTGGTAAAACTTCGTTGATGTATGCGTTAGGTCGTCAATTAAGTTGGAATAAGAAGATTATGTGTATTGAGGATCCGATTGAAATAGTTGAAGAACAATTTTTACAGTTACAAGTAAATGAAGAGGCAGGGATGACTTATGAAGAATTGATTAAGACTAGTCTAAGACATCGGCCAGAGGTTTTGATCATCGGTGAGATTCGTGATAGCCAGACTGCTCGTCAAGCAATACAAGCGGCAATTTGTGGCTATACAGTTATGACAACGATTCACGGTAAATCAAAATATTCAGTAATTCAAAGATTGCAACAGTTTGGTGTTGCCAAAGAAGAAATTATCAATGCCGTCAATTACATCTCTTATCAAAGATTAATACCGATATCAGCTGATTTAACTTTGTTCTTAGATTCGATGAATAGTATAGAAATTAAAGAATTTATTCAATCAGGAAAAGTAGATGATGGGTGGAAAGAAATGATTCAAAAATCATATCAAGCAGGTCAAATAAATGCACAAGTCTATCAAGAATATTTATATGGTTAAAAAAATTAATTCAACACAACAGGCTGACTATTTATTGATAATAAGTAAGTTATTAAGAAATGGATTTTCACTAAGTCAATCGATGAATTGTTTACGCTTACTAGATAAACAAAATTCAGTCTTTGAAAAAATACATCAAGATCTAAAAGTAGGAAAAATGGTTTCACAAGCATTGGTTCATTTAAAGTTACCTGATGTAGTTTTTAACCAGTTAGTGATTGCTCAAGATCATGGGAAAATTGATTTGGCGTTACAACAAACTGGCATACTTTTACAAAGCCAGGCCAAACAAAAAAATAAATTAAAGGAGTTATTAGCTTATCCATGTTTTATTCTGATTTTTTTGTTAACAATGCTTATAGGAATGAAAGCATATATTGTGCCACAGCTGACAATCACTGGTAGTGGACAAAGTATCGATTGGTTTTTGAAATTATTGCTGGGAATATTCTTATTATTAGTCGTTGCGATATTTATATTAATTTTGAAATTACACCAAAAACATGAATATCAAAGAGCAATAACTCTTGTGAAATTACCCCTCGTAGGAAAAATATATTTGTGTTTCTATCAATTTTTGATCTTACAAGGACTTGGAATGCAATTATCTAATGGAATGAATTTATATGATATTTGTGAATCTAACAAACGCTTCCAAAAAGGTTCAATTCAATCCCATTTGTCGGCAAAATTTATCAAAGGATTGGTTTCAGGAAAAAATCTTTTACAAATGATCGAATCAGAAGTTTTTTTACCGGATCAATTAATAGTTATCTTGCAAGCAGGAGAAAGTGGAAGGCAATTGGCCGAAGATTTGTTACTAATGTCAGAATTAAAATTTGAAGAAACACAAAAAAGATTAAAGAAAGTTTTGAATCTAATTCAACCGATACTTTTTGGAGTGATTGCAATAGTGATCATTGTGACTTATTTAATAGTCTTATTACCAATTTATGGAATGATGAAAGGAATGTCTTGATGAAAAAAACTAGAAAAGCTTTTACCTTAATTGAAATGGTGATTGTATTATTTATTATTTCACTGTTGTTATTGATCATGATTCCCAATTTAGCCGATCAAAGAAATAAAGCTACTAAAAAGTCTGACGAGGCTTTTGTGACAACTATCAAAACGCAAGAAGAGATGTATGAAAATGATAATGGTGCCAAGAAACCAACCTTAGATGAATTAAAAAATGAAGGTTATATAACCGAAAATCAATTGAAAAAGGCTAAAGATTTTAAAGAAGAATTAACTAATGAAAACTAGAAAAGCTTTTACGCTTTTAGAAACGGTAATCGCCTTAGGAATCTCATGCAGTCTTCTGATAATATCAATATATAATTTGAAAAATTATCAAGATAGAGTTGAAGAACAGCAAACTTTGGAATGGTTCAAGGATACTTTTAAAAGTATGTTGAATTATTGTTATTTGAATAAGCGTGCGGTACTAGTTAGATTCGAGAATAATAAAATTACTTTTAATTCGGATGTGGGGACCAATAAAGCTCAAATTAGAAGCCGCAATTTACCTAAGACTTTAAGTGTTTCGGAAAATTTTAAAAGAACGTATCGAATATCGTCTTCAGGTGAAGCACCACCAGTAACGATTAAATTCAAATCAACGTTAACGAAACACACTTATATTTATAAAGTTCAGATGAATTGGGGTGAGATTGTTGAGAAGAAGACATGAAGGATTTATTTTGATTGAAGCAATTACTTCACTAACAATTGCACTTCTAGTAATTTTTACTTTGACGTTGTGTGTGAACGAGCAATTTAAACTTCTGAACAACTGGGAACAAAGGGTTAACGCTCATAAAATTGTTCTGTTGCATTTAAAAAATTCACAAATACCCGAGAAGATGACAATTAAAGGTCAAGATTATTATTTTTCTCAGATTAAAAATAAATATCAAGTTAGAGTGAATAAAAATGTTTATCAAATACAAATCTAAGCATCAAGGTTTCATATTGTATGAATCAGTTCTGGCTTTGATGATAACAATCATGACATTAGGAATTTTGCAGCAATCCTTACAATTACTAAAAACAATTCAACAAACCAGCTTTCGAGATCAATTACGTTGGCATATTACCCAAGAAAAACTCCAAGAGACTTTGTCCAATAATGAAATTGTGACATGTGATGAGAATAGATTAGTATATTTAGATAAAAAGACTAATAAAAAGATTGCGATAAAAAAATATGGTAATATAAATAACTTCACTTTACTTTTAACAAGGGATGATGGGAAAGGTTATGTGCCAATTATCACAAATTTACGAAAAATTGGGATTGAAAAAATTCGAAATTTGGTTATCATTACAACAGAGAATAAAGCCGGCCAGTTATCTGAGATGTTTTTGATTAATGATGATTAGTTTGTTAAAAAGTAATCAAAAACATGGCGCAACGGTCATGTTAAATAGTATATTGATACTAGTGGTTTCTATTATGGTCGTTGGTTACAGTAATTCTTATTTGAATGAACAAATTGAAAACTACCGGCGGTTAGATAATTTGTATAAGCGACAAATCGAGAAAAAAATTAATAAAAGTAATAAAATAAACTATTGTGAATTTAGGAATCCTTGAATAAAATCGATTCCAACGTTAAAATTTTATTATTAAGCAAAGAGGTTAACTATGTCAGAAAAAGATATGCAATCATATTTTGATAAGCTCGACGAAGCTAATTCTTTATTGAAAAAAGCTTTGAGAGTTAGCAATATGGAGGCACTTGCGGAAACATTAACTAATATTTCCGATGGCAAGGTTTATGTTGAAAATGATGTTCCTGATAAAGAAACTGTTGAGAAATTAACAGAGGTTTATCAAACGTTAAAAGACTTGAACTTAACGCCATTACAATTGAAACAAGCTATTACTATTGCTATTATCAAAGCTCAAAAAGAGGATAAATCCGAAGTTAACAAATTGATGACTCCTGATGCGATTGGTTTGATAGCCAGCCTCATTGCTTATGAGGTACTTAATGTTCAAAACAAAGAAAATGTGAACATAGTTGATCCAACCGTTGGTACGGGTAACTTATTGATAGAAGTTATTGAACAATTGAATATGACTGATAAGTTTAAAATCAATGCGGCAGCTTTGGATAATGACGATACCTTAGTGGCATTAGCAAAATCATTTAGTGAAGTGATGAACCTTAACCTTGATGCCTATCATCAAGATGGTGTTGCCGAATGGGATATTACCGATATTGATATGGCGGTTGCCGACTTACCAGTTGGCTATTATCCTATTGATGATAATGCAATGAAGTTCAAAACTAAGGCTGATAAGGGGCATTCCTATGCTCATCATTTGTTGATTGAACAAACAATGAATAATTTGAATGATGGTGGAATCGGTATATTTATTGTACCTTCACAGATTTTCCAAACTGATCAAGCTAAGAAATTATCTGAATGGATGGTTTCAAGTGTATATTTACAAGCTGTATTGGATCTACCTGCAACTTTGTTTGCTTCGAAAGAGGCACAAAAAGCAATTGTTGTACTACAAAAGCATGGCAATAATGCTAAGCAAGTTGGAAATGTTTTGATGGGCACAATACCAGATACCAATAATCCAAAATTATTTGAAGGGTTTAAGGACCAGTTACAAGACTGGGCTAAAAATTTTAAAGGTTAGGTGAGATTATATGTCTAAAATCATGGCCGTTAATTCTGGTAGCTCTACACTGAAGTGGAAACTATATACAGTACCTGATGAAAAAGTTGTTGCTAAAGGGATGGTTGATCGTTTGGGCCTTTCTGACTCTGTCTTTGAAGTGGAGTTTAATGGCAAGAAGATTAGTGAGATGGGTGATATTCCTGATCACACTACTGCTGTTAATAAGATGCTCGATAAATTGATCGATTTGAAGATTATTGGTAATTATGATGAAATTACCGGGGTTGGTCATCGAGTGGTTGCCGGAGGAAGCATCTTTAAGGATTCGGCTGTTGTGACGCCTCGTGTCGTTCAACAGATCAAGAATCTTTCTGAATTTGCACCCTTGCATAATCCTGGACAAGCTGCTGGTATTGAAGCATTTGAAAAGATTCTTCCAGATGTGCCACAAGTGGCTGTTTTTGATACGTCATTTCATCAGACAATGGACCCAGTCAATTACTTGTATAGTATTCCTTACGAATATTATGAAAAATATGGTGTTCGTAAATTTGGGGCTCATGGTACTAGTCATAGATATGTCTCACAAGCTGCAGCCGACTATTTGCATAAGCCATTGAATGACTTAAAGATTATTTCATGTCATTTGGGTAGTGGTGCTTCTATCGATGCTATTGAAGATGGTAAGTCTGTTGATACTTCAATGGGCTTTACACCATTGGCAGGTATTACTATGAGTACTAGATCTGGTGATATTGATCCATCGCTAGTGGCTTATTTGATGCAAAAATTAAAGATAGCTGATCCAACTGAAATGGTTAAAATTTTGAATACTAAATCAGGATTGCTAGGTATTTCTGGCGTTTCTCCAGATATGCGTGATTTACTAGCAACCAGAGAAGAAAATGATCGTTCCGATCTAGCAATCAAGATTTACGTTAACCGTATTGTAAAGTATATTGGTTCTTATATTGCTCTTTTAGCTGGAGCGGATGTAATTATCTTTACCGCGGGAACAGGGGCTAAAAATGCTGAAATCCGTGCGGATATTGCCAATAGCTTTAACTATATGGGTGTAAAAATTGATAAAGAAGCAAATGAAAACGGCGATGGTACTCGTGTCATTAGTACTAAAGATTCAGCTATTACTGTAATGGTTGTTCCTACTGATGAGGAGCGAATGATTGTTCGTGATGTTATTCGTTTGACGAAATACAGTGATTAATTTTAAATTTTAGGTAATAAAACAAAAGAACAGTGTCTATTAAGAATTTCAGGTATTTTACTAACTTGAATACTTCTTAATGGACACTGTTTTTTTAACAAAAACTAGATTAAAAATATTGAAAATATCGCAATGAAAACCTTTACTTTTAATTGGGAACTGCTATATTTAAGGTGTATAGATGAGATAGTAAGAATTGAATGGAGGTAGTTAATATGACAAGAAAAGCCTACATGATTGGTACTGGTATTGGTAATTTGGCCGCTGGTATCTATTTGATTCGTGACGGAGGCTTCAATGGTGATCAAATCACTATGATGGGACTAGAAACACATGGTGCTAACGATGGTGCTTTAGTTAAAGATTATGAAAATGAATATAGCAATCAAGCTTTATCTAATAGTAAGGGTTATTTAGCTAAGGGTGGTCGTATGTTGAATGAGGAAACATACGAAAATCTCTGGGATCTATTGCGCTCAGTTCCATCTTTGGATCACCCTGGTCAAACTGTTACTGATGATATTTTGAATTTCGATCATGCTCATCCAACACATGATGTTGGTCGTTTGATTGATGAAAATGGCCCACGTGTTAAACCAAATAAAGATAACTATAAACATATGCAATTTACTAACAAAGAACGTTATTTATTGAGTAAATTAATGTTGATGCCGGAGAGTAAAGAAGAGACACTTAATAACATCAGTATTGCTGAATGGTTTGCAAGTACTCCTGGTTTCTTTACAACTAATTTCTGGTACATGTGGCAAACCACCTTTGCCTTCAAACGTTCAAGTTCAGCTATGGAACTACGTCGTTACATGAATCGTATGATTCTAGAATTTAGTCGTATCAATACTTTGGAAGGTGTCACAAGAACGCCTTATAATCAATATGAGAGTATTATTTTGCCAATGCGTAAGTATCTTGAGGATCGTGGCGTAACCTTTATTAACAACCGTAAAGTTACAGATTTGGAATTCAAAGATACACCTTTACAAGATGATATCATCGTAACTGGTATTAAGTATGAAGAGGTCGATAATGATAATAAAGAAGGTCATATTGATATTGATGAAAATGACCTAGTCTTTGATACTAATGGTTCAATTACTGACAGTTCGTCTATTGGTGATTTTGATACACCTGTTAAAGAGAATATGGAATACGCACCAAGTGCTGAGCTTTGGAAGAAGGCATCTGAGAAGTTCTATTCACTAGGAAATCCAGACAAATTCTTCAATGATCGAACTCAAAGTGAGTGGATGAGTTTCACAGTGACAACTAATAATCATTATTTACTCAACCAAATTGCTAGAATTACTCAACAAGAACCTGGTAATGCCTTGAATACTTGGATTCACAGTACATCACTAATGTCTATTGTTGTTCACCATCAACCTCACTTTAAGAGTCAAAAACCTAATGAATCAGTCTTCTGGGGTTACTTCATGTATCCAAGAAGAAATGGTGATTACGTTCAAAAACCAATTATTGAAATGACTGGTAAAGAAATGCTTGAAGAGTTCCTTGGCCATTTGGCAGCAGTTGATCCAAGTAAGGATAATATTGCTAACCATAAACAAGAAATTATGGATAGCATTGTTAATGTAATTCCAGTTCATATGCCATATGCTAGTGCTTTGTTCAATCAAAGAGCAGTTGGCGATCGTCCTGATGTTGTTCCAAAGCATAGTAAGAACTTAGCATTTATTAGTCAATTTGCTGAACAACCATTTGATATGGTCTTTACGGAGCAATATTCCTTTAGAGCTGCACAACGTGCCGTCTACACATTCTTGAATATTCCATTGTCAGAAATGACGCCAATGCACCATTACGAGAAGGATCCTAAGATCATGGCTCGTGCTACGAAGACCATGTTTAGATAAAAAAATGTTTCACAAGCTAGGGCTGAAATCCGTTTCAGCTCTTTTTTTGTGAACTTAAAAAGGCCTTATTAGACTAGCATGTGAAGAATTATTCACAATAAAAATACCGAAAATTATGATGTGAAAAAGCAAAAATAGATGTAATTATCACACTACGTGTTGATATATCAACGTGGATACGTTTACATGGATTATTTAGATTAAAATGCTTGAACATAATTCACACAGTGATAAGATAAAACGTGAATTAGTTAACAAACGATTTTAAATCTTGGAGGTAATCAAATGTTGAAAGGTTCCAAAGATACAAAGGTTGCTGCAAAACCCGATAAAAAAGAAGATGTAAAACCTGTTATTGATGCTATGGTCGCTAAAGCTCATAAGGCTTTAGACATCATGGATAGTTTTACTCAAGAACAAGTTGATCACATTGTTCATCAAATGGCGATTGCCGGTTTAAATGCTAGTTTTGAATTAGCTAAGTTAGCTTATGCAGAAACTGGTCGTGGCTTAGTCGAAGATAAAGTTATTAAAAATATGTATGCCACAGAAGAGATTTGGCATTCAATTAAACGTGATAAAACCGTTGGTATCATTGAGAACGACAAGGAACATCGCTTAATCAAAGTTGCTGAACCACTAGGTGTTTTGGCCGGTGTTACACCAGTTACAAATCCTACTTCAACAACAATGTTTAAATCATTGATTGCCTTGAAGACACGTAATCCGATTATTTTTGGATTCCATCCCCAAGCACAAAAATGTTCTGTTGCTGCTGCCAAAGTTATGTTGAAGGCTGCAGTTGATGCTGGAGCTCCTGAGGGAGTTATTCAATGGGTCGAAAAACCAAGTATTGATGCTACTTCATATTTGATGAATAACGAAGGCGTTGCTAGTGTTCTAGCTACTGGTGGTCCAGGTATGGTTAAGGCCGCTTATTCAACTGGAAAGCCTGCTTTAGGTGTTGGTCCTGGTAATGGTCCTGCTTATATTGAAAAGACAGCAAATGTTAAACGTGCTGTTAATGATATTATGATTTCTAAGACATTTGATAATGGTATGGTTTGTGCCGCTGAAAATAGTGCCATTATTGATGCTGATATTTACGATGAAGTTAAAGATCTATTTGAAAAGAACAAAGTCTTCTTTATTAAGAAGAGTGACTATAAGAAGTTATCAGAAGCAATGTTTAGACCAGAAGGTGGAGTTAAGGGTCCAATTGCTGGACAATCAGCTCTCAATATTGCTAAATTGGCTGGTATCAAAGTGCCAGCTGATACTAAAGTACTTGGCGTCGAATTAAGCAAGGTTGGTCCAGACGAGCCACTTTCAGCTGAAAAACTTTCACCAGTTTTGTCAGTTTATAAAGTTAGCGGTCATAAAGAAGGCTTCGAAAAGGCTGACGAATTATTGCATTTTGGTGGTCTAGGACATACTGTTGGTATTCATACTATGGATGAAGATTTGGCCACTGAATTTGGTATCAAGATGAAAGCTAGTCGTGTACTAGTTAATACTCCTGCTGCTATTGGTGGTATTGGTAATCTTTACAATGAAATGATTCCATCACTTACTCTTGGTACTGGTTCATGGGGGAAGAATTCTATTTCTCATAATGTATCTTCATTTGATTTGCTTAATATTAAGACAATCGCTAAACGGAGAAATAACATGCAATGGATTAAACAACCAAGAGTTTACTATGAAAAGACTTCAGTTCGTTATCTTGAAGATCTTCAAGGTATGAAGAGAGCTTTCATCGTCTGTGATCCAGTAATGGTTCAATTAGGTTATGTTGATACAATTACTGATGAACTTAAACGTAGTAAGGTGCATGTTGAATATTCTATGTTCTCCGATGTTGATAATATTGTTACAACTGATATTGTTCAACGTGGAGTTACTCAAATGAACTTGTTTAAGCCCGACACTATTATTGCTTTAGGTGGCGGAACAACAATGGAAACTGCCAAAGATATGTGGCTCTTCTATGAACATCCAGATGTTGACTTATTTGGTGCTAAACAAGGATTTATTGATATTAGAAAACGTACTTACAAGTTCCCTAAGCCTGAAAAAGCACAATTTGTGGCTATTCCAACAACCTTTGGAACTGGTGCTGAAGTAACTCCATTCAGTTCAATTATTGATACTAAGACTGGTACAAAGTACCCAATCGCTGATTATGCTTTAACTCCAGATGTTGCTATTATTGATTCACAATTTGTAGAAACAATGCCAGAAGATATTATGGCTGAATCTGGAATGGATGTTTTGAATAATGCTATTGAATCATATGTAGCAAATATGGCTTCTGATTATACAAGACCATACGCATTACAAGCTGCCAAGTTAGTCTTTGATAACCTCGAAAAAGCAGTCAAGGGTGATAAAAATGCTCAAGCCGAAATGCACAATGCTTCAACATTAGCTGGTATTTCATTCGGTAATGCCTTTGCTGGTGTTGGTCATTCAATCACTGATGTTTTGACTAATGCATATGGAATCAGACATGGTTTAGCATCAATTATTGCTTTGCCACAAGTTATTAACTATAACTTCGAGCAGCCTACAAAGATGACTATGTGGCCTAAGTATGAAAGTTTCAGAGCTGATTCAGATTATGCTGCTATTGCCAGTTATGTTGGTTTAACAGGCAAAGATGAAAGAGCTTTGAAGGATGCTTTAGTTAAGAGAATCATTGATCTTGCTCATGCCGTTGGTATCAAGTTGAGCCTTAAGGATAACTACATTGAAAAAGATGATTTTGATAAACGTCTAGATTCATTGTCAGAACAAGCCTTTGGTGATCAATTCTCATTCACTAACCCTAAGGAACCATTAATCTCAGAATTAAAACAAATTCTTGAAAATGTTTACGTCGGAAAAGGAATCGAAAAGTAAAAAGTTTTTTGAGGGATGCCATTATCCACAACAAAGAAAATTGGGTTGGAACGTAGTGGGCATGACTTGGAGCCTCTTGGCGCTGCCAACAGTCTTCAAGCTCGGTCTTCTACTAACCTCACTATGTGAGGTTAGTAGAATTTCACTACTGAGCCCATTTTCTTTGTTGCTCCGGATTAATATATTTACTAATTTGGAGTGTAATTAAGATTTTTAGTTGTATAAAATAAAGTATAAAAAAACGTCTATCTAATGATCAGTTCCAGAGTAAAATCTGAAGTTTGATCTTTAAGATAGACGCTTTTTTGATTTAAGATATTTTCTTTTTATTGGCAGTTATCAAACGATAGTTATATGAATTAATTACTAATTCAACTTGTTTATTTAGTAAGTAATAATTTTTACCTGTTTTGGTTATTTTAGTTGTAGAATCGTTGATGATATTTTGAACTATTGATTTGATCTCGGCTATTGAGAAATCTGTCTTTAATTTCTTATTAACTCGTTCAAATACTAGAGGTGTGTAACAAACTTTTTGTGAAAAAACCATACGGTCAGGAATCATTATTATTTCCACCGATCTATTAATTTAGAAGTTTCTTTGGTGTTGTTGGTGAATACACTGTCTAGTTTTAGTGTAATTAGTGCATCATAATTATCGTTATAAGTATTGAGAATCCAACCATTAGTTTTAAAGCCGTTTTTATGAGCTAATTTGACTAGTTTAGGAGTCCACTGATCTAATTTTAATGAAATAAATTTAATATAACGTGGAGCATTTTCAATTTGTTCACTATATTGTCGTTCGGTCACAGAGTCCAGTAGCCATAGGGTAGGTATATTTTTCAAAGATTTATGGAAATCTTCGATACCGGGTAAACTTGAGTCTTGAAAAATAACGTTTTTAGTCATTTTATAATTTTTTAGTTCTTTAACCAGAGCTTTTTCAGTATCAGTATTATCGCCGGCATTCTTTTTTGTTTCTATTATATAGTGAACCTTTTTTCCATATCTTTTGAAGACATCTTTAAGTTGATGGATCTTTTCGCCGTTATGCAATTTTACTTTGTTGATTTTGCTGGAAGTTGAGTTTGAAATAGTCACATTATGACCGGTGGATTTTTTTAGATTATCATCATGAGACACGTAAAGCTTATTATCTTTGCTAAGCCAAACGTCTTGTTCGATATATTGACTGCCATCTTTGATAGCTTGATTATAGCCACTGTAAGAGTGGTCCGGATTGTTGTAAGGACTGCCACGGTGTGAAAAGATGATGGGTGTATCTGGTGAAGCGTGGTTAACGCTTTGTGTAATTGAAGTTAAATTTTTAGCTTTTGGTGCTGCGGCAGCTTGAACAGTTGTAGAAAATAATGGTAGCCCCAAAAGGGTTAAAGCTAATAACAAGGTTGCTTTTTTCATAATATCCCCCCGATTAAATATATTTCTATGATAGTGGATTAATAAAAAAAGTGCTACCACAAAATAAATTAGGTTCTTTCCTATATTCGTTTATAGTGTAGAACTGTCTTCCACAATAAGAATTTTACTACTGAATCAATTTTCTTATTGTTCTGAATTGATTTATTACTTTATTAATTATTTCAAAATTAGATAATAAAAAAACAGTATCTATTAACAGATACCGTTCTTATTTTGTTAAAAATTATGGAAAGGACGAATCTTGGGGAGACTGTTTTTTCCATTTTGTAATTGCTTAGTTTTTTCACGTTCAATCTTAAGGCGCTTTTTTAATTGGGCGTTTTTCCAAAATCCATGAATTGAAACTGCCATAGGGATGGTCATTAGAGCAATTGATGCAGGAATCAACCAAGGATTTTGACGAATGATTTCTAATTTAGCTTCATTATATTCCTTGATTTCTTGATTAATATCTTCAGGTGTCAACATAGTATCGCATCCTTTCAACTTTGACTAAAGCATAACTCATAACGAAAGCGTTGTCATTAATTGGTGCTGATAAAATAATGACTGAAATTAGTTTGTTTTGGTAAGATGATTGTATTAGATGGAATTGAAGAAGGATTGAAATGAAGAGATTTCAAAGTTTTAAATTATTCCAATTGCGAGAAATTGCAATTGGTTTAACTTTTATTGGTGGCTTTATAGATGCTTACACTTTTGTACAACGTGGTCATGTTTTGGCAGCTGGACAAACAGGAAACATTGTTTTTTTGAGTGTCGATATTGCTAGACACAACTTGCCAGGAATTGTAACAAAAATTGCAACGATGTTTTTCTTCTGTTTAGGAATCATTGCAGTAGAAATTTTGAAACATAAAAATAATCGTAGTCATTATTGGCGTTTAACTAGTTTGGTAGCAGAATTTATTATCTGTATTATAGTAGGTTTTTTACCAAAAACTGTTTCCAATTTATACGTCGTGCCATTGTTGGCGTTTGTAATGGCAATGCAAAATGTTTCCTTTGATCAGATTGAAGGTTTAGGATACAACAATGTTTTCTCAACCGGTAATTTGAAAAAAGCCATAATAGCGTTTGTTGAATATTTTTATCATCGACGTAGTAATAACATAACTGTGTCCAAAACCTATTTTGAATTAGTTTTAGGATTTTCTGGTGGAGCAGTGGTTTCGGCCTTATTGCAAAAATGGTTCTTCTTAAGAACGATTTGGTTTGTACCGGCATTGTTATTGATCGTAGGTAGCTATTATACGATTCTCTTGTATCGAAGGGATACTTAGCTACCAGAAGTGAACTTGATTCCGATAATACTAACTAATAAAAGAACAACAAAGACCCAAGTTAGAGGGGACATTTTATCGCCGAAAAGAAATACGCCGACAATAATAGAGCCAACTGCTCCCACGCCAGTCCAAATTGGATAGGCTAGACTCATAGGCATCTTTTTGACAGCTAAAGCTAATAACCCCATGCTCAAAGCTAATCCTACAATAGTTAAGATGGTGTAGTTTAACTTAGTAAATCCATGGCTTAATTTCATGGTAGTTGCCCAAACGACTTCAAAAAGTCCGGCAGTAATTAAATAGATCCAATTCATAATATTTTCCTCCAAAAAAATAAGTACCCCTAGCAATTCCTTCTTTGGCCTAATGGAATTGGTAAGAGTACTTTTTTAAATGACACCCGGCGGTGTTGATTAATTTAAAATTATTCTAGCAAATTAAAAGGTGATTGGCAAATATGATTAGAAGAATGCAAAAAAAAGAACTTGATCGAATAGGACAGATTTGGTTGCAGGGAAATCTTGATGCACATGATTTTGTTGATAAAAATTATTGGCTTGATCACTTAAATGAAGTCAAAGAACAGTTCCAACAAGCGGATATATTTGTTTATGTTGAAGGTAATATCAAAGGCTTTGTAGGTTTAAAAGATGATTATATTGCAGGAATTTTTGTTGATAAAAAATATCGAAATCAAGGAATTGGTAGACAATTGTTGAATTACTTAAAGCAAAATTATGATCAATTGATACTCGATGTTTATTTAAAAAATCTGGCTGCTCGTAGTTTTTATCGGCAAAATGATTTTAAGCTAAATTTTACAGATATTGACCGAGGGAATAATGAGAAAGAAGAACAATTGATTTGGATAAAGTAATATTCAAGTTAAATAATTTTCTAATTTAAAGTTATTAATTCTAATAAAGGGATATAATAATATCAATCTTATTATTTAATGGGTTATTAAATATACGGATGAATCGTTACTTTTATAGAAGGTAGGTTGTTTTATGACAGATGTCGAGACTTATATTAAAGGTCTAAAAGAGAAGATTATTAGTAGAGATCCTGATCAATCAGAATTTCAGGAAGCAGTTTTTACTGTTATAGATAGTTTGAAACCTGTTTTAAAGAAACATCCAGAATATATTAAAGCAAATATCTTGGGCCTGATGGTTGAGCCTGAACGTGTGATTCAATTCCGAGTTCCTTGGCAAGATGACAAAGGAAACTTCCAAATTAATCGAGGTTTTAGAGTGCAATTTAATTCCGCTATTGGACCTTATAAGGGTGGCTTACGTTTCCATCCTAGTGTTAATTTGAGTATTGTTAAATTTTTAGGTTTTGAACAAATTTTAAAAAATAGTTTAACAGGGTTGCCCATTGGTGGTGGCAAGGGTGGTTCTGATTTTGATCCTAAAGGTAAATCTGATTTAGAGATTATGCGTTTTTGTCAAAGTTTTATGACGGAACTCCAAAAACATATTGGTCCAGATCTTGATGTTCCCGCCGGTGATATCGGTGTTGGTGGACGCGAGATCGGCTACTTGTATGGTCAATACAAGCGTTTGAATGGATCACAAAATGGTATTTTAACAGGTAAAGGATTGCAATATGGCGGTTCATTAGCTAGAATTGAAGCTACTGGTTTTGGTTTGATTTACTACTTGGATGCCTTAGTAAAAGATCAAAATGATACTTTGAAGAATAAAGTAGTTAAGATCTCTGGTGCTGGAAATGTAGCAATTTACGCTTTGCAAAAAGCCCAAGAAAAGGGTGCTAAAGTAGTAACTGTTTCTGATTCAAATGGTTATATATATGATTCGAATGGAATTGATTTAGCAACAGTTAAACAAATTAAAGAAGTTGAACGTGCTCGAATTAAAGAATATGCTGATAAAATCAAAACGGCTCAGTACTTTGAAGGTTCAGTTTGGGATTTGAGTATTGATTATGATATTGCTTTACCATGTGCTACTCAAAATGAAATTGATGGTAAGAAAGCTCAACTAATTGCTAAAGATGGCGTTAAGTATATTGCTGAAGGTGCTAACATGCCAAGTAATACTGAAGCTATTAAGGTTTATAAAGATAATCAAATTATTTATGGACCTGCCAAAGCAGCCAATGCTGGTGGTGTAGCTGTATCGGCTTTGGAGATGAGTCAAAATAGTGAACGACTATCTTGGAGTTTTGAAGATGTTGACGGACAGTTGCAAGACATCATGCAAGATATTTATGATAAAACTGCTGCTGCTGATAAAGAATATGATCTAGGCAAGGATTTCCAAGCCGGAGCCAATATTGCCGGATTTGAAAAAGTCGCTAAAGCAATGCTTGCTCAAGGTTTGGTTTAAAAAATAGAAAATGATCAATTGCTTTTGCAGTTGGTCATTTTTTTTGAGGAAAAGTAGTAGTATTCTGTTATTGGTAAGGGGGGAAACAGATGAAAATTTGGCGAATAATTAATTTTATTTGGTTAATTATATTTGTTATAGGTGTGATTTTTATTTTGCTAAGAAAAGTTGATGGCACTGGGGTAACTCAAACCCCACAGATCAGAATGGTTAGTCTAGGTATTTTAGGAATTTTTCTAGTTTTAATCATTTTGTGTCAGTGGTTGAGTTATACGATAATCAAAAGAAGACAAAAATAATTTTTTAATAAAAAAGGACAATATCTGTTAAAAGATTCAAGTATTTTATATACTCGAATGCTCTTTTATAGATACTGTCCTTTTTACTATTCAGCTGGAACGATTGGATGCCTTCTGACAACAAAAGTTAATAGATATGAAGCTGCCAAGATAAACGTTACGACTAAGTATGGATAGTGTGTATTCCAATCCATCAAAGCACCAGACATCAAGGGTCCAATAACATTTCCGACACTAGTTAATGACATATTCATACCATTGATCAATCCTTGGTTAGAACGACTTGATTTAGTTAGAAGAGTGGTAATGGCAGGTCTTAATAGATCAAATGATGAGAAGATAACTAACGTAGCAACGATAACTTCGATGTGTGAATGGGCTTGAGTTATCCAAAAGACACAGATAGCACTCAATAAGAATGCAATACTGATTAGACGCATTTCACCGATTTTATTGATGATCCAGTTAAAAGCTGCGACTTGTAAAATTAAGGAAATAATTCCGTTTAAAGTTAATACTAGGGCAATAGTCCCTAAACCAAAATCAAATACCTGATTAACGTAAATACTATAAATACTTTCGAATCCTTGTAGACCAAATGATGAAACTAAGATCATTCCAAAAAGCATAACCATTGGCAAAGTAAGAATTGCTCTGATTGAGCCTTTTTGTTGAGCTTTCTTTTCAGCCTCAGCTTCCTCGGCTTCAAGGACCTCTTTGTCTTCTTTTAAGAAGAAGTAAGTAAAGATAGCACTAGTGATGCTTAAGACACCAGCAACCCAGAAGGGTGTCTTATAAGTGATACCAGCTAGGATACCGCCAAGACCAGGCCCTAAGATTAATCCACCACTAAAGGCAGCAGAAAGCCAACCAATAACTTTAGCACGGTCTTTTAAAGTAGTTAAATCAGATCCCAATGCCATAGAAGTAGGAATAACCATTGCTGCCGATAATCCACCGATGATACGAGAAAGATTGAAAATCGGTAAGGTTGTTGCAATCGCAAAAATGAATTCAGAAATCATATATGTGAATAATCCGAAAACAATGACTGGTTTACGACCGATTTTGTCAGACATTTTACCAACAATTGGTGATGCAACGAATTGTGCAAAGGCAAACAGTGAAGTCATTACTCCCATTTGTGATGTACTGAAATGAAATTCATTTTTAATGAAAGGTGTGACCGGAATAACTAGGCCGATACCTAAACAAATTAAAAAGTTACTGAATACAAGAATGTAGATTGATTTTTTGTTCTTTCCCATAATTCCCCTCCCCATAAGTTATTTGAGTTCAAAAAAACTACCATCTGTTGATAGTAGTTGATTATAAGAAAGCCGATATTCTAAGAAGAACTTAGATATCGGCCAGTTATGAACTTGAAATCTCACATTACTGATAATGGTACTATGCTTCTATATTAATGTCTAATACTTTAATCTAACTTTTCTGTTAAATATATATAACAAAATCTACTTTTGGCATATAAATATTTTATAATTGGTCGCTATTGATGGACAATCAGTATAGAAGTGGCTATTATATAAACATGACTTAATAAGGAGGTCATATTTTTGGATTTTCGAAGCGGGTTGAACAGTGATAAACCCCAGATAATAAATTTACTAGTAGAATCATTTAGAGAATACATAACAACAAGGAATATGTTTCCACAGGAGTTTAGATCAAGCGCTAAGTTTGATAAATTAATGCGTAAATATTTTGCCTTAGAAGTTAATGTATTTATGAAAAAAGGTTTGGTTTATGTTGGAGCTGACGGAAAGGGAACGCCTAGAGCAGTGGCTCTAATTGAATTCAATCAAGGCAGACAAATCAATAATTGGGATTATCTGTCGATGGACGGTTTGAAATTAATACCGGAAATTATTAAGAGCGGATTCAATGGTTTCAATGCATTCGATATCTTTAAGTTTGAAGATCTATTCGATAAAGTCAAAGGTAAAAGAAAATGTGTTGTTGAATATTTGGCCGTGGATAAAAGTTTACGTGGTCAAGGTATCGGTAGTAAGATGCTCAACAATCACATTAGTCCGTACGTTAAAAAAATTGGTTATCGAAATATTATTTTGGAAACTAATACTAAGAAAAATGTTAAGTTTTATAAGAAGAACAATTTCTCCGTTCGTTCAGTTAAACATGTTAATTTGAGCCATGGGGATGTTAATGATTGGGTTTTATCTAAAGCGATTTAAGGCAAAAAAAGAGCCGTTCACATTTGTGAGCGACTCTTTTTTTATAAAAACAACTGATTCCTACGAGATAAGAATAACAAATTGTTTTATTAGTGTAGTCATTATTAAGGAAACTTAATCTTTTTTACGATTTTCTAAACTGATTCACTTAAAGTCCAAGTCAATGTTCCATGGTAAGTACCAATCGTCGTTTCGGGTGCAAGCTTGATCTTCCAATCGCCGACACCAACGTAATTTGATAGATTCAAGGTTTGCTGATTACCTTTAAAGGATTCTGTTTGAATCGGCGTTCCTCCTGGAAGTAAAGGCGTCCATGTACCCTTATCAGTGGCAGAATTAGTTCTTTGTTTAATAAAGAGTAGGCCAGAACCGTCAGTTGAGAGGGAATCGTTATTGTTATTTTTCATTTTAGTGCCTTCATTATCGTTGTCATAGGCTACGTTAACGTTGAAATCGTTGGTGTCTGGATGAGTTACGACTAATTCTCCAACAGTACTTTTATTCGTTAAAGTAGCAGATTCGCCATACATATTGACGGCACCAAAGTCGATAGAACTAGGTGTACTGGTAATAGAATCAACATTTTGAATGTTTATGTCAGCACCATCAGATATCATGTCACCAGGAGTTTCATTAGCGCTAGTTGTTCCGCCACTGACAGTAGCAGTATTAGTTACTTTTCCCGCAGTTGAAGCAGTAACTTTAGCATCGAAAATGACTGTGACGCTCGTACCTTGAGTGACATTACCAATACCCAAACCACCATCGTTGAAATCATCTTTATAAGTATAGTTATCTGGACCAGTAACTTCGGCATATTTAGAAGAAGAAGTGAATTCAAGACCGGCAGGTAAGTCATCAGTCATCTTGGCACCACTGACTAGAGTATCTTTGCTGCTTGAAGCAACTGTATAAAGCAATTTGAATCTAACGGTATCGCCCTTTTTGGCATTGACGCTAGTTTTATAATCAGTATCTCCGTTAGTGACATTCAGAACTTTTTTTGAAAATGAATAATTAAAGCTAGGTTGTTGAATTGGTATATCAACGGAGGCGTCAAAATCTTTACTCGAAGTTTCGCCATTACCGGTATCAGTACCAGTGAATGTAGCCTTATTAGTAATAGCACCATCACTGTTTAAATTATTAAGAGCACTTTTAACAATACTAGCTTCAAAGGTAATTGTAGTATATTTTTGATCCGTTAAAGTGGTATTGGGATAAACAGTCAAGGTGTGTTGATCAGAATCGTAGTCACCTGGCACAAGACTGCTGGCGGTACCGCCGTTACTTGATTGCTTGATGGAGTTGGGATCAATTTGAAGCCCAGTAGGGATTTCATCGGTTAGTTTTTGATAGCTCCAGCTGGCGCTATAACCATTATTGATCATTTTTAAAGTGAATTTTAATTTGTCACCGATATGATTAGTGCCGTCAGATCTGGATTCATTTTTGTAGGTTTTGGTTGCAGTTGGAACTGAAACAGGACTGGCAGCAACACCAAAAGTGGAACTGTAATGGGCAGTTTGGTAAGGTCCTAAGGTTGTAGGACTCCATTTTAAAGTGTAGGCTGAATCACCAAATCCAGATAATTGAGTACCCGTAGGATTATTCTGTGTTTCGGCACCAGTTCCAGAAACAATTTTATTGGAAAAGGCATCTACCCAATTAACGGCTGAGCCTGATTTAGATTGTCCAGTATAGGAATTAAAGCCATCGGAGACTTCGTTAGTAACATATAGCCGATAGTTGTGACCATTGTATCCATCACTATCGACATAGACACCACGTTTACTACCAAGATCATAAACAGGAACACTATCTGGAAGGCTGTACCCATTTTTCATACTTGTATCTTCACCGAATAAAACTGTAAACTTTTGCGAGTTATTATTCGGATTGTATAAATATAATTCCCTTTGAACAATGGCGTTATTAGTAGGAGAAGGTCTTAATAGGATTTCAGCTTGAAGATTATATGTTCCATTATTGTCTGAATTTTCATTTCTAGTAAAATCACCAATGATTTTATAAGCATAACGATCATTACCATTGGCATCTTTTCCTAGATTGGCGGCATAAAATTTCTTATTAGTAAGTCCAGTATTACCATTATTGTTAAAGTTGCTACCTAAAAGTGCAAAATTACTGGAATAAATTTTTGATGACGTATTGTCTGAAGGAACAATCATAAAGTCAGGTGAAGTGAAGGAAACACCTTGAGTAGCTACAGTAGAAGAATTAGATTGACCTTGAAAAAGAGCATTTCTATATGTTCCATTATCATCAATAAATTCATTTATCTTAGAAAAGTATGATGAATTAGAACCAGTAGTAACGGTTGGCTTTAAAAAGTCACTGTCAGAACTGGTATGTCCTTGAAAAACCTTTCCACTAGTATCTTGAGTTAAACCAAAGGAATAGCCCAGACTAAGACCCTTAATACCCATAGATAATGTATTAAATTGTGCAGAAGGATTGGTGTAGGACCCCCAATTACTAATACCATCATCAAAATTATTTGCATTAGCAGCATTTGCTATTTTGGTTGAGGTTAAGAGAAAAATAAATAATATTGTGAAAATAAGTGATAGGGCTCTGATAAGTTTTTTCATTCTCATTGTTCCCCCTTTTAACTAATATGTAATAAATTATTTTCCATGATCTTTTACGTTTATTTTATCTTAAAAAACAATTAAATGATTAAAAATATATAGTTTTTTTAGGTTTTTTGAGAATAATGAGAGTATTTATAAAATTATATCTTCATTAAAAACTAGAGAAAATGGGGGATTTTTTTCAGATTTCCTCCTAATTGTGCTGAAAGGGTTTACAATGTAAAAAGCAATTGAGAAAAAAGGAGTGAATTCTATGTTTTTTATTGATACATCAAAAAATGGAAAGCCTGTTTACGATGCTATTGTTAATCAATCTTTAGATAATTATTTAGTTAATGACTTGCGTTTACCAGGACACGGTTTAATTTTATATATTAATAATCCTTCAGTGATCGTTGGTGTACATCAAAATGCCTATGCTGAGGTCAATTTCCCATATCTCAAGGAACATAAACTACAGTTAGTTAGAAGAACTTCTGGTGGTGGCGCTGTTTATCATGATTATGGTAATTTGATTTTTGAAAATATTGTTATCGGTGATGATGGGCATTTCGGTGATTATGCTTATTTTGCTCAACCAATCATTGATGCTCTCCACGATATGGGGGCGACTGGTGTAGAAATGCATGGTCGTAATGATATTGTTGTCGATGGGAAGAAGTTCTCTGGCATGACAATGTTTAAAGTTGGTGATTCATACGCTGCCGGTGGAACATTGATGTTTGATTTAGATATGGATACTGCTAGCAAAGTTTTGACACCTGAACAAGATAAATTGGAGTCGAAAGGTGTTAAATCAGTTAACAAACGAATCACTAATATCAAACCAAATCTTGATGAACCTTTTAGAAGTATGAATGCTAATCAATTTAAAGAAGAACTACTCAAACGAATCTATCATGTTGATAAAATTTCTGATATCGAAACTTACACTTTGAATGATCACGACTGGAATGTGATCGAATCACGTTTGAAGGATAAATATGATACTGAAGAGTGGAATTATGGTAAGAATCCCGGTTTTACGCATTATGTTTCTAAGCATTATGATATTGGAACAGTGGCCTTTAACTTTTCGTTGCAAGACAATCGTATTTCAGATATCCGAATCTATGGGGATTTCATCACTGGCGGAGATATTAGCTTGATTGAAAAAGCCTTGGTGAAAACTGAGTTTAATAAAGAATCATTAATCCAGGCATTGTCCAAAGTAGATTTAGCGGCTAATTTAGGAAAAATTAAACCAGAGATTTTAGCAAGTTTATTATTATCGTAGAACCAAAACATCGTTTAATAAGTAATATAAAAATTCCCCATGTGACGACCACCAAAAGAATGGTTGTTACATGAGGAATTTTCTATACAGAAGAAATTGTATTCTATTTCATATTTGCTTAATTGTTGGTAATAGAGTCATCGATACTCCAAGTTAATGTACCTTTATACGATCCGTTCTTAGTATTTGAACCCAATTTAATTTGCCAATCACCTACACCAACATATCCGGATAGATCAGTATTAGAACTTCCACCAGTGAATTCATCAGTTTGGATTGGTGTACCAGTTGAAAGAATAGGTACGAATTTACCAATATCACTAATTGATGATGTTCTTTGTTTAATGTAAAGCAAACCATTGCCACTGGAATCTAAATTGCCATTAGAGATAGAATCACCGTTGCTATTGACCATTTTTCCAGAGGCCAAATTGTTATAGGAAACCTTGACTAAATATTTGTTAGTATTTGGATGAGCGACCCTTAAACCACCATTAGAAGCAACATTATTAATTGTTCTTTCTTTTCCATCCATATTAACAGATCCAAAATCGATATTTGGTACTGAAAGAAAACTTTCAGAGTCTTGAACATTAATTGTTGCAATTGATGAAGTCATGTCACCAAGAGAGATTCCTAAACTATTTTTAGCGTTATTAACAGTAGCGTGATTATCAATAGTTCCAGCAGTACTTTTGTCAATAATAGCGCTGAATGTTAATGTACCCGTTTGTCCGGGGGCCATTGTTCCTAGTGCAAGATCATTTAGGGAATTGCCATTAGTGATAGTTTGGGTGCCGGAGCCATTCGTATAATTGACTGAATTTGCCTTTAAGTGAAGTCCGTCTGGTAAAGAATCAGTTATTGTTGCACCATTTGCTAAACTACTCGTGTAATTACTGCCACTTAAAACGTTATAGTTAATTTTATAATCTACTTGATCACCAGCACTGCCTTTGACATTAGATGAATAATCAGTGTCGGTAGACTTTTTTATTTGTTTGGTGAAAGTGTAGCCAAATTTGGAGTTCTCTACGGGGATATTTACAGAATCTTGATATTTTTGATTAGTACTGTATGCATTTGGATCATATCCGTAAAATAGACCCGTATTTGTAAGCATCTTGCCACTAGCATCATTTGTAATCGTAGCCTCAAATGTGAGTGTATATTTTTGATTATCTTTTAATTGGTATCCAGGGGAAAAGTTAACTTCATTGTTCTCTGAATTGTAGGCATCTGAAGATGAAACGGTTGAAGTCGTGGAAGAATTATTACCGTTAGTAACAGTAGTTATAATTTTTTTAAATGAATTAGGATCAATTTGTAATCCAGCAGGGATAGAATCCTTTATGTTATTAAAATTGAAAGTACTATTAATACCATCATTTTGCATTTTTAGAGAAAATTTTAATTTATCTCCAACCCTGTTAGTACCATCAGAACGTGTTTCATTAGTATATGTTTTCTGAGCAATTGGGAAAGCGTATGGGGAGATGGTAGCACCAATAGTTGAGCTATAATGAGCTACCTCACCAGCTGCTAAGGTTGTACTAGGCCATTTCAAAAGATAACCAGTATCACCACTAGCGGATGGATTTGAAGATGTAGCAATTAAATTATCGTTAGCCGTGCTATCTTTTTGACCACCGCCATTATTGAATTTCCACAACCAATTAGGATTATTGGACATATTGCCATTAACTCCATTAGTAAGATTTAATCCCGTAAAATCAGAAAAGCCATCAATGGAATCATTAGTAATGAATAGTTTTCTAGAAGCATCATTAGGATCTGCAGAATTACTAATGTAAAGACCACTGCCATCACCAATGGATCTGACGGGGACATAATCGTTGTAACCCATATTAGTACCAAGTGCCGTATCTTCACCAAAATAGATTTGAAATTTCTGGTTATTGGCAGATGGATTATATACATATAATTCTCTTTGAACAATAGCTGAGTTTGTTGGAGATGGTCTTAATAGTAATTCGACATCAAGATCGTAAGCTTCTTTTCCTGTTTGAGAAGCAGACTTTCTAGTAAATTGTCCAAGAATTCGATAAGCCTTTTTACCATCATAATTTCCAACCCAGAAGGTTTTATTCTCCAGACCAACATTACTACTACCGTTCGAACTTGTAGGATAACCTAAAATTGAAAAGTCTTTTTGGCTCATGGAACCATTGTATCCAACAGGCGTGAGTAGAAAATCAGGAGATGACCAACCTGATTGTTTATTTACATCATTTTGACTAGTAGATTTTCCCTGGAAGGTTGTACTAATGTAATTAGAATTATTGTCGAGAAAGACATTCATTCTACTTCCTGAAAAGAAGTTAGACTGTGAGGAACCTCCAGCGAGGTCTAGGGGCATGTTTAGGAAAGTAGAATCAATACCACCAGTGACAACTTTTCCAGATGTATTTTGTGCGCCCCCAAAACCGTATCCTAAGCCTAATGAACTTGAAATAGGAATTGAAGTATTTTGGGCAGTAGCACTATTAACAGCGCCGTATTTAGTCCAGTTAGAACCGCCATCATTGAATTCGTTAGGATTTGTGACAACGGCTTCTGCACGACTTGTAGGTAAAAAAAGTAATGATATAAAAATTAATAGAAGATTTAGAATAATAAGTTTCAAATATTTCATAAATATTTCTCCCAAATAAAACAACTCATAAATATTATAAAATTACTAAATAATAGTTACTTCCAACTTTCATAAACAGCTTTATAAAATATTGGTATGATACATAATTTGGAAGAAAATATATACTAATTATTGATTTTTTTGTCATTTATAAAGATATTAATGGATAATTTCAGAAAATAGAACTTTCATTTAACTGGTAAGTAATTTATTCTTACAGAGCTATGTTAGACTTTAATTATTGTGTAAATTTGTGAGTATCGGAAGGTAAAAATATGGCAACAGATTTTACAGGTAGTTTATCTGATCAGCAGATAACGCTTAATTTAAAAGATAATGGAATAATTAATTATTATTCAGCAAAACCAGAGGAAATAAATTCAGAATCAATTTTCTTTTCTTTGAAAAATAATGAGATGGTTGAACTTAGTTTTGGAAGTTTAAATAATGTCGGTGATGCGACCAACTTTATTGAAATAGTCGTTCCTGAAAATATTATTGCACCTGATTTTTTCTTCTTTCTAACTGAAGAGTTGAAACAAGATGGGTACCAGATGAATGTTAATTATCAGATGACTATTTCTGATCAATCAATTGCAGTTTATCGAAAATATTGGGAAAATATCTTGCCATTGTTAAGAGCTTTTGGATTACAAATTGTTCAATTAAAGAAACCTATTGCCAAACCACGTCATAAGTATCAAAAATCATTAGCTAATGTTCCTTTTAAGATTGATTACAATGGAAGCAAAGCAACGGTTTATTGGGTAAAGCGTAATGAATTGGTTATAAAAAAGGGTGCCATATTATTAGCTAATGCTCCTCTAACTAAAGCGGGACTTATCGGATTTGCAGGTAAATTCGGATTGCGCCTTCGTCAGGAAAATGAAAATCAAATCAAAGAAAATATTTTAACTTCTGATGTTACATTAAGAAGCGTCAATGAAGTCGGGACATTTCTTTATTTTGCAGGGACTAATAGTTGGAAACAATTCATTTCTCCTGACGGCAAAACTTTAGATGAGTTGACTATTGTAAGATAAATATCGGTTGACAACTTATGTGATCGTTGGCTATTAAGCTGACGGTTATTTTTTTAGGAGGTAAGGATATGAAAAAGGTAAATGCACAGGTTTTGATATTGGGAGCTTTTTTGGAATCAATTGGAGCTAGCTTTATTTGGCCTATCAATACGATCTTTATCCACAATTATTTACACAAATCGCTAGCAATTGCTGGAATTGTACTTTTTTTAAATTCTATCCTAACCTTCTTAGGAAATTATGTCGGCGGAAAGTTATTTGACCGTATTGGCGGTCATAAAACAACGATATTTAGTACTTTAATTGCCTTAATGGCTTTGATTGGTTTGATATTTAATCATGGTTGGCCAGCATATCCAATTTTATTGCCAATATTAGGATTTGGTGTTGGAAGTGCTTTTACAGTTATCAATTCCTTTGGAGCACAGATTGATGAGGTTGATCGGTATAAACTTTTTAATTCCATTTATGTGGGAACTAATTTAGGCAACGCGATAGGTACGGCTTTAGGTGGTTATATTGCTGATGTTCAGATGACATTAGTTTTTGTTGCTAACTTTATTTTTTTAGCTATCTTCTTTATCCTAGCTTTGTTTTGGTATAACGATCGAGATATTAAAAAGGACAAGGCAACTGCTACTGGAAAAAGACCTAAAACTAAGTTGCGTCCTGGGGTTAGTATGATTGCTTTATTTTTAGGGATGACATGGGTGTCTTATTCGCAATGGGATAGTAATATTTCGACACATTTAACAACCTTGGGGATTCCTGTTAGTAAATATGGACTACTTTGGACAATTAATGCGATTGTTATAGTTATCTTCCTTCCATTAATTAATCATCTGGCAGAAAACAAGGCTTGGTTCAAGAAAATTCAAATTCCCTTAGGAGTATTTTTATTTGTCACGGCATTTATTTCTATAATCGGAGCAACTAAGTATTTATCATTTGCGATAGGGATTGTCTTGTTGACTTTAGGTGAGATGTTAGTCTATCCAGGTATACCTGCTTTGGTTAGTGAGTCAACTCCAAAGTCAGAAGCGGGACGTTATCAAAGTATTGTCAGTATGGCGGCAACTTTTGCAAGAGCTGTTGGACCGTTTTTTGGTGGATTGATTGTGGAAAACAGTTCTTATAATATTCTGTATTTTCTAGCAATTTTAGTTTTAGTGAGCTCTTTAGTAGTCTTTAGACGTGGAAATGAGAAATTAGAAACAATTTAAAAAGAATCCGATATATCGGATTCTTTTTTTTGAAAATTATGAAATTGGCTTAATATCACAAAGTTGCAAGTCGTCATCTTTCCAAGTTAAAGTCCAGATTTCTGTGAAACGTTCAATGTTAGTGTCTTCTTGAATTTGTTGATTGTATTCAGCAGATTTATTGTCATACTGAAAATAATCACGGGCTTGTGCAGTTACAATGACTTGAATTTTTTCATCAATATTAGTAATTGCTTGTTGGAGATCAACAATAACTAGACTATCTAAGTGATCGGTTTTATGATTACGGATATAGCTATTGATAATTCTCTTTTGTTTAAAGTAGTAATGCGGAGACATTAATGAATTTAAAGTTTCCAAATCATTTTTGGTCCAAGCATCTTCTACCTTATAAAAAAAGGGTTCAAAAGCAGTTTTTAATTTCGGATGCAGTTCGTCATATGTTTTTGGAACTGTGAAATTATTTTGACGTCGACGTTTAATAGTTTTGAAGAAAGAAAAACCAACAAAACCCATGAAGATGAAATCTATTAGAGACAGGCGGTTGTATCCATAACTATTGTAATTGCGGTAACCACGATAATTGTTGTCATTATCATTAGTGGAGGAACTGCTACTAGTAGTGGAACCACTGCCCATACTGCCACCAGCACGTGCCGAAACAGGTGTAGTGGAGATGGTGAATAGAAAAGATAGGGTAAAAATTGTTAGTAAGACTATTTTTTTCAAAACTTATTCCCTTCGATGTTATAGTTTAAAGTTAGTGTTTATATTGTATCTATAAAAGATGATAAGAGATATTTAAAATGAACGAATTATTGAAAAATAAAAATCCATCAATTCAACTTAAAAAATTGGGTGTATTCAATGCTGCTTAAGATGAGAATACTATGATGATATGGTTGAATTGAAAGAAAATATTGGAAAAATTATTTTTAACAAGTCATCTGATAAGCAACCAGTTTCAACTACAGTAGATGAGTTGTTAAAACTAAAACAATTATTAGATGGTGGAGTTCTAACAGAAGAAGAATTTCTATAACAAAAAATTAAGGTACTAAATAATTGATTCATTGTTTTTGATATGTTAAAAATAGGAATGTGCCTAATTAAAAATAACCTGTTATAATATAAGTGTACAAAAAAGAGGGATGCTGGAACACCCCTCAGATAGCCCGTTTAAGACGGTAGCTACTTTTTAAATCTTAATAGTTAATCAAATAACCGTAAACCCGCTAAAGTTTAGACGGTTATTTTTTTCGATTAAATTCGAGTATTAGAACTACTAACGTTGCAAAAGAAATCATTAACGTTAGAGCCTGAAAAACACTCATGGTTATCCTTTCGAGAGGTAAAGCCATTTAATTAATCTTATAAGGCATCACCTCACAGTATCATGAAGTTAGCCACCGCCATTAACTTGTTATAATTAATATTATCTAATATCAAGTAGATCAATGAAAGTCATTTATTGTAATCTTAATAAATGGCTTTTTTGATGTGAATCATTGAATATTGTAAAAAGTAGTATTTGTGTATTCATATTTAGCAAGTTAATATAAAAAAAGGTTGCACCCTAAAATATTGGTAAATAAGCATCTCTAATTATTGAGAAATGTTGGTATGAACCAAGCAACACAAAGACACCCATAATATGAACAGATAAAGGATTTAAGAATCAACAAGTCAATTATATCAAGTTAGGTTTGGTATAAATTTATACAAATGAATCAATGATAATTATTAACATCCTTGTGAATAATTCCAATTAAGCAAAGTATTCATTCTATCACTTTTGGTAGAAAACAATTAAATTAGGAAAAAATTCATAATTTTATTTTATATGATTTTAATTCATAAAATATTAAACTATTCAATATACCTAATGATTTAACGCTGTCGTATTAGGCATAACTATAATGATTTGAAGGTGATGGTAATTTTTAATTGGCAAAAACAATGGTCTTATAACAAATATTGGGTAATGTCAAAATCCCAAAAAAGCTATGAAACAGTCCGCTTAATGGCTAAGAATAATGATTGGTCTGAAACTAAGAGTGCAGAATTTGAAAGCATTATAAAATCCCTAGAAAATATTAAACCTACAAAGAAAACATTAACAAATACCTATCAGCATATTTGGGGATACTTTAAAAAGATATGCACCGATTCTGAAAGAAAAGAATATATTAACTTAATTACATCTTTAGAACCTGAAAATGACCAGTTGGGTACTTTTTTAAAAGGATTGACTTATAAATATCAGATAAAGTATCTTATGCAATCAAGAATAATAAAAGAAATAGGAGAATAATAATATGAGATTATGGCATGAAGACTTGATTTCTAAATTGCCTAGGCAACAATTATTAGGACAACACAGAGAGGTTGCAGCACTTAGGGGTAACGGTTGGGGCAAAAAACATTCTACTGTAGATTATGCTTTTAAATATTCTCCCTATAAATTGTATCAATTTCATCTGTTAGTCATGAATGAAATGATTAAACGGGGATATAAGCCAAGCAAAGAATGGTTTGATCCAAATTATAGAGGTGAACATTGTGAACCATACAATAAACTAGAAGAAATACCTAGTACATATCCTTTATATCCAGAACATAATAGTACGTATTTAAAAGAGTGTGTCGATAATTTAAAAGCTAAGGGAATCTTTATTAAATAATATTATTTAAAGTGCTGTTCATTAAGAATGGTACTTTTTATTTTCTGGTATAAAAAAACCACACATAAAATGTGTAGCATGAGCAGCTATTAATCGTTTCCAACAAGTTAATTATATATCATGAGTGAGGTTGTTCATTAATTGATAGACGAAAACAAAGCCATAAAGAATGTTAAAAATTATTTTAAAGTAGACTTTACTAGATTAAAAGCTAGATCACACATTTTATTAACAGACCTAGAACATCCCTCTTTTGAAAATGTGATTGTAGATGTGTGTACAAATGCTAATGATGTAAATGTCATGACATTACAGCAAGCCAAAGACTATGTAATCAAGACGTACAACTGTATTAACAAAAGCTCCAAAAATATATAAAGAGATTTTAAAGAATCTCTATATACTTGATAACAGTAATGATTTAACTATGAAATTGGTAGGATATAAGCATACGCAGTACAGCGTGTATAAAAAATAAAGCCTTATTATACTTTGCTGATAGCTTTAAAAATATATATGATTTATGTGCTTATAATTAGCTTAACTTTTTATTACAACCGTACTTAATGTACACTTGTAAATAACTCTCACTTTGATTAGCAACGCTTCTATTGGATATATTATTGAATGTTATTACGTACCAAAGTGTTAAGAGAGCGCACTAAAGAATGTTAAGAGACGTTAGGGCATATATAAAGGCTAGCTGAAAGTTGTGCAAGCATAAAAACTCAAATGAAGATTAAATGTTGGAAAATGATGGAATAAAATACTGGAATTAAGTTTTACGTTTTGAGGTTACTAAATTGAACCTAGGCAGTAAAAAAGATCTACCCAATTTTGGAGAGATGTTTTTCTCTCCTTGTTTTATGCTGTGCACTTTGAGTACATAGCATTTTTATTATAGGGAGTACACCTATTCACTAATCAATTAAGACAATAACAAGGGGTGTGCGTAATTTTGCGCATATCTTTTTGTCGTGTATTTTTGGCCATATTTCTAATTGTAACGACATAAAGAAAACAACCTAAGATTAGTTCTAAGTAAAGATTAAATTCTTTGCTTAGAACTTTTTTGTACACTGAAGACAAAGATCGTACATAGTCTCAGGGACTTTGTGTCCGTAATTAAAAATGGTCTCCGTTATCTTCATTTTTCTTCTCAGATTTTAGGTTGTGGGATTCCGTGTATAGGAAATGAGATTCTAAATGTTGATACGGATAGCTTTAGAAAGGAAAATTATGTCAGATATAATTGCTTTAGATGTTTCTAAAGGGCATAGTTACTGTGTCTTTTACGTGTTACCGAGTTCGATTTTAAACATAATAAAATGGGTTTTGGCAGACTTGATGCAACGGCAAAATGTGCCAATAATCCAACTTTTTATTTTGAAGCCACTGGAATATATTCACGTCCCATGGAAAGATATTGTAGAGATAATAAAATACCTTATGCCTTATTAAATCCTCTTGAATTACATCTTAAAACAGAGAATTTACGGCCGTGTAAAGATTGACACTGATGATGCTCATAAAATCGCCATCAGTGCTTATGAGAATCAATATAGATTGATGACATGTCAGAATCCTATATATTCAAAAATTAGAGAATTAAATAGGTTCTACGAGAGAATCGAAGATTCTCGCAAGTTGAATCAGGTTTATTTACATACTGAATTACAACAAACATTTCCAGAGATAGAAAAACTTTTTGCCAGTAGAACCTCAAAGTTAGCTTTAAATATAGTTAATCTTTTTCCGCATCCAGATTTAATTACAGGCATATCTAGAACTAAATTAAAAAATATATTGATCAATGAAACAGATAAACACATTTCAAAAGAGAAGGCCTTAAAATACGCTGAAAAGCTGATTAGGTTTGCCCAAAATAGTTGTCTAGAAACAAGAGTAAATGATGTTCAAGCACAAGAGGTGAAATATTATTCGCGTCATTTGATAGATATAACGATTGAGAAAGAGAAATTGAATAGGCAGATAATTCAATTTGCTAAAAGTTTACCCGAACTAGAAATCATTTCTTCGATGCCTGGCATCGGTGAAATGACAGCCGCACAACTTATTGATCTAATCATGTATCAATCAGGACAATATATCAGAGGAAATCATATAAACAAACGTGGAAATCCAATGGCGCAAGGAATTCTATTTTTGGCTGTATGTAATATGATAAAACAACAAGCTTCTGCACCTAACCATATAGTGGATTATTATAAATTAAAAAAGCAACCGGTCCCTAAAAGGGACAAGGTTGCAGTAGTGGCTTGCATGAACAAGACACTCAAATGCTTATATTCTCTAATTAAAAATAAGCATAAATACGTTTATTTGAATATGAACTGATTGTTCATAGAGATGCTCAACCATTTCCAATTCAAATACTAACTCTTACCTTCATAATTTTAAATAATTAATTATGAAGTACTGTTTAGAACACTCTCATTTTCTATATACTTATTTGATTAATCGTAGGAAAGAGGCTGTGACAAAACAGTCCCTTTATCTTAAAAGTTCGACGTGAATTTGAAAAAATTCCACATCGAACTTTTTTGTTCTCTAAAAATACAAATAAAAAATGACATTGATACCAGTTTCCTGATATTCAATGCCATTACTACGATCATCATTTCCTTTTTAACTTTATTCAATCCTTTAACATGGAATCTTTTGAAACCTAAACAAGTCTTCATATTTCCGAAGACTGGTTCCACGTCATTTTTTCTACGTGCATAAATATCAGCATATTGGGGAATCGAAAGTTTACTTCTCATGCCAGCTTTAAAATATTCCAATGAAGGATTGATGTATATTCTTTTACGATTCCCACCAGGCGTGAACGCCTGAGGAATCCTATTATGATCATCATCAAATATCTCGGAAATATATTTTTTAAAGTAACGTTTAAATCCATATTTATCAGTTCTTATTCGATATGCATTAAAACTAAAACGGACACCTTGAGGATTTATATAATAATCATCGTCTTCGTAGTAATTCCAATTCATTACCTTCTTTTCATCTGTTTTCCATTTCTTTGAATTCTCTTTGAGCATAGTAGAGTAGGGAATAACGTATTTCTTATAGCTATCATCAAGTAAAGTTTCAATCTCATCTGAAATCCTAAATCTACATATGGTTCTATATGAGGGACCTTGATATTGTGTAAACCATCTAGCAACGATATTTTTTTCAGCAAATTTTTCAATCTTTCTGCTAGTCATTACACTGCGAGAGAATGAAAAAAGTATCAATTTTAGTATTGCACGTAAGTCATATTCTCGCGGCCTCCCGCTAGAATAGACTTCTTCGGTATTAGGCGATTCGACAAAATCGTTTATAAATCTAGCTGGATGATTTTCTTTTGGTTAAAGGAATACTTAATGTCATTTGGTCTATGTTATAATTATTCATGGTTTTTGATCTCCTTTTGGAGTGATAAATTTTGGGAAGATGCGTGCGAGGCATCTTCTCTTTTTTTATATAATGATACAGAAAAAGCTGATGAATGAAATAAAAATCTCATTCATCAGCTTTTATTTTTTTGAGACTTATGTCACAGCCTCAATCGCCCCAACCAGTAATATTATTTTATTTAAATTGACTAAGTTTTGACTAAGTAAAATCATTTTTTGACTAAGTTGTATTTGATTCATAAAAATAAAAAAACCAGTCATACCAGGGCTTTTAACCCTTAATACAACTGGTTCAAATCTGCAAAATGGAGGTGAGGGGAATTGAACCCCTGTCCAAGCATAATGCTATGCAAGCCTCTACACTCATAGTTGTATCATTTAAAGTTTTACCACCATGAACGCCATACAACCCGGCTAACCACGATGGCTATTCCGACAATCTCTTTTTAACTATTCAGAATGCGTAGTTAAACGTAGCCCAATTAATTTGAGACCCATTTCCAACCCTTGGGCGAAATTAGAATGGATCACGCTTAGACTGTTTTTAGGCAGCTAATGCGTAGTTATTATTATTTTTTGCAGTTATAATAAACTGTGCGTTTTAAAGGGACGCAAGGCCCTAAGTGCAGCCTGCACGCTACTACACATGTCGAATCCAGAACACCCCCAAAGATGTTCACCTATTTATAATATCTAATTTTTCCGTAATAAGCAAATCATATAGATTATATTTACTTAAAAACATTAATTCATTAAAGATGCTACTTTCATAAAACCTTGTTAAAATACACTATGTAAGTGGAGGTATGAAAATGACAGACGAAAATGAAAAGAAACCTTTTTACAAAACAAATTGGTTTTGGATTACCATTCTCTCCATTTTTATTGTAGTATCAGCAACAACTTATATTGCTAACTATTCGTTTTATCAAGGTAAAGCTGATCAAGCAACTGCTAGTCAAAGCAAAGATGTTGCCAAAAAGAAAATTAAAAATAATCCATCATTAATAGCCAGATATAATTCTATCAAAACTGGTAAGAATGGATTTAATAAGGATGAAGTAATCCAATTGTTAGGGAATCCGGCTTCAATTCAACAAATTGATCAGAGCAATCAATTATTAAATTTGAATTGGGAAGGTACGGATGATAATAGCGAGGTAGTTATTCAGATAACTTTTGAGAAGAATAAGGCTACCGCTAAATCAATCCAAGGATTGGATATAGATAGGAAGAAACTATTAACAAGTGAAGATTTTAATAAATTACAAGATGGAGATAGTTATAATCGAGTTATTAATGTATTAGGTGATCCGGACGACTATTCTGATACAAATGGTGTTAAAACTTTAACTTACGAATCGGATTTGGCGGAAGTTGATTCGGCGCAAGACGCTTCAATCAAGATTGAAATTTCTAATAATAAAATAGTTTATAAGGAACAACAAAATCTCAAATAAAAAAGCAGTTATATCAAGTATTTAGTTACTTGGTATGACCGCTTTTTTTATTTACTATCAACAAATCCAATTATTTCCATGAATAAATCTATATATGATTGCCGATCTCTTTCCTTCATTGTATTCATGAATTTAATGAAATTGTCAGTTTTATCGTCAATAACGCTATGTTTAAAGATGTCACCTATTTCCATATCTAAGGCGTGAACAATCTTTTCTAATTTAGATAAGGATATACTACCTGATTCTCCTAATTCCAATCTTGAGATTGTATATCTTGAAACATGAGAAAGTTCGGCAAGTTGCTCAATTGTTAAACCCTTGCTTAATCTTTTTTGTCTAATGAAATCATTGTAACTTTTAGCCATATTAGTTATACACCTCAAGCCTTAAGCTACCCCACGATAAGACTAAATTAAATGTCAAATAACAGTCGTTTTTTTAAAAATGTTGAAAATATGCACACAATTGTTCTATAATACCCCATATATATAGAAAAGGGGGGCATTTTAATGAAAAAATCAAGTTTTTTTTCTTTTTTAGGTCTTATTCTTATATTTCTAATTCTTTCTTTTTCAAATTACCAAAAGGTTTTGGCAGATTCTTTGTTGCCCACTCCCGATACGGTTGTTGAACCTGATAGAAATCCTGGACTTTCTTCTGGTTCTAATGGTAATGGTTCTTGGGGTCAGTTATTAGATAATAATAATTCTCCTACGTTGAAGAATTTAGACATATATTCCGTCAATGAACCCATTGATAGTAAATATGCTTTTGCTCCCGTTTTAACCGCTGATACAAAGTATTATATTGTTAATCCGGATGGAACAGAAACCTTCTTAGCCGCCGCCACTGCCAGTACTACCTATGCTAAAATCGTGCATGGATCAGATTGGACCGGTAACGTATCGTATAGCTAACGTTGGATATTACAAGGGGCAGAGTGTTGATATCCTTTATACTCTATTTGCAAAGAACAAGAAGTTAAGTGGAAATGTTAATTTGTCAAGTGCCACTCAGCGATTAACTTTGGCAAAAGTTGGTGATGATACTAACTTTATGTATACATATATAACCGCAACAGCATCTTCTTACATTAATAATAATATTGAATATGTTAAATCTAATACCAAGGATCCTATAAAGGGAATTAGTGGAACTATGAATCATGGAAAGCTATCTTATCGTAAAGCCGTTTACATGGATCCCGATGTTTTTCAAGGGGGAAGAGTTCCTAATTCTGCAAGAACAGCAACTGGTAGCCAAGCTGGTACCGGATATTCAGATCTATATAATATAAATTCATATAATCATGGAAGTCTTTTTATTACGGCCAATTCACCTGGTGGTTTTGAATATAAATATAATAATTTTTCAGAACTATATACCTCTTCAAATGGTAGTATGAACGTTACTTTCTATATGTTTGAAGGTCTTGCTTTTTATAATGTTCAAACGACATCGGCATCTCCAATATTACTTGCTTCACCAGATGTAATTGGAATTACCAATGATAATTCGGATAGAGAGAACAAGATTAGTTGGAATGTCATTCAGGCATTTCCATCACAACCGAGTGACACTTATTTAGATAATTATGCCTTACATTTCAAAATACCAAGTGATTTGAATTCAGATGAAGTCAGTCTGAAAATTAAAAATTCTGCTGGTACAGATGTTACTAGTGCTTTTAATTTAGAAAAAGTCGGTAATGGCAATTATACAGCAACTGCAAAAAGCCTATCGACCTTGGTCAATAAGCAATATACCTTTACATTTACTGGCAACATAACTAAGGATCAGTTAGCAAATGAGAGTTTTTTGAATAACTATTTGGATCCAAGTAGTAGTAATCCTTACTACATTAAGATGAATGGTGAAGCTTATGCTACATATGGTTTAAAAGGTAGTAACTACGTAACTAAGAATGATGATGCAGCAACTTCATCGGCTAATTCTAAAATGGCTATTAGTAGTTATAAGGTTGAACCAGGATTGAGTGGGTCAATGACTGGAGGACCATATCATGTTGATGATAGAGTTTCTTTTTCTTGGACAGCACAAAATGGAAATCCAGATGCTAAATGGGGGGCTCTAGTATTTAAAATAAAGATTCCCAATGGACTAAATATTGATCTTAGCTCATTAAAACTTAAGTTTGGAAGTGAAACAGCATATTCAGTTCCAAAATCCAATTATGATTACGATATTTCTAGTAGATTATTAACAGTTCGTTCATATAGTAATTCGTATATTGGCACGGGAGCAGAAGTATTAACTTATGATACAGAAATTGACAGTGCCGCAAGAGGTGGAACTATTTCAAAGTCGGATGCAAGTGCTACTGGTATAGATATGAATGTGTTTTCTAAACCCAATGATCCTAAGCCAACTGCTTCAGCCAGTATTTCTTCCACTCCATTTAGTGTAGAATCGGATAACTTTCCCAGTACTCCATCTTTTAATAAGGTTTTTAAAAATGTTACGGAAAGTTCTAGAGGAGATAATAAAAATAGGATAAATGATATATTGAATTTTACTTTAACTGCTCAGAATAAGGGCAATGTAAAACATAGTAAGTGGGGACCTATCATTTTTAAAGATGTTATTCCTAAGGGATTAGATCTTGATAAAGCAAGTCTAAAATTACAGCTAAATAACGAAGATGTACAAAGTCCTACTGATGTGAAATATGATAAAAATTCCGATGGCAGTATAACATTAACTGTTAGCACGGATACTAATTTGTCAGAAGGAGATAATTTATCTTTAAATTACAATACAACTATTGATCCTATTGCTGGCGATCCTAGTTCAGGACTTAGTCCGTTAATAAATAAGGCTTCAGCAAGTGGTAAGGATATCAATGGGTTTGCTAACGGTAGTTATGGAGCAAACATTACGAAAACCGATAGTAAGAAAATTAGTGTAGAGCCTGATGTTTTGAAAACTAATTTTACTAATCAAATAAAAAAAGATAGTGATCCAGATGATAAATTTTCAAATTCAATAACTGCTAAGTATGGCGATATTATAGATTACAAAATAATCTTTGGCGTGAAAGATGGTAGCAGAAGTTTCAAGGGAGGTTCTTTTGCGGGTAAAATACCATCTAGTCTAAGCTTGATAGATGACAGCGTAAATGTCACAAATTCTTCTGATGGATCAAGTAATAATTATAAGGATATTGACAGCATACCTGACATAAAAGAAATTGATTCTGGTCAGAGTGTAACTCTAAGTTTTAAAGCCAAAATAACTCAGAATGCACCTTCAGAAATTCAATATATGCCATATATTTTGGAAGACGGTGGTAGTACGATGATGTACGCAAACGTATCAACGATAGAGCCGCAGGATTGGTTAGGATTTGAAGAAACACCTAGTGATATAGATTTTGGAACTCATACTCCTTATGATTTAAATGATATTGGCAACGTAAAAACAGTTGGTGAGCTTAATTTTATGAATTATACCAATGACCCATATTATCAAGTATCTGTTTCATATGATCCTTCAGGAAATTCAGCAATAAAAAATGGTGATAGTAGGCTTCAAGAAGCTGATAGTGAGGGCTTATTGTTCATTAAACAAATGGATACTGGTAGGTGGATTCCTGTAGATGATAGTGGTGCAATGTTGAATAGTGCCGGATTTAATAAATTGGGAAGTAATTCTCTTACTGAATTTGTAGGACCAGGAAAATGGTTGATGAATGCAAATGGAAGCAATCTTAAACCAGGTGTCTATTCTGGAAAAATGACATGGAATGCTATTGATGGAATTCCTAATAATTAATATGTAGAATATTTATAGTTAAATTAAGACCAAATAAAAAAAGGTGCATATGTCAAAACACGATCTGCTTTGATATGTGCGCCTTTTACTATGCAATATGTTTTTGATGAAAGATTCCAAATCCTTTGATAGCCAGACTAGAAATGCCAACTGACATAACTGCTAATAGGAAGGAAATGATATCAGTTAAAGCAATATTTCCTAAACAGACGATAGCATCAATAATGAACAGACTGATGTATTTATCAACTCCAAAGTTTTTGTGAATAATCATCGGTGGGACGGTTGTTCCACCACTAGACATATTTAATGTATATAAAATTGCTAAACCAATTCCAAAAATAATACTTCCTACTATTATAGAGATTAATCTACTATTCGGAATTAAATTATAAACGGGAGTGATATATAACAACAACGGAAGCATGAAACTTCCTAACGTCAATTTTAGTGTTGTTTGACGATCCAAATGTAAGTAAGCCAGTACTAACATCACAATATTTATGACAAGAACCGAGATGAAGGTTGGGATTTTCCATCCTGCTTGCAAGAGTATCGCAATACCGGTCGCTCCACCGGCAGCAATACTATGCGGCTCGAAGAACATATTTAAACTAAATGCGATAAGTTCCAAAGCAACTAACATTATTAGTAGTTTTGAGGACATTCTCTTTTTATTCTTCATACATATAACTATATCATGAATATATAGCCATAGCAATAAAAGTCCTTATTACTTAAAATATAAATATTTCAATAGCATTACTTAGATTACATAAAATCCGAAAAATGTAACTTTGAGGTCGTTGTTATGTAACACTGAGCTGTTAGTATAGCATCATAGCAATTGAGAGAGCTAAACAATTTTAAATATAAGGATGTAATTAATTTATGAAAAAAGTTTTATCTATCGCTTTAGTAAGTACAATGGCTTTAACAGGAATTCTTGCTTCAACTCAAACAGCACAAGCTGCCGTTACAAATGGTAGTAGTGTAACAGTTGAAAAGGGTGATACTTATGAGAGTATCGCAGAGGCTAATGGTATTAGTATTTCTGCTCTAGAACAAGCTAACGGACGTGAAGTTGGCGGATTTGACTTAATCTTCCCAGGTGAAACAATTACTTTACCTGGTGCTACAACAACAAATACAGACACATCTGCTGATACAAATTCAACAACAGATACACAAGCAGCAACTGACACTACTGATGCAAGTGCTGCAACAACAGACACAACACAACAAACAACAGATACAACTTCACAAGCTACAACTCAGTCAACAAGTTCAACTGGAACATCTCAAGGAACATTCAAGATTTCATTTTATGATCCAGCCGTTTTAGGTTCAAATATGGGTTATAGTGGTGTTGCCGCTAATCTTTCAGTATTCCCTAAGGGTACACAATTGAAGATTACTTTGGCTGACGGTACTGTAATGTATAGAACAGTTAATGATACAGGTACATTTGCTAACTCAAATTCGCAACAATTAGATGTTGCTATGCCTAGTTCATCAATCCCATCATATGGTGTTACAACAGCTTCTGTTGAAGTAGTATCATAATTTAAAAATTAATAAGACAATTGTAAAAGGGTAACTATCTGAATTCAGATTAGTTACTCTTTTTTAATAAATATCTAATTTTTCTAATGAAAAAATCTAAATGAAAATAAATTTTTAAATTTTTTATTTCTAGAAATATATTGTTTTGACGTTATAAAACGCATAACGACGGACCTCTACAATCGTAGTAACAACGGCATTTATATAAATATCATGTTATAAATACCCTTTGGCATTAAAAATAAAAATTAGAAAAAGGACTGAAAAAACTTATTTTTATTGATTGACATTTCAAAAATTAGATTGTATTATCTAACCAACGATTAACAAAGAGATATTTATTAAACAATTTGATCGGGGGAAGTAATTCAACCTCGTTTGTACAGAAAACCTCTATTTGCTGAGATGAGGGCAACGACTTGAATGAAAATGACCCGTGATTGGTGCGCTGAATCTTCGGATAAAGATGCAATGGTTGGTACCCTTTACAGTACACGCGTATAGAGATTTTGTACGTTGTTAAGGGGATAAGTGTAAATTTATTCCGAATTAGAATGGTACCGCGGAAAGCCGCTTCTAACATTGAACCCAGTGGGTTTGATTTAGAAGCGGTTTTTTTGTTTCTATAAATATTTTCAGTTGATTAAGTATTAGTTAAGGTGGGAGAAAGATATGAGTAAAGATATGAGTAAATTTAAGAAGTTCGGTAAGATCATTTTATTAGCTTTTACAGCACTATTTATTTTTGTATTAGCCGGCTGTGGAAATCAAAACAGTGGTAAGACTGTAACTGTTGGTATTAATCCATCAGATGAAACAATTTGGAAGGTTGTTCAAAAGAATGTTAAAAGTGAAGGTATTAATCTAAAGATTAAAACTTTCAGTGATTATAACCAACCCAATACAGCCTTGAACCAAGGCGATGTTGATATCAATGCTTATCAACATACAGATTTTCTAAATTCATGGAACAAAGCACATCATACAGATCTAGTATCAATTGGTAAGACAGTTATTCAACCAATGGCTCTATATTCAAAGAAAATCACGAAGCTTAGTCAATTAAAAGATGGTGACAAACTTGCCATTCCTAATGATGCTTCAAATGAAGCTCGTGCATTACAATTACTTGAATATAACGGTATTTTAAAATTAGATGATAGCAAGACATTGCCATCAGTTAAAGATATTAAAGAAAACAAATTAAATTTGAAATTCACAACAGTTGATGCAGCACAAACTGCTCGTGTAATGGACGACGTCACAGCTTCTATCGTTAATGGTAACGTTGCTAACGATGCTAAGTTGAATCCTAAGAAGGCTGTCGTTACAGAAAAAATTAACAAAAACTCAATTCCTTGGATCAATATTATCGTTGCCCAAAAGAAAGATAAGAATAATAAGACATACAAGAAAGTTGTTAAAGCTTTCCAAAGCAAAGATGTCGAAAAAGCAATCAAGAAGGTCTATGGCGGAAACGAAATTCCAGCTTGGAATGCAAAACTTTAATTAAAACGACGTTTCAAAAATGAGGAGGTTTTCTAATGTCAAAATTATCAGATCCATTAATTCAGAATTCGATTGAAGATTTAAAGAAATATATCGCACTACCATCCGTTTCAGCAAAAAATCAATCTATTACTGAGACAGCCGAATTCCTCAAAGGTCTTTTAGAAGACTTCGGGGCAGACGTTCAAGTTTGGGACGAATATGAATATCCATTAGTATTCGCGGAAATTAAACCAAAGAAACCAAGCAATACCACGATTCTGATTTACAATCACTACGATGTTCAACCAGCAGAACCGCTTGAACTTTGGAATTCAGATCCCTTTAAACTAAAGATCACTGATGATAAATTTATTGGACGTGGAGTTTCTGATTGTAAGGCTGATTTGATCAGTCGAATCGCCGCTTTCAAAATCTATCGTCAAGAACATGGTGATCTTCCTTGCAACATCAAATTCTTAGTCGAAGGACAAGAAGAAGTTGCTAGTCGTCACTTAGAAGATTATTTAAAGAAATATCATGATCTTTTGGCTGCTGATTTGGTAATTTGGGAATCAGGTTACAAGAACGAACAAGAACAATTTAATTTCACTGGTGGAAATAAAGGCGTTCTTTGCTTTGAACTTGAAGCCACTTCTGCAAGCATTGATCTTCATTCATCATTCGCAGCAGTTGTTGATTCTGCTACTTGGAGATTAGCACAAGCACTTGATGCTTTGAGAACTCCAGATGGTGACATTAAGATACCTGGTTTTTATGATGATGTTGTAGAACCAACTCAAAAGGAAATTGATTTGGTCAACAAAGCTACCACACCTGATTTGAAATCAAAGTGGGATTTAAAAGTTCCATTGTTGAAGAATAAATCAGTTAATTACAATTTGACATTTAATCCAACTATTAATATAGAAGGAATTAGCAGTGGCTGGGAAGGTGAAGGTGTCAAAACCGTTACTCCTAAGGCTGCTACAGCTAAATTGGAATTTCGTTTAGTTCCCGATCAAGATCCACATGATTTATTTGATAAGTTAACGAAATATTTGAACAATCAAGGATTTACCGATATCAAAGTTAAGTATCTACTTGGCGAAAAGGGATATCGTTGGGATCTTGATAGTCCAATTGTTAATAAATTGATTGGTACAGCCAAAGACTTCTTTGGCGGTGAAGATAAAGTTGAGGCTTTACCTTCAAGTCCTGGTACTGGTCCTATGAAGTTAGTAAATGAGTATACCAATGCCTCAATTGTTTCAACAGGTGTTAGTTATTCTAAGGCTGGTAATCATGCACCAAATGAAAATATTAGAATTCAAGATTATCTAGATTTCATCGATTTCTTCGATCAATTCTTGGGTAAATTAAGGGAGTAGTAATAAATGGCAGAACAAAATGGGATAATTCAGCTAAAAGATATCGACGTTACCTTCCATAATGAAGGTAAAACAATTGAAGCAGTTAAAAATGTTTCAATTGATGTTAAAAAAGGTGACGTCTTTGGTGTTATTGGTTACTCTGGTGCTGGTAAAAGTACTTTGGTTCGTGTAATTAATTTGTTACAACAACCAACATCTGGTTCCGTAATTGTTAATAACCAAGACATGCTCAAACTAAGTCAAAAGGATTTACGTAAAGCTCGTCGTAATATTGGAATGATCTTTCAACACTTTAATTTGATGAATTCTCTAACTGTTTATGGAAATGTTGATTTTCCATTGAGAGATTCAGGATTGAGTAAGGCTGATCGTAAGAAGAAAATTGATCGTTTACTTGAAATTGTTGGTTTGAGTGATCGTGCTCAAAACTATCCATCACAATTATCAGGTGGTCAAAAGCAACGTGTTGCGATTGCCCGTGCTTTAGCTAATGATCCAGAAATATTAATTTCTGATGAAGCTACGAGTGCTCTAGATCCAAAGACAACGACTGAAATTTTGAACTTATTAGGTCGTTTGAATGATGAATTAGGTATTACGATTGTTATCATTACTCACGAAATGGATGCTATCAAACAAATTTGTAATAAAGTTGCAGTTATGGAAAATGGACAATTGATTGAAGAAGGTAGTTTGTTAACTATCTTTGGTAGCCCTAAAGAGCAACTTACAAAAGACTTTGTTAATACATCAACTCATATTGGATCAGTTCTTGATGAAATTAGAGATAGCGGTATTGTTAATAAATTATCTGGTCGTTTGATTGAACTAAATTATATTGGTGATTCCACAAATGAACCGATTGTCGTTGAATTGTATAAACGTTTCAAAGTTGAAGCTAATATTCTTTTCAGTAATATTGAAAGATTGCAAAATACTACTGTCGGAATCATGCTTTTCGCTTTGACGGGTGAAGATGATAAAGTTGAACAGGCAATTCAATATTTGAATAGCTTAAAAGTAAACGTAAAAGAAATTAGTTTAGAGAAAGAAGGTAAATAAATCATGGCAGATTTAGTTAATAAGTTTTTACCGAATGTTGTCGCCAACTGGGAAGGCGATAATGGTTTCGTTGTCGCAATTTGGCAAACATTATATATGACTTTCGTCAGTGCTTTATTTGCTGGAGTTATTGGAATTATCTTAGGTATTTTACTAGTTGTTACAGCGGATGATGGTATTACACCACACAAGGTTTTCTATACTACTTTAGACAAACTAGTTAACCTATTTAGATCAATTCCATTCATTATCTTACTAGCTGTAATTGGACCATTTACGAAGTTGATTGTTGGACAAACAATTGGACCTACTGGTGCTTTAGTTCCGTTAGTTATCGGTACGGCCCCATTCTTTGCCAGACAAGTACAATTGGCTTTGGTTGAAGTTGACCCTGGAGTTATTGAAGCTGCTGAGGCTATTGGACTTTCTCCAATGAAGATCATCTTCCGAGTTTATCTGCGTGAAGGTTTACCAGAATTGATTCGTTCAGGAACTTTAACAATTATTAGTTTGATTGGTTTAACTGCCATGGCTGGTGCCGTTGGTGGTGGTGGCCTTGGTAATATGGCCATTGCTGTCGGATATCAACGTTTTGAAAATGACGTTACTATTGTATCTATGTTATTCATCTTGGTACTGGTTTTCGTTATTCAAGGACTTGGTGATTTTGCCGTTCGTAAATTGGAACATTAATAAAATAACAAATTGAGCGATAGAGTAATTTACTTACCATAATTTGTACAGAGAGCCTCGGTTGCTGTGATGAGGTCAAATTAGTAGATGAAAATGATTCGTGATTGGCATTCCTGAATATTTTAGAGAATGATGGCTGGTATCCATTATCATACACACATGCATTGCATGTTTTTGAGAAAGATAAATGTAAGTTTGTCTTTGAAATAGAATGGTACCGCGCAAAAGGCGCTTCTATCTAGGACAATTAGTTGTCTGGTTAGAGGCGTCTTTTTTAGTTGAGGAGGAGAAAATAATGAAAAAGAATATCATTAAAAAAATAGTTTTGTTAACACTTGCCACATTTAGTTTATTTGCTTTGGTAGGTTGTGGAAATAGCCAAGCCAGCAGCAATAAAGAAAAGACAGTTAAAATTGGAGTTACTGGATCCGATAATCGGGTTTGGAATGCTGTTGCCAAAAAGGTTAAAAAAGAAGGCATCAACATTAAGATCGTTGAATTTTCCGATTATAATCAACCTAATGCAGCCTTATCTCAGGGTGAAATTGATTTGAACTCTTTCCAAACTTTAACTTTCCAAAATGATTGGAATAAGAAGCACCACACAAATATTACTTCAATTGGATCAACCGTTATTGCTCCAATGGCTTTATTCTCCAAAAAAGTTACTAGCGTAAGCCAAATAAAAGAGGGCGACAAGATTGCTGTTCCTAATGATGCCACTAACGAAGGCCGTGCTTTACAATTGTTGGAAAGTGCTGGTTTGATTAAGTTAGACAGTGCAAAGATTCCTAATTTGAAAGATGTTACTGAAAATAAATTGAACTTGAAGATCTCAGCTTTGGATGCCGCTCAAACTGCAAAGTCACTTGATGATGTCGCAGCTTCAGTCGTTAACAGTGGAGTTGCCAGTGACGCTAAACTTGATCTTAAAAAAGCTATCTATCGTGAAAAGGTTACTGCCAAATCAAAGCCATACGTTAATATAATTTCAGCCAATGCTAAAGATAAGAATAATAAAACTTATAAAAAAATCGTTAAAGCATATCAAACAGAAGATATTGCTAAAGAAATCCAAAAGGATTATAACGGTTACGAAACCGCAGCTTGGAATTATAAAGTTCTAAACTAGAATAGTTTTTGATTCTTATTCAAGATCAGTTATTATTGTAGGATTGCCGTCCTACGCAACAAAGAAAATTGGGCTGGAACGTAGTGGGCGCGAATTTGAACCAATTGAAGTTCGCAATTGTTTCAAATCTCGGCCTTCTACTAAGTGGTAAACCACTAAGTAGAATTTCACTACTGAGCCCATTTTCTTTGTTGCTCCGGACTAGTTTATTATTTTCTTGATTAGTTATTTTTAAATCTGACCATAGAAAATTCAGAGTCTTTATTCGATTATATGGGACTAAAAAGTTTCGAACACTGCAAATTTTATTTGTAATATTAGAGATAAAAAACTAGTCGGTAGTGAAAGCTCTGTGGATGCTCAGTAGTGAAATTGTTCTTAGTGGGGAACCCACTTAGAACAAGACCAGTATTTGAGATAATGTGAACTTCATTAGCTCAAATCTGCGTCCACTACGTTCCAGCGTCCACAGAGCTTTCACGGACGACGGCATACTTCAATACACTCAGTTAGTATTAGTTGTACCTGAATTTGAATAAGAACCAGTTTTTGCTTTAATTGTTTTGCCATAAGAAGGCATTTCTATTAAGCAGAGGGGATGCCTTTTCAATTTGAGGAGGAAATCATGCTAAAGAATCGAATTAAGGGAATATTGTTAATATTCATTACCGCACTTAGTTTGTTCATTTTAGCTGGTTGTGGGGGCAATCAGTCGAGTAAAGAAAAAGTTGTCAAAGTTGGTATCTGTGGAGCCAATGATCCAGAATTGGAGCGGGTTGCACAGATTGTTAAAAAAGAAGGTATCAGAATCAAAATCGTACAATTTTCTGATTATAGTCAACCAAATACGGCTTTGGCTAACGGTGAAATTGATATGAATGATTTTCAAACATATACTTTTCAAGCCGATTGGAATAAGAAACACAAGACTAATATTGTAACCCTAGGGACAACAGTGATTGCACCGATGTCACTATTTTCCAAGAAAATAACTAATATAAAGCAATTAAAAAAGGGTGATCGAGTAGCGATTCCTAATGATGTCACCAATGAAGGTCGTGCGTTACAGTTACTGGAAAGTGCTGGTTTGATTGAATTGGATAATGCCAAGATTCCTAATTTACAAGATATTAAGAAGAACAAAGTTGGAATTAAAATTTCTTCTTTGGATGCGGGTCAAACTGCTAAGTCACTTGATGATGTCACTGCAGCTTGTGTTAACAGCGGTGTTGCTAGTGATGCTAAGTTGAATCCTGACAAAGCAATCTATCGAGAGAAGATTACGGCTAAGTCAAAACCATACGTTAATATTTTGTCAGCAAATGCGAAGGATAAGAACAATCCTACTTTTAAGAAGATTGTTAAGGCTTATCATACTAAGGAAGTTGCTGATCTGATCACCAAGAAGTTCCATGGTTATGAAAGTCCTGCTTGGACATACAAGGTACTTCAATAAATCTAAATAGAAGGTATCTATTAAGAAGATGATGTGTTAAAAAAACATCATATAATCTTAGTGGATACTTTTTTGATTGTCCAAATTTTAAATTAATAAAATCTTTTTCTGTGTTTTTATTAGTAATTTAATCTAAAATTGAGATAGGTAATCAAATGAAGAAGTCAGGGATAAGTATATGAAGAATTTAGGGGCAGTCTTAAAAGAGTTACGTAAAAGTAAAAAAATGACGCAAAAAGAATTAGCAGAGGGAGTTTGTGCCCAATCCATGTTGTCGGCGATTGAGAATGATGTCTATATTCCCAATGCTAATCTTTTGATCAATCTGGCAAATAAACTAGGGGTTGATTTGAATGAAATTAGTTTAGCCACTAATTACGACATTAGTTCGGATACCGACTTTAATGAAAAAGTCGATCAATTATGTAATGCACATCAATATAGACAGATGTTGGACTTTTTGTCAGGTGACAAAGTGACGAATAATCTTAAGACAAGCCATCAATTGCAGGCTTATTACTATTATTTGGGTGTCGCCCAATTGCAAACTAATAAATTAGATTCGGCTATCCAGTCGTTAAGATTATCGTTAACAGAAGTTAATCATTTGCATCTTGACACATTGTCACGTCTGGCATATTTGGCAATTGGGTACATTTATTCACTTCAAAATAAAAAAACTGCAGCCGTCGATAATATTGATCTAGCTTTTCGTAATTGGAATGAATTTTCTTACGATGAAAATCAAAATATCATTTATTACATGGCGTCTTTGATTTACTTCAAACTAAACGATTATCAGGATTCAACGGCTTATTTAGTTGATGGAATAGGGTTTATTGCCAAACATGATTCGCATTATATGTTAGCAAATTGTTACTTTTTGATGGCTCGTTTGGCTCAAGAGGCACATCAAGATGATGAACGACTGGAAGCTAACCGTCGAAAAGACCTCTTTAGTGAATTGTATAATGAACAAATATTTCAAGATTTTTAAAATATCAGAATACTGATTTTTTATTGACGCAGAGTTTTTGTAAGATAGGGCCATCAAATTGATGGAGGAACTACTTATGAAAAAACTTTTTACTAACGAAGCCTTAATTAAAACATTTAAAGAAACAGTTAAAAATTCATTATTAAATGTGGAACAATTATACCGTTGGAATCCGGCCATTGCTCAGTTAAAACCTTTAACCGATAATAGTTTTGTCATTTATCGCCAAGTAGCGGCTATTAATTCGGTGGAAAAATTAACCATTAGTCAGGTTGAAGATAAAGTGATTTATCAAAGTACCGGTGGAAAGTTAGAATATCAATTGATTTTTGAATTGAATGTTCAAAAAGAAGCAACTATTTTGAAAGAAACCTTTTATGTATCTGAAAATAGTGATTTACCATTAATTCTGTTCGCACCAATCCTTAAGAATGCTTTTAATCGTAATTTGAAAAGTTTAAAGATACTTTTGGAGAATGTGACGAAAGTGTAAGCTATTTGTAAGTGGAATAGATGTACTAATATTTATAAATAAATTATTATATATCTATAGATGAAAAGGGGGAAATAGCTTATGCATATTCCAATTAGACGTTCTAAAAATGATAAAGTTTTTGCAGGTGTAATCGGAGGATTAGCTGAACATTTTCAGTGGAATGTTAATCTAGCCCGTGTTTTATGGGTAATCTTAAGTTTGACGCCATTTCCCGGTATCATAGGTTACTTGGTACTTTGGATGTTAATGGAAAATCCTGAATATTAATAGAGGTTGATAATGATGCATATTCCTGTAAGAAGATCAAAAGATAATCAAATTCTAGGTGGAGTTATTGCAGGATTCTGTGAAAAGTATGATTGGAATCCCGCTATTGGTAGAATTCTATATGTTGCTTTGACATTGACGCCAGCTTTTCCTGGAATCATCATTTACTTAGTATTGTTACTATTAATGGAAAGTCCCGAAACAAATTAAAAGCAAGTGGGACAAAATACGATTAGCTTCCGAGTATTAATATAAATAAAGACGGTAACTCGATTTTGAGTTACCGTCTTTATTTGGATTAGGCGGAAGAAGCTGTGTTCTTGTTACGCTTTTATGCTGCAATGGTAGGGATGAATTTAATTATATCTCAAGCAATTTTTTGACATTCAGTCTATCAATGACGATTATAAATCTTATTATATCAAGGCTAACGAATAATAGCCTTGTTCAGAAACGGTAACAAGGAATTGTAAGAAAGGATATCTTAAACTATGATTGGCTTATGAAAACAATAGAAGAAGATAATAAACGAACCGAGATTTTTAAAGTTCTCTCAGATATTAATAGATTACAAATGATTCGAATCCTCTATAAATCTCATCGAGAAATGACTTGTAGCGAAGTGGGCGAAAAACTGAATATCAGTAAATCGACGGTTTCATATCATTTTAAATTGTTGCGTTCGGTGGGATTGACTAATACTAGAAGAGAAGGTCAAAATAAATATTTGTCGATCAATCTGGTGACTTTTAAGATCTATTTGCCAGGCTTTTTAGAAACACTCTAGTTCATATTTTTTTGATTCATAGTTCGTTAGTTATCAAACTATAGAAAGATGCGAATAGTATGAAAGAGAATAAAAAATCGAATTTATTAATGATTATGATTGCTATTTTTATCGCTACCTTTATGACATCGGTAGAAACAACAATCGTGACGACGGCTTTACCAACGATTATCAGTAAATTGAATGGGTTATCGATGCAGAGTTGGGTCTTTGCCATGTATTTATTAACAACTGCTGTCAGTACACCAATTTACGGGAAACTTTCAGATCGTGTTGGTCGAAAACCAATTTTTGTTACAGGGGTAATTGTTTTTTCATTAGGTTCATTTCTTTGTGGGATAGCTGATAACATTTATTATTTAATCTTGTTTAGAGCTATTCAAGGTATCGGTGCTGGAGCCATTATGCCGATAACATTTACCATCATTGCCGATTTATTCAGTTATGAAAAACGTTCCAGCATGTTGGCTTTGAATAATACTGCTTGGGGCATTTCTGCACTGATGGGACCCCTGATTGGTGGCTTCATCGTAGATAAGTTAAATTGGCACTGGATCTTCTTTATCAATGTACCACTCGGAATTATTGTGTTGATATTAGTTCTGCTTGGCTTACAAGAAAATCAACGAACTGTTAATAAGAAACCAATTGATGTAAAAGGTATTATCAGCTTATCAGGTACTTTAGTAGCATTACTGATTTTATTTCAGATGTTAGGAAATCAGAGATTGAATTTGACTTTGGTGGGAATTATCACAGTTATTTTGGGATTCTTCGCCATTGGTTTCTTCAGAGTCGAAAAACAAGCGATCGATTCGATCATTCCTTTGAAATTATTTGATAAACAACTATTTACAATTGAGATTTTAACTGCTTCTCTTTTGAGTGGGATGCAGATTGCTTTCCAAATTTATTTTCCCATCTGGTTACAAGCTATCTACAAAGTACCGGCATCAGTTGCCGGGTTAGCGGTCACACCAAGTCCGGTGATGTGGTTGATGGCATCGTTTTTTGTTGGTTCCTTAGTTAAAAGATTTACGCCAAAAAGAATCACTTTACCAATTGTGTTTATTCAAATGTTGTTTTATATTCCATTAATTTTTGCTAAAGTCGGCTTTCCAATGTTTATGTTCTATTTGATTGCCGGTGTGACCGGTACTGGCTTAGGAATTGTGATCACAATGAATATTTTAATTGCTCAACAGATTGTGGCAGAAAAAGAAATTGGTACTGCATCGTCAATGTTGACGCTGGGTCGGACACTTGGACAAACAGTAATGACTGGTATATTTGGCTTGATTTTTAATTTGTCGATCAATCATTCATTGTCGGGACATACCGATATTAGTTTCAAACTGGTAAACCAATTTATCAGTTCTGGGCAGAACTTATTGTTAAGTTCTAACATCGATCACGTAATGGACAAAATTATTTTGGAAGGTATGCATTCGGTATTTATTGCTACCATCATATTGTTTATAATTATTTTGATTATTAATTTCAATGATAAGAATAAACAGATTATAAAATAATGAAGAATAAACGTGCAAAACGGCAGTGAAATGAATTACCAATTTATTTATTGATGAACTAGAGGCTGATTACCTTATTCCATATGGAATGTACGAAAAAGAATTGACACGCTCATATCATAAGGACAAACGTAAAATTGCTAATTGGGAATATTTAAAAAATACGATAGGAAATATCCATTAAATATGGATTTCCTATCGTATTTTTTTAGAATTAGGATTTATGTCCCTAACTCTTTTGTTGTTATAGAAATTTTTGAATTCTTATGTTTAAAAAGATATTTGAAATAAAAATTAATATAATAAGAACCTAGTCCAATTTTCTTCGTTGCGGAGGATGGCAAACTTTTATAAGTCAAATTCTTTTTGTAAAGTGTCTACTACACCATCGTGATTATTATCATTGTCGGTTACCATATCAGCAACAGCCAATACTTGAGGTTTAGCATTTTTCATGGCAACGCCAGTACCTACTTCTTGTATCATTTCCAAGTCATTAAGGTTATCACCGAAGGCCATAACGTCATCTAAAGCAATATTTTTAAGATTGCATAAACGATTTAAGGCAATACTCTTATTGACTTGATTTCTCATAATATCAATACTACCAAAACCACTGACCGCGGCGTAGATATCATTTCCATAATTGTCATTGAGAAATTTAATAGCATCAGTTAAATCATCATGCTGCAATTGAATATTAAATTTGTAAATGCTGTCGTTAACTTTAAGAAGATCATCGACAATAACGATATTTCTCATATGGTAGAGTGGTAGATTTTCTTTACTTTCGGCATAGCTGGCCTTTTTTCCAGATAAAGAAAGAGATTTTAAATCGAGTTCACTAGTCAAAGTTGGAATCATATCGTTAACTAATTCTTTAGGCATGGGACGCTCGTAAATTGTTTTGTTGTTAGTTACAATTTGAGCACCATTTTCGGCAATGAATAGATCAATATTGGGTGTTTCCTTAAAAATTCGTTTTAAGTGATCGTAGTTATTGCCACTTGCAATTGAAAATAGAATATTTTTTTGATGTAAGGCATCAATGTAATTATTTAAACGATCAACGTTATAATGTTTGTCATCATCAAAGAGTGTTCCATCAATATCGGTCGCAATTAATTTAATTTTAGTCAAATGTAAATTCCCTCCCATTATTAAAACCATCACAGCAAATAATACACGAAGATAGAATAAAAATACAACCGATTACATAAATAGGTCATTAAAATCACTAGAAAGAACTATGATATAGTATTCTAAAATGGAATAGGAAGTATTGAAAGTGGATTTACGTAAGTTAAAAGTATTTGTAAATTTGTCCCAGACACTAAATTATACTGATACTGCCGAAAATCTCTTTACGACACAGGCGAATATTTCTAAACAAATTTTGGCAATGGAAAAAGAACTTGATACGAAACTTTTTAAGAGAGCACATCGAAAAATAGAGTTGACCCAGCAAGGCCAATTGGTTTTACCATATGCTAAAAAGATAATTCATAATTATAGCGATTTAATGATTGAATTAAAGGATTTTCAGGCGACCGAAAAATTAGTTATTAAAATGCACACTATCCCTACAATGCCGAGTTATCAAAGCTTTAAATTAATAACAAACTTCTTGGAACAACATCCAGAAATTCATATACAGTTGAAAGAAGAGGAGAGTTATAACTTAATAACCTCATTGAAGACTGGAAAGTGTGAAATTATTTTTGCCCGAGTATTTGATTTTGATGATTCAAGTTTGGAATATCTTCCTATGGAAGATGATACTTTTGTGGCTGTTTTGCCTAAAAATCATCAATATGCAAATCAGGAGAGTTTGGACATAAGTAAGTTAGAAAAAGAACGATTTTTAATTTTAGGTCCTTCGACTAATCTTTATAGGCCAGTGATCGAATTATGTCAAAAGGCTGGTTTTGAACCTGAGGTAACTTATAAAGGGACTCGGGTAGATTTAATTATGCAAATGGTTCAAAATAATATGGGTATTTCTTTAATGATGGCTAAGACAGCCAGAAATTTTTCTAATGAGCAAGTGTCTATCGTGCCGTTAGCTACTAATATTGTGAATAAGTTGTGTTTTATTCGCATGAAGGGGCAACATTCAAGTGCTAATAATTTGTTTTGGCAAACTGTTCAAAACAATGTAAAAATTGGGGGATAAGGATATTCAAGATTTATCAACAAAAGCAATTATTGATCTGATGGAATCAGGTCTTAATATGAAGTTCTCCGATGAACAAATTGCAATTTTAAATAATGATTTTACTAAACCGTTGTTAGTTAATGCCTGTGCTGGATCTGGTAAAACAACGATTTTTATTTTAATGGCTCTGATTGCTATTGCTAAAGGCAATGCTGATCCAGATGAAATTTTAGGAATTACTTTTTCTCACAAATCGCGTGTTGATATGGGTGAAAGATATGATAGCTTTGTTTCACAGTTAAGTGATGCTGGTCTGGAATTTTCAATTGGTAGACCTAATTTCACCACGTTCCATGCTCTGTTTTACCAATTGTTGCGTCAAAATCCTGAGTACCAAAGTGCCCAAGTATTGACGAGTTATCGGTTATTTATGAGGGATTTATCTGACCAAATCAAGCATCCCAGTAATGTTATTACTAAGGCAGAAATGCTAGAAGAAATGTTTGATCTCAACGATTATATGATCAATCAAGGATTAACGACTGATGGCGTTTTGCCTACTGCTACTCAAGAACAACCTTTGAGTGCAGCTATTAAGGTGATGTCAGAATTTTCTAGACAAAACCATAGTCAGGAATTTTATGAAGATTATGTAGATGTGATTGATAAGTATCAGGAACTCAAGCGTCGCAATGGTTATATTGATTTTAACGATATGAAAATGTTGCTATTGGAGAGTATGAAAGATCCACAGTACTTGAACTATTATCAACAGATCATGTCGCGTTATAAAATTGCCGTAATTGACGAGTTCCAAGATATTGATAACTTACAGTGGCAAATTATTTCACAATTGTTAAGTCCTGAAACAATGCAACATTTGATTGTGATTGGGGATGATGACCAAAGTATTTATTCATTCCGTGGCAGTAATCCTCAATATATTTTGAATTACAAACGGCTTTTACCGAATGCTCAAAAACATAATCTCTCTACTAATTATCGTACTGGTGAAAAAATATTAAAACGTGTGATTCCTTTAATCAAGCATAATCATGTTCGCCTTGATAAAAAACTTCTTTCTGGACGTAAAGATGTGGGGAAATTCGTATTATATAGTAGTAAAAAATCGGGTTTTAGCAGCGGCTCAAAAATGCTAAAACGACTGGTCAAACAAATAAATGATCCTGAAATCAACAACGATGATATTGCAATTTTGGTACGTTATAATTCTTCGCGAATGTTGTTGGCAGATTGGTTAGCTAATCAGAAAATTTATGCCAATATCAATAATTCTAGTGCTATTTTGCAGAATAATATCGTCTATCGAATTATTGTCGAGCTGATGATGGCTCTGTGGCAAGATAAGTATAAATATTTTGCTGATCAGGCAAATCGAATCGGTTTTCGAGCTTACAAGGATCACACGGGAAAAGTAGAAGCTCGAGCTAATGATGAATTTCGAAAGTTAAGTAAGTATTTATTAGCCGCAGAAGCTTACAACGCTGAAACTAATACACCCTATAAACGTACTGATGAACGAGTTCAAGTTTACTTCAATAGTATTAAACGTTTTAAACAACGACTATCGGAAGCTGATAATCTTGAAAGCAAAACTAAACTATCTCATAGTTTAATTGAAGATTTGTATAAAGCAGCTACTAAATTGACCGATAAGTATTTTGATTACATGGAAGAGAAAAATTTCATGTCCAAAACTGAAGTTAACGATATTAAGAAGTATTTGGAAGAAGAGTTAGAGAATTATCAAAGCATCGACGACTTCTTCTTCGACGAGGAACGGAAAAAGTCAATTTTATCCAGTCGAATGGAACAGGGAAAACAGGAACATCGAATTCAATTTTTGTCCCTGCATCAAGCTAAAGGTTTGGAGTTTAAGTATGTTTATCTTTACGGTTTGACCAATAAAGAAGTTGAAAGTGCAGGTGTAGCTTTAAATGATTGGTTCCCTCCAGAAATGGCATTCGATCAGTTCGTTAAAAAGTGGAAGACAGTGTATAACAAGAGCTATGAATTTTTAGAACGAGCTTTGAGTTCGGCTCATATTGATGACTATAAAGATATTACGAATAATAATGCCTTTAATCCGATCAATTTGGAAAAAACTTTGGATAAGAAAAAGGAATTTGCAATGTTCCATGGTTTTTATAAAGAGGTAGAGAATTACTCAGCCTTTGTTGAAGAGGAACGACGTTTGCTTTATGTTGGGGTAACTAGGGCTCAACAAGAACTCTGTTTACGAATTGCGCCGGACTCTAATCCGTTGTTATTTGAATTGAATTTGCCTAAGAAAAAGACTTCTAAAAAGTAGGATATTGAGGGATGCCGTCCTCCACAACAAAGAAATTGGTCTGTAACGTAGTGGGCACAGATTTGAGCTAATTGAAGTTCACTACTAAGCCAATTTTCTTTGTTGTTCCGGATTAGTTTTTTACCTTGTTGTTAATTAAATCTGAAAATTTAAATTATAAAACAAAAACAGGTATCTATTAAGAAGGATTTGATCATTTTTATGATCGATTTCTTAATAGATGCCTGTTTTTTTATTCAGCACGTTCCATTTCAAGGTGTTGAATTGGATAATGACGATTAGTTTTATTTTGCCATTTAAGGAGTGAAATTGCGCTCTCAATGACTTGCGTATAATCTGAAGTCAGATCTTGGAAATAATAATGAAAATTGTAAATAAAGAATTTGGAGTTACTTTTACGAATGTTGTAGTCCTCTAAATAAATAGAAGAAACAGTCGAGTAATTGTTTAAACGTGATTGATCGTTGCCAAGTAAGACGAGATTAACGGAATGGTATTTTAATTTCAAAATGGTTTTAGCATCAATTGTAGGATCATCAAGTTGGTAAATCACACCAGCCGCGTTTGTTAAACGAGATTGTGGTAGATTACGTAATTCGTCTTGATCGATAACAGAAAAAGCAAATTGATCTTTCAAACGGCAATTTTCACGTTCAACATACATGCCGTAATCATCAGCATGATTATTCAAAAAGGTAGTTTCAAAATAATTTTTAAAACGTTTATTTTGAGCAAATTTAGTTACCCAAAAAAGTTCACGCTTTTTGCCTTGGTAGGGACGATAAGCAACATAGAAACGATGATTAGCACCAAATTCAATATAGTTTTCATGATCAAGTTGTACCAGAATGCGGTCTAAGGTTTTGTCAGAGATGTCAAACTGTTCCATGTAAGGTGAAGCATCAAAAGTAATACCCCAGGTTTCATCGTTTTCGCTGTCTTTTACCATATCAATAATTTCAGTTTTAACATTTTTGTATGATTTTGAGTAAGAATTTGTCATGTGAAGCACCGTCCCATCTATTTGATAAATCTATTATATAAAATCAGATTGTCACATTATGACATTCCATAATAAATGAGCAGTTTAATTTTCAATAAATTAAGGTATGATAATTGTATATACCAAATTGTTTGTGGAACGAATATTAACTGAATTATTTTATGATTTCGTCGTCCGCAAACTCTCTGTGGGCTGCTGGAACGTGGTGGGCACAACTTGGAGCCAATGAAGTTCACATTGTCTTCAAGATTGGCCTTATTCTAAGTGGGTTCCCCACTAAGAATAATTTCACCACTGAGCGTCCACAGAGAGTTTGCTCCCGACTGAAGATTGAATTCTATTATTGTTAACAAGATTTGCAGTATTCAATTTTATATATTTAAAAAAGCAGAGTAATACACTAGTCCGGAGTAACAAAGAAAATGGGCTCAGTAGTGAAATTCTACTTAGCTCACGTAGTGAGGTTAGTAGAAGGCCAGTATTTGAGATAATTGCGAACTTCAATTAGCTCAAATCTGTGCCCACTACGTTCCAGCCCAGTTTTCTTTGTTGCGGAGGACGGCATTTTTAATTAAGAAGAATCATACCGAAGATGGGAGATAGCATTTTTTATGAAAATTCGTCGGATTTTTGAAGTAATACCTACGTTGTTGTTGATATTGCTTTATTTATATAGTTTGTACTTACGAATGAACGGAGGCGTTTGGAATACTTCGTTTGTTATCAGTATCACTGGTTTGAGTGTCTATATTCCAATTATTTCTTTTGTTGAAGCAATGATCAATTCATCACGAAATCTTAAATATAAAAAGCAAAATATGTTGTTCTATGGCTATATGATTGCAGTCTGGGTTATTTCCTTGATCGTAGCAGTTCTTTCAATGGAACAAGGTTAAATGAAAAAGGTATTCCATTATGGAATACCTTTTTCTATATCATGAATTGTTCCCAATCGTTTGCCAACTTATAATGATTCTTGTTAAGAAAGAGGAGGCAATTTTATGTCAGAACAACCATACGATTTGAGAAGAGTTATTGATGAATTAAAAGAAGCTCCTGGTCAATATCACGAAACCGATGTTGAAGTGGATCCCGATGCTGAGTTATCAGGTGTCTATCGTTATATTGGAGCTGGGGGAACGGTTAAACGCCCAACTCAAGAAGGACCAGCAATGATGTTTAATAATATCAAGGGGTTTCCTGGGACGAGAATCTTCATTGGTGCTATGGCCAGTCGTAAACGTGATGGAATAATTTTACATCATGACTATAAGACTTTGGGCCGATTATTGAAAGATTCAGTTGAGCACCCAGTTGCTCCAGTAACGGTCGATTCTGACAAAGCTCCCGTTCAAGAAGTTGTCCACAAAGCAACGGATAAGGATTTTGATATTCGCAAAATTTTGCCCGCACCAACTAATACTGAGTATGATGCTGGTCCATATATTACTGAAGGATTGGTCTTAGGTTCAAATCCAGATAAGACTATGACTGATGTTACGATTCATCGAATGGTTTTGGAAGGTAAGGACACGATTGGTATGTATATTATGCCTGGCGGTCGTCATATTGGTAATTTCCAGAAACAATTTGAAAAATTAGATCGACCAATGCCAATTACAATTAATATCGGTTTGGATCCAGCTATCACTATTGGAGCAACTTTTGAACCACCTACAACGCCACTAGGTTACGACGAATTGAATATTGCCGGTGCTTTGAGAAATCAAGCGGTACAACTAGTTGATGCCAAAACGGTCGACGAAAAAGCAATTGCTCGTGCTGAATACGTTATTGAAGCCGAAATCATGCCTAATCAAACAATGCAAGAAGACATTAATACTCATACAGGTAAAGCAATGCCAGAGTTCCCTGGTTACAATGGTGATGCTAATCCAGCCGTTAATGTTGTTAAAATCAAGGCTATTACACATCGTAAAGATAATCCTATTATGCAGACAATGATTGGACCTAGTGAAGAGCATGTATCAATGGCTGGTATTCCGACCGAAGCAAGTATCCTTGAATTAGTTGATAAAGCTATTCCGGGAAAGGTTGTAAATGTTTATAATCCACCAGCAGGTGGTGGTAAATTGATGACTATCATGCAGATCCATAAAGATGATGAGGCCGATGAAGGAATTCAAAGACAAGCTGCAATATTAGCTTTGTCAGCTTTCAAAGAATTAAAGACGGTCTTTTTAGTTGATGATGATGTAGACATTTTTGATATGAATGATGTTATTTGGACGATGAATACACGTTTCCAGGGTGACAAAGATATTATGGTTTTACCAGGAATGAGAAATCATCCCTTAGATCCTTCAGAAAGACCTGAATATGATCCTAAGTCAATTCGAGTACGTGGAATGAGTTCTAAGACAATTATCGATGGAACAGTTCCATTTGATATGAAGGATCAATTTGTAAGAGCTCAATTTAAAGAAGTGAAGGATTGGAAAAAGTATCTAGAATAAGGAGTGATAAAATGGCGTGCAAGAGAAAAATAGTTATTGGAGTTACCGGTGCTTCAGGTACAATTTATGCAATTGACTTAATGAAAAAACTACAAAAAATTGCTAATGTAGAAACGCATGTTGTTTTCAGTGCTTGGGCCAAGAAAAACTTGCAGTTAGAAACTGAAATGTCATTGGCAGATGTTAAAAAATTAGCTGATTATTTTTATAGTGATAGTGACTTGGGAGCAACAATTGCTAGTGGTTCATTTTTAACTGATGGTATGGTGATTGTTCCCGCTAGTATGAAGACGGTAGCGAGTATCGCAGTTGGTATCGGTGATAATTTAATTTCTCGTGCGGCCGATGTCACATTAAAAGAACAGCGTAAACTAATTATGGTACCTCGTGAAACTCCATTGAATACGATACATTTAGAGAATATGACTAAGCTTTCCAAGATGGGCGTTCAAATGATCCCACCAATTCCAGCTTTTTACAATCATCCCCAAACTATTCAAGATCTAGTAGATCATCAGACAATGAAGGTTTTGGACGCTTTGAGAATCGAAAACGAGATTAATGGTCGTTGGGAGGGCATCTAATGGAATTTATTGTTACTAAAGAAAATTACACGATGACTGCCGAAGTAAAGGTGATCGGTAAAGATTTATTTATTGCCATTACTGGTGGGGACAATCCTCATATTGGAACTGTTACGACTTTGACTAGAGATACAAAATTACAAACAATCAAATACCCAAGTCATGATGGTAGATTCCATAAGGACGATGTGTTAGCAATAAGAGTTGGAAAAATAATTCAACCAGTCTTATTAGGTAGCTGTACTATAACTGCCGGCGTTCACGTTAACCATATTTCTAAGAAACAAATTATGGTTTCAAGTCAAATGTCACAGAATTTAGGTAATCAAATTAAAACTTGGCTACAAAAAACGGATTTTAAAATTGCTGAACCGATTTATTATAGTGATAAGGAAAATCCCACATAGAAAATAATAAATATCTTGCAATTATAGGATAAAATATCTGTAATTGTGAGATATTTTTTGTATTATTAGGGAGGATACTTGAATTTAATATTTATTAACTGTAATATTGCTACTAATGTTTTGATTCAAGTTAAGGTTTCATTGGAGGGTCTTTATTATTGAGGCTGGACAAGATGCTAGGTAGCTGACTGCTGCTAAGTGTCTTTTTTTTTACTGAATTAAGACCTTAATAGGAGGGGAGAATTTAATGAAAGTATTAATGCCGTATATTAAGCGCTATCGCAAAGATGTTTATATTGCGCTTATATCAATCATTGCTCTAGTATTTGCGACATTGTGGCAACCACGATTATTACAAGTAATCATGAATGCTATTTTAAAGGGTGATAAAAGCACTATTTTTCAACAAGGGATAGTTTTGATTATTTTAGCGATTATCGGAATCATCGCTGGTGTTATCAATACTATTTATTCCGCACATGTAGCTCTAGGAGTGGCAACTGATCTGCGGGCCGATTTATATAATAAGGTTCAAACTTTTGCTTATGCGGATGTTGAAAAATTTTCAGCATCTAATTTGGTCGTTAGAATGACGAATGATATTAATCAGGTTCAACAAATTGTAATGGCTGGTTTTCAACAAGTTAGTCGAATTCCATTACTCTTTATTGGAGCTTTCATTCTGGCAATGATTACCATGCCACAACAATGGTGGGTTTTAATTGGCATGATGATCATTGTTATTGCTGTTAGTTGGTACTCATATCAAAAAATGAGTAGTTATTTTGCAGAAACGCAACAGGATATTGAAAATGTTAATACTGTTGCTCGTGAAAATTTGATGGGAATTAGAGTTGTGAAGTCATTTGTACAAGAACCTCACGAAATTACTAAATTCTCAAAAGCTTCAGATAGTTTAACTAAAGTTACAGCCAAAATTGGTTATACTTTTGCTATTTTGATGCCAGCCTTCTTTTTGACCGCTAATATAGCAGTCGTTTTAGCTGTTTATTTGGTAGGAAAAAATTTAACTGTTCATCCAACTTATTTAGCAGCAATCACTAGTTTCATTTCGTATTTGATGCAGATTTTATTTGCAGTTATTAATGGTGGCTTTCTTATGATAGCTGCTTCTAGAGCTAATATTTCTCTAGGAAGAATTGGTGAAGTTATGCAAACAGATCCTAGCATGACTTATGTTAAAGGCGATGCAACTCCGGTTGAAGGTGATATTGAATTTGATCATGTAACTTTCACTTATCCTGGAGATGACGCACCTACCTTGAAAGATATCAGTTTTAAAGTTAACGCTGGAGAAATGATTGGAATCGTTGGTGCTACTGGTTCTGGTAAGACGACTTTGGCACAGTTGATAGCGCGTTTATATGATCCTGACAGTGGGGTTATAAAAGTTGGTGGAGTTGATGTCCGTCAACTACCCGAAAAATCTTTACGTGATACAGTCGCTTATGTTTTACAAAGATCTACTTTGTTCTCGGGAACGATTTCAGCTAATTTGCGTCAAGTAAAAGAGGATGCTAGTCCCAACCAAATGCAATGGGCCGCTAATATTGCTCAAGCATCAGAGTTTATTGAACGTTTGCCATTGATGTATGATGCACCAGTTGAAGAGCGTTCATCAAACTTTTCTGGTGGGCAAAAGCAACGTTTGTCAATTACACGTGGTGTTATTGCGGAACCTAAAATTTTAATTCTTGATGATGCCACTTCGGCACTTGATGCTCAATCTGAAAAATTGGTTCAAGAAGCCTTGGATAAGGACTTAACTACAACTACCACAGTAGTGATTGCTGAAAAGATTTCTTCAATCTTACGGGCTGATCGAATCTTAGTTTTAGATGATGGACATATTGTCGGTAATGGTAATCATAAAGAATTAGTTGCTAGCAACGAAGTTTACCAGGAAATTTATCGAACTCAAAAAGCTAGAGAGGGGGGTATGTAATGAGCGATTTAAAAAATGCTAGTAAATATTATTGGCACTATTTAAAGAGATATTGGTTTGGCTTTACAATGACAGCTATTCTGATTGGAATCTCGACTGCCTGTATTGTTATAGCTCCCACTTATTTAGGGCGTGCCGTATCGGAATTGACTACATATTTGCAACAGTGGACTAATACTGCAACACGTGCTAATGCAAGTTTGGGAACGTTTCATAATACTTTATGGATATACTTGGTATTGTATCTTGGCGATGCTTTGACTTTATTTATAGCCAGTTTGATTTTGGCTCGTATTACGGCGTTTTCAACTGGTACTATGCGTGTGGGATTATTCCGCAAAATGCAACGAATGCAAGTTCAGTACTTTGATTCCCACAGTGATGGCGATGTTTTAGCTCGTTATACCTCTGATTTAGATAATATTTTTAATGCTATGAATCAAGCGTTAATTGAAATTTTTCTATCGATGGCGCAATTCATAGGTATTCTGATTGTTATGTTTAATCAAAATGTCACTATGGCATGGGTAACAATGAGTTCAACTCCTGTAGCTTTAATAATTGCCGCAGTTGTGATGAAAAAAGCTGGAGTAGCAGTTAATAATCAGCAGGATGATATCGGTAAATTAAATGGATATATCAATGAGCAAGTAACAGCTCAAAAAGTTATTATCACTAATGGATTGCAAAAGGATTCTATAAAGGGGTTTGAGAAGTATAATCAAAAAGTTCGTAAATCCGCTATGTCTGGCCAAATTTGGTCAGGGGTATTGAATCCTTTGATGCAAGGTATGTCTTTGCTCAATACTGCTATCGTTATTTTCTTTGGTTCTTGGTTTGCTTTAAATGGCACTTTATCAACCGGAGCAGCCTTAGCATTGGTAGTTGTTTTTGTTAATTATGCACAACAGTATTATCAACCAATTATGTCAATTACAAGTTTGTATGGAATGATCCAGTTAGCAATTACTGGTGCCCGTCGAGTTGATGAGGTAAGAAGTCAACCTGATGAAATAGAACCAGCTGACGGTAAGTCTTTAGCTGGTATTAAAAATGAATTGCAAATTTCAGATGTTCATTTTAGTTATTTGCCGGGTAAAGAAATTCTTCATGGTGTATCTATTTCGGTTCATAAAGGTGAAATGGTTGCCTTAGTAGGTCCAACTGGTTCTGGTAAAACAACGGTAATGAATCTTTTGAATCGATTCTATGATGTAGATAGTGGTGCAATTACAATAGATGGTACTGATATTCGTGAGTTTTCACTTAAGGAATTACGAAAAAATGTTGGTATTGTACTTCAAGACCCACAATTGTTCTCTGGAACTATTGCTGATAATATTCGCTATGGAGATCCAGATGCAGGGATGGATCGGGTAATCGATGCAGCTAAGCAAGCTAATATTCATGAATTTATTACTAGTTTGCCAAATGGCTATGATACTGAAGTATCAGATGAGCAGAGTATTTTCTCAGCTGGTCAAAAACAGTTAATGTCAATTGCAAGAACTATATTAACTAATCCTCAATTGTTGATATTGGATGAGGCTACTTCTAACGTTGATACCGTTACAGAGGCTAATATTCAAGCAGCGATGGATCGAGTGATCCAAGGACGGACTAGTTTTGTCATTGCTCATCGACTTAAGACAATTTTGAATGCTGATAAGATTGTTGTTTTGAAAGATGGAACCATTATCGAACAAGGTAATCATGAGGCTTTGTTGAAAGAAAATGGCTTCTACGCTGGTTTATATCACAATCAGATGGTTACTGATTAATCAAGTAAATTAAAAAGACATCCTATTAAGAATATGTATCATTCTTAGTAGGGTGTCTTTTGTTATCTGTTAATATAGAAATCCCAGAATTTTTTAGCTACATCAATTTTTGACATTAATGGCCAAGTTGTAGGTTCATGATTTTTTTGAAGCAGTGTAATACGGTTTGTATCAACACCAAACCCAGATCCTTCATTAGCCACATTATTGGCTAAAATTACATCAGCATTTTTATGAGCTAATTTTTTTTCGGCGTTGCTTAAAAGATTTTGCGTTTCAGCAGCGAAACCAACGACAAACTGTTTGTTTTTAGTAGCAGCGATAGTTTTCAAAATGTCAGGATTTTTAGTGAGCTCGATAGTAAAGAGATCTTCATCGTCATTTTTTTTGATTTTTTGGTCAGCCACATGTAAAGGTTTGAAATCAGCAACGGCAGCTGCCATTACTAAAGCATCAGTTGTAGGGAAAACGTCTTGCAATTGTTGCATCATTTCACTGGCAGTTTGGACTTGGATGATATTCATACCCGCTAATGGAGCATCAACAGTCGTAATCAAAGTAACCTCAGCACCTAAATCTCGAGCGACAGTTGCCATGGCCAGTCCCATTTTTCCAGAAGAACGATTTCCAATATAACGAACTGGATCGATTGCCTCTTTAGTTCCACCAGCAGTGACAACAACTTTTTTACCAGCTAATTTTTTTTCAGTAAAATTATTTTCAATAGCATTCATGATAACTGATAATTCTGGCAAGCGACCTTTGCCGGTCATGCCTTCAGCCAGAAATCCTTCAGCTGGTTCAACAATTTGAATTCCCATTTCTTGTAAAGTTTGAAGATTTTTTTGAACTGCTGGATTATCATACATATCCGTATTCATAGTTGGAAAGATCAACTTAGGGGCAGTAGTAGCAAGTAAGCTAGTTGAAGTAATATCATCAGCAATACCGTTGGCCATTTTGCCAATGATATTAGCAGTAGCGGGAACAACGATAGCCAAGTCAGTCCAAAGTGCCAGTTGAATGTGAGGAATAAAATCATCAGGACTAGTTTGGGGAGTAAAATTATCAGTAATAACAGGATGTTGACTAAGAGTGGCAAAAGTTAATGGCGTCACAAATTTTTGAGCAGCGTCAGTCATAATAACTTGAACAATAGCTTCTTGTTTGATCAAAGCTCTTACGATCCCTAAGCTTTTATAGGCAGCAATACCACCAGTTACGTATACAGCAATATGTTTATCTTTGAGCATCTCTTCACCTCAAAAAAATTTTTTCTTACTATATTATACCTGTTTTAGGGTTATGATATGATGCTCTTATTAGGAGGATTCAATGAATATTTATACAGCTGATATAATTTTATTTTTATTATTGATATCTATTTTTAATGATCCATTGCTTAACATCGTTCAGGCGTTAGGGTTGAGCTTTTTAACAAGTGAAATAATTATTGGCATAATTTTAATTGTGCTGTTACTCTTGATTCATAAATATGTTTTACGTAAGTATATTTTTAAAAAATAAATAGATGCCGTCCTCCGCAACAAAGCCGATTGGGCTGGAACGTAGTGGGCCGACTTGGAGCCAATGAAGTTCGCATTGTCTTCAAGTTCGACCTTCTACTAAATCCGCAAAGTTCGCGAATTAAGTAGAATTTCACTACTGAGCCCATCGGCTTTGTTGCTCCGGACTAATGTGTTGTTTTGATATTTTTAAATAGTGTTACTGTAAGTTTAGTTAATAAACAATAGTAAGAACTAATTTTTAGTCGGGAGTAAAGTCTCTGTGGACCCTCAGTGGTGAAATTATTCTTAGCTTGCGTAGCAAGGTTAGAATAAGGTCTATATTTGAGACAATCGCGTTTTTTGATTGGCTTAAATTCGTGCCCACCACGTTCCAGTGGTCCACAGAGACTTCACGGACGACGGCAGTTAAAAAAGAACTAACTATAACCTTTACAATCACTTTTTTGTGAAGAGAAGTGTAAAATTAAGATAATTACATTTCCACCAAAGGAGAGATATTTTAGATGGAAAACGTTATTTCACAACGAGAACTTGAAAATAAGGAATTGGCAAAACGTGCTGCTGAAGAGGCCATTGTTTTGTTACAGAATAAAAATCAAACGTTACCTTTGAAGAATAAAACAGTTGCTGTTTATGGTAGTGGGGCCTTTGCTACAGTCAAGGGAGGAACTGGTTCGGGAGATGTTAATCAACGTAATGTTGTTAGTATCTTAGATGGACTTGAAAATCATGGCTTTACAGTTACTTCTAAATCATGGCTAATGAGGTTACAAAGATATTATCAAAGAGAAAGTGATCTATATACTGAAAAATTAAAGGATGACCCAATGGCATTGTTGGCGCCAGCTTTTAAATTTAAAGATCCCGAAGTGGCTGAATTTGATGCCGCAACAACAGGAATTTATGTGATTTCTCGAAGTTCAGGTGAAAACTATGATCGTCGTAATCACAAAGGCGACTTTAAGTTAACTGATAATGAATTGTCTAATATTATTCAGATGAGTGAATATTATAACAATAGTGTAGTGCTCCTAAATGTTGGCGGAGTGATGGATACTAGTTTTTTAGATCAGTGTCCAATGCTTGATAGTGTCGTTTTGGTTTCTCAATTAGGAATGACTAGTGGCGATGCAGTAGCAGAAATTCTTGATGGGACTAAGACGCCTTCTGGTAAATTATCTGATACTTGGGCCAAGTCATATCATGATTATCCAACCTCAGAGAACTTTGGAATGTCAAATCCTGAATATGTTGAAGGAAATTATGTTGGTTATCGTTATTTTGATAGTTTTAATGTTAAACCACGTTATGAGTTTGGTTATGGTTTGAGTTATGCTAAATTCTTTATCAAATCTCAAAAAGTTAACGTAAATGAAAAACGAATTCGTTTACAAGTAAATGTAGAAAATACAGATGAAAATTATGCTGGTCAGGAAACAGTTCAAATTTATGTTTCTAAACCACAAACAAACATCCCGACACCTTATCAAGATTTGATTGGTTATAATAAGACCACAATTCTTCGTCCTAAAGCACATCAGACCTTAGAATTTGAAATTCCAGTTACTGATTTGAGTGTATTTGATATTGAATTAGGAGCTTATATTTTAGTTCCGGGAACTTATTATCTTCGAGTTGGGAATAGTTCACGTAAAACAGAAGTTGTGGCTAAATTTAAACTGGACGAAAAGGTTATTTTAAAGAAAGTTGAAGATGTTCTCAAGCCAAGAATTGATCCAACGACTTTAACTAAGAATAATGTTGAGTTAAAACAAGTAAATAATGTACCGCTCTTCATTCTTAAAGCTAATAATTTTCCAGAAACAGAGTTTGTTCAATATCAAGAATCTTCTGATGTAACGACCTTTGTATCTGAAAGAGAGAACTTGCCTGGTAATGGGTTAGATCAAGTTATTGAGCATGTTAGAGATGCAGCTGGAAAGACTTTGAACGATGTTTTTGATGGAGATGTTGAATTAGCTGAATTTATCGCAAGTTTGACCGACAAACAGTTAGTCGATTTAGTTGAAGGTACATTGTCCAGTTCAGAAAATAGTATGGTTGGAATTTCTTCAGATTTGGTCCCTGGTGCTGCCGGTCAGACTGGAACTATTTCATCAAAAAGGATTCCTGCTGTAGTTATGGCTGATGGTCCTGCCGGGGTTAGGGTTGATCCTGTCTATGAGAGAAATGAACAAACAATTACTCACTATGCAACTGCATGGCCAGTTGGTACAGCTTTAGCACAGACATGGAATAAAGATCTAATTGAAAAAGTTGGTTTTGCAGTTGGTACAGAGATGAAAGAATTTGGAGTTGATCTATGGCTAGCTCCAGGAATGAATATTCATCGTGATCCATTAGGTGGAAGAAACTTTGAATATTTTTCTGAAGATCCTTATCTTTCTGGTACTATGGCGGCTTTTGAAACCAAGGGAGTTCAATCGCATCCTAAAATTGGTGTAACTTTGAAACACTTTATGGGTAACAATCAAGAAAGTTTTCGTAATTATGGTAATAGTGTTATTGGTGAACAAGCTCTCCGAGAAATTTATTTGCGTAATTTTGAGATTGCTATCAAACTTTGCCAACCAGTTGCAATTATGTCTTCATATAATCGAGTTAATGGAACTTTCTCAGGTGCAAATTTTGAACTTTTAACGAATATTTTACGTGATGAGTGGAATTTTGAAGGAACCGTTATGACTGACTGGTTTAGTTCAGCTGATCCTAAAAAGAGCATGCATGCTGGGAATGATTTAATAATGCCTGGTAGTTCTAAATCAGAGTTAATGAGTGCGGTTAGTGATTTCGGCCCCGAATTTGATCGTCAGGCCAATATTAAGATCAAAAAAGATTATGATTTATTGAAAAAGAAATTTGTGGAAACTGAAATGTGGAATGACTTTACAATTGATGCTGATGGTGAAGTAATTGTTAAGGTTAGAGTTGGTGATAATTCGCGCTTAAATAATCGAGTTAAAAATTGGATCTATAATGATGAAGCACAAATAGTTGATGATGAGCATATTTTATTGACTGGTAAATGGAAAGATAATAACGATCTTTATCTAGGTGATTTACAGAAGTCGGCAGTTAATGTCTTAAGAATGGTTTTGAAATTGAAATTTTAAACAATTAAAAAAGGTATTCCGTCAGATAAAGCATACTTTAAACATGTATGTTATATCTCTGATGGAATACCTTTTATTTATTAATATGTAGATGATTAGTATCTGTTAAGTAATTCAACGTAGGCGTCTACGATACTTTGTAAGAAACCAACAGTACCTTCAGCAACATTGCCGTCTTTATCAAGAATATTAGTTACATTACCAATGTAAGCTTCTGGTTGTTGCAAGACAGGCATGTTCAAGAATACTAGTGATTGACGTAATGTATGGTTAGCACCGAAACCACTAATAGCACCAGGTGAAACGCTGACGATAGCGGCAGGCTTCTTGTCCCAAGCACTTTGACCGTATGGACGTGAACCAACATCAATCGCATTCTTTAAACCACCAGGGATTGAACGGTTATATTCTGGGGTAACGAATAAAACACCGTCAGCATCCTTAATTTGATCTCTAAATTCAGTATATTCTGCAGGTACACTTTCAGGTGTATCAATATCTTCACTATATAGTGGCAAATTACCAATTTCGACTAATTTTGCTTCATAGTCACTTGGGAATAGCTTCATAAGATTTTTAGCAATTTGTTTTGAGTATGATCCTTTACGCAAACTACCAACTAAAACTGCAATTTTTTTTGACATATAAAAACTCCTCCATATCCTTCGATGTTTCTAAATTATCACAAATAAATTTATTCAACAAATATTTGTTCTCGCAAACAAATATTTTTTAAAATATAGAAATCGGTTACAAAGACATTGATAAATCAATCACAATGTGTTAGCATTTCGTCAAAAGATTATATATCGGCAAAATATATTATGATATTTGATCTTGATTACAATTAGATTACAAAAAATGATCCTAAGTGATTTTTTTTATTGTGTCTGTAATATGTTTGTTATATTCGTCTTGTATAGTGTCCTCTGGTAAACATAAAACCGGGGAGAGATTAGTTGCTAAAGCAAATTAAATTAGATGCACTACTTATTATTAGTTTGATCGTTACAGGGGGAATGGGATATACAGTTGCCTATGCTGCAGATACATCGTCAAGCCAAGTAAGTAATACAACAGATTTTCAAAAAACATTAACTAGTTTGGAAACAAATCAAACTGTTAATGGTGATGCTTATACACTAAATAAAAAAGTATCATTATCAGACAATAAGGAATTTATGCCTGGTATAAGTCATAGTGAAAAGGACCCAAATATGGGTGACGTTACATCAACACAAACAAGTCAAGATGTTGACCATGCACCAGTCCAAGATTCACAACCAGAACAAATCGAAGCTTCACAACAAGCAATAACACAAGCGGCCGCAGAGCCACCAGTAGAAATGCAATCAACAGGTAAAAATGTTGGTACATTCAAAATTAGTTTTTATGATCCAGCTGTTTTAGGATCAGATATGGGTTATTCAGGAGTTGCTACAAACTTAAGCGTTATCCCTCGTGGATCAAGCTTGAAGATTACTACAGCTCAAGGTGATGTCTATTATCGTACCGTAAACGATACAGGTACATTTGCCTATGACAATCCATATCAAATTGATATGGCAATGCCTAATAGCATGATTCCATCATACGGAATTACAAGTGCCACAGTTGAAATTATTGGTTAAGAACCAAGAGTTGCCTTATCGTAGCTCGTTTCAAATTTACCATCTATAGAAAGAACCCTACAATTATTAAGATGACAAAGATGTCTAATAATTATAGGGCTTTTTTTATGTTTAAATAAATATTATATTATCATGAGGGGCAGAAAATGTTTTCAATGATCTTTTTATTGTAAGATAGAGTTATTGAAAAGAAGGTCAGATAAATGAAAGCATTTGGTGTAACTGATAATAAGATAACTAGTTTTGTTGAATTTGATAAAACTCAAGAAGTTGCTAAGGAACGTGATTTGTTGGTTAAGATTGAGGGAGTTTCGGTCAATCCCGTTGATATTGCTACGCGTAAAAATATTGCTGGTGAATTAAAAGCTCCCAAGATTTTAGGATATGACGGTTATGGAATTGTTGAGGGCGTTGGAAATAAAGTAAAGAATTTCCAAGTTGGTGACAAGGTATTTTTTGCCGGCGATTATACTCGTGATGGTTCGTATCAAGAATATGAGTTGATTGATGAAAGAATTGTAGCTCATGCACCTAAAGAAACTTCAATTGAAAAAAGTGTTGCTATGCCGTTAGTTACTTTAACGGCAAGCGAGCTGTTATTTGAAAAGTTAGATATTGATCCAGCTGTCGACAATCGAAATAAAACTATTTTGATTATTAATGGAGCAGGTGGTGTTGGCTCAATTGCAACTCAATTGGCACATTTAGCCGGTTTAAGAGTTATTTCTACTGCATCGACTGATGAGAAGGTTAAGTGGGTAAAAAACCTCGGAGCCGATTTAGTAGTCAATCATCATCAAGATTTAGTCAAACAAATTCATGATTTAGGAATTGAAAATATCGACTATATTATCGGTTTGAGTGATAATGATCCTCATTGGCAAGAGATCGTAGAATTGATTAAACCATTTGGAACTTTTGCTACTATCACCAATCTGCGTGAATCACAAGTAATGGATTTGAAACAAAAGTCAGTTAACTTTGCTTGGGAGTGGATGTTTACTAAGGCAAAGTTCAAGTTGGAGTCAATGTCTGATCAAGGAGCTTATTTGGAAAAATTAGCAGTCGGTTTAGACAGTGGCATGATTCATTCGACAGTAACTAAGGTATTCCATGGCTTTAATTTAGAGAATATTAAGAAAGCTACTGAATTAGTTGAAGGCGGCCATATGATGGGGAAAGTTGTTATTAAAGCATAAAAAAACATCTATTTGGGGATATGATATCGTAACAGGTATCAATAAACTTCAAATAGATGTTTTTCTTATTTTAAATTAAATCGAAATGTTTTAAACCATTAACGATACCACCGTTAACGTTTTCAGTGGTAACATAAGTAGCAGCATCTTTAACCGGAGCTATACCATTACCCATGGCAATACCGTAGTCAGCGTATTTGATCATTGGTAGGTCATTCGTACCATCGCCAAAAGCATAGACAGGTTTGTCTTCCATTTTTAATTCTTTGAGTAGGTGTTTGATTCCACTCATTTTGGAAACGCCTTTGGCAACAGTATCGATTGAATGATAGCCTGTGTTATAGAATTGCAACTCGGGGAATTTAGTTTGATATTCTTTGCCGTCACTGTCAGTAAGAATGACAAACATTGGAATATCGTCTTTTTGATAAAAATCAGGATCAATTTCAGGAATATCTAAACTTAGCTTGTGGAAAAATTCTGTAATAAAAGGTGTTTCACCACTTAAAAAAGTTTTATCGGTTGAATGCATGTAAATTGAATCGCCAGCTTGATGAGCCATGTCGATTATTTCTTTAACCAATTCTGGTTTTATATTATTACTGTAAACGACTTTGTCTTGAGATTGGACAAATGCACCATTTAAAGTAATATAAGTATCAATACCGGTAGTACTTGTGACAGCATCAATTTCAATAGGTGCTCGTCCAGTACTGATAACGGGTAAATAATTATTCTGTTTGAGTTCTTTGACAGCTTGTACCACGGACTCGTCAACCTGAGAATGATTGTTTAGGAGGGTTCCGTCCAAATCAAAAAAGACAGTTCCTCGATAATTTTCTTGCAAAAGATCACCAACCTAATTTTATTTTGTATACTAGCAATATGGTAACAATTTTTTCTGTAATGAGATAGTCTTAACTTTAAATATGGAGTGATATATTTATGAAGATTTTAATGATAGAGGATAACAAGTCCGTATCTGAAATGATGGGCATGTTTTTCCAAAAAGAAAAATGGGAAGCAAGTTTTGCTTATGATGGTAATCAAGCCGTTGATATGTTTAATGAAGATCCAGATAAGTGGGACATGATTACCTTAGACCTTAATCTCCCTGGCAAAGATGGTATGGAAGTTGCTAAAGAAATTAGAAAAGTTTCTAAAACAGTGCCCATTATTATGTTGACAGCTCGAGATACTGAAAGTGATCAAGTTCTTGGATTAGAATTTGGCGCTGATGATTATGTAACTAAGCCTTTCAGTCCCATTACTTTGATTGCTAGAATGAAAGCAATTCATCGACGTGATGAGAATTTGGCAGAAAAGTTAGCTGAAAATACTCCGGTTAATGCAGAAGTAGAAGAGGCTGATGATGGCTTTGATATTAATACAGGATTCTTTAAGTTAAATTCAAATACTCGTGAAGCTTATCTAGACGGTAAAGAAATCCCTGATTTAACACCTAAGGAATTTGATCTTTTGAAAACCTTGGCAAGTAAGCCAAAGCAAGTCTTTTCACGTGAACAATTGTTGGAACAAGTTTGGGACTATGATTATTTTGGTGAAGAAAGAACCGTTGATGCTCATATCAAAAAACTTCGTCAAAAAATTGAAAAAGTTGGTCCTCAAGTTATTGAAACCGTTTGGGGCGTTGGTTATAAGTTTGACGATTCAGGAGTAAAGAGTAAAGCCTAATGAAATTAATTTACCAAAATATGCTGAGCTTTTTGATTGTTATTTTAACAACGCTTGGGATTATTTTGTATTCTGTAACTAGTGCCTCAACTAATTGGGAGTACAACCGGACTTATAAGAGTTTGGAGAGTTATGCTGGTAATCTTGAGAAGATAGCTTTGAAAACTGATCCAAAAACTGGGCAAATTCATAATATAACTGGTGATAATATTCGAACAGTTGAACAAGTTCTTTCGGAGAGAAATGTTCAATTTGCGATTTTTGATTATGATAATAATCAAGTTTATCCAACTCCACCAACAAATGTTAAGTTGCATTTGAAACAGTCATATTGGAATAAACTGAAGCAAGGTAAGACAATTCGTAATGTCCAAAAGCCTCAGAATACTGCAGGCAATCCAAGGCTTCGCAAGGATGATAACCGCAGTTATGTTTATGTTTTGACACCTTGGTTCCAAAATGGAAAATTGGTTGCAGCCGTTTGGGCGGGATCGGATGTTTCTGAGCTTCAAACTAATATCGGTGAGATAAATAGTCGTTTGTATTTTGCTTTATTGATTTCATTGTTAGCGGCAATTATTTTGAGTTTTTTGCTGTCGAGATATCAAGTCAATCGTATCAATCGTTTACGAGGAGCTACTAAAAAAGTTGCCAATAATGATTTTTCAGTTCACATTGAAAGTAAAGGTCGCGATGAACTTGATGATTTAGCCGATGATTTTAATCAAATGGTTAAGTCATTAGAGGCTTCAGATAAAGAAATTAAACGTCAGGAGCAACGTCGTAAGGAATTCATGGCCGATGCTTCCCATGAAATGAGAACGCCATTGACGACAATTAATGGATTGCTGGAGGGTTTAGCTTATGATGCTATTCCAGAAGAATCCAAAGGTCAAAGTATCCAATTAATGCGTAATGAAACAAAGCGTTTGATTCGTTTAGTTAATGAGAATCTTGATTATGAAAAGATACGAACTAATCAAATTACAATGGCAAAACGTGTTTTTGATGCTAATAAACCGTTGCAAGATATTACTTCACAATTGGAAAAGAAAGCTGCATCATCAAAAGATGAATTAATTTTGAAGCCATTTGAAGGCGAATTGAAGACATATGCTGATTATGATCGTTTTGTACAAGTGATCTTCAATATCATGCAAAATGCTATTCAGTTTACTAATAATGGACAAATATTTATCAGCGGTGGTCGCGATGAAGACCGTCATGCTTCAATTTTTACTGTTTCTGATACTGGTATTGGGATGTCTGAAGATCAAGTAAAGAATATTTGGGATCGTTATTATAAAGCAGATCCATCACGTAAAAATCGTAAGTATGGTGAATCTGGTTTAGGACTTTCTATTGTTCACCAATTGGTTGAAAATCATGGCGGTGAAATAGAAGTTAAGAGTAAGCTTAACGAAGGAACAACCTTTATCGTGACACTCTTTGATGAGGGTTATGAACATAAACCAAACGAAAAAAATCAACAAGACCAATAAAGGGTATTTGTAGAATTTAAGCTTGGTTATAACTAATATTAACTAAGTTGATGGAAGGATTCCGTCGTCCGTAAAAAATCTGTGGACCGCTGGAACGTGGTGGACACGACTTGAAGCCAATTGAAATTCGCAATTGTCTCCAAGCTCGGTCTTCTACTAAACTCACTACGTGAGCTAAGTAGAATTTCACCACTGAGGGTCCACAGATTTTTTACTCCCGACTGTGTTTTTGGAATCTAGATTTATCTATTAAAACTGTATTATTGGAACTGTTTTTATTAAAAAAGAGCAGAATTTATTGGAAGATTTAGGTATATTTTACATACCTTGATTTTTTTCAATAAATTCTGTTCTTTTTTTTAATCAAATAATCAATAAAGTAATATACCAGTCCGGAGCAACAAGAAAATTGGCTCAGCCGCGAAATTCTTCTTAGTGAGGAACTCACTTAGAAGAAAGGCCAGTATTTGAAACAACTCTGAACTTGAGTTGGTTCAAATCTGTGCCCGCAGCGTTCCAGCCAAATTTTCTTGTTGCGGAGGACGACATATTTATTATCATCGATTTTATTTCTTGTCTTTATTTAAGTATGACCAACTGTCAATTGGAGTACGGTCATCTTGAAGCTGGACTGCATCAGTATTATAAAGATCGGTTGTTGATTTGTTACCGTTTTTCGAATATAAACTAGTTGATTTATCACCAAGGTCATTACGAATTTTTTCCATTTGTTGAACTTGGTTTTGATAAGAGTAATTAGCTGGATTGACTGGCATAAAGTCAAACGGGGTGTAGAATCTCAAAAGATTTTTGTTATTAACACTATCAGAAGTCTTCAATCTTAAATCAACTTCTTGTTCCCATTTTTCAACTTTGGTTAATAATTCAGGATTATCACGCATGTCAACTTGTTCGCCGGTGTCATTAGAATAAACTCTAGTCTTTCCGTTAGTACGATAAACGGTGTAATGTGGAGTAACAAAATTTTTATTTCTAAATGCCACGATTGAATTATGCTGTTTAGAGAAAAGATCAGTTCCAACTTGAACGTATTGTTTAGTATTGATACCTGCTAAGTGTAGAAGTGTTGGTAGAACATCAATTTCGCCACCATAAGTGTGATTGATTCCACCTTTGAGACCATCCATATGAATCATGAATGGAACTTTTTGCATGGTATGAGTAGTGTCAAATTCGGTCCAAGTATCTGGAGTTTTACCTAATAGTGTAGATAATCCATCGGCATGTTGTTCTGAATTTAAGCCATAATGATCTCCATATAAAACGACCATTGATTTTTTATCCAATCCAGTTGCTTTGAGATAATTGAAAAATTCCTCTACTGATTTATCTAAATAATGAGCTGTTTTGAAATAACGGTTGACTGTATCGATAGAAGTATCTGATGTTTGAAAATCGCCATTGTCTTCATCTGATAGGGGATATCCTACATGGTTAGTAACGGTTAAAAACTTAACGTAGAAGGGTTGTTGCATTTGTTCCAAATATTTAACGCCTTCGGAGAACAATAGTTTATCTTTAATACCGTAATTGTTTTCTGATAGGGAACCGGGAGTAACATCGTAGTAACTTTCATCGAAGAAATAATTGTAACCCATATTCTTGTAGGTAACATTTCGGCCCCAGAAACTAGCACTATTACCATGGAAGACAGCACTCTTATAGCCCTTTTTCTGACCTAGGATGGCCGGAGCAGCTTGGAAAGTATTATCACCGCCCAGTTTTTGGAAAAATGATCCTTCAGGTAATCCAAAAAGACCACTTTCAAGCATAGTTTCTGCATCACTTGTTCGGCCAGAGCCTACTTCATGGTAAAAATTATCAAACGAAATAGTATTTTGATCATTGTAAAGACTATTCAAAAATGGAGTTACTTCTTGACCGTTGACCTTCATATCAATTAGAAATTGTTCAAAGCTTTCTAAATGAATGATGATAATATTTTTGCCATTAGCTTTACCGAAATATTTTGGATTAGGTGCAGCATAGTTTTGCTTTGTATAATCTAAAACACTGTCTATTTCCGTTTCAGTTGCACTAGAACGAACTTGGTCATTTTGAACAGAACGAACGGCATCATAAGCTAAAAAAGTGTTAATACCTAAATATTTGACGATATAAGAGTGATCAAAGGTTCTCCCCAGTAATTGGGGACGATTGGCTTCAGAACCTGCCAAATCAGCTGAGAATAAGGCAATTCCTAGACAAGTGGTAGCCAAAGCATTTATTTTTCTAAAAGGACGTTGATCGATTTTTACGAAACGTGTTGCAAATAATAGAATTATAATAATAAAATCAATTAAATAAATAATATCTCGTAGTTGCATCGAGCCAACGGTACTGCTGCCTAAACCTTTGGCAACTTTACCAACACCGACGATGGTACTTGCAGAGATAAAGTCGGACAATTCACGATAATAAAGAATGTTGGCATAAATAAACAGCGAATCGGCAATATATATTACTCCCATAACAATATAGGAGATTTTTGCTTTGTTAATATAAAGAGCCAAGCTCATTAATAAAACGATTGTTGCAAAGGGATTTACTATTGCAAAGAAATGTTGCAATAAATTCTCAATACTTAAAGAAAAGTCTATGTAGTAGGCAATAACCGTCTTTAACCATAAACAAATGATTAAAAAGGTCATAAAGCCTAATCGTTTGTTTAAAAAGGTTTGAATTTTTTTCATTTTTTTCCTCATAATTAAATTAGTTCACCGATTAATAATACGTTATTTCGGAAAATAAAAAAAGCTAGCTTCTATGTAAACATCATTATAGTTGGTAAATTCTAGATATGAAGACAAAAATAGCGCCTATTAAAGAGCTATACTTAAAGCTCTTAATAGATGCTATTTTAATCTTATTTGGAACTGTCATTTGTATCTTTTAAAATACTAGACCAACTATCAATATCAGTACGATCACCATTTAATTCCGGAGCATCGGTATTATACAAATCTGTAGTCGATTTATCATTATTCTGGGAGTAAACACTAGTTGATTTTAGACCAAGTTGATCTCTAGTTTGAACTAACTTTTGAATTTCATTTTGATAGCTCTGATTCTTAGGATCTACTGGAGTAAAGCCACTAGGAGTATAGAAACGTAAGAGATTTTTGTTATTGATAGTATCTGACAATTTCAGCTTATCATTAACATATTTTTGCCATTTGGCAACTTTTTGTTTCAACACAGGATTTTGGTCAAGATCAATTTGTTCGCCAGTTTTATTCTTGAATACTTCGGGATTACCATCGCTATCTTTTAGGACAGTGTAATTTGGAGTAATGAAATTTTTATTTCTAAAAATCACAATTTGTTTATGTTCTTTAGATAGAAGATCGGTACCCAATTCAACGTATTGTTTAGTATTGATACCTGCTAAATGCAAAAGTGTTGGCAAGACGTCGATTTCTCCACCATAGGTGTGGTTGATGCCACCTTTTAGACCTTTCATGTGAACCATAAATGGTACTTTTTGCATTTGCGAGTTATTAAAATCAGTCCAATCATTGGCATCAACCCCTAGTAGTGGAGCTAAGTCAGGGTTTTGACTGTTGGAGAGTCCATAGTGATCACCATAGAGAACAATCATAGAATTGTCATAAATGCCACTAGACTTGAGGTAATCGAAAAATTCCTTTAAAGCATTATCCAAGTAATGAGCAGTTAAGAAATAATTGTTAACTGCACTGTTACCAGTATCTGGTGCTTGGAATCCGTCATTATCTTCATCAGGCAGTTCAAAAGGATAATGATTAGTAACCGTAATAAATTTGGCATAGAACGGTTGCTGTAATTGTTCGAGATACTTAGCACTCTCGGAGAGCATTAATTTATCTTTCATACCATATTCTAGACTGGAATCAGCTGTTTTATTGAAATAACTAGAATCGAAGAAATAGTTGTAGCCCATATTTTTATAAACATTATCACGATTCCAAAAGCTACCGATATTACCATGGAAGACGGCGCTTGTATAACCTTCTTTTTGTCCCAAAATGGCAGGTGCAGCTTGAAATGTATTATCACTACCTAATTTTGAAAAAAGTGAGCCTTCTGGTAAACCAAATAATCCGGTTTCTAGCATATTTTCAGCATCGCTGGTTTTTCCCTGACCAACTTCATGGTAGAAATTATCAAAGGACATTGTGTTTTTATCGTTATATAGACTGTTCAAAAATGGAGTTACTTCTTGTCCATTAACTTTATCGTTGATTAAGAATTGTTGGAAGCTTTCCAAGTGAATAACAATAATATTTTTGCCCTTAGCTTTTCCATAATATGAAGGATTAGGCTTAGCATAGTTTTGATTTAAATAGGACAAAACATCGTCCATATCTGTTCCCACAGCTTCAGAACGAACTTGATTATTTTGAACAGTTTTAATCGAGTCGTAAGCCAAAAAGGTATTTAAACCTAAATACTTTACAATATAAGCTCGATCAAAAGTTCTACCTAGTAATTGTGGGCGATTACATTCAGCAATTGTTAAATTAAATGAGAATAAGAAAATACCTAAAAAAGTTGTGGCAATTGCGGTTAATTTTCTCATTGGACGAGGGTCAATTTTGATATAATGGGTAAGTAATAATATTGCTATGATAATGAAATCTAAATCATAAATAAAATCATGGGATTGAATTAGATTTGTGGCACTGCTGCCTAAACCTTTAGAAACTTTGGTAGCTCCAGCAATAGTATTAAATGATAGAAAATCACTAAATTCGCGATAATAAAGAATGTTACCATAGAGGAGAATTGACTCTAAAATATAGATAACACCTATAACGATATACGAAACTTTAGAGCGATTAATGTATAACGCTATGCTCAAAAGAATGACTGCCGTTGCAATTGGATTGATAATTAAAATTAGGTGCTGTAACGGGTCCGAAACGCCAAGAGAGAAGTCCAAATAATAGGCAATAATGGTTTTAATCCAGAGTAAAAAGATTAATAAAGACATGAATCCTAATCTTTTACTCAAAATATATTTTAATTTATTCATTGATAATTCCTTGTTTGTAAAAATTCTTTAATAAATCTATTTAAAACTCTAAATAAATTACTTAATTGTTAGTATAATACGTTATAGGTAAAAAGTGGGAAAGAATGAGCAAAATGATATTTTTAGGACCGTTGTATGATTACATATATAAATTATATGCAATGAAAATTAATCATTTTCCATTGATTCGGCTTTCCTTTTATGCTGTCGATAAGGCAATACTGTATACCTTGTTTTATATTGTTTTGAGGTATATTTGGATAAAAATTAAGAAAAAGAAAACATCTTTCAGTCGAGAATTAGGATTGATCGTGTTTACATTTTATCTTTTCCTACTTTTTGCTTTGACAGTTTTTCGGGATGGCTATTTCATTTGGCAATTCAAATTTTATTTTCACCGTCCGTTGTCCCAAATTAATCTAATACCACTCATAGAAACCTTTAAATTATCAAAAGGTCAGTCTTTAGTCGACTTTTTTTATAACTTATATGGTAATATTGTGTGGTTCGTACCAATGGGAGCATTTATTCCGGCATTGACTGAAAGACACTTTGGTTTTTTCAAGGTTGTTTTGATTGGAGCCTTGATTTCAACATCAATAGAAACGCTGCAGTTTATTTTAAACACCGGTGTAACTGACATTGATGATGTAATTTTCAATACTCTCGGCGCTGCGGTAGGATATTTGTTATATTTTGTTGGAAAATGGATAAAAAAACTAATAAAAATTTGAAATTTTCTTCGAAAATGATTAATCTAGTTTTGATAGTATATATGGAGGAGAGAAAATGACACAAATTAAATTTGATGATTCAAAATTAAACAAGTTTATTCATGAAAATGAACTTGGCGAGATGCAAGCATTAGTTACAGCTGCTGACGACGAACTACGTAAGGGTACTGGTGCCGGTGCTGACTTCCGTGGTTTCATTGACTTGCCAGTTGACTATGACAAGGATGAATTTGCTCGTATTAAGAAAGCTGCTAAGAAGATCCAATCAGATTCAGAAGTATTTATCGGAATCGGTATTGGTGGATCATACTTAGGTGCACGTGCTGCAATCGACTTTTTAAGTTCATCATTCTACAACGTTAAGAATGAAAAAGATGTTCCAGAAGTTTACTTCTGTGGTAACTCAATTTCTCCAAACTACATCGCTGATTTACTAGAAGTTATTGGTGACCGTGACTTCAGTATCAACATTATTTCAAAATCTGGTACAACAACAGAACCTTCAATTGCTTTCCGTATTTTGAAAGCTAAATTGGTTGAAAAATATGGTGCTGAAGCTGCTAAGGGTCGTATCTATGCTACAACTGACCGTGCTAAGGGTGCTTTGAAGACTGAATCAGATGCTGAAGGCTACGAAGAATTCGTTGTTCCTGATGATATCGGTGGTCGTTTCTCAGTTCTTACAGCTGTTGGTCTATTGCCAATTGCCGTTGCTGGTGCTGATATTGATAAGTTGATGGAAGGTGCTGCTACTGCACGTACTGATTATTCATCAGCTGATCTTACAAAGAACGATGCTTACAAGTATGCCGCTTTGAGAAATATCTTGTACCGTAAAGGTTACACAACAGAATTGCTAGAAAACTATGAACCAAATGTTCAATACTTTGGCGAATGGTGGAAGCAATTGATGGGTGAATCTGAAGGTAAAGATCAAAAGGGTATCTACCCATCATCAGCTAACTTCTCAACTGACTTGCACTCATTAGGTCAATATATCCAAGAAGGTCGTCGTAACCTTATGGAAACTGTTGTCTTAATTGACCAACCAAGACATGACGTTAAGATTCCTGCTGAATCAGATAACCTTGATGGTTTGAAGTACTTGGAAAACAAGTCAATGGATTACGTTAACAAGAAGGCTTACGAAGGTGTTGTTCTTGCACATACGGACGGTGGCGTTCCTGTTATGTCAGTTCACATTGAAAAACAAGATGCCTTTAACTTAGGTTACTTGATGTACTTCTTTGAAATTGCTGTTGGTATTTCTGGTTACTTGAACGGTATCAATCCATTCAACCAACCAGGTGTTGAAGCATACAAGAAGAACATGTTTGCTCTATTAGGTCGTCCTGGTTATGAAGAACTTGGCGAAGAACTAAACAAGAGACTATAATCTTATAAATTACAAAACTCCCTACATCATTGATGTAAGGAGCTTTTTTTATGCATTAAATTAATTTTTAACAAAAACTATTTCGTGGATCATACCATAATCAGTCTGTTCAGTGGGTAAATCCAAAGTTTCTTCAAAACCAAACATTTCATAAAATGCTTGAGCTATCAGATTATCTCTTAGAACAATCAAATAAATTTGCTGAAATTGTTTTTCTAAAACATTGAGTGCAGTTTGGAATAACTTTTGACCAATACCCTGATGTTGATATTGAGGAAGTACGTATAATGAATAAATCTCCCCAAAGTCAGAATATTTTTTTCGTCGAGCAGGTCCAAAGGTAACTATACCAATTGTTTGATTATTGCTAACTGCGATTAAGGTATTATTCCAACGTTTCTCTGGATGCCAAATGTTTCGGTCAAGATTATCTAAGAATCCTTGCGGAACTAAACCAATATAAGAGTAACGCCAAGTTTGGTAATAGAGATCTTTAATACTTTCAAAATCACTCTTTTGATTGGTTTTGATTATTTGGTAATCCATAATTAATCTCGACTTTCCACAGCTTCGGTTGCACTAGCGAAGACATCTAACTTGCCAAGAAGAAGTCCTAAAACAAAGCCGGCAAAAGTAGGAACGACCCAACCTAATCCTAAACTAGCCAAAGGAACATATTGATGATAAGCAGCTAAAACAGTTTTAACAAATTTAAGACTAGTTACGGCTGCAGGAGATGCATTTAACATATCGAAAACAGCAGGCAAGACTGTAAAAGCAATTGTCATTTTATAGACTAATCCTGCATAAGGTTTAGCATGAACAGTCAATGAAACTAGGATCAAAGCAAGTGATAGTGGGTAAAGTAACATTAGAACTGGTAATGACCAGGCGATGATGTTATCAAGTCCAGCATTAGCAACAACAAAAGATAGAACAGTTGTGGTTCTTAACCATGCTAGATAACTTACTTTGGGGAATAATTTGTGAAAATCTTGAGAGAATGAAGCGACCAATCCCATAGCAGTTGTGAAAACTCCTAAAGTAACTAAAACACCTAAGAAAGCAGCTCCGAATCGACCAAAGTAGTTATTGACGATTTGTGAAAGTGCAACCCCACCATTAGCGGAGAGAGTCAATTTACTTAAACTGAAAGCACCTAATAGTACCAAGCCAAAGTAAACCAAAACTTCAAGGGCGATACTTAATGATCCAGCTTTAGCAGTCAAACTAGTTAATTCTCTATCTTTGTAGCCAAGGCCTTTAACAGCATGAACAAATGTGACACTTAAAGCCAAAAGGGCGACGGCATCAATTGTGTTGTAACCTTCAAGCAAACCACTGACAGTTGAGTTAGTTTGATAAGCTTGAGTAGGCATGTGATTCAAACCACCCATGGGATGCAGGAATGCTACTACGAAGACGATAGCTAATAATACCAAGAAAATAGTGTTGAGATATTTACCAACGTATTTTAATAATTTATTTTGATGAACAGTTAATGTATAAGCTAATCCAAAGAATAAAGCTGTGAATAATAACATCCCGACGGTGTTATATTTAGCTGGCAAAAATGGTTGAACTGCCATTTGAAAAGCAGTTGCAGCGGTACGTGGGGTACCGAAGAAAGGTCCGATAGTGAGGTGGACCAAAACTAGAAATAAAGCGGCATAAAATTTACCGACAGGACGTGCTAAGTCGTATAAACCATCACTTTTTGTGACTACAACCGCCATGATTGCTAGCAATGGGAAGAGCGAACCAGAAATTGCGAATCCAAATGCAGCGGACAACCAGTTGTTACCAGCAAGTTGACCTAAATGAACTGGGAAAATTAAATTCCCGGAACCAAAGAACATACCAAAAATCAATGAGCTTACAACCAATAAATGTAAAACCTTATTTTTACTTCTTTTTTCTCCTGTTAAATCGTAATCGTCTTTCATAAATAATCCTCCTAAAAATGTTGTTTCTAATCTGTGTTGGGCCCTTAATGCCACTAATGTCAGAATCCATTTTTACCACCTCTTTTTATTTATAAAAACGTTTTGAGTTTTCAATTGCCGAAACGAGTTGTGAGCAACAGATTTCTGTGCTTTGCTACACTCTCTATTGAAACGAGCTACAATGGAGCAACTCATTCCGGTTAAGTCAACTTTGAAAATCACTTGCTACGCAAGCAACTTTCAAAGTGGTCTTAATCCTCGTGAGCTGACCGCTCCATTTCCGCTCTCTGATTAAAATGAGCTACACAGGCCAATTCCCGAGGATTAGCAGGCCTGCTCCGCTCTCTATAAAAAAAGAGCCCTCTTCCAGCTAAGGAAAAGGGCTCGAGTTGAACGGTACCACCTTTTTTGGGTATTCAAAGAATACTCACTCATTTAACGAACAAAATAATTCGCTAGCCTGATAATGGTGGCAGCCACGGTAACCTACATATCGGCACTGAACTCAGAAATGATTTTCAAAATTCTCGCAACGGTCATTTTTCACTTAACATGACTCACTAAGCGTACTTGAGATTTCTACTTTTTTCTTCAACGTTTTGTTGGTTCGTATTATAGTCACCTAAAAAATAAATAGCAAGTATTTTTTTAATAAAATTATAATCTTTATAATTTATTGGGCGTGCGATTTAGGAAATGCTTAGCACCATCTATAACGTGGAAGTAGGTTGCAAGGCTTAACATATCAGTATTTATACTCTTTAAGAATGGCCACTCTCGTAACGAACCTCTTAATACGGAATTATTTTGTTCAATAAATTCCTGATTAATTTTTTGAGGTCGGTCAGTAAAAACTCCTGATTGGTATAAATAATTAGAATAGTCAAAGAAATATTTGGCGGTTCTAGGATCACTAATGGTGTTATGAAGAATCCTTGTTCTTAATCTAATAAAACTCATGCTATTGCGAACCACTTGGGCACTACTATTAGAATCAGATAAGTAAGCAAATAGTTGTTCAAAGAATTTCTGATAAGCATGGATTTCACCACTACTTAAATAAGCACGAGGATGATTTTTGAAAGGATATTTCCAGTTACTTAAATTGTATTCCCATTTTTGTCCAATCCAGATAGTAAAGGGAAGTTCATAGAAAACTTGGGTCATATCTTGTTCAAAACATTCGTTGATGATTTGAGAATAATCATGTGGTAAAAGTCGATTTATTTGTTGACGTAGTTCAGGTGTAATGAATTTAATGCCATCGGTATCATCAGTTAGATTAAATAATTTTTGCCAAGTTTCATCACTAAATAAAGTAGGTTTAACATGTTGAATTAGTTTTAAATTTACCGGTGCAGAATTAAGCGTGTAACCAGCATCAAAACAGTTATCCATTAGTTGAAGGGTTTGTACGAAATGACCACCTAATGAGTGTCCCACTCCATAAATTATGGTTTGGGGAAGAATATTATTTTCTATATAACGAACAAATTCTCGGGCAGCTTTTAGTTGTTCGAGATTTTTGTCGCTGCCAATTAAAATAGCATTGACGTTATAATCCCAATCTTTGTATGTTTCAAGAATTGATTGTTCAAAACGTTTACTACGGGAGCGAATCGTATTGTCGACATTGGCCTCAGTTCCTCTAAAAGCGATATAGCATTCTCTAATACCATCAATCGAAAATTCAAAAGCAATGCCTGAGAAGCCACAATTTGCTGCATCAGGAACGATTTTTCGAGCATCAAATGAACGAATATAAGTTGGCATACGTTTGGTTCGAGAATAAATCAATAATCGCAGATAATTACCAGGTTCAAATTCCTCATACAAGTAACGATCATAGTCATATTGTAACAATTTAGTCCGAAATTCATTATCGTGTAGCAATTCACCGGCTTGATAAGTTTTTTTACGTAAATCTAGTGGCAAAGCATTGTGAATCAACAAAATGATATAAATTTGATTGAGATAACCATGACAGAGGTTGAGATTTTCATCTTCAATCATGGAGATTAATTGTTTAAGTTTGTTGATTTTACGATTTCTAGAAGGCAAACTAAAACGTTTTTTGCTATGATTTTGATCAATATTTTTAAGTTTTAGAGCTTTATCGATCATTTGGGGATGGATCATTTTATCCTTGATAAATAGTGGCAATTTTAAGTCAATGATTTGATTCAACATCAAATTAGTTAAACGTGTTTTTTCTTTGTTTAAATAAGAATAACTAAAATAAAGTCTTTTATTTTGTGGCAAAAGTTTTTTGCTATCGGCTTTATTAAAAGTTAAAGGTAAGTTCTTGTGAGCTCGGAAGTTGAGCAAGTCGAGTTGATCATAAACATGATTTAATCTGTTTAAAGTACTCAATAATGCCTTCATTAAATCACCTCTTAGTTACTTTTATTTTACCAAATTGTTGATATATAAGGAATTCAGAACCATTTTAAAAATATAGCACAGAAGTGATACTTCACACTTGTAATATATCACTTTTGTGCTATACTATAAGTGTGGAGGTTGAAGAAAGATGAGAATAGATATCAAATCATACTTACAAGATAACGATTTAACGATTTATGTAATAGCAAAGAAAAGCGGGTATGGTTATACGACTCTGCACAAATCTTTCAATAAAAAACAATCTTCCGCCACACCAATCAATTTGCGCGATATAGAGGCAATTGCTAAAGCGCAGGATACTGAAATGTGGAGAGTTCTGCGTGAATTGGAGTTGCATTATCTAAAGTGAGGAGGCTTTTATTTATATGGCAAGATCATTTTGGGACGAAGATCCATTTAACGACAATATGGACGAAATTTTTAAAAGATTAATGAGTCAACAAAACGGCAATTCACAGGCTAAGTATTATGTGAATGGTCAAGAATTGACTCCTGAAGAATTAGCAAAATATCAAGAAGCTAGAACGGCTGGCAAGAATATTCCAGTTAGTGACAGTAATAAACAAAAAAATGGCACAATTTTAAATAAACTCGGACGTAATTTAACTCAGGAAGCCAAAGAGGGCTTACTTGATCCGGTTATCGGCCGTGACAAAGAAATTCAAGAAACAGCAGAAGTATTAAGTCGTAGGACCAAGAATAATCCAATTCTTGTTGGTGATGCTGGTGTTGGTAAGACTGCAGTTGTTGAAGGTTTAGCACAAGCTATTGTAAAAGGTAACGTGCCTGAAGCAATCAAGGATAAACAGATTATTTCAATTGATTTATCATCGCTAGAAGCTGGTACCCAATATCGTGGGTCCTTTGAAGAAAATATTCAAAATCTGTTGAATGAAGTTAAAAAAGCAGGCAATGTAGTTTTATTCTTCGATGAAATTCACCAAATTATCGGTGCCGGCTCATCTGGTTCTGATTCAGGTAGTAAAGGTTTAGCTGACATTATTAAACCAGCTTTGAGCAGAGGAGAAATTTCTATTATTGGTGCAACTACTCAAGATGAGTATCGTAATACCATTATGAAAGATGCTGCTTTGGCTAGAAGATTTAATGATGTAACAATCAATGAACCAAGTAAAGAAGCTACTTTAGCTATTTTGAAGGGATTACGTAAGGCATATGAGAATCATCATCATGTAAAACTCCCTGATAATGTTTTAAAGGCAGCGGTTGAATATTCAGTTCAATATATTCCTCAAAGATCATTACCTGACAAGGCCATTGATTTGATTGATATGACAGCAGCTCACTTAGCTGCTAAGAATCCAGTTACAGATAAAGTAAGTTTGGAAAAGGATTTGAAACAAGCTCAAAAAGATAAGAGTATTGCAGCTAAAAAAGAAGATTATGAAAAGGCTGCTAGTTTGAAAAAACAAATCGAATCCCTTCAAGCTAAATTGAATAAGGATGATGAACAGACTGAAGAACCAACGGCAACGGTTAATGATATTGCTGCATCAGTTCAAAGGTTGACTGGTGTTCCTGTTTCACAAATGGGAGCAAGTGATATTGAACGTCTTAAAGACATGGGCAAGAGATTAAAGAATCATGTCATTGGACAAGATGAAGCCGTAGATATGGTTGTACGTGCCATTCGTCGTAATCGTGCAGGTTTTGATGATGGCAATCGTCCAATTGGTAGTTTCTTGTTTGTTGGTCCTACTGGTGTTGGTAAGACTGAATTAGTAAAACAATTGGCTCAAGATATGTTTGGCAGCAAGAATGCTATCGTCCGTTTGGATATGAGTGAGTATTCTGATCTAACTGCTGTATCTAAGCTGATTGGTACTTCAGCTGGTTATGTTGGTTATGAAGATAACGGCAATACCTTAACGGAAAAGGTACGTCGTAATCCATATTCCATTGTGTTACTAGATGAAATTGAGAAGGCTAACCCTCAAGTGTTGACCTTACTGCTTCAAGTTATGGATGATGGTCGTTTAACCGATGGCCAAGGAAATGTAGTTGATTTCAAGAACACGATTATCATCGCTACTTCAAATGCCGGGTTCGGTAACAAAGCAACTAAAGATGAAAAATTAATGGATAAATTAGCACCATACTTCAAACCTGAATTCTTGAACAGATTTAACGGCATCGTTGAATTTGCTCATCTATCTAAGGATGACTTGAATCAAATTGTTGATCTAATGATCAGTGATGTTAATGCCAACTTGGCTAAAAAAGATATTACTTTGGAAATTACTCCTGAGGCCAAGGAATGGTTGATTGATGAAGGTTATGATGAAGCTATGGGAGCAAGACCATTGCGTCGGGTTATTGAACAACAAATCAGAGATAAAGTTGCTGAATTCTATCTCGATCATTTGGACGTTAAGGATTTGAAAGCTGATTTAGTTGATGGAACAATTAAAATTTCTGAAAAATCAGCTGTTACAAGTAAGTAATATAAAAAGAACTTCTGTGTGATTAAAAACTCAGAAGTTCTTTTTTTGTTCTGCCGTCCTCCGCAACAAAGAAAATTGGGCTGGAACGTAGTGGGCACGACTTGAAGCCTCTTGACGTTGCCAACAGTCTCCAAGCTCGGCCTTCTACTAAACTCACTTCGTGAGCTAAGTAGAATTTCACTACTGAGCCCATTTTCTTTGTTGCTCCGGACTAGTTTGTTACTTTGTTGATTTGATTATTTTAAAGCTTAGATAATACAAAGAAGTACAGTATCTACTAAGTATTCAAGGTATATATGTATCTGTTTTTTTCTTTTGTTTAAAGGTTCAAACTATTACTAATTTTAATTAGTAATGTTAGAAAATAAAATCTAGTCGGTAATGAAATCTCTGTGGATGCTCAGTGGTGAAATTATTCTTAGTGGGGGACCCACTTAGAATAAGGCCGATCTTGAAGACAATGTGAACTTCATTGGCTCCAAGTCGTGCCCACCACGTTCCAGCGTCCACAGAGATTTCACGGACGACGGCATACTTCAATATACTCATTTAGTTATAGTTAAATTTGAATGAACTAATACACATGCGCAAAACACGAACAATATCGTTATAAATATGTATAACGGCTATGGAGTAATGACAAAATTATTATTTTTATATCAAAATACGAACTATTTTTAGAAAAAATATATAAATGTTTCTATTTCTATTGTAAAAACACGAATAATCTGCAATACTATAAAAGTTCGAAAAAGAGATTAATTTTTAAGGGGCGTTTATAGTGAATTCATTAGACAATAGAGGAAATTTAAGCTTTCTTGAGCGTTTATTTCATCTAGAAGAAGCACAAACAAATGTAAAACGTGAAATCTTAGCTGGTTTAACTACATTTGTTTCGATGGCTTATATTTTGTTCGTTAATCCGCAAGTCTTGGGTGACTCTGGGATGAACAAAGGATCATTATTCACAGCAACGGCTTTAACAGCTGTTGTTGGTTCAGTATTAATGGGTATTTTGGCTAATTATCCGATTGCCATTGCACCAGGTTTAGGGGATAATGCATTTTTCAGTTATTCAGTTGTTATTGCTATGGGAATTCCTTGGCAAACAGCAATGGCAGGTGTTTTTGTTGCCAGTTTGATTTTCTTGATTCTTTCATTAATGAAAATACGTGAGGTCGTTATTAATGCGATTCCAAAAGATTTGAAGCTGGCCGTTGCCGCTGGTTTAGGTATTTTTATTGCTTTTGTTGGTTTACAAGGTGGAGGACTGATTACGGCAAGTAAGTCTTCACTTGTTGCAATTGGTTCATTCACTAATCCAACTACTTTGTTAACTATCGCCGGATTATTTGTTACAGCAATTTTAATGGCACGTAAGATTCCTGGGGCTATCTTTATTGGAATGGTCTTCACAACAGTTGCTGGATTGGTAACTAAATTAATTCCAGCACCATCTCATATTGTTTCAGCTATTCCAAGTTTGAAACCAACTTTTGGTGTTGGTGTAGCTCACATAACTGATATTAAGGAACCACAGCTTTGGGCAGTTGTGATTATCTTTTTATTGGTTGCTTTCTTTGATACAGCGGGTACTTTGATCGGTCTAGCAGAACAAGTTGACGTTATGCAAGATTCAGAAGGTAAGATGCCAAGAATTGGTCACGCTTTGATGGCTGATTCAATTTCTATGGTTAGTGGAGCTGTCTTTGGTACAACACCTCCAACAGCTTATGTTGAATCATCAGCCGGAATTGCTGTCGGTGGTAGAACCGGATTAACTTCTATTACAGTTGGTGTTTTGTTTGCATTATCAATGTTCTTCTCACCATTGTTGTCAGTTGTTACAAGTAATGTAACGGCACCAGTATTAATCATCGTTGGTACTTTGATGGCACAATCAATGCGTGGAATTCAATGGGATAGATTCGAAATTGCTTTGCCAGCTTTCTTAACGATTGTCGGAATGCCATTAACATACAATATCTCTTATGGTATTGCTTTTGGATTCTTAGTTTATCCAATTACAATGTTGGCAGCTGGTAAAAGAAAAGAAATCAATCCAATTATGTACGGATTGTTCGTTGTCTTTGTGATTTTACTTTACATCATCAACATTTTGCCAAAAGCTAGTTTGGCATAATTATTATTGGGGAAAGGCTCAACTTGATAACTTCTAATTAGTTATCAAATTGAGCTTTTTTATGTCTTTATTAAGGTGACAAATACGTTAATAAAAAATCGTCGAAAAAGACGAAGCTAACTGAAAAGCTGTATAATAATTTTTGTAAGCGTAAACAAGGAGGCAACCATGAAAAAAATTATTAATAACGTTGAGGATATTGTTCCTGAAATGATTTCAGGACTTGTAAAAACCAATTCAGATTTAGTAAGGCAGATTGAAGGTACAACTGCCGTTGTTAGAAATGATGCTAAGTTTAACGCCAATAAACAAGTAGGTATCGTTTCTGGTGGTGGTAGTGGTCATGAGCCATTGCATGCAGGATATGTTGGAGATGGTATGCTCAGTGCTGCTGTGGCTGGCGAGGTCTTTACTTCACCAACTCCAGATCAGATTTATGAGGCTATCAAGGCTGTTGATCAAGGTCTAGGTGTTTTGTTGATCGTTAAGAATTATTCTGGCGATGTTATGAATTTTGACATGGCTAAAGAAATGGCCGAAGCTGACGATATTGAAATCAAAACAATTGTCGTTGACGATGATATTTCAGTTAAAAATAGTGAATTCACTCAAGGTAAACGTGGTGTTGCCGGAACTGCTTTAGTTGAAAAAATTGTCGGAGCCGCTGCTCGTTCAGGACTATCATTAGACGCTTTGGCAGCTTTAGGACAAAAGGTTATCGATAATACTAAAACAATTGGAATTGCCTTACATGCTGCTACAGTTCCTGCTGTTGGACATCCAGGCTTTGAATTAGCTGACGATGAAATTGAATATGGTATCGGTATTCACAATGAGCGTGGTTATGCAGTTGAAAAAATCCAACCTTCTAAAAAATTAGCTCATGAATTGATTGAAAAAATTCTCAAAGAATTTGATGATCAATCAGGTGATTTTGCTATTTTAGTAAATGGTATGGGTGGTACTCCTTTAATGGAACAATACATCTTTGCTAATGATGTTTTGAAAGAATTAACTGAAAAAAAAGTTTCTGTTAAATTCAGCAAGGTTGGTAACTTAGTAACTTCGCTAGATATGCGGGGAATTTCTTTAACAATTATGAAAGCTGATAGTAGTTGGATCGGTTACTTAAAGGAACCTGTTACAACAATCGCTTGGTAGGAAGAGGTAATTTTATGAAGTTAGAATTAACAGATGCAAAAAAGTGGATCAATTTGTTTGTGGAAAAATTAGAAAATAATCAAGCAACTTTAAATGAATTAGATACTGCTATTGGTGATGGTGATCATGGAACTAACATGGACCGTGGTGCTAAGGCTGTGACGGATTCATTGACTAAAAAGGATCCGGATAATTTGGCTGACTTATATAAAGCTACTGCCTTTGCTATGATTCAAAAAGTTGGTGGAGCTTCAGGTCCATTGTACGGAACAGCCTTTTTGGATATGTCTAAGGCTGTTAAAGAAGAAAATATTGAATTGAGCGATTTGATTCAAGTTGGAACAGATGGTATTAAGCGCCGTGGTCAATCTGATGTTGGTATGAAAACAATGATTGATGTTTGGCAACCAGTTAGCGACAGTTTAAGAGCTGATAAATTTGATCAAAGTGTCGTTGATAACGCCTTAAGTAAAGTTAAGGATTTGGTGGCTACTAAGGGCCGTGCTAGTTACTTAGAAGAAAAATCAAAGGGACATATCGATCCAGGTGCACAATCGAGTGCTTATCTGTTTGAATCCTTGATCGAAGTGATAGGAGCTTAATTATGAAATATGGAATTTTAATTGTTTCACATTCAGCCAAAATTGCTGCAGGTGTCAAAGAGTTGATTTCTCAAGCAGCACCTGACTTGTCGATTACTACTGCTGGTGGTACAGATGAAGGTGGTATCGGTTCATCATTAGAGAAAATTCAACAAGCAGTTGATGATAATACTGGTGATGAAATATTGGCATTTTACGATTTAGGCAGTTCTAAAATGAACTTAGAGATGCTTTTGGAAATGACTGATAGAACTATTCATAAGTATGACGTTGCTTTAGTTGAAGGAGCTTATACTGCTGCTACGTTAGCACAGATTGAATCACCTTTAGATGTTATTGAAAAGAGTTTAAAACAACTAATAATTAAATAAAAAATCACCTCATAATTGGGATCATCCAATTATGAGGTGATTTTTTTTAGCCATTGTATTTAGAAAGCTTGAATTCAACTTTATCTTTGTTGTGTAATTTTTTCTTGTCAGCTGAAACATTAACTTTTTTCTTGTTGACGGTATAAGTCCAGTAGATTTTTTTCTTGTTGTTTTGTTTATGACCGTCGATTTCAGAAATGAAACCACCTTTGTCATTAACCTTCCAGCCCTTTTTTAGACCTTGAGCAACAGTGGCATTTTTCTTCAAGGTAATAGTCTTTTTGGCAATTTGTTTCTTGTTTTTCTTCAAAGTGTATGTAACTTTGATGTTTTTAGTAGCACTAGCTTGAGCAGTTGTAGCAGAAGCTGGGGCAAAAACACCAAGTAACATTAGCAATGAAGCAAGAAATGCAGCAAATTTTTTCATAATCTTCCTCCTCATATTTGTACAATACGTTTACGTTTTTACTTAAGTTCGGTTACAACTAATATATTTAAATATGCCGTTGTCCGTGAAGTCCCTGTGGACGCTGGAACGTGGTGGGCACAGAGATTTCACTACCGACTAGTTTTTTGTTTCTAGTATTACTAATAAAAATTGCAATGTCTAAAATCATTTGAATTTAAAAGTAACTAATTAACAAAGTAATATACTAGTCCGGAGCAACAAAGAAAATGGGCTCAGTAGTGAAATTCTACTTAGCTCACGAAGTGAGGTTAGTAGAAGGCCGAGCTTGAAGACTGTTGGCGTAGCCAAGAGGCTCCAAGTCGTGCCCACTACGTTCCAGCCCAATTTTCTTTGTTGCGGAGGACGGCAAATTTACACTGTAACCGAACTTGAGTAATAACTCGTTCTTAATTATATCAAAATAAAATCTCGTTGAATCAATTAGATTTTTTTTAGTAATAAGTTAGAATAAGAATATTGACTAAGGGGGTAAGGCGATGAATCGAATGATTGAAAATTTTCAAAAGAACAGTAATAGTATTACGATGTTTGCTTATTTGATCAATGTTATCTTAATAGCCTTGCTCTATAACAACCCAATTATTTCAATTGTAGGCTTTATCTCCTTGTTACTGATAGCAACTTTGACTCGTAGAGACAGAATTAAAAAATATCTCAAGTTTTCTAGCGTAATTTTTATCGTAACCGTATTATTCAATTTGATTTTGAATCAACGGGGGACAACTATTTTACTGACATTGCCACTGTTAAAGATTACTACCGAATCGCTATTGAACGGGATTATTCTAGGGATTTCGTTTGTAAATTTATTGTGGTCGTTTTATTTATACGATGCTTTGATTCGGGTAAAAGCTATTTTTGAATTGTTGTCGAATTTTTTTAGAAGTATTGCAATCATCTTTATCTTAACGATAAAATTTATTCCACGAATTATTGAAATCTATACAGATACCAAGGAAGTTTTGAAATTTCGTCAAGTTAATAATGAACAGGGTCTGTGGAAAAAACTTCGACAGGCGATTGATCTGAATGAAATTATTTTGAACAAGGTCGTAGCTAATTTTATGAATGTATCCGATGCTTTAATTTTAAAAGGTTACGAGCAGCGTCAGAAAAAATTAGGTAAGATCGAATTTAAATTATATGACTGGAGTATCATTGGTTTAATTGTGATGTCAGTTATTTTTAATTTAATTATGTTGAGTTTAAAGGTTGGTCAGATCAATTTTGGTTCGGCTAATTTAAGAATTTCTTTTAATAGAAATATTTTATTGATCATTGTGCTTAATTGTTTGATGATCCTATTACCATGGCTGATGGGAGGCTTAAATTACTTATGGTGGAAGTATTACGTTTCAAAAACTACAGTTTCCGATACAATAACAGCCAAAAATTATCGCTAGAAGATGTGAACTTTACTCTGTATCAAGGTGATTTCGTGACATTGATTGGTGCCACTGGTAGTGGAAAAAGTACTTTTTTAAAACAATTATTGCCACAGTTAGCCACGGGTAAAGTAGTTAGTGGAGAAATTGAAACGTCACTGAATCGTGATACAACTAATTTTGCCTATGTTTCGCAGTTTGTCGATAATCAGTTGATAATGGAGACACCTCGAGATGAATTGAAATTTGTCTTGGATAATCAGGGCTGTTCCACAAATGAAATTCAGTTACGGATCACTGAAATTGCCAGTTTCCTAGGAATTATTGAATTGTTAGATCAACCAGTTACGAACTTATCTGGTGGTCAAAAACAGTTGATCAATTTGGCTAGTGCATTGATATTGAAACCAAAAGTTTTATTGTTGGATGAGCCAACAGCACAATTAGATCCAGTTGCTTCTGAGAAGCTTTTACAAGTTGTTCATAAGGTCAATGAAGAGTTTTCAATGTCGATAATGTTAGTAGAACATGAATTAGAGCAGGTTATTAAGTTTGCGAATCGTTTAATTATTATGGAACAGGGTAATTTAATTTTAGATGAAGCAGTTGATCAAGCTTTGAAAGAAATTTATACCTTGCCTAACTATAAAAATTATTTAACTCAAGTTGATCGATTAGTGCTTGAATTGCAATTAACACCGCAAATTCAGTTGCCCGTTAGTAATAAGGAATTTAGTAGATTGGTCTCACAGAATCAAGAACGATTAGATTTTTTGGAGCCTATTTATAATAGATCAAGTGATAAATCAATTTTTTCGGTCAAAAAAGTCAGTTTCCAATTTGATTTTAATGGTCGAAAGGTTGTCGATAATGTTAGTTTTCAGTTGAAACAAGGTCGTTCTTATTGTGTTGTAGGACCTAATGGGATGGGAAAAACTACTTTGTTAAAAACTATTACTCGCCAGTTAACGAAGCAGTCTGGTAAGTTAAAGTTTAATGGTCAAAAGTTAACCGATAGCTTTTATCAACAAGTGTTTGTTTTGCCGCAGAATCCAGCAACTTTATTCATTAAAGATACGGTCGAAGAAGAATTGCAGTATCAGTTGAAACAGAGTCATTCAGAACTTGAGTTAGCAGATGTCTTAAAAGAATTTTCATTAACCGACTTTGCCAAACAAAGTCCCTATGATTTAAGTGGTGGTCAACAGGAATTCTTAGCTTTGGCGTTAGGATTTATCAAACAATCACAATTGTTATTTTTAGATGAACCAACTAAGGGCTTAGATCCTAATAAGAGAATTCAATTAGGAGAGATGTTGAAAAAATTCCAACGAGCTGGTGGTACGCTTTACGTCAACAGTCATGATTTATTATTTGCGGCTAATTACTGTGATGAAGTAGCGATGATGTTTGACGGTAAATTAAGTGATTTTTCAACGCCAAAAGAATTTTTTAGTGACAAGTTCTTTTATACAACGGAAATAAATAAGGCTTTGCGAGAAATATTCCCGTACGCCTTATCATGGAAGGATATTCAAAAAATTGAATCGTAAATCAATTTCACTATTAGTTTTGTCAGTTGCTGTATTAGTATTAATGATGATTTTCTCTAGTCAAAATTACTTATTATTTTCCTTTGGCTTTTTGATTTTAACTTTAGGAATTTACTTTTTTAAATTTGAAGGAAGACAACATAATTCAAGAGAAGTAGTTTTTATCGCCATTATCTGTGCTTTAGCAGTCGTTGGTCGAATTATATTTGCTGCCTTACCGGCTGTTAAGCCAGAGTTGTTTATTTTGATCATGGGAGCCATTGTTAGTGGTCCAGAGACCGGATTTTTGATGGGGACAATTATTGCTTTAACATCAAATATGTACTTTGGACAGGGCGTCTGGACACCATGGCAGATGTTTGCTTTAGGTGTAATTGGACTAGTGTCAGGCTTGTTGAATCAAGGAGTTCCTAGATGGGTATTAGTTGTCTGGGGATTTGCCAGTGGTTTTATAATGGGTTGGATCATGGATATTTATTACATTATTGGATACGTTGATCCGATTACTTTTAAGAGTGTTTTGACATCAATTTTAGCTAGTTTCTACTTTGACTTTGTTCATGCACTCTTTACTGGTGTTTTGTTACTGATAGTAGGGAAGCGTTGGATCAAGTTGTTTAATGGTTATAAGAGAAAATATGATTTGTTTGAGAATTAAGAAAAGTGATTGTTCTTGGTAATGAGAAATTAGTTAAGAATAGTATTCAAAAAAGGACTGTGCAAAATAGTCTCTTAATTAGAAAAACTTCCATGTGAATTTCTAAAAACTCACATGGAAGCCTTTTTGGTCTTAAAAAAAACATTGATACTAGTTTTCTGATATTCAATATTATTAGTTTGAGAATATGATTTTAATTTTTGGTTTTTTTGCTTGTTTGAATTAGGAGATACTTTCGGATTCCAGCATATTGGTCAAAATTATGATGTCATAGATCATCCTTAGTTTGCGACTGTTAAGAGGAATAAAAATTTATTCTATGACTGAATTTATAGGATTTAAAAAAATAAGTGCTTAATTGATACTAAACAGTTAAACTAAAGCCAAGCACTTGTATTATCATAAATAGTGCTTAATTTTTTTAAAGTGCTTAAAAAGAGGACGAATTGTGACTAAATCAGTAGATAAAATATTTGAGTTAATACAGGAAAAATATGTAAATGACTGGGTTGATACTAAGAGTATTGCTGATGCAGCGGGATTAAGCCGAAATGTTATTAGTATTTATCTGTCGCAATTATATAAAGAAGGTAAACTTAGTAAAAAGAATGGTAGACCAGTTTTATGGAAAATTGCAAAAAATAATACTCCATTCCAAAATTTGATTGGTCATTCTGGCAGTTTAAGAGATATTGTTAAAAAATGTCGAGAATCCATCGTTTACCCTCCAAAGGGTTTTCCTTTGATTATTACTGGGCCTAGTGGTGTGGGGAAAAGTTTTTTAGCCAAAAATATCTATAATGAAGCGAAAAGAATGAAAGTTATCGACGAAGATGCAAAATTTGTGACACTCAATGCGGCTGATTATGCCAATAATCCGGAGTTACTTTCTTCAGTATTGTTTGGATATAAAAAGGGAGCCTTCACCGGTGCCAATGAGGATACATTAGGATTAATTGATCAAGCTGATAATGGATACTTCTTTTTAGACGAAGTACATAGACTGCCAAAGGAGAGTCAAGAAAAGTTATTCTCCCTACTAGATTTAGGTGAGTTTTATCCTTTAGGTGAGAATGAAAATGCTCATAAAGTAAATGTGCGTTTTATCTTTGCTACGACAGAGAACCTAGACAATTTTCTATTAAAGACTTTTGTTAGAAGAGTTCCACTACATGTATCTTTACCAGCATTCAAAGATCGTCCACTTACGGAGAGATTGGCATTGATTACCAATGCTTTTAAAGAAGAAGCCAAACGAATTGATCGACGGTTTTATGTTTCTAATAAAGTAATTGAAGGTTTAACGAAGAATAATGCATCAGGTAATATTGGAGCCATGGAGAATCAAGTTAAACTATTGTGTGCTTCGGCCTATACCGAGAATTCTCAGGATAAAGAAATCTATATAGGTTCTAAGTCAGATGGTAAAGGTAACTATTTAGTTATTGATAAAGAATCTGATATAAATGATCGGACTACAGATATCGATAATGAAACGAATTTAATTGATGAACTACATAGGGCCTTGAAAGAGTCGACTTCTAAAAAGGATACAATTTTCAATCAGATATTATTATTGATGAAATTTTTAAGAAAGCTTAATTACTTAATGGATGAAAATCTGGTTAAGTCTATTAAATACAAATTGAAAAAGGGAATTAGCACTACTTTATCAAAAAGGTATGGAATCAAATTACAATTATCCGATGCAGATATTGAACAGATTAGTTTTGGCTTGTCGTTATATTACTTTACAGACTATAGAAAAATCAATATGTCAGAACTTAATAATGACTTTGAAGAACTTTATCCACGAACAATGTACGTTTATAAACAACTATTAAGTCAGATTAGTGATGATAAAAGCTTTAAGGAATTTAATATACCTTGGTTAGTATTGTTGTTTAAAGATAAAATTCAGCAGATTGAGAGTATCCAATATACAGGTATTATTTTGGCACATGGAGATAGCACGGCTACAAGTATTCAGAGTGTTGTTAATAACTTGTGTGGCAATTATATTTTTGAAGCATTTGATATGCCAATTGATGTCTCCATTCGTGAAATTAACAATTATGTACAGAAGTACATTAGACAGCAGAAAGATCATGATCATAAGGGAATCTTCGTACTGTTTGATATGGGTTCATTAACGCAAATGTTTTCGGAAATTAAAAAGTATTCTAATTGTGAATTATTAGTTATTAATAATGTCACAACAGCAACAGCTCTTGACGTTGGAATAAGGATTCAGCGTAACGATGGATTTAAAGAAGTTACGCAGGCAGCCAATAAATTTGGTCAGGCATGTGGTACTCAATATTATGAGGGGCTTTCCGATAAATCTAATATCGTAGTTTCTTGTATGTCTGGAGTTGGTCTGTCTGAAGAAATTAAAAGAATGATGTTGGAAAGCTTATCTAATAAATTTGAAATCATAACTATGGATTATAAGGATCTGAAACAGACTTTAGAGAATCACAAGCAAAAATTTTTTGATAAAACTAAATTTGTGGTGACTACAACTGATATAGATACTAATTTAGATATCGATATTATCAATATATATGACATCATGGAAAAGGATGGTTATGCTAAATTTGAAAAATTATTACTTAACTCTGGTGAACAAAAACCTAATATTGAATCCTTGATGAATAAGATGCTGAAGTTCTTTACAATAGAAGGAATTAAAGACCGTTTACAATTTCTTAATCCGGATGTTGTTATTGATGAAGTTCAACTCATTACCCAAAGATATCAAGAATACTATGATATCTCCTTAGATGGTAAAACCAAATTGAATCTTTATATGCATTTGTCATTAATGATTGAACGAATGCTGGTAAATTCCCATAAACAGGAGAATCCAAGTGTTTCATTTGAAGGAGATAAGGAAAAGGAATTCTATTCAGTTTCTAAGACAATATTTAAAGGAATTGAATTAAAATACAATTTTGAAGTTAACGATTACGAGATATCGTTGATGTATCAACTCCTACATTTTTATATATAAGTAAAATAAGTGCTTAACTTTTGTTAAGCACTTATTTTTTTTATGATTCAAAAGCTTAATTTAAAGCTATTTATAAAAGTTGGCATGAAACTTGCTTATATAAAAGTGAGGAGGAAAAAATAAATGAAAAAGATAGTTGTTGCTTCACATGGCAGTATGGCTGAAGGTATGAAGAACACAATTGAGCTCTTTGCCGGGCACAATGATAATGTTAGTTATATTTCAGCTTATACAAAAAAGAATGATGATTTAAACGAAACAATTGATAAATTATTCGATACGTTTACAGATGATGATAAAGTAATTATTTTTACAGATTTAATGGGTGGTAGTGTTAATCAACGATTAACTGTTAAGGCACAAGATAATAAGAACATTTTTATTGTTTATGGTTTTAACTTGCCGGTGGTAATTGAGGCTATCCTCTCAAAAGAGGATGTGAATTCCACATATATTAAGAAACTTATAGAAGTCGGCAGAAGTAGTTTAGGAACTGTCGAATTAAATGATGATAATAATGATTCAAAAAATGATAATGAAGATTTTTTCAATTAGGAGGAAATAATAATGATTAGAATTATGAGAGTTGACGAAAGATTAATTCATGGACAAATTGCAATGGTTTGGTCAAGGGAAATGAGCATTGATGGCATTGTTGTCGCTAATGATGCAACTGCCGCTAATGAAACTCAACAAATGGCTTTGAAAATGGCTGTACCATCTGGAATCAAAGTAATTATTAAAACTGTCGACAGTGCTATTGAGTTATTAAACGACCCTCGTGCCCAAAATATGAAATTATTTGTTCTAGTGAGAACAGTTGGGGATGCTGAAAAATTGGCAGAAAAAGTTTCAGATATTCAATACGTCAATTTAGGAAATGTTGGTAAGGCATCAACAGATCCTAAGACAACATTAACTCAGTTTGTAATGTTGACTAAGCCAGAAATCGAGTCGCTGAAGAAATTGGTTGAAATTTATCCCGAAACAGCATTACAAAATTTGCCAACAGATAAAAAAGAAAAAGCTACTGATTTCATTCAAAAAATGAATCTATAAGATGAGGAGAAGTAAAAATGTATGAAGCATTCGCAGTTGCCATAGTTGTATTCTTAACCGTTGGTGGTCAAGAATTATTAGGTTTTTCAATGTTAGGAAGACCAATCGTCATTGGGCCACTGGTCGGTTTATTATTGGGAGATGTAAAAACTGGTTTGATGATTGGTGCATCTCTAGAAACTATTTTTATGGGTATCGTTAATATCGGTGGTGCCAGTGCTGCCGAACCAGGACTTGCCAGTGCTCTAGCCGTTGCCTTTGCCATTATGATGCATGGTGGTTTAGGAGTCGCTCTACCACTTGCAATTCCTTTAGGTATTATTGGATTACAAATTAAGACTTTGATTTATGTTGCTGTCGTTGGTCCTTTCGCAAGTAAATTTGATAGTATGGCCGAAAAGGGCAATCAAAAGGGAATCGTCAGGTTGCACTTTGGCTTGTGGACTTTGCAATGGTTCCTTTACTCACTAATTCCATTCTTCGCAATGCTTTTTGGCTCAGAAGCAACACAAAAGGTATTAAAAATGATTCCTAATATTATTGTTCATGGATTAACAGTCGCTGGTAATGTTTTACCTGCAGTTGGTATGGCGATGTTGATGAAGATTCTTTGGGATAAGAACATTTCAGCTTTCTATTTCTTAGGATTCTTGATCGTTGCATATTTGAAGATGCCACTTATTGCCGTAGCTGTTATGGGAACAATTATCGCTATCTTAGTAGCGCAAAGAGATTATCAATTACATGGTCTTGAAGGAAAAGTATCCGCAAAACCTGTTGCCTCAGCTACAACAAACAATGAGACAAAAGATGAACAAGAAAATGATGATTTCTTTAGTTAATAATTATTAGGAGAAGAATATTATGAGTAAATTATCGAAAAATATGTCGAAAGACGAAAAGAAGTTAATGAGACAAATGTATTGGCGTTCATTTACTTTGTATTCAGCTGTTACTCCAGCTAAGCAAGGTGCGTCAGGATTTGAATATTCAATGTTGCCATTCATTAATAAATTCTACAAAAAAGAAGAAGACAAAAAAGAAGCTATGATTCGTCAGATGTCATATTTCAATACGAATCTAGCCATGGCACCATTTGTTATGGGTGTTACAGCTTCTATGGAAAAACAGAATAGTGAAAGTGATGATTTCAACGCTGAATCTATTAACGCTATCAAAACCAGTTTGATGGGGCCACTAGCAGGTATTGGTGATTCAATCTTCTGGGGTGTTTTAAGGGTTATTGCTGCAGGTATTGCTATTAGTTTGGCTAAGAACGGTAATATCGCTGCACCAATTATTTTCTTATTGCTATTTAATATCCCTGTACAGTTGGTTCGTTGGTATGGCGGACAATTGGGTTATACTTTGGGATCAAATTATATCGGTGAATTGTATGAAAAAGGTTTGATCAATATTTTGACAAAGGCCGCAAGTATCGTTGGTTTAATGATGGTTGGAGCTATGACTAGTAACATGGTCAAATTTGATTTGAAGTGGAACATGGTTGTAGGCGGTAAGACAATTCTTAGATCGCAACAAATGTTAAATCAAATTTTCATTGGTATTTTACCATTATCAATTACGTTATTATGCTTCTGGTTATTAAAGAAAAAGAACGTTTCAATTAATTGGTTAATTTTAGGAACTATTGTTATTTCAATTCTATTAGCATTAGTAGGTGTTGTTTAATGAATGAAGAATGGTGGAAAAATGCGGTAATTTATCAGGTTTATCCCAAGAGTTTTTTAGACACTAATAACGATGGAATCGGTGATTTAAAAGGCATCGATACTAAACTGAATTATTTAAAAGAGCTAGGTGTAGATGCTTTATGGATTAGTCCTATATATTTATCTCCGCAAATTGATAACGGCTATGATATAGCTGACTATCGTAAGATTGATCCGATGTTTGGGAATAATAAGGACCTTGAACAGTTAATTAAAGATGCTCATAGGAAAAATATCAGAATTATTATGGACATGGTCGCTAATCATACGTCTGATAAATCAGTTTGGTTCGAAGAAAGTTGTAAATCTAAGAATAATTATTTCAGTGATTTTTACATTTGGAAAGATCCTAAATCGGATGGAAGCAAACCCAACAACTGGGGTTCAAACTTCGGTGGGTCAGCTTGGACTTATGATGATAATCGAAAACAATACTATTTGCATTATTATGGAAAGCAACAACCAGATTTGAATTGGGAAAATCCCAAGGTTAGACAGGTTATTTACGATGTTATGAGATATTGGAAAGCTCATGGTGTTGACGGATGGAGGATGGATGTGATCACCTCTATTTCTAAGAATCAAGAATTTCCTAACAATCCTAATCCACATCAGTTAAAATACGTTGTTGGAAATCAGAATAATGGACCAAGAATGCATGAGTTTATTCACGAAATGAATCAGGAAGTATTTAAACCATTTTCAATGATGAGTGTCGGTGAAGCTCCAGACAGTAAAAGTAAGGATGCCCGATTACTAGTTGAACCCGACCGCGAAGAACTGAATATGATTTTTACTTTTGAACACATGCATGTGGACCGTAAACCAGGCGATGTAAATGGTCGATGGGCAATTCAACCAGTTGATGTTGTCCAGCTTAAGAGAACTTTAGCCAATTGGCAGAATACTTTGGATGGACACGGTTGGAATGCGTTATATTTTGAAAATCATGACCGTGCAAGAACACCATCAAGGTGGGGTAATGATAAGAACTATCGTTATGAATCAGCCACGGCCTTTGCGACGATATTGCATGGATTAAAGGGAACACCTTTTGTTTATCAAGGCGAAGAAATAGGAATGACTAACCCTGAGTTTGAATTGAAAGATTACGAAGATATAGAGCTGAGAACTAATTATGACAAGCTAGTAAGGAAAGAGAAGACTATCAGTGAAGCTGATTTCTTAAAGGCTGCCAGAAAGATAAGCCGTGATAATGCTCGTACACCAATGCAATGGGATAGTAGTGAAAACGCCGGATTTACTAAAGGAGATCCATGGTTTAAATTAAATCCTAATTATAAAAATCTAAATGTTTCAAGGGATCTTAAATCTGATAAATCAGTCTTTAAGTATTACCAAAAATTGATTGAATTACGTCACAAAGAAAATATTTTAAAAGATGGTAAATTTAAATTATTATTGCCGGATGATAAAAGTATTTTTATTTACACTAGAACTTTGGGTGCTGACGAATGGGTAGTTGTAGCTAACTTGTCTGATAAACTTCAACAAGTGGATGTTTTATCCAAATATAGCGATTATAAAACTATCATAAGTAATTACGAGAGTGAAAAATTAAAAATACTGAGACCTTATGAGGCCAGAATTTTAAAGAAATAAAAAAGGATTGTGACAAAACAGACTCTTAATTAGAAAAGCTTCAATGTGAATTTCTAAAAACTCACATTGAAGCTTTTTGTTTCTAAAAAAGGCATCGTTACCAGCTTTCTGATATTCAGTTTTTGGTGTTTTTGTTTACTTGGATTTGGAGCTATTTTCGGGAAAAGTGCCTTATAATATAGAAAAAGCCAACAAATGAAATATAAAATTTCGTTTGTTGGCTTTTTCTTTTGAGGACTTGTGTCACAGCCTTCTTTTTCACTTAAATTTTCTATGGAATTAATAAATATAGTAAAGCACCAACGGCACCACCAGCTAATGGTCCGAAGATAGGAACCCAACTATATGCCCAATCGGATTTGCCCTTGTTAGCAATTGGCAAAATTTGATGAGCAATTCTTGGTCCAAGGTCTCGAGCTGGATTGATGGCGTATCCAGTAGTTCCACCAAGTGAAAAACCGATTGCTGTAATTAAAAGACCAACAACAATAGGATTTAGACCTTCAGTAAATTTACCGCGAGTAAATGCTAATAAAGCGAAAACTAAAACGAATGTACCAATAAATTCACTAATAAAGTTAAAGAGGTAATTTCTAATGGCAGGTCCAGTAGCAAAGACACCTAAAATTGCTTGTGGATCGTCAGTTTCTTCCCAGTGTGGATAGTAGTTGAGCCAAACAATAACAGCACCAACGATACCACCTAAAGTTTGAGCAATCATGTAAGGAATAACTGATGACCATGGGAAAACCCCAGCAATAGCCATTCCTAAAGTAACGGCGGGATTTAAATGTGCTGGACTTAAAAAGGCGGAACAATAAACCCCTAAAGTAACTGCTAATCCCCAACCGATGGCAATGGCAATCCAACCAGCACCTTCAGCTTTAGACTTTTTTAGACTTACAGCAGCAACAACACCGTCACCAAGTAGAATCAAAATCATGGTACCAATGAATTCGCCGACTAATTGTAACATCAAACTATCATGCATAAGTTTTCCTCCAGTTTCACAATGACCACGCTTACATTTGATATTATACATAGATAAAGTGGATAAAGCTATGTAATTTGATTGTGAAAGTATTGATAATTTATTATAGAATGTATGATATTAATTCATAGCTAATTTAAACTAGGAGTATAAAAATGAAAATCTATACAAGAACCGGTGATAAAGGAAAAACAAGGATTATTGGCAACGATATTCTTTATAAATCTGCTCCAAGAATAAATTCTTATGGCACAATCGATGAATTAAATTCATTGGTTGGAGTTGTTATTGCCAATTTGTCTACTAAAACTAGTGTCTTGAAAGATGAATTGGAAGAAATCCAACAATTGTTATTTGATTGTGGAACTGACTTGGCGATTTCTCCAACTGATAAGAAACATGAGTTTATTTTTAAGGATGAGAATGGTGCGGTTGATTGGTTAGAAAGAAAAATTGATGAATATTCAGACAAAGTACCAACAACTCAAAAATTTATTTTACCAGGTGGTTCAAAGACAGCCGCAAATTTGCATTTGGCTAGAACCGTTACTCGAAGAGCCGAAAGAGAAATTGTTTTATTGATGCAAAATGAACCAATTAATGAGGCTGTCTTGAAATTTATTAATCGTTTATCTGATTATTTTTTTGCCGCTGCCCGTTTCAGTAATGTTTTGGATGGAGTAGATGATATTCAATACCGTAATAGCAAACCTGTTTTTAGATAGGGTTACAAGAATGACCATATTTACTTTTAAAAGTGGGCATTTTTTATTATTAAAAACTGATATCCTTAAAGTGATCAAGCAAAGTTGAGGTAAATTTATGCGTAGCGAGAAAGAAAAAATGTTATCTGGGGATCTTTATATTGCTAATGATTCGGAATTGAGAAAAGATTTTTTCAGGGCTAAAGAATTAGTACGTACCTATAATCAAACCACTGAATATCAAGACAAACAACGACTTGAAATTATTCAAAAGCTATTCAAGAAGAGTGGTCAAGGAGTACATTTGGAGCCACCGTTTTATACAGATTATGGATGCAATACAGAAGTTGGCGATAACTTTTATACTAATTACGAATGTATTATCTTAGACATTGCTAATGTCAAAATTGGTAATAATGTTTTATTCGGACCACGAGTAGGTCTTTATACGGCGGGACATCCAATAGATGCAGTTGTTCGTAATGAGGCCTTGGAGTATGGTAAACCAATAACGATTGGCGATAATGTCTGGGTTGGAGGCAATGTGGTAGTTAATCCCGGTGTAACGATTGGTAATAATGTAGTTATCGGTTCGGGAGCCATTGTTACTAAAGATATCCCTGATAACGTGATTGCAGTTGGTAATCCTTGTCGAGTTTTAAGAAAAATAAATGCTGACGATAAAAAGTATTGGGAATTAGAAAAACAAAAATATTTTGAGAATTAAACGAGAAAAGGCATTCGGTCATTGACCGAATGCCTTATTTATTTTTATATAAATATCCAAATATGAAGATAGACAGATATATTAAAGTTCAAAAATTTCTTCTAAGTGTTTAATTACACCTTGTTGATTATTGTCAACTGTTTCAAAATCAGCGGTTTGATGAACAATAGGAGTGGCATTTTTCATAGCAACACCATGTCCAACATAACGGAGCATTTCTAAATCGTTACCGCCATCACCAAAGGCACACATCTCTTCGGGTTTAATATTCAATTTTTCTGAAAGATATTGAAGACCAGTAGCTTTATTAACATCGGCACGAATAACGTCAATATCACCGTGACCACTAGATACGATCGAAACTTCAGGTCCAATCAAATCGGCTAGTTTATCCATGTAAAATTCCGTTTCATCATTAGGACAATTAACAGAAAATTTGAGTATACCATCATCAATATCATTTAGATTATTAACGCTTTGAATTTCTGGAAAGTAGAATTTACTCATTTTAAAGAAATCAGCGTCAACATTTTTAGAGAGATAAGCTGACTTTTTGCCACACATAACAACTTTAATGGCAGGGAGTTTGTCAAGGACTTGAAGTGTCTTTTCTACTGTGCCTGTTTCAAAAGTGTCAGCTCGATAGACTTTTTGATGACTACCAATCAAAGCACCATTTTCAGCCACGAAGAGTGTTTCAGGGAAATCTTTAAAGAAATCTCTTAGTTGGTAATATTGATTACCACTGGCAGATACGAATTGAATATTATTTTTAAGCATATAATCATAAACGCGTTGAAAACGATTTTTGTCAAAGTGTTTAGCGTCGTTTAGAAATGTTCCGTCCATATCGGTTGCAACTAATTTTATTGTCATAGTAAATTCCTCTCGAATTTTAGTGAAAAACTTTGCGGTATTGGAATGGTGTGATTTTTTTCCATTTTTTGAAATTTCTTACAAAAGATTTGGTACTGGAAAAACCACAATCAATTGCAATTAAATCGATATTCTTAGTTGTATTTAGCAGTTCCTTTTGAGCGTTTAAAAGTCGAACAGTGGTGATATAACGGGTAATCGGCATTTGTACGGTTTGATTAAATTGGCGATTTAAAGCAGTAATAGAGATGTTAAGTTGTTTGGCCAAATTATTACTAGTTAAATCAGTCATATAATTGCTGTTGATTAATTTCAAGGCTTGATCAATAAAATTGTCATTAATTCTTGTTGAAGATTCAGAATCTTCATAAGAAAAATTTTCAATTAGGTTAGCTAAAACTAAGTAAACTTGACCTGTCAGTTCCAAAGTAATACCGCCGGTTCTTGGTTCCTGAAGAAGTTGAATCATCAGTTTGAGATGCTTTTCTAAATCTTGATAGGCTATTAATTCCTTAATAGAGTTAGGCCGACCATGCAAATTGAATTTGAGCTGATCAATTTTAGGATAGGCCTGTTGGAGAAATTCGTAGTCGATTATTAAACAAAATTCCGTAAGGGACTTTGTTGTATCCAATACTTCAGAATGAATATTTCTAGAATTAATAACCCAAATGTCACCCTTTTGGTAATGATAAGTTGAGTTATTGTCTTTACATTCAAGGTGATTATTCGATACTAGGAAACCTAATTCTATACTCTGATGCCAATGTGGAGCAACTGATTTTGATGAATTTTCATTGTGTAAGTAATATTTAAAGGGGAGCTTAGAATTGAGTTGGACTATTTCATGTTTGATGGTCAATAAAGTGAATTCCTCGTAGTAATGTGATTAGTTCTACATTGACGAAAATTGAGTATTAGCATATAGTTACATCCTTTTTAAACTTAGTTAATTAAGTTATGGACATTATACCAAAATTAAAAAGCGCTTTCAATTAATGATGATTTCTTTCAAAATGTTTTGTCGCCCAATTGTTGCTAGTCCGATTAAATAGTCATTTTCAAAGTTGCGTTTAAAGTCTAAACGATAGTTTTGAAATACAGGTAATCTTTTTTTGAGAGTTTGTTTAATTGTTTCTATTTGATTATCGGTTAATTTGATTTTTTCAGTATAAATGATGATCAGATTAGGATTAAGGAAACTAATGATATTTTGAGCGTATTGAATAATTTTTTCGACGGCATTTAAATCACTAGAAATGGTACTGTATTGCGCTTCACCGGTTAAACCATCGGCACCGTTTATCAATTGATTATTAATTACGATACCAATTCCTAATCCAAGGTAGTGGGGAAAATAAAGTCCTACGGCAATGTTTTGAGATTCATTTAATTCTCTAGCAGCACCATAAGTACTGGCGTTAGCATCATTGACGATTGTAGTGGAAATTCCAGTAACATTTTGAATCGTTTGGGATAGATTGATGCCTTGGAGATCTTTGATATCGCTGGTTTGTAAATACCCATCTAATGCTGCTCCAGGGAAGCCGATGATAATTCGATCAGGTTTATTTTCGCTGATTTCAGTTTTTATAAACTTGGTGAGTTGTTTGATTGAGGTTATTTCCTGATGACTTAGAGTTTTGAATCGAGCTTGACCTCTAAGATTAGTTAAATAGTAAATAGCCATCATTTTTTTGTCTATTTCAACTAGTTCGAGAACGCCTAATGATTTCGCATCGTAATTTATTTTATAAACTTTGGCCCTTCGGCCTTTGGTATTGAGAAAATCGTTAGTAATAATATTACTTTTGGAGTTAATGATGTCTAGCAATTTATTAATACTGACAATACTTAGTCCAGTTAAATTTGCTAATTCCTTGGCAGATAACTGTGAATGTTCATCCAATAAATTCAAAATGATTTGTAAATTTTGTTGTCGGGTGGATAGTTTGTTGTTCATATTTTAGAGTAAACTCCTTTGGATAGTATCAAGTTTGATAAAAATAATTATTGTGAATTAGATGCTAAGATGTTTAAACATCATGTATACTAATGGTATAAATAAATACTTATATTATTAGTAAAAGGGATGGCGATAGTTATGATTAAAAATGACTATAATATAGAATTAAGTCGCTTAAATCAGATTGAATCTGTGGATATTCCACATTTGCAGAATGTCCAAATGATTGTAAAGGATCGAATTGACAAGCATACTTATGATCCTATGATCTATGACCATTTAAAAACTCTTTCAGATGAGCCAAGTTTGCCAGATGATTTAACTCAATTGCGTGATGGCAACAGTCATGACGACATTCCCCAAATTAAATATGATAATATTTCAGTCGAGAGTAAGTATGCGGATACATTAGGAAGACATGTTCGCTATTTGCAAATTTCTCAAAAGAAAATTAATTCTAAAAAAGTTTTGCTTTATTTACATGGTGGTGCATATTACGGTGGTACGCCAGAAGATACTTTACCATTTTTGACACTTTTAGCTACAAAATTTAATGGAGTTATTTTAAGCGTTGATTATGGAATAGCTCCAGAAAATCCTTATCCATCAGCAATTGAGGATTGTTTATCGGTTTTAATGGCTATTAAAAATAAATATCAGCAAATTTCTTTATCAGGAGATTCAGCCGGTGCCTCTATTGTATTAGGTGTCAGTCAGATGTCTCATGCAATGGGAATTGTGGAAATTTATAAACATATATTGTTTTATCCCACTGTTGTGCATGGTTCAGATCACAATGGATCTTTGTGGAATGACCGTTTGATTCCTATTAATGACAAGCAAAGACGGGCATTGCACAATAATTATACGCAATTTAAACAACTAGATACTATTATGACGGGCTACTACCTAAATCATCAAGAGATTGATTTGAACGCTCCGATATTGTCGCCACTCTATGCAGAACCGTTATTCTTTAAGAATATCGTAGTTATGACCGGAGAATTTGATCCTTTTAGATTACAAGATGAAGCTTTTATTCAAAAAGTTGGTATGGCAGGATATCGAGCTAAATATATTCGCTATGGTGGATTAGGACACGCTTTTCTAAATTATGTTGGTAGAATTCCTGCTGTAGAAGACGCTTTAAACGAATGTGCCAAGGAATTGAACTAAAATAGAAGTCATAATAATGTAAATAAAAAACCGATTTGAATTTGTCAAAAAATTCAAGTCGGTTTTATTTGTTAATTAAGACAAGTCTTCGGTTTGATGCAATAGATGATTCATATTTCTGAGTTTCTTAATTTCCATATTCCAAGTGCTTACTAAAACCAAAACCGAACCAGCCCAAGCTAATGGGTTAGCCATAGCGGCACCATAGAATCCAAATAATCTGATCAAAACAATGCCCGCAAAGACTCTCATTAATAGTTCAGCAATACCGGCAATAGTTGGAGCCTTTTGATTGCCAAGACCTTGTAGTGTGTATCTGACAATAAAAAGAATTGAAAGAATAAAGTAACTTGATCCGTTAAAATAATAGTAAATTTGAACCAAATTTAGAACTTGGTCCTGACTTCCATTCATAAATAAGTGAGAGATACTACGTCCGAAAACAATCAAGAGACCACCGATGACTAGACTAGATGTAACTGAGATGATAATTCCAGCCTTAACGCCATCAAGAATTCGTTTGAATTTTTCAGCACCAAGGTTTTGAGCGGTGTAGTTAACCAAAGCAAGTCCAAAACTGAAAGCAGGTAAAGTAGCAATCTGTTCAACTCTACCAGCTACAGTATAGGCAGCCACGGCGTTTGCCCCCAAAGTGTTTAGCATAACCTGTAGAATAATGGAGCCAATTGCAATAATTGAAGATTGAAATCCCATAGGTAAACTGATTGTTAATAACTCTTTGATTTCCGCTTTGTCGATCTTAAAATCACTGCGAGTTAAAATCAAATAAGGAATATGTTTACGAATGTAGAAATATAAAATAATAAAGGTAATTGTCTGTGCAACAACTGTAGCAAGACCAGCACCAGCTACGCCCATATGTAAGTAAAGGATAAAAATTAGCTCCAAAACAATATTGAGAACTGTACTTACAATTAAAAAGAAGAGCGGTACTCGAGAATCCCCTAAAGCTCGCATAGTATTACCCAAAAAGTCGAAACCAACAAAAGAAAATATTCCTGCAAAAATAATTTCCAAAAAGATAAATGAATCATGAATTAAAACTTTTGGCGTTTGCATAGCAACGAGTAGTGGATAAGCAATTAAAAGAGCTAAAACCGTAAAAACAACAGCAATGCAAATAGAAATAATAATTCCTGATGCAAAGCTTTTACGAACACCTTCTTCATCATCGGCCCCATATTTTTTAGCAGTTAAAATAGTTAAACCACTAGTCATACCTTGAGCAAAACCAATGACTAAACCGGTTAATCCCCCCGTAGCACCGACACTAGCCAAAGCATCAACACTGATTGTTTTTCCAACGATCAAAGTATCAATAAAACTATAAAATTGTTGGAAAAAGTTACCTAATAATAAAGGAATCGTATACAGAAATATGACTTTCATAGGTCTTCCTTGTGTCAGATCTATCATATGTCTAAATTCCCTTTCATAAAGATTACGACTATTTTAGCATGTTTAAAATTGTTAGTGCTGATAAAAGTCATTAAAAGGTAAATTTGTCTATATAATCAAATATATTGTCATGATATTAGAAATGAATTATCTTAAAGTTATATTAACAATTACTGGAGGAAAATTTATGTCTGGAAAATACGATTTTGATGTTTTATACATAGGTGCTGGACATGCCACTTTTGACGGTGCTGCACCATTGGCTGCAACAGGTATTTCAGTTGGTGTGATTGAAAGTGGTCTGATCGGCGGAACTTGTCCTAACCGTGGTTGTAATGCAAAGATAACAATTGATGAGCCAGTGAAGATGACTCGTGAAGCTGAACGCATGGGAGATATTTTGCAAGGAGATTTGGCCATTAATTGGTCTAAGAATATTGAACATAAGCAAGATATCATTGACAATTTGCCACAAGATTTAACAAATCGTCTAGAGAGTAATGGCGCTAAAATTATTAAAGGATATGCTGAATTTATTGATAACCACACTTTGTCAGTTGATGGTAGAAAAGTGACAGCTGAAAAGATTGTGATTGCCACAGGATTAAGACCTCATCGACTAGATATTCCTGGAACAGAATTAGCACATGATAGCGAAGATTTTTTGAATCTTAAACATTTACCATCTAAGATTACTGTTATTGGTTCTGGTTATATCGGTATGGAATTTGCTACTATCGCTAATGCTGCCGGTGCTGAAGTGACAGTGATGTTGCATTCTGACAAAATTTTGAGAAACTTCTATCAACCATATGTCCAAAAAGTTGTAACTGATTTGAAGGAACGTGGCGTTGAGTTTATTGAAAATGCTCAAGTTAAGTCATTTGAAAAAGATAATGACAGTTACAGAATCAATTACGGAAAAGATCAGTCTTTAGAAACTGATTGGATTTTGGATGCGACTGGTAGAATTCCTAATTTGGATAATTTAGGATTAGATAAGGTTGGTATCAAATTTGATAAGACTGGTATTTTTGTGAATGATTATTTACAAACAAATGTCGATAATATTTATGCTGCGGGGGACGTTGTTTCCAATGATCAACCTAAAGTTACACCAGCTGCTTACTTTGAATCGAAATATTTGATGAAACTCTTTTCAGGTCAAACTACAGAACCAATCGATTTTCCAGTTATCCCTTCAGTCGTCTTCACTTCACCTCGAATTGCCAAAGCCGGAGTTTCTGTTGAAGAAGGAAAGCAGAAAGGATTCGACGTTTCAACCAATGATTTAGCTAATTATTGGTATTATCGTGTTGATAAAGAACCGATTGCCGAAAGCAAACAGATTCATGATAAAGAAGGGCATTTAGTTGGGGTTACAGAAATAAGCGATCAAGCGCAAGATGCAGTTAATTCCTTGTTACCAGCTATTGAATTTAAGATGGATCGTGAACAAGTAAGCCGTTTGGTTGGATTGTTCCCAACAATTGGTTATGCTGCATGGCATAGAGCTTAAAAATATCTTTTTAAGCTTCGAATTAGAAAAAAAGAACAGGATCTGTTGAAAGTATTCGAGGCGTATAAAATATGCCTGAATTTCTCAATAGATCCTGTTTTTTTTAATCGAACACTAATAAGTTAATTCGATTTCTTGGTCAGCAGTTAATGGAAGCTTTTTGCCACCAAAGATAACTTCGGTATCTTGATCAGCGCGCATAGTAATAGTTTCTTGTGCTACTTGGAAAGCAAAGTTGATATTCTTGAAGGTCATCTTGAAATCAATTTTCCCCCATTGTTCTGGCATATTAGGATTGATTTCCAATTTATCGCCACGATAGTCAACTCCAGCAAAATATGAAGTTACTACGCTTAATGTGGCTCCCATTACACCAAGATGGATACCTTCGGCGGTAGTTCCACCCTGGATGTCGTAATAATCGCTAGTTAGCGCTTCATAGAATAATTTCCAGGCAGCTTTATTGTTGTTGACTCTTAACATTAACATTGAGTAAACAATTCTTGATAAAGTTGATCCGTGAGTAGTTCTATCAATATAGTATTGAATATTATCGTTAATGAACTCTTCTGAATTGCCAATTGGATAGCCTAAATCGGACATGATCTGAAGAAAGTCACTTTCACGAATGTTGAAAAGCGCCATTAGAGTGTCAGCTTGTTTGGCAACTTGATAATTATCAGGGGAATCATTATTGGCTTTAAGGATACGATCCATTCTAGAGATATTGCCATATTTTTGACGATATTTATCGAGGTTCAATTCCTTTAAGTCAAAGTAACCTTCAAATTGTCCTAAAATATCCTCTTTGAAATCCAATTTGAGATTGTGTCTGATATCATCAATTAGTTGAATATCTTCGCTGCTAAATTTAGTTCGTTTAAGATTACTTTCGATAACGCCGACTGGTTCTTGGTCAATTAATTGGCTAACTTGTTTGAAAAGCCAGCTGACCATGATATTGGTATAAGCATTATTTTTAAGTCCTTCGTCATCTTTACCAGGATAGCCTTCATGGAATTCGTCAGGGCCCATGACATTAGCGATGGTATATTTACCAGTGTTTTTATTGAATTTTGACATGCCAATCCAGAATTGAGTAATATTCAATAACATTTCTAATCCATAATGAGCCATGAAATGTTCATCTTGACTTAAATTGTAGTAATTAAGAATATTGTAGGCAACTGCTAAAGAAACATGACGTTGCTTACGCGAATTATCAGGGTCCCAAGTGTTAGTGATAGGATTCAAATGAACTTCTTGGGATTGTTCATCGCCATACATACCACTTTGCCAAGGATACATAGCACCACGATAATTGTCGTCAGATGCATAATCCATAGCAGCGCCAAGACGGTTGTAACGGTACTTTAAAAGAGCTTTAACTAGTTTGGGATAATGTAGCACATAGAAATTCATATCGAATAATTCGTCCCAAAAAATGTGACCACGATATCCTTCACCAGTCAAACCACGTGAACCAACTGATGCATCGAGGTATTTGTTGGCATTGATTTGAGCAGCAGTAGTCATGCTGTAAGTATTTAATCGAAGCAACTTTTGAGCAGTGATATCTCCAGTAACGATGATATTTTCTTTTTTCCAAATCTTTTTCCAAGCATCAAGAGTTTGTTGAGCTGCTTGTTCAAAGTTTGGTAAAAATTTGTGATCAATAATAATTTGGTCAAGATTATCTTTAGTTTCTAAAGAAGTAAAAATTGCAACGAATTTTTCAAGAGTATAAATATTTCCTTCTTCTGCGTGGAAGGTAACATTTTGACTGGCAATTTCATCAGAGTTTTGAGCAGTGTAAGTTGAGTTTTCGATTGTTGAATAATTTAGTTGAGTTTTAAATGCTAAGTTAACTTTGGATTGAGTTGTATGAGCTAATAAAATAGCTGCATCACCACGATTGTCGATTGAATCAGTTACTAAGTGTTTACTAGCTAAATTACGATATCTTTCAACATTGGAATTAATAACTGAAGCGTCAATTTCAGTATGAATTTTTATTTTGGCGGAGAAGTTCAAAGGTTGAATTGAATATTGTAAGTAATAGTCGTGGTAATTGATCATGTCAGCAACCTTTTTTTCTGTTATACGTAACTTTTTACCATCATTCAGTTGAACTATCAAAATAGTGGTAAAACAGCCGTCTTTCATATTTAATGAACGTAAAGATTCCTGAATGTCAGATTCTTTGATTTGAAAATAAGGACCATCGTCAATACTAAAGGTTATATATTGGGCGTTAGGTAAATTAACTAAGTCCTCATTAATAATCTTTCTTCCATTAATAGGGGTAGCTAATTGATTGAAGACCCCGGCAACATAAGTAGCAGGATAATTATCATCATTAGCCTTCGATTCAAAGTAAGTACCACGCAATCCAAAGAAACCATTGCCAACCGTTTGCATTGATTCTTGTCCGTATTGGCGTTTATTGTGATCAATTCCATAATAATCCAAGTGCCAAGTGGAATATTTTAATTCCTTTTCACGGGCAATTGATAATTTAGTATCAATCGTGTCTTCCAAGTTAACAACAGGAACGTGAAAGATATTTTCCAATTCATTTCCAAAATCAATAACTTTATCTTGATATTTAAGAGCGTTTTCCTTTAAAAGATATTGACGAGGATTAGTAATAATTAAAAGGTCATTAGAGTCGGTAAGACTATCTTTGAAGTTTTGTAAATCCTGTTTTAGTCCATCATCAAAAGTAAATTTATAGGACTTTTCATCTGTGGTACTTTCACTATCTGAGTACATAATCTGATCATCAGTAATTGTTAAATATAATGGTTTCATAATTAATTCCTCCAAAAAATAGCAAAGTATAATTAGTCTATATGTTTAAACATATCCGTACAGTCAATATTATACACCCTCAATATGTTGTTTTAACGCAGATTTTATAATAAGTTATATCAAAACTTGATGTTTATACATGACAAGATGTATTATAGTAATAGATGTAGATGTAACCGGTTACTAATGCTTAAGGAGGTGCTTTCGATGAAAGGTACAGTTAAGATGCTTGCTCCTATTTCTGGACAAGCAATTGATATCACTGAAGTCCATGATCCTATGTTTTCTGAAAAAGATATGGGTGAAGGCTATGGGGTTATTCCTACTAGTCAAGAGGTGGTCGCTCCAGTCTCTGGTAAAATTATGTTGGTAGCTTCAACCAAACACGCTGTTGGATTCAGTACAGATGATGGGCTAGAAGTATTGGTTCATATGGGTGTCGATACAGTTGAATTAAACGGAGATCCTTTTACACTTTATGTTAAAGAAGGGGATACCGTTAAAGCTGGCGATAAGATTGCAACAATGGATATTGATGCAGTTAAGAAAGCTGGTAAGGTAACAGATGTTATCGTAGCTATTACTAATACAGCTAAAACAGTTAAGTCAATACATGTTGACAAGGGTACTGTTAAGGCCGGACAAGAGGTTGCTGAAGTTGAACCAATGGCTCCAGGTGAGACAACAGCCAAACCAAGTAAAAATGTTGATTATGATGAGTTAGGTAAAGACATTGTCAAGAATGTTGGTGGCGTAAGTAATGTTGAAAATGTTATCCATTGTATCACCCGTGTTCGTTTCTATTTAAAGGATGATAACAAGGCCAACGATGACGTTATCAAGAATATGAAAGGCGTCTTAGATGTTGCTAAGGCAGGTGGACAATATCAAGTTGTTATCGGACCAGCTGTTGAAGACGTTTTTGATGCCGTAGTTAAAGCTTTAGGACCTGGATTTGGTGGAGATTCTGAAGTTAAGGCAGAAAAGGCTGTGGCACCTAAGGGTGCTTGGCCAAAGACCAAATTTTATTTTAGTGCTCTAATTGGTGTAATCACTGCCAGCATGATGCCAGTTATTGGTTTGTTGGCTGCTTCAGGTATTTTGAAAGGTCTTTTGTCACTGATTGTTTCGGCAAAATGGCTTTCGGCAACAAGTTCTACTTACATGATTATTAATGCAATGGGTGATTCTGTATTCTACTTTCTACCTATTTTAGTTGGATTTACTGCTGCTAAGAGATTAGGCGCAAATCAAATCATCATGGGTGTTATCGGTGGTGTTTTGGCATATCCAACTTTGGTACAGATTGCAAGTAAAACAAGTAGTACAGCTATGAATATCAATGGTGATTTCTTTGGTATTCCGATTCATATTGCAAATTATACTTATTCAATTTTCCCAATGATTGCTGCTGCATGGATTGCTTCAAAAGTTGAACCATGGCTCAAGAAACATATTGTTATGTCATTACGTATGATTTTAAGTCCATTACTAGAAGTATTTATTGTCAGTGCCATCATTATTGTTATTGTTGGACCAATTATCACTTTGCTAAGTTCGTACTTAGCTGGCGGTATTGTTGCTCTATTGAAGTTTAGTCCTGCTATTTCAGGATTGATTATTGGTGGATTCTATCAATGTTTGGTTATTTTCGGTTTACACTGGGCAGTTATTCCAGTTGTTGCTAGCCAAATTGCTACAACTGGACACAGTGCTTTGAACGCCATTGTTTCAGCTACAATGGTTGCTCAAGGTGCCGCAGCTATGGCTGTCTTCGTTAAGACAAAGAAGAATATTGATATGAAACAAATTGCCGGTGCCGCAACACTTTCAGCTTTTGCCGGAGTTACAGAACCTGCAATGTATGGTATTAATTTGAAATACGGTCGTATTTTCTGGACTGCTAATATTGGTAGTGCTGTTGGCGGTTTGATTACTGGTTTGATGCATGTTGATATGTGGGGATTCGCTGGATCTCTAATTGGTTTTGCATCATTCATTAATCCTAAAGGTATCGATAGTAGTTTCACAGGTTATCTAATTGCTTCAGTTGCCACAATTATCGTTTCCTTCACATGTACATATTTCTTTGGATTCAAAGAAGAGGATCTTGAGAAGAGTCATGCCGTTGAAAAGGTAAGATTAGGTAGTCGTGAACCTGCACAAGCTAACTAATATTAAAGAATTTATTTTATTATTAATTTTCACTAGATTATTAAAAGGTTTGTCATATAATAAGTGGCAAATCTTTTTTTATTTGGAGATGTAAAGATGGGAAAAGTCGAAATTAGACAGTTGAAACCAGAAGAGGTCGAAGAATTTTGGGAAATTGCTTTTAGTGATTCTCAAGCCGCTTGGACTAAATTAAATGGACCATACTTTCATGATGATCTACCTAGTAAGGATGAATTTGTTAATACACTAGCTTATAAATATTGGATTAATAATCAAAATCACTTATTGATAATAAATGATGATCAAATAGTTGGTTCTGTTGGAGCAAATTTTGAGGATGGACCATTGAAGAAATGGATCGACATGGGTATTACAATTTATCCTCAGAATATGTGGGACAAGCATATTGGTAGGCAAGCTTTGAACTTATTCATTGATTATCTCTTTAAACTTTATGATTTGCCTCATTTGGGTTTGACGACTTGGTCGGGGAACCCACGAATGATGCATTTGGCAACTAAGATTGGTTTAAAACAAGAAGCAAGAATTCGACAGGTTAGATTTTATGAAGGAGAATACTATGATTCACTTAAATATGGTATTTTACGTTCAGAGTGGTTGGAAAAATAGCTCCCATTACTAGGTGGAAGGTAGACAATTTTTGAATCTCTGCTTACAATTAGAAAAGTTTCTACTTATATAAAAGGAGTTTTGAATGATGGATTATATGATTGGTGTCGATATTGGAACAACTAGTACTAAGAGTGTCCTTTATGATATGAAGGGTAAAGTAATGGCTTATGCTAATAGCGGCTATCAATTGTATCAAGATGTTCCTGATATGGCAGAAGAGGATCCTGACGATATTTTGGACGCTGTCGTTGAAGTTATGGGACAAGTAATTAGAAAAGGTAAGGTAAAGCCACAGGAGATAAAGGGGATTTCTTTTTCTTCTGCTATGCATAGTTTGATTTTGATGGATCAAAATGATCAACCATTAACTAGAGCGATAACCTGGGCAGATAATCGAGCCGCTAAATATAGCGAGGAATTAAAGAATAATGGTGTCGGCGCTCAAATTTATGCAAAAACTGGAACACCAATTCATCCAATGGCACCTTTATCCAAGATACTTTGGCTTCGACATGAAAAATCGGAATTATTTAAACAAACTAAGAAGTTTATTGATTTGAAAACTTATGTCTTTTTCCGTCTGTTTGGTGTTTATAAGATGGAATATTCAATTGCTTCAGCAACAGGAATGTTTAATATTCTTGATTTAGACTGGGATCAACAAGCTTTAGATTTGTTACAGATCACCCAAGAACAGTTACCAGAATTAGTTGAACCAACGGCTGTTATTACCGGTATCAACAAACGTTATGGAGATTTATTGGGAATTTCTAAAACAACACCATTTGTTTTTGGAGCAAGTGATGGTGTTTTATCAAATTTGGGGGTTAATGCCATTGATCCGGGAGTTGTTGCTGTAACAATTGGAACTAGTGGTGCTGTTCGTGTTGTGGTTGATAAACCAGTTGTTGATCCAGAGGGTAAGTTGTTTTGTTATGCCTTAACTAAGGATAAGTGGGTTGTTGGTGGTCCAGTTAATAATGGTGGAATTGTTTTTCGTTGGGTCAAGGATCAGTTATTTGCTCCTGAAAGAATCACTGCTGAACAGATGCAAGTTTCAACTTATGATATCTTGACACAGATAGCCGAAAAAATTCCTGCTGGATCAGATGGACTACTATTTCATCCATATTTAGGTGGTGAAAGGGCGCCAATTTGGGATGCTTATGCTAGAGGGTCATTCTTTGGCTTAACTCGTAAACATACCCGTGCGCATATGGTTAGAGCCGCATTGGAAGGAATTGTTTATAACTTATACGTTGTTATGCTAACGATTGAAAAAATTACTGGTAAACCAAAGAGTATTCAAGCAACTGGTGGTTTTGCTAGATCATCGTTATGGCGTCAAATGTTGGCAGATATCTTTGAACAGGAAGTTACAATTCCCGAAAGTTTTGAAAGTTCTTGTTTAGGAGCCGCTGTTTTAGGAATGTATGCCTTAGGTTATATAAATGATCTGTCCGCAGTTAAAGGGATGATTGGTGTAACTGATGTCCATGAACCAAATCCAAAGAATTTTGAAGTTTATCGTGAATTATTACCAATTTGGATTCGCTTATCTGAGATATTAGAACCAGAATATAAAGAAATTGCCGAATTTCAGAAAAGACACGGTAATTAAATTATCATTTTGAAAATTTGTTTCTAATTATTATTTATAAGAAAAAAGCAGTTTAAACACTGATATATCAATGTTTGAATTGCTTTTTTTAATCTTTTTGTAACTCAATCACTAATAAAATAATCAAAAACTTTCAGAATAATTGCTGTTTTATTCACATTTTTATAAAAATAGGAATGTTGATGCACCAACGATAGAACACTTGTTTGTTTCAATTGTATTACTAAAATTACAGAAAAGGGCTTTTTTGTAACTTTACAGACGTTGTTGTGTAATAAATACCTGTTAGTATATGCAACATAGCAAATGAGGGCTAAACAATTTTAAATATAAGGATGTAATATATTCATGAAAAAAGTTTTATCTATCGCTTTAGTAAGTACAACAGCTTTAACAGCACTTGCAGCAACATCACAAACTGCTCAGGCTGCAGTACAACTCGACAGTAACCATGTTCAAGTTGAAGCAGGGGACACATACAAGAGTATCGCTGCTAATGCCGGCGTAACAGTCGCTGAACTTGAACAAGCAAACGGCCGTGAAGTTGGCGGATTTGACTTGATTTTCCCTGGTGAAACAGTTTCATTACCAGGTGTTACAACAACACAAACTGATACAACTACACAAGAATCAACAACAGATGCTACAACACAAGCAGCCGCTGAAGATACAAGTTATCAAGCACCTGCACAAGAACAAACACAAGCTACAACACAAAGTGCTGCACAAACACAATCAACAACTGCAACTGGTACATCACAAGGAACATTTAAGATTTCTTTCTATGATCCAGCTGTTCTAGGTTCAAACATGGGTTACGGTGGAGTTGCTGCCAACCTTTCAGTATTCCCTAAGGGTACAACACTTAAAATCACACTTTCTGATGGTACAGTATTGATCAGAACAGTTAATGATACAGGTACATTTGCATACAGTAACCCTAACCAATTAGACGTTGCTATGCCAAATAACCAAATTCCTTCATACGGTGTTACAACAGCATCTGTTGAAGTACTTTAATATAAATATTTGTCAATTTAGAGAGGACTTGATTAATTTCAAGTCTTTTTTTGTTGATAAAAATTATAAAATTTCTAATAAAACTACTAGTTTAAATCAAATTTTAATTCTATACTGGATATCAAAGAGGGGGAACGAAAAATGAAAAATCTAAGTTCCGATTGTACTGAAATCCTAGTCGGGAAAGCCGCTAGTATGGATGGTTCTACCATTGTCGCTCGTAATGAAGATGGCTATGGCCCAATTAATCCGATCAAATTTGTAGCACATGAGGCTAAAGATCAAAAGAATGCATCTTACGTATCAGTGACTACAGGTGTTAAAGTTCCATTGCCTGAACATGCATTCCGTTACACCGCTACACCACAAGCTGACCAAAGCGATGGTAAGTATGAAGAAGCTGGTATTAATGAATATAATGTGGGAATGAGTTCGACAGAAACGACTGCTACTAATGCTCGTGTTTTAGGATATGATCCTTTAGTTCACGATGGTGTTGATGAAGAGGCAATGTTGACTTTAGTTTTACCTTACGTAAAAACAGCTAAGGAAGGTGCAATTCGTTTAGGCGCTTTATTAGAAAAATATGGTACTGGCGAGTGTAATAGTATTGCCTTCAATGATAAAGATGAGATTTGGCTTTTGGAAACAGCTGGCGGTCACCACTGGGCTGCAATGCGTTTGCCAGAAGATACTTATGCGATTGTACCTAATCAGACGGTGATGCAAGAGGTTGATGTTAATGATACTGATAATTTCTTAGTCGCCACTGATTTAGTAGAATTTGTTGAAAAACATCATTTGAATCCACAACCAGGTCACTTTAATTTCCGTGAAATTTTTGGAACTCAAAGTGAAGCTGATGCCTATTACAACACACCTAGAACATGGTATGGTCAAAAAATGTTCAACCCAGAAATTGAACAAATCCCAACAGCACAAGATATGCCTATGATTAGAAAACCTGCTAAAAAAATTGCCATTGAAGATGTAGAGGCTTTCTTATCCTCACATTACAATGGAACTAAGTATGATCCATTTGGTACTTTTGCTTCCGGTAATGAAAAAGAGCAACGTCAATTCCGTTCCATTGCTATGGATCGTAACCAAGCTTCTTCAATTTTACAAATTAGAAATGATGTTGATGAAAATCATGCAGCAGTTCAATGGCTATCGTTAGGATTCTTTGCTTATAGTCCATATGTACCTTTCTACACTAATATTACTGATACACCTGAAGATTATAAGAATACAACTAATGAAGTTTCAGTAGACAATGTGTACTGGCTAGAAAAGACCTTGTCAGTTATGATTGAACCACATTATCACGAATATTCTGATATGATCCATGCCTATCTTGAAGGCTGTCAATCGTATGCACGTCAACGTTTGGAAATAACTGATGAAGTAATTGATGGCTTTACAAGTGATGTTTCAGAGTTCTTGACCGAGAGTAATTTGAAGACGGCCGGTGAAGTTTCTAATAGAACTCACCAACTCTTTAACGATATTGTCAAAAAGGGACTTATGCTATCCAAGACTACTTGGGAAAAAGGTCAGAATTTGTAGTTTATGTCATTATTCTTGGAGATAAATTAAAATGAGATCGGGACATAACTAGTTTTTTCCCCAACATTGCAGCATAAACGCGGAACAAGAACACAGCTTCTTCCGCTTAATTCAAATAAGGTTGGTAACTCAAAATCGAATTACCAACCTTATTTATATTAATGCTCGGAAGCTAAACGTGTTTTGTTCCGCTCTCATTTTTGTAATTTGATATTGAAAAGTTGACTAACAAAATAATTGCTTTAAAATTTGGTAATAAATCAAATTTGGTGAATTTTATGAAAAAAATTAGTTTATTAATTAAAATTCTTTTAGCAATTTCAGTTATTTTAATAGCTGGTCCGGTGGTTGAAAAGGAAGTTTCGGCTAGTACTGTGCAGTCAGATCAGAAACGACAAATGCCTACACTCTTTTTTCATGGATTTGGTGGTACAGTTCATTCAATGGATTATTTGATTGATCAATCGCAGGCTGATGGATATGCAACTAGAACTTTGACGGTTACAGTATCGCCACAGGGTAAGGTTAGGACTTATGGAATTTGGCCTAAAAAAGCTAAGAATCCAGAAATCCAAGTACTATTTTTAAATAATCATGAATCAGATTACCATCATACAGCAATGTGGATTGATTCGATATTGAAGGTTTTGCATCGAAAATACGGTGTAACTCGTTTTAATGCAGTAGCTCATTCTTGGGGTAATAACGCCATCATGTATTATTTAGAAACTTACAGTAAGAAGTCTGGACAGCCACAAATTGATTCTTTGGTTAATATTGCCGCCCCAATGCAAGTCTTGAATCATGATATTTATCGCCGTAACGATTGGCGTTATTCTAATCAATTGCGAAAAGATTTTAGAACATATATAGCTCCTGATTCTAATATTAGGCAATTACATGTGAGAGAACTAAATATTATGGGACAATTAAGTCCGGAAGATCATTTTGATAAAGCAGTGCCAGTTTCATCAGCAAAATCTTTACGAAAAGTTTTTCGAGGCCCTCATCAAACTTATCATGCCAGATTGTTCACTGGACCAATGGCAGAACACAGTGCTTTAACGCGCCGTAATCCCAAAGTTTTGCATGATATGGAACATTTTTTGTGGATCCGTAAATAAATTTATCGAATTTACATAGCAAGTTCATTATTTCGTCACATTTTTTCTTTAAAGTAACATTGAGTAAAATATTAAATCGAAAAAAATAGGTGACGTAATGAATTTCTTGTTAATGGCATTAGTTTTTGTTCTAGGACTTTTCCTTTTAATATCTGGAGGTCATCTCAAAAGTCAAATTGCTGCGAAGATATTTTATTTAGTAGGAGCATTTAATGTTTTGTTGGCAATGTATATTGCTTGGCCAAAATAAAGTTTTAGAAAATAAATAAGGCTCTCGAATCAAATTAGATGATTCGAGAGCCTTTTGGGTTTACTATTCAATAGAGATAAGACGGACATTATCGACGGAATCAGACAATCTCAGTTTGTCTAATAAGTCGTCAATAGTTCCATTAAGATGACCGATATCTAGGGAGATTACAACAGTTGCAATATTGTGAATAGGGATGTTTTGGTTGATTGTTAGAATACTGGCATTTGATTCGGAAATGTCGACCAAAACCTTGGAAAGAATTCCTTGTTGATGATGTAGCATCATAGAAATAACAGCTTTACGATCGTTCATTTCTTCATCAGGCAAGAAAACCAAATCTTTATATTTATAATAAGTTCCTCGACTAATGCCGACTTCTTTAACAGCTTCACTGACATTGTGGACCTTTTTAGTTTGTAGCAAGTTTCGGGCTTTGATGACACGATCGAAAGATTCAGGAAGAATAGAGCTATCGACAATATAATATTTTTCCATTATTTATCTCCTTAATGGGTTCTTTCTTGAGTTTGGTTAAGAGTGCCGTCCTCCATAACAAAAGCGATTGGGCTGGAACGTAGTGGGCACGAATTTGAACCAATTGAAAATCACAATTGTTTCAAATCTCGGCCTTCTACTAACCTCGCGTTGCGAGCTAAGTAGAATTTCACTACTGAGCCCATCGCTTTTGTTATTCCGGACTAATTTATTATTATATTTTTTATGCTTAAAATTTTAGGGGTATAACTTTAAGTAAAAATAATCTCTAGTCGGGAATGAAATCTCTGTGGACCCTCAGTGGTAAAATTGTTCTTAGCTTGCGTAGCAAGTTTAGAACAAGGTCAATCTTGAAGACACTTGGCAGGCCAAGGGGCTCCAAGTTGTGCCCACCACGTTCCAGCGGTCCACAGAGATTTCATGGACGACGGCATTTATGAGTTAACCCTTACTAAATTGAAGAAAGAATCTTAAATAAAACTAGTATCTTTTAAATTATATCATTGTGTAGTTTTGTTTGGTTTAAAGATTCGGTGTTTTTTGCTATTCTATTAGTGACTGGAGATGTTAATTTTGAAGACTTTAGTAGTGGTTTCACATCCGGAAATAAATAATTCTCAAACGCAACAGTTTTTGTTGCAGGGTGCAAAATTGCAAGATGTTACATGGCATCATGTTGAAGAATTAGAAGAAATTGATGTCGAAAAAGAACAAGCACTTTTAATGGCGAATGATCGAATAATTTTTCAATTCCCACTTTATTGGTATGCTGCTCCGGCAGGTTTGAAAAACTGGGAAGATAAGGTTTTAACTCGTAATTTTGTTTATGGTGATGGCGATGATAATTTAGGAGATAAAGAATTTGGAATTGTTGTCAGTACAGGAATGCCTTTAAAAGAATTTCAGCGTGGTGGTAGCGAAAATATCACGATTGATGAGATAATGGCACCATATTTTGCGATTGCTGATCGGGCTAAAATGAAGATATTGCCTACATTCACAATTGCTCAATTTCAATATTTGAATGATCAAGAACAAATGCAATTATTGATTGATTATCAACGCTTTTTGACACAAGAATATCCTGATACTTTGGCTCATCGTCAAGAATGGTTTGAACAAGAATTTGCTGACCGTTTTAAAAATTTTGATGAAACAACTTGTACAGAATGCGAAACAATCTTAAATACCTTTATTCAGCAAAAAGAAGATATTGATCAGTTGAAGAGTACTATTAGTTTGATAAAGCAAGGGGAGGATGAGTAAATGGATGATACAGGTCTATGGCTCAGTAAACAAATCGAAACTTTATCTGATAAACAAAAAGCTTATGAAAATAGAGCTTTTTTAGTGGCCATGAATAAAGTCGTCAATGAGCAAAATAAACGTTTAGAACAATTAAAAGGCGAAGTCGATGGTCGTCTTTGGAATCATGAACAATGGTAGTATGTTTTGTGCTGTAATTTAGTTTCTATCTTATATAATAAAGAAGAATGGTGTCCATTAGTTTGGGGTATTTTACAACCCTGAGTGCTTAATGGGTACTGTTTTTTTTTTAATTGTGGTTATTAAAGATTAATTGTTTGACTATCTGTGATTTTTAAAGTAACATGTAGTTTGCAATCAGGAGGTAATTAACTATGAAGTATTTAATAACAGGTGCCACGGGACATTTGGGCAAACATATTTTTGATGAATTAATTAAATTGGTACCCAGTTCAGATGTAACTGCTGGGGTTCATACGATTAGTAAAGCTCAACACATTGTTGACGCTGGGGCAAATGTTGAAGCAATTGATTTTTTAAATGAAGATACTTTAATCACTGCTTTTCAAAATAAAGATGTTTTGATTTATATTCCAAGTAAAAGTCATGATAGTTTTAGTCGAGTATCAGAATTAGAAAATGTTATTAAGGCTGCTCAAAAAGCACAAGTTGGACATATTTTGGCAATGGGATTCATTGCTGATCAAGAAAACAATCCGTTTGATTTGTCAGCATTTTATGGTTATCTACCAAGAAGATTAGCTTCCTCAGGTATTCCTTATACAATTGTTAAAAATGCCCTTTACGCTGATCCATTGGTACCATATTTACCAGAGTTGATTGAGCGTAAAAATGTTATCTACCCAATGAAAGATCAAGCTTTGAGTTTTATAAGTTTGGAAGATAGTTCAAAAGCTTTTGCCAAAGTTGCTGCCACGAAAGAACTTTTGAAAAATGGTAAAATTTATACCTTAACTCAAGATCAAAACTATACGATGCCACAATTGGCAGAAGTTTTATCTGAGGTAGCAGGATCAGAAATTGGCTATCAACCAGTTAGTTTGGATGAATTTGCTCAGATCTATAATGAAGGTAACGAAGGACATATGCTATCTTCAATGTATGATGCTGGTGGCCGTGGTTTGTTGAACGTTATAAGTAATGATTATCAAAAAATTATGGGACATTCGGCCATGCCATTAAAAGAGTTTCTTGTAAAAAACTATCAAGAATAAATATTAAAAATTTCAGTGTGTAACCAAACATAATGGTTGAATGCTGAGATTTTTTTGTTTTTAGGGGTGTATTTGTTGTACCATATTTACCATATGTGATGAGGAGTGATAGTATTAAAAATTCAATTCAAGCAAGAATAATCGGTTTGGTTTCGGGATTGGTATTAAATGCTTTTGGAAATGGCTTATGTATTTCAGCTAATATGGGTAGTGGTTTGTGGACTGCTTCGGCTGTTAATATGAATAAGTGGTTCGGTTGGAACACCGGATTATTGTTATTTATTATTGGGGTAATGAATGCCATAATTAATCAATTTTTGATAAAAAGATTCGATGGCAAGAGATTAATTGGAGAAATTTTGTATGTAATGTTTTTTAGCTATTTTGTAAATGTCTTTACTAATTTGCTAAATATGGTAGGAGTACCTAGTTTACCAATAGTTATTAGAACAATTTTATCTTGTTTGGGGGTAGTGTTCTTCTGCGTAGCTATTTCACTTTATCAGAGAGCTAATATTGTTATGCATCCTAATGATGATACGACGAATATTTTGCGTTTCTTGTATTTAAAAGGAAATTCGACGGCTGCACAGATTATTGATTTTATCCCACCAATTATAATAATTATTATATCTGGTATTACTATCCACAATGTCTACTCGGTTAATATTGGAACTGTTTTCTCATTTATCTTTAATGGTATTCTGATTGCAACAGCAGATAAGTGGATTTGGCCAGCGTTGAAACATAATTTCAAAACACAAAATAATTAATTAAACGATATTTGGCATTTAAGTGAAATTTAAACTTATTAGTCGTATAATAGAAATACGGAATATAGTAAACGCTTACATTTGCTTATTTCGAGTATGAGCTTTAATAATTAATTAGGTGGTGCGTATTGATGAAATTAAATGACAATACAGAAGCAAAGAGAATTTTATCGGAGCTGTATACCGATATTAATAATGCAAAGGACTTGGATAAAGAGGATTATTCTAAGGATTTTGTTCTAAAGACATATAATTTGTTGAATAAGAACTATTCATTCCAATATCTGTTTGGTAGATTACGTGATGATCGCAAAGTTCAAGATACTTTAGCCAAACTTGATAACGGTGACGAATACATTGAACAGATTGATCAATTTGCACATAATGTTGGCTATGCCATCAACTAAAAACTGAATAATAATAATTGGTAGCAATTTCATTAAGATTGCTACTTTTTTATTTTATTAATTTTGTTGTAATTGCAACAAAATAGTTATACGATATATCTTGTTTGAAAGAGAGGCAAAGTTGTGGCAGATATTTTGAGATCGATTGGAGTAATTGCCCGATCGTTGGATTCGATTAGTAATATTGAATTTAAACAATATGATTTAACAAAGGGTCAATATATTTATTTAGCTCGAATCTATGAGCATCCAGGAATTATTCAGGAAAAAGTTGCTGAAATGATCAAAGTAGATCGCACTACGGCAGCTCGGGCAATAAAAAAATTAGAAAATAATGATTTTATAGTTAGAAAACAATCTGAAGATAATAAAAAAGAAAAAAAGCTTTATGTCACTGAAAAGGGAAAGCAAACTTATCCGATTCTTGATCGTGAAGAACATTATTCAAATGAAATTGCCTTGGAGGGATTGTCCCCAACTGAAAGAAAGCAAATTTTTGAATTGTTGGAACGTGTAGAGGACAATATTTCCGAAAATTGGGAGTATGTGAAGAAAGGTAATAAGCGGATATATTAAATGGTAACTAAGATAAGAAGATGTACGACTGAAGATCTTGAAGTTTTACAAAAGCTTAGTCGGGAGACTTTTACTGATACCTTTGGTGATTATAATACGATTGAAAATTTGAATGCATATTTGGATAAAGCTTATGACTTAGCAACTTTAAGTCAAGAAATGAATAATGTTAATTCAGAATTTTATTTTTTATACGTTGATGGGATATTGGCAGGTTATTTAAAAATCAATATCTTAGATGCTCAAAGTGAAAAAATGCCAGATGATTTTTTAGAGATCCAGAGAATTTATGTTCGTAAGCAATTTAAACGACAAGGTTTAGGTAAAATATTACTTAAACTGGCGATAAGCCGAGCTAAAGAATTACATCGTAAACGAATATGGCTTGGAGTTTGGGAAAGTAATTTTCCAGCACAAGAGTTTTATAAATATATGGGCTTTACAAGATTTAGTGAACATAGATTTGTAATGGGTGGATCGTCACAAACAGATTATATTTTAAAAAAAGAATTGAGGAAATAATATGACAAAAGTAGTAGTAGATGATAAGTTTTGGGAACTTTTCCCAGAAGCACAAATAAGTACTTTAACAATCCATGGTATTGATAATCATGTGGATGAAAAAGATGATCCATATTTTGCTAAATTATTGGATGATGCAACTAAAGAATCAGAGAAATTTTTGACAAATGAAACTTTTAGAGAGAATGAAGTTATTGACCAATGGCGTCAGGCCTTTAGAGAATTTAAGACAAAAAAGGGTGCTCGTTGTTCAATTGAGGCTCTTTTGAAACGGGCCAACCAAGGACACAAGTTTTCACCAATTATACCTTTGGTAGATATTTATAACAGTATCTCATTGAAGTATGGTGTACCTTGCGGTGGTGAAAACATGAATGCTTTTGACGGTGATATGCACTTGGGTGAAGCTAAGGGTGGCGAAGGTTTTAAGCCACTTGGAGCAACCGAAGATTCACCAGCTTTACCTGGAGAAATTATTTATTATGATAATTCTGGTGCAATTTGTCGATGCTTAAACTGGCGTGAAGCTCAAAGAACAATGTTGACAGAGGACACTACTGATTCAGTCTTAGTTATTGAAGCAATTAATGCTGAGCAAGCTAAGCGAGCTACTGAAGCAATTGAAGAGTTAAAGACTTTGACAGAAGATTACTTTAAAGTAACGGGTAAGATTGAACATTTAACAAGTGATCATAGAGAAACAGCTGAACTATAATTTCCGAATAGTAAAAGGTCCTCATGCAATAACCAAAAATGGTTGTCGCATGGGGACCTTTTTTATCCATAAATTAAATTATTTAGAAATTACTTTTGATCACGATCGACCATTCCAAAGACAAGTACGATGATTCCGATAATTAGAGCTATAACGAAGTAAAAGAAAACAGTAGTAACGCTTAGTCCTGAGCCCAATGAGAATCCAATCAAGTATGGTCCAACAGTGGCACCAATTCGTCCTATTGATTGAGTAAAGCCAATTCCAACACCACGAGTTTCAAGTGGATATTGCGTTGGAGTTAAAGCAATCATGATTCCCCAAGCACCTAAAGTAAAGAATGAAAGGATACAACTGCTCAAAACTACGACCCATACAGATTGAGCAGTTCCAAACATGAATGCACCGATAATTGTTCCGACTAAATAAATTGCTAATACTTTTTTGCGGCTTATTTTACCCATTAAATAAGCGGCAAAAAAGTAACCAGGTAGTTGTGCAAAACTCATTAATAGTGTGTAACCAAAACTGTGAACAACTGAAAAGCCACGTTTGATCAAAACACTAGGCAACCAAAGGAACATTCCATAGTAAGTAAACATAATAATGAACCAAAGAATACTTAAACATAAGGTAGCTCGACGGTATTTAGGTGACCAAATTTCACTTAAAGCAATTTTTAAATTCAGTTTTTCATTTTTAACGTTGGTCTGTTCCGGCAAGTGGCGACGAATAACCAAAGTATAAAGTGCCATAACAGAAGTGATAATAACGGTAGGACGCCAACCGTAGACAGGCATGAATAAAAATGCTAATAATGATGCCAAGATCCAACCAATAGCCCAAAAACTATCAACTAGAATAAGCATTTTAGAACGACGATGACCTGAGAAAGAATCGGCAATAATTGTCGTTGCTACTGGCAATTCTCCACCTAGACCAATACCTGTAATAAAACGAACTAATAGGAATTGAGATAGATTAGTAGTCAAAGCTAAAGCTAAGTTACTGATTGAGAATAATAATAACGTAATGATGATAATATTTTTTTTACCAAATTTATCAGCAAGATAACCGAATAGAATGGCACCAAAAATCATACCGACAGTAGTAATAGAGCTGACCAATCCAACTTGAGCATCTGTTAGTGTCATTTCTTTTTTGAGCAATGGCATTATGAAAGACAGCAAAGCAACGTCGGCAGCGTCAAATAACCAGGCAGTACCAATAACCATTAGCAATTTCAGACCACTTTTGTCTGAGAATTCCATTTCTTTTGAGTTCAAAACTTACCTCCAATTATTTATAAAATATATAAAGAATTTTATTAAAGGTAAAAATTACCTTTAATAGAATAAAAATAAGACTAGCATTAGTCTTATTGGGGGTCAAGTATTCCACTAAGTTTGTAGAGTTTGGCAGGACGGCCGCTTTTACCATGCTCGATTCCAACTTCTGTAAAAAGATGTGAATGAGTCTTTCGGAAGTTAGAGTTATCAATGCTTGTAGCAGGTTCTTTCCAAAAAGTAGCATAGACTTCACGAGCTTGTTTTAGGGTAAAACTATCACCTAAGATTAGTAAAATCGTTGGTAAGTAATCAAGTCGATTAGTAATTCTTTGGAAAGCCAATTTGAGAATAAGAGCATGATCGGCAGCCAAATCCTTGTCAGTATAGTAATCTTGAATATTGTTATAAAATTCACTTTCCGATATTTTAATCGATAAAGTTTTGAAATTTAAGTCATGATATTGTAAAAGATATTGTTCGGGCAAATATTCAACTGTAAACCATTCTGCATCTTTAGCTCCATAGCCGGCCTTTAATTCGGTCATGTGAGGTAGGTAAGTCATATAAGTTAAAGCAATTTCTCGATGGTTTGGAGAACGATGAATATTACTGAAAGTTGCCAATTGCTCAGTATAAAAATCGGGTAGGTTAATTCCAATTTTTTCACGGATCAAACGTAATGATGCTTCTTCAGCATTTTCATCGGGACGTAAAATAGTTGTCGGCAATCCCCATTTGTCAGCATTGATTCCCAAGGAATTTTTGACTAAAAGAATCATAACTTTCTTATTGGTAGAATCGAAACTCCAAATAATATTAATAACGTTGATAATAAAATTGTTAGTTTTCTTTAACTCATCCATGCTAAAAGACACCCTCCAATTATCGTTGGTTCTATTATAATTTACTTTCTGTACAGTTACAGCAATATTTGCCCTTTATATTTGTCTAATGGTTCGAATGGATTTATAACTATGTTTGGAGATTAGGAAATCTCCTCTAAAAGATGGCATGAAAGTGTCATTCCCTATGGGACCCTAGACTAAAGGCTATCTTAAAAAGACTGGTCCCAGTTCATATCGATAAATATATCGGATATGGAGGGGAATATTATGAAAAGATTATTAAAGAACAGTTTATTAATAGGCGCAGCATTTTTAGGACTTGGCTCAATTGGAGCCAGTGGATTAGTTGCAAAGGCTGATACGACCACAACGCCAACAACGACACCAGCTACGGCAACGACCACGATCACACCTGGTACGATTGCAATCAAGTCAGCACCAAGTATTGAATTTGGTACCGTAAATTCAAGCGCTGATGATACTAATTATATTTCAAGTAGTTTTAGCAGTGGTTTGCAAGTTGCTAACCCTGGTGAAGCTACAGGTTGGTCAGTGACAGTATCAGGTACACCATTTACGACTGGAACAACTGGTGGAGCAACCTTGAAGGGTGCAGCTTTAACTATGGATGATACTGAAACGACACCTGTTGCAGCTGATGATGCTGATAACGTTTCAACTTTGCCAACCTTTACAGCCAAAACACCAATCACTAGCGCTCCTGCAATCGTTTTGAATGCGGCCGCTGGACAAGGTGTTGGTTCATTTACAGCTAAATATAACAATGGCGATGCTTTACTCTCAGTCCCAGCTGGTAATATTGGTGGATCATATACATCAACGCTATCTTGGACTTTGACAAATGCACCATCATAAAATAATTGAAGGAGGGGTATATTAAACGCTAATATGCCGCCTCTTTTTTTTCGGGAGGTAGTATTGTGAAAAAGTATCTGATGATTCTCTTAACGGTTTTTGGAAGCTTACTTTTAACGTTTACTTTTAATCAAAAAACGGTCAATGCAGCAACACAATCACCTGTTAATTACAGTGTATCCAGCATTCCAGCCGATAATCAGATTGACAAAAGTATTGGTTATTATGATTTGAAAGTCACACCTGGTCAAAAAGAAACAATTAAATTCAAAATTAATAATAATGACAATATTGACCACACTTACAAAGTTTCTGTAAATCGTGCTGAAACTGATACCAATGGGGTTATTGATTATAATGATCATGGCAAATTAGCTAATAAAGATCTCAAATATAATATTGAAAAACTAGTTAGTTATCCTAAAGAAGTAGACGTTAGTGCTAATAATTCCAAAGAAGTTTCAATTCAAATTACTGCTCCAGATGGAAAATTCTCTGGCGAATTGCTTGGTGGTATTTTAGTACATGAAAATGGTCAAGCTCAAAATACTGGTAAATTACCTAAAGGAGTTACGATTAGAAATGAATATAATTATGTTTTAGGACTACAACTTCAACAAAATACTGATGCCGTTAAACCAGATTTGAAATTAGTTAAAGCTTTTGAAACCAATAATAACGGTCAAGTTTCAGTTGATGCGGAAATGGATAATGATGTTCCAACTCTCGAAAAGAAAGTTGCGGTATCTGCTAAAGTAACACCCAAGAATAGTAGTAGTAAAGTACTTTTAAGTTCAAGTAAAAAGAATCTATCTATGGCACCTGATAGTGATTTTGATTATCCAGTTAATGTCAACACTGTTACAGGACCTAGCAAAAATAAGCGTCTAAAACCTGGAACTTATACAATGTATTTGAATGTAAAAGCAAATAATGGGCAGAACGCTTGGAAGCTAAAGCGTAATTTCACAGTAACTAATAAACAAATTGCTAAGATCAACAAGACAACTCCAAATCGTTCTAAGGATATTTGGATCATTCTTGGAGGAATTGCTATTCTAGTGATCATTGCCGGTAGTGTAATTTTTGCTTACAGAAAGAATAAGAAGTAAATAGATTAAAAAGAATATTATTCAATAAAAGAATCCCTGTGTAATGACCTTTAAAGAGGACCATTATACAGGGATTCTTTATGCAGAAAATAGGTGCTATTTGAATATTAGTAAATAAATATATTAATTCTTTATGATCTAAAAAACATTAATTAAAACAGTGCCAGAAACAACTAAAACAAGTCCAGCAATTGAAGCTATTGAAATTGATTCGTGGTAGAAAACAATTCCTGCAATAGTAACAAGTATCAATCCAACGCTACCCCATGTAGCGTAAGTAAGGCTTAAGGGCAATCTCTTCAAGACGTGTGATAAAACGAATAGACAGATAAAATATGATAACAATGTACCGATTGTTGGTAAGAGATTGGTGAAACCATCTGTCTTTTTCAAAAGTGAAGTTCCTAAGACTTCAAAACCGATTGATACTAATAGTAGTAAGTAATTCATAGGCTTTTCCTCGGCTAAAAATTTTCTTTCAATATCATACCTGATTTTTCTCAAAAATACACCAATTATTTCTTAAAATGAAAAAAATTCTTTTTGGCAATAAAAGAAAGTTAAAATGATTTACAAATATAATCATTGTGATAACCTGAACAAGGAAAGAGAGGGTACTACAATGACAGATTATAAATTTTTGAAACCATATACTTTTGCTAAAAAAGGTATTACAGTAAAAAATCGAATTGTTATTCCACCAATGACTGAGGAAATGAGTTTTTCAAACGGTGAGGTAACAGCCGATGAATTACGTTATTATCATATGCATAGTGGTGGTGCTGGTATGTTTATTACTGCCACAGCTAATGTCAATTCACTAGGTAAAGGCTTTGAGGGTGAACTTAGTGTTGCTGATGATAAATTTATTCCTAGTTTGAGTAAATTAGCTGAAGCTATGCATAAAGATGGAACTAAAGCTATTTTACAAATTTTTAGTGCTGGTAGAATGTCTTCAACTGCCATTTTAAGAGGGCAACAACCAGTCAGTGCTAGTGCTGTTAAAGCTACTCGGAATAATTCAGAAACACCTCGTGAGTTATCTGAAACTGAAGTTGAACAAACAATCAAGGATTTTGGTCAAGCTACTAAACGTGCTATTTTAGCCGGATTTGATGGAGTAGAAATTCACGGGGCTAACACATATTTGATTCAACAGTTCTTCTCACCACATTCAAATCGTAGAAGTGACAAGTGGGGTGGATCAGTTGAAAAGAGAATGACTTTCCCATTAGCAGTTGTTGATGAAGTTCAATCAGCAATTGATAAATACGCTGATAAGCCATTTTTAATGGGGTATCGAATTTCACCTGAGGAAATTGAAGAACCAGGTATTAGATTCGATGATACATTGAAGTTGATAGATGCTTTGAAGGAAAAACCAATTGACTACCTTCACGTTTCAATGGGAGATGTTTGGAGAAAGTCACTTAATGACAAGTCAGTTACGGTTCCGTTGAATTTGACTATCAAACAACATCTTGGTGATTTGCCATTGATTGGTGTTGGTGATATTCAAACACCTGCTGATGCTGAAAAAGTATTAGATGAAGGTATTGATTTTGCGGCTATTGGTCGTGAAAGTCTTCGTGAACCACATTGGGTTCAAAAAGTTATTGCTGGGGATGAAAAAGCCATTCGCTATACAATTTCTCCTGCTGACCATGAAGAATTAGGCTTGTACGGAACATTCTGGGACTTCCTAATTACAGCTTTCCATAATGGATTACAATTGAGTAGTGAGCCACATACTGTTGATGATCGAAAGAAATTTAATAGTACTTTGGATCATATTTTTGGCGGTGGTAAATAGAGAAGTAAAGAGATACTATCTCAAGTTTGTTTTTGCCGTCCTCCACAACAAACCCGATTGGGCTGGAACGCTGCGGGCACAGATTTGAATCAATTCTGCGAATTGTTTCAAATACTGACCTTCTACTAAGTGAGTACCTCACTAAGTAGAATTTCGCGGCTGAGCCCATCGGTTTTGCTGTTCCAGACTATTGTTTTAGTGATTTAATGTTAAATACAAAAAAGAAGAACAATTTCTATTAGTTTCAGGTAGCTTTACTACTTTGAATACTTAATAGGCACTGTTCTTTTTTGTTATAACCAGATTTGAGAAAGAGCTTTTGTATAGTTATTAGAATATTTTTTTATTTTATAATTAAAAAGCGTTTTTTCCTATACCATAATTGTAATTGACTTCAATATTAACTTATATTAATTTTATGTGTAATTGTTTAACTGTTATAGGGGAGAAATTAGATGTTTGGAAATGATTGGGTTATTTTTAAAATCCAGTTGCAAATGGCAGCTAAAGAAAAAATTGTCTTTTTTTATACGTTGGGAATTCCAATAATCATGGCCTTTTTGAACAAAGGTCCTAATTTTCACGGTAATGAAGTTTTGTATATTTATTGGGCCTATATTGTTGTAACGACTGTGCTAAACGGTTTTTTAATGAATTTGATTCAAATTAGAAATAGTGGCTTTTTCAAACGACCGTCACCTTTGATTGAATCGAAGTTTTCAGTTTTGATGACGGCATTTTTTACACAGTTGTTAATTATTCAAGCAGAGATTGTTTTTTTTAATCTGGCAACTCATTTTTTAGTGACACCAGTTTCTCCATATACATTTTTATACGGATTTTTGGTTTCATTTTTGACTACTATTGTTAGTATCTCGATGATGTCCTTGTTGCTATTACTTAAAATAAAACAAGTAACTTTTGTGATGATCGTGAATATCTTTCTTTTAGCAGGATTATTTTTATTGCAGGTAAGGCCAGCGGGAACATGGAATTATATTTTGACGATGATCAATCCATTTCAATTTATCTATGCGCTATATGCAGTACCGTGTATTTTCGATTTATTTAGTTTGATTTTAGGAATTTTTACAGTTTTCTATGTAATTATTGGTATATTCATTCTCAGTTGTCTGACAAAAAGTGAATAATTTTTGACTTGGACTAGGGTTTAAGTGTTATCGTTTTTTTAGTTGAGGTGATATTAATGAAGGAAATTGAAAAATTAGATAATGGTGAATGGTATTATTTTTTGGATCAAGAAGTAGCTCAAAGAAAGGCTCGTGCTGCTAAGTTGTGCCAAGAATTTAATGAAATATCAGCTACTGAACCTGAGAAACAAACTGCTAAAATTAAAGAGATATTTGGTTCATACGGAAAAAATATTTCGGTTCAAAGTCGATTTAATTGTGACAATGGAAAGAATATTCATGTTGGTAATGATTTCTTGAGCAATTATAATTTAACTATTCTAGATATTGCACCAGTAAATATTGGTAATAATGTTATGATTGGACCAAACGTTGATATCTATACGGTCAATCATCCAATGACAGCTCAAGGTCGACGCAAATATATGGCAAAGGGCTTTCCTGTAACAATCGGTAATGATGTTTGGATTGGCGGTAAAGTTTCAATTATGCCAGGTGTTACGATTGGCAATAATGTTGTGATTGCTGCTGGGGCAGTCATTACTAAAGATGTACCTGATGATACTTTGGTTGGTGGTGTTCCCGCTAAGGTAATTAAGAAGCTAGGAAAATAAAAAGTTCCATTAATTTCTTTCAATATTGAGAAATTAATGGAACTTTTTTACGTTTATCATATTTATTGATTTAAATGATTATTAAATATGTATTATTGTTTTGGAGTATCCGCTGAAATAGATAGTTTATGTAATTCTTTAAATGATTTTAATGAAGACTGATACTTTTGAATGGCTGTATCAGATGAATATTTTCCTAGCGGTAATCTTAAAGGCAAGTCGGAATTATTGGTTACTTGGTCGTAAATAATTTGTGCTGCTTTATCAGGATCTCCTGCCTCATGATGAGCTCCATTTTCATTGCCTTCGATAAATTCGGCAAATTGTTGATAATCTGAAATGGATGGTAAAGCCTTCTTTGATGAACGACCAGCCCAATCAGTTCTGAATCCACTTGGCTCAATTAAGAGAATTTTGATATTCAAATCTTTAACCTCTTCAGCTAGTGATTCACTAATACCCTCAACAGCGTATTTTGTTCCATGATAGAATGACAAGGTTGGGAACGATGCTAAACCACCGATGGATGAAAAGTTTACGATTGTACCTGATTTTTGTGGACGCATAATTTTTAGAACTGCTCGGCTCATATTAACTAATCCCCATACATTAACTTCAAACATATATCTAGCATCGGCGATATTACTTTCTTCAAAGGTTCCAAAGTAACCTATTCCGGCATTGTTAACTAAAACATCAATTGTATCGAATTTTACTTTTGCATTGTTAACAGCATTGTTGATGTCATTTTCATTTGTTACATCGAGAGTTAATTTTTCAATTTGACCGTGATCGAATTGATCTAAATATGATAGTTTTTGAATATTTCTAGCTGTGGCAACAAGATTAACATTCTCCTGTTGAGCCAAATAAGTGGCCAACGATTTTCCAAAACCGGTAGATGTACCAGTAACAAGCCAAGTTTTTTTATTCATAGTAAATTTTCTCCTTAAATTAGTATTTAACATTATTGGAAGCTAGACGCAGTTCTACAATACGTGAATGTTTAGGCTGTACGCAGACAGATAATAGTGCACTAGCAACATCTTCTGGTGTTAAGAAATCTGATTGAGCAACTTCTTTGGAGGTTCTTCCAAAACCGACTTCAAAATTAGTGGCTCCGGCATGTGGACAAAAGACGCAAGTTTTGATTCCATAATCCAAAAGCTCTTGATCAAGTGCTTGACCAAGCCCTCGTATGGCAAATTTACTGCATGTATAAGCCGTTTCGTCAGCATGACCTTTAATACCAGTGACTGAAGAAGTCATTATTATTTGTCCGGAATGTGCTTTTTTCATTTCTGGAACAGCGCATTTAGTGAAACAAAAGGCACTTTTTACGTTGGTATCCATGATTAATTCAAAATCTTTAACGGATGTTTCCTCTATAGATAACAGTTTTCCAATTCCGGCGTTGTTGATTAGAATATCTATTTTGTGGAATTTATTAATAGCTAGGCTGATAACTGCTTTTGCAGTTTTTTCATCACGAGCATCGCCGGCATAATAAAATGTTTGATTACCCATTTGTTGACATTTGTCAGCGACCTCTTTTAACTTTGTTTCATTCCTGGCTGTGATTATTAAATTACAGCCTTCAGAAGCAAACTTATAAGCAGTACCTAAGCCAAAACCCGAACTAGCACCAGTAATAATTGCAACTTTATTTTTAAGTTGATTCATAATAAAAGCCTCCAAAGTTTTGATTTCTTAACAAAATTTATGTTAGAACTTAAACTAATGTTTAAGTCAAGAAAGGATTTTAAAAATGGAATATTTAATTGGCGATGTAGCCAAAAAAATGAATATTAACACTTCAGCAATTCGATTTTATGATAAAAAAGGACTTTTGCCTTTTATTGAGAGAGATGAGGCAGGACGTCGAAAGTTTAAACAACAAGATATGAACTTTTTGGAAGTGATTGACTGTTTAAAGAAAAGTGGTGTGCCAGTAAAAGACATTGCACATTTTGTAAGATTATGTATGGAAGGGGATGAAACATTACGCGAGCGCTACGATTATTTGAATAATGAAGAAGTAAATTTGGAGAAGAAGATTTCTGATTTGAATGATAAATTAGCATTTCTTAGATTTAAGAAATGGTACTACAAAACTTCGGTTGAAGCTGGGACAGAAAAGATTCATTTTGTGCCTGGTGAAAATTTAGTTGATCCTGATACTAAGGCTCAATATCAAGCTGAATTGGAAAAGACCGATAATATCCATGATTTGATTGATTTAGAATAAAAGATCAGAAAGTTCTAAAATAGATACTTGAGAATTCTATAATCTTTTTTGATAAATAGTTAATTAATTCACAAATGACATTGAAAATCATATTTTTTTAAGCATATACTTTAAGTATACGAATTAACGGTAACGACACGGAAAAGAAAGCAAGGGGGATGAAATGATTAAGCTAACCAGAACAAAAATGATTTTAATATTAAGTGCAGTAATTTGGCTAGAGACATTGATGGTTTATTACGTAGATTTCAAATTGGGAATTGAAGGTCCTTTACAAGGGATTATTTCCATTTTTAATCCAGTTGGTTTTATATTGCTAATTTTGAGTTTTGCTAATTTCTTTGTCCGTAAAAAATCATTTGTGATTTCCTTAATGGTTTTGTTTACTTTGGAAACAATATTGTTAGTTGCCAATGTTATTTATTACCGTGAGTTTTCTGATTTTATTTCAATAAATACGATGTTGAGTGCACAAAAATTCAATAGAGCGATGGGGAAAAGTATTGTTACTTTGATTTCACCACATGATGTAATCTATTTATTAAATTTAATTCTTGTTATTGGACTACCATTTTTTGCTAAAAATGGTTTGCTATCCATTCCTATTAGAGTGGTTAATAAAGTGGCTTTATCATGCTTTAGTGCATTTTTGGTTGTTTTAAATCTAGCAGTTTCAGAAATGAATCGACCTCAATTATTAGGTAGAACTTTTGATCAAACATATATCGTTAAATATCTTGGTTTGAACTTTTACATGGCATACAATGCTGCAAACAAAGTCAACGAAGATACTGAAAAAAATAAAGTAACGACAGTTGATATTGATTCACCTTTGCAAGAAACAGCTAAAGTTTATGTACAACCCAATAAAAAATATTATGGGATTGCACGTAAGAAGAATGTCATCGTAATTCATTTGGAAAGTTTCCAGCAGTTCTTAATCAATATGAAAGTTAACGACCAAGAAGTAACACCATTTTTGAATAGTTTGTATTCAGATAAAAATACTGTCAGCTTTTCCAATTTCTTCCATGAGGTAGGTCAAGGTAAGACAAGTGATGCGGAGACGATGCTTGAATCAGGTCTGTTTGGTTTGCCAACAGGTTCGTTCTTTAACAAACTAGGACCAACTAATACTTTTCAAAGTGTACCAGCGATTCTAAGTCAAAAAGAGGGCCATGAGAGTGCCGTTTTTCATGGGAATGTCGGAAGTTTTTATTCGAGAAATAAGATTTATAAGAATATGGGCTATAATTATTTCTTTGATCAAGGTTATTTTGAACAAAATGAAAATTCTAACGTTGGTTTTGGACTAAAAGATAAGTTGATGTTTAAAGAGAGTGTAAAGTATTTAGAAAAATTGCAACAACCATTTTATGTGAAATATATTACTTTAACGAATCATTATCCATTTGATTTACCAGATGAGGATAATGATGGTTTTGTTAAGCCGGAAACACAGGATAATGTTATTAATAATTATTTTCTAACGGCCCATTATCTTGATGCTTCTTTGCGTGAATTCTTTACTTACTTAAAAGAAAGTGGGTTATATGATCGATCAGTTATTGTCCTTTATGGTGATCACTATGGTATTTCAGATGATAGAAATAAAACTTTGGCGCCATTATTAGATAAGAATCCAGATGAATGGAATGAATTTGATGATATTCAATTACAGAGAGTTCCATTTATGATCCATATGAAAGGTATCTCTGGTCAAGTTGACAATGAATACGGTGGTGAAATTGATGTTTTACCAACTATATTGCATTTGTTGGGTGTTAATACTAAAGATTATATTCAATTAGGAACAGATTTATTGTCTAAACACCATGATAGTAACGTTATATTTAGAAATAATGGTCTTGTTAATAAAAAATATACAGTCATTAAGAAATCTAAGGACTTGTACAATATTTATGACAATGAAAATGGACAGTTGTTAGACATTGACTCAAATTCAAAATTGTACAAAAAGATTACTAAAAAGTATGATCAAGAGCGACATCTATTGGACATATCAGACACAGTTAATCAAAAGAATCTTTTGAGATTTTATACACCTGTTGGTTTCAAACCAGTAGATCCTGCAAATTATGATTATGAAAATGAAGAAGTTCAGTTAAATAAAACTAATAGTGATCTGGGTAATTCATCAACCAGTTTATATTCGCAGAATAATAATAAATCAACAGTTTCAATGTATGCGACTGATGCAATTGAGGATGGAAATTAGAAATGTGGTCATCTAAATTGCAGTATTTAAAGGCTAATTAGATTTATGTATAGGTAAAATATTATGATCAAGTAAAAGTAGTTTAAATGAAAAGAAACACCTTTCAATAATAATTTTGGAGGGTGTTCTTTTTTTGTCGATTTTAAGGAATCGTTATAACGGATAAAGTTAATCTTTGATTAAAAAATTAAAAGCAACGCTTAGAAGATTGATAGACCAGTAATTATAAGTAGCTTTGAGTATTTGAGTTGCGCAAATATCTATTTACTTTTGACTAATTCTTTAAATTGGTTGCTTGTCACTAAAGGCAATTAGCGCAGAATTAAAGTTAACGAGGATACGAATGGAGGGAATAGAAATGTTATCTGTAAAAGATGTAACTACATTTATTCAAGGTAAGAAAATTATCCATGATATTTCTTTAGACATAAAACCAGGAGAAATTGTAGGTTTGATAGGGCCTAATGGAACGGGGAAAACAACTTTTATGAAAACCGTATTGGGATTGACCAAGTTTACTGGGAGTATATCAATTGATAAACAAAGAATTACTGAAAATAATCATCAAGCTTTGAAAAAAGTAGGGGCATTAATAGAGCATCCAGCAATATATCCTTTTTTAACAGGTAGACAAAATCTGTTGTTGTATTCGGAAAGTAATAAAGACTTAGAAGAAATAATTAGCACTTTAAAAATGGAAAATTTTATCGATAAAAAATCTAAAAATTATTCATTAGGTATGAAACAAAAATTAGGGATAGGAATAGCCTTATTAAATAATCCTGAACTAGTAATATTGGATGAGCCTATGAATGGATTAGATATCGAATCAACCATTATGATTCGTGATGTAATTAGAAAGTATGCAAACCAAGGATGCATGTTTCTGATTTCCAGTCATATATTAGGTGAATTACAAAAGGTTATGACCCAAGTGGTGCTTTTGCGGTCAGGAAAAGTTATTTTGAATAGATCAATGGATTTACTTAATCAAGATAGTAGTAAAAAATATTATGTCCAAGTAGATAAGAAAAATTTAATCGAAAATTTACTTAGCCGTAATAATATTGATTATCAATGGGTAGATAATTGCTTAGAAATAGATTCTCAAGACGTAAAATTAATGCAAGACTTGATTTTTCAAAATGGATTTTATTTGAATAGGTTAGAACCTGAGAAATTGAATTTAGAGGAAAAAGTAATAAGAATACTATCTGACAAAGAAGGTTCAAATAATGAGGAATAATTTATATCAGGAGACGAAAAAGTTTTGGTATCAAAAAAAACCACTTTGGGGAATCTTGACCTTATTCATTTTGATGTATTATTCGTTAATTACGGGGCATCACAATAAGATGGATATAATTCAATTGTTTGGAGCTAGCCAATGGATTTCGATAATTTTGGTTACAATATCGTCTGATTTTTTATCCATGGAATATCGTGATAATACTATTATTACGATGCTTTATAAGAGTTCAAATCAATTTAATATATATTTTTCAAAAATTATTACACTTGTGTTATATAGTGTATTGCTTAGTTTATGTGGAATAGTGTTCACGATTTTAGAGACAATTTTCAGTCATCAATTATTAACCATTAATATTTTAAGAGCATTGATATGTAATATGATTGAGATATTTTTGTATACGATTTTTATCGTTACGTTATCGTTGTTATTAATTTCTTTAGTTAAAATTGATGCCATTGTTATATTAATAGGATTAATGCTAGGTTTTCTAGGAGCTACATTTTCTAATATATTTACTTCTTTATTTCATACATGGGATAGGGTAATAAGATGGAATCCATTGAATATGATTTATATTATTAATCAATTATCGGATTCTAAGTACTTTAAATATTCCTTGTTGAATAATATGCAGTTAGTATTGGGAACGATTGGTTATGCAATGATCTTTTTGGTAATCGGATATTGGACCTTTAAAAATCGTCGAGTTTAAAAGAGGTAATGGAAAATGGTAAGTAGTTTAAATAAGGAAGCTTATAAATTAGTTCATCAAAAAATAACTTGGTTTGCACCACTCTTTGTGCTTATCCTTATGATTATTATGGGTATTTTAATGAATGGTTCCGAACAAAAATTATTAATCATGACAAGTTACGATTCAAGTGAATGGATATTGTTTGCATTGGTCGTTGTGTCATCTACGATATTTACTTTAGAGTTTCAAGATAATACAATTTTGACAATGTTGTATAAGTCCGATAATAAATTACAAGTGTATGGCTCAAAATTAATACTTGTCTTTATTTACAATATTGTTTTGCATATATTGGCAATTATTTTTACTATAGTACTACAACTTACACCTTTAAATGTTCATCTTTCTTGGCTAATGATTAATCAATATCAGCAGACATTATTATCAAATTTGTTAATGACTATCTTAGTTGATATTGTCTCATCTACTTTGATAATTAGTATAATTTTTTTTACTTCTTGTATTGTTAATTTAAATGCAATAGTAATTACCTTGAATTTAATGATTGTCTTCCTAGGGCAAAGTGCATCTTCTAGTCTTATGATCGCAAACCTAAAATATATTGATATAATTAAATGGAATCCTTTGAATATGATTAACTTAACAAAACAGTATTATAATTATGGCTCATATCATATTGTTAGTCATTTAAGTAATTCTCAACTGTTAATCGGAAATATTTTCTATTCATTATTATTCTTCAGTTTAGGTTACGTAATTTTTAAAAAGAAAAAATTTTAGATAATTTGATGTGAAAGGACTATTATGAGTGATTTTCCAAAACAATTAAAAAATATTAGAAAAAATTCAGGTATTACTCAAGATGAACTTGCTAGTAAGATGTTTGTAACGAGGCAGGCAATTTCAAAGTGGGAATCTGGGGATTCCACACCTGATTTGAATAATCTAATTAAGTTAACTGATATTTTCAATATCAGTTTGGATACTTTAGTATTTGGATCTGAAAAAGATGCAAAAGTAGATCAAGATGAGTTTGTTTTTGATCCCAAGCACAATCGTTATGTAAGGAGATTAGGCAAGATGAATTTTTGGGATTTTCTTGCTGGTTATTGGTGGGTGATACTTATATTAGCGTTTATTATTAGTTTTGCCTCAATACTTCGATAATAAAAAGGCATTGCATATAATTCTATGCAATGCCTTTTTCGACTATAAATTAATCACTAACAACAACCATTGATTTGATAACTTTTCTATCAGTCATTTCTTGATAGGCGTCGTTGATTTGATCAAGACTGAAGCTCTTAGTAAAGACAAGTCCAGGATTGATTTCACCATCTAGAACAGCCTTCAATAAACGATTCTTGTCGTAAGTAGTAACAGAAGCAGGGCCACCAGCAATAATGATATTTTTGCCAAATGAAGTAGAGATGTCCATCTTTCCAGTGTGTGGCAAACCAACACGACCGACAATTGAACCAGGGCGTCCAACTTTCAAAGCTGTTTCAGTAGATAGTTCAGTACCAACACATTCCAAAACGGCATCAGCACCAAAACCATTAGTTAATTCTAGAATCTTTTTGACACCTTCATCACCACGTTCGGCAACGTTATCAGTTGCTCCAAATTTAGCAGCAAGTGCTTGACGGTCGGGATGACGACTTGTTGAAATGATTTTTTTAGCGCCGAGTAATTTAGCAGAAATAATTCCACAAAGCCCGACAGCACCATCGCCCATAACTACAACAGTATCACCGTGTTTAATATTAGCGACGGTTGCTGCATGATAACCAGTAGCCATAACGTCAGCCAAGGTTAAGAGTGATTTAAGCATGCTTTCACTATAATCACTAGGTTTTCCGGGAACTTTGACTAGAGCCCATTGACCATGTTGAAATCTGATATATTCAGCTTGGTTACCATTACTGAAGTTATCAGTATGTGATTGGCAATCGCCATCAAAACCAGCTAGACATGCGGGACAGTGTCCACAGCCATGAGTAAATGGAGCAATTACGAAATCGCCTGCTTTGACAGTCGTAATATCGGAACCAACGTCTTGCACAATACCGATTGCTTCGTGTCCAGAATTTTCAGAGTTTTCAGCTTTGTCTTCTAAGCCACGATAAGCCCATAGATCAGAACCACAGACACAGGCACGGATTACTTTGATGATAACGTCATCAGGTGCCTGAATTTTTGGCATCTCAACATCTTCGACCTTCATTTGACCTACTTTTTCAAAAATTGCTTTTTTCATAAACAAAATTCCTCTCTTTGTTTTTCTATCTTGATTATAACGTTTTCAAAAATCAAATTAATGATAATTGAAGCTATTAATTGAAATTAATTGTTAGTTGACCAAGTTGATCAATTTTACTGATCAATTGATCGCCTGGTTTGATAAATTCCTTGGGGTTACGACCTGCGCCGACACCACCAGGTGTACCAGTGAAGATTAAGTCTCCTGGGAATAATTCGGTAATTGCTGAAAGATAACTTACTAATTTTTGTGGATCGAAAATCAAATTACCTAATTGACTATGTTGTTTTTCGGCACCGTTTAATTCGGTTGTAATAGTTAATTTTCCTAAATCATCGATTTCATCTGGAGTTGTTAGCCAAGGTCCAATGGGTGAGAAATTCTCGTAGGATTTGGCTAATGAGAATTGTGGTTGATCATTTTCAAATTGTAACTGACGATCGGAAAGATCTTGTCCAACCATATAACCAGCAATGTGATTCAATGCCTTGTCCTGACTAATATTACGTCCACCTTGACCAATTACAATGACTAATTCTGTTTCCCAATCTGTTTGAGGGCTTGGGACTTTAACTGTTGGGTTAGGTCCAGTGATTGAACTGACAAATTTGGTGAAGATATTGGGAACTTTGGGTGCTTGAGTTTTTAATTCGTTCATATGGTCGCGATAATTGAATCCTACAGCAAATATTTGTTTAGAAGCACTAACTGGGGCAGAGAAGTCTGCCATATCAGGTAAATTACGTTTGCTACTCAAAAATAGTCGTTCATTCAAGTGTGGCAAAAGTGATTGAATATCTTTTACACCATTGATTAGTTGTAAACTGTCATCGTTAATGACAACGGCGCGTTCGTTATACATTCCAAGTTTCATGTTATATCTTCCTTCATGATGTTTTTAATTTCATTTTAATACACAAAATAAATTTTAGTATGTTAATAACATATTCTATTTTAATTGTCTAATTGACATATAACTAAATTAAAATTATTATAATAATTTATATAACAAGGGGGAGAGTATATGGATGACAGCTTAAGCGTTGAAAGTGCTGTAAAAGATACCCTACCAACTGTATTTGGTTACATTGGAATAGGAATATCGTTTGGAATTGTTGCAGCTGCAGCGGGGATGAGCGTTTTTATGGCAACGTTAATGTCATTGATCGTTTATGCAGGTTCGGCTCAATTTATTTTAGTTAGTTTATTAGCAATTGGAACGCCACTTGTTTCTATTGTTTTATCAGTCTTTTTGGTTAATTCCCGAATGATTTTGATGAGTATGACGACAGCTAATTTTTTTAAAAAGAATTCATTATTTGAAAATATACTAATAGGTAGTTTAATTACCGATGAGAGTTTTGCTTTAAGTATGAATAAACTCAATTTTACTGATGGAAAACTATCATTTAAGTGGTTCAATACCGTTAACTTAATGGCTTACTTAGTTTGGGCAGCTTCAACCATGGTAGGAGCAATGCTGGGCAAAGTCATTAGTGATCCTGAAAAGTTAGGATTAGACTTTGCTTTAGTAGCAATGTTTATTGGTTTGCTTTATCTACAGTTGATCAGTGATAAGACAATTTCATTAAAAGTTCAATTGATTGTTGTGGTATTGATGTTGCCATTAGTATATTTTGGACTGATTTTTATCTCGAGTGATCTTTTGATTCTAGTAGTGACCTTAATAGGTTGTGCGTTAGGAGTGATTTTGAAACATGCCTTCGACTAAATTTATATTATGGACTTTGATTGCCTGTGGACTGGCGACTTGGTTATCGAGAATTCTACCTTTTGTTCTTTTGAAAAAGTTTAATTTACCAGCTAAGGTCGTAGAATTTTTGAGCTTTGTTCCTATTACTATTATGGCAGCTTTATGGTTTGAAAATCTCTTTACGCAAAGACTAGGGCATATGCCACAGATTGATTACGCCAACTTAATAGCTTCAATTCCGACCGTTTTGACAGCTATTTTAACTAAAAAGTTATTGTTGATCGTTATTGTAGGAATTATTTCATTAGCATTAGTTCGATTAGCTATTTAAATAAAGCAATTATAGTGAACGATAAGAATCTTCTCTTAGTAATCAATAAGATTATTGGAGAAGATTTTTTGTTACTTTACTGAATAACGTAGCCAGACTGCACCGTCCTCAAAGCTTTTAACATTTTCTAATTTTAAAGGAATTGGTTTACGAGTTTCTGGTCGTCCATCAAAGACGGCAGGCATTCCATTACGACCGTCGACACCAGAACCAATAAGAATGCTGATTTCATCAGTTAAACCAGCATCAAGAAATGAACCATCAATGTGCCCGCCACCAACGATTGCCATTCGAGAAACCTTAAATTGTTCGGATAAGATTTCTACAGCTCGAGTTAAGTTGATTTCTTTTTTTCCAGTTGCAACCCAAGATATATGTTTAGAATTTAAGTAGTCCAAATAATCAAGATTGACTTGTTCGCTAGTAATAATAATATGGGGCTTATTATAGGTAGAATCATCGTCCCAAAGTAAGGTTCCTTTTGTATCGACGATAACATCGTAAGAATCAGAAATAGTGTTTTGTGTGAAAGATTCTTTATTGAGATATGTTTGAGTTTTAGGTTCAAATTTGCCAGAATTAGCCAATTCTAATTGAGCGGTAACACGACCACTCAGAGTTGTTTGAGTATCAAGAGATTCTAATGTGGAATAGTATTCTTTAACTCCTTGAAGTTGTGCAGTCATATCACAGTCGATTCTACCGTCAACTGAGGTCATCATGTGGCAGATAATATATGGTCGTTTCATTTTTGTTGCTCCTTTTGATTTGATTTAAATTTAGCATATTACTTAAAGTCGACTTTAGGTCAAGCACGATTTTCAATTTGACACCAATATCAGACTGATATATATTGGGAAAGTTATTTTATATCAGTCTGATATATAAGGAGAACTTTATGTATGATTTATTTGTTTTAGGTCAATTAATGGATGAGTCAATGAGCGGTTATTTGATGCGACAGATTTTACAGCAAATAGTGGGACAACAACGAAAAATTAGTTTTGGAATGATTTATCCACTTTTTAAAAGATTACATGAAGCTGGTTACATTAGTCTTGAAGAAGAAAGTGAAGTTGGTAAACGAACCAAAAAGGTGGCTACGATCACTGAACTAGGGCGTGAACGATTCAAAGAACTAATGGTTCAAAAAGTTCCATTGAATCCAAACCTTGAGTTTACTTATAGTGTAAAATTTCGTAATTTTCATCAAGTGGATATCAAATTACGTCAAAAAATATTGCTGGATTATCAAGATTATTTATTGAGTAATCAAAGTTTATTGACAAAACAGTCAGCTGATTTAGAAAAAACTAAAATATCTGAACCTGATTTGAAAAATGCCAGATGGGTTATTTCATTGAAACAAATGAAAAATAAGGCGGCAATTGATTGGGTTAGGTTGTCTTTAAAAGAACTTGGGAAGTAAGGGGAGATTTAGCTTGGAAGAAACAAGAACTTTATCTAAAAAAACAATTTTATTAATGGCGGTGGTAACTGGTGTTATCGTTGCTAATTTGAATTTTATTCAGCCAATTGAGAATTTAATTGCAACTGATTTTGGTATTTCAAAGGCAGTTGTAGGTATGTTGGCGATGATTACGCAATTAGGATATGCCTTTGGATTGTTGTTGATAGTGCCTTTGGGCGATATTTTTGATCGCTATCATTTGATTCAATTTATGATGATCTTATCAATTATTTCGTTATTATTAGCTTTTTTGGCACCAAATGCGGTTGTTTTTGCGGTGGCTACTGCTTTGATCGGGATTACTTCGGTGGCACCACAAATTATTATTCCTTATGCGGGTTACTTAGCCCCTGTTTTACAACGAGGAAAAGTTTTAGGAATAGTTTTGAGTGGTTTATTGACGGGAATTTTATTGTCACGATCTTTTAGTGGTTTACTAGGTAGTATTATGCCATGGCAAGATATCTATTTAATCGCTGCAGGAATAGATTTGGTCTTTTTAGTAATTGTTCATCAATTCTTGCCACATGATGAACGTGGTCATCGTGATTTGAAATATTGGACCGTTATTAAGACTTTGCCAAAATTATTTACGCATCAAAAGGCCTTGAGAGGTTCAGCTATTAATGGATTTTGTATGTTTGGGATGTCGAATGTTTTATGGTCAACTTTGGCATTTTACTTAGCTAGTCAGTATCACCTAGGTAGTAATGTTGCTGGTTTATTAGGCTTGTTAGGAATTGCCGGTGTTTTGGTAGCGCCTTGGGTCGGTGACTTAGTTGATCAACGTTCACCTAAGTTGACGATAGGTTTGAGTATGATCTTTTCAGGTTTAGCTTTTGTGGTCTTCTGGTTGATTGGTTTTTGGATGATCGGTTTAATCGTTGGAATTGTTTTGCTAGATTTAGGGACACAGTTCAGTCAAGTTTCAAATCAAGCAATCGTTCAATCATTGAATCGTCAACAGAGTAGCCGAAATAATTCCATCTTTATGTTTAGCTACTTTTTAGGTGGATCATTTGGGACACTTTTGGCAACATGGGCATGGAGTCATGCCGGTTGGTTGGGTGTCTGTTTAGTGGCTTTGGTATTTTTGATTATTGCAGTAATAGATCATTTTGTTATTGGTGAGCCTGAAAAGTTAAATACTGAAGTGGATTAAATTAGAAGTAGCTATTTTTTAATATTCCTTATTAGTTGTAAAGAAACCTAATTATAAGTGGCTAGACTTTTTTTATAAGAGCGAATGTTATATTATCATTGCGTGAGGATAATATTATGGAAAAATTTGCATTATTAATAGTTTTATTTGCGGCTTTAATTACACCATTAATTACAGCTAGATTTCATTTACAGAGAATGCCGACAGCTATCTCAGAAATTATTATGGGAATCATCATCGGTAAAACTGGACTGAATATCGTTCATCCAGATGTGAGCGTGCAATATATTGCTAATTTGGGTGTTATCATGTTGATCTTTTTAGGGGGAATGGAAATTGACTTTTCACTCTTGGAACCTAAAAAAGATAAGTCTACTTATTCGCCATTAGGAACTTCTTTTGCTGGATTTGTAACGATATTTATTATGTCAATAATTCTCAGTGGGATTCTGTATGCTACTGGAATTTTTAGCGAATTTGTCTTGGCCGTAATCTTGTTCAGTACGATTGCTCTGGGGGTAATTATTTCGCTGCTCAAAGAAGTCGGTTTGTTGAATACTAATTACGGTCAAACAATATTATTAACATCGGCTTTTGGTGAGTTTATTCCCTTGGTAGCATTAACAATTTATTCAGCTGTTAAACAACAACACTATATTTCGGTTTTTGGTTTACCAGTTATCTTTATTATTGCTATTATTCTGTTACGTCGATTCAATCGAATTTATATTTTCTTTGATAAGATTGATAAGTCTACCACGCAATTGGATATTCGTTTGGCGTTTTTCTTGATCTTTACGTTGGTAACTTTTGCAGAACAAATTGGTGCAGAAAATATCTTGGGTTCATTCTTGGCAGGTGCAGTGATGAAACTACTTAAGCCTAAGCCTGATACTGAAGAGAAATTGAGTTCGATGGGATATGGATTCTTTATTCCAGTATTCTTTATTACAACTGGGGTCAATTTGAATTTGAGAACATTGTTTACTAATAAGGAAGCTTTATTATTGATACCGGTCTTTCTAGTTGCCTTTATTGTTTCCAAAGCTATCGTCTACTTTGTCTTTAGAAAACGTTTTGGCAGAAAATATGCTAGTGCAGCGGCTATCGTTACTTCAACAACAATTACTTTAGTCTTGCCAATTTTACAAGTTGGACAAAATTTGAAGCTAATTACGGTACCTCAAGCTGGTGCTATTACTTTAGCGGCTATTATTACTTGTCTAGTTTGTCCAGTTATTTTTAATAAGATTATTAGTACAGATGATGCGGTAGAATAGGGGATTCTATGACGAAGGATAGATTGTTAGCATTTAGTGATGGAGTATTTGCCATTTTGATCACCATTTTGGTTTTGGAATTTACAGTACCAAGCTTTAAATCGGGACATCTGTTAATTGCAATGTTTCATCAGTGGCCCATCTTGGTGGCATATGTGGTTTCGTATTTTTATGTAGGTACATTATGGTTATTTCATCATGATTATTTTAATTCGCTCAAAAAGATCAATCGAAATTTGAACTTAATAAATTTATTAATGCTATTCACAATTACATTGATAAATTATCCAATGGCTTTAGTTGCTGATACTTTAAGTCGGGGCAATTTAAATGATATTAGAGTAGCTTTTATAACTTATGATTTAGTTGCTTTATTGATATCTTTTATGTTTTACGTTCTTTATGCGTATAGTGGCAATCACCAAGAATTGAAATCTGATTTGATGAAAAAAACATCATTTTCAAAGAATAAATATGATCCACTAGTGAGTGTAAGTCTTTATATTTTGGCAATTATTGCTTCGATTTTTTATATTCCATTAGGAGCATTGTTTTTATTAGCGGGAATTGGATTTCACTTTGTAGCTTATTTGAGACTAAGTAAGGCACTTGGACAACATTGATAATGTATAACGGATAAATTTGTTAAAATATCCGTTATTTTTTTATATTTTTTAATCGACAATATTAAATAAATTGTTTTGTTAATATTAAAAGAAAAATTGATAATTTCGGAACAAATATCAGCAAAATATACCGATGTAGGTTAAACTGATCATTGTTGAATAATACAAATTAAAGGACGGGATTTTAATGAAGAAAAAATATGAAGCAAGTACTGCTGAAAATCATGTTGATATTGTTAATATTGCTGGTCTAGAGGCCCGTGTCAAAGATCATATGAGTAATGAAAAGGGAGCTTTCGGTTATATTCGTGGTGGTTCTGAAGACGAATGGACTATGAAACAAAATACTGAAGCTTTCAATAAGAAAAAGATCATGCCTCGTGTCATTCAGGGAATTGATCATGCTGATCTAAGTACTAAGCTTTGGGATATTGATTTAAAGACACCAATTATTCAAGCTCCATCTGCTGCTCAAGGATTAGCACATGCTAAGGGTGAGAAGGATACGGCTAAGGGTGTTGCTGATGCTGGTTCAATCTTTTCAATCAGTACTTATGGAAGTACTTCAGTTGAAGATGCTGCAGAAGCTGCTCCAGATGCACCACAATTCTTCCAACTTTACATGAGTAAAGATGATAAGTTTAATGAATTTTTGATTAAAAAGGCCGTTAAGGCGGGAGTTAAAGCTATTATTTTAACAGTTGATTCTACTTTAGGTGGTTATCGTGAAGCTGATATAGTTAACAAGTTCCAATTCCCACTACCAATGCCTAATTTGGCAGGCTATGCTGCCGGAGATGGTGAAGGTAAAGGAATTTCTGAAATTTATGCTTCAGCCAAACAAGGAATTATTCCTTCAGATATTCAAAAGATTAAAGATATGTCAGGTTTACCAGTCTTTGTTAAGGGGATTCAATCACCTGATGATGCCGATTTGGCAATTGAATTCGGTGCAGATGGTATCTGGGTTTCAAATCATGGTGGTCGTCAATTAGATGGTGGACCTGCATCATTCGATGTTCTTCCATACATTGCTGAAGTTGTTGATAAACGTGTACCAATCGTCTTTGACAGTGGTGTACGTCGTGGTGAACATGTCTTTAAAGCCTTGGCTAGTGGAGCTGATCTAGTAGCTATTGGTCGTCCAATTATTTATGGTCTAAACCTCGGTGGTGCTCAAGGTGTAACAGATGTAATTGATCATTTAAATATGGAGTTATCAATCACAATGCAACTAGCTGGAACTAAGACAATTAATGATGTTAAAAATACTGAACTATTAGATTAATATTATGGCTCTACATAATCATGTATAGTCAGATAAAAATTATAATTAAAAGAGGACAGCATTTATTAAGAGATATTCAAGGTATGCAATACATACCTGAATTTCTTAATAGAGGCTGTCCTTGTTTTATATTCTGAATTAAAACGTTTTCATCATAAAAAATCAATTTTAATACTTGAGTTAAAGTCGACTTTAGGGTGTAAAGTTAATATCTAAGTATGACGGGATTTTAGGTGGTGAAGGAAATATGGGAATTTTTTCTCGATTAAGTTGGTTTTTCAAACATCAATGGAAACAATATTTAGTTGGTGTAATTGCTTTAATTTTGGTAGCAATTTGTAATGTTATTCCACCACGGATTATTGGTAACGTAGTTGATGCTGTTAGTAAAAAGAATATGACAGCAAGTTTTTTAATTACTAATATGGTGACACTTTTTGTGGTCGCTATTGTACAGTACTTGTTAAGATTTTTATGGCAAAAAATGATTTATGGTAGTTCCTATGTATTGGAACGTGATTTACGGAGTAGATTGTTTCGACATTTTATGAAGATGGACACGACCTTCTACCAAAAGTGGCGGACTGGTGATCTAATGGCTCATGCCACTAATGATATTGATGCTGTTCGTGATGTTGCCGGTCCAGGAATTTTGACTTTGGCTGATTCCTTGATTACAGGAACATCCATGATTTTGGCTATGGGGATGTTTATCAATTGGAAGTTGACTTTATTAGCTGTCTTGCCATTATTACTTTTAGCAGTGATGGCAAATGTTTTAGGAGGCAAGATTCATGTAGCCTTCAGAGATTCTCAGGCGGCCTTTTCCAGTATTAATAACAAGACGCAAGAAAGTGTCGTTGGTATTAAAGTATTAAAGGCTCTGGGTCAAGAAAAAGAAGACGAAACCGATTTTAACAAATATGTTGATCAAAACATTAAAGCAAATAAACGTTCATATCGTTTAGATGCTTTGTTTGATCCACTAACAACAATAATTATGGGTATTTCATATACTTTAACGATTATCTTTGGTGGACTAGCCGTTTTACAACAGAAAATTACAATCGGACAATTGGTTTCCTTCATTACATATATGGCAGAACTAATGTGGCCAATGTATGCAGTTGGTAGTTTGTTCAATTTATTGGAACGTGGATCCGCTAGTTATGACCGAATTAGTGAGTTATTGGCTGAAAAATCATCGCTGGTAAATCCAAAGAATGCTTTAACGACTATTCCTAGTGGCACGATTGATTTTGATATTAAGCGATTCCATTACCCTGATGATAAGGCAATTGCTTTAAGTGAGGTTAACTTTCATTTAGATGAAGGACAGACATTAGGAATAGTTGGTCCAACTGGTGGTGGGAAATCAACAATCATCGGTTTATTAATGCGTGATTTTGATCATTATAATGGGCAGATCATGGTTGGAAAAACTGATATTCGTGATTATAACCTGAATAGTTATTTAGATACGATTGGCTATGTGCCTCAAACTAATTTCCTATTTTCGACTGATATTCGTGATAATGTTCGTTTCGCTAATATCCATGCTAGTCAATCGAAAGTTGAACAAGCTAGTTATATTGCCGATTTACAAGCTGATATTGAAAAAATACCTGAAAAATATGATACCCAGGTTGGAGAATTAGGTGTGTCATTATCTGGTGGTCAAAAACAGCGTTTAGCAATTGCTCGAGCTATTCTAAGTAATCCTAAGCTATTGATTTTGGATGATTCTTTATCAGCGGTCGATTCAAAAACAGAACGAAATATTGAACAGAGGATTGCGAAAAATCGGCAACAAGGAACAACTATTATTGCAGCTAGTCGTTTGAGTTCAGTAGAAAATGCTAATCAAATAATTGTGGTCGATCATGGTACGATTGTTGAAAAAGGAACTCATCAAGAGTTGTTACATCAAGCTGGTTGGTACGCTGATACATTTAATTTGCAAGCTCGAAATGCTGAGATAGAAGGGAGGTTAAATAATGGAAAATAAAAATCAAAAGGATTTAGATGAAATTCATTCTTTATCTAGGAAAGATCAGCGCCAAGTTTTGAAAAGACTTTTCAAATTTGCTTGGTTATTTAAACGTCAATTTGGAATCGCGGTTATCTTTGCGATTTTGTTAAGTGTTGTTAATGTGTTGTTGCCAAGAATGTTGCAATACTACATGGACCATTATTTAGCCGACCAAAGTACAGGTATTAAAATAATTGTTGGCTTCACAATTTTGTACGCTATTGGAACTATTATTAAAGCTTTAGTGCAGTTTATTGAAGAGTTTGCCTTTGCAATGGGAGCGGAAAGAACGCTTGAGAGAATTAGAAGTAAACTATTTCATAAATTACATACTCTAGGTTTGAATTATTTTGACGTTACTCCAGCAGGTTCAATTGTTTCAAGAGTAACGAATGATACCAAGACATTGTATAATTTTTGGACATTATTTTTGATGATCATCATTGCCTTTTTTGCGATGTTATCTGCTTTTATCGCGATGCTTTCAGTTAACGTTGTTTTGGCAATTGCCACAGCCTTATTTATCTTTGTACTTTATTTTTTGATTTGGTTATATCAAAAATTGAGTTTTAAGATTTATCAACATTTGCGTGAATATTTAAGTCAAATCAATACTAAATTGAATGAATCTTTAATGGGAATCAACATTATTCAACAGTTTGGACAACAGAAGCGTATGACAAGTGAATTTGAAGATCGTAACGGAGCGTATTTTCAAATGCGCAATAAGATGATCAATGTTAATGCGTTCTTGCTTTATCCTACAATCAGTCTGATGTTCATTTTGGCAGAGGTCATTTCTTTAAGTGGTTTTGGCTGGCAAAGTATGCACATTGTGGTTGAAGCGGGTGTGATTTATGCCTTCCTGTCTTATCAACAGAATTTCTTCAATCCATTGTCAGATGTCATGAACTATATGTCGTTTTTCCAAGATGGCTTAGTAGCTGGATATCGAATTATGAAACTATTTGATAATGAAACTAATGCACCAAAGCAAAATGAAACCAGTTCAACTGCTATTACTCAAGGCAAAATTGAATTTCAACACGTAACATTTAGTTATGTACCTGGTAAACCAGTTTTGAAAGATATTTCATTTACTGTACAACCTGGTGAGACGGTAGCCTTTGTAGGGCATACTGGAAGTGGTAAGAGTTCGATTATTAGCTTGTTATTGCGCTTTTATGAATTTGGTGAAGGCAAAATCTTGTTAGATGATCATGATATTCGTGATTATTCTACAAAGGAATTACGTCAAAAGTTGGGCTTGGTCATTCAAGAACCATATTTATTTTACGGTGATATTGCTAAGAATATTAGAATGTTTGATGATCAAATCACTGATGAACAAGTTCAACAAGCTGGAAAATTCGTTGATGCTGACGATTTTATCCAGAAATTACCTGGTAAATATCATGCCAAGGTTACTGAACGTGGAGCTAGTTTCTCTACAGGACAAAGGCAGTTGATCTCGTTTGCTCGTACGATCGTTCGTAATCCTAAAATTTTGATTTTGGATGAAGCAACTGCCAATATCGACCCTCAAACTGAACAAAGTATTACAACTGGTTTGAAGAAAATGCGTGATGATCGTACAACCATTGCGATAGCACATCGTCTGTCAACAGTTCAAGATGCTGACCAAATTTTGGTTCTTAATAATGGTCGCATTATTGAAAGAGGAACTCATGAAGAATTACTGGCTGCTAAAGGGCATTATGCGGAACTTTATGCATTACAAGCAGCAAATGAAACTAATAAATAAAAATTAAATTGGATGGAAATTAAATGACAAAAGAAATTAATGGAAAATATTTTGATGGCGAAAGACCATTGTTTAACGAACATGATTTGAATATTACAGATACTATTTTTGGACAAGGGGAGTCACCTCTTAAAGAGGCTGGCGATTTGAATTTAACTGATGTCACCTTTAAGTGGAAGTACCCATTGTGGTATGCCGAACACGTCAAGGTTGACGATAGTATTTTTGAAACAATGTCACGTTCTGGTATTTGGTATACCGATGATATTGAAATCAATAATTCAGCATTACAAGCACCTAAATTGTTCCGCCGAGCTTCAGATATCAGATTAAATCACGTTCATTTTGCGGATGCCGAGGAAACAATGTGGACTTGCCGTGATATTAAGCTAAATGATGTTCAAGTTAATGGTAATTATTTTGGTAAAGATAGTGAAAATATCTATGCCGAAAATCTCAATGTTGTTGGTAATTATGTTTTTGATGGTGCCAAAAATGTTGAAGTTCATAACTCAACTTTTGTATCAAAAGATGCCTTTTGGAATTGTGAAAATGTTACAGTTTATGATTCTAAAATCAGTGGTGAATATTTGGCTTGGAATACTAAGAATATTACGTTAGTTAATTGTACAATTGTAAGTGATCAAGGTCTTTGTTATATTGATGGTCTTAAAATGGTCAATTGCAAAGTTTTAAGAACTGATTTGGCCTTTGAATATTGTTCAAATATTGATGCCGAAATCACAACTAATGTGATGAGCATTAAGAATCCTATCAGTGGTTCAATTAAAGTTAAGTCAGTTGATAAGATTATTTTCGATGATGCAAAGATTGACCCTGATCAAACAAAGATTCAAGTTACTGAAAAAAAATAACGGTGAGGTGTTTAGATGTCATATGATTTTGAAACTTTAAACAAAAAAAGAGCCGGTAATTCAGCTAAATGGGATGTCAAAGAAGACGAGTTACCAATGACCATAGCTGATATGGATTTTAAGGTGGCACCTGAAATAATTCAGGCTTTGCAGGACAAGATTGCGATGGGATTATTTGGTTACGAAGAGATTCCGACAGAATACTTTAAGGCGGTTGCTGATTGGTATGAAATTGAACATCATACACGTCCCCAAGAAGATTGGATGATCTTTGCAACAGGGGTGGTACCAGCTATTTCTTCAGCAGTTAGACGTTTGACCTCTTTAGGTGATAATGTTTTAGTTCAGGCACCAGTTTATAATATCTTTTATAATTCAATCGTTAATAATGGTCGTCATGTAGTTTCTAATGATTTGGACTACGATGCCAAATTACGTGAATATACAATCAATTTTAAAGATTTAGAAGAAAAATTAAGTGATCCATTAACTAATATGATGATTCTTTGCAATCCTCATAATCCAGTGGGAAAGATCTGGACTAGGGATGAATTAACGAAGATTGCTGCTTTGTGTAAAAAATATAATGTTAAATTGTTCAGTGATGAAATTCATGGTGATATTACTTTCAACAAAGAGGGATATAACCCAGTCTTTGGACTTGATCAAGAATATTTAGATAATGTTGTTGTGGCTGTTTCTCCAAGCAAAACTTTTAATGTTGCAGCAATGCATGCAGCTACAATAATTGTTCCTAATGCTAATTTAAGAGGACAAGTTAGTCGTGGTTTAAATAGTGAGGAATTAGCTGAACCTAATTTTGCCGCTATTCCCGGAACTATTACAGCTTATACTAAAGGACACGATTGGTTGAAGGCATTAAAACAACAATTACTAGAAAATCGTCAAATGATTTTGAACTTTGTTCAAGACAACGTACCTGATATTAAATGGGTTCCAGGTGAAGCAACTTACTTGTTATGGTTTGATGTTTCTAAATTAACTGACGATGCAACTAAGCTGTCCGAATTTATTCGTCAAGATACTGGCTTGATCGTCACACCCGGATCAGTTTATGGTGGCGATGGACAACATTTCATCCGTATGAATATTGCCAGTCCTAAGGAAATGATTTCTGATGGATTGAATCGTTTACAAAAAGCAATTACAGATTATCAAAAATAAAAATTTGAGATTTTAATTAAAAGAAGAACAATATCTATTATGTATTTGGGGTAGCAAAATACCTGGAACACCTTTTAATGGATACTGTTCTTCTTTTTGAAACCTTTAGACTAAAAGTTTTAAAAATATGCGTTATTATTGAATAGTAAAATATTTTTGAAACAGGTGAGATTATGGATACTGCAGGATCAGTTTTAACAAAAACTAAAGTACAACCACAGACACAATTTAATGGTAAAAAGAAACATGTTGGGATTCTCAGTGGTTCATTTAATCCGATTCACATGGGACATCTGATGATTGCGGAACAAGTTTATGAACAATTAGATCTCGATAAAATTCTTTTTATCCCTGATAAAGTTCCGCCACATCGTGGTATCAGCCGTTATATTCCTAAAGTTAGTGTTGATGATCGAATTAATATGGTTAAATTTGCAATTCGAGATAATCCTCATTTTCAACTGGATATGACCGATATTGATTTAGGCGGAGTTAGTTATACCTATGAAACAATTAAAGCCTTGAAAGAACGTCATCCTGACACTGAGTACTATTTGATTGTTGGCTATGATATGGTAGAAAATTTACCTAAGTGGTCGCATATTGAAGAATTAGTTAAAGAAGTTCATTTCGTTGGTGTTTGTCGAAAAGGATTCGAGAAAAAATTTGACTATCCAATTCTTTGGGTCAATACACCAGTGATTGAAATTAGTTCAACTGTAATCAGAAAACGTGTTAAAGAGGGAAAATCTTTGAAATATTACGTTCCTGATGATGTTGCTTGGTATATAAAAGATCGAGGTATTTACAAAAAATAATGCCTAATTAATGAATGATAAAAAGTCCCCGTGTGTTTTACACGAGGACTTTTTTGTACAAGATAAATTAAATTCTGCTTTTGATTTCAATTAATACGTTGACGTTGCGTTTGCATCATATGAGCGTCCGCCAGTAGAAGGGTATAGGAATTAACCCCAAAGAAGGCAATGATAACCATTAATCCAGTGAAGAAGAATCCTAGAAACATAAATCCCAAACCTAATACAAGTCCGAAAACTGCGAAAAAGCGCATCAAATTTTTGGACAATGTGATCAAACTATTCTCACTCTTGAAGGCAACATGATATAGAGTATCGATTTTTTGTGATTTATATTCAGTTGTGTCGGCTTGATGAATTTCCAAAGCTAGTTGATAAGGTTCAAAGCCATCTTCGATGTGGTCTTCGCCGTATTCGTTCGTTACAACTTTTTTGTAGTTACCACCGATAATTTTTAAAGTAGGGTAATAGTTCTGTGAAAGTGCCATCTTTAACTTATTGGTTAAAGGTAGTGATCCTACTTTGACAACTTTTGAATTCCAGAAGCTAGCGAGAATATAAATTGTATTATTTGTAATATGAAGATCAATATGTGTTAAATCTAAATTTTCTAATTGATATAATTGAAAGATAAATTTGTTTTTTAGAATTTGTTTATTATTTAATCCCTCATACAAATCATTTGGATTAACATCTTGAAGGTAATTGATATATTTTTGAATAAATGTATTTGCATCTTCAGCTAAATTGATAGTTTTCTTAATTAAAATAGTCATAAATTCCCCCAAAAACTGTAACGACTAATGCCAGTATAACAAAAATGTATGCGCTTTTGTGGAAATTTATGAAAACGTTTTAATTTATTCACTAATGGAATGATTTAGCCAATTTATTAAAAGTTTACTTATAAGATTTTGTTGCTTTTTATTACTGATAGAGGCCTTTTTATCGCCTCGTTGCTTGCCATAGCTACCAAATCCGGCATGATTGCCACCGGATATTTGTTGGTAAATTGTGTTATTTGGTAGAAATTTTTTAGCCTTGTTATAATTGGTATGATTTAAGACACCGTCATTAGTAGCAGTTAGTGAGAGAACAGGTACTTCCGTTTCATGTAAATCGCCTTTCTTTTCAGGATAACTTGCTAGAAAGAAAACTCCTTTCAAATGTTGAGAGTGATTTTTGGCATAACGACTTGCCATTGTTCCGCCAAGAGAATGACCGCCAATAACATAGTCGTGGTTTTTTTGTACTCTACTAGCAGCATTGGATTGAAGAATCGCTAGGTCAAGTGGAAAACGTACGATATAGACTGAATAACCTGCCTGTGCGACTTTTTTTGCCCAAATACTATAACTCTTAGGTTCAACCAAAGCACCTGGATAGAAGATAACCATAGGCTTTTGATCATCCCCTTGAAACTTAATGGTGTTATTGACAATACTACTGTTAGTAGCTGCTGTTTGAGCGGCAGCGGACGGTTGATATTCTTTATTTTTAACAATAAAAAATGTTGCTGAAAAGATGACAATTAGGGCAATAATAATGCCAATTATCCATTTGTAAATTTTTTTCACGATAAAGACCCCTTACATAGATTTACTAAGTAATATTGTACTTTACAAGGCGTATGAAAATATGCTACATTTAAGAAAATTAATATATAAGATATTAAGAAGAAGGAGTACTGTATACTTTATCCACAGGGAGTTAAGGCAAGTGAGAACTTAACGTGTCGGTATATAGGAAAAACATCTTTGGTTTTCTAACTGAAATTAATAGTAGGTTTAGACGTGACCCAGTACGTTATAATTGGAGAGTATTTGATGTACTTTGAGGTGTTTTTTTACAAAAAAACTTGGGTGGTACCGCGGAAAGATCTTTCGTCCCTTTTATTGGGGGATGGAGGATCTTTTTTTAGTTTTATAGTATTCCAGATTTGAAGAGGAGAAATCAATGCAAAACGTTTTAGTTGAAGATTTATATAAAAAAGAATTTGCTGACGGTGACAAAATCACTGTTTCTGGTTGGATTCGTACAATCAGAGGATCAAAAAGAGTTGGTTTTATTGAATTGAATGATGGTTCATTCTTTAAGAATGTGCAAGTAGTTATGACATCTGATATGGAAAACTATGCTGAAGTAGTTAAGTTCCCAATCAGTACAACAATTAAAGTTGTCGGTGAATTGGCGTTGACACCTAAAGCACAACAACCATTTGAAATTCATGCTACAGAAGTTATTGAAGAGGGTGCTTCTGATTCAGATTACCCATTACAAAAGAAAGCTCACTCATATGAATTTATGAGAACAGTTGCACATTTGCGTCCTAGAACAAATACTTTTTATTCTGTATTCCGTATTCGTTCTCTAGCTGCATTTGCTATTCACGAATACTTACAACATAACGATTTTGTTTACGTTCATACACCAATCATCACTAGTTCAGATGCCGAAGGTGCTGGTGAAATGTTCCAAGTAACAACATTGGATATGAATAATGTTCCTAAGACTGATGATGGCAAAGTTGATTATGGTGAAGACTTCTTCAAAAAGGAAACTAACCTAACAGTTAGTGGACAACTAGAAGTTGAACCATTTGCTCTGGCTTTCAGAAACGTTTATACATTTGGACCTACATTTAGAGCAGAAAATTCACATACTGGTCGTCATGCTTCAGAATTCTGGATGATCGAACCAGAAATGGCCTTTGCTGATTTGAAAGATGAAATGGATTGTTCAGAAGCTCTATTGAAGTATGTTATCAATTACGTTATGGATCATGCCAAAGAAGAATTAGAATTCTTGAATGAAAATGTTGATAATACTTTGATCGATCGTTTGAAGGCTACAGCTAATGAAGAATTTGCTCATGTAACTTATACTGATGCAATTGATATTTTGGAAAAAGCTACCGACGTTGAATTTGAAGTTAAACCTTATTGGGGTCTTGATCTTGATTCAGAACATGAACGTTACTTGTCAGAACAAGTTTACAAGAAGCCAGTTTTCATTACTGACTATCCTAAGGATTTCAAAGCTTTCTATATGCGTGCAAATGATGACGGTAAGACCGTTGCTGCAGCCGACTTGTTAGTTCCTGAAATTGGTGAATTAATTGGTGGTTCACAACGTGAAGAACGTCTTGATAAGCTAGAAAGCAGAATGGCTGAACTTGATATGAACGAAGAAGACTACAAGTGGTACTTAGAATTACGTAAGTACGGCGGTACAGTTCACTCAGGTTTCGGTATTGGTTTTGAAAGACTTGTTATGTATATTACAGGTATGGAAAATATTCGTGATGTCATTGCTTACCCAAGAACACCAGGTAATGCTGAATTCTAAAATAAAGAAGGTCTGATTATGAATATTGAAAGAGCTAAAGAATCTGATTTGTTAGGAATCATGAGTCTAATTCATCAGGCACAGAAGTTCTTTAGGGAGAATGAGATTGATCAGTGGCAAAATAATTATCCAACTGAAGAAGTTATCTTAACTGATATTCGTAATCATGAGAGTTATGTTGTTAGGAACAATAACCAGGTTATTGTTACGATGACCCTAACTTTTACTGAACAACCTGAATATAGTGATATTCGTGGAGAAAAGTGGAAATCCAATGATTCTTATGCAACAATTCATCGTTTAGCGGTGGATAATGAGAGTAAGGGATTAGGTTTAGCAACTAAATCATTGAGTTTTGCAACAGAAAAATGTCGTTTTCTTAAGGTAAATAGTTTAAGAACTGATACTTATCGAAAAAATTTCCCTATGCAGAAGACACTTGAGAAAAATGGTTTTGAAAAACGCGGCATTATTAAACGTGTTGGTGTTGCAGATATGATTGGGTTTGAAAAGATAGTTAAATAAACTATACAAAAATATCCTCTAGCATTTTTTGCTAGAGGATATTTTTGTAGCCAATATTAAAATAACAATAACTTTATTAAATGATTATTTTTAATGTAAAGACTTTAATTAATAAATGTACTATATAGATAAATAGTTATACCCTAGTGTATATCGTTTATAAATGATTGAAAATATAATATTATTTTGATTATTTAGGGCTTATTCTTTGTTTAATATAACAAGGAAATTTATAGTTGAATTAAGATATTTGTTTAGTGAGGGAGAAAAGATTGATTACTTATAAAAATGTTGGTATGAAATACGACAACAATACAATTCTGCATGATATCAACCTTACGATTAACGATGAGGAATTATTCGTTTTAGTGGGTCCTAGTGGTAGTGGGAAAACCACTTTGCTCAGAATGTTAAATCAGTTGACCGTTCCAACTAGTGGGGACGTTTATTTTGCTGATAAAAAAATAAAAGATTACGATGTTCAGAAATTAAGATTAGATATGGGCTATGTTTTGCAAGATAGTAGTCTGTTTCCAAATTTGAATGTGGAAGATAATATAACAATTCAATTGGAACAAAAGGGCGTTTCTAAAGCCAAAAGACATCAACGGGCAGCTGAACTATTGGAATCAGTTGAACTTGATCCTAAGAAATATGCTAAAAGAATGCCAGATGAATTATCTGGTGGTCAACAACAACGTGTGGCAATTATTCGTGCTTTAGCAACCAGTCCTAGATTGGTTTTGATGGATGAATCGTTCAGTGCTTTGGACCCAGTTTTAAGACGAAAGTCACAAGATTTAGTGTTGAAATTGCATAGGAAATATAAAACAATGGTTGTATTTGTTACTCACGATATGCAAGAAGCTTTACGTATGGGACAAAGAATTGCCATTTTGAATAAGGGTGAAATTCAACAAGTAGGGACGCCACATGACATAATGCAACATCCAGCTAATGATTTTGTTCGTCAATTTTTTGGTGTTAAAACTCCTCATTGGTGGAGTATGGACTTTTTGGTCGATTCAGGTGTACTGGAAAAAATTGAATTTCATGACGATTTAATTAAAATCGATAAATTCGATAAACTAGTTAATTTATTAAAATCAGCTACGAGTGTTGATTTTCAATATCAAGGCAAAGGTTATTCATTAACTGTTCCACAATTGTTAGCCTACTTTGAAAGAGAAGGGGGCAATCAATAATGCAAATGTTAATGCAGACAATGATTAATCAACGAGGAGAGATTTTAAAATCTCTTTATCAACATATTGAAATTTCTTTTATTTCACTATTAATAGCAATGTTGATTGCGATTCCTTTGGCAATTTTATTGAGAAATCATCGACGTTGGGGAGAATTTGGCTTACAAATTGCCGGTGTTATTCAAACAATTCCTAGTTTGGCATTATTAGGATTGTTGATTCCTGTAGTTGGTATTGGTACGGTTCCAGCTGTCGTGGCTTTGACAATGTATGCCATTATGCCCCTTTATCAAAATACTTATTCAGGTTTGACGAATATAGATCCTAATTTGGAAGAGGCAGCGGTAGCTTTTGGTTTATCGAAGTGGAAAAGATTACAAAGATTAGAGTTTCCTTTAGCCTTACCAATGATAATTTCGGGTATTAGAATTGCTTTGGTTATGATAATTGGTACGGCAACATTAGCAGCTTTTATCGGTGCTGGTGGTTTAGGTGATTATATTATGTTGGGTATTCAGCAAAATAATAATTATTACCTAGTTATAGGTGGTGTTTTGTCAGCTTTATTGGCTTTTATTTTCAGTGGCTTATTGAAGTTTATGGGATCCTCTAAGAAAAGAATTTATTCAGGCGGAATAATAGTATTATTATTCATTTTGGGAATTGGTGGAACTAGGATTTATCAAATGGTAAAACCTCAACCTGTTCAAATTACGATTGCAGGTAAGCTAGGTAGTGAACCAGAAATTTTAATGAATATGTACAAGGATTTGATTAAGCAAGATCAACCAAAAGCCAAAGTTACTTTAAAACCTAATTTTGGTGGTACAACTTTCTTATTTAAAGCTTTGAAACGAAATCAAGTTGATATTTATCCTGAATTTACGGGAACGGTTTTGGAATCATTGGTTAAATATGATCAACCGACACCTAAGGATACTGATAAAATTTATCATATTGCTAAAGATGAGTTATCTAAACAAGAGAAGATGACTTATTTGAAACCTATGAAATATGAAAATGGCTATGATTTGGCCGTTACAAAAGAATTTTCAGAGAAATATCATGTTACGAAATTAAGTGATTTGAACCGGGTCAATGATAAAGTCAAAGCAGCCTTTGATCCAGATTTCTCTAATCAAGCAGATGGTTATTTAGGATTGAAGAAGAAATACAATTTGGACTTTGCCCAAATCAATCGTATGGAACCAAGTTTACGTTACAAGGCAATTGCCAATAATCGAGTTAATTTAGTTGATGGATATACGACTGATCCGCAAATTCAACAATATCATTTGGTCGTATTGAAAGATGATAAACATTTCTTCCCACCATATCAGGGTGCACCATTGATGAATTCTGATTTTGCTAAGAAAAATCCTAAAGTGATTAAAAGTTTGAATAAACTTGCTGGACATATTTCAACCGAAGATATGCAAAAGATGAATTACCAAGTGTCAGTGAAGAATAAAAAAGCTAGTGTAGTTGCACATGACTATCTAGTGAAAAAGGGATTAATAAAATAGCGAGTTTAACTCACAAATGTTAAAAAGCTTAGTATAACAACCATTGAATATGGTTTGTTCTACTAGGCTTTTTTAGCTGGAATCAATAATATTTTAAATTTATTTTGACATCAAATACATCTTATTACATAATACTATGTATAAAGAGGTATATGAATGAATACACAATTAAAGAAGGGTTTGCTTGATATTTGTGTTTTAGCAGAATTAGAGCGAAAAGAATCGTATGGTTACGCAATTATTCAAGATTTAAAACCGTTGATTGAAATATCCGAATCAACCTTGTATCCGATTTTGAAGCGTCTTTTAAATAAACAGGCGATTACTTCGAAGAATCAAATTCATAATAATCGGATCAGAAAGTATTATCAGATCACTGATATTGGTAAACAAGAAATTACGGAATTTATTAGTGAGTGGGGACAAGTTGAAAAGATTTTTCAGTTTATAAAAGGGGAAGATTCAAATGGATAAGACTGATTTTTTAATAGATTTGCAAAAAAAATTAAAACGTTATGGGGTTAAGAATGCTAATGATTATCTGGATTATTATTCAGAATATTTAGATGATTTAATTGAGAGTGGATTAACCGATATGCAAGCAATTGACAGAGTTGGGGGAGTTCAAAAAGTTTTATTAGAGATTCTGTCGGATGAAGATGTTGTTATTCCAGAAACTAGTAAAAAGGCAATGGGAAATCTATTCTTGGCATTAGGCCTGCCATTATGGGGACCATTGGTAGCTGCCCTTTATATTACCGTCTTAGGATTGATATTTGCGTTACTAGTCTGTGCTTTAGCCTTTGGAGTGGCCGGAGTGTGGGTCTTGATAAGTAGTTTAGTTGTTGTTTTTCAAATGAACGTTTTATATGCCATGTTTCAATTAGGGGTGGCATTAATGCTATTGGGATTAGGTGTGATTTTTGAGCAATTGTTTATTCTATCGGGCAAAGGGTTATTTGATTCTAGTAAGTATTTATTTCAAAAGTTTAGTCCTAGGGAGGCTAGATAATGAATATTTTTAAATTTAATAAAAATATTTTAGTTGCTGCCGTTCTCATATTTTTATTGGGAGCAATTTTAATGTTTATTTCATTTAGTGCGTTAGGATTCAATGTTCAAAATATTCTCAGTCATTTAGGATCTTGGTACACTACGGAATTTTGACTTTAAAATCAAATAAAAAATAACATCTATTAAAGGATACAGATCTATATACCTGTGATCTTTCTTAATAGATGTTATTTTTTATATCTTGGTTAATTAGAAATATATTTATCGGCTTCAGCTAGGATCTTTCGAACTTCATCAGTAGATTTGGTATCCATCATTTTGTTTCTTAGATCAGTAGCGCCAAGTTCTGGACGAGCGTAAATTTTAAAGAAACGTTTGAGTGATGCGAAACGAGGTATGTCATAATGCTTTGCAAAATCATCAAAAAGATCTAATTGCATTTGCAACAAGTCGAGAAGTTCCGATAAAGAATGAGTTTGTGGTTCTTTTTCAAAGGCAAAAGGATTGGAAAAGACGCCACGACCAATCATAATTCCATCAAGCCCGGGATGATCTTGGGCAAGCTTGAGACCAGATTGATAGTCAGGAATATCACCATTTATTTGAATTAAAGTTTCAGGAGCAATTTCATCACGCATTTTGATAATATCGTCGATTACTTCTAAGTGAGCATCGACTTTACTCATTTCCATTTTAGTACGGAGATGAATCGTCAAAACATCAACATGTTGTTCAAGTAAGAAGGGAATCCAATCTCTGAATTCTTCAACTTTACTGTAACCCAGACGTGTTTTAGCACTGACGGCGAGACCAGAAGTTTTTGCAGCAGCAATAACGTCCTGAGCCCACTGGTGATTTCTAATTAAATCGCTACCACCGTGGTTTTTAATAACGGTGCTATCTGGACACCCCATATTGATATCAATGGCAGGAAAGCCCATATCTTTTAGAACTTTTCCAGCTGCTTCAAAGTCTTCCGCAACATTACCCCAAAGTTGGACAACGGGTTTCATTTGTTCACGAGGGTCCATATAAAGTCGACCGTGAACGGGAAACTTAGTATTGGGGTCGGTGATACCCTTGGCATAAACGAATTCACTGAAGAAAGTATCTGGGGCACTTGCCTTAGCAATTACTTGGCGAAAAACAGTATTACTGACGGCTTCCATAGGTGCCATAGTGAAAAAAGGTCGTTGTTTTGCCTTTGCCTTAGCGGCGATGTCTGACCAAAATGTTGATTCTGTCACGTTTCATTACTCCCTTACTGTTTGGAAATGATTAACTACATCATTATATATTACTAGTTTATGTTTTTTGATGCTAATGATTAGTTTTTGAAAAAAGCCGGAAGACTTCCAAATTTTGGAAATTTTCCGACTTTTTATTAATATGCTTTTAGATGTTTTCCAAACGATTGTAATAAGCTAGATAAGTTTTGCCACTATCAGAAATTTTAATTTTAGTAACGGCAGCATTAATAGCTTCAAGAATGTCCTCAATATTAGGAGTTTCGGTAACTAATTGAACGAATGAACGTGTTACGAAACCGTGGCAAACAACAAGAATTTTTTCATTGCCCTTATTACTCATATCGTCAATAAATGATTGTAGACGTTCTAAAACTTCTTTGTATGTTTCGGAACCCTCTGAATAATCAGAGTAATTTGCCGATAAGTAATTATTTTCATCAAAGCATTGTGGATACTTGGCTTGAACATCAGCGGCAGATAAACCGTCCCAAGCACCATAATTTATTTCACGTAGACGATCATCAGTTTTTATTTCATGAACGCCTTGGTTAAGAATTTCAGCAGTTTCTTGTGCACGCTTCAAGGGACTAGCGTAGACTTCATCAAAATCATTGATATTTAAATGTTGTTTTAAGTAATTTACTTGCTTTTTACCAGTTTCATTTAAGCTTAAATTAGTAGCTGATCCGTTGATCTTACCAGTGTAATTAGTGTCAGTTTCTCCATGTCTGACGATATATAGTTCAACCATATATATGTTGCCCTCCTTAATGAATATGATTTTAGTATTTCATTAATACGCTTACAATGCAAATAATCAAAAAGCCCAATGTAATAGCCATCAAAAGATAGTTATTACATTGGGCTTAAACCATTTATTCAAGAATTTTAATTTTTCCAAAAGCAATTGGTACGTAAATAATCAACATAATCAGACTAATTACAAAAATAAAGCTTGGTAATGCAAAGATAGTCCCATCGTGAATAAAACTGATTAGATAAGTTAGTAAACTTACAATTAGGTAGTATCCAAAACTAAAGATACCACTGGCACTACCGATAACATCTTCGTAACCTTTCAAGGCTAGATCCAAGGTAATTGGCAAAGTTGTATTTAATCCTAAAAAGATCAAGAAAAAGCCAACAATCATCAGATAGGCTTGATCAAATTGCAAACTGATCAATAATAATAAACCTGAGATGGTACTGAAAGTTAATCCTAATAGGGCGATTGTTTCAGCCCTTATATATTTGATAGCAAAGTTAACGATCGTAGCTCCAATTAAACTGGCTAGTGCCAAGGTCATGCCTAGACTTCCATATTTAACAGAAGAATAACCGAAGTGTTCCATAAAAATAAATGGCGCTTCAGAATAATAACCAAAGAGAATACCGTTAATTCCTCCAATTAGAATTCCGTATGTCCAAACGATAGGATCTTTTAATAAGCGCCAAGTAACTCTTAATAGGGAAACTTGCTGAATATTATTTTCATCACGAGTTTCTGGCAGAGAAGTATAACTGTATAGTAGAACTAAAATTGCCATGACGATTAAAGTACTGAAGACATTGCGATAACCAAAGTAGGTTTGAATTGCTCCACCAATTAAAGGTCCCAAAGCAGGAGATAAAGCCATGGCTGCCCCGACTTGTGAGAATACTTTGGCACCCTTTATGCCGTCGAAACTTTCACGCATGATGGTTTGAGTGACAACTGAACCGACACTGGCACCAAAAGCTTGAATAAAGCGTGATGCTAACAACAATTTAAATGTAGGACTGAGAAATAAGCCAATATTTCCTAATAAGTATACGATGATACCCAGATTTATTGATTTACGACGGCCAATTTTATCGGATAATTGCCCCCAAAAGAGTACTCCAATCGCAAAGGCGATAAAATAGATACTCATAGTTAGTTGTGATGTAGCTGCCGTAACATGTAAATTGCTACTGATCATTGGTAATACTGGTGTAAAAATTGATTCACTGATCTGGGGAAATCCCACCAGAACAATAATTAAAAGAATTGATGGTGCGGTATTGCGGACGTTTTTCATTTTAGACTCCTAAATTTTTATTCTACAGAAAAACGTCCTTCATCATTTGCAGGCATACAAGCCATGATGTTTGATAGTTCCATGGTTTTCACCTAGTTTCTTAAAGTCTGCTTATCATGTTATAGAAAGAATTATGATAAAGCAAGGTGTTTTTTCAAACATAATACTTGCACAAGTATTGTCAAACTAGGTATAGTTGATAGTATTGTAATTAATTGTGATTGGAAGTGAGAGTGTGACCCAGTCAGCATACTGGAATCGCATTGCCGACAAAGCTAAAAAGGAAAATCGTCCTTTCTTTAGTCTGGCACCTATGGAAGCTGTAACAGGATCAGTTTTTAGAAGAGTGGTAATGAAAGCTGCTGCTCCCGATAATTTTTATACTGAGTTTACGAATGCCTTGAGTATTACGCATCCGTTGGCTAAGGAAACTACTAAGGGACGTTTGTATATTGACCCTAAGGAAGATCCTAAACCTATTGTTCAATTGTGGGGTAATTCGGAAATCGACTTTGCCAAAGCTGCTAAAGAAGTAGAAAAGCAAGGTTATGAAGCAATTGATATTAATATGGGATGTCCTGACATTGCCGTTATTAAAAACCACAGTGGAAGTGATCTGATCCGTCATTTTGACACTGCCAAAGAAGTAATTGAAGGAGCCCGTCAAGCTGATTTACCAGTTAGTGTTAAAACTCGTTTGGGTTATAGTCAGGTTGAAGAATTCGAGACTTGGATACCATTTCTTTTGAAACAGCAAGTGCCTGTTTTAACAGTTCATGTTAGAACTCGTGAAGAAATGAGTAAGGTTCCGGCTCATTATGAATTGATTGATCAATTAGTTCAGATGCGTGATACTTATGCGCCTGATACTTTATTGCAGATCAATGGTGATATTGCTGATTATCAAGCTGGTATCAAACTTGCTCAAGAACATCCTGGAGTAGATGGAATTATGATTGGTCGAGGAATATTTATGAATCCTTATGCCTTTGAAAAAGTTCCTCAAGAGCATTCAACTCACGAATTATTGGATTTGTTGCGTTATCAATTAGATCTATATGATCAGTTCGTGGCCAAGGGAATCCCGGGACACTTTGCTCCACTGCAACGTTTCTTTAAGATTTATGTTCGTGGTATGAAGGGTGCTTCTGCTATAAGAAATGATTTAATGCAAACTAAAACTACTGATGATGCCCGAGCAGTGATTGATCGAATTGATCCGGGTGAATAACAAAGAACAGTGTCTATTACAAAGTATTCAAGGTATATAAATATCTGAATTACTTAATAGATACCGTTCTTTTTTTAATTCAAAATTTTATTTGTGTTAAGCTATGAGAACAAATAATTAGTGGGGGAAAATTATGAAAAATGCAGTATTCTTGATGTTAAACGAATATGCCGATTGGGAAGGTGCATACTTATCTGCTTTATTGAATCAGGACTCGGGGTGGTCAGTCAAAACAGCTTCGGTTACGAATAAAGTCACTTCTATTGGTGGGTTAAATATTAATGTGGATTATTCTTTATCAACGCTAACTGAGATAACAAATGAAATTGATTTATTAATATTGATAGGTGGGAACTCATGGGCGTTAGAAAATACAGAGTTAAAACAACTTATTGCAAATCGATTATCAGCAGATAAACCAGTTGGAGCAATTTGTGGAGCTGTGGATTATTTAGCAGCAAACGGATTATTGAGCTCTTACAAGCATACCGGCAATGCTCAATATCTTTGGAAAAACTATTCCAGTTATTTAAATCCAGAGGATTTTATTCTTAATCAAGTTGTTAGAGATCGTAATTTGGTTACGGCAAATGGAACTGCGGCTTTAGAGTTTACAAATGCTGTATTAAAAATGATTCATTTCGCATCTGATTTGGAAGTTGATAAGAAGACTGATTTGTATAAGATAGGCTTCTACAAATACTGTGATAAGTATGGTAATCCTTTTGAACAATAGGCTTTCAGCATATTTGGTGCATATTTTTCCGGAATTTATTAATATAAGAATATAAATAGATTGAAGGAGGGAATTAATATGCATTGGTTATGGGTCTTAATTATTGGTGCAATCATAGGAGCGATTGCTGGAGCAATAACGAATAACGGTAAATCAATGGGTTGGATCAGCAATATTATTGCCGGAATCGTTGGTTCAAGTATCGGTGAGGGTATTTTGGGTTCTTGGGGACCACAGTTAGCCGGAATGGCTATTTTCCCCTCTCTGATTGGCGCCGTTATTTTAGTAGCGATAGTTTCATTCGTAGTTAGAAAAATGTCTTAGAGGTGATTAAAATGGAAACTACCAAATCAATTTTAAAATTTATGGCAATCAGTACTTTAATTGTTGGCGGCGTCTTAGTTGGCGGAACCATTTTAACCGCTAAGGGTATTGATAACGTCGGAGATAAATTGCAAAATAAAATTCATTCTTAATACAGAAGTTAAAAAAGCCAGTCTGAAAAATTCAGATTGGCTTTTTAATTTCTCTTTTCATTTACTAAAGCTCTGAGTGTAGAAGTTTGGAAATCGGCGATTAAAATATGAATATCATTAAGTGATTCTTTTTGATCATTAATTAACCACTCACGCCAAATCGCATAAACGCCAGCACTCATAAATTTGATCCAGTATCTTTTTTGAATTTCTGAGAATTTTTTCCAATCTATGGCTGTATCGTAAAAATTAACCATATTATCATTGAAGATGTTTTGAATAATAAATTCGTAATTTTTATCAACGGCCAATTTCATTGTTTTAGCTATTTCATTAAAAAAATCTCCTAAGGCATTTAGCTTTTGATCTTGTGGAACTCTATTGATAACAAGCTCAAATTCAGAATCGATTTTAGGCTTGAAATAAGATATTAATATATCGTCTAAAGTTTGAAAATTCCGATAGAATGCCATACGACTGACGCCAGCTTTTTTGACTACTTGAGTGACAGTGATGTCATTTAGATTCTTAGTTTGTAGCAGTTGCAATAAAGCAGTAATAAGATAATCCTTGGAATCTTGTTTAATCTGTTGCGAGTGTTCAGTAGCTGCCATTACAATTTCTCCTTTTTGTCACAGATGCTTCCAATTTGCTTGAGAACCAATCATGTAGATATTAATATACAACACATGAGCGTTACAAGTGAAACGTTAGTTAAATGAAAATTCAAGGAGAAATATAATTATGAAAAAGAAATTGGTAGTCGTTACTGGTGGAAGTGGTTTTATTGCTATACATATTATTTTACAATTGTTAGAACAAGGATATGCAGTTAGAACAACCGTCCGTTCTCAAGCTAAAGAAAATGTCATTAAAGAAATGTTAATCAATGGTGGGATTACTGATTTTTCAGATTTATCGTTCTCAATTGCGGATTTAACATCAGATAAAAATTGGACAGAAACAATGAATGGAGCTACCTATGCTATTCATGTAGCCTCACCAACACCTAAATTGAACTTTAAAAATGAATCTGAAATGATTCGTCCAGCAGTCGATGGAGTACTTAGAGTTCTCAAAGCCGCTCGTGATGAGGGCGTTAAAAGAGTAGTTTTAACTTCGGCCTATGGAGCTATTTTTGCTGGTCATAAGAATCGCACAACTCCTTATACAGAAAAAGATTGGTCTAATTTGGATGCTAAGAATATTCACCCATATCAAAAGTCTAAAACTATGTCGGAAATGGCAGCTTGGGATTTTATCAAGAAGGAAGGTAAGGGTTTAGAATTTGCCACAGTTAATCCAGTTGGGGTTATGGGACCTGTTTTGTCAGCTAAGTATTCACATTCCAATATTCAAATTCAAGAGATGTTGGAAGGCAAGATCAAGGCTTTGCCCAATGTTGACTCGGGTTACGTTGATGTTCGTGATGTAGCGAGCTTGCATATTTTGGCTATGACTTCACCAAAAGCTAATGGTGAAAGATTCTTGGCAACAACCGGAGAAACTTTATCAATGATGGATGTAGCTAATATCTTACGTGAAGCTTTTCCAGATCGTGCTGATAAATTACCTAAAAAGACGGTTCCTAATGTTGTTATTAAAGCTGCAGCAATTTTCGATCCTAAATTACGTATGATTGCTTCAATTGTTGGTAAATATGCAGGAACAAGCAATGAGAAAGCCAAATCCATATTAAATTGGTATCCTCGTTCTGCTAAGACAGCTATTATTGCAACAGCTCAGTCAATGATTGATTTAGGAATCGTTGAATAAAAAACTAGTATAGTAACCATTTTCGATGGTCGCCATACTAGTTTTTTATTCGTTAACTTTAGATAATTTTTGATAGGGAACGTATTTTTTAAGTAGGACAATTGTTCCTAAGAAAAAGGTAGTTGCTAGGATTGCTGTAATTGGTAACATATGAAACATATTTATTGGCAACACTAGAGCCAATAAAGGAAAGGCAAAAGCGGCGGGTAATTTAATTTTGAGTAATTGTAGTAGAACAAATACCAATGGCAATGAAATAATGGCAGAAATTAGCCAAGAGCTAAAGATTAAGTGAACTGCTACACCGATACTAGCAGCACCGACTAAAGCAATAAAATGTTTACTGGCCATTTGCCAACTATACTGCGGCTTCTGTAAAACCTCGAAGAAGACAACCATTACGGGCGGGATAGCAGCCATTTGTGAAAAGCCAAAGAACCAAACAGCTCCGACCCAGACAATTGCCATAATTGTAAATATAATCATATGGTGTTTTTGAATGATTGAGCTAGGGGATGTCTGGTGGTAACTACCTTGAAGATAAACCCCGCACATTAATATTAAAGTGAAAAAGAGAATAGCAACAATAAATGACCAATGAGTAGCATTGATAATAATTGGTAATAAGCCAGTAGCAAATGATGGGGCAAGATTTGAATGTAATAGACGCAATAATACTAACATTAGTAATAGTCCTAAGAGGACTTTTTCAGCGTATGAAATATTCAATTTGTTAACTAGAAAGCCAATTATGGCTGTTCCTGATGGTGCTAAAAATATTTTGAAGGGTTGATTGATCCAACCACCATTTTGATAGATCCAAGTTCCAGCAGTCAAAGCACCGATCTCAGGCAAAATAATTTCCATATCGTTTAGAATAGTAGCACTCGCTACCATGAAAATAATGAATATAAATCCAAGTAAATAATTTCTTTTTTCAGTTGTAGATAATCGCATAAGTAACTCGATATCCTCCTCTGTTTAACGTAGTTCTCAGCAAAACTAGATAATTGTAACACATCATGATAATTTCTGAAAATAAATTGAATATATTATTTTATATCGAAAATATATAAAATAAGAATTTATACACTTTATTTATATCAAAATATACAATTTAAAAATGTACAAAACGGACAATATACTGTCATTCTCAAAAAAAGCTACTAGAATATGGGTATAGACCAAAAGATAGGAGGATAGCTATTATAATTAATAAAAAGGGGTACGTTTTGATGGATAACAAGAAGAGTAAGCAGACCAAGACTTTCGATGCTGACGATGTCGATGATTTACTATGCGAGTTAGATAATTCAAAAATCAGAATTAATGCATTGATGGATTACAATTTGAAGTTGCGTCGTGTTGATGAGGAACAGCCTAATAAGAATCTTCTGTCACACGAAATGAAACGTCTCAGTCCGATTATGGAGTTATTGAATACTGAGATATTTGAATCGTTGGAGAAGTCCATTAGAATTTTGGAAAAGAAAAATACCACAGTTTCTAAAATCAATGGAAATAAGTAAAATAATGTATGATTGAGAGATCATCTTGACCAAAATAAGCCAAAATGGTCTTTTTTTGTATTTATTTTAAGTTCAATTCGTTAATACTATTGACATTGGACCGTTTTTTTTATAACATTTTATTGTTAATGGGCATTCGCCAAATGGTAAGGCAGCGGACTCTGAATCCGCAATTTATTGGTTCGAACCCAATATGCCCAATGTTGAGAGTTTCACAAGGTGTTATGATCCTTGATAAATAAGCAGTTTACAAGTTTTAGTTTTAAAAAGAATAAATTGGTTTTAAGATTGTTAGTCGTTGGACTAACAATCTTTTTTTATACATTCATAGTGGTATGATGGCGAAAAATGAGCGTAAAAAATAACCGTCAAACTTTAGTTATTTGCGGTTATTTTAAGAGCTTATTATATAACTATATAAGACTGTGCAATTAATTAATATTATCTTTTAGAAAAGTTGACTTGTGTCATACCTGATACTTCAACTTTATCACCATTGTGCAATTTGACGTTTACTTTTGGTACTTGAGACATATCAGTATCTCCACCGAGTACTTCATTAGTTGTATCCCCAAATGTACTCTTTGGAGTTACGATGAAATTACCGCTTTGACCTTCAGCTGGAGTAACTGTATATTTACCTTTTTTGATATCTTTACCAACTACCCAGAAACCAGTTGTTAAGGCAGTGTTATTTTTCTTATTTCTTTGTTTGACTGGTGTAAATGTCGCAGATGTAAGACCATCAACTTTAACTTTATCGCCTTTACTTAAAGTTGCAGTAACAGATGGAACTTGCAACATATCAGGATCACTACCAAGGATTTCATTTATTGAATCTCCGTGAAGAGTTCTTTTTGGTGTGGAAGAGATATTACCGCTTGAACCATCAGTAGAGGTGATAGTATATCTACCAGGTTTTAAATCTGATCCAACTTTATATGATCCGGGAATCAATGTTGCTTGTTTAGCCTTAGCTGAAACGATAGTTTCTTGTGTTGGATTGAGGTTCAATCCCGGTGTCTCTAAAAAAGTAGTAGATAATGTGACGGTAGCAATGCTGGTCAAAAGTACTTTAGAGTATTTATTCATAATTTCCCCCTATAAAAACATATATTCAGCTTTTTAAGTCGTCAGTATTTGGACAAATCTATTTTGGCTTTAAGTATTAATAATATAGCATAGAAGATGTTACTTTTTTTCTTTAAACAAAAAAATATCCATTAAATAGGGAATATGCTTTTATTGAAATAATATTTATTATTATTTTTGAAATAAGATAAATTATTTAAAAATTATTAGATATAAATAAAATATAGAGATAACAAAAAGGGCTATTCAAATTATGAATAGTCCTTTTTCATATTCTAAATTATCTAACTGTAACGGCATCAGTTGGAACAAATTCATTAGTAGCAACACGATAGTATGTTTTGCCATTAATATAAGCGATACGGTCTGAATACCAAGCTGTATCAGCTAATAGGGCACGATTTGTTACAACTTCGCCTTCTGAGTTTACTAGTTGTTGATTGTTCTTTGTTTCCACAACAATCTTGTTATCTTTGTAAACATAGACTTCACTAGCTTTTACCCATTCGTTGGAAGCAACACGATAATATGTTTCTCCGGCAAAGGTCATTTCCTTATCGCTGAACCAATCACTAGCGGTATTAAGACTGCGATTAGTAATCTTAGAAGTATCTAGTTTATAAAGTGAAACTACACCATCACTGGGATGAGTTGAAACTAAACGATTGACATCATTAATATTATCTGGTGAATCAGGTGAAATTACTGGATCAGTAATTGTAGAACTTGAGTTAGATGATGAACTTGAACTATTAGAGCTTGAATTATTAGAACCAGAATTGGTAGTAGTTGATTTAGTTTTAACAGTAATAGTCTTAGAAATATTAGTTCCATCTTTTAATTGATAAGTATAGGTAACTTTGAAAGAACCATCTTTAGCGATTTTTCCGTCTTGGAGAACACCATTTTGATCATTAATAGTTGTCTTGACGGCATTGATAGCATCGTTTCCAGTTAAAACGTTGTTTGAATTGTCTTCGACAGAAGTTAAACCATCGGCAGTAGTCCAATTTTGACCAACTTTAACGGTATTGTCATTAGCATTAATAACTTGTCTTACTGTGACAGATAGGTAAGGAACACTTCTGGTGGCACTATTCAAGAAGTTACTTCCAATTTTATATCCATAAGCATTTTGTTGAGTACCGTCAGCATTTAAATTGGTTGAATAACCTTCTTTATTTAAAGCATTGATGATATTTAAATTATCTAGATGAACTGTAAAAGTTCCCCCGACGGTTAAAGGACTGTCAGAAGCATCGACGGTATTAGCACCATAAACGTTATCGACATCGATATCTCCGTCTTTATATTGAGGCATTAAGGCTTGAGCATCAGCTGGAGCAGCTACAAAGCCGCCTTTTCCATCAGATAAAACAGCATGGTAGGAAGCACCGTTCCAATCTGTGGAATCAGTAACGATAGTTGAATATCTGAAATTGAGAGTATCACCAAATCTTCCGTGACTACTGTTCATTCTGTTATATTCAGTATGTACTTCAGAAACACCCTGAAGATGTTCTTCATCTGATGATTTGGCTGTAATCGGAATGGTAAGGACGATAGATTTACCAGCTTCAAGGTAAGCAGTTGGTTTTTTAAAATTAAAAACATTTGAGTTGATTTCGATGGCATCTATGTCTGACCACTTAAAATTAGGATCAGCTTTTAATTCATCAGCACTTTTGAAATTATTTTTATCTGAAGTAGTATAAACCACTTCAGCGCCTTCTGGTAAACCGGAAATGAAAAGTGTGTCATCAAAATCGTCTGAAACAACAACATTCGAGGTTCTATAACCGGCAGGTTGAGCATCTTGAAAATGTTTTGGTAATCTGATTGTTTCACCGTAATCATCTTGTTTTTCGTCTGATGTATTGGTAATAGTTAAAACAATATTAGCCGAAGTTGAATCGGAATTGATTACTGCGGAAGCACCTTTAGTGGCAGTTGATGTAGATGACACTGTACCATTTGAATTTGTGGCAGTGATCTTAATATTACTTTGGATAGGATCATTAGTCGTATCTACATTTGCTTCACTGCCAGCAGGAGTTTCGTCAATAAGAGCTGGATCTGTACTTGTGACAGTATTGTCAGCTTGGGAATCTGTTGGAGTTTTTGATTCTTCATTAGTGGTAGTTTTATCGTTATTAGTATTTGATTTAGTTTCAGTAGTTGAATCATCGGCAGAATTTTCAGAATCGTTTGTTACAGGACTATCTGTTTTTGATAAATCAGCAACTTTTTCTTGAGAATCGGCATTTTTACTGGATTCACCAGCATTTGTGTCGGAACTTTGTTCCTGTTCGGCATTTGCATTATTATTTGATTCGGTACCACTATTATCACTATTAATAGTAGAAACTGATTTTAGAGGAGTACTGTCAGCTACTGAACTGACTTTTGTTTGAGTGTCACTAGCTTGTTCAGTATTAGAATCAGTATCAGCTTTGACATCAGCAGCTTTTACGTTATTGGTTTGCATTAGTTGGAATCCTAAAGCGGCTACCCCGAGGGCAGTTACGATGAATTTCTTATTTAAGTTTTTTGCATTATTAATTCTCTTCATAATAAATACCCCTCTTAATTTATTTCTTATTGTCTATTTATTTGCTTGTTATTTACTATCCAATTCGTATTATAAAAGGATGTAAATGAATAAATTGACCAGAATAGAAGAAATATTATTTTATACTTTGGAGTATTAATGACTGACAAATCCCGATATTACGGTAATAGAAATATATTTATAGTGATTTTTAAAGTCAAAAAGTAGAGTGAAACTGATTCAATTATGAAAAATTCCAGTTTAGAAAAACAATTCTATCGAAACTTGAATCACATGGCTATTCGTATACTTGTATAATTCTTCTTGTAATCAAGATACATCTTGAATATTTCATTTGGATTTAAACATTAATTTAATCTCATCAATTCTATTAAGTTTAAGTCAAATTAGTTCTTGAAAAAGAGAACATAAAAAAAGACCCAAAGTAGAGAATCTACTTTAGGTCATGGTTAAGATTGAGTTTATTGAACTGAGTCTTCAGAAATAAATTTGGTATCAGGATTGGTACCTGTATAGTTGTAGAGTTGTTTTTCAGCATTGAGGTCATCGACGTTCCAGTCGGCTTCATAGGCTGAATTTTTGTCGTTAATGCTTAATCCAACATTAGGACCACCATAAATAAGGGCAGCACGGTGACCAAAGTGACCAGCAGTGCCAAGTGCATCGACACAGTTGTCTTCGTCATACCATTGTTTCAATAGGAAGAAAGCGACTTGTTTGTCGGATTTAGCACCGGCGGTCTTAATAATATAGTCAAAACCAGCACCAGAAAGGTTTTCTGACATATTCTTAGTAGCCGTACTGTGATCCAAATTGTTACCGTTTTGTTGATCGGCTCTTTGAGCAGCGTAAGTCACAACATCATTAGAAACGTTAACAGGGCTTGTACCGTTGGCTTTGTGAAGAGCATTGACGTATTCAACAAAGTATTTATTAATATTATTCATATTAGGTGTGTATTCAGTGCTACTTTGAGCCTCAGTTGCAACCGTTGTTGTGGCTTTTGTATTGTTACTATTAACCGGAGTGCCTGATAGAGTGGCATCGCTGGCTTTTAAGTATTCTGAAGTTGATACTTGATATAATGTTTCACCATTGACAGTAATAACGTTACCAACAGCCCAATCAGTTTTAGGAGCTAAGGCACGATTAGAAATAAGTTTACCGTTTGCAGTATATAGCTTAGTAATACCACTGGCATTTGTGGTTGCGACAGCTGATGCATCGGCATTTTTTTGTGCAATGGCAAAAGAACTTGAAGTTGCCATCATTAATACGGCAGATAAAGTAATAATTCTTGATAATTTCATTAGGAATGACCCCCCAGGGCATAATACTTTTATAATTAATTTAATCTCATCATTTTTTTAACTACACCTATACTAATAGCATCTGATTCAATAATCAAATAAATAGCAATATTTTTTTTGAAATTAACTTTTAGAGAATAAGATAAGCTTTTGAATGATAAATAATCTCCATGTGGTGACCGTTTTTGACGATTGCTACATGGAGATTTTTTATACAGAAAAAATGTTTTATTCTTAATTCTTTTCTTACGATTTCTGTTCCTAGAATACTGATAATGGTATAATGTAAGCGTTAACAAAAAGGCTTGAATGAGGGGGAGAATATCGTGAAACATAAAGAAACAGAAGTAGAAAACTTAGTGGGACTTGTAGTAATTTATATTTTCGTTTTTGTGGCGGTATTCTTAGGATTATTTGCCTTATACTTCCATTTTACGACATCAATGTCAGTAACTTGGATGGTTAAATTATTATTTGTCGATTTGGCATTAATGATCATGGCTATTATGAAACCAATCTTCGATATTACGGTAGAGTTCTTTAAGGACAGTGTTAAGAAGGATTAAAAAGTTTAGCAAAATAAATCAATTGTCAAATAGTTAGGTCGAAAATGACCTAACTATTTTTATTTGTTTAAGGATTCTTTAGAAAGTGAACATTTTAAAAAATATATATAAAATAAAGGTATAGACATAAATAAGAAAGGCGGGTGTAACAAATGACGAGAATCGATAGATTACATCAAAAGAGAAAGACACAAAGAGTTGGTCGTAACATAAGTTTTGTACAAATGTTTATTGTTGTCGCCGTAATTTATTTCATTTGCCAGATGGTTATGACTATCGATTTGTAGTTCTTGATATAATATAGGTAGTTTTACATTAAGAACTCATAAGTTGGAACATTGAAAATGCGTTGTTCCTATAAGTAATTAAATGTTCTAAATTTCAAAATAATATAAAACAGATAGCATCTATTAAAAGATTAAAGGTTCACAATATCCAAACCTTGATCTCTTAGTAGGTGTTATTTTGTTTTTATTAAAAATCAAAATTTTGAAGAATCTAAAAACTTGCCCAATCCACCAGCAACTTGCTAAACTTTATTTATAGAAGAAATAAGAGAGGAGTTTTATTATGAGTATGGAAAGTAAAAAAGATATGGTCAAAGGTAAAACGAATCAGGCGGTCGGTAAAGCATCTGGCGATGACAAGCAAGAATTGAAAGGCAAAGTTCAAGAAAAAATGAGCAAAGCCAAAGAAAAAGCTGATGAAGTAGTAGACAAAGTCGCTAAAAAAATCAATGAAAAAACCGATAAATAGTAATCACATAAAGTGATTCAAGACAGGCTATCACAGCGTTGTGATAGCTTTTTTTATTTATATATTTATATTGAAAATAATTCACAATTATTCTTGAGTTATAACCATATTGGGGTATTTGTGTGTTACATTATTTAATGGAGTGAAATAATTATTTTTGTGAGGTGAATCAATGGAGAAGAGCGAGATATTAGTTACTACAACTGAAAATGTACCAGGTCGTGACTACGAGATTATCGGTGAAGTTTTTGGACTAACGACTCAATCGAAAAATGTCGTCAAGAATATCGGCGCTGGTTTTAAAAATATTGTTGGTGGAGAAATTAAAGCTTATACGGAATTACTGACAGAAGCTCGTGATATTGCAATTGACCGTTTACGTCAAAATGCTTTGGACATGGGAGCTGATGCGGTGGTAATGATGCGTTTTGATTCTGATTCGATCAGCGCTGACATGGAAACAGTTGCAGCATATGGTACCGCAGTAAAATTTAAGTAAGGTGATTAGATGGCATTAGAATATAACAAAAGTTCTTTATCAGCTTGTACAAGTATATTGATTGGAAAGAATGCTACCGTTGATGGTTCAACTATTATCGGAAGAAATGAAGATGCTAAGGCTTCATGGCCCAAACATTTTGTAATCCATGAACATAAAGAATTTAATGATGATCAAAAATTCGTTTCTAAAGCCAATGATTTTCAAATAGACCTACCTAAAATTCGCTATAAATATTCTGCCACTCCTGAATGGACCTTTAAAGAAGGATTATTTGAAGAGGATGGTTTTAACGAATATGGCGTTGGAATGAGTGCTACTGAAAGTGCTTATTCAAACCAACGTGTATTAGGCGTTGATCCTCTTGTTGAAAATGGTATTGGCGAAGAAGCCATGATCACAGTAGTTTTACCTTATGTTCAAACCGCTCGGGAAGGTGTTTTGCGTCTAGGTAAGATTGTTGAAGATTATGGAACCTGTGAAACTAACGGCGTCTTGTTCTCGGATAAAGACGAAGTTTGGTACTTTGAAAGTGGATCAGGTCATTATTGGGTTGCGCAACGTATCCCCGACGATAGTTACGCGGTTGTTGCCAATCAACTAGCTATTCAAGAGATAAACTTTGATGATTCAAACAACTTCTTGTATCGCCAAGATATTAAGAAATTCGTTGAAGATAATCATTTGAATGTTAGACCCAATGGATTTAATTTTAGAGAAATTTTTGGAACACACGATTTGTCTGATGAAATTTACAGTACTCCCCGTGTTTGGTGGGGACAACAACAATTTTCTGGTGCGACTGATGAGAGCCCAGAAAGTGAAGATTTAGCTTTCATTAAGAAGGCAAATCGTTTGTTAAGTGTTGATGACGCACAAGACTATTTAGCATCTCACTATCAAAAGACCGAATTCGATCCTTTGAACAAGTCAGCTAATAGCAAACGTTATCGTCCAATCAGTTTGGCTAAAACTCAAGAGTCACACGTCTTGCAAATAAGACCCAATATGGCTCCTGAAATTGCTTGTGTTCAATGGTTAGCTATGGGTGTTGCCTCACAAAGTATCTATGTACCGTTTTATATGGGTATGACTGATACTCCTGAAGAATACAAACTCGGGGAGCTACCATATGATGGTAAGTCAGCTTATTGGACTTATAAATTGGCCGGAGTTTTATTAGATGGTCACTACAAAGAACTTGGAAAAGATTTCCAAGCCAAGCAAAAGGATATCAATATCACACTTCGCAAAATGTTGAATGATTTTGATAAGCAAGCCTTGAGCAAAGATGATGATAAATTACCTAATTATTTAACAAAGGCTTCATTTGAAATGGCAAAAGTTTCACTTGATGGCTATAAAGAGCTAATTGCTCAGTTAATTACGGACTCGACTGATTTTTCACCTCTAAACTTCAAGACAGATATGAATTTATAAAAATTTGTACTTTGAAAATTAAATGAGGGGTTTTATATAATGGATGATGGTAATTCGTCGAAAAAAACAATCACATTATTTGGTTTAATAATGATGATTTTCACGGCGATCTTTGGATTCGCTAATACAACTGTTGCTTACGAGCAGATGGGATTAGCAAGTATTGTTTGGTATATTTTCGCTGCATTATTCTTCTTTCTACCAGTAGGATTTATGGTAGCGGAATATGGTTCTGCTTTTAATGAAGCAAAAGGTGGAATTTATTCTTGGATCGAGGGAGCCGTTGGTGCAAAATGGGCTTTCATCGGTACCTTTATGTGGTTAGCTTCATGGGAAGTTTGGCTAGTGTCAACTTCTTCAAAAGTTTGGATTCCATTGTCAACGATGTTTGCTGGCCATGATGCAACTCAAACTTGGGGTATGTTTGGATTAAGTGCTACACAAGTTATTGGTATTTTAGCTGTTCTCTGGATTATTTTTGTTACATTTACAGCTTCACAAGGTATTGATACTATTACCAAAATCACAAGTTTTGGTGGAATCATGACAATTGCCTTGCAAGTTATTTTCTTCGTGTTGAGTTTGGCAGTTCTATTTATGTCAGGCTTCCACACAGCTGAACCAATTAATGGATTAGATACTTTTATTCATTCTGCTAATCCTGCTTTTTCTTCACCATTAGGGATGGTTTCCTTTATTGTTTATGCAATCTTTGCATATGGTGGTATGGAATCTGTTGGTGGTGTTACAGATAGTATGAAGAATCCTAAGCGTGATTTTCCACGTGGTGTTTTAATTGCCGCCGTTATTATGGCATTAATGTATTCACTAACAATCTTCTGTTGGTCAATGAGTGCTAACTGGAATACTGTTATTGCCAAAGGTAATGTTAACTTGGGTAATATTACTTATGTTATGATGAGTAATCTTGGTTATCAATTTGGTAATCATATTGGATTAGGTAGTGCCGCTGCCATTACATTAGGTGAGTGGTTAGCTAGATTTACTGGTTTTGATATGTTCGTTCTTTATATGGGTGCTTTCTTTGTTTTGATTTATTCACCATTGAAGTCATTTATATTAGGAACTCCAAAAGATTTGTGGCCTGCAAAGGTTACAAAGTTAAATAAACATGGTATGCCTGCTTATGCAATGTGGATTCAAGCTATTGTTGTTATCGTCCTTATCTTGATCGTTGATATGGGTGGTAAGAATGCCAAAGCACTTTATAATGTTTTGACATTGATGGCTAATGTTTCAACAACAGTTCCATATTTGTTCTTAGTTGGTGCATATCCATTCTTTAATATGAACAAAGATATTGAAAAGCCTTACTTGTTCTATAAGAATAAGAAGGCTATGTGGACAGTTACAGTGATTGTCTTCTTAGTATTAGCTTTCGCTATTATCTTTACATTGCTCCAACCAATTATGGAAGGCGCATATACAGATGCTCTTTGGACAATTCTTGGTCCAGTGGTATTTGGTCTTGTTGGGTTTGTACTTTATTACAGATATGAACACAGGTCGAAAAAAGCTGCTATTTCAGTTGATACTGAAGATTAGTAAGCAAAAAAAACAGATCTTATCAATTTTGATAAGGTCTGTTTTTTTGTGTCTGGAAAATTAAATTGAATCAGAAATCAACCACTTAATTGTGCTCTTATATTCACCACTCAAAGGAACTCCGTTAGTCTTGAGTAGGATACCGTCGTTAGAATCACTATTTGATCCGAAGAGGTTATAAGAAACGGGAGTTGCTGAATCGCTAGTATCACCTGAAGCAACGATAGGATTTTGAGTTAGGGAAGTAGCTGAACTGCTGTCTTTGTCAAAATCGACCAATTCTAGGTTAGAAACATCAGTGTATTGACCAGCAATATTCTTGTGCAACATATTATCAGCTTGAGCTCTGAGATTCCATTTGTCGTGATAACTGTCAATTTTTACGTTCCAATTACCATCACGTTTTACATAATCGTCAATTTTCTCTTTTGGATCAATAGTTTCAAAGTGGTAATTGCCAACTTCTATTTGAGTACCCTTTGGTAAAACATCTAGTTGATAATCCAAAGTGTTAGTTTTTCTTAAGTAAGGGTCCATTAAGTAAACCGAAAGATCATTGTTACCGACAATTAAATTTTTGGCCCATTGAGATTGAGCTTTGAGAGTATATGGAGTATCAACTTTACCCTCTGAAGTTTTCGGTTGATCAAGAACAGTCATAGTCGGATCATCGGAGCTATCTTTGACATTCGCAAAGATAGCTAGATCCTGTGCTTGTAATTGATATTTGTGACTTGATACATCTGGGTAAGTAAATTCGATTGGAAAATTAAGTTTCATTTGGGAAATAACTGTTTGGCTTAGTTTAGAAGATGAGATAGTAGGTGTGATATCAGGAATATTAACAATGTATGTAGCAGTATTAGATGTCGCATCCTTGCCATCATAAGCAGTTACAGTAATTTCGTTTTTACCTACCTTTAGACCGGTAGCTGTCTTTAAATAGTCATTAACATTTTGAGTAGAGTTTCCACTAAGAAGTTTTTTACCGATAGGTTCCAAATCAAGTGAAAAGTTAGCTTTGTTAGTACTCTGAGGGTCGACTTCTTTAGTGACTTCGGCTTGTTTAGTACCGTCTGCACTAGTTATTTGATACTTAATACTTGTAGTTTTATTTGCAAAATCAGAAGTATCATCGTAGGCAAAGCTACCACGGAGAGTTACATCGCTGTTGTCGTAAACCGTTTGATTAGTATCACTTGAATTAGCAGTTAAAATCAACTTTTTATTGATAACGTTGATATGATAAGTGACCGTATTTGAATCACGAACGCCGTCATTAATATATAACTTAATCGTGTGTTGTCCGACAGGTAGTTTAACAGCGGCTAAGTCCAAGTATAAGTTAGTGATATCAGAAACCGCTGAACCACCACTGAAAGTCGTCTTTTCAAAGTCGCCATCATCAATCTTGAGATATCCTGATATTGGTCCGATATCGGTGATTTTGTCGCCATTGCTGTATTGAGCTTGACTGTTTAATCGAATCGAATCAGAAATTTCTACAGTCATCGGATCTTTATCAGTGGCTGTAAGAGTAAGGTCTTTATAATCTTTAACGTTAATTGTATAAGTTTGAATGTTAGAAACACGGTTCATTGAATCAACAGCATAAACATCAACAGTATTTTTGCCGATTTTCAAAGGACTGCCACTTGATGATGCCTTAGTAGCGACCATAGAATAGTCGGCATTTTTATTGCCTTTAGTAGTTTCTACTTGGGTATCATCTAAAGCCTTGCCATTGATTGTGGTATGGATAGTTAAATCATTACCATCAAATGTGGAATCATGAGCATAGTTAGTTGTTCCGTTAATTGTAACGTCGTCATTGTAGGAAACATCTTGTTCCGCCTTAGTGGTAGAGTTTTGTAACTGGTCGTTAATAATAAAGGTTGGTGAAGTAACATCTTCAATGTAGTTTTGACTATCGAAAGAAGTTGGTTCACCTTCAACTAATTTAGGGGTTGTATCGGAATCAGCCTGACCATATAGATAAACAGTTGCTTGTTGACCCGCATTGTCCATAGTTTTGAGCTTGAGATTAATGACTTTGTTACCATCAGAATCCTCTGTAATATCACTGGCAGGGATGTCTTGACTACTATTATTCGTACCAGCGTAAACAATTTTACCAACATTTTGATTATTGCTAGAAGAATCAGGCGTGAAATCAACATTTTCAGGTAACTTTAAACTAGCATTAATTTCACCAGTTTCTAGAGTTCCTGATGTATAGGTTAGACCATATTGGAAACGTAGGTTATCTTTATTGGCAACATTATAGGAAGGGTTATTGATAAATGAAGAAATAGGATTGGGATTGCTTGGTCTGTATCCTTTGTTTTCATTTAAATTGCTAATATCTCGGCCCAAGGTTCCATCACTATTGTATTGTGACATATCGGTTAATTTAACTGAACTTTGAACATTAGCGGTACTTGGCATTTGTTGCATAACGATAGCTACGTCATTAGGAGCGGAATATTGAGAACCAGTAGAAGCTGTGAATCCCCAACGAACATCCTTACTATCTCCTAGTTTAGTGAGATCGATTGATCCATTACCAGTGTTTCGTAGATATGCAGGTTTAGCTGTACCATCGCGTTCTTGGTCATTAAAGGCATAACTAAAGTTAGCCGTAGTTGAACTAACAGGAGTGTATTTGAATGTTAAGTGTTTCCAAGATTTATCAAGATTCATATCTGCTGCACTATCAGATAAGTAACCTGATATTTGAACGTTATTAGAAGTACCACTTTGATATTTTTGTGAAAAATAATATCCACGACTAGATGTTAAAAAGCCAGACAGATAACCATCAGTTGAATAGTCAGTATATTCGTCTTTATCACCAGGATAACCAACTGCTAAATGTTGACCTTTATAGTCGTTTGCAACATCAAATTAGTCATCTTTACCAGTTATTTTCTGATAATTAATGTCTTTTATTTTCAAACTAGGAGCCTGATAGTTTTGTACATTATCTAATTCCAATGCGAAACTATTCTGAATAGCCCCATTTTGAATTTTTTCGTGGAATAAACTGCTACTAGGATATGTGAGACCCGAAGACATAGCAGGTGAATGATCAGTTGTACTACCACCCCAAACGCCGAGTGTTTCACCATAAGAAGGAGAACCCTTATCATCACCGGAAATAGCAGTTGAGATAGCTTTGGCACCCCGATCATCATTTTGTAATACAAGAGCTAAACCATCTGGTGCTTTGTTGTCATTCATACCAGGAGTATAATCAGTGTCTTTAGAAGTTGTTTCACGATAGTAGTGATAAACATCTCCCATATAAATCCAAGCTGAAATAGTTTGCTTCTTGGTTAAATCAAAGTAGTTGTTCAATGCACCAGAATCGCCACTTTTATATTTCTTACCCCAAAAAGAACTGATTTGATCGGTGCCGCCGTCTTTGGTTAGCATTTCCACAATGTTGACCGGAAAGTCAGTATTGAGCTTGGCGTCGTTAGTACCGTTTTCGTAATTGGGATTTTCAATCAAACCATTTAGATTCAAGCCGTCAGGTGCATCTTCGAAGACCGAATCTTTGCTAGGCGCATTTACAGCCTGAACTAGAGTAGTATGACTAATAAATCCTAAAGTTAATATAAATAATATTGAGAAAATAATTTTGAGTTTAGATAATCTCACTTGATAATCCCCCTAATTAGAATATACAAATGAAAGTATTTCATATGTTAATGAAACTGTTCATATATACATACTACACTTTGAATTAAAATCATGATAATCATTTTATATAACTATTTATATCAAGTTGTGATTTAAATTATTTTCTTTTTTCAAAAATAATTATTTTTTGAAAAATTTATTTTAAAACGGTCATATTGTCATAATGTGACACAGTGGTTTGCTACTATTTAGAAGTAAATTAAATATTTTTATTGGGGGAAAAGATTTTGAAAAAAATGATTAAATATGCCGGTGTTGTCGCAGCCACTTTGTTAGCTGTTGCACCAATCGCAGCACCAGTTCTTGGCACTACCACGGAAACAAAAGTAGAGGCAGCAAGTGCGCCAGGATATGCTGTAAAAGATTTTATTAAGAATGATGATGGTACTTATACAATTAGTGGTATGGTACCTGCAACTAAAGATGGTCAACAAATTTCAGTTTCATTTGATGATGTAACAATGTCACCAGGTGAATTTTCTGGAAAAAGATATGCAAATGCTAAATTGCAAACATTTGATGGCTATACAGTTAACCATCCAACTGAATTGATGGGTTTGAAACTTGAATGGAAGACAAATAAGGTATTAGGGTTTACTACTCTTGATAGTCCAATAATTTATACAAAGGACAGTTCTTCTGACAATTCAAGCTCTGATGATAATAATGTTACTGTTCCTGGAACAAATTGGGTAACAACTTTCTCACCATTAATAGATGCGGCTACATATGATGATAAAGGAAATCTTACAGCTCCAGTACTATCTAAAACTTCAATTTGGGGAGTTGATAGACAAATGGACATTAACGGAACAACATATTATCGCGTTGCTACAAATGAATGGATCAAAAAATCAGACGGTATAGAAGTATTTCCAAATAGCACAACCGTAAATACAAATAAACAAGCTAGTCTTTATACTTCAACAGGTAAAGCAGTGACAAATCGTGCTTTGGCAAAGAATACTCCATGGTATTCTGATAGATCAGCCACAATTAATGGCGTAAAGATGTATCGTGTAGCCACAGACGAATGGGTTGCAGCAAGCGACGTTCAATAGAATTATATATCACTCAACAATAAATAAATGAATCGCAAAAAGACGAACTTCTAATTACGTAGAAGTTCGTTTTTTTGAATATTTTAGGATAGCTTCATTTTTATAAAAAAATGAAAAAATTAACAGAAACACTTAGATTGTCATAATGTGACACAGTGATTTGTTATTCTTTAGAAGAAAATAAAATCTATGGGGGAATTAAATTGAATAAAAAAATTAAGTATTTAGGAATAACTGCAGCAATGTTATTGATAACTGCACCCATTTCCGTACCTATTATTGGATATGCAGATGGAGAAACAATCGTCCAGGCAGATGCTAATCAAGACAATTATTTAGATTTCAATGATCCATATGGTGGGATATTAACTAGTTTAAGTTTTGGGGTTAATGTTGATGGCGGAAAAAAAATAGTTTCTACTGATATTGTTAATGCAAAAAATGTTGGTGATATTGATACACAGGAAACACCTGAAGTGAAGGGCTATGTACCTAGTCAAGATACTATCTCTATTCAGAGAACGGCAACAGGATACAGAATATTACAGGTTCCAACATATACAAAGGTTGATCCCGAATCCGCTCCTGAAACAGCCATTGTCACTATGCATAAGGAAGTAGTGAGAGTTGTTAATAAGAATGGAGATCTTTACGTGCCACTAGTAGGATTTTCGACTACTGATGGTAAAATTTTTGATATTACTAATCGAGCTTTAAGTAATGGGACTCCCTGGTATTCTGATCAAGTAAAGAAATATGCAGGTGTCACATATTATCGTGTTGCTACAAATGAATGGGTAGAATCATCTTATTTATTCAGCAAAACAGATATTTAATAGTATTGAAATATTATTATGAATAATAGAATTTTTTTATCATTCAACAACAAATAAGCACAAAAAAAGCGAATCTCTAAAATAGAGGTCCGCTTTTTACATACAATTTTTAGTTAAATTCAACGGGATGCTTGTCAGTCAAAGCTTTTGTACGTGCATCCAATTCTTGGAGCTTTTCTGGATCATCATGATACTTAATAGCGTCAACAATAATGCGAGCTACTTCTTCACAATCCTTTTCATCGAATCCTCTTGATGTAATAGCAGGAGAACCTAGACGAAGTCCAGATGTATATTTTGGTGGCAATGGATCATTTGGAATGGCTTCCTTGTTAGTAGTGATATGAATTGAATCAAGAAGGTTTTGAACTTCCATACCGTTCAAATCACATTCTGTTAAAACAACATTAAGCAAGTGGTTATCTGTACCGCCAGTTAATACGGAAAGGTTATCAGCATCATTGATAACTTTTGCCATAGCAGCGGCGTTTTTGATAACTTGTTCCATGTAAGTTTTAAACTCAGGTTGTAGATCTTCGCCAAAGGCAACTGCCTTACCAGCAATAACGTGTTCCAAAGGACCACCTTGAGTTCCTGGAAAGACTGCAGAATTAAGCTTTTTACCTAGTTCTGCTTTAGCTAAGATCATACCGCCACGAGGTCCACGTAGTGTTTTGTGAGTAGTAGTAGTTACAATATCAGCAACTCCAACTGGAGTAGGGTGAAGACCTACGGCAACAAGTCCAGCAATATGGGCCATGTCGACCATTAGGTAAGCACCAACTGAATCTGCGATTTCTCTAAACTTATTGAAGTCAATGATACGGCTATAAGCAGAAGCACCGGCAACGATAAGTTTTGGTTGAACTTCTTCAGCAATCTTTTGAACGTTATCGTAGTCGATCAAGCCTTCACTATTAACGCCATATGAATGGAAGTTATAAACTTTACCAGAAAAGTTAACTCTTGATCCGTGTGTTAAGTGACCACCAGCATTAAGATCCATACCCAAAACAGAATCACCAGGTTTTAAAACTGCTTGATAAGCGGCAGCATTAGCCTGTGAACCTGAATGTGGTTGAACGTTAACGTATTCAGCGTTGAATAATTTTTTGGCACGATCAATTGCGATTTGTTCGATTTGATCGATGTTTTCACAACCACCATAATAACGATGCCCAGGATATCCTTCAGCGTATTTATTAGTTAAAACTGAACCTTGAGCTTTTCTAACATTATCAGAAACGATATTTTCAGAAGCAATCAACTCAATATTTCTATTTTGTCGGTTCTCTTCCTTTTTAATTAGATCGAAAATTTCCTTATCACCTGTACTATATTGCACTACGACCATCTCCTTAATAATTATTATTAATTACACTGGTACCATCACTATAATTAATCTTGACACCCTTTTCAATGTTGAAGATATAGACATTGAAAGAAACTCCGTTATCTGGTTGACCATTGGCAGTCATTGATTCAGCCATCATTTGAACTCCTCGAGCAACTAATTCATTGCCACGATATATCGGTTTAACGCGATACCTAATATAATTGTTAGGGTTTTGCTTAATGTAATAAGCAATATCGTTTTCATGCTTGAGCATCTCTGGTGAATTCAACGAACGTGTACCAGTCATCAAATTTTTAGGATTATTATTCTGTCCTGTCAATTGATAACCAATTAGGTGTGATCGATTATATAGCCAGCCTCCCTTAATGTGTTTGTTGTGCCAACCAGTAGGGTTGACATACAAAGGTTCACGTTTTGCGGTAGGCATCAAGCTTTTACTCAATAATGCATCTGCCTGAATGGCTCGGTTAAGATTGTCCAAGTCAGCGAATTGTTGCCAAGGACCGTTCGAGACATTTAGTTCGGATTTTGTGAAAGTAGGATTATTGTTATTGACGGTGATTTCTTGGTTGCCTTGATAGTCTAGATTGGCTAAATCAGAGCTAGAAGAGGTTGTGGATTTTTCCGACTGTCGCGGATTGTCACCTGTTTCTTGTCCAGTGTTCTGATAGGATTCATAGATTCCTGAACCACCAACTATAACTAGCAATACCCCCAATGAAACTAAGCGTCGATGAATCCGACGTTTGGGTTTGACCATGAACGTGGTGAATAACACGATCGCCCCTAAAACGACTAATAACAACATATACATAATATTTCCCCTCACTACGAAGATTGATTGTCTTCATGTTTGATTTTATCATAAACTTTCAGAAATCTTGAACAATATTTGCTGAATTGTATAATTTAATTCGTATATAGTGTAATAGTTAAAAACTATATAACTGTATATTTATTTTGAAATAAAACGATTTCTAAAATAAGAATAAAAAACTGACCTTAATAATAGTAATCAAGATCAGTTCAAAGTTACTATTCAAATGTTTTTTTCAGTGCCGCAATACGTTTATCCAAAGGTGGATGGGTATCGAAGAGCCCTGAAAAATGCTTTTTCTTAGTTGGATCATCGATATATAATGCGGCACTGGCATCATCGACTTTTTTCATTGGCTTGGTGCTTTCTTGTAATTTCTCTAGGGCGTTGATCAAGCCTTGAGGATTACGAGTAAGTTCTGCACCAGAAACGTCGGCTAGATATTCACGATTTCTAGAGATTGCCATTTGAACTAAACTAGCAATCATTGGTCCTAGAATTGCGAAGACTAAACCAACTAACCACAAAACAACACGAATGGCGTTGGAATTGTTGCCATCGCGATCATCATCTCGCATTGGAATCCACCAACGATAGGCATTACCAATAATGGAACAAATTAAAATGACTGCTGATGACAGAGCAACAGAAATGGTTGAAACTCGAATATCGTAGTTTCTAACGTGAGAGATTTCATGTGCTAAAACACCTTCAAGTTCTTCACGATTCATCATTTTATATAAGCCGCTTGTAACGGCTACAGCTGAATGTTGTGGATCGCGACCAGTGGCGAAGGCATTTGGACTTGGATCGTCGATAATATAAATATCTGGTAATGGAATATCAGCAACCATTGCCAAGTCCTCGATAATATGCCAAAGGTCAGGAGCATCTTTAGCTGAATTAAGTTTTTTAGCACCATTCATTTGCATAACGATACTAGTTGATTGAAAGTAAGTTATCAGTGTATAGACGATAGCAATTACTAGGGCAATAATTATTCCTGAATAAATATTGTCGAAGAAATAAGCACCGATGAAACTTCCCAAAGCAGCTAATAACAAAAAGAAAATGAAAAATATCAAGTAAGTTTTACGTTTATTACGATCAATTTGCTGGTAAATCATAAGTTACCTCGATTAAAACTTAACTTTAGGAGCAACTTTGTCCACGTCAGGAACTTGCAAGAAATTCATTTCTTTGAAGCCATGAATACCTGCAATAATATTACGTGGGAAAGTTTGGATAGCTGTATCGTAAGCCTGTACTTGACTGTTGTAAGCTTGACGTGCATAAGAAACTTTGTTTTCTGTGTTGGAAAGTTCTTCCATTAATTGAGAGAATTCTTGGTTAGCTTTTAGATCAGGATAACTTTCGGCCAAAGCAAAGACTTGTCTCAAAGCACCAGTCAAAGCATTGTCAGCATCAACTTTGTCTTGAAGTGAGTTGGCATTAGTAACGTTGTTTCTCATTTCAATAACTTGAGCTAGAGTTTCCTTTTCATGTTTGGCATAACCTTTAACGGTTTCAACTAGGTTAGGAATCAAATCAGTCCGACGTTTTAGTTGTACATCGATCTGTGAGCTGAATTCACGAGCACGATTACGAGCTTTAACTAGACTATTGTACATGCCAGCATAGATAACGATTATCACTAAGATAATAGCAATTATTATTATTGTATTCATTTAAATCTCCTTCTTTTTGTATTGGCTATATTTTAACATAACGACTGAATAGGGGTGTGAAATGCGATAAGGTATCGAGTTTATTATTATTGTTTTTGACCAAGTTAATTTATAATTACGATATGGGAAGGTACGTAGTAGGTTTCACAGGTGTATATATATGAAAAAAACATTTTTACCTATTTTGATGTTAGAAATAATTCTTTTAGGAACTTTTTCTAGCACGATTGTTTTAGCTGATAGTTCAGTTGATCCGACGGCCGGAGATGATTTCGATCAGAAGGTTAATAGCTTATTGGATAATAAAGGTTATTCAGGAACCTTATTGGTTGTTAAAGATGGCAAACCAATTTATCAAACAAGTCGTGGTTATTCTGATTTTTATAATGGCATTTATAACGATAAGAATACTACTTACGAAATTGATTCAATTCAAAAGTCTATGACGGCGGCGTTGATTATGAAACAAGTGCAGAAAAAACGCCTCAAATTATCAGATAAATTAGCCAAATTTTATCCACAAATACCTGGTAGTAAAAAAATTACAATTAGACAGATGCTAGATATGACTTCTGGTTTGGTATTGAAGGGGGATGTAGGACCAGATAAGGTTATGTCTGATTCTGACATTATTGATAACGATATTGATAATATTAAATTCTCTAGCATTCTGTATAATAAGTGGTTTTATTCACCAATTAATTACAATTTATTAAGTGGCATTTTGGAACAGGTTACAGGTAAGTCCTATCGGAAATTATTTACGCATGCTTTCATCAAAAAGCTTGATTTAAAACATACTATTTTTGCTTATGATGAGAAACCTAGTTTGCAAAAGGCTAATGGCTATAATAATATTGATCCTTTATCTGCTCGCTTGGATTACAAAAATGCTTATTACACTAAGCGGTCGTTTGAATTCGATGAACTAGGAACTGGGCAAGTATATATGAGTGCTGCGGATCTTTATAAGGTAGAAAAGTATATTTTGACTGGTTCAATGTTGACGGAAAAATCTCGTAAAGAATTATACAAGCCTGGTAGTTCAAGTACCTATGGCGGTGGTTTGTACCATGGCAAGAACGACAACTTTGCTAATGGCTGGGGATATGGTTTTCAAGGTGTAGTTCATATGTCCAATAATGGTAAGAACGGCGTTATAGTTTTAGAGAATTATTCTCGGATTGCGGCCGATGTCAAACCAACTGCTAAGCAGATTTATCAGTTATTAGATGATGAAAATTGATTATTTGTGAAAAAGGCTGGCTATTTTGAAGCAAAGCCTGTATTATTAATTGTGCAGGTAGCCTACCTGTGATTCAAAATGACCGCTTTGCACATTCCAAAGTTTTCTGTAAAGTGGTCTAAAGTCCTACATCACGGATTGATGTAGGACTTTTTTTTGCCCAAAAAACTAAAATAATTGTTGAATACCAGAATTTGTTGTACGTTAATATTAGTTTATTGAGAGGGGCGTATTTATGTATAAATTAAATGATGGTCAACAGATTCCAGACTTTGGATTTGGAACGTATAAGTTGAACGGTCGTAAAGGTGTACAAAGTATAGTTTCAGCCATTAACAACGGTTATAGAATGATTGATACTGCCTATAATTATGAAAATGAAGGTACAGTTGGTAAAGCTATTGCAGAAAGTGGTATTAACCGTGATAAATTGACGGTAACTTCTAAATTGCCAGGTCGTTATTATGCTTATGATGACGCGATTACCGCTTTACAAGAATCATTGTATCGTTCACATTTAGATTATTTTGACTTGTACTTGTTGCACTGGCCTAATCCTAAACGTGGGATGTATGTTGAAGCTTGGCAAGCTTTAATTGATGCCCAAAAATTTGGCTTGGTTAAGTCAATTGGTGTCTGCAACTTCTTACCTGAACATTTGGAAAAACTTCAAAAAGAAACTGGTATTTTACCAGCTATTAATCAAATCGAATTGCATCCATATTTCAATCAAAAAGAAATGCGTCAATTTGATAAGGAAAATGGTATTGTAACAATGGATTGGAGCCCACTTGGGCGTGCTAGTTCAGTTTTGAAGAATGAAACTTTGGTACAGTTGGGTCAAAAGTATCATAAATCAGTTGGCCAAATTATTTTGAGATGGGAATATCAATTAGATACGATTCCAATTCCTAAGTCTTCATCTCCAATTAGACAACGCGAAAATATGAATATTTTTGATTTTGAAATTTCACAATCCGATATGGAAAAAATTAATGATCTAACTAGACCAGATGGTCGTACAGAAAACCAAGATCCTGCAGTTTATGAAGAATTCTAAAAATGAGAGTGATGTTTGAGAATGTCTCAAATGCCACTCTTTTTTTATTTTGTCTCAAAATATAATTAAAAATAAATCTAAATTTCACAAAAAAATCACAATTTTACTATTGTATCTTAGTGTCAATAGAACTATATTTTAGCTGTAAGCAGTTACATGGAATCAAGAGGTGATTCTTATGTATAGAAGTAATGGTAATTATGAAGCATTTGCTAAACCAATGAAACCAGAAGGCGTTGATAATAAATCGGCCTATATTGTTGGTTCTGGATTAGCGGGTTTGGCTGCTGCAGCATTCCTTGTTCGTGACGGTCAAATGAAAGGCGACAAGATTCATGTTCTAGAAGAACTCGCTCTACCCGGTGGTAGTATGGATGGTATTTGTAATGAGCAAAAAGGTTATATCATCCGTGGTGGTAGAGAGATGGAACCTCACTTTGAGACACTTTGGGATTTGTTCAGATCAATTCCTTCATTGGAAAATCCTGATGTTTCTGTTTTGGACGAGTTCTATTGGTTAAATAAGAAGGACCCTAGTTTTTCTCACGGCAGAGTAATTCAAGAACAAGGTAAGGAATTGCCAACAGAAGGACAATTGACTTTGACACCTAAAGCAGTCAAAGAGTTGATTGATCTTGTTATGACACCTGAGAAAGATTTGGGCGATAAGAAAATCAATGAAGTCTTCACAGAAGATTTCTTGAATTCAAACTTCTGGTTATATTGGTCAACAATGTTTGCCTTTGAACCATGGGCCAGTGCTATGGAAATGAGACGTTACTTGATGCGTTTCTGTCATCATATTGATTCATTGTCAAATCTTTCTTCATTAAGATTCACTAAATACAATCAATATGAATCCTTGATTCAACCAATGATCAAGTTCTTGGAAGACAAGGGCGTTCAATTTACATATAATACACACGTTAATAATATTAAAGTTGATACTTCAAATGGAACTAAGGTTGCCACAGAAATTGATATGACAACTGACGGTAAGAACAGCACAGTTAGTCTTACTGAAAATGACTTAGTCTTTGTTACCAACGGTTCAATTACTGAAAGTACAACTTATGGTGATAAGACACACCCAGCACCAACTGAGCATGAATTAGGAAGTAGTTGGCAACTATGGGAAAATTTGGCTAAACAAGATAAAGCCTTTGGTAATCCTGATGTCTTTTGCAAGAATATACCCGATGCTAACTGGGTAATTTCAGGAACAATTACTTTGACTGATGACGAAGCCGTACCATATATTGAAAAAATTAGTCAAAAAGACCCTCACAGTGGATCAATTGTAACAAGCGGTCCAGTAAGCATTAAAGATTCTAACTGGCTTTATGGATATTCAATTAGTCGTCAAAAACACTTTAAGAGACAAAAGGATAATGAATTGGTAGTTTGGGTCTATGGACTATTTTCAGATAAACCAGGTAACTTTGTAAATAAGAAGATTACTGAATGTACCGGTGATGAACTTTGTGAAGAGTGGCTTTACCATATCGGTGTACCAACAGATAAGATTAAAGATATTGCTGAAAATCATGCAAATACTATTCCAGCACATATGCCATATATCACATCATACTTCATGCCAAGAAAAGTCGGCGACCGTCCACTAGTAGTACCAGAAGGTTCAAAGAACTTAGCCTTTATTGGTAATTTTGCTGAAACAGAACGTGACACTGTCTTTACGACAGAATATTCAGTTAGAACAGCAATGGAAGCCGTTTATACATTGTTGAACGTTGATCGTGGAGTTCCAGAAGTATTTGGATCAGCCTTTGATGTTCGTACATTGTTGAGAGCAATCTATTACTTAGATGGCAAACAAAAGATTGAAGATATTAAATTGCCATTTAAGGAACGTTTAGTTGAGAAGAAGGTCATGGAAAAGGTCCATGGAACTTATATTGAAGAGTTGTTGAAAGACGCACATCTACTGTAGAGAGCAAAACAGATGCAATCAGTTTCTGTGTAGCTCGTTTCAGAGCTACTGTCTATATAAGTACAGAATTTTGAGACAAAACAAATAGACCACTAAGGTAATTAATACTTTAGCGGTCTATTTGTTTTGTCTCATATAATTATCAATTAATCAAAATAGGTTTGCCAATTCTCAGAATGGTGGCATTCAAAAGCCATCTTAAAATCCTCACGCATATTTCGTGCTAATGATAAATCTAAATTCAAAGCTTCATCGAGAGTAAAGTATTTAACATCAGAGGTTTCAACGCCGCTGTGAAGGTTATCTTCAACTGGCGTACATTCAAAGAATAATTTGTAGATATAATTGAGATTCTTCTTAGGATAATGATTTTTTTGCATATCTTTGATAGCTATTAAACGATTAGGTTGAGTACGAATTCCAGCTTCCTCAAAGGTTTCTTTGACAGCTATTTCACTTGCTGAGTAACCGATATCGCCCCAACCACCAGGGATTGACCATTGTCCACTACTTTTTTCACGGACTAAGAGAATCTTGTCGTCTTTAAAAGTTGCAGCTCGAATATCTACTTTAGGAGTTACATAACCAGTGTCAGCGTCAAAAAATATATCCAATTGTTTAGGTGTAGCGTTGTTGGTTAGTTGTGTGGTTAATTTTTTGGCGACAGTTTCCAATTGTTCATAACGTTCTCGATCAAAAACATCTTTGCTATAATGTTTGCCTGTTTGAGCGATTGCTTGTAATTGTTCAATTAATAATTCCACATCATCCATTTTTATTACCATCCTTTATTCGCAGTATATCATTTTAAGGATAATAAAAATAACGCTTTCATTAATTTGCTTTTTCAAACGTTCTTTCATGGATAAAATTGTTGAATAAATCATAACTTCTAAGTGCTAAATGAGCATTGTTTTGTTTGATGACGTTAGCAATATTTGCCATTAGATAAATGCTGTTGATTAGCATAAAGCGTGATCCGTTGTTTATAGTGAAGTGAATTCCATCTTCAATAGTTTCAATAGCTAAATCAAATTGGGAAAGCTCAAAGTACGAGAGGGCAGCCACGTAGAAAATTAAATTGAGATTTTCCTCGTAGTCAGTTTTGTGGATATTTTTGAGGGATAGACTTATTTGTCGATAAGCGGAAGTTTTAAGACCTTGACGAGCGTAGATATATGCTAAAGAAATGTTACCTATTCTAGTTAGTGTGGTTTGTTTGCGACTGTGACCGGCACTAGCTAGAGAGAGTTTAAGTAATTCCTTTGCATTGTCAAAACCATGTTCTAAGCGCAACGCACAAACTGAAAGATAAAAATAATATGCTTGTGTTTGTTTGCTTGTCTGCACTGTTTCAATGACGGTTGGTCGATTTAAAAAGGCTTGCAAAGTTTTATAATCATGGCTTTTATAAAAGGATCTAACTTTTTGATTGAAATATTTTTCTTTGCCAATTTTAAAATTTTCTGCTAAAGATAAGTTATCAAAATCAATTGATAATCTTTGGCAGAGATTGATTAATAGTTGTGTATTGGGGATGTACTTATTATGCTCAATTTCAGAAAGGGTCGATTGAGAACAGATATCTTCGGCTGTTTCCAGTTGTGATAACCGTTTTTGTTGTCTAGTTTCTTTTAAAATATCACCTAAATTATCCATATCATTCACACCTACAATTTTTATTCGGTAAGACTAATTATTTATTTCTATAATCAAATAATATAAAAGTAGTGTGTATTTTGTGTTCAATTATTGTAAACTTTTGTATTAATTATGTAAATTTTCAGAAAATAAAAAAAGCTATAACTCAACAAATAAATGTAAGTTATAACTATATGAATTATTCTAAGGAAAAACCTTGTTCTTTCAAGAAAGCAGCAACTTCAGGACGATGGATATGATCAAAGATATTTAAATTCTTTTCTGTCCAAGTGGTGTCCTGGGGGTTTGACTTACGGTTAGCATAGTAAGTTTTAACTTTTTGATCATATTCCGATAAGTTATCGGCTTGTAATTGCTTGTATGAATTAATAGCAACTTGATTTTTTTGAGGCAAGCGAGGTTTATGCTGATTTTTAAGTTCGGGGACACCGATAGTCATGCCAAAAAGTGGAAAAGTATATTTTGGTAAATCAATTGCTTGAGCAACTTTTTTGATGTTATTGCGAATACTGCCAATGTAACAGATTCCTAAATTCATTGATTCGGCAGCAGTCGCCATATTTTGAGCCGCAATGGTCGTATCAACAGTTGCAACTAAAAGGGATTCCATGTTTTTGATACTGTCGAGACTTTGATTGTGTGCTTTAAGAAGTTGGGCTTGGCGATTTAGGTCGGCAACAAAGATATAAAAAGTATCAGCTTCTTTAACATGTGGTGAACTAATCGTAATATCTGAAATTTCTTGGCGTAACTTTGAATCAGTTATTTCAATAATTGAAAATGCCTGAACAAATTCAGAGGTTGAACCACTTTGAGCAGCGTCTAATAAAGCATTTTTTTGTTCAGTAGTGACCTTTTGGTTAGTAAAGTTTCGGACAGAAACATGTTGTAACAAGTTATCAATAGTTTGATTCATTTTAAAACCTCATTTTTTCAAAAAGTTTAAAGTCTATTTTGACATCATAACACTTTCTGAAAAAAGAAGATGGTGACTTACTTTAGAAGTTAAGTCGATTTATCAAACTGGGCTGAACCGGACGTTTGTCTTTATTAGGGTCGACGTGATAGTTAATGATCATATTGACAGAATCGGTTGTTAGAATATCAACAATGGCATTTTTCATGATCATTAATTCAAAACCTCGAAAAGTTTTATCTTCAATAGGTACCATGAATATTACCTCCAGTCTTTTACTTCTGAATAATTCATTGTAAGACTGTAAAAGTTAAAGGGAGTAATAACTTGCTCTGATTTGTATAATTGTCTATTTTTATTACGAGAAAATAAATCCCAGTCAGGTACTTAGTCGATATAAATAATGGTAAGTTGTTTTTTTATGATAATGTATTTCCTAGATGAATAATTATAGTATTTAAGAAAGTAACTGATAGGTAGACTGATCCGGCCATTATGGATATTTTGAACATCAATAAATATGTGCAAGTACTGAAAACCATCAGCTCGATAAAAATTTGTAAGAATATAGAACCTCGTCTTGGAGAATTAGGCGCTATGAAAGTAGCCCATAACAGTATGAAAATTATTGGTAAGATTATTCCAATTAAAATATTTAGGGGAATTGAGTATTTGGTTAAACCAATAGTAATGACAAGAGTTACGGTCAGTATTTCAATTAAAAATCTAATAAAAGCGTTTATTGTAAATAACGCGTAGTGCTAGCTTTGTAATATAGAAATATTAAGTGATTTTCAAGCCACTATTTCCGGTCAAAATCTGTTTA
>NZ_BIFW01000003.1 GCF_003967595.1 Companilactobacillus musae | reverse complement strand
TACTTTTGAAAAGCAAAAATGAGTAATTCCGATTCCGTCGAATCAGAATTACTCATTAAGGTTAGTCTGTTTTGTTGTCTTTATTTATGTGATGATGTTGATGTTATGACTTTTCGATTGTAAGAGAGGGTGATTAAAATCAAACGAGTTTTTTTAATTATTTATGGACTTATGTTAAGCACGGTGATTGGTGTGATTGCTGCAAGTTTTTTAATTTTAGAGGGTTTTACTTCAGAACTTATTTGGTCTAGTAATAATAAATTGATTGAAACACTATTGGTAATTATGGGTAGTGTGATTCTATATTTTTTATTGAAACGTTGGCCTGATTTGCCAAAGACTTCGCAAGATTCAATTCGTGAATTAAAACTGAATAAAACGATTGACTATCATGATGTCTTTTTTAATCTACTGATAACTTTAGTTATTTTGAGTTTTGGTGCCGGCGTTGGTCCAGAAGCAGCTTTATTAAGTGCTATTATTTCTTTGTCTATTTGGCAGGCTGATAAATTACGCTATTTGTATTTCCAATATGATAAATTAAAACAGTTGCCTTTAGGCTTGGTTTTGAAGAGATTATTCAATCCCTTTAAATTTCGCCAAAAATACGTCGGTGCTTCCGCACCGAAAATACCCTCAATAATTAAACAAAAACGAATTCTATATCCAGTATTTATTATTAACGGACTTTTAGCATTTGTACTTTTAATCAAGCAAACGGATCAACCCTCATTTATTTTAAAATTAGGACGAACTGATTGGAGTCTTGTGGATATCTGGCTTTTGCCAGTATTGATGGTTGTTGGAATAATCTTTGGGAAAATCTGTAAATTGTTTTATAAAGTTTTCCACTTGTGGATAAATAAAATGAATTTTCGATTGCCTATAAAAATAAGTTTAGGAACAATTTTTATTTTATTGATCTCTTATTTGGCTCCAGATTTATTGTTTTCAGGACAACATAGTTTAGATTTATTGATTGGAAATTGGTCTCATAAATCAGCAGAATTTTTAATAATTATGGGTATTGTTAAATTATTATTTTTGGCATTGTGTCTGAATTTTAATTGGCGCGGAGGAGATATTTTTCCGATTACATTTGCAGCAATGATTGAAGGATTCGCTGTTGCTCAGATTTTTGGTGGATATGACAAACTATTTATTGTTGCAATTGTGGCCACGACGATTATGAGTGAATTATTATCGCCAATTATAGCGGGAGTATTTATTATGCTATTTTTCCCAATAAAATTGTTACCAATTATCATCCTAGTGGTAATTTTGATGTTTTTGAAAGATAAGTATTTACCTAAATTTGCGATATTTAAATTTTCTTAATTCTAGGTAATTACAACTAATCAGGATAAAAAAGAACAGTGTCTATTGAAAGGTTCAGGCATATTTAAATACCTCGAAGGTCCTAGCAATAGATACTGTTCTTTTCTTCATTACAGAAAGTGATAAATTTAATTAACTTTTTTATAACCATAAGCAAAGTAAACGACTACGCCGATTGCAAACCAGCCTAGGAAAGTGATCCAAGAATTGATGCTAACTTGTGTCATTAATAGAATACAAAGGATTACTGAAATGATTGGTAGCCATGGATAAAATGGAACCTTGAAATCACTATGAGGAACGTCTTTACGGTGTCGTAATTTAATTATTCCTGAAGCTACGAAGGTGAAAGAAACCAGTGTTCCAATATTAACTAAACTAGTTAATTCTTTTAGAGAAACAAAGCCACCTAATAATACGGCAAGTAGAGTAATTGTATTAAGGGAAAGAATTGGCATTTTGGCTTTTTCGTCAATTTTTCCAAAAGCGTTAGGAATCATTCCATCACGACCTAACGCATAGATTAATCGAGAGCCACCGTAAACGGTATTAAGCATCATAGTGAACATTCCAGCCAGAGCACCAATTGTTATTAGAAAAGCGATTTTTCCTAATTTAACGTAATTTAAAGCGAAGACTACGGGGTCGGCATAGTTAAGATCTTTATAACTGACCATACCGGTTAAGACTGCTGAAAGAATCACATAGAGAATGGCACAAATTGCCAGTGAAACCATAATACTAATTGGAATATTTTTCTGAGGATCTTTAACCTCGGGTGCCGATGATGGAATAACGTCAAAGCCCAAATAGGCAAAAAATACTAACGCCGCACCTTTAATTACCCCAAATCCTCCCATAGGAAAGTAGGGATGATAGTTGGCTGGTTTGATGTAAAAAGCACCAACAATGATAAAAGTTAAAACTACTGCTAATTTAACGAAAACCATTACGGTATTCATTTTAGTTGAAGTCTGAATTCCACGACGAAGTAATAAATAAATTAAAATTAAGACAATGACTGAAGGTAAGTTGATAAAGGTCCCATTTGCGGGTTCTAAGGGTCCGATGATAGCTTTAGGTAGAACTATCCCAAAACTGTTCATCAAGCTGACAAAGTAAGCAGAGAAGCCTGATGAAACAGCCGAGACACCTAAAATGTACTCTAAACATAAAGCCCAACCAATCAGCCAACCTGGAAATTGGCCAAAGATAATACTTCCATATGAATAAGTACTACCTGCTACTGGAAAAGTAGAGGATAATTCAGCAAAACACATTGCTGTCAGAATACAAACAATGGCTGCCAAAATAAAGGAAATAGTGATCGCGGGTCCCGCTGTTCCGTAGGAAACAATTCCTGGAAGAATAAAAATACCGGTTCCGATAATAGCACCGATACCCATGGAAATTAAATTTCCACGAGTTAAGGTTTTTTCAAAATGGGCATCTCCGGCCACGAATTTATTAAAATCAGCTTTTTTAAATAATTTTTCTTTCATAATTAACCACCTAATAAAAAAACACAACTTAAATAGATTACATTTGTCTTGAAGATATTGTCAATACAAACTCTTAAAAGGAATTGAGTAACTATTTTAAATTTATTAAAGTAAAATCCTTGACCTAGAGTGAACTTTAGGTATTAGTATGGAAACATCGAAAAAAGTCCTTAAAAGAAAGAGAGTAAATAATGGAAACACCAATTTTAAATACAATTAACCAACCAGCTGATTTAAAAAAACTCAGTGTTGATGAGTTGACCAAATTAGCTGCTGAAATTCGTTATGTTTTGTTAAATAAAGTTAGGCCAAACTGGAGGGCATGTTGGTCCTAATTTGGGCGTAGTTGAATTAACTATTGCTTTTCATACAATTTTTAATTCACCTATTGATAAGGTGGTATGGGATGTTTCCCATCAATCATATACGCATAAAATTTTGACTGGTAGAAAAGAAGCTTGGCTTGATCCAAAGCATTATGATGATGTCAGTGGATATACAGCGCCTGAGGAAAGTCCCCATGATTACTTTAATATCGGACATACTTCCACTTCAATTGCTTTAGCTACAGGTATGGCAAGTGCTCGTGATTTACAAGGCAAGTCAGGAAACGTGATGGCTGTTATCGGAGATGGTTCTCTTTCTGGTGGTTTAGCTTTGGAAGGCTTGAATATTGCAGCAACCTTGAAGTCTAATTTAATTATTTTGGTAAATGATAATGGAATGGCTATTGCAAAAGATCATGGCGGTTTATATGAAGGTTTAAAGGAATTACGAGAGACTAACGGACAGAGTTCACATAATTTATTTAAAGCAATGGGATTAGATTATCGTTACGTAGAAAATGGTAATGATATTCAAACGATGCTAAATGCTTTTAGGGAGATTAAAGATATTGATCATCCTATCGTTTTGCATGTTCATACTGAGAAAGGTCATGGTTATCAACCAGCAATTGACCACAAAGAAGCCTTTCACTGGCATGTTCCATTTGATCTTGCCACAGGCAAAACTTTGCACCCAACAACAGGTGAAACATATAATGATGTAATTCATATGGAATTAGAAAAAGAAATTACTGAAAATAATACGCCAATTACAGCTATTACAGCGGCTATTCCCGGTTCATATGATTTAAAGAGATTTAGTCAAAAATATCCTGAACGTTATTTTGATGTTGGTATTGCCGAGCAAGAATCAATTAGTTTTGCCGCTGGTCAAGCTAAGCAGGGATTACGTCCAATCGTATTCCATTCAGGAACCTTTTTGCAGAGAGCTTATGACCAATTGTCACATGATTTGGGTATTAATAAATTGCCAGTAACAATAATGGTTTCTGGTGGCAGTATCAGTGCGGGGGATCCAACACATCAAGGAATCTTTGATATAGCAATGTTGAGCAATATTCCTGGATTGACATATCTAGCACCAACGACTAAAGAAGAATTAACAGCTATGATGCACTGGGCACTTCATCAAAATGTTGGTCCAGTTGCTATTAGAGTTCCAAGCAATGGTGTTCATACGGCTACTTTGAATAATTTCAATGCTCATAAGATGAATATTCTACATCAAGGAAAACAAGTTGCTATTTTAGGTGTTGGTAGTCTGTTACCTTTGGCCCAAACAGTTCAGCAACAGTTAGTTTCTAAAAATATAGATGCCACAATAGTTGACCCACGAGATATCTCTGAATTGGATAGTGAGACTTTGACAGATTTAGAGCAAGATCATCAATTGGTAATCACCTTAGAGGAAGCAAGTTTAAGTGGTGGTTTTGGTGAAAAGGTTAGTCGTTTCTATGGAAATACGGCAGTGCATGTTTTGAACTTTGGAGCAGCAAAACGTTTCAATGATCGAGAGACGACAGCTGAATTATGGCGAGAATTTAAACTTACTCCAGAACAAATAGTTTCAGAGGTTATGACTAATTTAAAGTAATTTAATTGATCATAGTTTTCAAAAAAAAGCTCAGCATGGTAACCATTTATGGCTACTATACTGAGCTTCCTTATTGTTTAGATTTTAATTGATACTTATTACTTTAATTTTGATGCGGCAGCATCATCAACGATGATAGTTACATCAGGGTGATTTTGTAGAGCGCTAGCTGGGCAGTCTTCTGTAACAGGACCATCAACAGTTGCAGCAATAGCATCAGCTTTATTTTCACCATAAGCTAGAAGAACGACCTTCTTGGCTTTCATGATTGAGCCAATACCCATTGAGTAAGCAAAACGTGGAACATCTTTTTCATCATCGAAGAAACGAGTGTTAGCTTCGATTGTTGATTCAGTTAAACCAACTTTTCTAGTCTTACCATCAAATGGTGAGCCTGGTTCGTTAAAACCAATGTGACCATTTCTACCGATACCAAGAATTTGAAGATCAATGGGGTTTTCCTCAATAATCTTGTCATAAGCTGATGTGGCAGCTTCGGCATCAGGATTTGAGCCGTCGGGAACATATGAATTCTTAAAAGGCTTCTTGTTGAATAGATGTTCGTTCATGAAATAGTGGTAGCTTTGTTCGTTATCAGGTTTCAAACCAACATATTCATCCAAGTTAACAGATGTCATATTTGAAAAGTCGATGTCACTACTTGTCATTTCGTTGTATAGTGTAATTGGGCTACTACCAGTTGCTAGGCCTAAAACCTTAGCACCGTTTTCGATATCGTCTTTAACAAGCTTGAAGGCTTCTTTACCGCCCATTTGTTGATCTGTAACTTTAATTATATTCATAGTATTAATCTCCCATCTCTATCTTTCTGGTCTAGTCCAATCTAATTCATTTTCCAGAAATTGTCAATAAAATAACGTTATTAAATAAAAATAAATTAAAAATTGCCAGAAACCATGCAAAATCTTCACAAGTTAGGTATATTTTTTAATAAGAGTAAAAACTAAAGAGGCAGAATAAATTTGGAAAAAATATTATCTACATCTGAGGGCAGTGTAAATACAAATCTAGTTGGATCTAATGACAGTGAGGATATCATTGTTCTTATACCCGGCGTTAATGGTTCTATTGAGTATTTCAATGAAATAATTCCCTATTTAAAGAAGAAATATACGACAATCGTGGCGCTTGATCTATTGGGCCAAGGTAAGTCAACAAAATCTAAGACAAATAAGTATACGATCGACTCCGAAGCTTGGAATCTTTTGGAAGCTATCGCACGTCTAAAAATAGCTAGAAAATTAACTATTTTTGGATATGGTGTTGGTGGTCTAGTTGCCGTAAATATGGCAGAAATGCGTGGATTTACGGTTTCCAAATTGATTTTATTGAATACACCGGCAAATGACAAGTATGCTGATATGGACGCTTCGTCTTCTGTAGCAAGTATTCCGTTATTAGGTAAATTAGCTAAGTCACCTGTTAAAGCAGGAATGTACTTCGATAAGAATTTCGATCGTAATAATTTGAAAGATCCTAAGATTGTTGACGAGGCTGCTAATCAAGTTGATCATAAAGTCGCTAATAAGCTTCAAAAGATGGCAACAGGTTATCTAGAAGAAAAGGCTTTGAACAAGCGTTTAAGAGCTGTTAAAATTCCAACATTAGCAATGTATGCTGACGGTGATCAAGTCCTTACAGAAAAGGGAATTAAGGATGCTAAAGCTTCAATCGGTCGAGTACCTGATCTTCAAATTGAAGATATTAAGGGTGCCGGTCATTTAGCTATGATTGAAAAACCAGAAGAAATTGCCCAAAAGATTATAAAATTTGATGAAACAACAGAAAAAGAATCAGATCAAAAAAACACTCAAGAATAATTTTGAGTGTTTTTTTGTCTTTACTAGTTGAATGACAGTGCTAAAGTCTTAATTAGACAGTGATTCGGGGGAGAATTATGTTGAAAATTAAGGCTTTTCTTTTGGGGATAGCGGTTTTGCTAGGATGTGCCAGTTCAGTAACTGTTATACAAGCTGCAGGACTAGGTGGTCCTAATCTCGGAAATTATATATATGAAGATCAAGAAGTAGTTACTAATCAACAGTATGAAAAACTGGAAGATATCAATGGTCAAATTGAAACGGGGCCTAATCCGCAAAGGTTATATATTTTAGTATTGAGTGATAATGATAGTGTAAGACGCTTTAATTATTTAACTGATAATGATCCCAAAATTAAAGGAATTCCAGAAGATATAGTTAATAAAACTGGTGAAGTTTTATATGGGCAGAATCATTATTACGATATTGATTCGGATGAAAATGGTATACCAGATTGGAAAAACAATTATTTGGTCTACGATTTAAAGAATGATCGGGTTTATTTTGATCCTAGTGATCAATCAAGTTCATATATTACAGACCTAATGTTTTGGAAGATTAAGATTGGAATGAATAATTTAACTGATGGAACCACCACACAGAGAATGGAAGCTTTATTTGATCTAGCAGAAAGATTAGAACCAAAGTTGCAAAAGGTTGCTGATAATAAAGAGTTCATATACTCGAAAAGCTATTATGATATTAAGAATATTATTAATGGGGTTTTGCTTATATTAGGGATAATCGTTGGATTGATTATCTGGTTTATTATTCATCAGCGAAATAAGAACCATCCTCATAATGGCGGTGGATATGAGTTAGGCAATTCAGATTATGATGCTGGTTTTGATGAAGGGTACTATATGGGCAGTCAAGATCCATTTATATAAAAAAATTTCAGTTATGAAAAAGAACAGCATTTTTTAAGGGATATTCGAGGTATGTAAAAAATACCTAAATCTCTTAATAAATGCTGTTCTTTTTACGTATATTCAGTTATGAATTTGTTTGATTTTTTAGTTTTACCGGTTTAATGAGAAATTTATTTTTTTGTGAACTAGCAACGGGAATAAATTTTTTGCCATCTTTATAGACAAATTGGATAACATCATAATTGTTATCTAGCTTTTTTGCCTGTTTGGAAACTATATCTTGAATTGAATAAACATACATTTTTTGGTCATCAGTTGCCTGTCCAGATTGTACAGCTTCGTAAGAAGTCTTCAGATACTTCTGCGTTTGTTTGTCAGTCAAACGAATGACCACTACAGAGTGGGGATGCCTACTGGTACTATCATTGATGTTTTGTTCGGTTTTAATCGTTACAACGCGTCCATTTTGATTGAATTTTTGGTTAAGATTTTTTTGGATAGATTTGTATTCTGGAGTTGTTTGTCTAGCAACTTGTTTAGTATTTGAAGAGAATTTAGGTGTGAAAACAGCTAAAAGAATGGCAAAAATAGTCACACCGATAATAGAGATGATCAAATACTTTTTGTTAATAGGTTCCCGATATTTTGTATGCATATTAATGGCCCCTGTTTGTTAATTAGGGAGATTATAACATAATCCCCAATTTTAAAGTGGCAGGTATAAGCCTATAAATTGACTTTGAAAATAATCTCCTAAATAATTTTATTGTAACTAAATAACTAGAAGAAAGTAGGAATTACTATGTCTTCACAGCAAGCGTTATTGATTATTGATTATACGAATGACTTTGTCGCTGACAAAGGAGCTTTAACATGTGGTAAACCAGGTCAATCGATTGAATCTAATATCTTAGATTTGGCAGAAAAAATGTATCAAAACGGTGATTGGGTCTGGTTTCCAACTGATGTTCATAAACCAAATGATCCATATCATCCTGAAAGTAAACTATTTCCTACTCATAATGTTCGTAATACTTGGGGTAGAGAATTATATGGTGATTTAAAGAGTTGGTTCGAAGATCATAACGATCAAGAAAAAGTTAAATTATTCGATAAGACCCGTTATAGCGCTTTTGCAGGTACGGATTTAGATTTACGCTTACGAGAAAGAAAAGTTGATACAATACATCTAGTTGGTGTTTGTACAGATATTTGTGTACTTCATACAGCTGTTGATGCTTATAATTTAGGTTATCAAATTGTAGTACATGAGAATTGTGTAGCTTCATTTGATCAAACGGGACACTCTTGGGCATTGAATCACTTTAAGAGTTGTTTAGGGGCAAAGGTAGTAGAATAAAATTTTATGAATACGGCATCTGTTAAGAGGTTATGCCTAATCTCCTAATAGATGCCGTTTTTTATGAAATATTATTTTTTTTCTGATTTTTAACCTTAAGCTCTGTAAGATATTGATCAGTATGAATTCCCAAAAATAGAGGAACTTTTTCTTCAACAACATCGCTGAATTCTAAACCATACCAAAGTGCTGGAGGAATGGTAATGTTTTGCAAAAGTAATCGACCACCAATAAGCATTCGATCAAGACTACTCATATATTCTTGAGCACCGAGGTCCTGAAATTGCTGGTTTTGAATAACGAATTTGAAGGAACCAACGCGACGCTTTGGAACTATCGAATAAGTTGGTGTTTGATCATCAATAACTTTTTGATCAAGTAGACTGTTAATGATCTGGCGGATATAAATATTGACATGTTGGGACTTTTTGAAGCCCAAATTCAAAGTAACTTTAACTACGTTTCTAGTGTGCATCATATCCACTGAATAAGTACATTCGTATGGAGCACTAGTTTGATGTACCGTTATGAACCAGTAAACTTTAGCACGTTTAGGTTCTTGGTCCAAAATAGAATAGACAATAGATCTCTTAATAGAATAATCGTCTCCGACTTTAATCATATAAACCAAATTAGTAGCATAGATGGGTATAGATGAATCATTACTTAACTTTTCAAGCTGAGGAATAAAATCGAGTAAACATACATTTTCACTTTCATCCATGTAAGCATCACGACGTTTATTACCAAAGAACCAAATCACCATTATAGCAAGGATAGCCAAAGTGATTATAACGGTGATATAACCACCATGAACAAATTTTGTTAAACTGGATATTAAGAAGAGACTTTCTAGAGCAAAGAAGCAAACTAAGAAAATATTTGCGGCAATTTTCTTGTGTTTCATAATAAGAAACTGGTGTAGTAGAATCGTCGTCATTAACATAGTCATGGTAATTGCTAATCCGTAGGCGGCTTCCATGTGTTCTGAAGTTTGGAATCCCCAGACGATGCTAACTGTAACCAGACAAAGCAACCAGTTAATTGTTTCAATATAGAGTTGGCTTTGAACTTTACCAGGGAATTTCACTTTTAAACGAGGCAATATTTTTAGACCAATTGCTTCTTGGACTAGAGTAAATGATCCAGTTATCAAAGCCTGAGAGGCAATAATTGCAGCTAAAGTTGCAATCACAATAGCAAAAATTTTGAATTCGTCAGGTAACATTTCATAAAAGGGATTTATTCCAGAAATATTATTAAAATGACTGTTTTGATAATTGTTAATTACCCAAGCGGCTTGTCCTAAGTAATTAAGCATTAACATTAGATAAACGAAAGGCCAGGTAGCATATATATTATGTTTTCCCACTTGTCCCATATCGGAATAGAGTGCTTCTGCACCAGTGGTTGCTAGAAAGACACTGCCTAGTATGAAGATACCAACTTTATTTACGGGACTAAATAAAACTCTAATTGCATAAACGGGAGAGAGAGCCTTTAGAACTTCAAAATTATTAGTGAGATTGAATAATCCTGCTAAACCAATGAAACTAAACCATATTAACATGATTGGTCCAAAGGATTTTCCAATCTTTTCGGTTCCAAATTTTTGAATGATAAAAATTGATAATAGAATTACCGTTACAATAATTAAAACGACTGATTGTTTGTTAGAGAAAATGAGATTTCCAAATCGTTGTCCCTTAATGCCCTCGATGGCAGAAGTGACAGTTACGGCTGGGGTTAAAGTTCCATCAGCCAAGAGTGCTGATCCACCAATCAAGGCAGGAATAATCAACCATTTACCTTTAGAGCGTACTAAAGCATAGAGAGCAAAAATGCCACCTTCATTATTGTTATCAGCCTTCATGGCAATTAGGACGTACTTAATGGTTGTAATCAGCATTAAAGTCCAAAATATTAAAGAGACACTGCCAAGAATGTATTCTGGTTTGGCAGCAGACATAGTACCAGCATCATTGACGATAGCATTCATGACATAAAGTGGAGAGGTACCAATATCGCCATAAACTATACCGAGTGTTATTAACATACCCAAAGTAGATAATGAGGATTTCTTCATAGTAAGCTCCTTTCCAAAAGAAATTGAAGCTGTTTATACAAACTCTATTATAGATTTTTTTTAAATATTTAAAAATATTTATGATTATCACAAATCAAATTGGTATACATGGAATAAAAAAGGTAATACAATACTGAAATTAAAGAGGATACTTTTATGGAAAGAAAGTGATAGTTATGAATGAAGTGTTTATGATACTTTCAGCAATATTGGTATGGATAATGGTTCCAGGAATAGCAGTTTTTTATAGTGGTTTTGTTCCACATCGAGATGTAACTAGAATTTTGTTTAATAGTTTTCTAATGTTTGGTTTAGCAGGATTGTTATGGATTGCAGTAGGATTTCCTATTTCATTTGAGGGCAACAATTTTGGAATTATTGGTAATTTTCAACATCTTTTTTTGTCAGGGATAGACTTATCGTCTACTTACGGTACGACGGGATTGCCAACTTCAGTTTATTTGCTCTTTCAAATGATGTTCGCAATATTAACGCCTGCTCTTTTTTTAGGTGCAGTTGCTAGTCGAGTTAGAATTAGATTTATTATTTTGTTTGTAGCGTTATGGTCTTTGTTCATCTATTATCCATTAGCTCACATTGTTTGGTCGTCAACTGGCTTTTTAGCAAAAATGGGCGTCTTAGATTTTGCCGGTGGAACAGTTATTCATATTGATGCTGGTATAACGGCCTTGATTTTAGCAATTACCTTGAGAGAACCATATAAATATAATAATGAACAGGTAACTGGTAACCCACTATGGATACTGATGGGAACTATCCTTCTATGGGTTGGTTGGTACGGGTTTAACGCTGGTAGTGCTTTAGGAATGAATTATCAAGCTATAAATGCCTTCTTTACGACAACAATTGCTGCCTGTTCGTCATTAGTTACGTGGATAGTTTTAGAGCAAATTTTTAAGTCAAAAGTAACTCTAAGCGGTATATGTACTGGTAGTATCTGTGGATTGGTCGGTATTACACCAGGCACTGGGTATGTAACTGTTTTTGGATCATTTATAATTGGAATTATATCCGCAATTGGCAGTTTTTATTTTATGAACTATTTGAAATATAAATTACATTTGAATGATTATCTCGATATTTTTGGATGTCATGGTGTTAGCGGAATAATTGGTTCGATCTGTGTAGGATTGTTTGCCACAAAATCTGTTAATAATAGTGTTATCAATAATGGTCTGTTTTACGGTGGAGGATTCAAGTTGCTTGGATTACAGATCTTTGGAGTGGTTTTTACAATTGTGTTTGTTTCTATTGTTGGAATTATCATTGTTGCTGTTTTGAAAAAATTGTTTAAAAATAAGGTAAGTATTAATCAAGAACTTTTGAATTTAGCTTAAATAAATAAACCAAGCGTGATTTATCGCGCTTGGTTTATTTATTTGGATGTCTAGTATTACGACTATTTTTGTTTTCATTGCTGGCTTTTAGAGATTGGATCTCGTTTTCGATTTCACTAAGAACTTCAATTTGCATTTTTTGAATATCTAGAATATGGGGCCATTGAACTTCATTCAGTTGATCCAGTTTTTTATGAAGAATACGAATTTCCATTTCAGATTTCATATTCGTTTTATAGTCATTTTCAGAGTCAAAACGGTCACGTTCGGCTTGACGGTTTTGACTCATCATAATGATAGGAGCTTGTATAGCCGCCACACAGCTCAAAAATAAGTTTAAGAGTATAAATGGGTAAGGATCAAAATGAACGCCGAAGAGGTGCACTACATTGATTGTCATCCATACTACTAAGATAATAGTGAATGTGATAATAAATCCCCAACTACCACCGAATTTAGCTACAGCGTCAGCTAATCTTTGACCAGTAGTTCTTTTTCCATAGACGGTGTCGTTGATATTAGTAATGACATAAGTATCTTTTTCTAATTCCTTCTTTAATTCATCGCTCATTTTTTGATCAATTCGTAAATCTTGATCGATAATAGTTTGCATTCTAGCAATACGAAGTTTTTGCATATCCTTTAGGCAGATAAATGAGGAATCTTTAGCATAACTATTGGTTTTTAAAACCTGTTCTTTTAATAGGTCGCTTAAATCCCTCAGGAATAATCCCTCCATGATCGTAAAACGGTTACCGCAAATTGCACAGATTTGATTTTTTTTAATTGCCATAGTTTACACCCCTTGTGTTTACAGGGTAAGTATATTATTTGGGAAAAATTAAATCAAAAAAAACTCCCGTATGGGAGTTTTTTTATTAATTAAATTGTACCTTTTTTAATAGCTGTCTTGATACCAGCAATTTCCATAATTCCACGGTCAGCGGATAAATGTTTAAGTAGTGAAGCAAATGGACCTTTGAATTTGAGATTCTTGTCTGTAATTTCAGCAATACCGTGATTTTGACCTAATGAGGCAACGGTACCCATTGAATGATATGTGAATGGTTTTAATTCCTTGCCATTCAATGCAGCAGCAATATTAAAGGCGGCACCAGATCCTTCAGCGGTAGCTAATTGACCAGTTGTAGGATAAGGACGTTCTTCACCCTTAGGAATAATAGCAGAATCATCACCGATAAAGTAAGCTTCAGGATGTGCTTCAAGATTTAAGAATTCTGTTGTCATAACACGGTTTCTTCTAGCATCAATACCAGAATCTTTAATGACATCAGAACCACTAACACCGACAGTCCAAATAATTGTGCTACCGGCAACTTTCTTTTCAGTATCGCCATCCATATAAACAACATCTTTTGGTTCAATCTTCTTGATCTTAGCACCAGTTAGCAACTTGATGCCATTCTTATCTAAGTAATCGACAGCATAACTAGCAAGATTTTCATCAAACATTGGTAAAATTCTAGTTGCCATTTCTAGACAAGTAACTTTGATTTCTGGTACTTCATATTTTGCTTTGAGAATTTTAACAGTATCAACTAATTCACCAAGAATTTCGACACCTGTAAATCCAGCACCACAGACAACAATTGAAAGATCAGCTGGGTCTTGTGATTCTTTGTAGTGGGCAATGTTTTCATTTATCTTTTTATAAATATTTTGAGCTGTTTCAAGGTCTTGAAGGATCAAGGCATTTTCGCTAGCGCCTTCGAGTCCAAAGTCTTCTGAACGGAAGCCCAATGAAACGACGATATAATCATAAGTAATATCATCGTGGTCGGAGAATTCAACTGTCTTGTTATCTAAATCTAATTTTGAAACAGTTGCTTTAATGAAGTTAACATTTGAGGGTAGAACCGAACGGACATCGAAACTAATTGCATCAGCTCTATTAGTTCCTGCTGCAATAGTATGTAAAGCAGTCTTCTCAACATGCTTTTCATTTTTATCAATTAAATCAATTTGTGTTCCCGCTGGAGTGTTTTTAGCCAAATCACGAGCAGCTCTCAAACCACCATAGCCAGCGCCTAATACTAAAATGTGTGCCATAATTAACCTTCTCCTTCTATACCGAAATTAGATATTTACGATACTATTATATATCGTTGATCGAATTAGAGGAAACCATATGCTACAAAGGATTTTTACTAATTGAGTGCTTTAAAAAGAATGGCGCTATGATAGTGATCAAAATAATACTGATGATCACGGTTGAATAATATTCCTCTGACAAGAGATGAACGCTATATCCAACTTGAGCAACAATTAATGCCATTTCACCACGTGAAATCATACCAGAACCAATAACATATGAATCTTTGAGATCAAAGCCAGATATTCTGGCACCAAAGCCTGCACCAAATAATTTACCGATAATACCAGTGATTGTGAATAATAAGATTAACCAAAAATCACGTAAGAAGTTATTAAATTCGAGATTTAAACCAATGCTGATAAAGAAAATAGGTATGAAAACAGCATAACCGATCATTTCAATATTGCGACTGATTTTTTCGTCGTAATCTTTTGAATTAGAAACCGCAATACCAGCTACGAAAGCACCTAAGACTGAATCCAATTGAACTTCATCAGCAATATAAGCCATAACAAAGCAGATAACTAAGGCAAAGATTGTCGGTGCATGGGTAGCTTCGACATATTCTGAAAGTTTCATTAATTCAGGAATGACCCACTTATGGAAAACAACTACGACAATTCCGAAGACAATCCAAAGTCCTAATAACAGTAAAATTTTATTTAAAGAAAAGTCCCCAGTTAATGTACCTGACATAACACTCAAAATTGAGATGGCCATAATATCATCTGCTACAGCGGCACCCAAAATAACTGTTCCCGAGGTACTAGATAAGTAGTTCAAACTTTTGAGTACTTCGACAGAAATTGAAACTGATGTGGCAGCGAAAACAACTGACATGAAGATACTCTCTTTTAAGTTGATTCCAAAGATCAAAGCAGTACCTAAAGTCAAAGCTACTGGAAGAATAACCCCAAAAATAGCAACATTAATACTTGGTAAAAGATGTTTGCGTAGAAGTTTTAAATCACTCTCAAGTCCTGCTAAAAACATCAGTAAAATAACTCCGATATCTGCAAATAATTGGACTTTTGAGTCAGCTTTAACAATATCAAAGACACCTTTTCCCAGAACAACTCCTAAGATTAATTGACCAACAACAGCTGGTAAATTCAATTTATTGAAAATATGACTGACAATTAATGTTAAGAAAAGCATTAGTGCTAAAAGGGTTATAAATTCCATGGCGTACTCCTAGTTTTTCGTGATGCCATTGATAAAAATATTGATAACCGTTTTAAGATTAGCAATATTGCGCTTCCTTTTGGCATCGTTATATTCAATGTAAGGGAGTAACATTGTCAAAAAAGTTCCAACTTGAACTGGTATGGCCAGGTCAGAACGTAATTCATTTTTGTGGGATTGAAAGACGTTAAAAAGGACTTTGTAATATCCTCCATCCCAATTACGACTGAGATTCTTACGTTCCTCATCGGTAAAGAAATTTTCGATATCATTTCTCATTACAAAGTAGTTGATTCGGAAATTTCCAATCATGTATTGTGACATGTGTAGTAGAAGTTCCTCAAAAGGTAGTTCTTTATTTTGCTTATATTCGTCCAACAAATTGTCGCTAAAACCGCTGACGGCATATTCGATAGCTTTGATGTAGAGTACTTTTTTATTTTTATAATAGTGGTACATGTTTGGCTGTGTAATATTCAATTCTTGAGCAATTTTACGAGTTGAAGTTGCCTGATACCCCTGTGATAAAAACATTTCAGCTGCAACTTTGAGAATTGCATTTTTCGTATTCTCAGCTTGTTGATCACGTACATTCATTTTATTATCCATCCCTTGATCTATTCGTATACAATTATATATTAATGTAAAGCGTTTATCATGTGATAACGTGGACGTATATTAAAAATAAAACAGCAGAGGATCTGTCGGAGACCGGCAAATCAACTCTGCTGTTATTTTTTATCTTTAACGATATAAATTGGACGCTTCTTTACTTCTAAGAAAATCTTCCCGATATATTCACCAAGAATACCAATACTTAACAATTGAATTCCACCAATCAAAAGAACGATTGAAACGATTGAAGCCCAACCGTTGACACTACTTAGTGGATAGATGAATTTTCTAATGATAATAGCAATAATTGCAATGATAGAAGTGATGGAGAAGATGGTTCCCATCCATGTAGCAAACATTAGAGGACCTTCTGAAAAGTCTACAATACCTGTGATGGCGTATTTAAATAGTTTCCAAAAATTCCAAGATGTTGTACCAGCTGAACGTTCACGATTCTTATAAGGTAGGTATTTAGTCTTGAAACCAACCCAACTAAAAATACCTTTAGAGAAGCGATTGTATTCAGTCATTGATTTGATAGCTTCAACCATTTGACGAGTCATCAAACGATAATCTCTAGCACCAGGAATGATCTTAGTTTGCGACATCTTATTGATAACTTTGTAAAATCCTTCAGAGAAGAAAGAAATGATTTTATTTTCACCTTCACGGTCCATACGAGCCGTTCCAACACAGTCATATTCTCCTTCTTCAAGTAAATCAAACATTTCTTCTAACATTTCGGGTGGATCTTGTAAATCAACGTCCATAACGGCAGTGTAATCACCTGTTACTTCATTGAGTCCGGCATATAAAGCTGATTCCTTACCAAAATTACGAGAAAAAGAAATGAAATGGACTTCATCGCTATGTTCTTTTTGTAATTCTTTTAGGATCGAATAGGTACGATCTTTTGATCCATCGTCTACGAACCAATATTCAAAGTTAAATTTATTGATTTTCTCTTTTAATTTGGTCATAGCGTCGTAATAAATATTGATGGTTTCTTCTTCGTTGAAACACGGAACGATAATAGATATAGTTTTCATAATTTTTTCACTCTCACAAATAATTAGAAAAAAACACTCATGAATGAGCGTTTTTGATTAAGTTATATTTTTAATGATTCTGGAAGTGACAACATACCATTGCTGGCTGTATTAATAACACTAACACTAATATCACGGTTTGTCTTATTCTCAATTTCGTGTAGATCATCGTCAGTTTGAACAAAAATATCCTTGATGTCATTGTTTTTATCCAATAAATCAATTACTGCATCAATGTTTTTAACAACATCTTGTAATAGACGAATTGTATTATTGCTAGAGATACTATTAACACTGAGGATTAGTTGGTAGAGTAAATCGGAGTTATTACCAACGAAGACAGAATTTTCAGTATTTGGAGAAATACTCTTAAGCCACCATGTGATAAGTTCTGACTTTTCGTTGAAATCATGTTCCAAAAGGCCATTCTTATCAAATAATTGGTAACTTACAGCGTGATTCTTTTCAAAAATAACAGTTAAAACAATTGAACCATCAGTTCTATAGAAGTTTTGTTCAGATAGTTCTTTATTCTTGTTGAAGTTTTGAGTTGAAGATAGTTGACCGTCACCGTTATAAATATTTGTTTTAACGATTTGATCATTCTTGTAGTAATTAATGCGATCAATGATCTTTTCAAAATATTCAACTGTCATTAAAAGAGTTTGTTTTTGATCGTAGATGAAAGTATCTTGTGATTCAACATCGGTTCTAGTTACCCAACTATCGTTTTCAGGAATAGCAACCTTTTTATCAGTTGGATTAGAGCTTGATTGTAATTGATCAAATAGATTGACGACGTTAGGAATAGGTAAATGAGCAGTTTTAGCCTTGGCGTCGATAATTTCATGGATATGATTGTTATAGAAGGTTGAAACAACAGTAACTGGTTTTTGAAGCTTAGTTTCAAGATAATTCATCATGCCGAAAAGATCATTTTTAGCGGCATCAGAATCAAAATCGTCAGCAGCAACGTAATATTCTTTGTCTTTATCAAGATAAACGTCACGAACCAAGTAGGCTGAATGGAAGACATCTTTGATATATTTGCTGATATAGCTAATATTGTCGTTGATCTCGCCTAATTCACCATCAATTTTAGAATGTTCTTCACCTAAACTTTGAATATGACGTTCTAGTCCGGCAATAGTTTCAATACGGTAATTGTGGTCACTCTTGATTTTGTCTTCAATTTCATTGGCTTTTTGCTTAAAATCGTTGATTTGTTTGTTGACCTTGCTGATATTAGAATTTAAATCGTCAGCTTGACCGTTTAGTTTAGTGATATTTTCTTGAATATCATTAATTTGACCTTTGAGATTTTTTCTTTCGTCATAAAGCGTATTGATAGAGTTCTTTTGTTCTTCCATCAATGCCATCATTTTTTGTAAGTCTTTTTCTTCTTTAATTGAAGTTGACATGTCGGTTTCAGATTGTTCGTTTTGAGCAAGATCACTTTGAAGTGATTCTAGATTGGCAGTCTTAGTATTTATTTCGGAATTTAAGTCATTTAATTGTGATTGTAGTTGGACAAGATTTTCCTCTTGTTCTTTACGATCAGCGTTAACGCTAGCCAAATGTTCTTTAGCGGCATCATCGTTTTGGGCTTTTGTATCGGCTAATTTTTCGTTTGATTCTTTTTCGTCACGCTTAAGAGTCTTTAAATATTTATCTAAAGTTTCTTTTTTGGCTTCGAATTCATCTTTTTCAGTGAAAAGATTAGTTTTGAGATCATTTCTTAGTTGAGCATACTGATGAGAAAGGCCATTCATTTGCTCTTCAATATTAATGCGCTTATCATGAACAGATACTGGTAGGTTTTCTTCCTTCTGTTCAGGTTGAGTAGCAACCTCTGTATCGGAAGTAGATTCTGTAGCGCTTGGCTTAGAATTTTCGTCCTTTTTAGGAGGATCAGGAACGGGTTTAGCCGTTTGCTCTGGTTTCTCATCAATTTTGCGTAGCATATCTAAAAATTTCACGAATGAATTCCCCCATAAAAAGACTTATAATAGTTACTAAAGAGTAGCATTTTTTTATAATGGTGTAAAGTCTGGTATAAAGCTATTTAAAGAGAATACGTAGACAAAAAAAGGAGAGTTTTTGTATGAAGATCATGGCTATAAATGCAGGTAGTTCAACTTTGAAGTGGAAACTTTTTGAAATGCCTGAAAAAACAACAATTGCTTCCGGAATGATTGATCGCTTGGGAAGTCCTAAGTCGGTCTTTAAATTAAAGTATAACGGCAAAAAGATTGAACGAGAAGAAGCTATTAAAACCAATGATATTGCCGTTATGTCAGTTTTAGATGCTTTGAAAGATATGAATATTATTCAAAAATATGAAGATATCGTTGCCTTCGGTCATCGGGTAGTTGCTGGTGGCGAAGAGTTCAAGAAATCAGAAATTGTTACCGAACAAAATCTACATAAAATTGAAGCCTTAGCTGAATATGCACCATTACATAATAAAGTACAGGCTTATTACATCAATGTTTTCAGAAAACTAGTTCCAAGAGCTATTCAAGTGGCAGTTTTTGATACTTCCTTTTTCGTTGACATGCCTAAGGTAAATTATCTTTACAGTATTGATTTGGAAGATTACAAAAAATACCATGTTCGCCGTTATGGCGCCCATGGTACTAGTCATCGTTATATCGCACAGAGGTTGGATAAGATTGTAGATGGTGGCATTAAAGATAAAAATGTTATTGTTTTGCATTTGGGAAGTGGAGCTTCAATTAGTGCCATTAAGAATGGAAAGGCCTTTGATATTTCAATGGGCTTTACACCACTTGCAGGAATTATGATGAGTTCTAGAAGTGGAGATATTGACTTTTCAATTTTGCCATATCTAATGCGAAAATTAGGAATTACTGATATTTCAGATATGATCGATATTCTTAATCAAAAATCTGGTTTATTAGGAATTTCTGGTATTTCAGCTGATATGCGTGATATTGAAGCAAATGAAGATACTAATCAAAGAGCTAAGTTGGCTTTGGAAATGTATCGTAATCGTGTTATCAAGTTCATTGGTTCGTACATTGCTGAAATGGGAGGCGTTGATGTTATTGCCTTTACCGCTGGTGTTGGTGAAAATTCAGCCGAAGTACGTGAAGATATCCTTAGTGGACTTGAATTTATGGGCTTGAAAATTGATCATGAAAACAATCAAGTTCGTGGTAAGGAAATTAGGATTACCACTGACGATTCTAAGATTGCTGCATACACGATTCCAACTAATGAAGAGTTAATGATAGCTCAGGATACTTATAGTTTTGCCAAGGTTCTTGATGAATTTAAAAATTAAAAATAACTCCAAATATAAAGGTTACCGTTTCTGTCAAAGTAATCAGTAAAAGATTTTTGATAATCAAAGGGAAAGTTTTCTTCTTGATTGGATTCTTACTGAAAGCTTTGGCATTTTTGTAAACAATCGGCGTAATCAAAAGGGTCAATAACATCAATTTTGGCAAAAGACCTAAGATCACAGAACAAATTAAAGCCAGATAACCCAAGACATAAAGGGATTTTAAAATAAAAATCGAATTATCTTTGCCAAGATAATAAACTAAGGTTTTTCTTCCCAAGTCTAAGTCTTCTTTTTGATCAGCAATATTGTTAGCTAGCAGTAGATTAGAAATTGCAAAAACAGTTAAAAGTGATGAAAGCAAGGCGTCACCATAAAATTTGAAATCTAAAATAATACCAGGTGTATGGACAACATTGATATAAATAGCAGTCAAGTAAATGACATAACCCATAGTAAATCCGGAGAAAAATTCACCAAAAGGTCCACGGTTAATAGGCCATGGTCCGCCAGCGTAACAAAAGCCAACGGCAAATGAGAACAAGCCTAGATAAAGTAGTGGCCAACCGGTTCGTGAAACGATAAATAGTCCAATAATGGCGGCTATCAAAGTAAATGAGAAATCTAACCAACCAATTAAATGAATATTGAGATGGTTAACACCTATAACGTTGGTATCACGGCGAAAGCTTTCAACTCCGGTGGCATTCTTATAGTCCCAGTAGTTGTCATTGATATCGACGGCCATGTTAAAGAGAAACATAGCGACAAAGAAAAGAATCAAATCAAGGGCGTTAACAGAGTGCCAGTGATAATATGAATACAAAGTTCCCATTAAAAAAGGGAATACACTGGCCGTTTTGGCCTTGATTTCAACAAGTTCAAAAAATACAGATGGTTTCACAAAAATCAGTCCTTTGGATTTGATAGGTTCTATTATAGAATTATTTTAGAATACAACAAAGTGATACAGGGGTAAGAGATATTTTATGGCGAACTCAATTTGGAAAAGCTATCCTCAACTAGGGGAAAAGTTGGATTTGACGACAGATTATATTCATCAGATGGTGAAGATCAAGAATCTTGATATCAGCTCAATGATTATAGATTTAACTTCAGGTGGCAAAATGTTACGCCCGGCCTTTTTCTTGTTGTTTAGTGATTTTAGTGAGAACAAACAAGAAACGGAAAAATTGATTCCTTTGGCTGCATCATTAGAAATATTGCATGTTGCAACTTTGATTCATGATGATGTTATTGACGATTCGCCAATGCGAAGATCACAACCAACCATTCATACTAAATATGGTCGAAGAAATGCTATTTATGCTGGGGATTATTTATTTACTATTTATTTTGAATTGATTTCTAAGCATTTAAAAAATAATACTGATATATTACGAAACGCCTTGAGCATGAAGAGAATTTTGATTGGCGAATTAGACCAAATGCGAATAAATTATAATGTTCATGCTACTACTGATATGTATCTAAAAGAAATATCTGGAAAAACAGCAGAATTGTTTAGCCTCAGTGCCAATATGGGAGCCATCGTTAGTGGTGGAGATGAAATATTGGTCAATCGTTGTAAAGAAATCGGTCATGATATCGGAATGGCTTTTCAAATCATTGATGATATTCTCGATTTCAGTAATTCGGCTCAAACAGGCAAACCAGTGCATGAAGATCTGAAAAATGGTGTTTACTCATTACCCTATATTTTGGGCTTAGAAGATGGTAATCAAGAATTAATAACGGTTCTGTCTAAGGATGAGTTAACCTCAGATGACAGTAGTAAGGCCACAAATATTGTTATAGACGATGGTTATTTAAATCAGGCCAAAGATATTGCTCGAACATATACGCAACATGCACTAAGTGAGATTAGTAAATTACCATCTAACGCTAGTCGTAAGGTAATTACAACTGTAGTAAAAAAGTTAGTTAACAGGATTAAGTAATTGGAGAAAATATGAATATTGAAAAGAAAACAGAATTCATTAAAGATGTTAATGAATTGCTTCACGAATTAGATAAGTCAGTGACACAACAAAATGCTGTTAAAAGTGAAATTCAAAAGGCATATATTAGAATCAATAAGCCAGAAAAGGTAAATCAACAATATAATGAAATTTCAGATACGATTCGGGATATGAATTACGAGTTTCAACAAATAGCGTTGAGAAAACAATATCATTTCAGTAAAGAACAAAATGATTTGATTAATCAGTTAAAATCCAAGACCCGTGAATCATTTCTCCAAAGTGGTATCGGTACTATTAATGGGGCAGTGATGCATTAATAATGGGAGTTTGGTTCTTTTCAGTATAGTAAACTTGCCGTTTTGGTAATCTAGGCTTTATTAAGAAGCTAATTTTAAATCAAAATAATAAAAGAAGAGCAGTATCTATTTAGATACTGCTCTTCTTTTATCGTTATAACGGTTAAAATCCTTGATCCATGCGGTAAAGTTCTTGGAAATGCTGATTATTTTTATATAGATCTTTAGGTGAACCTTCCATTTCGATCTTTTCACTATTCATAAATACTACGTGATCAACATGATTAATGCCTTGTAGATGATGTGTGACCCAAATAATAGTTTTATCTTTTAGAACAGTGAAGAAAGTTTCTAAAAGATCATTTTCGGTAATGGGATCAAGTCCAACTGTTGGTTCATCCAACAAAACGACAGGAGCGTCTTGTAAAAGAATTCTTGCTAAAGCAATTCGCTCTTGTTCACCACCAGAAAATCGTGATCCATTTTCGCCAACAATAGTGTTGTACTTTTCAGGCAATGATTCAACTAGGTCCTTTAAACCAACCCTTTCAATTGCCTTTTTAACTTCTGCATCAGACTTACTTTCATTTCCCAATCGAACGTTATTCATTAGAGTTGTATTGAATAAAAATGGTTTCTGATTTAATACTGAAAATATTTTTTCACGATTCTCTTGAATTTGAGAAATATCCAAATCATTGACTCTAATTTGTCCTTGTTGAGGTGATAAATCACCAAGAATCAACTGTAGAATAGTAGTTTTTCCAATACCACTGGGACCTAATAGTGCTAATTTTTCGCCCTTTTTAATATTTTGCGTGAAGTTTTTGATTAGAATAGGAGAGTCCGAATCATATTCGAAGGTGATATTGTCAATTGAAATTGATTTAAAATCTTTGGGATTTAAATCTTTTTGAATCGGTAGATTATTTTGAATCGGTTTGATGGTGTTCAAACGAATAATTGAATCTTTATATTCGGGCCATTCTTCAAATCCTTGGCTGACAGGAATAATGGCGTCTGATAGTGGGAAAATGGCTAGAACAACTGCCGAAACAAAATTGGCTTGTTCTTGATTATGGGTCATAGTTAAATTTGTGAAAATCAAGAAGCAAACTACCATAGCTACGAATACTAGTTGCAAAATAAAATCTCGATTGCGTCTGAATGATTTAGATTTATTTTTTGATTTATCAAGATTTTGAATATTATTTGAGGCAAGATTTTTGAAATCATTCTTACGACCAGAAATAATCCAATCATCAACGCCCAGTACATTATCAGTCAATTGAACATAAAGGTCACTTTTAACTGACTTTTGGTAAGCACGACGAGCACTTTCAATTGAAACGGAAACCATTGGAACGATAAAAACCTCGATGAATAATAGTAGAAAAACAAAGAATCCAAACGAAGGATTAAAAATTCCAAGAGCAATTGAAGCAATGATTGTTAATAAATATGAAATAACTGCTGGGAAAATAGTTCTTAAATATAGATTTTGTAAGTGACTAATATCTTCTGATAAAAGTCCCATAATGTCACCAGTTTTATGATGTTCGGCTAAAAATGAGGCATCAGTTTCAAGTGTTTTATAGAGTCTAGTTCGTAGATCTGAAGTAACTCTTAAAACCCAGTTATGGCTCTTTAATCGTTCTACATACTTGAAGACCGGACGTCCAATACCAAAGGCTCTAGTTAACAAAATAGGGACGTAAATCAAGAGAATATTGACTGGATGGGTAGCGGCTTTATCAATGGTGTAACCAGAAGTAAACATTAAAGCAGCGGCACAAAAGGACGTGAATAGACCGAGAATTAAAGCCGTAATCAATAAGCCTTTGTATTGCTTGATATAGGGTTTGACCCAAGTATCATGTTTAAAAGTTTTAAAGAAGTTCATAGTTGATCACCTCGCATATTCTTAATTAATTGAGAGTAGGCACCATTATGATTACTTAAATTCTCAGGCGTACCTTGTTCAACTATTTGACCGTTATCCATAACGACGACGTAGTCCATTTCTTTAATCCAATGTAGACGATGTGTTGCAAAGATAACTAAATGATTTTTGAATAACTCTTCCATAGGTTTTTTGAGAGCATATTCTGTTTCAATATCTAAATGGGCTGTTGGTTCATCGAAAATTAAGATGTGACGATCATCAGCTAGAAAGGCCCGAGCTAACATGATTCTTTGTTGCTGACCACCAGATATTCCACGACCACCTTCACCGATTTTAGTTTGATAACCATCAGACAAAATATCTATGAAATCGTTTAAACCAGCTGCTGATGCAGCTTTTTTTATTTCTTTTATTGAAGCATCAGGTCGATAAAAAGCAATATTCTCAGCAATTGTACCCGCAAATAAGTATGGAGATTGTGGCAAGAAGGTTAACTTCTTTTGCCAATTGATTTGTTTAAAATTAGATACTTCTTGATGGTTAATTTTTATATCTGCTTGATCTGGGACCAGAAAACCACCGATAGATCTAATTAAAGTTGTTTTACCAGATCCGGATTTTCCTATAACGCCGATACGTTGATAGCCTGATAGCTTCAATTTATCTATGTCTAGACTAACAGCATTATTACCAGCGCCTTTATAAGTAAATTGAAGATTGTTTATTTCAATTTGAGAATCTTGTTTCCAAGAGAAGTCTTTAAGTTCATTTGCTTCACTTTTACTAGAACGTTCTAAAATTTCGAAAATAGAATTTAAGGCATTTTTGCCATTTAATGTAGCATGATAGTCATTTGAAAAATCACGGAGTGGTAAGAAATACTCAGGAGCTAGGATCAGTGTCACTAAGGCTGGGAAGAGAGGAAAACTATTATTGATTAGACCAAGACCTAAAAACACTGCCAAAATGGCAATACCGAGCGTTGTTAGCCAATCTAAGGCAAAGGTCGATAGAATGGCAATTCTTAAAGTATTCATTGTACGGCGACGATATTCGTCACTGACAGTATAAATATTTTTAGCGTAACGTTTGCTTAGACCTAGCATTTTAAGGGTAGGTAGTCCCCGAAGTGCATCTAAAAAGTGATTTGAAAGAATTGTGTATTGCTTGTATTGGGCATCTGCCTTTGATTGAGCTGCTAATCCTAAAATAATCATGAAAAGGATTACTAGAGGAACGATTATTGTCAAAGTAATACCTGATGCAACATTTTGTGTATAAATATAAATCAAAAGAACTGGTGGAATGATAGACATATTCATCAGTTTGGTAAAAATTAACTTAAAGTAATTTTCAACCAGATCAATTCCATCAAGAGAAGAGGTAACTAAATTACCAGTTCCTTCCTCAGAGATCATTTCAGGACCAGCCTGGTAAACTTTATCTAAAAGCATACTACGAATGTCTTCTGAGGTTTTACTAGCGTAGTTTTCTACTATTTTGGTATTGATCAAATTGAAGAGGTGCCTTAGCACAAAGGCAACCGCAAACAGAGCCATCGGATAGATGATGGTTTGTAAAGATTTTTGTTCCCATGAATTGACTAGTGCTTCTGCTAAATACTTACCTTGGAATAAAACAACAAATGCTTGCAAGAGAGTTAATCCTGCAAGCATTAGAAGAAGTTTTTTTGTTCCCGGTAAGCGAAATAAACGCTTATCGATCATTAGTATTTCACCGTATTCTCTCTTGGATTTATTCTCTTTGTGAATAGAGAGTATGACCAAATGAAGTAAATAGCTACAATTGGAACCAAGATGCAAGCCACAATCGTCATAATTGTAAGCGTGTAGTGTGAATTGGCGGCTTCTTTGATCAAAATACTGTGAGCTGGGTTAGTAGCAATCATGACACGTGGGAATAGTCCATTGAACAATAGAACGATGACCATACTTAGTGATAAACCACTACCAGCAAAGCTCCAGCCTTCTCTATCCTTTAGAACTCCATAGTAACCTAATAGTGAGAACAAAACAATTAGGACTGTGATGAACAATGAAGAACCGAATCTCTTGGTAAAGAAGTCCGTTTGTAAGAAAACAAGAACTGCGAAAATAACTTCACCAACAAATAAAATTGGATATAAAATCTTGTTTAATTTACGAGCACGATCACGAAGCGGACCTTCGATTCTTAATCTGATGAAATTCAAACCGTGGACGAGTGATAGTAAAGTGCCTGCAACACCACCGACGATTGAAAGTAAGTTAACAACGTTGAAGAAAGTTGGGAAGGCGTTACCTTGAGCGTCCATTGGAATACCTTGGACCATACTCAAAAGAATCATACATAGGAAAAATGGAGGCATGATACTTCCAATAAAGAAAGTCCACATCCACATATTTTTGCCAGCCTTTGTTTCGGCATGTTTGTGGAATTCAAAAGAAACACCACGTAAAATCAGACCTACTAGAACTAGCAAGAAGAGGATATAGTAACCAGAGAACAATGAGGCATACCAAAGTGGCAAGGAAGCAAACATTGCACCACCAGCGGTAACTAACCATGTTTCATTACCGTCCCAGTGAGGACCGATAGTAGACATGATAGCAGTTCTTTCTTGATCATCTTTGGCTAGGAAACGAGTAGACATTCCGACACCAAAATCAAATCCTTCAAGAAAGAGGAAGATAGAAAATAGAAGACCAATTAAGATAAACCATAATGTACTGAGTGTCATTTTCCAAAGGCCTCCTTTGCAAATGGATCAACATTTTGTTTAGAATCAGCCTCTTCGTAGTATGGGCCATGGTGAAGTGTTTGTCTGCAATACCAAACCATAACGCCACCTAAGAACAAGAAGAGTAGGAAGTAAACGATGTTACTGAATAATAGACTGGCAACTGTTGAAGTTGGAGATACAGCTTGAGCAATTGTGAATAGTCCATAAACAATCCATGGATAACGACCAAATTCAGTAATGAACCAACCAGCGGAATTACCAATAAATGGAACCCAGATACAAAGTCCTAAAACAACTAGCATCCACTTGTGGTTCTCAATTGTATCTTTCTTCTTACGAGAGAAGATCAATCCGACTAAAGCAACCAACATAATCAAGGCATCAATACCTGTCATAACTCTAAAACTCCAGAATAGAGTCTTAGGTGGAACGTAGTAATTCATGTCCTTGCCAAATTGCTTGTCGTATTTAGCATGTAGTTCTTTGTTAATGGTATCCATACCCTTAACAGAACCACTTAATTTGTGGTAAGCCAAGATACTTAAAACACCTGGAACTTCGATTTGACCACTAGCCTTATGATCTTTGGCATTGATCATTTCAACTACAGTCCAAGGAGCAGGATCTTTAGTATCTTTATAAATACCTTCAGTAGCAGCAAATTTCATAGGTTGATCTTTGATAATTTGTTGTGTTTGAAGATCACCTGCACCAGCAGATAGAATAGCGAAAATTAAACTTGCCCAAAGGCCAAAACGTAGTGAAGTTTTGAAGAAATGATTTTCTTCTTTCTTCTTACGCAAAAGCCCCCAAGCACTAATACCAGCAATAACAACGGCAGCAGTCATAAAAGCAGCCAAGATAACATGTGGAAAGACTTTCCATAGTTGAGGATTAGCTACGACAGCACCGAAGTCTGTCAATTGAATACGACCAGTAGTGCTATTGATCTTGAAACCAGTAGGATGTTGCATAAAACTATTGGCAGCTAAGATCCAAATAGCAGAAAGCATTGTACCAATTGAAGTCATCCAAATCATAAAAGCGTGCACACCGGGTCTGAAACGATCCCAAGTGAACATCCAAATACCGATGAAGACTGATTCAATAAAGAATGCCAATAAAGCTTCAATAGCCAATGGAGCACCGAATACATCACCCATGAAACGTGAGTATTCAGACCAATTCATACCGAATTGGAATTCTTGAATAATACCCGTAACGATACCAACAGCAAAACTTAGAAGAAAAATCTTTCCCCAGAACTTTGCCATATCTAAGTAAACTTTGTCTTTTTTAACAGCGTAAATGGTTTCCATGATAGCGACTAGAAAGCCCATCCCAATGGAAAATGGGACAAAGAAAAAATGGAAAACAGTTGTCATAGCAAACTGAAAACGTGCTAATGAGACAATGCTTAAACCAACATTTAGCATGGTTAATAACCTCCTTAAAACATTAATATAAATCCTTATTACATATACAAATTTATCATATGATTAATTAAACTGTTAAGCAACAAATAGCACTTGTGAAAAAATCGTTTCCATCGTTGGTCTAATCGCTTTAGAAGGGCAATGAAAGGACTTTTAAAAATGCATTAAATTAAAAAATAATAAATTTATATACTAAACTTCTATATTTAAAATATACCCCTTTAAAAAATATCTGCTTATCATTATTGGCAAATATTTTTTACAAAAAGAAAGGGGTTTCTAAATTAAATGAGTTGAACAAAATAAGTTTATTTGTATAAAAAAAGCCCTTTGTAGCAACCATTTTTAATGGTCACTACAGAGAGCTTTCTTATTGTTTGGAGATTTTTTATCTCACTTTGTATTAATGACGACTGCTACGACTTCTAGTTTCACCAAAATTATTTTGACGTGGAGCTTCTAATTGTCTTTGATTATTTTGATTCATAGACTGTTGATTAGTTTGATTGCCATAATTTGGTTGATTGAAGTTTTGATTGTTAGCAGCATAATTTTGGTTTTGATTGTAATTTGGATCGAACTGACCTTGACCATTATTATTACCATATTGATTTTGATACTGATTGTTGGTCTGAGGTTGTTGGAAATTACCTTGAACTTGATTTTGGTTCATAGGTTGATTTTGATACTGATTCTGATTGTAATTATTGTTAGAACGGTTATTAGGAATCTGTTGGTTTTGATTATAACGATTATTATTGAAATTTCCCTGTTGACCCGGCATCTGTTGTTGGTTCATTTGATTTTGAGCCATATTGGGATGAAATTGTTGATTCATAGGTCGCTGATCATAGGATCCTTGTTGATATTGGTTAGGGTTTTGAATGGGTTGATTGTACCCTTGGTTTCCCTGATTATTTTGATAAGGATCATATCCATAGTTAGGTTGATTAAAATTGTTTGGTTGATTAAATTGCTGTGATTGTTGTTGATCATAAAACTGGTTAGGTTGGTTTTGATTGTTGAATTGATTATTATCGTATGGATTTTCTTCAGGTTCCTCATCAGAAACAGGATGAAGAATCATATCAACAATGACAATTATTAAATCAATGGCACCGATAATAATACCAACCCAAGCCCAAATCTTTAAGAAACCAGCGCCAGGCATGTTGGCGTTAAATAATCCCATTAAACCGCCAAGAATTAAAATGACAAAACCGACAATATCAGGAACGATACTGTACGTACGATTTGTCAAAATATAAATAGCAGCAGAAATAATATAAGTGATGGCCATTAAAATTCCGGCAGCACCACCGATAGCACCGGTTCCTACCAAAGCGGCTATAAAACCTTCAAAGCCAGCCTTGATCATTAAAACAATTGATAGTATAAGCAATAAAATTCCGGCAGAAATTTTTGTTATTCTTACCATAATAAACCTCCAATTTTACTCACAAATACTATTGTATATCAATCCTTTATAAAATGGTTAATAGGACCATATTTATGACCTACAGCAATTTCATGTTTAATAGCATTGTAAGTAAATGTTTTAGCAATTTTGATGGCATCTTCCATACTTTGACCTTTGGCAATTTCCGCCACAATACATGATGAAAGTGTATCACCAGTACCATTAATGTGATCAGTTTTGACATATGGTTCAGAGATCCAGAATGATTGTCCATCTTCTAGTAGAACGTAGTCTTCGACTTCATTAATAGAGTCGTCACTATGTTCACCCTTTATCATAATATTTTTTGGTCCCAATTTGCGTAATTTATGTGCAGCCTTAATAATTTCTTCTTTATTTTTTAATTCCAGACCAGATAATTTCTTTGCTTCATAAAAGTTAGGAGTGATCAAATCGGCAAGAGGGAACAATTTGTCGATCAAAGTTTGGTACGCTTCAGATTCAAGAAGCATAGCACCATGTTTAGTTATAATAACAGGATCAAGGACGAATGTGCCAAAAGGTTTGTCTTTAATAGCATCAGCTACGGTATTGATAATTTCGGAATCAGAAAGCATACCTGTTTTAAAAGCAGAGACCTTGAAATCATCCTTAATATCTTTGATTTGGTTTTGGATAAAACTAGCTGGCATATTAACACTATCGTGTATTCCATAAGAATTACCAGCAACGGCAGCGGTTAGAACGGACATTCCGTATACACCACAAGCCATAAATGTCTTTAGATCAGCTTGAGCACCAGCACTTCCGTCAGAGTCAGAGCCAGCAATAGTTAAAACTTGAGTAAATTCATTCAATATAGTCACCCACCTAATAATTGTTAACCCTTATCTTAACAGTAATACTAGAAAATGTCGGCAGTTTTTTATGTAAATTACTTGACCTTGACGTAACGTAAACCCTTAGAATTTGTTTTGTTGGGAGAATTATTTATGAAATATACAATTAAAAAATTAGCCGAACTAGCCGGTGTTAGTACACGTACATTGAGGTACTATGATCAAATAGATTTGTTGAAACCAGACGAAATAAATAGTAGTAATTACAGAATTTATACTGAAAAAAATGTAAATAAATTGCAGCAAATCATGTTTTATCGAGCTCTAGGATTTTCGTTAAAGAAAATTAAACAGTTGATGAATGATCCCAATTTTTCGGAGATAGAAGCTTTAAATGAGCAAAGAAAACTACTTTTGGCAAGGCAAGCGCAAATAAATAATCTTTTAACTAATTTGGAAAATACTATTAAAGATTACCAAGGAGTAACCAATATGACAGATTCAGAAAAGTTTCAAGCTTTTAAAGAAAATCAAATCAAAAATAATGAGCAGCAATATGGAGCTGAAATTAGAAATAAGTATGGAGAAGATAATGTGGATCAAGTAAATACAAAATATGGTCAACTTGAAGAACAAGAATTTAAACAAATGACGAATTTAGAAAAGCAAATGATATTTGACTTAGTGGAGTTAAAAAAGAATCCAGATTTGAAATCATCATTAGCTGAAAAGATTTATCAAGAACATAGAGATTGGTTAAAATACATGTGGCCTAAATATAATAAACAAGCTCATCGTGGTTTAGTCGATATGTATATAAACGATGACCGTTTTACTAAGTATTATGATCAAAAAGCACAAGTGCCAGTTGTAAAACTTCTTCATGATGTGATATACCAATATACAAAATAATTAGAAGGTGAAATTATGGAGGAATGGTTTGTTAGAGATAATGTAAAGTTACGATTGGTAGACCCAGATGATGCAGCCAGTTTATACGAGCAGATTGAAAAAACGCGTTCGCAATTGGCAAAGTTCATGCCATGGGGAGAATCAACTCAGTCTGTTGAAGATGAAAGAGATTTTTTAGAGTATTGTCAAAGTAGGATGCAAGAAAAGAAACTATGGAATGCTAGTATTTTGATTGATAATAAACCAGTTGGAATGATTGATCTCCATAATATTGATCTAGATAACATGCACGCTGAAATTGGTTATTGGCTAGGTAAGGATTATCAAGGTAACGGCGTTATGACTGATAGTTTAAAAAAAGTTTTGCAAGTTGGATTCGAGCAATTAAACCTTCATAAGATAAAATTAATGGCAGAAGTGATTAATACTGCTAGTAATGATGTGGCTACAAATGTTGACTTTAAACTAGAAGGTCAATTAAAAGACGAAATTTATTCTAATGGAGCCTTTCATGATGCAAATCTCTATGGAATAGTAAAATAGTTCTCAGGCTCGTTAAATTTTAGATTCTAGTTATAAAAGCAAAATCAGCATCTATTAAGAGATATATAAAATACACTTAAATCTCTTAATAGACGCTGATTTTTTAGTATTACAGTTTTATTCAATAAAATTAGGATTTTTTTCAATTAAATCACGATAGAAATTAGCCATAGTCAATTTATAGTAAGGATAGATCCAAATAAAACCAATTCCTAAGGTAATAGCTCCAAGAATCCACCAACCGATAAAACTTAGTTGTAGGACAAAGTAACGCCATTTATTACCCATCATCAATTGCTGACTTTTATTGATATAAGTCGTGAGAGAATAGTTATCAGTTAAACCACGGTCATTAAAATCTTTATAAATAAAGTATGTTTGTGAATAAGCAATCGATTTAACTATTCCTGGGATGATTAAAAGTAATGCCCAAAGGAATGTAAAGATGCTAATAAGGACATAAATAATAATTAACTGCCACCAATCAGGGCTTCTGAAATAGGTGAAGTTACTTTTCCAAGGACTAAAGTCAAGTTCAGGATCTTCCAACCAATCTAAGCCACGGAAAGTAACTGAGAGAGTGACAAGTAAGAAAACTAAACTTAGGATGAAACTAATCAAACCAAAAGAAGAAGCCACCTTAGTAAAGTGGGTTATATCAAAATTAGTAATGCTGTATCTAATATCTATATCTGGAGAAAATTTGTCATATTCGTTAGAGAACCAAAAAATAATCATTGGAATCAAATAAAGTAAAATAGCTTTTGACCAATTACCTCTTAAAAGATTTTTGACCTCATTTTTGAGTTCTAGTCTTGTACGATAATTTTTCATAATTATCTCCCCCTTTCATTTAATAAGAATACACGATTACGGTGATATTAGATAATTATTGCTTTTATTTTGTTTACGAATTATCTTTAAATATAATAGATAATGTAGACCTTTAAAAAGGAGAAGATTTTATGATTGGATTTATTGGTGCTGGTAGTATTGGTGGAGCCGTTATAACGGGTATGGTCAAAAATGGCTATGATGCTAAAAATATTATTGTTAAAGGTGGTCACTCTAATCGCACTAAACTTTTGTGCGATCAATTAGGCTTCCAAATGGTAAAAAAGGTTAAACAATTAGAAGAAACGGATGTAATCTTTATTGCTGTAGGTGCTAATGCACTTGATAGTGTTTTGAAAGAGTTAAAGGAAATTGCAGCAGATAAGTTGATTGTTGCCTTTACGGGTGGAGCTTCGATAACTCATCTGAAACAATTTTTAGGTGATGTTAAAGTTGCACATGCTATTCCAAATACACCGGTAAAGGTTGGAGCAGGTTTTACAGGAATAGCTTATTCTAATAACTTTACTGACGAAGATAAGAAGAAGATTGAATCTGTTTTAGGATATACCGGACAAGTTGTTGAGGTTCCTGAAAATCAATTGGGTATTTTGGGAACTGTTGCTGGTTGTTCACCTGCATTCTTAGATCTTTTCATAGAAGCTTTGAGTGATGCTGGTGTTAAACATGGATTGAATAGAAAATTGGCTTATGATGCTGCTATCGGTATGGCAATTGGTGCAAGTAAGCTAGCCAAGCAATCAGAAATGAATGTTTCTGCTTTAAAAGATGAGGTTACTTCACCAGGTGGTTCGACAATTCGTGGTGTAGCTGCCTTGGAAGAGTACGGTTTTAGAAATGCAGTTATTAAGGCTGTCGATGCTGCCGAAAATAAATAATTAAATAAGATTAAAATACTTTATAATTGGTAATAAATACTTCTATCAGTTATAAAGTATTTTTTTGTTCTTTGAGATGTAATCGGTTAGAATTAAGAAAAATTGGATAAAGGGGAAAGAACTTTGCAAAGACGTAAAGCTTATCGCACCGCAATTTTAGGGGTACTTATTGCTATTATTTTTGTACAATCAATGGTTCCTTTTTTAGGATATATTCCTACAGGGTTCATTAATATTACTATTATTCATATTACAGTTATTGTGGCGGCAATTGTTTTAGGACCAAAAGATGGAGCAATCGTTGGATTGGTATGGGGGATCGGAACGATTATTCGTGCATTTACAAGTCCTACTTCAATTATAGATACGACTGTGTTTACTAATCCCGTTGTGGCAATTTTGCCAAGAGTAATTGTTGGTTTGATTGCTGGTTGGATTTATTTATGGTTCAAAAAGAATACTAATAAAAAGGTTTTAGGGATGGCCATTGCCTCTGCTTTTGGATCACTGACAAATACAGTTTTAGTCTTAGGACTGATGCGTGTGATGTATTCTAGTGCTATGGCACAGGCCTATGCTACTCAAACTGATTTATTGAATAAATTACTCTTAGTTATTATTGGAACAAATGGAATACCAGAGATGATTGCAGCGATTGTATTAGCACCAGCCATTTCCACGGCAATTTTAAAGACTAATAAATTTTTAGACAATTAGGAATTTTTGTATCAACTAATGAGAAACTTCAACATATTTTCTGAAAATTAGGTATTCTATATTAATGGGAGTGTGATTTCGATGCAAAAAACATTAATCATCAATGCTGGTAGCTCATCATTAAAGTGGCAATTATTTGAAATGCCATCTGAAAATGTCTTAGCTAGCGGTTTAGTAGAACGTATTAGTATGCCGGGCTCAATTTTTACAATTAAGTATGGTGATCATCAAAAATTTGAAACAACAGTTGATAATCTAGATCAGGCTGATGCAGCAAAAATGGTTTTTGATGAATTGCAAAAGTTAGAAATAATACAAGATCTTTCCGAAATAACAGCTGTAGCTCATAGAGTCGTTGCTGGCGGTCAAGTATTCAAGTCAGCTGTTGAAGTGACACCAGAAGTATTAGAACAAATAAAGAACTTGAGTAACTTCGCACCATTACACAATCCAATGGAAGCACAAGGAATTGAAACAATGGCAAAGACGTTGCCTGGTGTGAAGCAATATGCTGTCTTTGATAGCCAATTCTTTACAGATCTTCCTGAAATGAATGCTATTTATAGCTTGCCTTATGAATTGACTAAAAAATATCAAATTCGTCGTTACGGTGAACATGGTATTTCTCATGGCTACTTAACAAGTCGAGCAGCTGAGTTACTCGATATGCCAAAGAGTAAGATTGATTTGGTAACAATGCATTTGGGTAGTGGAGCATCATTAGCAGCAGTTAAGGATGGCAAGGCTTTTGATACTTCAATGGGATTCACTCCTTTGACAGGGGTAACAATGGGAACAAGATCAGGAGATATTGATCCCGCAGTTGTTCCTTACCTAATGAAAGAACTAAAAATAACTGATCCTAATGAAATTATGATGATGCTCAATCAGAAATCTGGTTTATTAGGTGTTTCCGGAATTTCGCCGGATATGCGTGAAATCAAAGCTCAAGAACAAACTAACCCACAGGCTAAATTAGCAGTCGACATTTTTGTAAATCGAATTATTAAATATGCAGGTAGTTATTTGACGGAATTGCATGGTGCTGATGCTTTGGTATTTGCCGGTGGTATTGGTGAACATAATGTTCAATTACGTCAACAGATCATTGATGAATTAGCTATTTTTAATGTTAAATTGGATTCAAAGTTAAATGAAGCTGGTCAAGAAGGATTGATCAGTAGTTCTGATTCAGCAATTAAGGTATTGTTGATACCAACTGATGAAGAGTTAGCAATGGTTAGACAAGTTGCAAAATTACAAAAATAGACTATTAGTTTGATATTGAAATTTTATTAAATCTACTAAAAAGGCCTCCCTTAAAGTCATTAGGGAGGCTTTTTATGTTTTAGTTAACTTTTTTGAATGAATCTCTTTTTGAATATCAAATAACCAGATAATAGTAATGTCATAATTGAAATTGCCCAACCGATTTTAGCAACAGTTGTCATCTTATACTCAACAGAAATTCTTCCAGAATGGAATGATTTTGGTAAGGTTGCAGCAACTAGTCCGTTTTTAACTTCAGTTGGAACAATAACTTCTTTGCCATTTGAATTGAGAGATACTTGATATCCTTTGTAATAAAGGCGTGGTAACATTATAGTTCTGTTTTTAGTGTTGTTATCAATTTTTACTGTAACAACGTTATGATCGTTATGAACAACTTTAAAGCCCTCAGACTTTGCGATTGATTTAGTAGTGACTTGAAAATTATTGGCGGTCATATATTTCATAAAATCTTCAGGTTCATATTCACCCATGCTGACACTTAAAGGAGTAATGGGTCCCTTGCGATTGGCGACAAATGCAAGATTTGATTTAATTGGGAAAGAGATCGTTATAACTGCGATAACGATTAAAAAGACTGCGGTTACTGGAATCTTTAGTTTACCAGTATGAGTAATTATTTGTCCTAATGCATTAGCGACAACAAATGTTAACAGTGGCAAAATTATTACGTCAACACGAGAAATAACTTGTAATAAAACTAAAGGTTTAAATATTTTTACGGCAAGTTTTAATAGGTCAGTTGAAAGTAATAAAGAACTATAAAGCACGATGATGATGAAAGCTTGGGGAATAAGGTTATCAGAGAAATGAAATCCCTTTGCTTTGATCAAATAGAATATAAGTGATGCTAATAAAAGAATAACTAGAAAAGTACCATTAACAGGTAAAAATTGTTGAGTATCAAAAATAGAATTTTTCTTCAACATGGCATTAACAATAATTCCATATTGGCCATCAGCTGTTTTAGAAGTATCAATATATTTTTGGGCAGTGTATTGTTGGATAAATGAGAAAAGAAAAACACTTGTTAAGCCAAGAAATAATAAGCCAGATTTAACAAAAGAAATGAATATCTTTTTGTTTTTGAAAACTGGGATAATGTTCATAATAAAAATTATTAAAACAGTTCCTAAGGTGATTAAAAATGACAAGATATGAGAAACAAACAATAAACCTAAGGATATCGAAAGCATGGGCCAATAATTCGTATGCCCCTTTACTAATTTAAAAGTACTTAGTAATATCCAGGGAATTAATGCAAAGGCAATTAGTTCACCTGCGGCGGCTCGCATATAGATAACACCATAGAAGTAATAGGAACTAAGGTAAATTGGTGCAGATACAATTGTAGCCCAAGCATTATTGAATAATTTGTTAACAACAAAATTAATTGAGAAGATATTTAAAGCAGCAAATACAAAAAGAAATAGTAGATAAGAATGATAACTGCTTAATCCTAAGGCGTTGACAATGGCAAAGGGATAAAGTAGAAAATTCCCATAGAAGAATCCCACACCGTATCCTAACTTATCAAGATACTCAAAACCGATAGGATTAGGAAAATGACCGTGAGAGATGTTCGATGCTAATGTACTTATACGAGCCATATGGAAACCAGGATCGTAACCACCAACAACTCCACCTTTTAGGATAGGATAAGTTAAAATTACAAAAATAAGAATATCAGAAATAGCTAAAAAAACTTTTTCTTTATTTTTCAAAGTAGTCCCCTTTATAAATAAAATGACTATCTTAGTATAAATTAAGATAGTCAAAGTAGAAATGCTTTTATTTAACTTTTTGAGCTAGTCGTTCTTTGTGGGAAGTAATAATTTTATCAGCAATTGCACGAGCAACATTTTCATTTTTTAAAATTGGTCCGTGTGAATAACTTCCAATAACGTTCTTGTAACGCATACCTTCTTGTTTTTCATCAGGATTATTACCGTAACCTTCAATCATCTTTCCAAATGGTTTCAGCATAGTTTTATCATCGAAATAGGTTCTACCACTATGGTTTTCAAAGGCTTTAACGGTTCCCCATTCTGTTTCGTACTCGGTGTCACCAATCATTCTGCTGTCAGCTTTAAAGATGGTGTGTAGTGGCAAAACGTCAAGACATTGAATAGTTTGACCACCACTAGTTTCGTAATATTTACCTAAGAATTGATAGCCACCGCAGATACAAAGCATTGGTTTGTCGGCTTCAATGTAATCTTTAATAGTTTGTCGATGTCTTTGTAGGTCAGTAGCAACGACAGATTGCTCAAAGTCTTGGCCACCGCCAAAGAATAAGAAGTCATAGTCAAAAGCATTGAACTTCATATCCAAACTGATGTTGTCGACTTGAGTTTCGTAACCTTTTTCTTTAAGAAGAAAGCTGAGGATCTTAACATCGCCACTATCTCCGTAAGTGTTCATCAAATCTTCGTACAAATAAGCAATTTTTATAGTATCTGTCATGATTTTTCTCCAATACAAGTAGGAACATGTAATATAGTTAGATAATGAGGTGATTTAATTGACAAAAGAAATCAATAAAGAGATTTTAGCAGATTTTCGCAAGAACTTAAATCAAGATGCAACTAATAATGTGTTAAAAAATTCAGTAGCACAAGTTGGTATCTATAAGGCTTCAGAAAATCCCGAAGCTAAAACATTATTAAATCCATCGTTCAATATAACGGTAGATACAGGAAAAGTCTCTAATCAAAAGCATTCTGGACGTTGTTGGTTGTTCGCTGCTTTAAATACATTAAGAACTGAATTTGCTTTAAAAAACAATTTGAAAGATTTTGAACTATCTCAAAACTATTTATCATTTTATGATCGTTTAGAAAAATCCAATCATTTTTATCAGGCTGTAATTGCTACAGCAGATCTTCCAATCGATGACCGTAAAGTTAATAATATTTTCAGTAGTCCTAATGGTGACGGTGGTTTTTGGAGATATGCGGCTAATTTAATTGAAAAGTATGGAGTAGTTCCTAGTTATGTCATGCCAGAAACGGCGGCATCTGATAATACAACTGAATTCAATGATGTCTTAGGAAAATTATTGCGCAAGAACGGAATTGAATTACGTCATTTGGTTCAAGAGGGTCTTTCTGAAAAAAAAATTAATCAAAGAGTTGAAGAAATGCTCAGTGAAGTTTACCGCTTATGTGTTTATTCATTTGGTTTGCCACCTAAGAAATTTGAACTTTCTTTGCAAAATGATAATGGTAAGTTGATAGAAGAGAATAGTATTACTCCGAAGGAATTCTTGAAGAGATATTTTACGATGGATTTGAACGATTATGCGATAATCGAAAATTCTCCTCAAAAGAGTAAAAGATACCACCAAGTTTATACAATCGAGGGAACTGGTAATGTTGTCGGCGGTGCAGTCGATAAATTCTTGAATTTGCCAATCGATCGATTGAAGGAACTAAGTGTTGAACAGTTAAAGGGTAACGACACAATTTGGTTTGGCAATGATGTTTCAGAAGAATCAGATCGTAAGAAGGGTTATTTATTAGGTGATCTTTATCAATATGACCAATTATTTGGTATCGACTCTCAAGTGGAAAAGGGGTTGCGCTTGGACTACAAACAAGCAGCAGTTTCTCATGCAATGACAATTACTGGGGTTAATTTAGTTAACGGGGAGCCAAATCGTTGGAAGGTTGAAAATTCCTGGGGTCAGGCTAATGGTGAAAATGGCTACTTTATGATGGACCAAAAGTGGTTTGAAGATTATGTTTATGAAGTAATTATTAATAAGAAATATCTTACTAATCAAGAATTGAATGAATATGATCAAGAGCCAGTAGTTTTGCCTGCTTGGGATTCTTTATCATAGTATAAAAAAATAACAGCATATATTAAGAGTTCGTGGTATGAACTTTCTTAATATGTGCTGTATTTTTATTGTGGCATAGCAGGTTTTCCGTAAAGATATCCTTGTTGAATATCAATACCAAATTTTTGGGCGAGAAGTTGATCTTTGCAATCCTCAACACCTTCAAGTACGACATCAAGACAATACTTTTTAGCCTGTTGAACCCAAAATGATAAGTAATCCGGAATCTTTTCAGCATGACCTTCCATACGAAGGTTTTGCATGGCAAATTTGATTTTATCTACGTAAGGCAATGAATGTTTGATATTATCAAAGGTATTAGAACCAGTACCAACATCATCGATAACTAAAGAAATATCGTACTGATGGAGTAAAAGACTGAATTCCTTAATTTTATCCAAAGGCATTGCCTCGGTTAATTCAATCGTCAATTCAGCAGGACTGATACGTTTTTTTAGGGCAATGATTTCCCCTAGAGTATAAGGATCATTAGCTTGTTGTCTATTTAAGTTGAATGATAAGGCCTTATTTTCCCCGACGTGATTCCTAATTGATTTGGCAGTCTTCTCAACTAACTTAACCTGATCCTCAATTGAAAGTTCAGTGAAATCCTTTGGTAAATGCCAAGCACCGTTATCTTCTTTACGTAAAAGAACCTCGTAACCAAAGATAGAGTTGTTACTTTTATCTATTTGCGGTTGAACAAAAAAACTATAACTCGTATGTCTTTCCCCCTTGTCTACAGTTGTTCACTATTAGAGTATTCTAAGACATTTTGAAGCTTATATCAATAAATATATAGTTTTGTGATAAGTGAAATTATAATAAAATATATAAGCATAACGCCGTTATAAATATTTTTTGATAAAAGACTTGCTAGCGACCTAAGGTAATAAGCTATAAATAGAATCAAGGAGGTGAAATCTATGTCAGAATATACTACTGGTGAATTGGCAAAAATGTTTCAGATCTCTATTAGAACTTTACAATTTTATGATAAAAAAGAACTTCTTGAGCCAAGTCATATTTATGATAATGGTAAGAGAATTTACTCTGAAAAAGATGTTAGTCGATTAAAATTGATTTTATTATTAAAAAATTTGGGTCTTTCATTGAAGGCAATCAAGGAAATTCTCAAAAGTGATAATTCAATGGAAGTTTTAGATTTACTGTTAGAACAACAATTGAAAGCAACTAAGTTACAGATCAAGAATTCTAAAAATCAAATAAAGATGATTGAAAATATTAAGCATAATTTGCCACAAATAAATCAAATTTCATTAAGAACGATTGATGACATAGATAATATCATGAATAATAAAAAAGCCTTGAGAAAAGTACATATGAAAATGGTTATTACTGGTTTATTAATGGATGTGGCTGAAATTGGAAGTCTAGTTTGGGGAATTAAGAAGAACCAATGGGTGCCATTTATAATAATAATGTTAATGGCAATTATTTTTGCTATTTGGATTTCTAAGTATTATTTCAACAAAGTTAATTACATATGTCCAAATTGTAATTATGAATTTAGACCAACATTTAAAGCAGCTTTTTTCAGTAATCATAACCCTAGAACTCGTAAACTAGTTTGTCCTAACTGTGGTCAAAAAAATTATTGCGTTGAAGTTTATGCCGAAAAATCTAATCTCAAATCAATCTAAGAATGTTATATAATGTTGTCATTACGAGAGGAATGTTTTGATGGATACTGTGGTAAAGAAAGAACAGAAAAAAGTTGAAATTTCTTCAGCTGAATGGCAAATTATGAGAATAGTTTGGACTCTAAATGATGTTACAAGTTCCGAGATTATAAATCTTATGCAAAAGAAGCAGACCTGGTCTGATTCAACAATTAAGACCTTGATAACACGTCTAACTAAAAAGAGATTTCTTAGCCGAGAAAAAGAGAATGGCAGATATATTTATTCGGCAACTGTAGAAGAACAGGCGACAATGAATGAGTATGCTAATGGTTTATTTAGTAACTTTTGTGCTCATAAGTCGGGATCAGTTTTAAATGAATTGATTGATTCGATGGAAATAAGTCGTTCGGATATTGAGATTTTACAAAATACTTTAAATGAAAAGATTAAAACGGCTCCTGAACGTGTTAAATGTGACTGTCTACCAGATGGTTGTTCAGATATGTGTTAAAATTAAGTTCCTTGGCAGGGGCGACAAAAAGCGGGATTTGATTCCCGAGCAATAAAAAATCTCTATGCGGTGACCATCAAAGGTGGTTACTACATGGAGACTTTTTTCTTTTATAGGCTTGTTTTCATGACAAGATCCTTATGTAATCGACCAATCAAATGGAATTTTTTACTGGCAACAGATTTGAAGCCAAATTGATTATAAAAATGAATGATTGGTTGATTGTGTTCCCAAACGCTACTCCAAACAGTATGTTTATGAAACTTCTTGGCTTGATCAAAAGCAAAATTAATTAATTTACTTTCTAAGCCAATGTATTCAAATTTTTGAAGAAGATAAATTCGGTCGATTTCCAGAGCATCAACGCCCATATCCTGAGATTGAGCATGATTAAGATTGAGCTTTAAATAACCAGCCAATTTATGATTATAGTAAATAAAGTAAAAATGAGAATCCGGATTAATCATTTCTACGGCTAATTGACCATAATTAAAATTCTTTTTAGTGTAGCCTGATAAATCGCCACGTTCACTACGAAAAGAATCATTGAATGTTTCGATACTGAGCTTTTTTAGTAAAGGTAGGTCGGAATAGTCAACTTCATTAATACTGATAGGTAATAAATTAAATTTCATATTAAGCACTTCCTTTTAAAATTTCATAAGCATATCTAGGTGAGGGATGTTGTCTTCCAGATAAACATCAGAAATAGCTTTGAAGCCAAATTGAGAATAAAATTTTTGTAAATAAGCTTGAGCTTGTATTTGAATTGGTTTATTAGGGAATCTTTGCTTGATTTCGTCAATCGTAGCGGCAACGATTTTTTCACCTAAACCAGCTTTACGATACTCTTTGACAACTAAGACACGACCAAAAGTAATGTGATCGCCCTTATCAATAATTCTAGTGTAAGCTTTTAAAACTCCATTTTCGAGTAGACGAACATGCAAATCGTTATAGTCATCTTCGTCGACTTCTTGGTAAGGACAGTTCTGTTCAACAACGAAGACTCCAACACGAGCCTTTAAAATGTCGATTAATTCCTGAGTAGTTAGATCGTCAGTGCGTTTTACATCAATCATAAGATACCTCCAAGTAAGTGAATTATTGGTGAATATCATATAGCTAAATTGTTGTAAATACAACAATAATTTTAAGGAGCTTCATTAACTCGACATTGAATTAAGTTACACAATAATATAGGATAAAAGAGTGTGAAACATGTGTTTCACGAGTGGAGGTATGTTAATGAAACCGGAAGAATTTTTTGAAGCTTTGGCTAAACAGGGCATCGAGTTGAGTTCAACTCAAAAAGAACAATTTGCAACTTATTTTCACGAATTAGTTGAAACTAATAAGGTCATGAATTTAACTTCTATTACTGAAGAAGATCAAGTTTATTTGAAACATTTTTATGATTCAATTGTTTTAGGATTCGTTGATAATAAATTATTGCATGATGAACTGACACTTTGTGATGTTGGTTCAGGAGCAGGATTCCCATCATTGCCATTGAAAATCATCAACCCCAAGTTAAAGATTACAATCGTTGATTCATTGAATAAGCGAATCAAATTCTTGGAAACTTTGGTCGAAAAATTAGGTTTAGATAATGTTAATTTAGTTCATGGACGTGCTGAGGAAGTTGGCAAGAATAGTCAATTCCGTGAATCTTTTGATGTTGTCACAGCTCGTGCAGTTGCAGCAATGAATGTTTTGACAGAATTTTGTTTACCTTTAGTTAAGGTTGGCGGACAATTCGTTGCTATGAAATCAGAAAAAGCACCTGAAGAAGTCAAAACAGCACAATATGCTATTAAAACTTTAGGTGGAGAAATCAAACAACAAGAGTCAATTGAATTACCAAATGATGCCGGAATCCGTAATTTTATTTTTGTAAGTAAAATTTCTAACACACCTAAAAAATATCCTCGTAAACCAGGTACACCTGCCAAAAAACCACTTGTGAAATAATTACTAGGTATTAAATGATATTGAAAAAATGATAAGATTGTATAGTTATGGCAAAAGCGCCAGAAAGTGATTACCATAGATAAATATTTTGTGGAATTGTTACGACAATTTCTAGAGATAGGGGAATAAGATGGCACGAAAAATATCTGTTGCAAATCAAAAGGGTGGTGTTGGAAAAACCACAACCACCATCAATTTGGGAGCATGTTTAACTGATCTTGGTCAAAAAGTATTAATAGTAGATACTGATCCCCAAGGTAATGCCACTAGTGGACTGGGGATTAAAAAAGCCAATGTTGAAAAAGATGTCTATGATGTTTTGGTCAATGAATACCCTTTGAGAAAAACGATTATTCATACTAAACATAAAAATCTGGATATCGTTCCTGCAACAATTCAACTGGCCGGTGCAGAGATGGAATTGACTACCATGATGGCCCGTGAAACACGTTTGCGTGCTGGAATCGAAGAGGTTGATAAAGATTACGATATAATTTTGATCGACTGTCCACCTTCATTAGGTCAGCTTTCCACGAATGCCTTTACAGCAAGTGATTCAATTATTATTCCGGTTCAAAGTGAGTATTATGCGCTGGAAGGTTTGAGTCAACTACTGAATACAATTCGTTTAGTTCAAAAGCATTTCAATACTAATTTAGCTATTGAAGGTGTTCTAATCACAATGCTTGATGCGAGAACTAATCTAGGGGCACAAGTTGTTGATGAAGTGAAATCATACTTTGGCGATTCGGTTTACAAGTCCATTGTTCCAAGAAATACACGTTTAGCTGAGGCTCCAAGTTATGGCCTACCCATCGTAGATTTTGACGATAAGTCAAGGGGTGCGCAAGCTTATCGTGACCTTGCTAAGGAGGTGTTAAAGCGTAATGGCATCAAGCAAAAATAAAAAAGGCTTAGGGAGAGGAATCGACGCAATCTTCTCAGAATTCGAAGCTATCGATGAAAACAGCGAGACCGTCGTTGATTTGTCCATCGATGATATTCGACCTAATCCGTATCAACCAAGAAAAACTTTTGATGAACATGCTTTAAACGAATTAGCACATTCAATTGAACAAAATGGGGTTTTTCAACCGATTATCGTTCGTGAAAGTGTTAATGGATTTGAAATCATAGCCGGTGAAAGACGTTTCCGTGCTAGTAAAATTGCTAAGAAGACTGCTATTCCAGCAATCGTTCGTCCATTAAGTGAATCAGGAATGATGGAAATCGCTGTTTTAGAAAACTTGCAACGTGAAGACTTAACTCCGCTTGAAGAAGCTGACGCTTATCAAACCTTGATTACTAAGTTAAATCTTACTCAAGAACAAGTTTCTCAACGACTCGGTAAAAGTCGTCCTTACATTGCTAACTATTTACGTCTGTTGAATTTGCCAGAAGCAACTAAGAAATTAGTTCAGAACGGTCAATTATCAATGGGACAAGCCAGAACCTTACTCAGTTTGAAGGATAAAGATCAAATTGATAAATTAGCTCAAAGAGCTGTTAATGAAGATTTGACTGTCCGCCAACTAGAACAATTGGCTACCGAATCAAAGCACAATAGTAAAAAGAAAAAGAAGATTGCTCAAAAGTCACCTTACATAAGAGCAACTGAAGAAAAATTAGTTGAGAGATTTGATACTCCCGTAACGGTTAAAGAAACACGTAGCGGTCATGGAAAACTCGAAATTGATTTTACAAATACGGATGATTTAAATCGTATTTTAGACATATTAGGAATCCATTTAGATTAGAGGGCTTGTATGTTTAAACTTGGAGATATTATCACAATGAAGAAACCTCATGCTTGTGGGGCAAACCGCTGGGAAGTTATTCGTCTTGGTGCAGATATCAAAGTTAAATGTCTAGGCTGTGGACATATCGTTATGATTCCACGGGCTGAATTTAATAAGAAATTCAAGAAGGTTTTAACCCAAGCTGATCAGGTAAAAACGGAAAATGAAGAACATTATTTGAGCAAATCTCAATTGATGCCACCAAACTTTATTAAAAGAAATGAGGAATAACTAATGGCTCTAACTGCCGGAATCGTCGGACTACCAAATGTTGGTAAGTCAACTTTATTTAATGCTATTACAAAGGCTGGTGCCGAAATGGCCAACTATCCTTTCGCTACAATTGATCCTAATGTCGGAATGGTTGAAGTGCCAGATGCACGTCTATCAAGAATCGATGAATTGATCCCTGCTAAAAAAATAATTCATACAACTTTTGAATTTACAGATATTGCGGGTATCGTTAAGGGTGCTAGTAAAGGTGAAGGACTTGGTAACAAGTTCTTGGAAAATATTCGTCAAGTTGATGCCATTGTTCACGTAGTTCGTGCTTTTGATGATGATGATATTACTAGTGTTACTGGTAAAGTTGACCCATTGGATGATATTGAAACAATTAATTTGGAACTTGGTTTAGCTGACCTTGATAGTATCAATAAGCGTTATACACGTGTTGAAAAGGCTGCTAAGAGTGCTAAAGATAAAGAAGCTCAAGCTGAATTTGCTGTACTTGAAAAAATCAAGCCAGTCCTTGAAGAAGGCGGAGCTGTTAGATCAATTGATTTTGATGAGGAAGAACAAAAAATTGTTAAAGGACTATTTCTATTAACTTCAAAACCAGTTTTGTATGTAGCTAATATTGCTGAAGAAGATATGGCTGATCCAGAAGCTTCTAAGTATTATAAGTTAATTGAAGATTATGCTAAGAAGGAAAATGCTCAAGTAATCGGAGTTTCAGCTAAGACTGAAGAAGAAATTGCTGAATTGGATGATGATGAAAGAAAAGAATTCCTTGAGGCTGAAGGTGTTACTGAATCTGGTCTTGATAAGTTGATCAAGGCTAGTTACAAATTATTAGGTCTTAGAACATTCTTCACAGCTGGTGGTAAAGAAACACGTGCTTGGACATTCCATGAAGGTATGAAAGCACCACAAGTTGCCGGAATTATCCATTCTGATTTTGAACGTGGATTTATCCGTGCTGAAGTTACAGCTTTTAGTGATTTAGATAGTTTAGGTAGCGAAAAAGCTGTTAAAGAAGCCGGAAAACTACGAGTTGAAGGTAAGGATTACGAAGTACAAGACGGAGATATTATTGAATTCCGCTTCAATGTCTAATCAGGGGGACAAAAATGTCAGAGGATTTAAGAGAGAAGAATAAACAAGCTGCTGAAAAACAAAAAGTTGCTTCAGCTAAGAACGAAAAAAAAGAAGAAATCAAAAGCGAAATTTATAGTGCTAATGCGGATGATTTACGCAAGAAATTAAGTAATAAAAATGCTGAATATGTATTCAAGCTAAATAAATACTTAATGGACGACGGATTTAAGGAAGAAGAAGCTAAAGAAGCTATTGATAAATTACTTCCTGAAATCGTTGATAACCAAATTAAAGGAATTCCAGCTAATCAACTTTATGGACCAGTAACTCAAAGAGCCAAAGATATTGTTCATCCAGTTAAAAAACCTAAGAAGACACCATTCTGGGCTTCGTGGATTGATACATCTCTATTATTCTTTGCATTGTTTGGTTTGTTGTATGGTATCGTAGCTTTGACAAGTAAAAAAGCCGATCCTAATAACCAAACTGGTATTGTTACTCTAGTTGTCTTATCAGCAATGTGGGGTGTCTTGTTGACATGGTTCAACAACCAAATGAAATTGCCTAAAGATAAACGACCAGGTTGGGGAATTACAATCGGTTACTTGTTAGTCGGTTTAGTATTTATGTTTGTTTTCCTAGCCGCTATGACAGTTGTACCTGCAACAATCAACCCAGCGCTTAATGCAATTGGTTACTTTATTGCCGCTGCAGTTGCTTACGGTGTTCGTTTTGTATTCCGCCGTACCATGGGAATTCATGACCGTTCAGTATTTTAGGTGATTTTGAGGTTTATTGAAGGATGCCGTCCTCCACAACAACCAGCTGATTGGGCTGGAACGCTGCGGGCACAGATTTGAAACAATTCTACGAATTGTTTCAAATACTGACCTTCTACTAAGTGGGTTTAAGTGGGTTCCCCACTAAGTAGAATTTCGCGGCTGAGCCCATCAGCTGGTTGTTGTTCCGGACTAAGATATACGTAAATAAGGATTCTGAATATAAAAAATAAAGCAGTATTTACTAAGACTCTTGGAAGATATAATTCCAGATTTCTTACTAAATACTGCTATTTTTATTTTTGTATTGAAATGAAGTAGGATCTAATATCATATCTAATGGATTAATAGTAGTAATAAATTTGTTTAAAGATTTAAAATCTAAAATATCAATCAAAACCAATGGATACACCAGTCTGGAGCAACAAAGAAAATGGGCTCAGTAGTGAAGTTCTACTTAGCTCACTACGTTTCAGCCCAATTTTCTTTGTTGCGGAGGACGGCAGTCTTATTTAACCCGAAAGAATTGAACCACTCCATATATCCCATAACCACCGGCGGCAGCTTGTAAAATGGTCATGATCAAACCAACCTTTTTAAGATCTAAATTATTATCGAAATGTAGTTCATATTGAACGAAGAAAATTACGGCAACCGAAAAGATAATTATCAGTAGAAACTTCATTCTCTTTTTTAAATATTCCATGTGGGCTCTCTTTCATTGTCTAATTAGTAATCTAGCTACATCTTATTGTATAATACTAACTAGTTGTAGACTTGTAAATATATGTTCGCTTGAGAGGTTTATTAAATGAAAATCTTAGTTGTTGATGATGATAAAGAAATTGTGGAACTACTCAGCATTTATATAAAGAATGAGGGATATGAGCCAATTGCGGCTAATTCGGGGCAAGAGGCAATGGACCAATTGGCTGCTCATAGCGATATAGCGCTAATGGTTTTAGATATCATGATGCCTGGTATTGATGGGATTGAGGTCGTTAAACGGGTTCGTAAAAACTCACAAATACCAATTATAATTGTTTCTGCCAAGACTACCGATATGGATAAGATACAAGGTCTTATTACCGGTGCTGACGATTATGTTACGAAGCCATTCAATCCTTTGGAAATTATGGCCAGAATTCGTTCATTGTTACGTCGTAGTTCACAACAGACGGCTAAAAATGTTCCAGACAAATTGGAAGTTGGTCCGATTACAATATATAAGGATTCTCATGAAGTTGTAACTGATTCAGATCAAAAAGTCCAATTAACAGCTTTGGAATTCGGGGTGCTCTATTTGCTTGCCAGTCATCCAAATCGAGTATTTTCAGCTGATGAGATTTTTGAACGAGTTTGGAAACAAGAGAGTGTTGTTTCCGCTAAAACAGTTATGGTACATGTTAGTCACTTACGAGATAAATTAGAAGAAGCTACCAATGGTGAAAAGGTTATTGAAACCGTTTGGGGCGTAGGCTACAAAGTGGAGGTTTGATTTTGAGCAAACGAATCAAACTGAATGTAAGGGAAAAAGGTGTCCTCCTGATTGAAGGAATAGGCACCTTTCTTTTATTTCAGATAATAAATGTTATTTTAATTGCGGGAATTGGTCCTAATAAGTTAGTGAATAATTTGCAAACTAATTTCCAAGGACTTTTAGATAAGAGTTGGGTAATTATTTTAGTTTTGGTTTTAGAAATATTTTTGACTTACTTAATAGTTATTCATACTTATCATGAGATGGAACTAAGTCAGATCAAAAAGATTTTGCATAAAACTGCAACAGATAATTTAACTAAGCAGATCAATTTAAAAGTGAATCCTAATTTGCAAAATATTGTAGATAGCTTTAATCTATTAATTTCCAATATGAATCGTCACTCCGAAGAGCAGCGCCAATCTGAAAAAAGTAAGGATGAATTGATTAGTAATGTCAGTCATGATATCAGAACGCCTTTAACCTCAGTTATTGGTTATTTGGGATTGATTGAGAGCAAGAATTTCAATGATTTAGGTCAGATTTTGAAGTATACGCATATTGCTTATAAAAAATCATTAGAAATGCAAAATCTAGTCAATTCACTATTTGAATACGCTAATGTGCAACATGCAACAAGTCGTTTGAATATGACAAAATTTGATATGGCACAAATGCTAGATCAATTGTCGGCTGATTTTGAATTAGAGGCTAATAAGCGAGGTATGGAAATTATTGTTAATTCTGTACCAGACAAGATCATGATGAAAGGTGATACTGAAAAGCTCGGAAGAGTCTTCAATAACCTGATCATGAATGCTTTTAAGTATGGTAAAGGAGCAACCCATATTTGGCTGACTGCTGAGATGAAAGAAAAAGAAGTTGTAGTGACAGTAGCTAATAATGGTAAATCTATTCCGGAAGACTCTTTGAAACATGTTTTTGATCGTTTTTATCGAGTTGAAGATTCTCGATCTAAAAAAACAGGTGGAACTGGTTTAGGTCTTGCAATAGCTCAAAGTATGGTGCAGTTACATGGTGGAACTATTGCCGTTACTTCAAACGACGAAAAAACATCATTTATTAGTCATTTTCCAATTTCAAAATCCCAAGATTGATTTAAGAGGTTTAATATGAAAAGTTTCTTTAAGAAATTAATGTTGGTAATGTCAGTTGTTATTCTGACGTTGCCAATTTTTACATCAACTGTTAAAGCTGATGATACAGCAGCACAGTTTGATTTGAATGCTACAGCAGGAATGATGTTTGACGAGCAAACTGGTCAAGTCATTTATAAAAAAGATGCTGATGAAAAAGTTGCAATCGGCTCAATAACTAAAATCATTACTTTATATTTAGTAACTAGGGCTCTTAAAGAGGGCAAAATTACTGAGAACGACCAATTGCAGCCAACACAGGCTCAAGCTGATATGACCCAAAAAGCCGAGTATACCAATGTAAGAATTGATGCTGATAAAACATACTCAGTAAAAGATCTTTATAATGCAGCTTGGATTGTTTCATCAAACTCGGCAGCAATGATGTTAGCGGATAAGGTGGCTGGAAGTCAGGCTAAATTCGTTAAGATGATGCGACAAACGGTTAAGGATTGGGGTATCAAGAATGCTCAGCTTTATAATGTGTCAGGTTTGAATAATTCAGATTTGGATGCAGGGATGTATCTTGGTACTAAGAACGATGAGAATAAGTTATCCGCTAACGATATTGGGGTTATTGTTAAACATGTTTTAGATCAATACCCAGAAATCCTAGAAACAACGTCTAAGTCTAAATTAGAGTTTCCAGTGGATAATGAAGTGAAGAATTTTGATTCTTTGAATTTTTTGCTGAAAGGTAATCGTGATTATCAAGAAGGATATGAATTTGATGGATTAAAAACGGGAACGACTGATGCTGCAGGCGAGTCTTTTGTCGGAACATTGCCAATGGATAACTCACGTATCGTTACGATCGTTTTAAATGCCCAAGGTGAGAAGGATGACAAAGATAAGAGATTCCGTAGTACTCAGAAGTTGGTGCATTATTTGAAAGAGAATTACGAACGTAAAGAAATTGTTCAAAAGAATCAAAGTGTCACGATTAATAATAAAAAATATAAAACTTATGAACCTGTTTATGCTTGGCTGCCTAAAAACTTTAATATTGCAGATTTACGTTATAATGTAAGTAGTGACGAGTTAGGTTTTACTGCAATTCACGATAAACAAACGGTAAAATTGATTGCCACAAACACTGGTAACGGTTATCTTCCGTTTAAAAAGGCAGATGTTAAAAAAGTAGTAGATAAGAAGACAAACCAGAAATCTTGGTGGAATCAAATCATAGAATTTTTTAAACATTTATTTTAGGAGCGTGTAGAAATGAGTTTAAAAATTAGTAGTGCGATAGAGATTTTGAAAAAGCATGATTTACTGGTTTCTAGTTCAGTTAGTGATGAAAACCTTGAAGTAACAAATATTAGTTACAATTCTAAAGCGGATCAAACAAATGGAATTTTCTTCTGCAAGGGTAATAAATTTAAAGCTGAATATTTGGATCAAGCCATTAAGAATGGTGCCAAAATTTATGTATCAGAAAAAGAATATAGTAAGGATATTGATTGTTTAATCGTTAAGGATGCTTCAAAAGCTTTGGCTCTATTGAGTGCCAAATACTATGGCAATCCAGAAAATGATTTATTCATTGTTGCTTTTACCGGAACTAAAGGAAAAACAACGACATCATACTTCCTATATGATATTTTGAAGAATGCTTATCCTAAACAAGTTGGTCTATTTTCAACCGTTGATCGTATTGTGGGACCAGATCCTAAAGATGAATTTAAGTCAGATCTTACAACACCCGAGTCATTGGAGTTATTCCGTGACATGAGAAGATGTGTTGATAATGGTCTTAAATACTTAGTTATGGAAGTATCTTCTCAAGCTTATAAGAAGAATCGTGTTTATGGCTTGAAGTTTGATATTGGTGGATTCTTGAATATTACACCTGATCATATTGGACCTAATGAACATCCAACTTATGAGGACTACTTGAATTGCAAGAAACAATTAATGATCAATTCCAAGATCAATATTATTAATCGTCAAACAAATGACTACGACACAGTTTATGCCGCAGCTAAAGAAACAAGCACTGATAAGGATATTTACAGATTCGCTCAAAATGAAGTTGGCGATACTGATTTTAGTATTCGTAACAAGGAATCAAACTTGAACGATTCTGTCTTTACCTTTACAGCCGAAAGTGATAAAGCAGAGGATTTACAGGAACATAGCGAATATACATACAAATTGGGCCTTGTTGGTGACTTCAATGAGTTAAATGCTGGGGCAGCAATAATTGCCGCCAAGAAGATCGGTGTTAAAAACGAAGTGATTGCTGATAGTTTAAAATCAGCGTTTGTTCCCGGAAGAATGGAACATATTAATACCCAATCTCATGGAACGATTTTTGTAGATTATGCTCACAATTATGCCAGTATGAATGCTCTTTTGAGCTTCATCAAGCGTGAATATCCAAGTTCTAAGATTAAGGTAGTTGTTGGAAGTCCTGGTGATAAGGGAGTTTCTAGACGTGAAAGCTTTGCTAAAGTTTTGACTGAGCTAGCTGATTTTGCTATTTTAACAACTGACGATCCTGGTTTTGAAGATCCAGCAGCTATCTGTAAACAAATTGATGATCAGATTGACCATACAAAGGTTCAAGTGAAAACTGTTTTAGATCGTGAAAAAGCCATTCGTGAAATGATTGAATCTAGTAGCGATGATGATATTGTGGTTTTAGCTGCTAAGGGTAATGATGCTTATCAAAAGACTAAAGGCGTCGATGTTCCTTATCCAAGCGATCCAGTAGTTGCTAAGAAAATTTTGAAGGATATTGAGGGTTAGAATCATGAAGAAGTTCTTTACAGTAATTGGTGGAATGGGTAGTTTAGCTACTGAAAGTTATATTCATTTGCTGAATGAACGTACACCTACAAAAAAAGACCAAGATTATTTAGATTATATTTTGGTTAATCATTCAACTGTTCCAGATCGGACAGCACATATTTTGGACCACAGTAAGCCTAGTTTCTTACCTCCACTAACTGAAGATATTAAACAACAAAGTTTATTAAAGCCTGAATTTATGGTAATAATTTGTAATACAGCCCACTATTACTATAAGGAACTACAAGCAGCCACTGATATTCCCATTATTCATATGCCCCATATGGCAATCAGTGTGATGAAGAAAAAGTATCCAAAGGCAAAAAGAATCGGATTGATTGCTACTAAGGGAACAATTGCTGATCATGTCTATGAAAATGAAATCAAAGATGCAGGTTTTGAATATAGTTTGGGTGATCAAGCTGTTCAAGATGAAGTAGAGAGTTTAATTTATGACGATATTAAGATCAAGGGTCAGATGAATGCTCCTAAGTACTTCCATATTTTGAAGACAATGCATGATAAATTTGACTGTGACGTTATTGTTCTAGGATGTACAGAGTTATCTTTCGCTCAAGAAAAAGCACCAGATCATCCATATAATGTTATTGATGGTCAAGGAGTAATCGTCGATAAATCAATTGAATTTGGTGAAAAGATTCGTCGTGGCGAAAAAATCGATTTTACTAAGATTTATTAATGTTTCATGAGAAACATTGCGGAGCTGGAAACACTTCCGATATAATATTTGGTGTATAAGGAGGTACTTCCACATGTTTAAAAGATTATCTATATTTACGGTTGTCTTATCAGGGGTATTATTAGCTGGCTGTGCTAATCAACAATCTGCTAGTACGCAATCAGCTGCTAGATCCGAACAAACACAAGATAGTACGAAAAATAAAACTCCCAATAAATCGACTAAATCTGCTAATACATCAGATACTGAATCTGATGATAATGCTAAAAATTCAACGAATTCAAAATCTGATAATGATCAAAATACTAATAACAATCAAGGTACAACTGATCAAAGCAGTAACAATGCTAATAGTTCAAGTACAACTGATTCAAAGAGTAATGACCAGACTACTCAAGATCAACAAGATCAAAGTCAACAATCAGTTAATATCACGACTGCTGATCAGGCAACGGAATATCTAGCAGATCAATTGAGCTCAACTTATGACAAGTCAACAACACAATATGTTGCTAATGGTAAAGTTACTTGGAATAATGTTAATGGATATCAAATAAATATCTATAGTAAGAATTCTGATTCACCAGTAGGAAGCTATTTGGTACCAACAAATGGTCAATTTTTCCAAATCTGGTAATCTTTAGTAATTAAAAAAAGTAATGCCCATTAAGTATTCAAGGTAGTAAAAATACTTAATAGGCATTTTTTGTTGTAGAGGGCGGCAAATTTGTAATGTAACTAAACTTGCCTTTACAATAATAATTAGTTATATTTTTAAGAGGTCGGTACAAAACTTATGGTTTTGTTCAGGCCTCTATTTTAGTCATGTAATTATTTGAATAGAGGATAATAAATGCGAAAAAAGAAAGTAATTTTATTTGTTTTATTTTCGCTACTGATATTTGTAGGGGGATGTGCTCAGAAAAAGACATCTCAAAAAATTATCACAACAACGGTGAATACTTATATTGAACCGATTAAGAGTGTTGTGGGCAATAAGTATAAAGTGGAATCGATTATTGAGTCAGTTAACGTTGATCCTCACAGTTTTTCACCTTCAAGCAATGATGCCAAGCAAATTGCTGATTCACAATTGATAGTTTCAAGTGGATTGGGCTATGATGATTGGGTTAATAAAATTGTGACCGCTAATAATCAAAATAAAAACTTAATAGATTTTGCTAGTGATGTACTCCACAAAAAAGATGGCGACAACGAGCATGTTTGGTTCGGTGTTAAGAATGTACAAAAACTAAGCAAATCTGTCTATCAACATATGTCTAAGGTAGATCCTAAGAATAAGTCGTATTATCAAGCTAATTTTAAGGAATATAATTTAAAATTAACTAGTTTAATCCAAAGAGAAGATGCTTTGAAAAAATATACTAACGGTAAAAAAGCTTATGTCACAGAGCCTCTGCCATACTATATGTTGAAAGATTTAGGTGTGAAAATTGCTAATCCTCACTTTGCTAAATCAATTGAAGATGATACTGATCCTTCAATTGAAGATGTGAAGAATATGGAAAATGGTTTGAAGAATCATAAAGTTAGTTTTTTAGTGGTAAATAAACAAGTTACAAGTGGAATTATTACTAAAATGACTGGTTTGGCTAAAAAATATCACGTTCCAATCGTTTATTTCACAGAAACATTACCAAATGATGTGGGATATTATGATTGGATGGACGGCAATATTACACAGATCGAAAGGATAGTGAAGAAATAGCTGTGATTGAAGCGAAGGATTTAACAAAGAGATTTGGAAAACAACTAGTATTCGAGAATCTTAATTTTAAAATTCCAGATGGTGAGTTTATTAGTCTGATTGGTCCTAATGGATCAGGTAAGACAACTTTAGTTAAGATCATGATGGGGTTAGAAAAAAAGACTAGCGGCGAATTAAAGATTGATAAGTCGCAAACGATTGGTTATGTCCCACAGTTTAGAAATATTGATCTCGATTATCCTCTAGATATTGAACAATTTGTCAGATTGAATTTAAAATTCACGATTAGTCCAACTAAAAGACGCGAGAATAATGAGTTGATCAAAACAATTTTAGCTAAAACCAAGTTAACTGAATTAAAGGACCGTCCATTAGGATTAGCGTCCGGTGGTGAAAAGCAAAAGGCATATTTGGCACAATCATTGCTAAATGATCCTAAAATTTTAATTTTGGATGAATCTACAGCTAGTCTTGATGTTGAAGTTAAAATGCAATTGATGGATTTGGTTAAAGAATTAAATGAAAAGTATAATTTGACAGTCATTTTCATTACCCATGATTATGAATTAACTAAGAAATATACTAGTCGGGCATTATTCTTTAAAGGTAAGACGTTGGAAGAGGTCAAAGTTTCTGATGTTTCTGAAGATATGTTTGAGATGGGGAGTTAATTATGTTTGGATATGAATTTATGAAAGAGGCCTTCATCGCCAGTACCTTTATTGCTATAACGGCTGGTTTGGTTGGAGTTTTCGTAGTTTCAAGAAATATGTCATTTCTTTCGCATACACTTTCAGAAATTGGATTTGCTGGAGCTGCGTTTGGAATTCTGGTTGGTATTTCGCCATTGGCAGGGATGATTCTCTTTACTTTAGTCAGCTCGATTGCTGTCGGTAGTTTAAGTACTGAATCCTCAAGACGTGAGGCGTCAATTAGCGCTATATCATCGTTATTCATTGGTTTAGGAATCTTGTTTTTATCGTTATCCTCTGAATCTAGTAGTTATGCTACTAATATTTTGTTTGGGAGTATCGTTGGTATTAGTTCAAAAGAAGTTAATCAATTGATGATTTTGGCATTATTCGTTATTTTTGTTTTCATTATTTTCTATAAGCCCTTGTCATTTGATTCATTTGACCATATTGGAGCTCGTGCGGCCGGTTTGCCAACAAGACTACTATCGATTGCCTTTTTGGTAACTTTGGCTCTGAGTGTCAGTATTGGCGCCCAGATTGTTGGTTCATTATTAGTTTTCGTTCTACTAACTTTACCAGGGGCTACTGCAAAATATGTAGTACATACAGTTCCTAAGTTGATCATGGTATCAGTTGGTTTATCATTAGCTGGCGTTTGGTTAGGTTTGTACTTAGCCTTTGTTACGAATTGGCCAGTTACGTTCTTCATTTCAGCTTTTGAAGTTATCGCATATTTCTTGGGATTAAGCTATAAGAATTGGAAATTAAACCATTAAGGATATGAACAAATGTTAAAAGAATTATGGAATAAATATAAAGATGCGATTCCGTATTTATTTTTCGGAGTCTTAACAACTGTAGTAAATTATTTGGCTTTTGCCTTATTGTGGCGTGTAATGGGAGTGAACTCACAAATTGCTAATGCAATTGCCTATTTGATTTCAGTTATTTTTGCCTATGTGACAAATAAACTGTGGGTTTTCAATTCTCATACGACGACATGGAAAGCCTTTTTTCAAGAAATGGGTTCATTCTTCCTTTTCAGAGGTGGTTCTTGGATCATAGATCAAGGAACGATGTTTATCGGAATGATTCTATTACATGGAAATGGTTTTATTGTTAAGTTGATTGCTAATGTAGTAGTTGTTTTATTGAACTATATTTTTAGTAAGTTTATTATTTTCAGAAAAAGAAACTAATTTGTGAATTTTTCAAATTATAGTGTTTTACTTTAAATTCTAGATAAAAAAGAACAGCATCTATTGAAAAGTATTCAAGGTATATAAAAATATATCTGAATCTTTTAATGGATGCTGTTCTTTTTAGTTGGAAAAAAATTTTTAGCGGATTTTTACAGATTAATGAAATCAGTTTTATTCTTTCTCTGCAATTACTTTTTGATCTCGACGAATGATTTCATATAAGCCAAAAAGTAGTAATAATATTATTGCTGCTATAAGAACTAATTTAGTATTACCAAAAATCAATTCGTCACCACCGAAGGCATATAGAAATGAAACTGGTAGTGAACCAATAAGTATGCATAAGGTTTTGTTTTTCAATGACATTTTCAATTCTAAAGCGGCGTAATTGACAAGTAATGTTGGCAACATGGGAATCGCGTAGCCGATACTTAGACCAATTCTTGGATGGCGCATGTTCCTTAAACGGTCTGCTAAAGATCTAAAGCGACTTGGTTTAACTTTATGAGGGAATGATCCAAGAATATTAATGGCTAATAGATTTCCAATAACAATTCCACAAATATTGATACCGAATCCAAGCCAGCGTCCAAAGCATACGCCTGATAATATAGCAATGGCTGAGATTGGTACACCAGGAATTGCCGACCCAATAGCAATCACTGCCATAAATATAACGGCGTTATGTTTACCTTGGCTTCTTAAAAGAGTAATTAAGGTTTGACGATTAAAAGTATAATTGAAAAAATTCTCAATTATATCAAGATAGTTAAACCAAAGAATTGTAAATAAAGTTATGAAAATAACGAAACCAATAGTAATAAAGAAAATTTTATGACGGAGTTTCATGGCAATACCTCAGAATTGGAGTTAATAAATCCAACTTAGCATAAATATAAAGAAAAGTGATAATGAATTTAATATTTCTATAAATTCATTATCACTTTTTATTATTAGATTAGTCTTGTAATTCACGAATGGCCAAGGCAAAATCACCCATTGTAGCTGAGCCATTATTCTTAACTTCAGGCATCGTGATGTATTTGTCTAAGGCAGGTACTTCAATATAATTGTTCAATAATTCTTTAAATTGAGTACGAACTTTTTCTAGGAATGCCTCACTAACAACGCCACCACCAAAGACAATTTTGTCAGGTCTTAAAATTAAAGTGGCTTGAATGGCTGCTTGAGCAACATAGTAAGCCATGATATCCCAAACGTGATCAGTAAGAGGAACATCTTTACCAGGCTTGCCAAGACGAGCATCAAAGGTAGGACCAGCAACAAGACCTTCCAAACAGTCGCCGTGGAAAGGACAGATACCCTTAAAATCAAGATCGTCAGGATGACGTTTTAAGAAAGTATGACCCATTTCAGGATGTCCCATATTACCGATGAATTTACCATCAGAAATGGCACCAGCACCTACACCAGTACCAATAGTGTAATAAACTAGTGAATCGATTTTTTCATTGGATAATGTTGACATAACATACTCACCATAAGCTGAACCATTAACGTCTGTTGTCCAAAACATTGGGACATTTAGACTTTTTTTCATTGTTCCAATGAAATCAGTATCTTTCCAGCCTGGTTTAGGGGTTGATGTAATGTAACCATATTTAGGTGAATTTTTACGTAGTTCTATGGGACCAAAAGAAGCAATTCCTAAAGCTTGAATGTCAAATTTCTTAAAATAATCAATGGCCTTTTGTAAGGTTTCTTCTGGTGTTGTAGTTGGGAAATGAATACTGTCTTTAATTCGATAATCTTCGTCACCAACAGCACAAACAAATTTAGTTCCGCCCGCTTCAATACTTCCTACTAGCAATGTAATCTCTCCTTCAATTTTCAGGTAATCGTTTTCAATGTATTACACGATACTATTTTTTGTTTTTTACGTCAAATTAAATTTATCAAAATAAATTACTAAATTATTGTCATAAGTTGAAGAAATTTGTTTCAAGACAGCATGATATAATTAAATTAGTTATATAAACAATGGGTGAAATAATGAAAGCAAAAATAGATGATGTAGCGAAATTAGCAGGAGTTTCCAAAACTACCGTTTCAAGGGTGATGAATAAACGGGGTTATTTGAGTGAGAAAACAATTAAAAAAGTTCATGATGCGATGGATGAATTAAATTACCAACCTAATGTTGTGGCAAGGCAGTTATTTAAGCAGGAAACAAAATTGGTGGGGTTGATTTTTCCAACGGTCAATAATCCCTTTTTTGGACAATTGGTTGCCACTATGGAAAAAAAGCTTTTTAGTAAAGGATTTAAAGTTTTACTTGGTGACTCTATGAATGATCCTGAAAAAGAAAAGTTATATTTGCGAGAGTTAATGGCACATCAAGTCGATGGTTTGATTGTTGGTGCTCATAATCAAGGTATCAAGGAGTATCAAAATGCTAATTTACCCATTATTGCTATTGATCGAATTATGAATAATGATATTCCCGTAGTATCATCCGATAATTATCAAGGCGGTAAAATGGCTACAGAATTACTGATAAAAAATGGTGCTAAGGTGATTATCCACACAAATGGACCAAAAACTTTACAAACTCCAGCTCAAAAAAGACGTCAAGCATATGAAGATACTATGATTCAATATGGCTTAAAACCAATAACTTATACGGTCGATTTCAATGTTAGTTATGAGCAAAAAGCCAAATTTTTAAAGAATATTTTTAAAGATCATCCGGATGTTGACGGTATGTTTATTTCTAATGATGTGGATGCTGCTCAAGTCATTGATATTGCTGGTGATCTGGGCTATAAAGTACCTGACGATTTGAAAATAGTGGGCTATGATGGAGCAGAAACTACAAGAATTTTATTACCGAACTTAACGACAATTATTCAACCCATTGATCGAATGGCCGAAATAGCTGTAAATATGCTAGTAGCAAGGATTTCTAATAATGATGCTGGGGAAAATAAGGTTCTTCCAGTTAAGGTTTGGAGAGGAAAGACAGTATAAATTTGTGATAACCGGTTGACATAAAATATGTAAGTGCTTACAATAAATTTTGTTAAGTGCTTATTTTTTAATAATTAAATGTCAACCGGTTAACACAAAATAAGGAGTAATCAATAATGCGTAAAAATGCTTATGTTAGACTTAGTGCCTTTTTCTTCTTTTTCTTTGTCAGTTGGTCAGCTTGTTATTCATTGTTTGCAATTTGGTTAGGTCAAGAAATTCATTTAAATGGTGAAGCAACAGGGCTTATTTTTGGAATTAACGCAGCTTTTACTTTGTTAATGCAACCTTTGTATGGATATATTTCGGATAAGTTAGGTGTTCGTAAAGATTTACTAGTTTATTTAAGCGGTATTTTGATTTTCACAGGTCCATTTTTTATTTATGTATATGGACCATTATTAAAATTTAATGTAGTTATAGGAGCAATAGTAGGTGGAATTTTTCTAGGGGTTGGATATTTGGCCTCTTGTGGTGCGGTTGAATCTTATATTGAAAAAATCAGTCGTAAATATGATTTTGAATATGGACGTGCTCGGATGTGGGGTTCATTAGGTTGGGCTGTAACAACATTTTTTGCGGGACAATTATTTAACATAAATCCTAGTTATAATTTCTGGATCGCATCTATTGCGGCAATTGTGATGTTCCTAATTATTTTGACTACTAAGGTTGAAGTTACTGATGTTGAAGCTAAGAATGCTGATTCAGTTACCGTTAAAGATGTTTTCAATTTATTTAAGTTAAAGGATTTTTGGTTCTTTGTTATCTTTGTTTTAGGTGTTACATGTGTTTATGGGGTTTATGATCAACAATTTCCACGTTATTTTGCAGAACAATTTGCAACAGTAAAATTAGGTAATCAAATGTTTGGTTATTTAAATTCATTCCAAGTTTTTCTTGAAGCTGGAATGATGCTTTTAGCACCAAAGATTGTTAATAAAATTGGTGCTCGTAATTCACTTTTGCTAGCAGGATTTTTGATGGCATTTCGAATTACGGGGTCAGGTTTGGTTAATGGACCAATTTTAATTTCAATGATGAAACTAATTCACTCATTTGAATTGCCAATTCTGTTAGTTTCTGTATTTAAATACTTAGATGCTAATTTTGAAGCTAGATTATCTTCTATTCTATATTTGGTTGGTTATCAGTTCTCTAGTCAGATTGGAACGATTGGGTTATCTTCACTTGTAGGTAAAATGTATGATTCACTCGGATTTAAAATAACTTATTTATATCTTGGTATTTTTGTTTGTGTCTTTGCAGTAATAGCAGTGTTTACTCTGAAAAAGGGTGATTCACAAATAACTAAGACAAATTCAATTGATGCTCATGTTCAAAGTTAAGGAGAAATTTATGCAAGAAGTAGAAAGTAAAAAGATAAAATTAAATAATACACGTTATAGATTGGGATACCATATAATGGCACCATCTGGATGGATTAATGATCCAAATGGCTTTTGTTATTTTCAAGGATATTATCATATTTTTTACCAGCATTATCCTAATGATTCTAAATGGGGACCAATGCATTGGGGACACGCTAGAAGTAAGGATTTAGTACATTGGGAGACTTTGCCAATAGCACTTACTCCTGGAGATAAAGAAGATGAAGATGGCTGTTTCTCAGGAAGTGCAGTTGTCTATAACGGCAAGATGCATTTGATTTATACAGGCCATCATTATTATGGAGATGGTGATCCGGATCATTTTTGGCAAAATCAGAATTTGGCAATTAGTGAAGATGGGATCCATTTTGAAAAATATGAAAATAATCCGATTATATCTCAAGCGCCTGAAGATAATACTCAACATTTTCGTGATCCTAAAGTCTGGTATAACAATGGAAAATGGTATTTGATATTAGGAAGCCAAAATAAGCAAGAAATGGGTCGAGTATTACTTTATAAATCGGACAATTTAATTGATTGGATTTTAGTAGGCCCAGTTGCAGAATCAAAAGATACAAAAAAAGAAGGTTATATGTGGGAATGTCCAGATTTCTTTAGATTAGGAGATAATGACTTTCTTCTAATGTCCCCACAAGGAATAGAGGCTGATAAAGGGCGTTTTAAGAATCTTCATGAAACAGGCTATTTAGTAGGTAATTATCGTTATAACGATAATAATTTTGAACGTGGAGATTTTAATGAACTAGATAATGGACATGATTTTTATGCAACACAGACTACCTTAACCCCAGATGGTCGAAGAATCGTTATTGGTTGGATGGATATGTGGGAAAGTCCAATGCCAGAAAGTGCCGATGGTTGGGCTGGAGCATTAACTATTCCACGAGAACTGATTTATCAAGATGGAATTCTAAAAATGAAACCAATTAAGGAATTAGAAAAATTAAGAACCAGAGAACTATTGAATAAAAATTACCTAGTTAAAGGTAATCAGAATATAGTTTCTAATTCTAGAAACTATGAGGCTAAATTGAATCTTAATGTTGGAGATAATGATGAGGCCGGTTTTGAACTAAGAAATGCCAAAAATAATTTAATTTTAAGAGTTGTATATGATAAGAGAAATAATAGAATTGTTTTAAATCGTTCGGGAGATGATCCTGAACGCGAAGCAATTTTGTCAAAAACTGAACAGTTAGAATTCCATTTATACGTTGATACCAGTTCGATTGAAATATTCATTAATAATGGAGAAAGAACCTTCACAGAAAGATTTTATGCCGACGGGGCTAAGTTAAACGTTATTTCTGAGAAGGATATGAAAGTTCAGGCGACTGTTTATCAGTTGGATAAGAATGCAGTGAAGTTTTAAATATAAAAAAAGTTAAACCAGTTGAGGTTTAACTTTTTTTAGTAGATAGTATGTGAAGAATCATCTTTGAAGTTGTCAAAAGCTTTAATGGTAGTATCTCTGTCATGCTGTTCTAAGTTCAAGGTGTTTTTATCTTGGAGACCATTATCTAAAAATTGATAGATGAAGTCATCTCTGAAGCCAATATTTTTAGCATCTTCGGCAGTATTTCCGTAGTAACAAGTTTTGATATTTGCCCAAATAATAGCTCCAAGACACATTGGACAAGGGTAAGCGTTAGTGTAAAGCTCACATCCAGATAAGTCGTAAGTACCCAACTTTTTGCAGGCTTTTCTAATTGTATAAATTTCACCATGGGCTGATGGATCATTGTCGGAAAGAACGTGATTCCGTCCTTGGGCAATAATTGTTCCGTCCTTAACGATTACAGTTCCAAAAGGACCACCAACGTTGGTACCGATATTTTTCTGAGCTTCATTGGCGGCTAATTTCATGAATTTTGATTCGTAAGCCATTCAAACATCTCCTAACATTTATGATTATTATAGTTCATAAAAAAATGAGAGCGGAAGAAGCTGTGTTTTGTTCCGCCTTTATGCTGCAATGTTGGGGAAGAAACTAGTTATGTCCCAATCTCATTATTCTTTTGAAAGTAACTTAATTAATAAATTTTTGTATCACGAATGTCTTTTAATATTTTCAATGATCCATCTTTGTAACTAAGGAAACCATAAACCGCAATACCAATTAGACCGCAAATAATAATGACAATCATGGCACCAATCTTAGTAGCATCAGAGATAACTTTAACAACTAAGAAATTAGCAGCGACAACGACAATTAGCATAATGATGCCATCAATAAGAATCTTTAGTAGCTTTTTGGCTAAATCTTTATCGACAATTTGGAATTGTTTATTGATAAGTCTGAAGGCAAAATGCGACATCACTATAAAGGCAATAGCAGTTGCTGTAACAGGTCCGTAAACGCCTAAGTAGATGGTTAAAGGAACTTGTAATATCATTTTGATAACATAGGCTAGGACTAAATAGAATAATGATTTCTTTACATGATGCGTAACTTGAAGAATATTTTCCAAAATCATAAATAGGCAATAGAAGAAAGCTTCAACACAGGAAACAATCAATACTTTGGAGCCGAGGATGCTTTGATTGTAAAATACAAAAACAGTCCAAAGTTGTCTACTAATAGCCATCATTCCTAATGTAGCTGGTAAAATAATGAATACCGTGAATTGAACGATATTTTGCATTAATTTTTGAATTGGTTCTTTGCCAACTTTACGACTAATCATGGCTGAAAGAGCTGGTATGACAGACGATGAAACGGAAATAGCTAGAGATACTAAGACCATGATTAATTTATTAGCTTGGAATCCAAACATAGCATAAAGGTCATCGATTGTTTTTTGACTGGCATGAAGAATCAGTTCATAGATCCAAGTAAAAGTGGTTTGATCAAATAACTGTAGAACAGTCATGATCGTATCAACCAAAAGAAACGGAATGGCCGAACGTAACATTGAGGCGAAGTTAATGTCTGGAGCTGACTCAGGTGAATCAGTACTTGTCGTGATATCTGTAACGGTGACAGAACGTCTAACTTTAATTCTGATCCAAAGTAGGAACAGATAAGCTAATGTAGCACCAATAAAAGATGCTAGAGTTGACTGATTTACAGCCGTCATGTAATTACCCTTTTGAAGGATCATGATTGTATAAGTAGCATAAAGCATATAAGCTACACGAGCGATTTGTTCAATAACTTGTGAAAAGGCTGAATAGGAAATGAACGCATAGCCTTGAATGTAACCTCGTAAAATACCAAGAGCAGGAATAATCAGCATAGCCACACTCAAGTATTTAATTGGCGTTACAACACGCATATCGCCGGCTGCTAAGACAATTGCGACGTATTTTGCACCAAAGAACATAATTAAGGCTAAAACGATGCCGACCAATGACATATATATAGTGTATTTTTTAAAAAGCTTTTCACTTTGATCGTAGCGACCTAAAGCATTGTGAGCAGCCACTTCTTTAGAAATAGCTGAAGGAATTCCTGCTGTGGCAATGATCAAAAACAAATTGTAAATGTTATAAACCTTACCATACAAGGCATTTGCTGCACCAACAGCTAGGGGTCCAATCCAAATATTCCAAGGAATAATGTAGATAACAGATAAAATTCGAGAAAGAATTCCACTGATAGAAATCCAGAGAGAACTTTTGAGTAATGAATCTTTTTTCATTTTATTTTCCATTCTTATAAAGTTGCTTTTAATTGTAGAGTGCTACGAATTAGTGATAAAAAGCCATCACGAAAATTAAAGCAATCAAAGCAGGTAATCCTTGTAAATAAAGGATCTTCTTAGTGGCAGTAACGGCGCCATAAATAGCAACAACAATGATGTAAAGCATTAACAGGATCAAAATAGTTTTTAAAACTGAGCCCGTGAAAAATAAGATCATTAGTAGAATTAAAACGCCAAGCATACCGTTATAAATGCCCTGATTGGCTAAGGCTGTTTGAGCTTCCTTAGTTTTCACAAAGTTGACTGACATATCAAAAGCATTGGCTTGAATATCAGGTTTAGCAAACATCTCTAAACCGGCGATACCAATATGTTCCAGAGCAACCAATGCGACTAAAAATAAAGTTAAGATTTGCATTGTAATCTTCTTCCTATTAAAAGTATAAGTACCATATTAAACCGTTTTGAATTTATGTACAAATTGTATTTGCTGAACAAAAAAGAAGAATTATAATCTTTTTACAATTCTTCATCGGGTTTTATCATAACAAATTTTTGAGCAAATTTGCCTTTTTGATTTATTTTTGCTTGGCGAAGACTGTCCATTTCTTCATAATTGATCGAAGCATCGTCTAAAATTGCACGGATAACTTCCTCAAGATCGCCTAGTTCTTCGACAAGATTTGCCCTTGTTTCAGCCTGTTTGACCTCTTGAGCTTCCTCAGTGATCTTATCGCGTAATGATTTTCTGTAGTCCTCATTAGAAAGAATTTCAAATTGGGCATCGTTTGAAAGAATATCGGGTATTTTGTCCCTAACCAATTTTTTCATAATATATTTTCCCCCTAAAACACTTGTAGAGAAATCTTACCATGAAGATAAAAAACAACCAAGTCAAAAACCACAAGCGCACTATTTGATAACAATAATATTACCATGATATGATTTATTTAAATAAAAATATAAAAAGTGTTGATTATTATGAGTTTATCTAATGTGGTAATTACGGAGATTTATGGTGGGGTACTTTTAGTTATTGTAGCTGCCATAATTATTGTTTTATTTGTTAATGATTTTATTCGTAAGAGGATGGTACTTGCTTGTCGTAATATTTTACTGGATAGGGAGAAAATATCCCAAATTTCAGTTGATAACAAGACCGCCGATTATTTGCTTCGGAATTATAAGCATGAATTGTATCGAGTAGATGAGATTATTTCTAAAGAAAATAATCTTATCAAATATAAATTATGTCTTAAAAAAAGAAGTTTTGATTTTTATTTAAAAAAACAAAATTTATGGAATTATAAAGTAGTAGCTATAAAAATGTATTAATGAGCTTGTCGTTATGACGATAAGCTCTTTTTTATTTCACAAACTTTGATTGACTATCTTAAAAAAATCGTATACCATGTTTATAAATTTTACCTAGATATAGGTAAAGACAAATACTTAGGAGGAATATCATGTCGGCATGGGATACAAAATTTGATAAAAAGGGATTCACATTTGATGATGTTTTATTAATACCAGCAGAGAGTCACGTTTTACCAAACGAAGTAGATTTATCAGTTCAATTGGCTAAGAATATTAAGTTAAACACTCCAATTTTGAGTGCAAGTATGGATACCGTTACTGAAGCCCCAATGGCTATTGCAATGGCGCGCCAAGGTGGATTGGGTGTTATTCACAAGAATATGAGTGTTGAACAACAAGCTGATGAAGTTTCAAAAGTTAAGCGTTCAGAAAATGGCGTTATCATTGATCCAATCTACTTAACAGCTGATGATGAAGTTAGTGAAGCTGAAAAGTTAATGGGTACATATCACATTAGTGGTGTACCAATCGTTACTAATACAACTGATTTAAAATTGGTTGGTATTATTACTAACAGAGATCTACGTTTTATCAGAGATTATTCCGTTAAAATCGGTACTGTAATGACAAGTGAAGCTTTGATTACAGCTCCATTAGGTACTTCACTTCAAGAGGCCGAACAGATTCTCCAAGATCATAAAATTGAAAAGCTTCCTTTGATTGACAAGAATGGTCGTCTAGGTGGTCTAGTTACAATCAAAGATATTGAAAAAGTTAAAGAATTTCCCAATGCCGCAAAAGATAAATATGGTCGTTTGCTAGTAGCTGCCGCAGTAGGTGTTACAAGTGATACATTTGAACGTGCTGAAGCTCTATTAAAAGCTGGTGCCGATGCAATTATTATTGATACTGCTCATGGTCATTCAGCCGGTGTACTAAGAAAGATTGCTCAAATTAGAGAACAATTCCCAGAAGCAACCTTAATTGCTGGAAATGTTGCTACTGCAGAAGGTACACGTGCTCTATATGATGCTGGTGTAGACGTTGTTAAAGTTGGTATCGGACCTGGTTCAATTTGTACAACAAGAATTGTCGCTGGTGTTGGTGTTCCTCAATTAACTGCTGTTTATGATGCTGCAAGTGTTGCTCATGAATATGGCAAAACAATTATTGCTGATGGTGGTATTAAGTATTCAGGTGATATCGTTAAGGCATTGGCCGGTGGTGGTAACGCCGTTATGCTAGGCTCAATGTTGGCTGGTACTGACGAAGCTCCTGGTCAATTTGAAATTTATCAAGGTCGCCGATTCAAAACTTACCGTGGAATGGGTAGTTTAGCTGCTATGTCACATGGTTCATCAGACCGTTACTTCCAAAGTGGAGTTAATGAAGCTAATAAATTGGTTCCCGAAGGTATTGAAGGTCGTGTCGCAGCTAAGGGTGCTGTTGGCGATGTAATTTATCAATTACTTGGTGGTTTACGTTCAGGTATGGGCTACGTTGGTGCTCATAACTTGAAAGAATTGCAAGATGCACAATTTGTTCAAATCTCAAATGCTGGTTTGAGAGAATCACATCCACATGATGTTACAATTACTAAAGAAGCTCCTAATTATTCAGTTAAATAAAATTTAGATAAAAAAGAACGGTGTCTATTAAGAAATTCAGGTATATATTACATGCCCTGAATATTTCTTATATAGATGCCGTTTTTTTTGACATAGGAACAAGGTTAGATAGTTATTTTTTCTCATTGCTATGACGATAACCATAGCCGAAATAAATGATCAGACCAATAGCGGTCCAAATGGCGTACATTTTCCAAGTAAAACTTTGCAATTGTGTCATTAAATAAATGCAAGCAACAAAGGATATTAAAGGAAAGACTGGGTAAAATGGAACTTTGAAAGCTGGTTGCAAGTCTTTAGTATTTTTGCTGTGACGTAAAAAGATGACACCGATTGATGTTACTGCGAAAGCTAACAATGTTCCGATATTAACTAGTTCAGTTATTTTTTCAATGGGAATTACGGCGGCACAAGTAGCAGCAATCAATCCAACTAAAATAGTACTACGAACGGGAACCCCTTTAGAACTGAGATTCTTGAACTGCTTTGGAAGCAAGCCATCACGGCTAAAGGAGAAGATCAACCGAGTTCCACCGTAGATAACGACTAATAGGACGGTTGTCATTCCCATTATGGCGCCCAATGAAACAATACCTGAGACCCAATTTAGGTTGAGTAGGTTCAAAGCATGAGAAACTGGATCAGCAACATTCAATTTCTTGTAATTGACAGCTCCTACTAATACTAGTGAAACCAAACTGTATAGAATTGCTACAATCAAAAGTGAAGCTATGATACCAATGGGCATATTTCTTTTAGGATTTTTAACCTCTTCACTCGCTGAGGAAACAACGTCAAATCCTAAGAAAGCATAGAAAGCAACTGCAGCACCACGTCCAATCCCACCTACTCCAAACGGTAAGAAAGGATTGTAGTTTTTAGGCTTAACATAAAATACTGTTACAGCAACAAATAGCAAGATAACAAAGATTTTGACGTAAACCATAATTGTATTAACTTTCATTGATTCAGTCATACCTTGTAATAAAAGAACCGTAGCAATAAAGACAATTACGAAGGCAACAATATCAAATCGACCACCAGTATTCCCAGCAGTTCCGGCAGCAGATTGCAAAGCTTTGGGTAATTGGATACCAAAACCAGCTAAAAGATTTCTAAAGTAAGCCGACCAACTTACAGCAGTTGAGGACGCCGCAAATAGATATTCGGATATTAAAGACCAACCAACTATCCAAGCGACGATTTCCCCATAAACGGAGTAGGAATAAGTGTAGGCACTACCTGCTAAAGGAATAGTCGAGGAGAATTCAGAATAACAAAATGCGGCACCAATACAGACTAAAGCTGCTAAAAGATACGTCAAAATAACCCCAGGACCAGCGTAATTAGCGGCAATAATACCAGGAGTAATGAAAATACCTGATCCAACAATGACACCAACACCCATGATAATTAGATCTTTGGCAGAGAGCGTTCTAGGTAAACTAGTTTTTTCATTTAAAAGATCGTTAACGATATCCTTTTTTCTAAATAATGATGGCATAGTACACTTCCTAACTTTATGTAAATACATTATGACATTTTGAAAGTTAAAATCACAGCATTAAATCTAATAACATTATAATAATTTTAATATTTGTACTGAGATAACATAAAGAAATCCCCGTGTGGCAATCATTCTTGATGATCACTGCGCGGAGACTATTTGTTGTTTGAGAGCTGAGATATATTTCGTTCCAAACTCTTAAAAATTCTATTTAATTAACATCATAATAATTGGAACCACAATCAAACTCATCAAAGTTGTTTCAGTAACCATGATAGCTGCATAATCAGAATCGGCGTGATAGAGTTTAGCAACTACCGGTGCATTGGTCATAACTGGCATAGCGGCTTGGACGATAAAGACTTGTTTCATTAGTGGAGTAGCAGGAATGAAAAGAAATAAACCAGCCATTAGTAAAGGAGCACAAATGAATCTTCCAAAGAGAATAGCCAAATTATCTTTGTGGAAGGAAACATTTTTAAGTCCAGCGTTGTAAATAGAAATACCGATAAAGATCATCGAAAGAGGAATTGTTAGATTTCCAAGGTATTCAAAATCTGACATTAAGAAGTTAGGTAATTGAATATGTAACATAACTAATATCAAACCAATGATGAATCCTAACAATGGTGGTGAGAATATTTTCTTTAAGGTTGTCTTTAATTTAAATGTACCTTTGATCTCACCATCCATTTGAATTAGGTAAGTACCTAAAGTCCAGAAAAATGTAGTGTTAGCCATGTAATAGACTAGAACATAAGGCAAACTCTTTTCCCCAAAGAGAGCCATATTAACTGGCAAACCAACGAAGACCGTGTTGGAGTTAAAGAACATTGATGAGAAAAGTCCTTTATGTTTAGGATCAATTTTTAAAATTTTAATCAAAAGAATCGAAATAAAAATCAAAATGGTCATTGATAAAACAGGTACTGCTAAGTCAGGCAGAAGTTTTATCAATTTTTTAGCAGTAAAATCTTTAGTAATAGTAGAAATCATATAAGTAGGCAATGCAACTTGTGTAACCAATTTAGCAATTAGTCGAGTTGAATTTTCTGAAAACCAACCTAAATAACTTAGACCATAACCAACAGCAATTAAACCGATGATAATTAGGATTCCTTGAATACTTGAGAAGAAAACGCCCATATAAAAACACCCTTCATTAATTATATATGCTCAATACTACACTTTTTTTAAAAAGGGTTTGAAAGATTTTAATATTTTTTTAATTTTCAGGATAGGTACGGTCCAATGTGAGAAGTGGTGGAGTGCAAATGCTTGAAAAATGAAAACGGTATCTTACAATAGATGTATAAATTAATAAAAGTGTTCTCGTTTATTACTCAGGAGGAATTAATAATGGCCTATAAAACTGTTAATCCATATACAAATGAACTTATTAAAGAATATCCCAATGCAACATCAGAAAAAATTGAGAAAGCACTAAGTGTCGGACATGCATTGTACAAAGAATGGCGTAATGAACCAGTTAATAATCGAGCTAATGTGTTACACAAAATAGCGGCTTTGTTGAGAAAGAATGAAGATGAATTAGCCAAGATTGCTACCATAGATATGGGGAAGCTTTTATCCGAATCAAAGGGTGAAGTAGAATTGTGTGCTATTATTGCTGATTATTACGCTGATAATGGTGCCGATATGTTAAAACCAACACCAATTACTAGTCGAAATACTGGAGATGCTGAGATTTTACATCAATCTACAGGTGTTTTGATGATGGTGGAACCATGGAATTTCCCATATTATCAAATCATGCGTGTCTTTGCTCCTAACTTTATGGTAGGTAACCCAATGATCTTGAAGCACGCTTCAAATACTCCTGGTTCAGCTGCCGCTTTTGAGAAAATTGTTCAAGAAGCTGGAGCTCCAGAAGGAAGTTTGACAAATCTTTTCGCTAGTTACGATCAAGTTAGTGACATTATTGCCGACCCTCGTGTTCAAGGTGTGGCTTTAACTGGATCAAAACGTGGTGGTCAGTCAGTTGCTGAAACGGCTGGTAAGAACCTTAAAAAGAATTCGATGGAATTAGGTGGTTCTGATGCTTTTGTCGTTTTGTCAGATGCTGATGTAGATAAAGCAGTTGATTTAGCCTGGAGAGTTAGAATTTATAACGCCGGACAAGTATGTACCTCAGATAAAAGATTTATTGTGGCAGATAACTTATACGATGAATTCTTAAAGAAACTCAAAGCTAATTTTGAAAAATTAGTTCCTGGTGATCCAATGGATTCTAAGACTACAATTGCTCCAATGAATTCCAAGCGTGCTAAGGATAAACTTCAAGGACAAATTGATAAGGCTGTAGCTGGTGGTGCTAAGGTATATTACGGTAACCAACCAATAGATTTGCCAGGTCAATTTATTCAACCAACTATTTTGACTGATATTTCAAAAGACAATCCAGAATTCTATGATGAAATGTTTGGACCAATTGCTCAAGTATTTAAAGTAAGCTCTGATCAAGAAGCAATTGATTTGGCCAATGATTCTGAATTAGGATTAGGTGGAATTGTTGTTTCATCCGATCCACAACATGGTAAGTCAGTTGCAGAGAAGATTGAAACTGGTATGGTTTTTGTAAACTCATTCCTTGTTTCATTGCCAGAGTTACCATTTGGTGGTGTTAAAGGTTCAGGATACGGTCGTGAAATGAGCCAATTGGGATTAACAGCCTTTACAAATGAAAAGTTAGTTGTAACAGCCCAAGAACCAGATTGGAATAATCCTGCTGGAGGATTAGCTGTTTTTAAGAACTAAACTTTAAAAATTAAGATATAAAAAAATAAAATGCCATCTATTAAAGACCTAGATATATAAGAGGTCTTAGTAGGTGGCGTTTTATTTTTAATCTAGTTCTTCTGATTCTGTTTCAGAGTTTTTTTCTGTGACGGCAGCTTTATTTGGTTTACGTTCTTTGATGAAGTAGAGCAATGTCATAATGACTAAGAAAACAACTCCAACTAATAGTGAAACGGTTGTCTCAGGGTTTAAGAACATGAAAACTAAAATAACCAATAGTGAAGCAATTGCAAGGTAGTTACTGATAGGGAAGAGCGGCATTTTGAATGGATGATCTTTCATTTTTTCTTTATTGATCTTTCTGAATCGTAGTTCACTGATTAAAATAACAAACCAAGGAACCATACCTGGAAGTACACTAGAACTATAAACAATAACGAAGATATTGCTTGAGGTATGTAGTAGTAACGGTAGTGAGTAATTTAAAATCAAGCCTAATAGAATACCAATGGAAATTGTAAGAACTGGAATATAAGGAACGTTGTGTTTTGATAATTTAACGAATGATTTAGGTAAGTGCTTTTCAAGTCCTAGAGTGTAAAGCATACGGCTGGAACTGAAGATACCAGAGTTACACCCAGACATGGCAGCTGTTAACATAACGAAGTTGATAATTTCGGCCGCAAAAGTGATACCTACCTTGGCAAAGGTTTCAACGAATGGAGAACCAATTGTACCTAATTTGTCCCAAGGATAGATAGAGACAATCACGAAAATAGCACCAATATAGAAAATTAAAATTCTACCAACGATTGAACGAATGGCTTTAACAATATTTTCTTGAGGATTTTCAGCTTCACCAGCTGTGATACCGATAACTTCAATACCTTGATAAGATGCTACAACGATTGATAGTGCAAAGATGAATCCTTTTAGACCTCCGGTAAAGAAGCCACCATTTGTCCAGAGATTACTGATACCAACAGGATGACCGCCGTTACCAACACCGAAGACGATTACGAAGAATCCTAAGATAATCATCATGATAATTGTTAAAACTTTGATTAAGGCGAACCAGAATTCCAATTCACCGTAAGCTTTAACAGAAGTCAAATTGGCCGCACAGAGTGTTACAACAACGACAACACCTGCAATCCACTTAGGCATTGTTGGAAACCAGAACTCCAGATAAGTACCAACAGCAATAACTTCACTGATACCAACAACTAAATATTGGAAGACATTGCTCCAAGCCGTTAAATATCCGACAACGGGATGAATATATTCAGTTGCATATTTAGCAAAAGATCCCGTAGATGGATCAACGTAGAGCATTTCCCCCAAAGCTCTCATAACCATATAAAGGATTAATCCAGCCAAAGCATAAGCTAATAGAACTGAAGGTCCGGTCCATTTAATAGTAGAAGCTGACCCCATAAATAGACCAACCCCAATGGTTCCACCTAAAGCAATCATTTGCATCTGTCTTGAAGATAAGCTGCGGCTTAAGTTTTCCTTATCTTTAGCCATATAAATCCCACCCTTTGTGTTCACTATCTGTGAACAGCTGTTTTTTTAACATGGAATATATAATAACGCAGACTTGCTCAATTGTCATATATTTTTTTCATTTTGTAATGAAAAAGAATTTCAGAAAATTTTCGGGACTAATAAATAAAATAAATATTATTATTTTTTGATTCAATATAAATTTGATATATATGTTTACAAATCAACCTATAAATTAGATAATTGAATATAGTAGTAATGGTGATTTTAAATCTAAATTTTTATGTAAAATATTCCGTGATTTTTTTGAATAAATTGCATAATTCATTCTTTAGATTTCAAAAGATAATGAGGATAATATTATGGATACTAACATTTTTATTGAACGGAGAAAGTCTTTAAAGATATCCCAAGTTAAGTTATGTAAGGGAATCTGTACACAATCAACGTTGAGTAAATTTGAGAACAATGGTCGGGTCCCATCTTTAAATATTTTAAATAGGTTATGCGAAAGACTTGGTTTGTCAGTTGATGATTTGTATAGAAATTCAATAGAGTCAACAACACATATGCGAACGGTACTCAATCGAGTTGAGAGCGAACTAATGATGGAAAATTATCCGAAAGTATCTCAGAGTTTATCCGAGATTGATAGCGATAAGATAAATAATAATGCTTTGAAAATGCAGTTCTTTTATCAAAAAGGTTTGTTCATAGCTTTGACAAATGGAACTTCTGAAGAATTATTTTATTCACTTTCTCAAATTTTAGATGATCTGGATGAAAAACATCAAACAATTTATACTTATTTAGCTTATACAGGAATGGGAATCTTTTATTCAAGGCGCGGTGAAGTTAAGCAGGCCGAATTCTATTTCTCTAAAGTTTTGTCTTATATTAATATTCATAAAGATCAAACTTTCCAAAAGGGTAGTATCAATGTTTATTTAAGAATTTTGACTGTAGTATTCTTTGCAGCTGAATTTTACATTAAAGTTGAGAATTATGAAGTGAGTTCTGAGTTAGTCGATCGAGGTATTAAGCTATGTTCCGAGCAACATATTACTTATTACTTACCTCGTTTGAAATTCTTGGCAGCTAAAATAGCGATTGGGCAAAATAAGTCTGGGGAAGTTGTTGATGGCTTGTTAACTGAGTCTTTGGCATTTGCCAAGATTAACCGTAATGAAGTAGTTGAATTACGAATTAATGCTTTAAGAAAAGAATATGATAAGCAAAAAAATAACTAGAAATATAAAAAGACATCCTTCACTACAGGATGTCTTTTTGTTTAAACTAATTTTCTTCTGATTAAGCAAGTTGTTAAGATAGTTAAAATAATAAAACCAATGATCGTATAAATAATATTAGTAACAGAGCCAGTTTGTGGCAATAGGTTAGAATTATTATTTGTTGTTTTATTAGAATATGGAACACTTGGAATCATCGGATTACTTGGTGTAAATGATGTAGTTGTATCATTGCCACCAGGAATTGCAGTTGAACTACCTGGTGTGTTTGAACCAGAGGGTGTGCCCGTAGAAGATCCAGGATTGCTTGGATTATCTGGATTTACAGGAGTACTAGGGTTACCTGGATTATCTGGTGTTTTTGTTGGCGTACGAGTATTTGTGATTGTTACAATATTTCCATTTGTAGAAGTAGTTGTTGTATAACCTTCAACTGGAACTTCTGCAACAGTATATTGATCATTTTTGTTCAATCCAGTGAAATCGTATGACCAGCCATTTAAACTTGTTAAAGTAGCACTTTGAATGATATTGCCGTTCTTTAAGAGGTTGACCTTAACTGAATTGGGACGTTTATTATCCCGATTATTGTTGTCGTGCCAATGTTTATTAACAGTGATAGTCTTCAATATATCACCTGTCGAAGTGTTTGTTAGTGTATTGTAGATATTTACATTGGTTGATGAAATTTGTTCAGAATTCGAAGTATATCCAGAAACTGGTTCCTCCCGAACGGTATACTGACCGTTTTTATCAAGATTGGTAAAATCATATGACCAGCTGTTATCTGCATTTAAAGTAGTTGAATCAACTTTTTGTGTACCATTATAAAGATCAACAGTAACTGAATTAGGACGTTTACCATCTTTATTGTTATTGTCGCGCCAATACTTAGTAACCTTTAAGTGCGTTTTGTCATCAGTCGGAGGATTAGTTGAACCACTGTCATGATAAGTATTTGTAATAGTTACAGTATTGTCAGTTTGTGATTGTGAGGATGTATAGTTGGAAGGGTGATCTACTTCCTTAACAGAGTAAGTTTTGGTTGCATCCAATCCAGTCCATGTATGCGTCCAATTTTCATCTGTATTTGTTGAAGAAGTCAAAGTAACAGGGTCACCAATTGCATCTTTACCATCGTTATCATAAAGCTGAACTTGGATTGATTTTGGAGGATTGGTATTTTTCCCATTTTCCCATTTTTTTACTACAGTAAATTTTGTTTTGTCATCAGTTGGAGTAGTGGTTTTGAGGGTATTAGTAATAGTTTCTTTAGTTTTATCAGTGTTATATAAATAAGTCGTTTTATATCCATCAGATGGTGTAATTTCCTGAGCGGTATAGACTATTTCGTTTCCATCAATATCATATTTGGGCAGTTGGTTTGTTGAAGAATCTTCTGCAGTAGGTTTGTCAATGTTTTGACCGAATATATGCGTCCAATTATTTTCATTATTCAAAGTGATTGGGTCACCCAACTTCTTATTACCTTGACCGTTATCATTAGCATATAGTTGAATTTGAATAGAACCTGAATGTTCTTTTTGATCTACATTATTTTCTACCCATTTTTTGTTAACAGTTAGACTTGTGGCTAATGTGTTAGTCAATATTATATTATATGGATTATTATTAATATACTTTTGACTTTCAATATATCCTTCAGGAGTTTTGAAATCGATATTTCCATTGGAACCAATTTCGGAAAGATACCAACGTCTATCATTTGGTAGATTGGAGAAGGTAGTTGTCCATTCGTTAGAGTTATCAAGCGTAACTGGTTTTACATTTGAAAGACCGTTTCCGTTACCATCGTAGACATTAACTATAACTGATTTAGGTCGGTTAGGATTATTACCATCTTGCCATGCTTTTTTAACAATTATTTGAGACAGAGTATTGGTTATATCATAATTGGTAGAGCTTGGTAATGATTGGAAACCGTCGGGTACTTTGTCTTCTTTAACGGTATAAGTTATTTTTTTACCAGAAGTGTCATATTCTGATAAGTTATCAAATTCATAATACCAATCATTGGATGAACTAACAGTTACTGATTTACCAGTATCAGTGCCATTAGCCATTAAATCTATTTGAACATTGTCTGGAATAGTTGTACCTGCAGGTACATCCCAAAGTTTGTGACCAGTTACAGAGACAATATCTGAGTAACCGGCATCACTGCCTAGAATATTTGTGAATACATTTCCTGTGTTAGTATTTATAACTTTTTGATTTGACGATAGAACTCCAGTATTTCCGTATGCATTGGATAAGTTATCGTAATTAGTTATTTTAGTGGAATACTCGAGCATAATTGAATGATCAATATTACCAAGATCAATGGTAAATCCATTAGTATTTCCATCTGAATCTTTTGTTTCTACTATTGATTTACCCTCCATTAGGTTAGGAGAATCATAAGTGATTTTTCCAGTATCGTGATCAAAGACACCTGACTTAATTGAAACTGGATGAGTGTCATCAACTAGCAAAGTTTGGTTAGGACCAAGAATATCCTTATAAGTAGCATTTGGAAGAGATTCACCCTTATAGTTTATACGAGCGGTCCATCTAACTGTATCGTGATCAATACCACCGTATTTTGAAAGAGTTTCATTTTGATCAGGAATAGATGGTTCAATATTAACTGATCCCGTGGAAGTATTGTCTTGAGATGCGGTTCCCTGTGTTATCCAGTCTAATTTTTGGTCACCAGTTGTGACATGATTTACATCCCAACCAAGTTGTTTAAGCCAAAACTGCCCCTTTACGGGACTTGTCTTGGATTTGTTTGCTGCATAATCATTAAATGTCACAGTTATAGTTCTAGTATCGACATCTAGATGACTTGTACCAAGTACTTGTGGATTAGTAGCATCAGTTTCCATGACATCAGCATCTTTTGCACCAGCTACAGCAAACTGTTCAGGAACTTTTACTGTAATAGTGTCACCTTTTTTAACGACATTATTTCCAGTTGAAAATTCCCAAGTAGCACTCATATTACGTGCATCTGTGTTTGATGTAGATATTGGAGAACCATCAGCATTTTGTAATTGTACCTTTGTTATGAACTGGTCTCCCCAGTTGGTTGTCCCATCAGCAGCTTTAACAATATTTATAGAACTAGTCATAAAAATAGACAGTATTATGATTAGTAGACTAAATATGTTATTTCCCTTTTTTAACATATTCAAAATCTCCTCAATTGTAGTAATAAGATTTAATTCCCAATTAAATCTATCTATATGTAATGGTACTACTAATTTTATAGAAATATTTATGTAAATAAGGAAAGTTTAATAATAATTTATTTGTTCCTATACTATAATTAATTTACTTGAGAAATATATTTAAAGTATGAAGGATATTAATAATGGAAGAAAATATCAAAAAAGAACAAGTCGTGAATGCTTTAAAACAGGTTATTGATCCGGAATTAGGAATTGATATTGTTAATTTGGGTTTAATTTATGAAGTAGAAATAGAAAATGGCAATCGAGCTATTGTTACGATGACTTTAACGACTATGGGGTGTCCTTTAAGCGATATGTTGAACGATATGATCAAACAAGCAATCGAGTCGGTACAAGGAATTACAGAATCTGAAATCCAAGTAGTTTGGTATCCGATGTGGAGTATTAGTAAAATGACGTCAGCCGGTCGTACGGCTTTGGGTATCCCAGAAGACTATGAGGGTTAAGATGGCAGAAAAAGTAATTGATTTTGAAGTACCGATAAAAGTTTTAGCAGATGAATATCCTGATTTTGTACAGATCATGTATGATTTGGGTTTTACTAAAATCAAAATTCCAGGAATGATCAATAGTGTTGGTAAGTTTATTAATTTAAAAAAAGGTTCGCGAGCAATGGGGATACCTTTAGAAAAAATTGCCAATGAATTTTCACAGAGAGGATATACGATAAAAAATTATGAACAAAACAAATAGCAGTCAGCGTCAGAAAAAAATCGTCGAGATATTAAACTTTCTACATCAAGGTGGAGATTTTGATGAGGCTAAGAAAATGTTCGATGATTCTTTTTCCAGTGTTGATGTTTCTGAAATCACTTCCGCGGAAAGAGAGTTGATTGCCAATGGCTTAAATCCAATGGAAATTCAAAATCTCTGTAATGTTCATGCTGCTGTCTTCAAGGGCTCAATTACCGATAATCAAACAACACCAGCTTTTCAAAAACCGGGACATCCAGTTTCAACTATGAAATTGGAGAATTTGGTAATAACTTCACTGATAAATGACGAGTTATTGCCTTGTTTGAAGAAATGGCAACAAGATGGGAAGAATGAAAAGTATTTACAACGGATGCGTAGCGCCTTAAAGGATCTTTTGAAGATAGATAAACACTATACTCGTAAGGAAAATTTGATTTTTCCATTGATGGATAAGTATGGAATTACGGCACCGCCTAAGGTAATGTGGGGCGTTGATGATGAAATCAGAGGTTGGATTAAAGATGCTAACAAGATGGTCAATTCGAAACCACTTCCTGATAAGTATGAAATAGAAAGGTCTATTGAGAAGGCCACAAAAGAAGTTTTGGAAATGATTTTTAAAGAAGAAGAAATTATGATTCCGATGCTTGATGAAGTGGCGACACCAGAGGATTGGTACGCGATTGCTAAAGAAGAACCAGAATTAGGTTATACTTTGATTTCTCAACCATTACCATGGAAGCCAACAGCCGAAGAAATTGCTGAAGGAAAAAAGAAACAACCATCTTCAGTAGCTCAAGAGTTGAATCAAATGGCGATGAATTTGGCAAAAACTCAAGATTTAAAACCAAAATCAGAGTCAAAGCCTAAAAAGAAGATGTCGGTGCATGAAAGAATTGCACAAAGATCGAAGACAGAACCGACTTCACTAGAGTTTCCTTCATTAGATAGCATTAATGTAAAGTTTGATAGTGGTACTTTGAACTTGGCAGAATTAACAGCCTTATTCAAAGTGTTGCCGGTTGATTTGACATTAGTAGATGCCACCGATCATGTTAAATGGTTCTCCAATTCACCAGATCGAGTATTCCCTAGGACTAAAGCTGTTATTGGAAGGGCCGTTGTGAACTGTCATCCACCTAAGAGTGTTGATAAAGTTAAGAAGATACTAGCTGATTTCCACGCAGGAACATCACAAAAAAATGAATTTTGGATCAATTTACATGGAAAGATTTTCGTATATATCCGCTATTATGCTTTACATGATGAAGATGGAAATTACTTGGGATGTTTGGAAGTAACTCAAAACGTTACACATATAAGAGGATTGAAAGGTGAAAAGAAATTATTGAATGGTTAAGTGTCGTTTTGATGAAAATATCGTATGGAAAACTTTTTTAACCTCCAAGGAAGTTAAACTGATAATATTAATCAAAATTCCAATTAGTAAATAAAATTTACAATCATAATAATTAGTCACAAATCAGATATGATTTGTGACTTTTTTTATTAAATTAGAATTAAAATTCCTCGGTTTCATAATTATTTTCTTATGGATGTATATGAGAAATCAATGCATAAATAATTAGCATTAAGTTGATTTTATAATAAAATATCCAACGATTTTTAAATGTTTTGTTTTTTTATTGCGAAAGATTTTTGATTATATTACATTAGTTTTAACTTATTAAATCGTTAGGAAAAAATATTATTTAAATTTTATAAAAAGAAAAAGTACAAGACACATAATTTTAGGGGATGTTTATGAATAAAAAGGTATTAACAGCAGGAATCATGTTTTCAACAATTGTTTTGGGTGGAGGAAATATTGCGACTAGTGCAAATATAATTATGGCTAGTGCTGTAAGTTCACAAATTCGAAATGAATTTGAGCAAGTAAATAATGTTCATAATGAAATAAAATTTATTGATGAAAATGGAAAAGAAATTGACAATGGTCAGTTCTTTGGAGAAGAAAATAAAATTTATGATATTTCTGAAATTGTTTCACGAGTTCATTTACCAGAAGGATATGAGGTAAGTCCAGATCAAGATAAAAAAATAATGCTGAAACAAGATGGAACCATTATTAACATTAAAGTTTCAGATAAGAGGATAACGAATTGGCTGATATTTCAAACAGAAGATGGTAAAGAGGTTGGAACTGAAGAAGTAAGGGGAATAGAAGGAAATTTTTTACGTATATATGCTCCTAGGAATTATAAATTAGCAAAAACACAATCCTCCGAAGGCTTTATAGGAAAAGATGGACATAGGATCATCGTTAGAGTTGTTTATAATGCTGTAAAAATAAAAGTTATTTTGAAGAGATTGAATGGTGACGTTCTTGTTGAACTTAATACTGCTGGAGAAGTAGGAGCAAGAATTCCTTTTGATGAAATCGATGATAAATTACCTAAAGGGTTTGAATATCAGAATAGTTTTGTATATAGCAATTATATAGAACAAGAGGGAGATATATTTGAACTTGTTATATTAAAATCTAACGTTAAGAAAAAAGTGAAATTTGTTGATGAAGATAGCAATCAAATAGGCGATATGGTTGAAGTAGAGGGTAGAGAAGGAGACGATATCGACCTTGATGGTAAGTTACCGGATGGATATTATCAGTGGAATAGTTTCTCATTTGTTGATGATGATCAAACAGTTATAGTTAAATTAAGGCCAGAATATGATCATGACTATGATAAGTATCAAACCTTTTTATTTGTTGATAAAAAAGGCAATATAATAGATCAATCTAGTGCTCCTGTAAAAAAAGGAAAATTTTCCAAGGTCAAGCCAATAAATGGATATAAAATTGTTGGAAATGATAGAGTTCCATTTGTTGATAACGATGATGAAAAAAACTTCCCAAAAATTGTACTAGAGGGATTGCCACAGACTAATGTATTGCACTTAAAAGATAGAGCAACTGATAAAGTTGTAAAAACCATCACTATTAAGGGAAATACTGGAGATAAAGTAAATCTAAGTAAGTATGAAAAAGACTATGTAGATCCGTTTGATATTGTTGTGTCTGCCGATGAGAAGGACCGTACCGTTTTGGTAAATAAAATTATTAAAACTGAAATATATTTCGTTTTGGCAAATGGAACAGTCGTTGGAAAGCAAGTGTTGAATTCTCCTGAAAGTCAGCCAATGGCTTTAAAGGTACCTAAAGGTTATGTTGTAACTGATAATAATAGTAGTCAGATCACTGCTAGTTCCAAAAAGCCCGTTCAAAATATTTTGGTAGTGCCATCTAACGGAATTCAAATGCCAGATGACAAAGATAAGGTAACTACTCAAATCAATTTGGTAGACAAAATTACTGGGAGAACAATCTATACTTACACTGTCGAAGGAAAACATGGACAAAGTGTGGATATACAAATTCCAGAAAATTACGAATTAGAAAATTCTTCAAATAGTAAAATGACTTTGAATAAATCTCAGAAAGTGCTTAATCTTTATGTTAAAGAAAAGCAGTCTAATTCAACTGTTGAAGATCATAATTCATTTGTTCAAACTAAGTTATCTATGACTAAGTTATTTAATAGAAGTGGTAAAGAACATGCTAATAGAGCTTTAGATTTCAATAGTAGTTGGAAAACGGATCAAAAGTTGATGTTAAATGGAACTACCTATTATCGTGTGGGCAATAATGAATACGTCAAAACAAATGAAATAATTGAGTATGTTTCAAATGAAGGCGTTGTTCAAACTAAATCTGAATCTATAAAAGAATTATTCGATATTAATGGCAAAAAAAATACTGCTAGAGCTTTAGCACCGGAAACAGCTTGGTTTACCGATAGATATGCAATAATTAATGGTTCAAAGATGTACCGTGTAGCGACTAACGAATGGGTTAAAGCAAGCGACGTTCATTAATATTTATTCAGAAATAATTTTACACAAAAAAATGCCAATCCTTATACAGGACTGGCATTTTTGTTTTCCTTAGAAATACTTCAATAAGTCAGTTTCAGTTAACTTATTCTTTTCTTCTTGATTCAAATCAAGAATGATTTCACCTTTTTTCAAAACAATCAAACGATTGCCGTATTTCATAGCATCGGATAGATCATGAGTGATCATCATGCAAGTTAATTCTTTTTCCAAAATGATACGATTAGTTAATTCCATTAAATCCTTGCTTGTTTGAGGATCAAGAGCAGCTGTATGTTCGTCTAACAACAATAACTCAGGCTTTTGGATAATTGCCATCAAGAAACTTAAAGTCTGTCTTTGACCACCAGAAAGCTTTTCAGTAAAGGTGTTCAAACGATTATCTAAGGTAGGAAGATTAGAAATCAATTCTTTGAATTCAGGCATATTTTCTTTTAATTTACGTAATCTTAAACGTCTGGGAAGGCCACGGCGTTTTGCCAAAAGCAAATTTTCAGCGACCGTCATTCTGGGTGCAGTACCAGATTTAGGATCCTGATAAACTCGGCTGATATGACGACTTCTTTTAGCTAGGTTTTCACTAGTTATGTCATCGCCGTTCAAAAGGATCTGACCTGATGTTAAACGATTAGTTCCAGTGATAGCATCGAGAAGTGTTGATTTACCAGCACCGTTAGTTCCTAAAACAACTAAGAAATCTTTAGGGTTAATTGTTAGATTAATGTTATTGAGAATATTCAAGTTGTCATCGTCGTTATAAATGGTTTTAACGGCGTCTTTAATTTCTAGTAATGGTTTCATTTTGTTTTAACCCCGTTTCTCATAGTCTTTAAAAATTGTGCTCTGATTGTTGGCAATGCCAAGCAAAGAGCTAGAATAATGGCTGAAATCAATTTCAAATCGTTGGTGTTGAAGCCTAGTTGTAGCACGATCATTAAGATTAAACGGTAGACGATACTACCAATAACAACGGTAATTAGACGTACACTTAATGGAACATCAGGGTAAATTACTTCACCAATAATAATGGCTGAAAGTCCGATAACGATAACTCCAATTCCCATGTTAACGTCAGCAAAACCATTTTGTTGAGCAATTAGGCCACCGGTTAGGGCGACAATACCATTAGAAACCATCAAACCGATGAATTTCATAACAGTTGTATTGATACCAATTGATGCGGCCATAGTTTCGTTATCACCAGTGGCAATAACAGCTTGACCTTTTTCGGTATTGAGAAAGATGATTAATAAGAAAATAATCAATGCGATGATGACAATACCTAGGATGATACCGTTAAAGTTAGTTGGTAATTTGTCCAAACCAAATTGATTGAAAATATTAGTAGATTTAGTTAGTGACATATTAGCTTTACCCAAAATTCTTAAATTAATTGAATAGAGAGCAGTCATAGTTAAAATACCAGCTAATAGAATAGGAACATTTAGTTTGGCATAGAGAAAGGCTGTTGCAAAACCGGCTAAACAACCGAAAATAAAAGCAATCAAAAGTGAATAAAGAGTTGAGTGACCACTTTGGATGAGACTAACTGCTGTCACAGCTCCTAATGGAAAACTTCCTTCAACTGTCATATCAGGAAAATCTAGAATACGGAATGTGATGAATAATCCAATTGCCATAATGGACCAGATGAAACCTTGACTTATAGTAGATACGATTAGATTCATTTGATGATTTGTCCTTTCTTTTGAGCTTGCTTAACAAGTGAGTCTGGGAATTGAATGTTAAGTTTCTTTGCCATTTTTTCGTTGAGCATTAGATGTCCTTTTTTCATGAAGGTAACGGGTGTAGTGGCTGGATCTTCTTTGTGTTGTAAAATCTTAACAACATGTTTACCTGTTTCTTCACCAAGTTCATATTGACTTAGACCGACTGTGGCAAGTCCACCGTCTTTAACCATGGTAGTAGCGGCTGGGAAAACAGCGATATTTTGTTTAGCAGCGATTGATGATAGAAGCTTCATACCAGAGGCAACGGTGTTATCTGTTGGAACATAGATTGTTTGAACGCCTTCGGCTAAAGCAGTTCCGACTTGTTGAATATCGTTAACGGAGTTGATACTTGAAACTTTAACAGTTAAGCCTTGTTTTTTGGCAAGAGCTTGCATCTTTTTCATTTGGCTAGTAGCAGATGCATCACTAGACGTATAAATAATACCGATAGTTTTTAGATTAGGAATTACTTGTTTCATAAGTTTCAATTGAGCTTCCAAAGGAGCCTGATCGGAAACTCCGGTGATGTTAGCACCAGGTTTATTGTTATTACTGATGATTCCAGCGCCTTCAGGATCGGTAACAGCCCCCATGACGATAGGAATCTTAGAAGTAGCGTTCTTTAGTGATTGAACTGATGGAGTGGCGATACCAACAGCCACATCGACGTTATCTTGAACAAATTGTTTACTGATAGTTCTTAAATTACTTTGATCCCCTTGAGCATTTTGAAATTCGATTTTGACGTTTTTACCATCAATATAACCACTCTTTTTCAAAGTGTCGTCGATTCCCTTATTAATTTGATCCAAAGCGGGATGTGACATTAATTGTAAGACCCCAACTTTTGGAATAGCATTTTGCTTTTGGCTATCAGCACGACCCGTATAAAAATATGCAAAAATTAAGAACATCGCTAGTGCAGCAAGTGTTGCGTAAAGTCTTCTCGTATGTTTCATCGTTATATTTCCCCCAAATTAAAAAGACAACCCCAGATTGTGTGGGATTGTCTTAAAAAATAAAATACCCACATGGCTAAATTTTTAAAAAATTTTCCATGTGGGCTCTAAAATTATCATAGTTTAATAAGCCGGCACGGATTCAATCCTATTCAGATTGAATCCATATCGGATCAATCTGAGTTATCGGCTTTGCCAACGAATATTCACGATGTTTAGAGAGTTAATTGATTTCATAATGTTTTCTCCTAACAAATTGATGTCTCAAATATATTTCAATAGTTAGAGATTGTCAACTGTAAATTTTTGATAAGAAAACTATTAATTATTTTCTGAAAAAACATATAATGTAAGCATTGGTAGAAATGCGAGGAATTTTTATGAAAAAAAATATACGAATACTCTTAATTGTTGGATTGATGGTAGCTATTTTTACTGGATTCACCTATTTTGATAGTTTTATGTATCACGATCCGGTAGTTAGAGTTGAGACGGTTAGGAATTTGGATAAAAGTACCTCAACTGATGAGTATAAAAATACCGATACGCAGATAACACAACACGTTGAGGGAAAGTTACTTAATACCAATGAAAAAGGAAAAAAAATTAGTTTTAAAAATACATATTATCGATCACAATTAACGGATACTAAATATGCGACTGGTCAACAAGTTATTCTAACAAAAACCGGCAAAACTTATATGCCTAAGAATATTAAACGAGATACTAGTTTAGTTTTTACGGTAGGATTAGTAGTATTTCTGCTTTATTGTATGAAATTTGATCGACGTAAATTATTTGTTAGTATTTTGATCAATATTGTGATTTATTATGGATATCTACAGACAATAATTCGAACACACAATAGTGTGCTTTTACCGTTGACCGTCATAACGGCGTTATTGATATCAGCAACGGCTTTATTAGTGATTTTAGGACCAACTTATCCGGCCTTAATGGCTTATTCTAGTACGGTTCTTGCTACAACAGTGGCGGTATTACTTAGTACGTTTGTCTTAAGTATATCTGGGTTTAGCAGTATTCATTTGGAATTGAATGATTTTGAATTACAACCTTATTTAGGTGTTTTCTTATCGCAAGTTATCTTCAGTGTGCTAGGAGTAATTTTGGACGAAACTATGGATATCTCATCTTCTTTGATTGAAATGAAGCGAGAATTATCCGATGTGGCGGAAAAAACGCTTTTTAAATCTGGTATTAATATCGGTCGAGAATTAATCGGACCACTAATCAATATTTTGTTATTTATTGTTATCGCTGAGAATTTAAATGTTGTTCTATTGTATTTGAGTAACGGGAATTCGATTGGATATACAATGAATATGACCTTGAGTTTAGGAATCGCTCAATTATTGATCAGTGCGATCGGAATAGTTTTAACCGTTCCAATTACTAGTTTCATTGCTAGTAAAGTAATAACAAGGAGGATGAAATAATGTTGTATTTATTTTTGACCTTCGTTGTCTTATTGTTACTGGTTACTGGTAGTCGTGGTTTTACGTTACTGTTTGGTTTAGGAATAAATGTGATTTCAATTATTGCTTTGTTGATATTAATTGCTGATGGATTCAATGTCTTAGTTACTACGGGGATAATCGCTATGGTTATTTTAGTGGTTGCAATTTATATGAACGTTGATAATCCTAATACCGCAAGTACAGCTTTTAAAACATCAGTAATAATTATGGTAGTTATTTTGTTGATTACTATTCCACTAGAATATTGGGCTAGTGCTCAAGGAATGGCGGTTGAAAATCAAGATGAACTGGAAGGATTTTCTTTAGCAGCGGGAATTTCTTATCCTCAACTAGCTATTTCGATTATTGTCATTAATAGTTTAGGAGTAATTTCTGAAACTAGCGTTGCTATTACAAGCGGTTTGAATGAAATCGTAGAGAACAAACCGACTTTAACTCCAAATGAAATTTTTAATGATGGTTTTTCAGTTGGAAATAAGATTTTAAACACACAAACTAATACTCTGTTATTTAATTTCTTTGCATCAACTTTTCCCTTGTTTTTCGTTATTCATTCATTGGGATATAAATTCACTGAAATTCTTAATGACAAATTAGTGGCGGCGGAAGTTTTAACTACTTTGATCTGTACTATTGGGGTAATTCTGACCGTACCAATCACTTCGTATCTGGTTTATCGAAAAGCGAATCAAAAAAATAGAAAATAAGAAGTGTGACCGGTAACAGATTCTTTGTAACCGTTGTTATCTTTTGAAAGACCTTCTAAAATGGAATTAATAATTCTAAGGGAGGCTTTTTTTATGGCAAAAAGTGATTGGTGGAAGAAATCAGTTGTTTATCAAGTTTATCCAAGAAGTTATCAAGATAGTAATGGCGATGGTATCGGTGATTTACCAGGCTTAACAAGTCGCTTGCCTTATATTAAGGATCTAGGTGCTGACGTAATTTGGCTTAATCCAATTTATAAGTCTCCTGATAAAGATAATGGTTATGACATTAGTGATTATCGTAGTATTCAGCCAGCTTATGGAACAATGGATGATTTTAATGAAATGCTTCAAAAAGCGCATGTTTTGGGACTAAAAATTATGATGGATCTGGTAGTTAATCATACATCTGATCAAAATAAGTGGTTCCAAGAGAGTAGAAAATCTAAGGACAACCCATATCGGGATTATTACGTTTGGAGAGATCCAGTAGATGGTCATGAACCAAATAATTGGGGTTCTTATTTTAATGGATCAGTATGGAAGTTCGATAAAGCAACCGGACAATATTATTTACACTTATTTGCCGAAGGACAGCCTGATTTGAATTGGGAAAACCCTAAGGTACGTGATGAAGTTTGGAATATAATGCGCTTTTGGTTAGACAAAGGGGTGGATGGCTTCAGAATGGACGTCATCAATTTAATTTCTAAGCCAGAAGGGTTACCAGATGGAACCAAGGCACCTGATGAAAAGTATGCTGATGTAGGTAAAATTGTAGCTGATGGACCAAGGTTGAATGAGTTTTTGCAAGAAATGAATCGTAAAGTTTTGTCGAAATATGACGTAATGACAGTGGGAGAGATGCCAGACTCTACACCTAAAGATGCTATTAAATATACAGGATTGGATTCAAACGAATTAAATATGGTCTTCCAATTTGATCATGTTGGATTGGCTGGAAATTCGGATAGACGTTTAGGTAAATGGAATGATGAACCGGTGAAATTGACTGAATTAAAGCAATCTTTAAGTAAATGGGAGACCGATTTAAATGGAAAAGGCTGGAATAGCTTGTATTGGAATAATCATGACCAACCAAGAGCAGTTTCTAGATTTGCAACAGATGAGCCTAAATATCGAGATAGGGCTGCCAAGATGTTAGGAACTACTTTACAGATGATGCAAGGAACTCCTTATGTTTATGAAGGTGAAGAACTCGGTATGACTAATGTTCATTATCAGAAGCTTTCACAATATGAAGATTTGGAATCTATCAATGGTTTGATCTGAATCCCAATTACAAAGAAATCAATGCTAGAAGTCAGATTGAAGACAAAAATTCTGTTTTTAGTTATTATAAAAAATTGATTGATCTACGTCATAACAGTGATTTGATTGTCTATGGTGATTATGAGCTTCTTGATCCAGAGGACGAAGAGGTGTTTGCTTATAAGCGTCGTTATAACGGAGAAACATTGTTAGTGATAAGCAACTTTACTGATAAAGAAGTGTCGAGAGATTATAACCAGAGTAAAGGCAAGTTGTTAATTGGTAATTATAGTGATGATAAGGACACAGAATTTAGAGCTTATGAAAGTAAGGTTTATTTATTAAATTAAGGTTTGTCTATTATTGGAGTAATATGAAAAAGAAGAGGTGCTGATAACTTTTCAGCATCTCTTTTTTTTAGTTATGATAAAGATAAAACAGTATTTTGAAGAGGGGTCCTAATTATGGATAATATTTTATATAATATTCTGTACTCATTAAATGACAAGCTTGATAAAAATGACGTGGGAAGTATTAATTTTACTTTGGCTCAGTATTTTATAAAAAATTTGAGAGAGATACCTGAAGCAAATATTTATTCTGTGGCAGAGGAATGTAATGTTTCTAGGGCTAGTATCAGAAGATTTGCTAAAAGTATGGGATTTGATAACTTTGCTCATATGAAGTCTATGGTTAAGGATCATCTTTCAGAGGTTGAGGTTATTCCTGATAAAAATTATCGTGAATTGTTAACAGGAGATCTAATAAGAATAGTGAATGAATTAGATGATAGAATGAACACTCATGAAATAGATGTTATTTGTAAAAGGATAAAAGATTCCAAAAAAATGTATATATTTACTTCTAGAACCGGGATGTCTAACGCTAGAGATTTTCAAATTCAATTGGCAAGTAGAGGGAAATTGTCATATATCATAACTGACAATTTAAAAATGTTAAATGATATAGCGGTAAAAGATTATGTAATGGTTTTATCGGTTTCGGGAATGTTTGCGGAATCAATTGAAAAATATATGAGTAAAGTAAATTGTACTAAAGATTTAATAACAGTTAATAGAATACATGATTTTGAAAAAACATATTCCAATACTTATTATATGAGCCACTTAGATCATTCAAAGAATCCAGATATTTATAGAGCATACGGGTTACATTATTTCTTGGATATTATTCAGAATCATTATAAATAGGGAATTAGGGAGCATAAGATGTTCCCTAATTCCTTTTTGGTAACAAAGACTGTAACGCATCAATGTAAGCGCTTTGCTAATATTTATTTGTAAAGTAAATGAGAAGGGCGAGGTGCTAGATATGTTTTATAATCACGATCCTAAATTTCCAGATAACTTTTTATGGGGAGGTTCCAGTTCTTCATGGCAAGTTGAAGGAGCTGTAGAAGAAGACGGAAAAACTTTATCATTAATGGATTTAAATACTCGTACGAAGAAACCATATGCTGATGATACATATGCTTCAGATAATTATCATCATTATAAAGAAGATATTAAGTTGATGGCTAATGCAGGGTTGTCATCGTATAGGTTTTCAATTGCATGGTCGCGAATTTATCCAACTAAAGATGGGAAAGTTAATAAAAAAGGGTTGGAATTCTACAATAATTTAATAAACGAATTAATCAAAAATAAAATCACACCGATTGTAACAATTTATCATTATGATATGCCTGTTTGGATTGATAAAGAATATAACGGTTGGTATGGCCGTGGAATTATCGATGAATTTGATAAATATGCTCGCACTTTATTTAAAGAATTTGGTGATCGAGTTAAATATTGGCTATCAATAAATGAACAAAATATGCAGATCTGTTATGGAGATTGGCTCGGTATTGATAAAAACCCCGAAACTTGGTTTGAAGATAAATGGAAAGTAAATCATATTATGAATCTTTGTCATGCTAAAGCAGTTATTGCTTGTCATGAATTAGTTCCAGATGGCAAAATTGGACCAGTTCCTGGATATGTTCCAATTTATCCATATTCAAGTGATCCTAAAGACCAAATTGCTGCTATGAACGCTGAAGAAATGACTGAAAAAGTCTGGGATGATTTGTATGCACATCGTGAATATAGTGGATTTATAAAGAGTTATTGGAAAGAAAATAATATTAACCCCGATATCAGACCCGGTGATATGGAATTAATCGGTCAGGCAAATATAGATTTCTTTGGGTTGAATTGTTACCGCTCTAATACTGCTAAATATTGTGCTCCTGATGATGAAGCACAAGCTTATGAACTAAATAAATCAGGTAAAAAGGGAAATCTTAAATTCCCTAAAGTTCCTGGAATGTATCAATTAGTTAAAAATCCATATGTTAAAACTACTGATTGGGATTGGGAAATCGATCCAGTTGCAATGAGATATATGTTGCGCTACGTCTGGGATCATTATCAATTACCAATGGTCATTTGTGAAAATGGTTTCGGAGAGCATGAAGAAGTTTCTGAAGATGGAAAGGTGCATGATCCTGAGAGAATTAAGTTTATGAGGGATCAAATTTATCAAGTAGGATTAGCTATTCAAGATGGATGTAAAGTATTTGGATATAATCCTTGGTCCTTCTTAGATCTTTTAAGTACAGGTAACGGAATGTCAAAGAGATATGGATTTGTTTATATCAATACGACAGATGATGAAAAGCTCGATTTTAAACGTATTCCGAAGGATTCATATTATTGGTATGCAGATTTAGTTAAATCAAATGGTAAAAATTGGGGGTAAAACCAATGAGTAAATACCATGATATAGCAGTTGGAATTTTAAGTGGTATTGGTGGAAAAGATAATGTTATTAATGTTAATCACTGTGCCACTAGGTTGAGAATTCAATATAAAGATAAAAATAATATTGATGACAATACCATTTCTAAGGTAGAAGGCGTCGCTGGAACAGTATTACGTGAAGATGAATATCAGATTGTTATTGGGACTGATGTTGGTAATGTATATAATGAATTTTCTAAATTAATTGGTGATGTTTCAGGTCAAAAAAAATCAAGAACTGAATTTACTTGGAAACATCTTGGACAAGTTGTAATTGATTTCATTAGTGGGACTTTTGTACCAATTTTAGGAGTTTTAGTTGCCGCTGGACTTGTTTCTGCCGTTTTGAATATTGGCGTTAGTTTTTTTGGATTAAGTACTAAAAGTGGGACTTATACTATTCTCGATGGTATTTATGAAGCTGGATATTATTTCTTACCATTGTATTTAGGATATAGTGCAGCAAAGAAATTGAATATGAATCCAATGATGGGAGCATTTTTAGGTGCTACGCTAGTTTATAAGACAATTGATAGTGCTAAAGGACTCGAATTTTTGGGATTATCAGTCCCTCAGATTCAATATAATACTAGTGTAATACCTATTCTATTAGGTGTTTTATTCATGAAATTAATAGATATTGGTATGGATAAAATAACTCCAAAGAGTATTAAATTTTTTACTAAACCATTAATCACTATGCTGATTGTTGTGCCTGTAACATTACTTTGGTTAGGACCATTAGGATTCCAAATTGGAACCATTATTGCCAATGCTTTAAGCTTCATTAATTTGAAATTAGGTTGGGTTTCAGTTGGACTAATGGGTGCGTTGACACCACTGTTGGTAATGACAGGAACGAATCAAGCATTATTCCCATTATGTATAGCGTCAGTAGCTAGCATTGGATATGATGCCTTTGTTTTACCTGGCATGCTAGCAGCAAATGTTGCCGTTGGAGCATCAGCACTAGCCGTTTCAATGACTACCAAAGAAAGTAAGAAGAAACAGTTAGCTTTGTCAGCCGGAATTACCGGTGTGATGGGAATTACTGAACCTGCGATATTTGGTGTTTTAATTAAAAATAAAATAGCTTTACTAAGTACGATGTTGGCTGCCGGTGTTAGTGGGGCTTTTGCTGGATTTATTTCATTAAAACAATATGCAATTGTATCACCAGGAATTGCGGCCTTACCTACATTTATTCATGCGAATAATGGTAAAGTAGATTCTAATTTTTATATGGCTGTATTAACATTGATAATGTCAGTTGTAATTTCCTTTGTGTTAACATTCTTTATTAGTAAAAAGGTTAATGCTTCCATTGATAATTCAGATAGTGATTTCAATCTTTATCAACCAGTTGGAGGTAAAGTGATTTCATTATCAGATGTGAATGATGACGTTTTTTCTAAGGGATTAGTCGGAGATGGATTTGCGATTATACCTAATAATAGGGGGATCTATAGTCCTGTTACGGGTACAGTTTCAATGGTAGCCAATACTAAACATGCTATTGGGTTAAAGTCTGATTCAGGAAATGAAGTTTTGATTCATATGGGAATTGATACAGTTGAATTGAATGGGTTACCATTTGATATAAAGGTAAAAGAAGGTAGTCATGTTTCTAAAGGTGATTTAATAGCGGATATGAATATCGATATGATAAAAAAGGAAAAGAAAGATCCAACTGTTATAGTTGTGCTAACTGAACCAGATAAAGAATTGAAGAATCAAGCTCTTGGAAGTAATCAGGTCGGTAGTACTATTGGACAAGTAGTGTCGGCAAACTAATTACGACCGTTATAACGATGAATAACCTATGACTAAAGCTTTTAGTCATAGGTTATTTTATGTGCTTAGAATCTTTGCTAGGTTTTTCAAGTATACTAATTTAGTATCGATTTTAGAAAGAAGTGAGAAAAATGAAATTTGGTAATCGTCTAAAACAGGAGCGACAGAAAAAACAAATGACGCAACAAAAAGTAGCTGATGATTTAAATGTTTCAAGGCAAACAATTTCTAGTTGGGAAACCGAGAACAGCTATCCTGATATTGAAAGTTTGATTCAGTTAAGTAATTATTATCAAGTTTCATTAGATACTCTTCTAAAGGAGGATACAGGTATGACTGAATATTTAAAGAAACAGGAAGTATTGAAAAGTATTAAGCCGGTAACTATAGTTTTGACCATTATTGATGTAATGTTTATTGCTCTTATTTGCACCGATCTTTTGGGAATTATCAAATTCAATTCATGGGTAATTAGATTAGTCTTTGTAATGGGGATTTTAAATGCTATTGCACTAATACTATTGAGTGTATTTATGAAAAAAGTCAGTGCCAAACCAACTAATTATCAAAAGAGGATTCCAATTTATGTCACAATTGTAGCAATATCGATCGTTATATCAATCATTTTAGGATATTTAGGACAGTTAGGAGTATCAGGTATTTTTGGTGGCATAGCATTTGGATGCATTATCGTTTTACTAATTAATAGAAAGAAAAAATAATTATTAATCAGCCATCAGATTTTGGGCTAACTTTTCATCAGGTTTTACCGTTATAGTTTTTGATTTACCAGTGAAAAGTACTAATCCGGGTTTTGCACCTTTAGGCTTGAATAGTTGACCTACTTTTAAAACATCTACAGGAACTTGATTCAAGCCACGTCCTTTGCTGTAATAAGCAGTTAATTTTGCAGCCTCTATTAATGTTTGTTGACTAGGATCAGTACTGTGAATAACCACGTGAGAACCAGCAAGTTCACTGACGTGCATCCAGTAGTAGTCTTTTTTAGCAGTCAAAGTAAGATGATCGTTTTGAACACTGTTTTTACCAACTTCAACTAAGACATGATCGGTTGTATAAAAGCGTCTAGGGTGGGCTGGTTCAGGAGCTTTTGAAGAATGAAGAACTTTAGTTTTTAAGGCGTCTTCAGCAATTAACTCATTTTTAATTGTTTGAACTTGATCAGGATCTTCAGAATCAAATGTATCTTTTCTATTTAATTGTTTTTTGAGATTATTTTGCGCCGTTTCTAAATGTTTTTGAATTGTTTCTAGACCTCTTTTGTCGCGGTGGTACTGATGGAAATAAGTTTCAGCATTTTCCATGGCTGATTTTTTAATATCTAAGTAAATGGTTATGTCAGATTTTTCTGGGCGGTAGTCTGGTAAAATAACATAACCTTTTTTGATATCAATTTTATTGGCATAAGTCTTGAGAAGAGTGCCTTTTACTTTTAAATCATCGAGAGTATTTAGTCTATTAACTGCCTTATTTAAAGATGAAATTTGTTTTTCTGTATGTTCGATTTGCCAGTCGATAGCTTCAAGAATTGTCGAAACAGAAATATTATTAGATGAAAATGTCATGTTTTACCTCTTTTTTATCGTTATAACGGATTATAAAAAAGCTCTAGTAAGTTGACTTACTAGAACTCTTTACCAGCTTTTTCAGCATTATTATAGGCGTTATCTAAAATTTCAATTGCATGCAATGGATCATGATCCATGCCTTCAGCAAAGACACTAGTATAATCATCAACTCCCATTAGATGAAGCATCATGCAGAGATACTGATCAGCCAGATCTTGAATTTTAGAATCAGGATTGCTATTAGAATCGTGGTAATTTCCACCACTAGTTTGTAAATGAATAACCTTTTTGTGGTGTAAGTCGCCAACTGAATTTCCATCTTTATCGTAGTGGAAAGTATCATGAGCTTGCATGATCATGTCAATATAGCTCTTCATTTCAGCAGGAAGGAAGAGATTATACATTGGATTGACAAAGACGTATTTGTCAGCATTAACAAATTCATCAATCCATTGTTGACGAGAATCATTAAAACGTGCTTCGTCGGCATTCAAAGCAGTTTTGGCTAAATTTTTGTTGTAAATTGAAACGGCAATTTTGTTTAATGGAAACGGCATATACTCAGAAACATTATGAACGATGATTTCATCATCAGGATTTTTTTCAATATATGAATTTATAAAATGCTTGTATAGTTCATGTGTTGAAGAACCCTTGGCAGTTTCAGGGTGAGCATAAATCACGAGTACTTTTGGCATAAGAAATTCCTCTTTTTCACAATATATCTAACATTATACTCTCAAAGAGAGTTCGATATATAACTACTTTTGTCGTTAAGTATGTAGCAAATGTGGAATGGGGCCCAGTTTCTCTCGTATAAAAAATCCCCATATGTTGACCATTTTTGATTGATCATCATACAGGGATTGGTAATGTTCTATTCTTTTATGGCAAATCATTGCCTGCGGCGAAGTAAACATCGTACCATTCTTGTTTCGTCAAATTAACATCTCCGCCTTTAGCACTATCCGCGATGTGCTCTGGGTTCATAGTTCCGATGATAACTTGAATATTAGCTGGATGTCTTAAAATCCAAGCTGAGGCAATAGCATTTTTACTTACATCATATTTGTCAGCTAGTTCTTGTAATTTTTGATTCAATTCGGGGAACTTGTCGTTATTAATGAAAGTTCCTGCAAACATACCATATTGGAATGGCGACCAAGCTTGAATAGTAACGCCCATACGTCTTGAAAATTCGAGAATTCCACCATCATGATTAATGGAACGGGTATCGGTCATATTAGTGTGCATGCCAAAGTCGATCATGCCAGTATGCATAATGCTGAATTGTAATTGATTAATAATTAATCTTTGATCGACAGCTTCTTGAACTAATAGAAATTGTTCAGGATTAAAATTAGAAACTCCAAAATGACGAACTTTGCCAGTTCTTTGGAGTTCGTCAAAGGCTTCAGCCACTTCTTCTGGTTCCATTAATGGATCAGGACGATGAAGTAAGAAGGAATCCAAATAGTCGATACCCATACGTTCTAGAGAACCATCAACGGCATCAATCAAATGCTGTTTAGAAAAATCGTATCTTTGTCCAGAAATAATACCGCCTTTGGATTGAATGTAAATATCATCACGATTAATATTACTTTGTTTAAGTGCTTGACCAAAGACTTTTTCGGAATCGCCGCCACCATAGATGTCAGCAGAATCAATATAATTAATGCCGCTGTCATAAGCCGTATCAAGTGCTTTTGCAGCTTGCTGAGGAGTTAAACTGTTCATTCGCATAATACCAAGTGCCACAGCTGAAGCTTGCCAGTTAGTTTCGCCAATATAACGTTGTTTCATAAAAGTACCTCCAATATTTTTAATATCATTTCAATTATTAAAGGTTATGTAGGGGAAGTCAACGATAAAGATTGCGCTTTCAAAAAAGCGGTTTTTGAAAATTTGCCAACATTTTACAATGTTTATAAAGTAGTCTAATTATTTATATTAATTTGAGTATAACGAAGGAAAGCTAAATTATACTTTCAAATTTTAGGAGAATTTTATTTGCTAGGATATAGATATTTCATTTGGTTATACGTGCTATAAAGAATAGATATTTTTAATGTAAGCGATTTCAATATACGATGATCTATGAAGAATGTGAAGAAAAGCACATATCATGGGAGGTCGCATTGATGGAAGATTACAAGATAATTTATGAAGGTGAATTGGAAGTAGGTATGACAGGAACGCTATCTAAAAGAGTTACCGAAGAAGATGTAGATACATTTGCCAAAGTAACAGGTGATTATAATCCAATGCACGTCGATGAAGAATTTGCTAAAAAGACACAATTTCACAAAAGAATTGCTCACGGAATGTTGTCAGCAGGAATGATTTCTGCATGTATAGGTAATAAAATGCCTGGTCCTGGAGCCATATATTTAAACCAAACTCTTAAATTTGATAAACCTGTTTACTTTGGTGATGTCTTAGTTGTGACCGTAAAAGTTGAAAAAATTGATCAAAAAGCTCATTTCCAAATTGCAACATTATCAACAATTGTAACTAACCAAGATGGGGTCATTGTAACTGAAGGAACAGCTCAAATAATGCCAGCCAGAAAATGAAAATATAATAATTAAATCACTCTACTGATCTGCGACTAGATCGATAGAGTTTTTTTTATTTATATTTATAGTAGACAAAAAAAGACGAGAACTTAAAGTTCTCGTCAGCATTATGGAGGGCAAATTTATTTTATTTACCAGTGAATTTAGCATGACGTTTCTCTAAGAATGCTGTCATACCTTCAGTTTGATCTTCAGTAGCAAATGTTTGTGCCCACATTTGTGTTTCGAAGTCGATAGCTGTATCCAATGGTAAATCAGCGGCACGGTCGATAACGTACTTGGCCATACCAACGGCAATCAAACCATTCTTCATGATTGTCTTAGCAATTTCTGTAGCTTTGCTGATCAATTCCTCAGGTGCAGCAATTTCATCAGCAACGCCTACACGGTAAGCTTCGTCAGCATCAATCATTGTACCAGTAGCAATCATTTCCTTGGCTTTACCACGACCAACAAGACGTGTTAGACGTTGTGTACCACCAAATCCAGGCACAATTCCAAGTGTTACTTCGGGTTGACCAAACTTGGCTTTATTAGAAACAATACGCATGTCACATGATGAAGCTAATTCAAGTCCACCACCTAAACAGTATCCATTAACAGCAGCAATTGTAAATTGTTTCAAGTTTTCAATCTTGCCAAATGAATTATGAGCTAGTTTTGAAAGTTCAGCGGCTTCAATAGGATTCATATCTCTCATTTGAGAAATATCTGCGCCAGCAACGAATGCCTTTTCACCTGAACCTGTAACGATCAATACTTTAATGGCATCTTCATTATTCTTAACAACATCAAGTGCATCACCGATATCTGTTAATGTAGCTGAGTTCAAAGCGTTTAGTGATTTTGGACGGTTAATTGTTAAAGTAGCAATACCATCTTTAACCCCTAGTAGTACATTTTCGAAATTTTTCATACCTGTTAATTCTGTCATGTTAGTAACATCCCTTCAAAAGTAGTTACCAGCAAGTACTTTCGAGATTCATACTAAAGTTAAATTTGAAAAATGCAAATTTTGAATGAAAAAGTTAGAAACCTAAATGCCGAAATTAAAGCATTTCATTTTTTGATAAAAATTTTTATTGAACAAAAGTTTGTGAAAAAATGCCTTTTTATATAAATGTAAACGCTGTCACTTTGGTAAATCGAGCCATTCATAACATAAAGTTATTGAGAGTATGAATAAATATCAATATTTACGCCAAAGATTTTCTCCGTTATAGTTCAGTTTGCTAAGTTAATTGCACGCTAAATAATTAAACAAATGATCTAAATTTTGACTTAGTAAAAACTTTGGGGGTGTTTTAAATGAGTGGAACGTGGGATGCTCGCTTTGCAGCTGAGTTCTTTGGAACTTTGATTCTGGTATTATTCGGAAATGGTGCGGTTGCCAATTCATTTCTAAAAGATACAACTGGTAATGGAGAAAACGGACAGGCCAACGGTGGTTGGATCTTCATTGCCGTTGGATACGGTCTGGGTGTTATGATTCCAGCCATGATGTTTGGTTCAATTTCAGGTAATCATTTGAACCCAGCTATTACAATTGCTCAAGCGGCAGCAGGAATTTTTCCATGGGCTAAAGTAGCTCCATATATTATTTTTCAATTTTTAGGTGCGATGGTAGGTCAATTATTAGTCCTAGTTATTTATTGGCCATACTATAAACGTTCCAAAGACGAGGGAGCAATCTTTGCTACTTTCTCAACCGGTGATACAGCAGGTAGTACTATGAATGGTTTTTGGACTGAAGCTATTGGTACAGCAGTTTTGACCTTCGCAGCAATGGGATTGTATCGTGGAATGTTCTTCAAGCAAAGTATTGATATTGCTAATATCGGTGTTGGTTTAGTAATTACAACATTAGTTATGTCAGTCGGTGGCCCAACTGGCCCAGCATTGAATCCAGCACGTGATCTAGGGCCAAGAATTGTACATGCTATTGTGCCAGTGCCAAATAAGGGATCTTCAAACTGGAATTATAGTTGGGTTCCAGTAGTAGCACCAATTACTGGTGCAGTTATAGGTATCTTTATCTATAAGATGTTCTTTGGATTATAAGATGAGAGAGCGAAACAAGCCTAGGAATTTCCGAGCATTACTTAGCGTTGTGAATTATTCGTGTATTTTACGAATGATTTACAATGCGTAGCTAAGCGGAAGAAATTGGTTTGTGCAGCTCGTTTCAAGATCAGAGAGCGGAACAGAGGCGGTCAGCCCACGAGGATTAAGACTACTTTACGCGTTGCTCGCGAAGCGAGCGACACGTAAAGTTGACTTAACCGGAATGGGTTGCCTCTGTATAGTTCGTTTCAAATAACAAAAAATAACACAATGACCAAAAACGGTCACGGTGTTATTTTTTTGTTTTTTTGAAGTGTTCAAAATATAGAATCAAAATGATCATTAAAATAGCAATATTTTATAACATGCAATATCTTGTTGTCTATTTTTAGCTTATTAAGCTGTGACTACTGGTATGACAGGATTATAACTGAACGTTATATAGTGGATAAACAAGTAATATTGGTTTGAATTATTGTAAAGGCTTACATTAGCAATTGAAGATAGTTATAGATGTCACAATGTGATTTAGCTATCGAGGTTTTCAATCAAAATGAGCGGAATTATTTTAAGTTATCAAAAAACATTTGAAAACTCTAAACGCCAGCGAGTACTTTCAATCAAATGTTAAAAGATAATAATTGACTTCATTCATTACATTAATTTATTTACAAAGGTGGAGTTGAATATGTCAGATACAATGGTAAAAATCACTGGAAAGCTTAAAGGAAACGTTGCTCGTTCAGTTAATCCAGAGGGTTGTCGTCAAGAAATACTTAATCAAATCGCCTATGTACAAGGTAAAGGTCACTATGAGGGTGCCAAGAAGGCTTTGATTATTGGGGGGTCATCTAGTTATGGACTTGCTAGTAGAATTACAGCAGCTTTTGGTCAAGGAGCTGACACAATCGGAGTTTCCTTCGAACGACCACCTCGTGATGAAAAGATGCTCGGAACTGCCGGTTGGTATAACAATATTTACTTCCGTCAAGAAGCTGAAAAGGCAGGATTGATTGGCAAGAACTTTATTGGGGATGCTTTTGCACAAGATATGAAGGACCAAGTTATCCAATATATCAAAGATAGTTTTGGTGGAAAGATTGATCTTCTAGTATATTCAGTCGCTGCACCTAAACGTACCAATCCTAAGAATCCGGATGAAACTTGGCGTTCAGTAATCAAAAGTGTTGGGAAATCTGTAACTGGTGAAAATATTAACCTAGAAGAAAATAAACTATTTGAACAAACTGTCGAATCAGCCACAAACGATGAAGTGGAAGCAACAAAACACGTTATGGGTGGAGAAGATTGGGAGATCTGGGTTGATGAATTGAAACAAGCCGGAGTTTTAGCTGATGGTTTCAAGACAATCCTCTATTCATATATTGGACCAAAGAGTACATATGATTTTTACCATGAAGGAACTTTGGGAGCCGCTAAAGACGCTGCCGAAGAGTCATCACATAAGATTCAAGACAAAATCAAGGATATTAATGGTGAAGCTCTAATTTCTGTATCTCGTGCCGTTACTACTAAGGCATCTGTTGTTATTCCTATTTTCCCAATGTATTGTATTGCACTTTATAAGATTGAAGAAGAAACAGGAACACATGAGACACCAATTATGCACAAGGATCGACTTTTCCGTGACATGGTTTATGGAAATAATCGTGAAGTAGATGACAGAGGTCGTTTGCGTCCAGATGCATGGGAACAACGTGAAGATATCCAAGAAAAAGTTTCTGAATTGATGACAAAGATCACACCTGAAAACTTTAATAGTTCTTTAACAGGCTATGCTGAATTTAGAAGAGAATTCATGCAACTTAATGGTTTTGAAGTTCCAGGAGCTGACATTGATACTGTAGATTTAGATGAATTAATGAAATTGAGACCATAATATTTTTTCGAATAGCATCTTACCTATAACTTTCAAAGCAGTAGGTAGTTGTGATCGATGAGTTAGAAAAGGATGGGGTGTTTTTAATGACTGTACAATTTATTAACAGTGAAAAGGCTGCAGAGCTTATTCCTGATAATGCAACCATTGCTTTGGAAGGATTCTTAGGTTCAGATGTTGCTGAAGAGATCCTCGAAAATATTCGTAAGAGATTTGATAAAGAAGGTCATCCAAAGGACCTAGAAGTATGGCATGCATCAGGTATTGGCGATGGTAAAGACAGAGGTACTAACAATTTTGCCACTAAGGGATTATTAAGAAGATTAGTTGGTGGACATTGGGCTTTAGCACCAAAACTTGAACCATTAGTAGAAAATAACGACTTTGAGGCATATAACTTCCCTCAAGGTGTCATGTCACAGATTTTCCGTGATTCAGCTGCTCATAAGCCTGTTCAAATTAGTCGAGTTGGCCTTGGAACATTCGTCGATCCAGACATTGAGGGCGGTAAATTAAATGCTGCAGCTAAAAAAGACGATTTAGTTTCTAAGATGAAGATCCATGGTGAAGATTACTTAGCATATGAAGTACCAAAGCCAAACGTAGCTATCTTGCGTGGTACTTATGCTGACGAAGATGGTAATATCACTTTTGATGATGAACCTTTAACTTTGGAATCAACTTCTATTGCTATGGCTGCACATAATAATGGTGGTAAAGTCTTTGTTCAAGTTAAGAGAATCTTGAAGAAAGGTTCAATGAAACCTAAGGATATTAGAATTCCAGGATTATTGGTCGACTATGTTGTAGAAACTTCAGATGTTACTATGACACAACAAAGTACTGATACACAATTTAACCCTGACTATGTTAACCAAGCTGTTGTTAAAGCAGCTGGTGCTATCAACGTGCCTCTTGATGCTAAGAAGGTTATCGCTAGACGTGCTGCAATGTACAAGAATGAAAACGATAATATTGTTAACTATGGTATTGGTAAATATCCAGAAACTGTTTCTTTGATTTTGAAAGAAGAAGGAGCTGCTGAAAATATTACTACAACAGTTGAACCCGGAACCTTTGGCGGTGTTCCTATGGGTGGTGGTGACTTTGGTTGTGCCATTTCACCAGAATCAACTATTGATCAACCATATATGTTTGACTTCTATGATGGTGGTGGGATTGATATTACTTTCCTAGGCCTTGCTGAATTGGACAAACTTGGAAATATCAATGTTTCTAAATTTGGTCCAAAGATTGCTGGTACTGGCGGATTTGTTAATATTACTCAAAATACTCCAACCGTTGTCTTTACTGGAACATTTACAGCCGGTGGCCTAAAAGAAGAAGTTAAAGATGGCAAATTACATATTATTCAAGAAGGTAAATTCAATAAATTAGTAAATAATGTTGAACAGATCACATTCTCTGGTCCAGTTTCACATGATAATAAACAAAATGTTTACTATATTACAGAACGTGCTGTCTTCCAGTTGGTTGACGGTGGTATTGAGTTGATCGAAATTGCTCCAGGTATGGATCTACAAAAGGATATCTTGGATCACATGGACTTTAAGCCAGAAATTAGTGATGACTTACGTTACATGGATGCACGTATTTTTGAAGAACCATTAATGGGTAGCGTTGACAACCATCCCGGTGAAAAAGTGGCACAAACTGTATAGGATAAACTTGGCAAATATAAATAACAAAAACGATCATATGGTTATTTCTGCCTAATAAAAAATGTCTAATCCACCTAGGTGAATTAGACATTTTTATTTTAAAGGCTATTCATTTTTATTTTTAAAGTAATTGACGAACCAGTCTTGAGTATATTTAACAGCAGCATTTTGATAAACATCTTTAAGACTGCACATACTGATTCTCCATGGAAAAGTTGGGTCGAAGTCACGATGTTCAATATTAGTTCCGGAATAATTTTGACCAATTGGTGAGGCAATAATTCCAACAGTATCATCTAGTTCTGAACAGATGTTTAAAATAAGATCCCACGAACTAGTTTTAAAGAAGTAATTAGGGCTGAGATCTTTTTGAGAAAATTTTTGGTTAGTTTGGAAAGTAACCATGAAACTATCATCTAAAGTTACTAGTTTTTCTTTAGCAACTTCTTCAAAAGGAATAGGACCTTTAAAATCGTGGAAACGATGATTTTTGTTGAACCAAACCGATACGGAACCGTCATAAATAGTTTTTTCTTTTATAGAAGGGTAGGTAGCAGGCGAAACCAGAACGGCAAGATCAATTTCTTGTAAAATGAGCTTTTTCTGTAATTCATAAGCACCTTTCTCAACTATTTGTAAATCAATTTGGGGATTTTCTTGAATGAACTTCGGTATTGCACGATTAAATACAGTTGAAATAATAACTGGAGCAATTCCAATTTTGACCGTACCGCGTTTTATATCAGCCCTTTCGTGAAGACTTTTAAGTAAGTTATCATAGTCCTTACTAATTGTTCGACCATGTTTAATCAAATCTTCACCGGTTGGAGTTAGGCCTGTGATGCGACCTTTGCCACGAGTGAAAATCTGAATCTGTTCAACATTTTCTAATTCACTAATAAGTTTACTCAGTGCTGGCTGTGAGACATTTAAAACACGAGCACTCTTAGTGAGATTAAAGTCATTGTCAACTATTGTTAACAAATACTGGATTTGGTGAATATCCATAATGTAGTTCCCCCTTTAAAGTTATAGCTATAATTGGTCTATACGTGTAACCGCTTACAATCATAGCAATAAAACTTACAATATAACAAAAAATTATAGTAGTGGTTTCATATTTAATTATTTAGATGAATTAGTAATTCAAAGAAAGTATGAGGTATGCGAAATGCAATTTATTACAAGTGATGGTGTGCGATTAGAATACGATGACGTTGGACAAGGTGAACCAATCCTTATTATGACGGGATATGCTGGATATAAAGAAATTTGGCGTTCCCAAGTTGAAGTTTTAAGTCAACATTATCGAGTCATTAATTTAGACCGAAGAAATCATGGACGGTCTGAGACAACTACTAAAGGATTACGCATGAGTCGCCAAGGAAAAGATGTTGCTGAATTATTAGATTATTTGAAAATAAATAAGATCAGTATGATGGGTAATTCTATGGGTGCTGCAACAATCTGGGCATATTGTTCACTCTATGGTGATAAGAGGATCGATAAAATAATTAGTGTCGATCAATCACCAAAGATGATATCTGATGCAAATTGGCCATATGGTTTATTGAATCTTAACTGGGATAATTTTCCTAATGAAGCTGAAAAAATGTACCAAGTTCATACGACTTATCGAAATATTGATGATGAAACTTATAAGTTGGTTAAGTCAGTTCAAGATGGTAGAAAGTTTGACTACGTCTTGAATCGTCCATTGTTATTTGATCATGCTTTTCAAGATTGGCGAGATGTCATCAAGGACATAAAGGTACCGGTTCTGTTTCTTTCTGGAAAAGAAAGTCCTTTTTGGTCACCTGACCATGCGATTGCTTCAGCAAAACTTTGTAAAAATGGTACAGCAATCGTCGTTCCAGATTCAGGACACATAATAATGTCCGAACAACAGGAATTGTTTAATACGATCATGCTGGATTTCTTAGAAAAATAATTAATGAAAATTGTTTTAAATAGATACAAACTACTATACTTAAATTATACGATTTTTCTGGTTAAAATGTAGTTTGATATTTATAATAAAATAAGTCTATTATTTGAATACAATAACTAAAAATTGTAATGCTTAATTTTTGATAAAAACCAGAGCAATAAAGAACGTATATAGATACTATAACTTTAAATTATGCAAATGTTATCGTAATATCCAAAAATAAATATCTTAAAATGACATATATCAACAATAAAGCTAATTTGATGAATTCAAGCAAAAAAATGCTTTACTGTTTATCATAATAACCATAATAGCTAGTTATACTACGTAAAAACGTTGATATAAAAGCGGTAGTGGCTATAATTTATCAACAATTGCCACAAAAATCAGGTAAACGCTTACAATTGCTGAATTTACAAAAAGCTGTTAAATCAGCATTTTTGATAATTTAATAAATAGTAAAAATTTGAACGTAATTTGCAATTAGAATAATCGCTTGTATTATAAATTGTAGGAGCGCTCGAGAGATTAAAGAAATGGTTTTCACAAGTAATCGTTTGCATAATAAAAATTATTGCAAACGAAAATCAATTTTCAATATTTAGCCTAGGAAAATGAAAATTGATTTTAAAACTATGAATTTCATTTATGGATTTGGTTATCACTTAATTTTCTATTGGAGGATGTTAAAAATGAATGAAGTATGTAAACTTTTAGGAATCAAATACCCAGTTGTACAAGGAGCTATGCAAGAAGTTGCTACTGCTGATCTAGCAGCTGCCGTATCAAATGGTGGGGGCCTTGGTATTATCGCTGCTGGTGGTAAAACACCTGAACAAGTAAGAGCAGAAATTCAAAAGGCTAAGAAATTAACTAATAATACATTCGCCGTTAACTTGATGTTGATGGATCCTAACACACCAGAAGTTGTTAAGGTCGTTATCGATGAAGGCGTTAAAGTTGTCACAACTGGTGCTGGTACACCAAAGCCATATATGAAAGATTTGAAAGCCGCTGGAATTAAGGTATGTCCTGTTATTCCTAACGTTAAAATCGCTAAGAAGATGGAAGAAATGGGTGCTGATGCCGTTATTGCCGAAGGTATGGAAGGTGGAGGTCACATTGGTGTCTTGACTTCACAAACTCTCTGGCCACAAATTGCTGATGCAGTTTCAATTCCACTTATCGCTGCTGGTGGTATTGGTGATGGACGTGGTGTTGTAAATGCCTTTGTTGCTGGTGCTAAGGGTGTTCAATGTGGAACAATCTTCTCAATTGCTAAAGAAAGTCCTGTTGGAGATAACTGGAGAAAATTAGTTATTGATGCTACTGATACATCAACAGTTGTTGCTGGTGCCACAATCAAAGATGCTTCACGTATTATCAAGAACAACATTGCTAACAAATTGACAGAACTTGAATTAGATCAAGTATCACGTGATGAATTCAATTCAGTTATGAATGAAGGCTTGAGAAACGCCGTTCAAAAAGATGACGTTGAAGATGGCTTGGTATTTAGTGGACAAGTTTCAGGCCTAATCAAAGAATCATTACCAGCTGGAGAAATCGTCAAGAAATTAATGGATGAAGCACAAGAAGTTCTTAACAAAAAAATTGAATTAGCTTAAAAGAAAGTAAGATTTAGATTTATGTTAGGAGTTAATAAAAGTTAACTTAGTATTTGTCGTCAGGGATGGTGGCAATTGTGGGACTACTAAGCTAGTCACACCTCTTTCATAAATCCTATATGGAGAGGTTAAAATGACAGAGAAAAAATATATCTTATCAATCGACGAAGGTACGACAAGTACAAGGGCAGTAATTTTTGACCATGAGGGAAATAAAGTGATTGATTCACAAAAAGAATTCACACAATATTTTCCAGAACCAGGTTGGGTAGAACATGATGCTAATGAGATTTGGAACAGTGTTCTATCAACAATAGCCGATGCATTTATTGAATCAGGTGTTAAACCTAGTCAAATTAGTGGGATTGGTATTACTAATCAACGTGAAACAACCATTATATGGGATAAAACAACAGGGTTACCTATTTATAACGCAGTTGTTTGGCAATCACGTCAGAGTTCAAAGATTGCTAATCAATTGATTGAGAAAGGCTATAAGGATCAAATTCATGAAAAAACTGGATTGATCGTTGATGCTTATTTCTCAGCTACTAAGATTCGTTGGATCTTAGATCAAGTTCCAGGTGCTCAAGAGAGAGCCGAAAAGGGAGAATTACTATTTGGAACAATTGATACATGGTTAGTTTGGAAGCTTACGGGTGGCAAACAACATGTAACTGATTATTCAAATGCCAGTCGTACGATGTTGTTCAACATTAACGATTTGGACTGGGATGACGATATTTTAAAGATGTTGAATATTCCTAAGATTATGCTCCCAGAAGTAAAATCTAATTCTGAAATTTATGGACGTACAGCAACATATCACTTCTATGGTAGCGAAGTTCCAATTTCTGGTATGGCTGGTGACCAACAAGCTTCATTATTTGGTCAATTAGCTTTTGAACCGGGAATGGTTAAGAACACATATGGTACAGGTGCTTTCGTTGTTATGAATACCGGTGATACTCCAAAATTATCTGCTAACAATCTTTTAACAACGATTGGATATTGTATTGATGGCAAGATGCATTATGCTCTAGAAGGAAGTATTTACGTTGCTGGATCAGCTATTCAATGGCTACGTGATGGAATGAGACTATTTGAACATGCCTCAGAGTCACAAGCTGCAGCTGAGAAGTCTAATAACGAAAATGAAGTCTACGTTGTACCAGCATTTACTGGTTTAGGTGCCCCATATTGGGACTCAGACGTGAGAGGTTCAGTTTTTGGATTAACACGTGGAACTACTAGAGAAGACTTTATTAAGGCCACACTTCAATCATTGGCTTATCAAAGTCGTGATGTTATTGACACAATGAAGCTTGATTCTGGAATTGATATAGCAAAATTAAAAGTTGATGGTGGTGCAGCCAACAACGATTATCTAATGCAATTCCAAGCTGATATTCTCAACACTGAAATTGATCGTTCAGCTAACCTAGAAACAACTGCCTTAGGTGCAGCGTTCTTAGCTGGATTAAGTGTCGGGTATTGGAAGAGTATTGATGATTTAAAGAATATTCATGCAACAGGTAAAATTTTCAAACCAGCAATGGGTGCAGATGAACGTGAACATCTATACACAGGTTGGCAAAGTGCTATTAAATCAGCACAAAGTTTTAAAAATTAAAATGCATTGCAGATGATCAAATTGATTATCTTTTGCGTAGTAACGAGGGACGAACTATGACATTTTCAATTAAAAGTAGAGCAGAAGAAATAAAAAAATTAAAAACTAGAAGACTTGATTTACTAATCATTGGTGGTGGTATTACCGGAGCAGGTGTTGCTCTACAAGCTAGCGCTGCTGGTATGAGAACAGCTTTGATTGATATGCAAGACTTTGGAGCTGGTACTTCATCAAGATCAACACGACTAGTTCATGGTGGGATCAGATATCTCAAGAGCTTTGATGTTGAGGTTGTTTCTGATACGGTCCAAGAACGTGCAGTTATTCAACATGTTGCACCACACGTAACTAGACCAGATCCAATGTTGCTACCAATTTATGATGAACCTGGAACGACATTCTCAATGTTTTCTGTAAAAGTTGCCATGGATCTATATGATCGTTTGGCAGGAATCAACGAATCAGAACATTTGAAGAAGTATGCTAATTACACTTTGAATAAAGAACAAGTATTGAAACTAGAACCACAACTAAATCCTGAAAATCTTGCAGGTGGTGGAATTTATCTAGATTACTTGAATAATGATTCTCGTTTGGTTATTGAAAATATTAAGAAGGCTCATGAACTCGGAGGACTTATGGTCAGCCGAATGAAGGCAGTCAAGGTTATTCATAATCAATTTGGCAATGCATGCGGTGTAACTGTTAAAGATATGATCAGTGGTGAAGAGTTTGATGTTAAAGCCAAGATCGTTCTTAATGCTTCAGGTCCATGGTCAGACTTTGTTAAAGATTTGGATGACAAGCATGATCAAGCTAAGACTCAAATGCGTCCAACTAAGGGTGTTCATTTAGTCGTTGATCAATCTAGATTGAATGTACCAAAGCCAACATACTTTGGATCAGGTACTAATGATGGTCGTATGATCTTTACAATTCCAAGAGATGGTAAGACATACTTCGGTACAACTGATACTGACTTTAAGGGTGATTTAACACATCCTAAGGTAGAACAAGGCGATGTTGACTACTTATTAAAGATCATCAACAAGAAGTATCCAGAAGCTCATATTACACTTGATGATGTTGAATCAAGTTGGGCTGGTGTAAGACCTCTTGTTGCCGAAGAACCTGCTCCGGTAGATGATAAAAAAGAAGAAAAGCCAGATGTAGTTTCTGGTGCTAGTGATTCTGGTAGTCATAAGTTGACTGCTTCTCAAGTATCTAGAGGTAGCTCATTGAAACGTGCTGATGATGGTTTGATTACCTTAGCCGGTGGTAAGTTGACTGACTATCGTAAGATGGCTGATGGTGCTATGAAGATGATTATTGAAATTATGAATACACAATATGCTCGTGATTATAAGCCAGTTGATTCAGCTAATATCAAAGTTTCCGGTGGTGACTTTGATTCAAATCACGCTGAAGAAGAACTCAAAAAGTATGCTCAAGAGGCTGTTGCCGCAGGTGTAGATCCAGTCGGAGCCGAGAAGATGGCAAATATCTTTGGTTCAAATACTGAAGAAGTCATTGCTGAAGCTAAGGATGTTAAACCAATTGCTGGATTGAGTTTGGCAGAAACTTTGAGTTTGCACTATTCAATGGAAAATGAAATGACTCTAACACCAGAAGATTATCTCTTCCGTCGTACAAATAACTTACTATTTAACCATGACGAAATTAAGAGCATTAAAGATGGTGTAATTAGTGAAATGGCTAAATACTACGATTGGACAGATGATCAAATCAAGGATTATACAGAAAAGACAAACGAATTAATCAGTGAAGCTGAATTGGATTATTTGAAAGAAAATGAATCCGTTAAAGCATAATAAACTGATTAACTTCTGAGAAATTTTGTTATTGGGAGTTGTATTATGTCGAATTTTACTAAGGTCTATCATGCATTAGGTACAGAGATTAAATTGACTGTTTTTCAAGAAGGGCAAGTACCAGCTCTTGATAAAGCCTATGAATTGGTTCAATACTGTGAAGACTTATTGACCGTCAATCGGACAGAGTCAGAAATTATGTCGATCAATCATGCTTCTGGAAAGTATGCAGTGCCTGTTTCTAAGATTAGTTATGATCTAGTTAAGGAAGCGGTACGGGTTAGTCAAGAAAATCATGGCTTTAACGCAGCTATTGGACCCTTAGTAAAACTTTGGCACATAGGATTTTCCGATGCGGAAGTTCCGAGTGATAAGCAAATTGCTCATCGTTTAAAATTGACTAATCCTGGACGTATTATGTTAAATGATAAAGATCGGTCAGTTTACTTATTAGATGAAGGAATGGAGCTTGATTTAGGTGGAATAGCCAAGGGATATATTGCTGATGCAATCAAGGAACTATGGCTGGAAACCGGAGTCGATCAAGGAATTATTGACCTAGGGGGAAACGTTCTTCTGGTAGGCCAGAGCACGCATGAGAGTGGCTTTTGGAACGTAGGCGTTCAGTCGCCCTTTGATACAAGAGATGATTATTTAGGAGTCTTAAAAACACAAGATTATTCAATTGTGACCTCTGGTATTTATGAAAGATTTTTAAATAAGAAAGGTCACAGTTACCATCACATTATGGACCCTAAGACGGGATATCCAGTAAAAACTGATTTAGTGGGTGTCACGGTTGTAAGTCCGAGATCAATCGATGGCGAGATTTGGTCTAGCTTAGGATTTTATAATGATTATGAAGGTACTTTGGAATTATTAGATAATGATTCTATAGGTTTGATTTTTGTTTACAAAGATAGAACGATTCGTTTAACGGATAATATAAAAAACAGATTTACGCTTACTGATCATTCTTTTAAATTGGATTGATCAAAAAACACCCATATTCTCAACGATATGGGTGTTTTTATGTGTTTTTAAGAATAATAAATTTTTTACAATAATATTACCACACGTTTTTTTTATTAAGTGTTTAATAATTACCTGCAAAAAAATATTTTTATATTTAAATTACCTTTTATGAAATATAAAAATTGGTCTATACCTGTATTTTCTCTATATAACTACTTTCTAGTAGATTTCATAGACTTATAGGTGAGCTAATTACCCAATTGGTTTTTATAAATATATCAATTGCACTATTTATGGTGCATACATTAGGTGTTGTGGAATTTTTGTAAGCGCTTTATAGTTTGTTGTGAAAGCAGGGGATAAATAGAAAAGCTGATTGGAGGTGTAAATGGTGCAATTAACAGATAGGGAAATCAAAATAGTCTATCTATTGTTGAATCGGGATGATCCAATTACTATTCAAAGGCTTTCGGATATATATGGTGTAAGTGTTAGAACAATTAAATATGATTTAAAAGATTTGAAAGAATGGTTTAAAGAAGATAATCAAGTTTTTCAAACTAAACCTCACGTTGGCATTTGGTTAAAAAATGAGTTAACTGTGAGACAAGAAATTAGGAAACAATTAATTGGTCAAACGGGATTTGAGTATTATCCAGCTCCACAAAAAAGAATACTACAAATAGTATTTTTACTTTCATTGACAGACCAGACTGTTACTTTACAACAGCTTCAAAATAAATTAAATGTCAGTGAAAGTACGATGTTGAATGATTTGGACAAAATAAAAGAAAATTTGCGGACATTTGATTTACATCTAAAGCATAAAGATTTTTATGGATATACCTTAACTGGTAGCGAAATCTCAATTAGATCATATATGGAATCTTCAATACAAGATGTGATCTCAAAATTTGATATATACTCGGTTATTCACTTATTGCAATTAAATTCTAATGAGGTTACTGGATTATTGCTAGGTCTCAATAATGAATTTGAATATATCCTAAAAAGAGTTTTGACACATGCTAGCAGGCTAATTGATAAAGATAATTCAGAATTAGATTATAACGATATATTAACTATTTCTTGTCGATTAGCTATCTCTATTGCTAGGTTAAGTATTAATAAACCGATTAACAGTTACCAAGAGATAAATTTTAATGATGTTAAGCTTGATACTTTTGATTTTCAGCTCTTTAAACGAATGTTTGATGAATATGATTTTCCATTGTATCAAGACGAATATCAATATGTTATAAACGGTGGTCAAACGATTCCTCAAGATGATAATTTGGTAACTCTAACAAAGTTGATTATCAATGAAGTTAGCGAGGAAGTTAACCAGCCATTCAGTGAAGATAAGCAATTATTCGATAGTTTGTTATCGCACTTAATGAGCAAATTTAATAGCAAATATCAATTTACCAATGAATATAATCCGTTTGTAAAAGATATCAAGACAAATTATCCAGGTTTATTCAATGCTTTGTATAAGGTTTGTATCAAAGAGGTTTCTTCAAGTCCAACAATAGTAAATGATTCCTTCGTTTCATTTTTAGCTTTGCATTTTATGGTTTCAGAGCAAAGGATTCATAACAATCAAAGAAAAGTGAGAGTTGTTTATGTTTGTTCAACAGGTTTAGGTGTTACTAATCTGATACAACAAAAAATAGAAGAAAATATTCCGAACATTGAAATTGCTGGTTTTACTTCACTCATTGCCGCAAAAAAGCAAATAAACAAACTTAAACCGGATTTGGTAATTAGTATCTTCGACTTAACTGATCTGAATGCACCGTTAATTCAAGTTAGTCCATTACCTACTAGCCAAGATATTGAGCAAATAAAAAATAAGGTAGCGAATATCTTAAAAGTTAATCCTGATACTTTAAAAAAGGAACCTGATTCTTCGATAACAAAAATTGAAAACAATGCTTCATTTAAAAAGTTATCCCGAGAAATGATAATGACAATGTTTTCGATTTATGAGGATGTTATGAATTTATTGAAATATAAGGTTTCTGATGAATATAAAGATGCTTTAATGCTTCATATATTTATGGCAATACATCGAATTAAATTCAATGAACAATATAAAGATACAAACAATATTCAAGCATCGAATCAAGTGATCAAGAAGCAATTAAAGGAAACATTTAATCAGTATGGATTAGATATTAATGAATCAGAAATAAACGCAATATTAGAATATGTACATTTATCTGATACTAGGAGGGGTCAAGTTGATGCAAAATAAATGGGATATTCCCGAGATAGCCAAAATTATTAAAGAATCAAAATATCCGGATGAAACATACAGTATTTTTAAATTTGCAATGAAAGAACTCACGACGAATCACTTGAATCTAACTGATCTCCAATTGACTGTATTGGCAAATCACTTAGGAGAGATGGTAATGAGATCAAAAGATAATCAATCATTAGATCCAGTTGATGAATCATTATTCAGCGGAGTGTCTGATACGGCGTTAAACATTGCTAAAGATATTACTAATAAAATCGGAAATTTAGCACCATCAGAACCATTTGTTTTATCAATACATTTTGAAAATGCTATAGAAAATAATTAGGAGGAATTTATTATGATTAAAGTTGTTATTGCAGACAGAATGGGTAAAGGCCAAAAAGTTGCTAAAGGAATTGAAGATGCAGGTGGGCAAGCAATTGTTGTTCCAGGAATGGGAGCCGATATGCGTCTAGGAAAAGTTATGCATGATGAGAATGCCGATATGGGAATTTCATTCTGTGGTTCAGGCGGTGCAGGTGCTATTACCGCTAATACACAATATGGATATCCTGAAAGACATGGTATGAGATCAATTCAAGAAGGCATCACAGCTATTCAAGAAGGAAAAACAGTTCTTGGATTTGGATTTATGGATAAGGAAGAATTAGGCAAGAAGTTACTTGAAACTTTTGCAAAACAATATCCTGACAAGGCATAAAGATAGAGCTTTAATTTGGAGGGTGAAAGAAATGAGTTCAGAGTTGAATAAAAAATTTGTGAAAACAGTTCGTGTCTCTGGTGATGGCGAAACTAGGCAGCGTGCGTTTGCCAGTGCTTTAAATAATATTCGTAATGAAGTTATTAAAGATGAATCTCAAGTAACCTTACAAATAATTCCTAAGGAAGTCAGAGTACTTTATGCAGAAAGAGTCTCTTATCAAGAAAAGTTTCTGTTCTTCTTCTTTAAGAGAACCAGAGTTAATTACAAATTAACTCTGGATGTAGATGTTGAATTAAATGCTGTTAAATTGTCTGATATTAATTTTATTGATAATGAAATACCGTCACCAGATCATATAAATATACCTGATTTCACGAAATTATTAAGGGGCGATAAATAATGCAAATATTAACAATCTTAATTGAGTCCATAATTGTTGGACTTGCTGTTGGATTTGCTGCCGGTGTTGGTGCTGCTCGTATGTTCAATGCACCAACAGTTCAAGCTCTAGGTGCATTTAGAACGCTTGGAGAAATGAATGCCGCAGAAGGCGATCCAGCTTCTCACTTTTCATTTGGATTAGGTTTCTTCTTCAATGCATGGGCATCAACAGTTGGTGCTGGTGCTTTTACACAGGATATAACTCATCGTGTTATTCCAAACTGGGCGGCAAGTATTCTTTTATTAAAAAATAAAAACGTTGCGGAAACAGTCCACAATCCTAAAAAGATGGGTATTGTTAGTGGAATTATTGGTGCAGTCTTGGTTCCGTTTTTAAATGTAACTTCAGCATCAATTCCCGCATCGTTACAAGTTACAGCGGTTAAAGTTTTGGTTCCAGCCGCAGATACATTGATCAATATGGTTATGCCTATTCTTTTCTGGTTAGCTGCCATTGATGCTGGTCGTCGTTCTGGATTGTTTGGAACAGTATTTGGCGGTGTAGCCGCTTTAATAATGGGCAATGCAGTTCCTGGTGTTGTTTTAGGAATTTTAGTTGGTAAAGGTGTCGATGAATTAGGTTGGACGAGAATTACAAGAATCATTCTTATCGCCACAATAGCATTGTTTGTTTTGAGTGGTTTCTTCAGAGGATTCGATATCAACATGTTGAAGGCGTTTAAAGTCGGAATTCCAACATGGTTGAACAATATGCATTCAGTAGTGACACCAAAATAATTAAAGGAGGAAATAACTCATGCAAGATGATTTGAAAGATCTAGAACATGCAAAAAGTTTCTGGTACGCAGATTGGTCATTTCCTATTATTGTCGGATTAATGTCCATGGGTGTTTTTGCCGGAACATCAATGTATGTAAATTATGGAGTGGGTGCCTTTAATGAAGTTGCTATTGTAGCCATGTTGAAGGCTGGATTAACTGGTAAGTCATTTGGACCTGCCGCAGCATTTGGTGCAAGTTTCTTATTTGCTCGTGTTTTGGAAGGTTCACTTGTAGGTATCTTGGATTTAGGTGGTTCGATTTTAACTGGTGTTGGAATTGGTATTCCAGCAATTATGTTAAGTATGGGACTAACTGCCCCTGTTAAAAACTTTCCACTAGCTTTACTTACAGGATTAGTGATTGGAATTATTATCGGTTTGATAATTTTCTTTGTTCGTAAGTATACGGTTGGACAGTCAAATGCAACTTTTGGAGCTGACGTTATGATGGGTGCTGGTAATGAAACTGGTCGTTTCTTAGGACCATTGATCATCTTGAGTGCCATTTCAGCATCAATTCCAATTGGTATCGGTGCAACTGCCGGAGCTGCTATATTCTATGCTTGGAAGAAACCATTGCCAGGTGGTGCAATCTTAGGTGCAATGCTTTTCGGCTTCTTCTTCCCAATTGCAGTTTAATTACCAATAATAATGAAATAATTTATATTTAAAAATTTGAGGTGTAATTATAATGGAAGATTTATATATCAAGAATGGTAAAACAGAACGTAATCAACCAATTGAAATTGCAATTACAAATGGAAAAATTACGGCAGTCGGAGAAAAATTAGAGGGAATAACTGCTAAAAAGACGATTGATTTACATCATGAATCATATGTAACTCCAGGATGGATTGATGATCATGTACATTCTTATGAAAAGCTAAGTCTCTATTATGATGATCCCGATAAAGATGGTTATTTAACTGGGGTAACAACGGTTATTGATGCTGGTTCAACTGGTGCAGACAATATTCGCGATTTTTATAAGATTACTCGTGATAAGAAAACTAATGTTTTAGCAATGATTAATATTTCTAAGACTGGTATTTTGGCTCAGGATGAGTTAGGCGATATTACTAGAATTCAAAAAGCTCCTCTTTATGATGCAGTGAAGGAATTACAAGATTTCATTGTTGGTATTAAGGTAAGAGAGAGTCATTCAGTAGTTGTTGATAACGATGTTAAACCACTATTGGAAGCTAAAAGATTTCAGGCACAACTTAATTTACCAATTATGGTTCACGTTGGAGCTAATCCCCCAGAATTAAAAGATGTCTTAAACTCAATGTCTAGAGACGATATCTTAACACATGCCTATAATGGAAAACCTAATGGAATGTTAGATAAGACTGGTCATATTAAGGACTTCGTACTCGATGCTTATGATCGTGGTGTGATTTTTGATGTTGGCCATGGAACAGACAGTTTTAACTTCAGAACTGGAGAAATTGCACGTGATGAAGGCTTGATTCCTAAGTCAGTAAGTACCGATATTTATCATAGAAATAGGGCCAATGGTCCCGTTTATGATATGGCAACGACTTTGGAAAAGATGTTGTTGATTGGCTACTCACTACCAGAAGTAATTAGAATGGTAACTTGGGCTCCAGTTGATAATTTCAACTTACAAAGCAAAGGTTCTCTACGTTTAGGATACGATGGAGATCTAACAATTTTCAATGTTGAAAAAGGTGAAAAAGTCTTAACGGATTCAAATGGAAATCAAAGAAAGACAGATACGCTAATCAAACCTATTTATTCGGTTATTGCCGGTAATGAATATTCAATTGGAGGAAAGTAAATTGGCTGAAGATATTTACAGTGAATATGGATTAAAGAAGGTTATTAATGCTAGTGGTAAGATGACAATTTTGGGTGTTTCACAAGTGCCTGAAGATGTTATTGATGCTCAACAATTTGGTGATACACATTTCTTTGAAATGGCAGATTTGGACGTTCAAACTGGAAAACATTTAGCAAAATTATTGGGTGCAGAAGATGCAATCGTCGTAAATTCGGCTTCAGCTGGTATTGCAATGTCTGTTGCAGCTCTAATTGGTCAGGGGAGTATGTATCATGTTTATCATGCAAATGATCCACGTTTTGAAAAACGTGAAATCATTATGCCTAAAGGTCACAATGTCGACTATGGTACTCCAGAAGAAGTAATGATTAGTCTTGGTGGAGGACATGTTGTCGAAGCTGGCTATGCTAATATGTGTACCCCAGAACATATTGAAATGATGATAACTGATAAAACAGCAGCAGTACTTTATGTAAAGAGTCACCACACAGTTCAAAAGAGTATGCTATCCGTCAAAGAAGCTGTAGAAGTAGCTCATAAAAATAATTTGCCATTGATTCTTGATGCTGCTGCAGAAGAAGATATGAAGAAATATTTGGATCTAGGCGTAGATATTATTATCTTTAGTGGTGCCAAAGCACTAGAAGGACCAGCATCAGGCTTAGTTTATGGTAAAGCTAAGTATATTAATTGGATTCGTCTACAAAAGAAAGGTATTGGCCGTGCCATGAAGATCGGTAAGGAAAATATCTTAGGTTTAACTGCGGCAATTGAACGCTATCTCAAGATTGGACCAGAAGATGGTGAACATATGCGTCAAAGATTAGCACCATTCTTAAAAGATTTAAATGAGGTTCCTGATATTGAGGCTAAGGAAGTTCAAGATGGTGCAGGTCGTGAAATTTATCGTGCAGCCGTGACCGTTAAAGAAACTTCTAAGAAAGACGCTAAAGAAGTAACTAAAGAATTAAAGCAAGGCGATCCTGCTATTTATACACGTGAATACAGAGCAAACGAAGGTATTATTGAATTTGACATTCGTGCAGTTGATGCGAATGAAATGAAAGCAATTGTAAATAGATTACAAGAAATTCAAAAGGACTAAGGAGCTTATATAAAGATGAAACTAATTCCTAATTATTATAAAGATAGAGTTGCTATTAATGTACTTGCAGGTTCTGTGGAGAATGCTAAAGATATTTATGCCGCAGCTGAAGGTCACACAGTAGTCGGAGTTTTGACAAAAAATTATGATACAGACGAAGCTGCCATTGAAGATATGAAGAAGTATCAAGCAGAAGTTGAAAATGCTATTTCAGTTGGTTTAGGCGCTGGTGATCCCAAGCAAAGTCAAATGGTTAGCCGCGTATCAAAAGTTTTGAAACCACAACATGTCAATCAAGTATTTACAGGTGTTGGAACATCACGTGCTTTGTTAGGTGAAGATGAAACAGTTATTAATGGATTAGTTTCACCAACCGGAAAAGTAGGCTTGGTAAATATTGCTACAGGTCCTTTAAGCAGTCAACAACCTGCTGCTGAAGTTCCAATTGAAACAGCCATTGCCTTATTAAAAGATATGGGTGGAACAGCAATTAAATTCTTCCCAATGGGTGGTTTGAAACATGAGGTAGAGTTCAAAGCCGTAGCTGAAGCTTGTGCTAAATATGACTTTAATTTGGAACCAACTGGTGGAATTGACTTAGATAACTTTGAAGAAATTCTACAAATTGCGGTTGATGCCGGAGTTAAGAAGATTATTCCTCATGTATATAGTTCAATCATTGGTGATGACGGCTTAACTAGACCAGAGGATGTTAAGAAGTTGTATGAAATTGTTAAAAAGGTATTGGGATAAAGTTATGAAAAGTAGCAATTTAAGTATAAATACTTGGGTTGCTACTTTTTTGTACAAAAAAAGCAAATTCACATCGTTATAACGATATGAGTTTGCTAAAAATTACTCAAAATTTTTCTTTCAGTTTGTAAACCATATTCAATCCATTCTTGACGTTTCTTATCGTCAATTCTAAATACAGGAGCACTAATGCTAAATCCACCAAAGATTTGATTTCCCTTGATCAGTGGAAATCCAATACAATAGACGCCTTCCTGATTTTCAATATCATCGATGGCGTAACCATCTTTTTTTATTTCAGTAATATTATTCAGAAAATCTTCACGAGTAACAATAGTATTTGGGGTCTTAGGTTTAAGAGGTGTTTTATTAAGATAGTCAATTAATTTATCATCTGGATAATGTGCCAGAATGGCCTTTCCCATTGCAGAAGAGTACATATCCATAGCACCACCCAATTCCAAATCAAAATGAATACTATTAGTACTTTTAGCTCTGGCTAAAAGTACTACTTTATCATCTTCAACGATGCCAAGATTGACTGCTTCTGTAGTTTTGTCCCGTAAATCATTTAAGAATGGGGTCGCTATCTTAACTAAATCAAATTCTTGAGCGACTTGATCGCCATATTTCAAAAATATAGTACCTAAGTAATACTTCTTTATAGTCCCATATGATCTTACAAATCCACAATATTCAAGAGTTTGTAAGATTTTAAGAACAGTGGGTTTAGAAATTTCAACATTCATACTAATTTCTTTTAACCCAGGTGCAGTTTTTGAATTGGAAATAAAGTCTAAGATTTCCTTTGCCTTCAGCAAAACGGTGCCATATAGATGTTTTTCAGCCATTATAATGCCTCTCTTTTCTTACATTATACCTAATATTGGACTATATCAGATTAGTAAAAAATATGAAAGGGCTTGCAAATGGAGAAATAATGATTTACACTTTATTCATAAATAAGAAATGAGGTTTCTTATTAAGAAATGCAAAAACTTTTAGGAGGATTCTGAAATGTCAGAAATTCATGAAACAGCAGAAGAAATTCGTCAACACGAAGAGGAACTAAAAAATAATTTTGGTATGAGTAAGTTTAGTCTAAAAGGTAAAGTTGCTATCATTACTGGTGGAAACACGGGCTTAGGACAAGGTTATGCAATTGCTATGGCTAGAGCGGGTGCTGATATTTTTATTCCTACATTTGGTAAAAAGGAATGGGACAACACACGTGAACTAATCGAAAGTCTTGGTCAAAAAGTAGAATTTATGGATTTGGATTTGACTGCTCCTGGTGCTGCTAAAAAAGTTGTAGATACTGCAATTGATAAATTTGGACATATTGATATCTTGGTAAATAATGCTGGTATGATCAAACGTAATCCAATTTTGGAATCAAAAGATGAGGATTGGGATCGAGTAATTAATATTAACTTGAACGCCGTATATCACTTATCACTAGAAGTTTCAAAAGTATATGCTGAACAAAAATCAGGAAGAATTATCAATATTGGTTCAATGCTTTCATTCCAAGGTGGTAAGTTTATCCCTTCATACACAGCTTCAAAACATGGTGTTGCTGGTTTGACAAAAGCATTTGCATCAGAAATGGGTGCTTATAACGTTACTGTTAATGCCATTGCACCTGGATACATTAAGACTGAAAATACTGCTCCAATTCGTGCAGATAAGTCACGTAACGATGAAATTCTTGGAAGAATTCCTATGGGTCACTGGGCAGAACCATATGAATTGATGGGACCTGCAGTATTCTTAGCAAGTGATGCTGCTGCTTATATCAATGGTGCAATTATTCCTGTTGATGGTGGATATTTAGTACGTTAATTCAATAAATGTCATAGATGCTCTAAGGGGGGTAAAACATGGCTGTAATAAATTACATTATGTCTTTAGGTGCTAGTGTAATGATGCCAATCATCTTTCTGATTCTTGGTCTACTTATCGGAATGGGTTGGGGAAAATCATTAGTTTCAGGTCTTAAAGTCGGTGTTGGATTTGTCGGTTTGAGTGTAGTTACTCAATTGTTATCAGATAACATTGGACCTGCTGTTAATGCGATGGTAAAAACTTATCATCTACACTTATATACATTGGATATTGGTTGGCCTGCTGCTTCACAAGTTGCTTTTGCCACATCAGTAGGTGCAATTATTATTCCATTAGGTCTATTGGTTAATGTCTTGATGTTAGTTATTGGAACTACAAAGACATTGAATATTGACCTTTGGAACTATTGGCACTTTGCTTTTATTGGTTCAATTGTTTACTTTGCTACCAAGAACTTCTGGTGGGGATTATTCGCTGCTGTTATAACTATTATTGTTACTTTAGTTGGTGCAGATAGATCTCAAAAGAAGGTTGAAGCATTTTATGGTAAAGATCTAGAGGGAATTTCTATCCCGCAAGCGTTTTGTGTCAGCTTTATTCCATTTGCAGTTATTGTAAATTGGATTGTAGATCGTATTCCTGGACTTAATAAGGTAGATATCGATGCTGATAAAATGAAAGAGAAATTCGGTGTTTTAGGTGATCCAATTGTTTTAGGTGTAATTATTGGTATGTTGATTGGTGCTTTGGCACATTATCCAGTTGCCAAGATTTTACAATTAGGTGTTATTCTAGCCGCCGTTATGGTATTGATCCCTAAGATCACTGGATTATTCATCGAAGGATTATCACCAATTTCAAAACGTACACAAGAAATTATTAAGAACAGATTTAAAGATAGAGAATTCAATATTGGTATGACTCCAGCTTTAGTAATTGGACATCCTGTTACATTGGTTGCTAGTTTACTATTAATTCCTATTATCTTGTTCCTATCTGTTGTTATTCCTGGTAACGAATTCCTACCATTGGCCAGTCTATCTGGATTAATTTATATCTTCCCATTAGTACTTCCATATACTAAGGGAAATGTTTTAAAGACATTATTAGTAGGTATTGTTAGTTTGGTATTAGGTGTTCTTTCAGCAACTGCCTTAGCTGGTATATTTACTAAAGCTGTAAGAATCGTTGAATCTAGCTTGATTCCTGCTGGAACTTCATCAGTCGCAAGTATTGATTTTGCTGCTAGTCCATTAGCATGGATAGTATATGAAGGAACTGTAAATCTACCAATTATTGGTGCAGCCATTCTTACAATTATTGTGGCCGGAATGATGTTCTGGAATAGAAAACAAATCAAGAAAGGATTGTAATTATAAGGAATCTTCTTGGAGTCAAAATCTTCAGGGAGATTTTTTATTTATTTATAAAAGGTGGACAAAATGAGTGAGTTTTTAACCATTGGAGAACCGCTTGTGGTGTTCTGTTCTACAGATGTTGATAAAACTATTTCTGATTCCGTTCATTTTAATAAGGTTTTTGGTGGGGCAGAACTAAATGTATCTGTTGGAGTAAGGCGATTAGGACATTCTGTGGACTATATCGGTCAAGTTGGAGATGATCCACAAGGGGACTTTATAAGAAATGAATTGAATAAAAGAAAAATTAGTACTAAATATTTACTGGGAACAGATAAATATATGACTGGGTATCAAATGAAACAATTGATTAGTCATGGGGATCCAGATGTTTTTAATTTTAGAAAAAATTCAGCTGCATCAAATATTGACTCTAGTGTTATTGATTCTATTGATATGAGTGATTTAAAAATAGCTCATTTAACGGGGATTTTTCCATCGAAGTCAAAAAAGACATTAGAAACAAGTATTCTTTTAGCAAAAATGCTTAACAAAAAGAGAATAACGCTAACTTTTGATCCTAATTTGAGACCAGATTTGTGGCCAAATAAGGAAACAATGATTAAAACAATAAATCGTTTGGCATCTTATGCGGATATTGTTTTACCTGGACAGGATGAAGGAAAAATTTTGACAGGTTCTGATGATCCAGAAAAAATAGCTGATTTTTATTTAAATGGTCGGGCAAAAGCTGTTTTTGTAAAAATAGGTCCTAAAGGGTCATATGTAAAAACAAAAGATGGTCATAGTTGGATTGTTCCAGGCTTCGAAGTTTCCGAAGTTGTAGATACCGTTGGAGCTGGAGATGGATATGCATTAGGAGTTATTACGGCATTGCTTGAAGGAAAAGGGTATAATCAAGCTGCTAGACGTGGAAATGCGATTGGATCTTTACAAGTTCAAACGCATGGAGATAACGATGGCTATCCGACTAGAGAAGAATTAAATAAATATTATTTAGAAAATGAGGTTGAGGAATAAATGACATTACTTAAATATGAAGCATTAAAAAACGTTCAAAAAAATGGTGTAGTTGCTGTTGTTAGAGGATATAGTGAAGAGAATTCTTATAAAATATCTAAGGCATGTATTGACGGAGGAGTTAAGGCTATTGAATTAGCATTTACTTCACCTAATGCTGATACAACAATTAAACATTTAAGCGATGAATTTTCAGAAGACGATAAAGTTGTTGTTGGTGCAGGAACAGTTCTTGATGCTCCGACAGCTAGAATTGCTATTATTGCTGGTGCAAAGTTTATTGTAAGTCCTTCTTTTAATTCTGAAACAGCTAAATTGTGTAATTTATATAATGTTCCTTATGTACCAGGTTGCTTTACACCAACTGAGGTTCAAAGTGCTTTAACATATGGATCAGATTTGATAAAGATTTTCCCAGGATCAATTGCTGGTAAAGGTGTAATCAAAGAAATTCAAGGACCATTCCCATACGCTAATATCATGCCTAGCGGTGGCGTTTCATTGGATAATATGAACGAATGGTTTGACAATGGGGCCTTTGTAGTTGGTGTCGGTGGTAGCTTGGTTGGACCAGGTAAAGATGATAAATACGATGAAATTAAGGATAATGCCGAGGCATTTCATAAGAAGTTTGAAGAGATAATTAAAAAATAGTTGTCTTTATAGAAATTAAGTCATGAAACCAAATCTTCGTTGTTACCAATGGTTATGAGGATAAGTGATCGTGACTTTTTTTGTACTAAATTGGGTTTGTATATAGGGAGAGTGTAATCAATGAAAGTATTAACTTTTGGTGAAATGATGTTACGTTTAAAGCCAGCTGAAAATAAGAGAATCCTACAGTCAGATGCGTTTGAAGCTACTTATGGTGGCGCTGAAGCAAATGTTTCAGTTTCACTATCTTTACAAGGAGATAATGCAGCTTATGTTACAAAATTTCCAAATAACTTGTTAGGAGACTCCGCTCTAGGAACTTTACGTAAATTTGGTGTCGATACAAGTAACGTTTTACGTGGTGGATCACGTTTGGGAATTTACTTCTTTGAAAAAGGTGCCAGTGTTCGTGGTACTAACGTAGTTTATGATCGTGCTAACAGTTCATTCTCTGAATCAAAGGCAGAAGATTTTGATTGGGAAAAATTACTTGATGGAGTTGATTACTTCTATTTCTCAGGTATTACTGCTGCTATTTCTACAGAATTAAAAAAGGCAATCTTGACAGCCGTTAAATATTGCAAGGAACATAATATTACAGTTGTTTTCGATACTAATTATCGTGGTAAGATGTGGACTCCTGAAGAGGCTCAAGCATTTTCTAAGAAGGTTATGCCTTATGTGAATGTTTGTTTAGCAAATGATGAAGATTTTGAATCAAGTCTTGGTATAAAAGCTTTTGATGGTGATATGGAACATGGAATTGATCAAAAGGAAAGCTTTAAAGAAGGAATGCGTAAGGTAGTAAGTCAATATCCAAATTGCCATACCGTTGCAAGTATCCTTAGAAATATTCATTCAGTAGAAGACAGTCAATGGTCTGCATTATCATTGAGAGATAACAAATTCTACGAAAGTCCAATCTACAATATGCACGTATATGAAGGTGTAGCTAGTGGTGATGCCTTTGGTGCAGGTTTGATTCATGGATTCCTACACAATTATGATGGTCAAAAACAAGTTAACTATGCTATTTCAGCTAGTGTATTGAAGTTAACTGTTTCTGGTGATTTAAACTTAGTAAGTGAAGATGAGATTTTAAATAATATGGGTGGCGCTTCTGCAATGAATCGTTAAAAAATATATTTTTAATAAAAAGAGAGAAAATTCTGAAATTTTAGAATTTTCTCTCTTTTTATTTTATTCAAACGGATCTTGCATTTGTGTAACGTAGATAGTCATACGCTTAGAGTAGCTGGAATCTTTGAAAAGTGTATGTATTTCATCTTGAAGGTCACTGAGATTATCAGTAATAATACCGTCGGAATCCATAAAAATCATATGATCCATATCGGATGTATCATTGACAGTCCAAGCGTAAACCTTTTTTTGTTGGAGATGTGCTTGATCGATGAAAGAATCGTTTAGCGTCGTATATTCCATTGTGAAGGCATTGGAGTTTGTGTAAGGAACTCCGAATAAATTAAACGGTAGGATATAACTGGTGTCTATTTTGGGTAATAACTTTTTAGTATTTTCAATGTAGTCGTAATCTAATGAATGAACCATGGCTTTATTCTTGGCAAGTCCTTTTCCATAACGTTTGGCAAAGAGACTCACAAAATCAGGTTTGTTACCAGAGACATCCTTTAACTCTACTAGTAATTTTTGATGCAGTTTTGTTGCTGTAGCAAGATAGTCGTCAAAACTTGCTATATGCGTTGTTTTACCATTCTCATGTATCTCTACATTGGTTAATTCGTTTAAAGTCATTTGGCTAGGTTTTTTATTAATATTGGCTAAACCTTTGAGCGTATTATCATGATAAACGACGAATTTATGGTCTTTTGTTTCCTGAACATCCATTTCAATATAATCGGGCTTCTCTTTTGATGTGGCGTTGAGAGATTCAATTGTGTTTTGAATGCCATTGCCATCGTCAACCCCACGATGAGATATTGTTAATGGTGGTTCTAGCAACCAATTATTGAAATAAGTTATATCATAACTAATAAAACTGACAATAACGACAGTTCCTAAAATTCCCCAGAACCATTTATGTGAATGATGTTTTTGACGTGGATAAAAATAATTGGTGTTAGTCTCACTAAGAATGATTAGAATTGCCATTCCAGAAGCATAGATACCACTAATGTAATTAAGTAGTTGAATAATGGTCATGTTGATGACAGCCATAGGAAAATCGATGGTTTTAAGGAAACTAACTTGATCAATAACATGTTGTAGGATAATTAAAATACTAGTTGTGACGGTTATAAATATTGAGACGGCGGCTAATAGGACAAGGAATATACCTAGATAATAAAGAGATTTTCCGCGTGTTTTATTCCAACTATGTTGAATTGAAGTTCTAATAGACTTATTTTCAAAAATCATTGAAGGTAATACTAAAATCCAGCGAATACCAATGTATAGAATAATTATATAAGCAATAATCAAAAGAATCCCTAAGGGTAGATGTTCCTGAAAAAGCCAATCTAAAATGAATTGAGGAATCTTAACTTTGCTCAATAGAGTTGAAGATAATCCCAAGCTCCCAAAGGGTGTAATAATTAAGAAATATAATAGGAAGAAACCAAATGCTTTAAATGGTAATCCAAAGAGATTTTTACTGACGCTCTTGAGATAATCCCACCAGCTCAGGTTAGCATGTGATTTAATAGCTTGAAAGCTAACTAATAATAAAGTGAACTGGGCAAAGACTAGTAATAATAGAATAAGCAAGACTATTATCAGCCCTAGAACCACCAATGGCTTGTGTGTTATTAGTTCTAACGCGTTAGTATAAGAAACGTAGTTAACATTACCTAAATAGTTAATTCCGTTAGCTAAGAAGCTTAGAATTGGAATTAAAATGAAATGAATGATTAATTGAATTAAAATAATTATTTGACTGTATTTCCAAAAATAACGCCAAAAATTATGATTTTGTTGTCGAAATTCTGAAAGTATCCCCATAATGTTCCCCCATCTTGTTTCTACTATATAATACATAATTATAGTATTTATAGGAGTTATAATTTCTAAAAATTAAAAAGGAAGTAAAATTTATGGAAATGCACTTAAATCATCAACCTTTTTTGGCGATGAAAAATGGTACTAAAAAGATTGAAATTAGGTTGAACGATAATAAGAGATCAAAATTGAAAGTAGGAGACAAGATTACTTTTACGGATCTGGAAACAAAGCAAGAGTTAATTACGACAGTTTTAAAACTAGAAGTATTTCCAACATTTAAAGATTTATTTCAAAAATATTCGGGTTCTATAATTGGCAGTCCGGAAGAAGAAACAGTCGCTGAATTGGATCGTGAAAATACTGAGATATATTCTCGTGAAAAAGAAAAGAAATTCGGAGCTTTAGCAATTGAAATAGAAAAGGATCAATAGATTATTTATTTCTGTCTGAACTAGGGGTCGATAAATAAAATTTTTTATATTTTTTATAAAAGTCAGTTTTATTTTTCATACCAACTTCATTAATGATTTCAGAAATAGGCATTGAGGTTGAGGTAATTAAACTATGAGCTTGAATAAGACGTTGGCGTAATAGGAAGTTGCTAAAAGTCTTACCAGTTTCTTTTTTTATAAAATTACTTAAATAATTTTTGTTATAACCATACTTTTTTGCTAAGTCCTCTAGTGAGATATTTCTATAGTCGGTGGAGATGTTTTTTAAGATTCTTACAATTAATTGCTGTTTAGGATCTTTTCTTTCCATGGGAACACGATAATGTCTTACTAATTTTGTTAGTAAAATTTGTAAATAATTTTTGATGATTGTATTTGAAAATTCACGTTTAGAATAATATTCAGTAATAACATCTTCCATAGTATATCGAATGTCATTATCTATATTATTTCTAAAGATAATGTAATGAATTGAGGTTCTTTGTCCAGAGGCCTGTTTTAAAAGAAAATCATATAATATAGAATCGCTACGTCTCATTTCATCTAAGAAATCAATACCAATAGTTTGATCTCGAAATAGTAAATTAATTAAAATGTCATTTTCATTTAAGCGATCAATAGAATGAGTACATCCAACATCGAGGAGTAACAAATCCCCTTGATTTAGATGTATTTTTTTGTTGTCCACAATTTGGTCACATGATCCATTTAACATATAATTAATTTCTAAAAATTGGTGAGAATGAGTGGGATAAGGAGCAAAACGTGGATGCTTGCTAATATAAACATCGCGATTTCTAAAAAAATAATTATTAATTACTTTATTATTTGATATTTTTTTATTGTTATATATGGCCTCTTTGGGGATATCAACAATGTGACGACCATTTTTTAACTGTTCAATTTCAATGAGTTCATGTTGTTTTAGACGCATTAATACTCTAGGGTTCAAGAAATCCCCTCCTGTGAATATGTTACTAATTATATAATCTGATGACATTGTACCACATAATGTAAACGCTTATATTAGTAACTGTAAGTTGATGTTAGCGCTTACTTAAAAGTAAGACAGTGAGGTGTACTTATGAGTAATAAAAAAAGTAGTTCGTTGAAATCCACTTTTGCAGTTTCACTTACTAACTTTCTTGACTCAGGATGTATTGTTGCGGGAGCCAGTGGATTGACTTTATGGACAAGTCAATTTAACCTCAATAGTTTCCAAGTTGGATTGTTGGGAGCTTTGAGTGCTAATGCATTCGGAGCTGCAATTGGTGCTTTGTTTGGTGGTCATTTGTCTGATAAGTATGGTCGTAAAATCATTTATACCTATGACATGTTGATCTATATGTTGGGAACTTTGATTGTTGCATTTTCAATGAATTTTCCAATGTTATTGCTAGGATTTACCATTACAGGAATAGCTGTAGGTGCTGGTGTTCCAGCATCTTGGACATATATTTCAGAAACATCTGAAAGTAATGATAGAGCTAAGAATATCGGTATATCACAGTTTGCATGGTCAATGGGACCAGCATTAATCTTTATTCTTGGTGTTGTATTTTCACCATTGAAATTATTAGGAAATCGTATTTTATTTGGAATTTTATTTGTAGTTGCTCTTATTGCATGGAATCTACAAAGAAAATTGCATGAATCAGAAGACTGGGAAAAACAAAAAGCTAAGGAGAAAATGACAGGTGAAAAACCACATCCTTACAGAGACCTATTTTCAAGTTCAGTAAGTGTTAAATCTATTCTATTTTTGATTGGTGTATATATGTTTTGGAATTTGGTTGCTGGAGCAATGGGATTCTTCATGCCATATGTATACGAAACAGCAGGTGGTTTAACAAACATGCAAGCTAACTTGTTGCAAGCAATTCTTTGGATATTCACTGCCATTGCCACATACTTTGGATTTGCAAAGTACGGAGATAAAGTAAATCACAGAATCTTCTTCTTTGTTGGCGGAGCTATGAGTGCTGCTTCATGGATAGTATTGACATTCATGGGAATGAGTTGGACCAGCCTTTGGCTATTCGTTATTCTCTGGGGTGTTTCAGCAGGTATTGGTGCTCAAGCTTGGTACGCTTTGTGGGCTACTGAGTTATTTCCAACTAAGTATCGTGCAGGTTCACAAGGTGTCATGTTTTTCGTTGTTCGTGCATCAGCCGGTGTTTGGTCAATTATCTTTCCAACTGTTTTGTCAACAATGGGCTTTAAGACAGCAGGAATGTTCATGATTGGTTTGTTATTAATTTCGTTAGTTATTGGTACTATTTGGACACCACAAACTCGTGGTAAATCATTGGATGAAATTACTAATGAAAGATATCACGGTGAAGGTAAAAAAGTTAATAACTCCGTTACTAATACAACTAGTGGAAAAGAGGCTTAGATATGACTAAATCTTACGTTGCTGTTGATATTGGAGCTTCAAGTGGTCGTTTAATGTTAGGGACGATAGAAAGTAAGAAACTTCAATTAAAAGAAATGTATCGTTTTAAAAATGGTTTTACTATGGAAAACGGTCATGATCGTTGGAATATTGATTCAATTATTCATGAAATTTTTCTAGGACTTGAAAAAATTAAAGCTGCTGGTTATGAAGATGTTGTGCTGGGAATTGATACTTGGGCAGTTGACTATGTTCTTGTAGGAATGGATGGTAAGAAGATTCAAGATCCAATTAGTTACCGTGATGCAAGAACAAAAGATGCGATGAAAGAACTCACATCAGATTTACCTAAGAGCTATATCTACAAGAAGACAGGAATTCAATTTCTTAATTTCAATACTCTTTATCAATTGTATGAAGAAAGTAAAGATGATCTTGAAAAGACTGATAAGATCATGATGATTCCTGATTACATTGGGTATGTTTTAACAGGAAATGCGGTAACAGAAGTTACTAATGCGTCAACTACTCAAATGTTAAATTTACGTGAAGGATTATTTGATAAAAATCTATTAGACAAAGTTAATGTATCGCAAGATCAGTTCCCACGTTTGGTTGAATCAGGAACAATTTTAGGCAATATTCGTCATAAGTGGCATAAGGAGTTTGATTTACCTGAGACAGAAGTTGTTACTGTTGCTACTCATGATACAGCATCTGCCGTGTTGGGAGCACCCGGAGAAAATGATCATTGGGCTTACTTGAGTTCTGGAACTTGGTCATTATTAGGGACTGAACTAAATGTTCCTGAGAACGGTGAGATGGCGTTTAAAGAAAACTATACCAATGAATGGGGTGCCTATGGTACCTATAGATTCTTAAAGAATATTATGGGACTCTGGATGATTCAATGTGTTAAGAGAGAACTCAATGATGAATATAGTTTTTCAGATTTAGCCGAATTAGCTCAACAAGTTAAACCTTTCCAACAATTTATGGATGTTAATGATGAGAGATTTACTAATCCTGGCAGCATGATTCAAGAAATTCAAACGTATTGCAAAGAAACTGAACAGACGGTTCCTGAAACACCGGGAGAATTAGCAATGGCTATCTATTCTAACTTAGCTTTGTATTATGCAAACGAAATTCAAAAGTTAGATAAGATTTTGGGCTATAAACTTGAGTCACTCAATATTGTCGGTGGTGGTTCAAACGTTAAATTATTGAATCAGTTAACAAGTACTCTATCAAATATAGAGGTTTATGCAGGGCCGGGTGAAGCAACAGCAATTGGTAATCTGATTGTACAAATGATTACTAAGAATGATATCAATAACATTGCTGATGGTCGGAAGATGATTCATGACTCCTTTGAAATCAAGACTTTCAAGCCTGAATCAGATAAGTATGGTAATACCTTACAACGTTATCAAGAGTTTCTTGAAAATAAAGGGAGAGTGACAGTTCAATGAAAAGATTAGCGCAGATTATGTACTTACATAAAGATGCATATGAAGAATATGCCAAAAGACATAACAATCTTTTTCCTGAAATGCATCAAGCTTTGAAAGAAGCTGGGGCACATAATTATTCAATTTATCTTAATAAAGATAATGGCGAGTTGTTTGCCTACTTGGAAGTAGACAATATTCAAAAATACAATGATATTGCTAAAACAGATGCAGCTAAAAAATGGTGGGCTTACATGGAACCATTGATGGATACTAATCCGGATAAAAGTCCTGTGACTGTCGACTTAGATGAAGTATTTCACTTAGATTAATGGAGGAGTAATAAAAATGACACAGACAAGTACTGAAACAGTTGAAAAAGCATATAAAGAAGCTAAAGAACGTTACGCTGAAATTGGCGTTGATACTGACCAAGTCCTAAAGGATCTTCAAAAACTTAAGTTGTCAGTTCATTGTTGGCAAGGGGATGATATTCACGGATTCTTAAACCCTAGTCAAGAATTAACAGGTGGTATTGGTGTTAGTGGTAACTATCCTGGTATTGCTAGAACACCAGATGAATTAACAAGTGATTTAAGTGAAGCTCTTTCACTTATCCCTGGTAGTCATAAAGTTCAACTACATGCTATTTATGCCGTTACAAATGGCAAAAAGAAAGGTATCAATGATATTGGTACTGAAGACTTCAAGTATTGGGTTGATTGGGCTAAACAAGAAAAGATTGGCCTAGATATGAATGGAACATTCTTCTCACATCCAATGGTTAAAAATAACTTTACATTAGCAAGCCCTGATAAAGATGTTCGTGATTTCTGGATTGAACATGGTAAGATCAGTCGTGAAATTGCTAACTACTTTGGTAAGGAATTAGGTCAACAATCAGTTAATAACTTCTGGATTCCAGATGGCTTCAAAGATAATCCTATTGATAAAGCCACACCACGTCTTCGTTTAATTGATTCACTAGATCAAATTATTGAAAAAGATTATGACGAGAAAAATACCATTGAAGCCTTTGAAGGTAAGCTATTTGGTACAGGTATTGAATCATATACAGTTGGTTCACATCTCTTCTACAATAATTATGCTATTACTAGAAACAAGCTATGGACTATTGATGCAGGTCACTGGCACCCAACAGAAGATGTATCTGATAAATTCTCAGCCTTCCTACCATTTGGAAAAGGTTTGATGTTGCATGTATCTCGTCCTGTACGTTGGGATAGTGATCACGTAGTTATCTTTGATGATGCATTGATTCGTATTGCTCGTTCATTAGTTCGTGATAATGAATTGAGTAAGACAAACGTTGGACTTGATTTCTTTGATGCAACTATTAACCGTGTTGCTGCATGGGTAATCGGTGCACGTGCTACTCAAAAGGCATTCTTACAAGCTATGTTGGAACCTATTGACCAATTGAAGAAAGCTGAAGAAAACTTCGACTTCACAACAAGATTGGCTGAAACAGAAGAATTGAAATCATATCCATTTGGTGCCGTTTGGGATGAATTCTGTCTACAAAATAACACACCAGTTGGTACAGATTGGTTAGAGAACATTCACCAATATGAAAAAGATGTTCAATTCAAACGTGATTCAAATTTAGTGACTGAATAGTCTAAGTGGTTGAGAGGAAGCTTAACAATTATGAAATTTATTGATTCTAAGTATGTAGAAAAAATGTGTGAAATCACCAACGAATTGTACAAACATGGTTGGGATGAAAGAAATGGTGGTAATGTCAGTCTTCGTTTAACACAAGAAGAAGTTGACCAATTTGATGATTTGAAGGAAACATTGAGAAATATTCCTATTAAATTCGATGCCTCAGCCTTAGCTGGACAATACTATCTAGTTACAGGAACAGGACGTTATTTCAAGAATGTTCATAACTATCCAGAACGTGATACTGGACTTGTTCGTATCACTGAAGAAGGTAATTCCGTAGATCTTCTCTGGGGCTTTAACGATGGCGGACAACCTACAAGTGAATTCCCAGCACATTTAATGACTCATATTTCTCGTCAAAAGGTTGATTCAGATCAACGTGTTGTAATGCATTGTCATCCAACAAATTGGGTTGCTTTGTCATTCACACATGAATTAGATGAGGCTAGTGTCAGTCGTCTATTATGGAAGATGCAAGCTGAATCATTGGTTGTCTTCCCAGAAGGTGTTGGTATCATTCCTTATATGACACCAGGTACAAATGAAATTGGTCAAGCTACAGCTGATAAGATGAGTGAATTCAGAGTTGTTATGTGGCCACATCATGGAATCTTTGCTAGTGGCGATAGTATGGACGAAGTTTATGGTTTGATTGAAACTGTAGAAAAAGCTTGCATGATCTATACAGCAATTCAAAGCCAAGGTGGTAATATTCTTCAAAGTATTACTGATGATGATCTTAGAGACTTGGCTAAATCATTTGGCGTTACACCAAATCCTAAGTTCTTATCAATGGAACCAGTAAATAGCTAATTGATATTAAATAAAAACTGTGGGTAAAATTTTTACTCATAGTTTTTTTATTCTACAATAATTTTAAGAAGAAAATATCATCGTTATAACGCCCATAATGTCTAAAATATAAAGAAACAAGTGTCTTAGAACAACAGCTTGAATCCCCAATGTCAAACAACTATATTAGAGTTGATAGAAGGGGGATAATGATAATGAGTACAGAACAAAAAGAACACGATGTAACAAAAAGTAAGGAACTTATTAAATCACTATATGATTTATTGATTAAGCGGGATGACTATCAAGATAATAAGGGCCTTCAAGATATAACTGATGTTTTGCAACAAGTTAATAAAACTATTGCGGACAATAAATATCCAGAGCGTTTGATTAGTAAGCTAGTTTCCTATATTTATAGTATGGGTCCTGCTCATAAGATTTATTTTCCTAAAGAAGAGGAATCTATTATTAATGAATTAGGTGTTATTGCACAAAAGGCTGGTAATACTGGTCTATATTATGCAAGTTATGATACGAAATCAGAGTTCTTTTAACCAAAAAAATTCCTGTATGCTAACCATTTTTGACAGTTAGCATATAGGAATTTTTTATTTTTCTAAAAAGTCGATGAACAATTTTTCATAAATATCAATAAAATTAAAGTACATTTGTTTGTCCAAGTTCTCATTAATTTGGTGAGGTGTATTGTTACCGGGTCCAGCCACGATAAATGGAAATTCAATTGGTTTATTTTGAACTAGATTTGAAGCATCAGTAACAGCGGAAATTGGAGCAACATGAACTGTTTCGGTAGTGTACTTTTCCATTAATTTTTTAGTTGGTGTAATTAAAGGATTCTTGGGACTCATTAAAACAGGTCCTTCATTCATATAAATATCAGTACTAATTTGAGCGCCTTGGTCATTATATTTTTTAATTAAATTGTGCAAAGTTGCAATGACCTTTTGATTATCATATTCGGGAATAGTTCTAACGTTTGCCTCTGCTTCTGCATAATCTGGAATCGAGTTGACCTGTGTTCCACCCTTTATCAAGGTAGTATTGAAAACAAGTGGTCCGATTGAATCACCCTTGATCTGATCATCGCGGAACGTAGTATTGGCTTCAATCAAAAGATTCATCAAAGCATCGATAGCGTTATATCCATTTTCAGGCATAGAACTGTGACTAGCTTTACCCTTGGAAATAAATTTAATATCCATGGAGCCTTTTTCGGCGTAACCGATATTATAACCTGATGGCTCGGCAATAACTAAACCATCAACATCCTTCATAGATCCATCTTTGAGAAAGTAGCTGGAACCTTCTTCGCCAACTTCTTCGCCCATAGTTGCCATTAAGCGGATTGTTCCCTTTTTTGGCAAATCTTGTGCATGAAGATTGATCATTGTTATAACAATTGCGGCCAAACCTGATTTCATATCAGTAATTCCACGACCATAAAGCATTCCGTCTTTTTCGGTCATTTCAAAAGGATTGCTATTCCAGTCCTCAAGTTTACCTGGTGAGACAACATCCATGTGGCCGGAGATTCCTAAAACCGGTTTTCCTTGACCGATTTCGGCTATTAAATTAGCACGGTCACCGCGAATAGGTTTTATTTCGGACTTGATATCATATTGGGCTAGTAGTTTTTGCAAGTAAGTAGCAACGGTTTTCTCATGATCATTAACAGACTTAATAGCAATTAAATTTTTTAAAATTTCTAGAGCTTGTGATTTACTAAGATGTTCCATTCAAAGACCTCCCAAATTGTTTTACTCAATAATCGTAACATTTATTTGATAAATTCAACGCAATAAAGATACTGAATTGTCTTACTTAAACGGACCTAGGATATTAGAGTTAAAAATTGTTGATATAAAGCCTTTTAGGGAATAATAAATTATTTTTTGATGAGAATTTTTAATCAAATGTGCTTGAGAGATTGATTCTAAGATTTGTTTCAAAAAATTCATTCTATACAATATCAAAAAATGTTGTCTAGTAGAGATTTCTTTCTAATTTTTTTAGACGAAATTTTTGGTATTATTTGAAAAAGAGGTGTAGGAATATGGATCATCCAAAAATTGTAGAGGATTACTTAACCAAGGGTTCTTTTTTTGATATTTACAACGATGAAGATTACGTATTAAGCAATCTTCATTTAAAAAATGAATTAATAGAACAACAAAGAATTAATCATCCGATAGTAGAACAAACTATTTTGGAACATTTAACGTTTATCGACTGTGAGTTTGAAAAAGCTGATATGACTGATGTGATCTTTAAAAACTGTAATTTGTCCAATTGTCATTTTGAGGAATCAAGTGTTTTTAGAGTTGAATTTGAAAATTGTAAAATGATTGGAACAAATTTTGACGAATCGTTTATGAATAACGTAGTTTTTAGAAACTGTTTATTGGACTTGGCTAATTTGAATCGCTTAAATTTAAAAGTAGTACATTTTGAAAATGATAGTCTCAAGGATGTTAGCTTTAATGAGAATAAGTTATCAAAAACTATTTTTAAAAATTGTGATTTGAATGAAATGATTAGTATGCGGACAGCTTTAAAGGGGATTGATTTCAGTGACTGTCATTTTGAAACAATTGATTTAGATCAAAATTTTATTCGAGGTTTGAAAGTAAATGCTGAACAGGCAGCTTTTTTGGCAAGCTACTTTATAGGAGTAAAAGTGTCTTATTAGGCTTTTTCTAAGTAATTACATGAAGTTTACCCGTAGAAAGGTGACTTTATTTTTTTGTTATTTCAGTTGACAAATGTAAACTTTAAGAATAAAGTAATAAACGTAGATTACATTTGTAAACGTAATTGAGGAGGAAAATTATGACAAGGATTTTAGTGTTAATTGTAGGATTGGCAGTTATCGGTTTTATACTTTGGTGGTTCTTCGGCAATCATCAAGTAGCTAGTGCCACGGCCGATGTGACTGACAATAATCAAAGCGTGGATATCGAGGTCAATGGGGGATATTCACCCGAAGTAGTTACTTTGAAAAAAGGTGTTCCAGCAACGATTAACTTTACTAGAAAAGATGCATCAAGTTGCTTGGATCGAGTAGTTTTTTCAGACTTTGGTATTAATAAAGAATTACCACAAAATGAAAAGCAAACTGTCAAGATTGATACCAACAAATCAGGTGAATTTCAATGGGCCTGCGGTATGGATATGTTCCATGGCAAATTAATTATTAAATAGGAGATAAACGATTATGGTTGAGAAGGTACAAAAGGTTAACGTTACAGTTGCAGGAGGTTACCAACCTCAAGTTATAAACTTAAAACAAGGGGCTCCGGCAGAAATTACATTTACAAGAACTAATGAGCAGGGATGTTTAGATGTTGTTCATTCTCAAGAATTGGGCTTTGAAAAACAATTACCACTGAATAAGGCTCAAACTGTGAAAGTTTCAACTGATAAAACCGGTGAATTTGATTTTAGTTGTGGAATGGATATGTTTAAAGGAAAGGTAGTGATCAAATGACAATTACTAAACGATTCTGGATATCTTTGATTTTTTCATTACCGATGCTAATAGGTATGATCCTGATGCCTTTTGGAATCATGATTCCTGGTGGTGAGTGGACACAGTTTGTTTTGACAACTATTGTTATGGCAGTAGCTGCACGACCATTTTTACAAAGTGCATGGGCATCATTTAAGAAACATCATTCTAATATGGATACGTTGGTCGCTATTGGAACTGCTACAGCATATATTTACAGTATTTATGCGATGTTTACCAATCAGTCAGTTTTCTTTGAAAGTGCTGCTTTTGTTGTAACATTTGTCTTATTAGGACAAGTTTTTGAAGAAAAGATGCGTAATAATGCTTCTAACGCGATTGAGAAATTGGTTGATCTCCAAGCTAAAGATGCTGAAGTAATGCGTGATGGAAAGCTAGTTAAGATTCCTTTGTCAGAAGTTATTGCCGGTGATTTGATTCGAGTTAAACCTGGTCAAAAGATTGCGGTTGATGGTGTCATTACTGAGGGAAGTTCCACAGTTGATGAATCAATGGTTACTGGTGAAAGTATGCCTGTAACTAAGCAAGTAGGCGATAAAGTTATTGGTTCGACTATGAATAGTAATGGAACCTTTATGTTTAAAGCTGAAAAAGTTGGTAATGATACGATGCTTTCACAGATTGTTGAGTTAGTAAAAAAAGCTCAAAACAGTCATGCTCCAATCCAAAACTTAACTGATAAAGTTTCAGAGATTTTTGTGCCAGTAGTATTGATACTATCAATACTAACTTTCCTAGTTTGGTATGTTTTTCTTGGCGCTACATTAGCTAATGCCTTGATTTTTGCGGTTTCTGTCGTTGTTATTGCTTGTCCATGTGCGCTTGGTTTGGCTACGCCTACTGCCTTGATGGTAGGAACTGGTCGTGGCGCTAAAATGGGTATCTTGATCAAGAATGGAGAAGTTCTTGAAGATGTTAATGACGTAAAAACAGTTGTTATGGATAAAACGGGTACAATCACTAAAGGTAAACCTGAAGTTACGGATATTGTCGGTAACGAAGAGCAAGTTTTGACTATTGCTAAAACTTTGGAAGAATCATCGGAGCATCCTCTAGCAACAGCAATCATGGATAAGGCAACAAAAATTACTATTGTCGATAAAGCCCAAAACTTCCAAGCTATTGAAGGTAAAGGGGTTCAAGCTCAAATCAAAGGACAAAAAGCTTTTGTCGGAAATGATAAATTATTGTCTGATGTCACAATTGACTCAGAGCTACAAAAACAAATGATAAAGCTCCAAAATGAAGCTAAGACTGTGGTTTTTGTTGGATTAAATAAAAAGATCATCGGTTTGATTGCTATACAAGATGCACCTAAAGAAACATCTAAGGAGGCTATTGCCACTTTGAAAGCTCGTGGCTTGAGAACTGTGATGTTAACAGGTGATAATGAGCGAGTTGCAAAGGCAATTGCTCAAGAAGTTGGTATTGATGAAGTTATTGCGGATGTTTTGCCTGGAGATAAGGCTGACCATGTTCAAGAACTTCAGAAACAAGGAAAGGTAGCTTTCGTAGGTGATGGTATCAATGATGCTCCTGCTTTAACTATGGCCGATGTAGGGATCGCCATGGGTTCCGGAACCGATATTGCTATTGAATCAGGTGGAATTGTTCTGATGAAGAATGATCTACGTGATGTTGCTAAAGCTTTGGAATTAAGTCGAAAGACTTTTAATAGAATTAAGCTTAACTTGTTCTGGGCTTTTATTTACAATGTTTTAGGTATTCCAGTGGCAGCCGGGTTATTCTTTGCCGCAGGTTTAACATTGAGCCCTGAATTAGCAGGGTTAGCAATGGCATTTAGTTCCTTGTCAGTTGTTACTAGTTCTGTTTTGCTCAATAAAACTAAAATTGAGACCAAAGTTCAGACAGTTTAATTATTTAATCAAAAAGAACAGCGTCTATTAGGAAGCATTCAAGGTATATCCGTAAAATACCTGAAACTTCTAGTAGATGCTGTTCTTTTTGTATATCTAGATTTTGATCTTCTTCAACATAGTGCCTGTTGGTTTAAAATGAAATTTTAATTTCATTTGGTGAGAAGCGGCCACTTGATGTGCCACAGGATTATCTCTGGTATTGTGATGATGCAAAATAAATAGATCACAGATGATAATTGAAGCAGTCAGCAAAACATTTAATTTTAAAATTTTTTGAAGTTTCTTTTTCAATCATTTCTCCTCATTTTTAACAAGTATACCTAAATAGGAGAAGACAAACTAATATTTTGACTAGTGTTTATTTTTAAAAATAAAGAACTTAGATAAGATGTAATTTCCAACGATGGCTAGAATCTGACCGACGACCTTAGAACCAGTACCGTTAGCACTCAATAGTGATATTCCAACCCAAAGAGTGGCACTTTCAATAAGAAAAGTTAAAATTCGTGTGCCATAAAAGGCTAGCATCTCACGAAAAGCAGTGTTGGATTTGTGACGAAAGACAATGATTCGATCGACCCAGAAGCCAACTTGAACTCCTAAGAACCATGCAACGATATTGGCGAATTGGTAATTCAAATGTAGTGCGTGATAAAGAATAAAGAATGTACCGAAGTTTACAACAACAGAAAGTAATCCCCAGAGTAAGTAACGAACGGCTTGTTTACCATTGCTTTCTTCAATAGCAGGATCTTCCTCACTGTTAAAGACTATCCCAGCGTCATTGATACCCTCAGATACATCGTCAATAACTTTTGTTAATGGACTTTCATCAAGTTCTGTTTTTTTATTCATAATATCTCTCCCGATTTGAGCTTATATCTTAATATTAAACCTTTTTATCAAGGGAGAAACAATTAATAGTTATTTATGTTTTTTGAGATACTCCTTACCATAATAAACAGCGTAGCAGAGTATCAAGAAAGGAATCATATAAAAGAGTGCAGTACGTTGATTAGGGTCGAAAATAATTAAGACGCAAGATAATAAACTCATGATAAAAGCTGCCCAAGGAACAAAAGGATACCAAGGTGTTTTGAATTTAAGTTCATCTAAAGAATGACCCGATTTGAGAAAACTCTTACGAAAGTTGATTTCTGACAAAGCAATTGCCATCCAAACGATTACTACTGCCAGTCCGGAAATAGAAACTAGGACCAAATAAACAGTAGATGCTGCAACGACACTGGAAACCAATGCCAAAATGCCTCCTATCATACTCAAGCATAGAGCAATCATTGGAACATCATGAGAATTAGTTTTGGCGTATTTTAAAGGAATCATACCTTCATGGGCCAGAGACCAGAGCATTCTTGTTGAAGCATAAAGTCCAGAATTGGCAGCCGATAAGATGGCTGTCAAAACGACAAAGTTCATCAAATCTCCAGCAAATGGAAGACCAATACTCTTAAAGACTAGAACGAAAGGACTTTGATTGACGCCGGCTTTTTGCCAAGGGATCAAAGCTGACATGACGACGATACTACCAATAAAGAATATGATTAGTCTAATCAAGGTTGTATGAATAGCACGTGGAATGTTTTTGCCAGGATCTTTAGTTTCACCAGCTGTGACACCAATTAATTCAGTTCCGGAAAAAGCAAAGTTAACAGTTAGCATTGTTGTAAAAACGGCTTTAAAGCCATTGGGAAAGAGCCCATCTTTAAAGAGATTAGTAAACATTGGGGCTTGAGTGGTTCCTTTGATATGGATCACACCAAAAATGGCTAAAAAACCAACAATAATAAAGAGAACGATAGCGATAACTTTAATACTAGAGAACCAAAACTCAGTTTCGGCAAAGAATCGAACTGATAAAGCGTTAGAAATAAAAATAACAGCCATAAATAAAGCACTCCAAATCCAAGTTGGAGAGTGTGGGAACCACTGTTGCATAATCAATCCGGCTGCGGTAAATTCTGAACCCAGCGCTACAGTCCAAGTTAACCAATATAAAATGGCAACAGTAAATCCTGTTCCCGGTCCGATATAACGGTCAGCATAAACGTGAAAAGATCCAGTTTCGGGCATGGCAACGGACAATTCACCTAGACAGAGCATGACTAAATAAACAACAATAGCACCAATTCCATAAGCTAGAATCGTTCCCACAGGACCGGCTTCATGAATTGTATAACCAGAGCTAAGAAATAGCCCAGTACCAATAACTCCACCAAGTGAAATCATAAAAAGGTGACGTGACTCCATATTTCTTTTTAGATTGATGTGTGTATTTTTTTCGTTTTCCAAGAGCAATCACCTTGTATAATAGTTTAAATTAGAATAAAATTAAAAAAGTTTAATTTTTATGATAGACTAGATTATTTTATATGGCAAGTATCTAAAAGCCGTGGGAGATGTTTAATTTGAAGAATTTGATTGCTGAAAATTTAAAAAATAGAACAGGACTTGTAGTCGATGGAGCTATGGCAACTGAATTAGAGAAGCACGGTGTAAAAACGGACAGTGAACTTTGGTCGGCAACGGCCTTGATTGAAAATCCGGAAGCCATCAAATCAGTTCATAAAAGTTATTTTGAAAATGGAGCTGATGTTGCAACTACAAATACATATCAAGCTAATATTTCAAAATTTATGGAATTGGGTTTAACTGAGACCGATAGTGAAAATTTGATTACTAAAGCTGTCCAATTAGCTAAGAAGGCACGGTCAGAATATTACGATAAATTATCGCATGATGAACGAATCAAACGTGCTAAGTATCCTTTAGTAGCCGGAAGTGTCGGACCTTATGGAGCTTATTTGGCCGATGGTAGTGAGTATACAGGTGACTACGACTTAACCAAAGCAGAGTATCAAGAGTTTCATCTACGAAGAATGCAGCTACTTGATCAAGCTGGAGTAGACTTATTTGCTTTTGAAACGCAACCTAATTTTGATGAAGCTAATGCATTGGTAGATTTATTGCAAGAAAGATTTCCAGAACAAGATGCATGGTTAACTTTTAGCGTACAAGATAGTGATACTTTGTGTGATGGAACTTCCTTAGCAGAAGCTGTTAAATACTTTAATGATGTTGAACAGATTTCGGCAATTGGGGTTAACTGTACCACTTTAGAAAATATCCAAGATATCGTCCGCATTGTTAATCAAGTTACCGATAAGCCAATTATTGTATATCCTAATAATGGCGATATTTATGATCCCGAAACAAAAACTTGGCAAGCAAATCCTCAAGCAGATACCTTTGAAGATTTAGTGCCAGAGTGGCTTGAAGCGGGTGCTAAATTAATAGGTGGTTGTTGTCGAACAACACCAAAAGATATTAATGAAATTGCTAAATTTATTAACTAAAATTCCACTACTATATATAGTGTTAAAAAATATTTTGAATACCATATGTTCCATGTGAAACAAATTGGAGAAAATAAGCTTTATTTTCATAAGTATTGGTTGGCTGAAAGGTGCCGTTATCAATAAAAATTCTGTGCACGACTGGAAGCTAATTAAAGTTGCAGTATTTATTAGAAGATTCAGATATTATACATACCTGAAATTGACTAATAGATACTGTATTTTTTATAGTTAAAAATCTAAATGACTGAATAGCAAAGGTTATACACCATTTTTAAAATTGATTATGCTATATTTATTCTGATTAGAGGATAAAAATTTGTTGAGGAGATTTCATTATGAATTTGATGATTTCGACCTTTATTTTAATATTGGCTGCGGTAGTAAGTATTTTTTTATCGCAAGTCTTTTCAAAAATTTCGGTCAGTTATATCAGTATGATTGTAGGTGGAATTATTTTTTTGGTGCCTGATCTAGGCAGTCGTATTCAAAATTTCAGCTCGGATATTTTTATTGGAACTATTGTAGCTCCGTTATTATTTTTTGAAGGTCAAGCTACACGTTTGAATGCGGTTGGTAAAGAGATTAAACATATCATTCAGACAACTGTTTTTTTGGTTATTTTATGTTTGATTATTGCTGGATTCGGAGTTTGGACAATTGGGAGTGTTAGTTTGCCTTTGGCTTTTATTTTGGCTGCAATTAGTACTCCAACAGATGCAACGGCAATGGAATCAGTTACTAATGGTTTGAAAGCACCGCAGTCTGAGGGTGTTTATTTAAAGATGGAATCATTGTTCAATGATGCATCAGGAATTATATTATTAAACATGGCTACTTTATGGTATATCAATGGCTATATCAATTATGGTGAGACTATTATTGATTTTTTGAAATCAGCTGTTGGTGGGGTCTTATTCGGATTTGCTGCAGCGTGGATTATAGTGATTTTTCGACAAATTTTGATAAGAACGTCATATAATTCCTTGAATGCTCAAAATTTACTGTATATTGTGACGCCTTTGATTCTATATTATCTGGCAGAGATGATACACGTTTCTGGAATTATTGCAGTAGTAGTAGCGGGATTAGTACATAATGCAGAGGCTCAACGAAGTCGTTTAACTAATGCACCACAGGTCCACTTAGGATTTGATTTGGTTTCAATGATTACCGAGATTTTAAATAGTATGGTTTTTGTTATTTTGGGATTTATGTTTCTACAAATAATCTCTAAAGAAAAGTTCACTTATAATTCCTTTAATTGGTTACTCATAGGGATAGTTTTGTATATTGCCAATGTATTAACACGTTATATTTATGGAAGATTAAGATTGAATTTTAATAATAAATCAGGTTGGATTTTTGCTCTAGGTGGAGTACATGGGGCTGTTACTTTGGCATTGGCATATACTTTGGCCGAATTTCATGTCAAAACGGGTGATTTTAACTTGGTATTGATTTCAGAAAGTGTCTTGATCATTTTGAGTTTAATAGTACCAACAATAGTATTTCGTTTTCTTTTGGAAAAAGACGCTACTGATGATGAGATAGCAACGGAGATTGGTAAGATTCGGGTCAATATGGTTCATAAGGCGATTGACGCTGTCGAAAAAATGTATTTGCCGGACAATGTAAAGGAATCAGTTATTTTTGATTTAATGGCACAAAAACAGCGAACTCGAACTAAAGATTTTGTTAAAGCGTGGGTTAAGGTAGTGCGTCATCCAGAATTCACTGGCGCAGAAAAAGAATTAGAAATGCGTGCGTTTATGAATGCATTAGCGCAGGAACGCGAATATTTGGATATGATTTCGCAAAGTGAAGTTAAATATCAAAATTATGTTTTTGAACTCTATAATGAAATTTTGATGGCTGAATCGTTAGTTATAGGACCAACAGTTTCTGAAAGTAGTGATAAATAAAAAAAGAACCTGTCAGTTATGTCCATACAATCGTAGGTCATAGTTGATAGGTTCTTTTTTAGGACGAAGAACCATAAATAATATTTGCAAAACGCACCTAATGATGTTATTTTAATTGAGTGCAAAGTGCACGTATTAATTTAAAATAAATTACTTATTATAAAGAAGGAATTAATTATGAAAGCAGCTATTGTAAAAAAAGCTGGAACTTATCCAGTTTATTCAGAATTTAAGGAACCAATTACTAATGAAAATGAAGTTAAAGTTCAAGTTAAGGCAGTTGCATTAAGTAACCTCACTAAAATGCGAGCTATGGGAAATCATTATTCATCCTCACAAGAATTCCCATTGGTTGCTGGAACAGACGGAGTAGGAATTTTGAATGATCAAAGAGTTTATTTTGTCGCACCTGAAGTTCCTTTTGGTTCTTTAGCAGAACAAACTTTGGTGAACAAAGAATTGATCATACCATTACCTGATGAAATTGATAATGTCACGGCAGCAGCTATTGCAAACCCTGGAGTGTCTTCTTGGGTAGCTTTAAAAAGTAGAGCTCATTTTGTGGCGGGTCAAACTGTGTTAATTAATGGTGCTACCGGTAGTGCTGGTAGTTTAGCAGTAAAAATTGCCTATCATTTAGGGGCCAAACGTGTTATCGTTGCAGGTCGAAATACTAAAAAATTAAGTAAATTAGAAGCAGATGACCAGATTTCTTTTGATATGACGACCGATGAAGGAAAAAATAATTTTGTAACAAAATTAGCACCTTATTTTGAAGAAGGAGTAGATGTAGTTTTAGATTATCTTTGGGGAGATAGTGCTTTAGCAATTATGAAAGCAGCGGCACAAGCAGATAGCAAGAAAACCACTAAATTTGTTAGTATTGGAGCTTCTTCAGGACAAAGAGAGATTAATCTTCCATCATCTTTATTACGTTCATCCAAGTTAGAACTATTGGGGAGTGGTTTGAAAAGTGCTTCTATGCCAGAGTTACTTATGGCTATTAAAGGAGTTTTCGACTGGGCCGCAAATGAAAAAATTACAATTCCAACGATGACATTTGAATTAAATGATATTGAGAATGCCTGGCAAGCACCACTAACTCCTAGAGCAGTAGTAGAGGTGAAATAATGGAGAATGATTTAATTAAAGTTTTAGTTACCATCGTATCGTTTTTTAATCGAACTGATCAAGATAAGAAATTTGTTCAAGATGCTGGAATAGATTTGGAGGCTACATCTTTTCAATTATTTGTAACTATTGGCAGAATGCAGCCAACGAATGTTAGTGATTTGGCTAATATGTTAGGAAAAAGTCATTCTAGTGTCAGCCGCCAAGTCGATAAATTGGAAAAGCGTGATTTAGTCGATACACAGGATTCTGTACAGGACGCTAGAATTCGTGCGATTAGACTTTCTTCAACAGGGCAAAAGGTAACTGAAATTATTAATGAAACACGTCGTAAAGAAATCAGTACAGCTTTAGAAGACTGGTCAGAGATTGAGAAGAAAGATTTAATCAATAGTTTGAATCATCTAGCAAACACCTTGAAGAAACTTAACTAAAGTTTGTTTTTAAACTCAAGGTTAATCAATAGGGTTAAGTTAATGTCATGCTGTATAATTTGAAGAAATTGAACCTATTAAATAGGAAGTGTAATCATGACAGTGGATATTGAAAAACTTGAGTTTGGTTTAGATACATTTGGAGACGTTGCTTATCGTGATCGTGATGAACAAAAAATGTCTTATCGTGAATCACTCCAAAATATCTTAAAAGAGGGTCGTTTGGCGGACTCCCTAGGGATTGATATCTTTGCTCTCGGTGAACATCATCGTGAAGAATATTCTATTTCTAGTCCGGAAATAATGTTAGGGGCTCTAGCTAGTACAACTAAAAATATCAAATTAAGTACAGCGGTAACTGTTTTGAGTTCGGATGACCCGGTTCGTGTTTATGAAAGATTTGCAACTCTAGACGGTATTTCTAATGGACGAGCTCAAATAATATTAGGACGTGGTTCTTTCACAGAATCATATCCGTTATTTGGTTATGATTTAAAAAATTATGATGATCTTTTTGTAGAAAAAGTCGGTTTGTTTAATGAATTGATTACTAAAGATAAACTATCTTGGGAGGGAAAATATACTCAAAAGTTGACTGATGTTACAGTTTATCCACGAATTGAACAGCACAAATTACCAGTTTTTATAGGTGTTGGTGGTACTCCAGAATCAGTTTTGCGGACGGCATATTACGGATATTCATTGATGCTTGCCATTATTAGTGGAGAGGCTAGTCGTTTTGAACCTTATATAGAACTTTATCAAAAAGCGGCAGCCGAGTATCGAACAAAAGTCGGTCAAATTGGTGTACATTCGCATGGCATTATAACTCTTGATGATGATCAAAAGGCTTATGATATCGGTTGGAAATATATTAAAAAGAGTATGGACAAAGTAGGACTAGATCGTGGTTGGCCGACTATGACAAAAGAACGTTATGATTTTGAAGTTACTAAAGGTGCTTATTATGTTGGCTCTGTTCAAACAGTAGCTAAAAAAATAGCACAAACCATTTCGGAATTGGGCATTTCACGGTTTGATTTAGTTTATGGTACTGGTGGTCAGTTAGAATCTGATCGTCGCAGGACAATTGAATTGTATGCTACCAAAGTGATCCCATTGGTTAAAGATATTTTGAGGAAACAACATGGTTAAACCTGTATTAGGAATTTTAGGAGCTGGTAAATTAGGGATGACCTTGGCCAAATTGGGAATTGACGCTGGTTATGAAGTAAATATTGCGGGATCAAGAGAACCAGCACGGATTGAACTTTCGGTTTCAGTTTTGGCTAAAGGTGCTCATCCAATGATTGCCAAAGATGTTATTGAAAAGTCTGAAGTTATTATCTTGGCCTTGCCGCTTAGTAAGTATCAGCAAATTGATTCACATTTATTTGCCCAAAAATTAGTTATAGATTCGATGAATTATTGGTGGGAAACAGATGGATTAGAAAATGATTATTATGATCAAAAGATAACTTCTTCGGAGTCGGTTCAGGAATATCTGTCAGAAAGTCTAGTTATTAAGGCTTTTAATCATATGGGATATCACGATTTAGCCGCAATGTCCCACCAAAAACGAGCTATTGTTTATGCTGGTAATAATGAAACAGCTTTGAAAAGGGTAGCTAGGATAATTGATGATTTTGGTTTTGAACCTTATTATTTAGGTACTTTAAATCAGACAAAAGTATTACAACCATCAGGTATTTTGTTTGGAACGAATGAAACCATTTCGGGTGTAAAAGAACTTTTAAAAAATAATTCCCAATAATTGTTAAAGGAGCTTATCAGTTTTAATTTACTCGCAGGTAAAGGTAAACTATAAGTTAGTTCATTGATTATTTGGAGGGGATTATTATAGAAAAGAAAGCATTGAGACAGCAACAGATAAAAAAATTAAATGAAAATCGAGCTGTTACTAAAGTTGAAGCAGCAAAATTATTGAAAAAACTGCAAGCGACTACTGCATGGAAAAATGCTAAGACAATTGCAACAACCATCAGTAGTCCAATTGAAGTGCCAACTGAAATAGTTGTTGAAGCAGCTTTAACCGAAGGTAAGAAGGTTTATTTGCCTAAATGTATGCCTAAACGCCAGATGGCTTTTTTACCTTTTACTAGTCGTGAGGATTTAATAGTAAGTGATTTCGGGCTTTCAGAGCCAGCTTATAATGAGGCATTAGTTAATCAAGAGCCAGATTTGGTGATTGTTCCCGGACTAGCTTTTGCTAAAGATTCGAATTATCGTGTAGGCTTTGGCGGTGGATATTATGATCGTTTCTTATCCAAATACCAAGGAAAGACAGTTGCTTTAGTGCCATCGACTATGGAATTTGATAGTGCTGATTGGAAAGTAGAAGATCATGACGTCAAAATTGATCAATTGATCTTAATGGATTAGGTTAATGAGAAGTGAAAGAGAGATCGGTATAGCCAAAATAATTGTTGATCATTTGGATTCACAAGATCGCATGTTATGTTTTACTAGTACCAGACATAGTGAATCAGATTACGTGACGCTGTTGAATTCAATCGATCAGTATTTGACTTTTAGAATAAGTCATCATGAAGCTTATAGTGGTTTTCTATCAGTTCCCACATTTGTTATTTCTAAAAGCAAACCACTTGGTAAGATCTTAGATGAATATTTACCTAAATTAACATGGATAAATTTGGATTATTTAGACTATTTTATTTTATCGGTCATTCAGTTTAGTAAAAAGCATGGCGTGGTTTTTCAAATTGATGATCTTTACTCCATCTTTTCTGATGAAAAACAAGGAATGGTCTTTTATCAATGTCGTAGTGGTCATAGCCATAGACGAACTAAAATTGTAGCGGCCAATGGTATGAATGAAGAAACTAATAAAGTATTCAGAAAATTATATGCAACATCTTTGATTTCCAGTAGAAAAACAGATGATACCTTATCTATTTATATTTCTGAAGCTGGATTCAGAATGATTGATTACTTTGCACCTAAGTACATTAATCAATTTTCAAAAGATTACGTAAATTTGGATTGGAACGATGTTAGTGTCCCCAAGTGGGTCATTGATGCTTCTTAGTAATGAATCACAAAAATAACCGTAGAAGTTCAAGACGGTTATTTTTTATTATAGTAATTTGCTGAAATTCAAATTACTATAATAAGTTGGATATTAATGATAGTATAAATAGCTGTAAAAAGAAGACCGCCAGTCAATGACTAACGGTCTTTCATTTGAATTAGTATGTTAAAATGATCGCTAAATAAGGGTACTAAAAAACCGATTATGAATTTAATCATAATCGGTTAAGCGATAACTGCTATGGGTGGTTGGGGGATCGAACCCCAGACCCACGGATTAAGAGTCCGTTGCTCTGCCAGCTGAGCTAACCACCCATGTATCTTGCGTTGATTGCTTATCTCTCTCAACCAACGAGATATATCATACCATAAGCTCCAAATTTATGACAAGCTTTTTTTTGAAAAAAACCCAAAAAAATTTGAATCAATTTTACTTAGCTTTAAAAGGGGCCGATTTACATATTGATTGCCTTTTAACTCTAAGTATTTTTAGTTAAAGCTTCTTAATTGAAATGAGAAAATCAAGAGGAAATACATTAGTCCGGAGCAACAAAGAAAATGGGTTCAGTAGTGAAATTTTTCTTAGTGACAAATTCGTGCCCACTACGTTCCAGCCCAATTTTCTTTGTTGCAGAGGACGATATCCTTAAGTTAGCTTTATGGTGCTTTTGTTTTAATAACTAATAACTAGTATAATATTCACGTCAAGGAGATATATATATGGCTAAAAAAATTCTAGTAGTAGATGATGAAAAACCAATTTCCGATATTGTTAAATATAATTTGGAAAATGAAGGCTACGAAGTCATGACTGCTTTTGATGGACAAGAGGCTTTGGATAAAGTAGAAGAGGACGATCCTGATTTGATTCTACTTGATTTAATGCTTCCAGTTATAGACGGTCTTGAAGTAGCAAGAACTATCAGAAAAACTAAAGATACTCCAATTATTATGTTGACGGCTAAAGATACCGAAATTGATAAGGTTATTGGCCTAGAACTAGGGGCAGATGATTATGTCACTAAGCCATTCTCTAATCGAGAGTTAGTTGCTCGTGTTAAGGCTCGTTTAAGAACACAGACACATGCTCATAGTGAAGATACTAAGAGTAGCGAGATTAAGATTGGTGATTTAACGATTCTCCCCGATGCTTATACCGTAACTAAAAATGGTAAAGAGATTGAATTAACTCATCGTGAGTTTGAATTGTTGCACTATTTAGCACAACATATCGGACAAGTGATGAAACGTGAACATTTACTCCAAACAGTATGGGGTTATGATTACTTTGGTGATGTTAGAACAGTTGACGTTACTGTAAGACGGTTGCGTGAAAAAATTGAAAACAATCCTAGTCAACCAGAATGGTTAATGACCCGTCGTGGTGTTGGCTATTACTTACGTGATCCAGACAATGAATAGGTAAAAACGGTTTCATCATTGAAAAATAAAATAAGAAAACAACAAGAACTGATTCGTTATTGAAAGCGAGTCAGTTTTTTTGTTATCTTCATAGCTGTATAATGTAATTAAGTCTGTAATTATTTAGGTGGAGATATTTTGAAGAATAGATTTGTCTTTTTACATTCGATTAATTTTAAAATCGGATTATCGTTTATTTTAATTTTAATCGTCACAATTGAAATCATTGGGGCCTATTTTGTGCGGCAATTGGAGGATCAAAATGTTACTAATTTTGAGAATTCTGTGCAGGTACCAGCATATACTATCAACCAAATTTCAGAAAATTTGACTGATAACGATCAGCATACGCGTGAAAATATTGGAAATGCAATTCAAGATTATACACGTGTTAGTACTGATATTACTGATGTTCAAGTAATTGATCGCAGTGGAATCATCGTGGGGGCGAAAGATTCTGAAGGTAGTAACATAGTTGGAACGCAGACTTTGAAAGATAATATCAAACAAAGTATCAAAACTGATAAAAAAATCACCCAGATTTATTATCAAAAGGAAAATGGAAGTTCGTATGAATCAATTGTACCGGTAACTTCTACTGATAATAGTACAGTTGTGGGTGCAATTTATGTTAGAGCTAGTATGGAATCAGTTTATACTGGCATCAACAATATCATTTTGATTTTCTTAACAGCTTCTCTAGTTGCCGGCTTGTTAGGGGCAGTTATAGCCATTTTCATTTCTCGTGCTATTACTCGACCAATTGATGAAATGAAACAACAAGCTGTCAGAATGGCGGAAGGTGATTATTCCGGACAAGTTCGAGTTTACTCACCTGATGAATTGGGACAACTTGCTATGGCAGTTAATGATTTGTCAGTTAAGGTTGAAGAGGCTACCGAAAATTCTGAATCTGAGCGGCGAAGGCTAGATAGCGTGTTGACCCAGATGTCTGATGGGGTTATTGCTACGAACCGTTTGGGTAATATAACCGTTATCAATGAAATGGCTCAAGAGTTTTTGGATAGAGATGAAGACGATACTATCGGACAACCGCTAGTTGATGTCTTAGGAATTCAAGATCGAACGAGCTTTGATGACTTGTTGGAAAGTCCTGATCCAATGGTTATTGAAACCGCTGATGCAAATGAAGATTATGATGAAAACGATGATAATTCGTTGATTTTAAATGCGGAATTCTCGTTAATTCAAAGAAATAGTGGTTTTATCAGTGGTATGGTTTGTGTTTTACACGATGTTACTGAACAACAAAAGATTGATAGTGAGCGTCGTCAGTTTGTTTCCAATGTTTCTCATGAATTGAGAACACCTTTGACAAGTATTAGTAGTTACATTGATGCTTTGAATAATGGTGCTTGGAAAGATCCTAAGTTGGCTCCACAATTCTTGGGCGTTACAGCTGAAGAAACAGATCGTATGATTAGAATGATCAAGGATCTTTTGAGTTTGTCACGTATGGATCAAGGACGTTCTAAATTGGATAAAGAGTTAGTCAACTTCAACGAATTCTTCTCTTATATTTTGGATCGTTTTGATATGATGTTGAAAAAGGAAAAAGCTGATGCCAAAGAAGATGATACGAAAGTCGTCAAAAATTATCGTATTAAACGAATTTTCACCAGCAAAGATCTTTGGGTCGAAATTGATACTGATAAAATGACCCAAGTGATTGACAATATTATGAATAATGCGATTAAGTATTCACCAGATGGTGGTGTTATTACTTGTCGCTTGTTGGAAACTAATAAACATATTATTATCAGTATTTCTGATGAAGGACTTGGTATTCCAAGAAAAGATATCAAGAAAGTCTTTGATCGCTTCTATCGTGTTGATAAAGCACGTTCTAGAAAACAAGGTGGTACAGGTCTAGGTCTATCTATTTCGAAAGAAATTGTGGAACAACACAAGGGTAGAATCTGGGTCAACAGTGCCGAAGGTAAGGGATCTACGTTCTATATTTCCTTGCCATTTGATCCTAATGAAACAGGAGGAGAATGGGATGAAGATTAGTCGACTAATCGTCCAACTACTATTAGTGGTGGCCGTTATTACCAGTGTTGTCCTATCCTTCTTTATATGGACTAATACAGCACGTTATCAAAGAGGACGTAATATTGATGTGACATCGGCGGATTCTAATAAAAATGAGATTCCGATGAATCAAGTAATCAGTCCGACCTCAGTAATTTGGCACGATGAATCTGAGCAACATTTGATTTATAACAGTAATGAAAATATTTCTCTTAGTGTTCAAAAGATTATGCAAGATTGGAAAATAAGCAGTCCTAAAGAAGTGTCCAAAAAAGATGGTGCTTATTATCAAAAAATTATTCAAGGCAAGAATATGCTGCAACTAGTATATCCAACTTCGATAACAACTAATGTATTTGGATATTTATTGAATAATGACAGTTTAAAAGATGAAAAGGGCAATCAGTTCAATCGAATTTTAATTAATTTGAAAGATAAGAAAGACCAAAATATTTATTTAGCAAATGACAGTAACTATGCAGTTTATAAGGCCAAGGTAAAGAATGCCTCGTCGATACCTTTAACTAAATTAGTTAAACGAGCTAATGTTGATTTAAAAATTCGTTTGGATATTATGAAGCATGGCGTATTTATCTTTTATACTGAACCAATTAAATTAAAGAGTTATTCGTACGTAATTAGTGGGAAGAAAGATAGTGAGTACACAACGGCGTTATTTGATTCCAACACTAATGGTTTGGTTACTTCAGCAGATAATGATGTTTATACGTATAACTATGGCGAGTCTAAACGTTTAACTTCGGACCACAATACTGAAGAATTAACATTTGATGATTACACAGATACTTCAGTGCCAAAGACACAATTGGCGTTCTTACAACGTGGTTATCAAAAGGTTACAAATTTGCAGAATTCGATTTCCAACTTACGACTCTATAATGCTAATTGGAAAGATAAAGATTTAGTCTTTAGAGAATATGTTGAAGGTTTCCCAATCTTTAAGAAGAGCCAATTTGGTTCAATTCGAATTAAATTCAGCCGTAAAGGTAGCTCGGAGCATTTCTTGAATAAAGTTTTGGAAGTTCCAGTGCCTTCTAATCAAGCAGCTACTAAATTAAAGTCAACTAACGAGATTTTTAAGGGCTTGCAAAGAGTAGGCTTTTCACCAAATGATGTTCAATCAGTTGAGGTTGGGTATCAGTGGGAAACAGAAACTGACAATGAGAAAGTAGTTGACTTGAAGCCAACGTACTATATTAAGATCGATGGACATTGGAGACCATATAATGAGTGGACCAATGAATCTGCGGAGGAGGATTAGATGGATTTTAAGAGAATCGAAGTTATATTCTTAATAGTATTTTTTTCATTAGATATCTTTTTATTCTTGTCTTTCCGCAACAGTCAACAATTGGTCAGCAGTACTAATACCAATACGTCAACGATTACTGAAATGAGAAAACGTAACATTAGTTTCGGAAGTCTAGATACTAAGAATGGTTATGCCTATTATTTAGGTTCACAACCTGACGAGAGTTTGGCTCAAAATGTAAGTAAGTTACGTAATCAAAAGGTTTCTTATGAAGATGTTAATCACAGTATCTCAAGTGCATTGAGTGATCCTATTGAAGTAAAAGCTTCAAATAGAAAAAGCGTGATGGACAAGTTTATCAAAAAAGAAAGTAATGTTTTGTTCGGTAAAGATTACAAATATTCGCCACAACTTTCGAGTGGGTCACAGATAGTTTACGTAGCGACAACTCGTCTAGGCGAAGTTTATGACAAAACAGCACAGCTTATCTTTTCTGTTTCTGATGGAGAAGTGATAGGTTATACTCAGACGTATGTTAAATCAATGATAATTTTGCATGAAAGGCAAGCTATTAAGAGTGAAAAAGATGTCATTACAAGTCTTTACGCTAATTCGGAAATACCAAATAATTCAAAGATATCTTATGCAAATTTAGCTTATACTAAATTGTTGGAAGCTAAAGATAGCACGATTTATATTCCAGTTTGGTTTGTAACAATCAAGAATAAAGATAGTAAAGTCGTTACGACTAAGAAGGTCAATGCCTTTACTGGTAACATAATTAAGAGTTCAACAAATGGAGATAGTAGTTACAATGCCCAATGATGATAGTTTGAAAATTAGTGTTTTAGCAAGTAGCAGTTCAGGAAACGCCACTTATATCGAAACACCTAAACACCATGTTTTAGTTGATGCAGGTTTATCCGGAATCAAAATCAAGCGCGCTATGGAAAGTATCGGTAAGGATATCAATACAGTTGATTCTTTATTTGTAACCCATGAACACACTGATCATATTAAAGGTGTAGGAGTTTTGGCTCGACGTTACAATCTGAACGTTTATGCTAACCAAAAGACTTGGGAAGCAATGATGCCAAAGATTGGAAAGATTCCTGAAGATGAGATCAATATTTTCAACCACAATAAAGTTATGTCATTGGATGATTTAGATATTGAGAGTTTTGCGGTTTCTCACGATGCAGCAGATCCACAATTTTATAAGTTTTATCATAATGGTAAGGAATTTGTGATTTTGACGGATACAGGTTATGTTTCTGAACGAATTCAAAAGACGATTGAAAATGCGGATGGTTATTTAATGGAATGCAATCATGATGTCGAGATGCTCAGGGATGGGATTTATCCATGGCCTTTGAAACAACGTATTTTAAGTGAGAAGGGTCACTTGTCAAATGAAGATGGTGCCCATACGTTAATGGATGTAATTGGTAATAATACTAAGCAGATTTTCTTAGGTCATTTAAGTCATGAGAATAATACTAAAACCGTTGCTCGAAATGAAGTGACACAAGTATTAGAAGATCATGATTTTGGTGTTGGACATGACTTCAAAATCAATGATACAGATCCAGCAATCGCTGATCCTTTGATTGCATTGTAAAAAGTGAATGATTTGTTTTGACGATGTCCATTGTCCATGGAAAGTTTATTGTTTAGACTTATATATCCAATGAATTGAACCAGATACTAGTCCGGAGCAACAAAGAAAATGGGCTCAGTAGTGAAATTTTTCTAAGTGATGAAGTCACTTAGAAAAAGACCGAGCTTGAAGACTGTTAGCAAAGCCAAGAGGCTTCAAGTCGTGCCCACTACGTTCCAGCCCAATTTTCTTTGTTGCGGAGGACGGCATCCTTAGTAAATAACCAAAATTAATCATAAGTCGTTCATAATTTTTTCATAATTCAACGGTATATTAGAATCAGAAAATGTGTGGGGAAGTGAAAATTGTATGAATAATGATAAGAATGACAAATCCGAATCAAGGGTTGAAGAAAAGAAACGCGGTTCAAAAATTAGTTCCGGTAATAATTCTTTGCTTAAGACCGGAATTGTAGCATTTATCTCGGCCGCCTTAGGTGTAGTAATTGCCTTTGCCGGTTTTACATATTTTGGCAATAATGCTTCTGATACGGCGTCAACTGGCAACACTGCTGGTACAACACAAGTAAGCAACACAAAGGTCAACACTTCAAGTTCCATGTCTGGTGCTTACAAGAAAGTTAACAGTGCAGTTGTTTCCGTAATTAATTTGCAGAAGCAAAAGGAACAGAGTTCTAGTGATGGAAGTCTTTCATCAATTTTTGGAGATTTGTTTGGTGATAGTGGATCTTCTGATAATTCACAGACACAGGGTCAAGCAGAGGAGAATGGAAATAGTGACAGTAACTCAGATTCTAATTCCAACTCTAATTCGAACTCCAATTCAAATTCTTCGAATAGCAACTTGCAAGAATATAGTGAAGGTTCTGGTGTAATTTATGCTAAACAAAATGGCAAAGGTTATATCGTAACAAATAATCACGTTGTTTCAGGATCTGATTCACTAGAAGTTATCTTAGAAGACGGTACTAAAGTTTCAGCTAAGTTAGTTGGTACTGATGTAACGACCGATTTGGCAGTTTTGGAAATAGCCGGCAATAAAGTGCCCGCAACAGCCTCATTTGGTAACTCTGACAACGTTTCTCCTGGTGACCCTGTAATTGCTATTGGTTCACCTTTAGGGAGCGAATATGCTACGACAGTGACCCAAGGTATTATCTCAGCTACAAATAGAACTGTAACAACTCAAGATCAAAATACCGGACAAGCAACTGGTGAAGCTACAGTTCTTCAAACCGATGCTGCTATTAACCCTGGTAATTCAGGTGGACCACTGGTTAACGCCGCAGGTCAAATTATCGGTATTAATTCAATGAAATTAGCATCGAATACTGATGGTACTTCGGTTGAAGGAATGGGCTTTGCTATTCCAAGTAATGAAGTAGTTAAGATCATCAATCAATTGGTTGCCAATGGTAAAGTTGAGAGACCATCATTAGGTATTAAGGTCTTAGATCTTGATCAGATTACTGATGAATCACAATCAAGCTTGAAACTACCAAGCAGTGTAACTAAGGGTGTTGTCGTATATAGTACAACGACTGGATCCGTTGCTAAAGCCGCTGGTATGAAGAAGTATGATGTAATCGTTAAATTAGGTGACAAGGATGTAAATTCAGTAGCAGACTTGCATACAGCCTTATATTCACACTCAATTGGTGATACAGTTAACGTTCAGTATTATAGAAATGGTAAATTGAATACAGCAAAGGTTCACTTGACTAAGAAAACTAGTGAATAAAAGAGTAAATCGAATAGATCCTAATGATTTTTATAATCATTAGGATCTTTTTGTGTATATAAACTATAAATAGGTAAAATGCGGGTTTCACGCCTTTTTTTGAACAATTTTATACAATTTGGATATTTATTTCGACTTTTCAGAAAACTAATAAACAGAAGTTATACACAATTGTTAATAACTTGTGTATAAGTGCTTAAATTCAAGAAAGATTCTTGTAGAAAAGTTTTCCACAGAATTACCCACAGCTGTGTATAAATTTTAAAGGAAGAATAATATAATATTAAAATATCTTGTTATATCAAGAATGGTAAGTGTTACACAAAAACAGACAAACTTTTATTTTCTTGTGTAAAAATAAATCTTCATAATAATTCGTATTTCAAAATTAATTTGGCAATTAAAGGATAGTTTCGTATGATAATGATTGAGGAGATTTTTTAATTATGAATATAAAGTTTGTTACAGTAGGAAAATTAAAAGAGAAGTACTTTAAAACAGGAATTGCTGAATATGCCAAGCGTTTGGGGGCTTTTTGTAAGTTTCAAATTATTGAATGTCCAGATGAAAAAGCTCCTGAAAGTTTGAGCGAGGCTCAAGATATAAAGGTGAAACAAATTGAGGGAGAACGAATATTAAGCAAAATTAAGGATAAAGAATATGTAATTTTACTTGATTTGAGGGGCAAAGAACTAACTTCTGAACAATTGGCTAAAAAAATTGAAGACTTATCCACATATGGAACATCGGATATTACTTTTATTATTGGTGGTTCATTGGGTGTTAGTCCAGAAGTGACAAAACGTGCTGATTACAGTATTTGTTTTGGTAAGTTTACCTTGCCACATCAATTAATGCGTTTAGTATTGACTGAACAAGTTTATCGTTCATTTATGATTATTAATCATCGTACATATCACAAATAGATTACGGCATTACCGCTAATAAAAAATAACATCTATTACTCCAGAGATAAATTTGGAATAGTAGATGTTATTTTTGTTGTGTTCAATATTGCTTAATTCATAAATCATTTGCTGCATTGTTCCTTAATCAAATGATTTCTTCAAAAGTTAAATATTTTCTTATGATTGTTGAAGATTGATTGTATTTAGTTTCTATAATTATAAAATTGATGGTGGATATTAAGAGAATTCGTATTTTTGCAGGGGATGTATAACGATGAAAAATAAAACAAATAAAATTTTGGTAGCTTCTGCAGTTGCTATCATGTTAGCTCCAGCTGCTTTAAATGCTTTACCTCAACAAACAGTTAGTGCTAGTGCAACAGGTACTGTGTCAGTTGCTACACCAGTTTATGATTCAACTGGTAAAGCTAACGGCGTTACATTGCCAAGTGGAAGTCAATGGAAATTAGGTCAACAGATCACCTTAAATGGTGTTGCTCATTATCAAGTTGGAAATAACGAATACATTCCAGCTTCTGTAGTAACAAACGTTATTGGATCTGCTAATCCGGTTGATACTACAGCTCAAGTAGGCAGATGGGTTGCGGATAACCCAGATGCTGGTAAGGCCGTAATTGCCAACAAAGCATTAAACGTTGTTGATGCTTATGGTAATGAAACGGGTACAGTATTACCTTCAGGAAGTAGCTGGATCGTAGGATCAGTTCTTCACGCTAATAAGATGGTTTACTATCAAGTTGGTAACAATCAATATGTTAATGCTTTAGATGTTAGTTATAATTCAGATGATACAAGCAATGCTGCTGACAATTACGTTGAAACTGATGGTAATTACGGTAAGACAGGTACTGTTACTCAAACAGTTAATGTCGTTGATAATAATGGCAATGACACAGGAATTACTTTACCCGTAAACAGTCAATGGAAATTGGGTCAAGCAATGCACCATGATAAGCAAACATATTATCAAGTAGCCACTAATGAATGGATCTCATTTGCTAATATTTCAATTGCCAATCCAACAACTAATAGCGATAATACCGACTATTCTGGAAATGGCAGTTACATTACTAACGGTTCTGGTGCAGCTGGAAAAATTGGAACTGCTAGTACAGCTGTTAACGTAGTTAATGGTCGTGGCGACGCTATTGGCAAGACTTTACCTGCTGGTAGTAAGTGGGCCATCGGTGGCGAAACATTGAATTTTGATAAACAAATGTATTATCAAATCGCTACTAACGAATTTGTACCAACTGCATATATTGATATTGATGATACTGCAAATAATACTAATACAAACACGAATACAAATAGTTCCGTTCCCACAGCAGGAAATGGTTTAGTTGGTACTTTGACTAAGAATGAAAAAGTTTATAACACATCAACAAATTCTTACGGTCAAACTTTACCTGCTGGTTCAGCATGGAAAATCAACAATTTAGTTGTAAATAAATACGGTTCATACTGGGGCCAAATTTCAACAAACGAGTGGGTTTGGATTTCAGCTGTCCGTCTAAACAGTGGCTTAGATTTGAAGGCTAATTCATATTATGAACCAGATTTTGCAATTAACGTTGACGACCAATAATGTATTGAAATATTCGTCTGCGGAGATTTATAAGTAAATACTTTTTAATTTAAAAAATAGCATCTATTAATGAATTCGAATATACAAATATGCATATTCAATGAATTCTTAATAGATGCTATTTTGATTTTTAATTATTTTTCATAACTAGCTAAAGAATCAAAAATAAATTTAACAAATGCTTCACGGTCAACGTCTTCGAGAACCTTGATATTATTTTTCTTATCAGCGTCAACACGACGGTCAGGATAAGTCATACCACGGAATTGATCGTTAGTTAATGAAACGTCCATTGAGTAGTTGGTGCTCTTAGTGAATAGTTCAGGAGCAATTAAACTGATAACGGCACAGGCATCGTGAATTGGAATCTTAGTCATACCGATTGAGCTTTCATGACCAGCATAAACATCAAGAATTGAACTTGCCATGACGCCAACATGTCCTAGATCTTTGATTTTAGCAATTTCGTCCATTGTAATATAAGCTTTGTTTTCAGTTAGATTTAGGCCTGATAAGGTAATTGGCAAACCGGAATTAAAGACAATGTGCATAGCTTCAGGATCAACATAAGCATTGAATTCGGCTGCTAAAGTAATATTACCTTGTAAGGTTGAACCACCCATAATATAAATATGTTCAATTTTTTCTTTAACATCAGGGAAAGTCTTTAATAGTAGGGCAACATTAGTTAATGGTGCTGTAGCGACTAAATTGATCTTTTCAGTACTATTAGAAATTTTATCGTACATATATGTAACGGCGTTATGACTCTTGATTGGATAGTCGAAACTATTTTCAGGAAAATCGTATCCGTCCATACCAGTTTTGCCATGTACATGACTAGCTGTTTCAATTTCTTTAACTAATGGGGTTGCTTGACCAGAAGCTAATTCAGCGTGTGAACCTAAAAATGTTAATAGCTTTTGAGCATTTTTGGTAACGTAATCGAGTTGAACATTGCCACCAACGGTTGTTACACCTATTAAATCAGCTTTTTCGGGGTGGGCTAGTAGAACTGTTAAAGCAATTGCATCATCAATACCAGGATCACAATCCATAATTACTTTTGTCATTAAATCCTTACCTCACTTTTTTAATTTTTGGGGAATCTTTTTTAGGGCATGAACGAAACTATGACGTTCCAAAGTGCCTAATGTTGATAAAATCTTTTGATCATTTTGATCCATAAAATTATCAATGGCATCTTGCATTCCTTTGGATTTGTCGGATAAGACGATTCGTTTAAGGCGTGAATCATTTTTGATAGGACGTCGAATTATCAAATCATTTTTTTCCATCGTTTTAAGAATATTAGTTGCCGTGGAACGGCGGATATTAAATTCTGATTCGATATTCTTTTGGCAAACAGTTTCTTTGGAGCAATTGGATAAATAATAAATAATTTGAACCTGAGTTCCAGTTAGGCCATATTTGCCAGCAAACGTATTGATACCACGGGAAATTTCATTCGACGCAACCTTGATCAAATGAGCCACATCACTCGCCATAAGATATCCTCCTTAGAGCATTGTATTACGAAATAATTATAACATCTTGATTTTGAATCAACATATAATGATTGTAATATAATTCACAAATTTAATGATTTGTTATAATATTTAGCTTTTTGTCAATTTAAAGCTATCATGGAGATAGCGAGAAACATTCTTTGTATAAAAAAAGAAACTCACTTATATTGATAATAGAAACTAAACAGGGGGAAAAGTAAATGTCTAAAGTATTGATTTTAGGTGCTAATGGTAAAATTGCCCGATTAGCAGAACATATTTTTGTTGATACAACCGATTCTGATTTGAGATTGTATCTTAGAAAAGCAGAAAGATTAAGAGATTTTGCGGACTCACATACATTGGTTGAAGCTATTGAGGGTGATGCGACTAATGTTCAGACTTTGATTGAAGCCATGAAGGGCGTTGATCTAGTCTATGCCAATTTGGCTGGAGATAACATCGAAAGTGAAGCTCGTGCAGTTGTTGAAGCTATGCACGCTGAAAAGAAAACTCGTTTAGTTTGGGTTTCAACACTTGGTATTTATGATGAAGTTCCTGGTAAATTTGGTGAGTGGAATAAGAATATCTTAGGTGACTACATCACAAATTACGCTGCTGCAGCCAAAGTAATTGAGGATTCAGATCTTGACTATACAATTATTCGTCCCGCATGGTTAACTGATAAACCAGAAGTTGACTATGAAGTAACACAAAAGGGTGAAGCATTTAAGGGTACTGAAGTATCAAGAAGATCAATTGCTCAAGTTGTTGTAGATATTGCACAACAACCAGACAAATTCAGTCGTGAATCAATCGGTGTTAATAAACCTAATACAGACGGTGACAAACCCGCTTGGTATTAAAATTTTAAATTATTTGAAAGGAGAATTGTCGTGTGGCAACTCTTCTTTTTTTGTTACCATGTATTTGATTGTGGAGGTAGAGGAATGGTTAAACGTTTGATAAGTGCTAATTCAAGTGAAATGTTGGCTATGAATGGTACAGAGTTGAAACAAAGTATTAAAGCGAGTGAAGGACGAGTAGTTTTGAGTGAAAATATTGTCGTTCATGAACCTTTAGATGGAATTACGACCTCAGAAATTGCTGCAGCTTTTGGAGCTGATTTGATTTTGTTGAATTTCTTTGATGTTTTGAATCCAGTCATTTTGGGATTATATGATGGTGAAGAAACAATTGATAAAGCAAAAGTACATCGTGACGGACAAAGTATTAAAAGATTACAGAAGTTGGTTGGACGCCCAATCGGAGTTAATTTGGAACCAGTTGATCCTGACGCTAAAATGGCTGAAGATCGTTTAAAGATTCCTGAAGGTCGTCAAGCAAGTGAAAAAACTTTGCGAGAAGTCGAAAGATTGGGCTTTAACTTTGTGGTTTTGACTGGTAATCCTGGTACTGGAGTAACTAATAGCCAAATTGCTAAGAATATAGAAGTTGCCAAGAATGTTTTCTCGGGATTGGTAATTGCTGGGAAAATGCATGGAGCTGGAGTTGATGAACCAGTAGTTAGCGAACAGTCAGTAGAAGAATTTTTATCAGCAGGTGCAGATGTCATTTTGGTTCCAGCCGTAGGAACGGTTCCTGGATTTGATGATAATGAATTAAAACAAATTGTTAAATTAGCTCATAGTAAAGGTGCATTAGTTATGAGCACAATTGGAACTAGCCAAGAAGGTTCTGGCAGCAGCTTTATCCAAAATGTTGCAATTCGAAACAAGATAGCGGGTGTTGATATTCAACATATCGGAGATGCTGCTTGGGGTATTCAATCACCATTTGAAAATATCTTTGCGTTGAGTAAAGCGATTCGAGGACAACGCCATGCGATTGTTAGAATGGCTCGGTCGATTAATAGGTAATTTCTTTATATGTAATCGGTTACTTTTTTGATTGATTATAATTTTTTTATGGAATAACATTAAATTAATAGTTTTATGAAGGGATGGATTAGATGTATAAAGCAGATAACGGTAGATACACTAGTAATGATGTTCGTCACGCGGGAAACTCTGGATTAATGTTGCCACCTATTTCTCTAGGATTGTGGAGAAATTATGGCAGTGCTGATCCTTTGGCTGACAGAAAGAAAGTCATTTTGCATGCCTTTGATAAGGGAATCTTTCACTTCGATGTAGCGAACCACTATGGTGATGGTGATTATGGTAGCTCTGAAAAACTTTTAGGTGAAATTTTAAATGATGAATTGAAACCCTATCGTGATGAGTTAGTTATTTCGACTAAAGTAGGTTATGAAATTCATGACGGGCCTTACGGAATTGGTACCTCAAGAAAATCGTTGATTCAAGGTATTAACGATTCATTGACAAGATTAAAATTAAACTATGTCGATGTCTTCTATGCACACCGTTATGACGATAAAACACCTATTGAAGAAACCGCTCGAACATTAGACGACATCGTCAAATCAGGGAAGGCTCTATATGTCGGTGTTTCTAACTATGAATCGACTGAACTCAAAGAAATTATTTCATGGTTTAAAAAATTAGGAACTCCATTTGTTCTTAATCAAATGAGTATGAACATTTTAAATGATCACGTTGAATCTTCTGGAATTACTGATATTTTGAAAGATAACGGTGCTGGCACAATTGCTTATGGACCATTAGCTGAAGGATTACTTTCAGATCGTTATCTTGAAGGAATTCCCGATACATTTAAGATTCATCACACCAATAAATATCTTTTCGATAACGGGAAAGATGCATTGGTTAAGAAACTCAATGATCTGAGTGATGTTGCCAAATCTCGTAATCAAACCTTGAGCCAAATGTCATTAGCTTGGCTTTTGAGAGATCCAGTTGTGGCCAGTGTAATCATTGGAACAACAAGTGTTGAGCATTTGGACGATAATTTGAAAACGCTAGATAATATGGACTTTTCAGATTCAGAAATTGAGAAAATCAATAGTATTTTAAAGTAGTAGAAATTTAATTTTAAATAACAGCACTTATTAAAAACTTACAGGATATATGTTTGTATATTTATGGTTTTTAAATAGGTACTGTTATTTTTGTATCCAGGTTTGTAGAACTGAAATTATAGAATTCTAAATGAAGAATATAGACACTAGTCCGGAGCAACAAAGAAAATGGTCTTAGTAGTGAAATTTTTCTTAGTGATGAAGTCACTTAGAAAAAGACCGAGATTTGAAACATTTCGGAGAAATGGTTCAAATTCGTGCCCACTACGTTCCAGCCCAATTTTCTTTGTTGCGGAGGACGGCATATTTAATTAAATTTTCTTGAAAAAATATAAATAATTTCAGAAAGAACTTACGAAAAAAGCTTTTTTCTGGTATATTAACCTACTGTTGCAATAAACGGAGGTAACTTTATATGAGTAAAACTCAACAAATAAATACAAAACCTCTTCATCCGTTACTAGCATTGATGGGTGTTCTGATTGGTGGATTCGTCGGAATGTTCAGTGAAACATCATTGAATATTGCCCTTCCATCAATTATGAAAGCTTTTAACGTTGAAACGGGTACAGCGCAATGGTTAGTTACAGGCTATATGCTTGTGATTGCAATTGTCTTACCACTTTCAAGTTTATTGACTAAACATTTCTCAACTAGGGGATTAGTTAGATTTGGTTTACTTGATTTCATCGTGGGATCTGTAATTGCTGCTTTGGCAATGAGTTTCCCAATGCTTTTAGTTGGTAGAATGATCCAAGGTATTGCTACAGGTATTATTTTGCCATTAATGTTCTCAATTGCTATGAGAATTTTTCCACCTAACAAATTAGGTGCTGCACTAGGTATGGCTGCGTTGGTTATTATGTTTGCCCCAGCTATCGGACCTACAATTTCAGGTATCATTTTGGGTGCCTTATCATGGAGATATATCTTCTGGTCATTTATTATTTTCCTATTGATTGGTCTAATTATTATGGAAAAAAATTTAACGAATGTCTTTGAAGTTACTAAACCAAAAGTTGATTGGTTAGCTATTATTCTTTCAACTATTAGTTTTGGTTTGATTGTCTTCGGAATTAGCTTTTTAAGTAAAAACATGACTATGGCTTTAGTTGCATTAGTTATCGGTTTGATTTTCTTAGTTATTTATATCAGACAACAACTGCACGCTGAAGTACCAACTTTGGACTTTACAGTTTTAAAGAAACCGGAATTCGTTACTGGTTCAATTTTAGTTATGATCAATTTCGGTATCACATTATCAGCAATGTACCTTTTGCCAATGTACTTACAAAATGGTTTAGGTGTCGCCGTTGCTCTTACTGGTATCGTAATGTTACCCGGTGGTGTTATTAATGCTGTCGTTTCATTCGGTGCTGGTCGTGCCTACGATAAAATCGGTGCTAAGGCCATGTCACGTCTTGGTTTCTTGATTTCTATCATTGGTTCAGCAATGTTCTTGTTCAGTAACTCAAATAGTTCGCTTGGATATATCATTGCTGCCCATATTGTTTTGATGATTGGTGTGCCTTTGGCAATGTCACCATCACAAACTTATGGTCTAAATTCATTGGATGCTTATCAATCAGCTGATGGTTCAGCTATTATTAACACATTCCAACAAGTTATCGGTGCTGTCGCAACCGGTATCGCTACAATTCTTTTGAGTACTGGTCAAGCAACATATTTTGCTAATGGCGGACATTCAGCAAAATTAGCATTTACTAATGGCGCTCACTACGGATTTATGTTTACATTAATATTAGCTGTTTTTGGATTCATATTAGCATTCCGTGTGCATAATAAGAGTAAAGAAACAGTCAGTTCCAAAGAATCAGAACCTTTGGATAACAAAGGTGAAAGTACTGTAACTGAATAGACTAGTCGCTAAGTCATTCGGATAAAACAATTGATACAAAAAGAACTGATCAAGATGATAATTGATTAGTTTTTTTTTATGGTAAATAAGGTTGAAAATTAACTTAGTTCCCATTATAATAATAGGGTTAATAAAATAAGTTAAATTGCATAACGGGAAGGAGGGTTTTTTAGATGTCACAAAATACACATAAAGGTATGACTGGCCACCGCCGTCCTGTAAACCAAAAAAATGGTGCAGAAAAACGCGCTAAGACACAAGCTGTTCTTGATTTCTTGAGAAGCCGTGATACTAAAGAATCTAAATAATTAGATAAAATAAAAGAGCTAACAGATATTTACGTCTGTTAGCTCTTTTTTAGTCCTCTAAGTCCGGACGATGTAATTTGTGAGTAGTTATTAGGGCTATGATCAAAAAGCCCAGACAGGCTAAAAATCCGGCTTGAATACCAACTGCCTGATTGGTAGCTTTTCCAGTGATTATTTTATCGGCCATTGTAATTACAGCAATAATAATAGCTGTACCAAATGAAGCAGCAATTTGCCTGAGAGTATTGAATGTAGCAACCCCATCGGAGAGATATTTCTTAGGTAGGGCACTTAGAGCATGTGTCTGAATAGGAATCAAGATTAAAACTAGACCGAGTTGTCGAATCATTTGTCCTAACGTTAACATCAAAACCGAAGCATTGACGTCAATAACTGCTTGCATAAATGTTCCGAAGCAATCAATTAGAACACCAGTGACGACAATGCGTTTAATCGGATATTTGTCAAAGAGCCGACCACTGATTGGTGACATGAAACCAGTTAGAAGAGCCCCTGGCAAAAGTGCTAGACCAGAAATTAGGGGACTTTTGTGAAGAATCATCTGGATCATTAATGGTAAAAGAATTGTATTGCCATACATAGTTAGCACGATCAACATATTGATCAATGTAGCAAAAGTGAATTGCGAATGTTTAAAAATTTCAAAATTGATAATTGGACTATCGGCTTTTGTTTCCATAACTGCAAAGATTCCGATTAAGATCAAGCCAATAGTAGTGAAACCTAAAACACTAAAGGAAACGAAATTAGCTTGGCCAATATTTGAAAAACCAGTTAATAAGAATAGCAATCCCAAACTGATAGTTATCAGGCTAGGTACATCAAATTTAGGATTATCGTTGGTTTCAACCTGTGGTAATTGAAAAATCGATAATAGAACTACAGCAATAATAAAAGGCAAAATTAAGATAAAGAGATATTGCCAAGGGAAATATTGCAGAATTATACCAGAGAGCGTGGGTCCTATGATAGGTGAAAAATTAAAGGCTAAGCCAATGATACCCATGACAGCACCTTGTTTATTGCGGTCGGTATATTGCATAGCTAAAACATTAACCAGAGGCATCATCATACCGGTACCGATAGCTTGAATCATGCGGCCGATAATAACCATGATAAAAGTATTGGCAATTGCACCTAAAAGAGTTCCAACTAAGAAAACAGAACTAAAAGTAATGAATAAGTGTCGAAAGGAAAATTTCTTAATAAAGTAGGCACTTGTAGGAATCATCAAGGCGTTGACTAGAGTATAGCCGTTGGTTAACCACTGGACAGTTGATGAATTGACTTGAAAGACACGCATAAATGTAGGTAGAGCTGTGTTCATTAAGGTTGAGCACAAAACACCAAAGAAGGTCCCGAAGACCATGATAAAGAGTGATTTTTTAATTTGTTTCGACATATGATAAATATACTCCTAAATAAAATGGTTGACTTTAGCAACTTTTTTTATTTTAATAATTATAGTTGCTAAAGTCAACTATATAAATTGTTAGGAATGATTATATGGATAAAGAGAATATCGATCAGATCCGAAAATTCAATCGCTCTTATACAAGAATACTGAGACTAACGGATAAGTATCATTTAAATACACATTTTACATTGTTAGAATCCCGAATTTTTTTGGAAATCAATCGAGGAGTGGATACAGCTAATCAGTTGATGGAATTACTGCAATTGGATAAGGGTTATTTAAGTCGGGTATTGAAGAAATTAAAGAATGAAGGACTAATCGTTGATGTAAGGGACGAAAAAGATCGTCGGATAAAAAAATTAAAATTGACTATTAAAGGTAAATTAGCTTTGGAAGAAGATAATCATCGTGCTGATATGCAAATTGAAAATCTTTTTTCAAAAATACCAGATGAAGAATTAGTAAAAGTAATTAAGGATATGCAAGAGATTCAGGCAACTGTTAAAAAATATTCAAAGTAAGGGAAAGAAGATAAATGGCAGAAATTTATTTAAGAAAATCAAAGTTATCAGATTTAGATGACATTATGGAAATTATTGATGAAGCAAAGGCACTTCTAAAAAAGGATGGCAGTCCTCAATGGCAAGATGGACATCCAGATAGAAAACAATTTGAAATTGATATCAATAATGGTTTCAACTGGGTTTTGATCGTTGATGATAATATAGCTGGAACGGCTACCTTGAGTACTCAAATCGAAGATAATTATAAAAATATTGAAGATGGAAAATGGAGTGGTGATGATCATTATCTTACAATTCACCGTGTTGCTATTGCCAGCCGTTTTCGAGGAATGCAGCTAAGTAAACAAATATTTTCAAATCTATTAACGGTTGGGAGAATATTAAATTATTCTGATTTCAGAATAGATACACATCCAGTTAATATCCGTATGCAGAAATTAATAACTGATTTTGGCTTTAAAAGAAGAGGTACGGTTCACGTTGAGGATAAAATTGATTCAAGAAGATTTGCTTACGAACTAAATATGAATTAATCAAAAAATATTTGTTCCAGACTAGTGTTCTACTTTGTTAGTAGTTTAATTTTGGATATAAAAAAGAAGAATGATATCTATTAATTTCAAGTATTCTACTACCTTGAATGCTTAATAAATATTATTCTTCTTTTAATTACAAATTTAATTTTGTGTAGACATCACTTGGCATATCTTTCTTGAATACTTCCTTATATGAATAAACATAGCTACCTTTAGTATCAAGTCTTAGGTAGTGACCCTGCTTCAACTTACCCATACCCATGAATTTTATAGGATGCTCATGACCGTTGTCATCGTAACTCTTAAGATTGTATGTATAATTGCCATAGCCGTCCTCGTCTTTGGCATTACGATTATCAATTTTGACATATTTAGGTTCACGTTTGACTAAGATATTCACGGCATTGAACGATTGGGCAGTCTGACTAGTGTTATCCTTAGCATAAGCGCAAACTCCTAAGTAACCAATTCCCAAAACTACGATACCCAACAAAAAAACTCTTAAAAAACTTCTCATTTGAATTACCTCCTGAAAAGTATATTAAGAGTTTTTTCTTTTTTTATACATTTGATCTACTTACATTACTCTTACAGATTTGTAAGCTGATTTACCACCAATCAAAGTTAAGTGTGTAGTCTACAATTCTGTTGAATAAGTCTGCTATAAGTTTCATCATAGTTCAACGCCTCCAACATCTATAAACTTTATTTCCACCTATATTGTAGTTCTTGATGAAAGCGTTATCAATAGTTATTAACCCCAAACCTCATCTTGAATAGATTTGACTAGTTTTAGTTTGTCCCATTCTTGTTGTTCGGTCAAAACGTTACCTTCTTCAGTAGAGGCGAAACCACATTGGGTTGATAACCAAAGGCGATCCAAGGGAAGATATTGGCTAGCTTCTTTGATACGGTCGATGACTTCTTGACGATCTTCAAGTTCACCAGATTTAGAAGTTATTAATCCTAAAACAACTTTTTTATCGCCAGATACTTTGGCTAATGGTTCAAAACCGCCAGCACGCTTAGAATCGTACTCTAGGAAGTAAGTATCGACATTTTCTTTGGCAAAAAGTGTATCAGCAACTGGACCGTAACCACCAGAGAAAGCAAAGTCTGAATGGTAATTACCACGGTAAACATGAGTGTTGATAGTTAGATCTTCTGGCAAATTTTCGATGGCTTTGTTATTAAGGTCCAACAAGATATCTTGAATTCCTGATTCGGCATAAGCTTTACCGTCTGGAGTAGCCAAGAAATTATCATCTAAGAATAATCCCCATGAACAGTCATCTAATTGAATTACTCTTGCGCCTTCATTGTAGAAAGCAATGATAATATCGTGATAAGCTTTTTCAATATCTTTGTACAAATCAACAATATTTGGATAAAATTCCTTGATCTTGTCATCATTAGTTCCACGAATCAATTCAATGTAAAGTTGAGATGGAGCAGGGATGGTTTGCTTAGGTTCGATATCTAAATTGTCAGTTAATGATTTCAAATAAGCAAAATGTTTTAAGAAGGGATGATTAGGATTGAATTTAATTTTTCCTGAAAGAATGGCAGTATCATCACGAGTTTCCTCATGAGCAAAATGATAACCTTCACCATAATGTATATGTTCAATACCATCAAAGCCCCAGAAGAAGTCTAAATGCCAATATGAACGGCGGAATTCACCATCAGTTGCGTAATCAAGTCCAACTGCAACTTCCTTGTCAACAAGATTTTTGATTGCCTTGTCTTCGATAGCTGTTAATTGGTCTTGAGTAATTTTTTTAGCGGCAAGATCTTTTCGTGCCTGTTTTAGTTCTTCGGGTCTAAGAAAACTTCCCACATGTTGGAATCCGATTTTGTTTAATGTTTTTGTTGTCATAAGTGAATCCTCCTAGTTTTTAACTTATTTAATTTAAGAGCAAGGAAAGTGAAGTAATCATGGTAAAAAGGAATATACGAACGTCAGTTAGGCGTTTGTATGAAGGAAACTAAAAAATCGCCCCTACATATACAGACTTTCTCTGCAATGTAGGGACGATTACCGTGGTACCACCCTAATTTATATTTTGTTTACACAAAATACCTCAACGACACTAACATGTCCGGGATGATATCGCATCCTTGCGTACCTTTGGCTTTCACCTAGGTAAGACTCCAAGCTCATCTTCAATTAACGTTCGTTCCATCTTTTCACTATCCAATGGTCACTCTACAAATTACTAGTTAATTTACTCTTCTCTTCAACGTCTAATTAAATTAAATAAGTTTTAATTATCTGATTGGTGACTAATTTACACCTTGATTTTTTGTTTGTCAAATAGGATTTTGAAATTAATTTAGTTTTTGGCATTATTTTCGGGAGCGTTAACTACTTCCCAATTCATTGTACCGGTATACTTTCCAACTTTATTATGTGGAGAAGTAGGCTGTAAGAGAATTCCGTCTTCGGAGGTCCAATCTCGAGCTAAGTAATCAGTAGTCATATTCTCATATGATTTTTGATCTTGAGCAATAGTTTTTAGATTGTTTGAAATTGATAAAGGATCTGATGATTCATTTTCTTTATAAACTAGGTTACCGTTGAATTTATCCGCAGTATTATTTAGGAACAGACCGTTTGAAGATACTTGCAAAATCCAAGGGGATTGTAAACTTGTGACGTTTAATATAAAAGGAGATTTGCGAGTTACTAATTTGGAATCAGTTTGATAATTTATATTTTGAAAATCTAAATCTTTAGAAACTTCTAATTGTAAAAGTTTATTGTTGCCGGAATTATTTTCAATATAAAATTGAGGACTACTAGTCGTTTCAATAGCGTTACTACCAGTGAATACAGCCGGTTCTGGATTGACAGTAATCATTGAGGCGGCAGTATTGATTGCAGTTCCGTTAAAATCTATGTTGGCGCTAGTGTAATTATTAGGGGTGTTAACGTCGTTGAAAGTTCCCAGTGAGTGAATTAAATCATGTTTGATTTCGTTAGTAGTTTCTTTGTCCCAATTTAATGGAATTGATTCCACTTCAGTTTTGTCATCATTTTGCCCAGAATCAGTGTGATAGGTTATCGTAGCGGTGTCAAAACGAATATCATTGTTAGGAAGATTTATTTTAGAAATAATATTTTTCCAATTTTGATGACTAGATTCGTTATCAAAATTTAAAGCATAATCAAAAGTTAATTTATCATTGTTGAAAACACGGCGTTCAGGGACAGTAGAATTGTTATCGGTAATGAATTGATCATTCAAGCTGTGGTCAATTATTTTGGAAGATACTTTTGCAGTTGCTAGGGCAGGAATCGATTCAAAAATAGCCAATTTACTATGAACGTTACTATCGTTGCTGTTAGCACCAGTAACTCCCCAATAGACTTTAGTATTCCCATTGGTTAAATCGAACTGTGAAGGATCAACTGGAATAGTGTCGTCAACCTTTTGATAAAAGGTATTACCAATATTAGTTGATCCATCAGGCATTTTGTCATTGAAGTGATAAGTGATTGACGCTGGCGTACCACCGGAAACGGGGAGACCATCTTTAGTAGGATTGCCGTTAATATCTTGAGCAGGATTCCATGTGAAAGTGACATGATGCCAGTAAATATCTTTACGATTATTGTCACTACCGTTTATCAAACTGGCCGATTTTGTATAGGCTTGGACTGTGGACATAGCTTTTTTATTTGTGAAATAAGAATAGTTTCCAGCAGTGGTCAATAGATCTCCAAGCTGATAAGTTAGGCTGTTTCCAGGGTAAGTCATGGAAATGGAGCCAAAACCATTACCACCACTGTTGCCCTGGCGTAAGGCATAGTCAAGTAAAGGACGCTGGGCTATCAGATCGTTGTATCCAGGATAATCCTTGGATATTTTTCTACCGTAGGGATCGGAAGTATCAACAGTATCAAATCCATTGAGAGTGTACTCTTGGATTCCATAAGCTGAGCCAGTGAAATTGTAGGTGATGGGTGTTTTATAAAGTTCAATAGGACCATTTTTAGATAATCCTGACCCCGATATGGTATCGTTACGTTCTGCATTAAAGTCCAAAGAAACGCTATTTTGGATTGCTGTCCTAGCTACATAATCTGGTGTTGGAGTTTGAGGATTAGAGATTGTATTGGATAATCCCCAAAGTTGATTGCTGTAATTTAAAGTTGAACGGTCATAACCTAATGAACCAAGTCCTTGGTAGCCTGCACCAAGAGCTTGGCTTTGGTTGTTAGTGTTTTTTCTAGGATCGTTTTGAAGGACTAGGGCCATACCTTCACCGTTAATATTAGAACCACCATAATCACCAGATCCAAAATATAACCAAACAGAAACCGTCTGATGTTTAGTGATATCAATGTAGTTATTTTTATTCATATCTGACCAAGCTGCTCCATATGCACCGTCTTTACTGTCGGGGTCTTCATCATTAACATTACCTTTTGCTAAAATAACGATATTTTTGTTGTCAGGATCAATTTTGGCAGAATTATGCATGAATGGATAATTAGTATCAGCAACGCTAGGTCTTAATGGATTTAGAATTGAAAAGTAATTACTGACAGGTAGACCATCAGGAGCCTGTTTTAAGGCATCTGAATCATCGGCGACTGCTTTGACAGGAGTTAAAGTTGATAAAAATACGATGATGGTTAATAAAATTACTAAAATAGTATTATATTTTTTCATGATTGATCATCTCTTAAATATTACAAAGTGTCTCTTTTAAGAAATAAGTATAATACTTGATTTAGTCATTTTACATCATTTATTGTATTTAAATATTGATTTTATTTATAATTTTTACTCTCTAAAAATATAATTATCATAATTCATAAAAGTAATATTTACCAAAAAGAAAAACAGAACCTATTGAAAAGTATTCGAGACATATAAAATATGTCGGAATCCTCTTAATGGGTTCTGTTTTCTTCGTAAAATATTATTTTTTAGTATCAACGAGAGTACTTGGCTTTTTACCTTCAATCAAAATTTTATTGGAATCAAATGAAGTTGTAATCATGTTATGAATGGCTGTTTCAGTGTAAAAGGCACTATGTGGTGTAACGATAACGTTGAGTCTTTGGGCTAAGTTTTTGATTTTATCATTAGGAATTTTATCAATACTACCCCAAACTTTACCAAAAACTGAATTTTCATCGTCTAATACATCTAATCCCGCACCAGCAATTTTTCCGCTATCTAAGCCGGCAATTAGGGCATCAGTGTCAATTAATTCACCACGAGCACAATTGATAATATAGACACCATCGTTCATTTCAGAAATAGCTTTTTCGTTGATCATGTGTTTGTTGCTATCAAATAAAGGAACATGTAACGTTATAATGTTTGATTGTTTGTAAAGCTCTTCAAGGCTATCTACATACAAACCTTGTTCTTCAATTTCAGGATTGTGATAAACATCGTAGGCAACGACTTTGGCACCAAATCCTTGAAGGATTTTGATAACTATACGTCCAATATGACCAGTACCAACTACTCCAATGGTTTGCTCACGATATTCCTTACCGATGGTAGGAGACCAAGTAAAGTCGCCGTTATCCATCTTTTGATCGAATTCGGGGATACGACGTAATAAACGTCCCATTAATAGCACAGCGTGTTCAGCAATGGCATTAGGAGAGTAGACAGGAACGCTTGTTAGATTAAATTTTAAATCATTCAAATCCTTGAAGTTAAAATTATCGACACCGACATTACGAATAGAAATATTATGAATGTTAAATTTGTTCAAAATTTCCAAGGCATCACGTGTATAGGGAGCTGTTTGTAAGGTTACTACACCATTAGCACCTTTGGCCAAGGGAGCAGTTTCGGCAGTTAAAATTTCACTTGTAAAATCTACTTCAACATCAGGATTGGCCTTTTTCCACTTTTCTAGTGATGGTTTTTCATCATCACGAATTCCATATGCAAAAATTTTCATTTGAATCGAGTCCTCCTTTAATAAGTAACACCCCTATTAAATCAGAATTTATTTGTCGATTCAAAAATGTTCTTTTAATGAAATTAAATAAATAACAAAGTAAATAAAAAACCGACGAACTCAGTAGTTTGAGCCCAATCGGTTTTTTTGTAGAAAACGGCAAATTTATAGTATAGCCGAATTCTTAGTAGATGCTATTATTTCTTATTCAACGTTGATGTCAACAGGATACTTAGGCTGTTCATTTTTTTGCATTTTGAGATTATCAGTCATAGAATCAAAGACCATGTTATGCACGGCAGTAGTAGTGTAGAAAGCTGTGTGTGGTGTGATGATAACATTATCTCGATTGAGTAATGCTTTAAATTGAGGGTCTTTAACTTCTTCGAGATTATTGAATTTCTTTTGGAAGACATCATTTTCAGTTTCCAAGACATCCAATCCCGCACCAGCAATTTTGCCACTATCGAGAGCAGCGATTAAAGCATCAGTATCAATCAAACCACCACGAGCAGCGTTAATAATAATAGCACCGTCCTTCATCTTGCTGATAGCGTCAGCATCGATCATATGAACATCTCGCTTGGCTAGTGGAGTGTGTAAAGTCAAAATGTCGGCTTGAGCGAGTACTTCGTCAAGAGAATCAACGTAGACTCCCAAGTTTTCCAAGTATGGATTAGGCTTGATGTCATATGCTACAACTTTAGCACCCATGGCCATCATGATACGAGCAACTACTGAACCGATATGACCAGTACCGACGATACCAACAGTTTTTCCATTGATTTCTTCACCAATAGTAGGGAACCAACTGAAGTCAGTATTATTGAACTTTTTATCAAACTCGGGAACGCGACGCAACAAACGAAGCATTAGGCCTGTCGTATGTTCGGCAATCGCATTAGGTGAGTAAACAGGGACATTCGTCAATGAAAACTTATAATCACGGAGATCCTTGAAATCAAAGCCATCCAAACCGACGTTACGAACTGAAATTTTGCTGACACCAAAGTCATGCAATTTCTTCAAAGCAGTTCTTGGATAAGGTTGTGTTTGCAGGAATACTACTCCTGTAGCATCCTTAGCCAAATCGACTGTATCGTCGTTAAAAATTTGGTTAGTATAATCGATAGTCACCTCTGGATGAGCGTTGTGCCATTCTTTTAGGTAACCCTTTTCGTCTTCTCGAACTCCGTATAAGTAAATCTTCATTACAATCCCTCTTTCTTTTTGATTAGAATATCGTTAGAAAAATTAACATTTTCTAATAATTGGTTGATATTAAGTTTAACGCAATTTTTTATAAAATAAAGAAAAAAATGAAATTTATCAAAAAAACCTGTCACTGACTGGACGACACGATAATGAAGGATTTTTGCAATGGTAATAATGTGGTTGTTGAATCAAATCTTTTATCCAGCTAATTCTACCTCCTGAACTGATTTTTCAAGGGATTATCAGATTAAAAATAATCAATAAAAAAGCCAGAACCATTTAGATTCTGACTTGATAATAACTATTCGGTATCGTAGCGATTTAATACATAAATAGCTAAAACAACAATGATAGCACCAATGATTTCGGCTACGTTAACGTAATAGTGTAAGAAAATAACGCTTAATACTAAGGTGGTGAATGGTTGAACGGCATCAGTAATACTTATGATTGCTGCAGTAGTATATCTAGTACTCAAAACCATGAGTAGGAAAGCTAAAACAGTACCAAGTAGAATAACAGTACCAACGCCAAGCACGCTGGCTGTGGTCATCTTGGGGGGATTGACCCAGATAGGACTGAAGAAATTGGAGATGATACCAGCAATCAACATACCCCAACCGGTAATTAGAATTCCGTGATATTTAGAAATTAATGATTGTGGAATGGTGATATATAAAGCTGCCGTAATACCACTACCAATACCCCAGAGAAGGGAAACAAGTGGTATTGAAAGATGTCCCAGATCACCTCGAGTAATCATCAAAACAACACCGATAAGCGCTAGGACGAATGAGATAACGTCAATACGTGAAGTTTTCTTTTTAGTAAAGATAATTGCACCAATCATAATAAAGAGAGGTGATAAGTACTGCAAAATTGTAGCAGTTGATGAATTTCCAGTCTTAATAGCGTGAAAAAAAGTAAACATGTTAGCTAGCAGTCCAAATATGGAGAAACTAACTAATTTTAAGAGATCTTTCCAGTTTTTAAAGACAGCGAAGAATTCGCTGGTTGGTAAAACAATTAAACCAACTACTAAAAGGATAATTCCGGCTAAGGTAGTTCTTGTAGCAATAAACCACATAGCAGGAATATTTAAATTTTTGGCAACGACCTGTAAGACGGTACCTGAAACTCCCCAGAGTGCAGAAGCACAAAATGCTAACCAAAAGCCTCGATCTAGGGTTTTCTTGGCTAACTTTTTACTTTCATCCATGAAAATATATCCTCCTAAAAAATCAATACCTTATTATACCCGTGGTTGTCGAGTTTTGACTATTGTTTTTTTAATATCATGACATTATAAAGCAGAGGTATGTATATAAGTTAGCGCAAAATGGGCATTCTTCATAATAGGTATATACCATATTTAAATTCTCATGATTTCGTTTTCTATAAAAATTATAAGCAATCGCCTTTAGGCATAATGAATATTTTCTAAATTTTAAAGTCTATCTATATCTTAATTGAGATGATTTTTACTTGATAAGATCCAGCGGGTGCATGGACAGTAACAATATCATTAACTTTATGATTATCTAAAGCTTTACCAATTGGCGAAGCAAAAGAAATTTTGTTTTCAGTTAGATTAGCCTCCTGTTTACCGACTAATTGGTAAGTAATTTGATCGTGTTCATCCATAAATTCAATCGTAACGAATTTACCAATATCTAACTTGTCATTATTAGCAGGTGTAACAACGTCCGCATATTGTAACTGCTTGGCTAAGAAGCGTAGGCGGCCTTCTAAGTGTCCTAGATCACGTTTGGCAGAGGAATATTCTGTATTTTCAGAACGATCACCCAAGGCAGCTGCGGCAGCTAGAATTTTAATTTTCTCTGGTCGAATTTTTTTTAGATCTTTAATTTCCTGTTCGATAGCTTTATATCCAGCTGGTGTCATTTTATTAAAAGTTGGTTCCATAATTTAAGACCTCGAATTAATTAGATTACTAGCAATAACTTAGCGCAAATAACGATTTAACGCAAAAAAATCCCCATGTGGCATTTAACCATATGGGGATTTTTTGAAACGAGTTGCACAAGCCAATTTCTTCCGCTTAGCTACGCATTGCAAACTATTCGCAAAGTAGGCGAATAATTCACAACGCTAGGCTAATGCTC